>NZ_CM187619.1:3687500-4710306 GCF_059888585.1 Microvirga sp. BF8 | reverse complement strand
CGACCGCGACGAGCGCGCGAAGTGCCATGACCGCAAATGGGTCGGGATGATCGAGCATGACAGGCCGCATGGTAAGAATTCCAACGGCCTGACCAAAGGCCGCAAGCAGGGCCAGAAATGCGCCCGCGCCTGACATGCGGAGTTCGGCATGGACTGAGCTGTTCCTTGCTGCCTCGGAACCGTAGGCAACTGCTGGCTTGCCATTGAAACCAATTGCAAACGCAATCCCGGACGCGACCAGGGCGCAGCCAATCAGCTGGTGCATGCCGATTGTCTCTCCGAGCACAAGAAATCCCAGCACGGCTGCAAACGGCGCACTCAATGAGAAGATCAAGCCTGTACGACGTGCTCCGATGAGGGCGATGCCCGCATTCAGTGCGGGATCTGCTACGACGATGGCAACAAGGCTCGAAAGCAGAATCAGGGGGAAGTGTTGAGGCGACACGCTTCCCCAATCCCCCACAAGCGTCGTGACGAGAGCCAACATAAGAAATCCCATGAGCATGCGCCAGCGGGAGAGAGCCATGGGTCCACCAACCGCCTTCACCACCTCGGCAGAGATCAAGGTCGCCAACGCGATGCAGAATGATGTGCCGAGTGCAAAGAGGGCCAAGACGACGTCCTTTACCAAAGGATCATGACGGATGGGACGCGGAAGGTCTGGCTAGACCATACGCCCTGATGGCAGCAGGTGATCAGCGCTTAGCTACAAGGGGAAAGCGAGCTTGAACAGCGCAGATTGGCCTGCCGGGCCGAGCTGTGGGATTTATCACCCCTCACTATTTGGGCCGGCCATGCGACTGTTGGCTTTCTCCACACTAACCGCAGCCTTCACCCAGCAGGGACCTGGGAGCCTGAGTTTGGGGGCGCTAAACATCCGGATGGCGCTGTTGTGGGGCGCCGCATGGCCGTTCTATCGCTGCTGCCTGCCGGTGGCGCGGGTTGGGCCGGGTCACGGCACCCCTCAATCGAAGCCATCTGGCCGAGGTATCACTCTCATCGCCTGCGGCGTGTTAGTGTCGACCCCTGACACACTCGCGGCCGTCAGTGCTACCGGTTAGTCTGGTCAAGGCCACGCTCATGGCGAACTTGTCGATGTTTTCCGTAACGCAACGGGAACCACGGGACGACCAACCCGACGCTGAATGCGACTGGTAGGAGGCAGGAACGGATGGATTCTCACGAAAGAGGGGGAGTCGGAGCCCCTGACTATCGGAAACCTGTCCACGACGTCCTGACGCGGCTCGGAGCGGACCCGGAGCGCGGCCTGAGTCGCCAGGATGCCTTGGTGCGCCTCAGGAAGTACGGAAGGAATGAGCTCACTCCGGAGAAGCGGGTCCCCGAGTGGAGAAAGCTCCTCAATCAGTTCAAGGACGTTCTTGTCGTCCTGCTGCTGATTGCGACCGCCACATCGGCAGCGCTCTGGTTCCTCGAGCGCGACACGTCCCTGCCCTATGAAGCGCTGGCGATCTTCGCTGTCGTCCTGCTCAACGCGCTGATGGGCTACATTCAGCAATCGCGTGCCGAGAAGGCGCTCGCTGCCCTGAGCGGAATGGCGGCCGCCCATGCCACGATCATCCGGGACGGGACGCGGCAGAGCATCCTGGCAGGCGAGGTCGTTCCCGGGGACATCGTCCTCCTGGAGGAAGGTGACACCGTTCCCGCCGACGGGCGCGTGCTCGAATCCACTGCCCTCCAAACAACCGAGGCCGCCCTTACGGGCGAGAGCCTGCCCGTCTCGAAGGACACAGCCGCAATCGATGACACGGTGAGCCTCGGCGACCGCAGCAACATGGTCTTCAGCGGAACATCCGTCACATATGGGCGCGGGCGTGTGGTGGTCACCGCGACCGGAATGCAGACGGAAATGGGCCGTATCGCCGGGATGCTCCGGACCGCGCCAGAGGAGGCCACGCCGCTTCAGAAAGAGCTCGACCGCGTCGGCAAGGTGCTCGGGATCGCGGTCGTGATGATCGCGATCGTGATGATCGCGACAATCATTGTCGTCGAGGACGTTCGAGGATTGTCCGCCGTTTTCGATGTTCTGATTCTTGGCGTGGCGCTGGCGGTCGCCGCCGTGCCGGAGGGATTGCCGGCCGTCGTGACAACTGTTCTCGCGCTCGGCGTGCAACGGATGGCCCGCCGCAATGCGATTGTGCGTCATCTCTCGGCGGTCGAGACCCTCGGCTCCGCCAACGTGATCGCGTCGGACAAGACGGGTACGCTGACAAAGAATGAGATGACGGTGCGGCGTGTCGTGACCGCAAGCGGGAGCGTGAAACTCGAGGGCACCGGATACTCGCCTGAAGGGAGGGTTCAGCAGGACAATGGGCAACCCGTCGCGGGCGATCTCCATGCAGAATTCGTGCGTGCTCTGGCTGCGGCCGACCGGGCCAACAATGCCGTGCTCCATGAGCGCAATGGGCGCTGGATCGTTCAGGGTGATCCGACCGAAGGTGCCTTGATCGTTGCAGCGCGCAAGGCTGGCCTGGAGGCCGAGGTACTCGAGGCACGGTTCGCACGGATTGCCGAGGTGCCGTTTTCATCCGAGCGCAAACTGATGAGCACACTTCACAGCGATGCCGAGCGGCAGGAGTGCCTGATCGCGGTAACCAAGGGGGCTCCAGACATTCTGCTTGCCCGCTGCACCGAGGAGCAGGTAGGCGAGGAGCCAAGGCCGCTCACGCCGGAGCGCCGCGATGCCATTCTCAAGGTCAACGACGATCTCGCGGGCGCAGCCCTGCGCACCCTTGGCGTCGCCTTCCGGTTGATCTCGAAGCAGGGTTTCAGCAGCGACGAATTCGACGAGGGTTTCGAAGAGGATATGATCTTCCTCGGGCTGATCGGCATGATTGATCCTCCACGCGAGGAGGCGAAGGAGGCCGTCGCCCGAGCGAAACGAGCCGGAATCCGGCCGATTATGATAACGGGCGATCATCCGAAGACTGCCGCGGTCATCGCCTCGGAACTGGGAATCACGGAGGACAACCGCGCGGTGACGGGCACCGAGCTGCAAAAGATGTCTACCGGCGAGGTTGACAGGACCGTTCAGGAGGTCTCGGTCTATGCCCGTGTCAATCCGGAACACAAGCTACAGATTGTGCGATCCCTGCAACGGAGCGGCGCCACGGTCGGGATGACCGGCGACGGCGTGAACGATGCGCCTGCGCTGAAAATGGCCGATATCGGCATCGCCATGGGCATCACCGGAACCGACGTGTCGAGGGAAGCCGCCGACATGATTCTGGCGGACGACAACTTTGCGACCATCGTCGTCGCTGTGGAGGAAGGCCGGGCGATCTTCGCCAACATTAGGAAATTCCTGCGCTACCTGCTCTCGTCGAACATGGGCGAGGTCATGACCATGTTCTTCGGCGTTCTCCTGGCGGACACGATCGGGCTCGTGCCCGAAACTGCCGGAGGGGTTGTTCTACCGCTGCTCGCAACCCAGATCCTGTGGATCAACCTTGTGACCGATGGCCCGCCGGCCCTTGCCCTCGGCCTGGACCCGGCCGACGAGGGGATCATGAATGTGCCGCCGCGGCCGCGAGGCGAAGGCGTGATTACGTTTCGCATGTGGGCCGAGATCATCTTCATCGGCGTTGTCATGTCCATGGGCACACTGGCGGTGCTTGACGGGTCGCTACCCGGGGGCCTGATCGAGGGATCCGGGCCTCTCCCCTATGCGCAGACGATGGCGTTCACGACGCTGATGCTGTTCCAGATATTCAACGTCTTCAATGCGCGTTCCGAGGAGCGGAGCGCCTGTCACAAGCTGCTCACCAATCGCTGGCTTTGGCTTGCGGTTAGCCTTTCGCTGCTTCTGCACGTCGCCGTGATTTACATCCCCTTCCTGCAACTGGCCTTCTCGACCGTTCCTTTGAATGCGAAGGATTGGTTCATCTGCGTCGCCGTGGCGAGTTCAGTCCTATGGCTGAGGGAGTTGAGCAAAATGGCGGTGCGGCAAGCACGATAGGTTGCGAGGAGAAGCGACCTGCCGTGCTCGCACGGCCCTTTTCTTCGTGCTGGAGCAGCGCTCCCGATGCGCCATAGCAGGGCGTTGTCCCGCCGGTTGAGGCCGTGGTCCACCCCATTCCTCGCCGGTTCGTTCTCCGCTGGATATTGACAATAAATTAGGTTTAACTAAATAAGCAATAACTAATTAAATGAACGCTGGCCCGACAGGATGTGACGATCCGCCGGATTCCCGATGCGCCGAGCGGAATCGCGGTTTCTGCATCCCATCGCCTGACGCGGTCGGACCGCGCGTTCAGGAGAACACAATGACGCTTTCGCTTATCCAAAGCGCCCTCGGATTAGCCTCGGGCTCGCTCGTCGGCTTCACGCTCGGTCTCGTCGGCGGGGGCGGCTCGATCCTGGCCGTGCCGTTGCTGGTCTACCTGGTCGGCGTCACGAATCCGCATGTGGCGATCGGCACGAGCGCAGTTGCCGTGGCGGCCAATGCGGCCCTCAATCTTGCCACTCATGCCCGGGCGAGGAACGTGAAATGGCGCTGTGCCCTGGTGTTCACCGTCGCAGGCATTGTCGGCGCCCTTGGTGGCTCGACCCTCGGCAAGATGGTCGATGGGCAGAAGCTCCTCGCCCTGTTCGCCGTTCTGATGATGGTCGTCGGTGCCTTGATGCTGCGCAAACGCTCCGGCGAGGGCAACCACGATGTCAGACTCGGGCGGGACAATTTTCTGAAGCTGGTCGGCGTTGGCCTGGCGACTGGGGCTCTCTCCGGGTTCTTTGGCATTGGTGGCGGCTTCCTGATCGTCCCGGGGCTCATCATGGCGACCGGCATGCCGATCCTGTACGCCGTCGGCTCCTCCCTCGTGGCGGTGACCGGCTTCGGTCTCACCACCGCGACCAACTACGCCTTTTCCGGTCTGATCGACTGGACCTTGGCAGCACTGTTCATCGGCGGTGGGATCCTGGGCGGTCTCCTCGGCGCAAGGCTGGCGTCGAAGCTTGCGGTCAGGAAAGGCGCCCTCAACACCGTCTTTGCCGGCCTGATCTTCGTCGTAGCCATCTACATGCTCGTGCGAAGCCTTAACCTGCTCTGAGCCATGCCGGTCCCGCGCCCTGCCTGGGCCCAGGATTGAACACAACTCTGCCCGGCAGGTTGGGTTGCCTCCGAGTGGCCAAACTCGGATCGGCCGTCCGGATCTACTTGCGGTCCACCTCGCACCGCGCCCGAAGGGCGTCAATGGCGCGGATGGGAGATCCTGTCGGCTGCGGCCGACGTCCATCTTGATCAATCCATCAAAAATATGTGTCGCTGCGATGCGAAGCGGCGTCACAGGACGACCACCTTGCTGCCGGCCGGAACGCGGTTGTAGAGGTCGATCACGTCCTGGTTCATCATGCGGATGCAGCCGGAGGACACGGCCTGCCCAATCGTCTCCGGCTCGTTGGTGCCGTGGATACGATAGAGAGTGTCCTTGCCGTCCTTGAACAGGTACAGCGCACGTGCGCCGAGCGGGTTGTCGGTGCCGCCTTCCATGCCACGCGCCCACGGCCGATAGCGTACCGGATCACGTTTGATCATGTCGGGGGTCGGCGTCCAATGCGGCCACTGCGCCTTGCGTTCCACGGTGGCGGTGCCCTGGAATTCCAGTCCTGCCTTGCCGACGCCGACGCCGTAGCGCAATGCCTTGCCGCCTTCCTGCACGAGATACAGAAAGCGCTTTCTCGGGTCGACCACGATAGTGCCCGGCTTCTCCGTTGCAGAAAAATCCACGAGCTGGCGAACATTGCGTGGCTTCAGCGTGGCGGGATCGACGCCAGGAACCGGATGCTTGTCATCCGCGATCGCGGCATAGCGCTGGGCCGTGACAGGATCGACGCCAGGCGAGGCGACCACCGGACGTGGGGCCGAGGCCGTGGCATTGCAGGCGGCCAAGGCGGCCGGGAGAATCAGGGCAATGGCGCGGAGAAGACCGGCTGGCTGTACCAGCTGTGTGAGACTGAACATGGATATCCTGTCGGGCAGAGAAAGGCAGTTTGGGGCGGAAAGGCGGACGCGGATTACTGCGTGCCGCGGGCTCGGGCGTCGGCGACCGCCTGCCGGAACTGCTCGTAGGTGAGCGCTCCCGATGCCTTGAACGGGCCGATCAGGTAGACCGGCGTTCCCGTCAGCCCGAGCGCGTCGGCTTGGTCGAGATTGCGCTGGAGCAGGGCCTGGATTTCGGCGCCGTGCTGCGTCAGGTCTGCGTTCAGACGGTCCATGTCGATGCCGGACTTCTGGACCGCCTCGGTCATCCTCTCCTTGCTGATCTTCATGCCCGGAGTGTTCATGAGGGCTCGGTGAGCCTCATCGTATTTACCCTGGTACTTGGCCGCAAGAGCCAGCCGGGCGCCGTGGTAGGAGGCTGGTGTCAGAATGGGCCAGTCCTTGTAGACGAGCCGGATCTTGCCGTCCGCTTTGACAATCTTCTCCAGGTCCGGGGCCGACTTCTTGCAGAAGGGGCAGTTGTAATCGAGGAAGGCCACGATGGTGACTTCACCCTTGGGGTTGCCGGCGACCGGCGCTTCGGGATCGTTCAGGATCGCATCGGCCGGGATGGCTTTATCCTGGGCCTGCGCCGGAGCGGCGGGCATGACGACGGCGACGAACAACGCCATCAAAAGAGCAGCGAACAGAGACTGCGTGAGGCGAGGCATGTTTGGCTCCTTGTTCTCTTAGAAAGGACTGATGCCGGGCCTAGAGCCCAGCGCGATTGATCGTGTCGAGGAAGAGATTGGCGTCGACCGCTCCGCTTAGGCGAGTCCTGGGAAGCTCCCGGCCGTCATTGGCGCTGATAGCGAACATCGTTGGTGGCCCGGGCACCTGAAGGTGTTCCATGAGCGCCCGGTTCCCCGCATTGACCGTTGTGATGTCCGCGCGCACCAGAGCGATGCCCTCGAGCCGCCTCTTGATGACGGGATTGGAGAAGACGCGGGCATCGATGCTTTTGCAGATTGGACACCACTCCGCCGTGAAGTACACCAGCACGGGCTTCGTCCGGGCGCGAGCACGCCTGACCGCCGCGTCGAATGCCTCTCGCGTGGTGACATGCGCAAAGGCGATTGCAGCGGCCTGTGCGTGCGCCTGTCGAGGCAGGAGCGCCAAGCCCGGGGAAAGGACTGCGAATGTCAGGAACTTCCGCCGAGGCCATGCGTCGGCGGGGGAACGAGATGGGTTGGCCGTCATCATGCCCCCGCCGCGGTGAGCTTCTGAAGGAAGCCATCCGCATCGATCGTGCCGATCGTTTGGGCGGGAGCGACCTCCTGCCCCGTCCTGGAGTCGAGGAACAAAATCGTCGGCGGCCCCATGACGCGGAAGCGCTGCATCAGCGTCCGGCTGGCCTCATTATAGTCGGTCACATCGGCCCGGATGAACGCCACGTCCTTGAGCCGTGCCTGCACGACGGGGTCGGCGAAGACGCTGCGGTCGATCTCCTTGCACGTCACGCACCACTGGGCGGTGAAGTCGACGAGGATCGGCTTGCCTTGTGCCTGCGCCGTTTGAACAGCGGCGTCAAACTCGGCGGGCGTGGTGGCGTGGGTGGAGGCAGGCTCCAGCGGTGCGGTGGACGCCGACCCGCGAGCAAAAGTCGCTAGCGGCTGGAGCGGGTCCGTTGCTCCGGACGCGGCACCCAACACCAATGTTCCGCCATAGAGCACCGCTGCGATGCCCGCCGCCTTCGCCAGCCGGGGACCGGGACAGGTGGGAGCTGCGTCGAAGGCACCAAGAAACACGCCGGCTCCGATGGCGAGCAGTGCCCACAGGGCAAGCGACAGCTGGGGTGATGCGATGCGGGAGATCATCAGGATGGCGACGCCGAGGAAGACCACGCCGAAGGCCTGCTTGACCCGCACCAGCCAGGGACCCGACTTCGGCAGGGCTTTGGCCCCGATGGTGCCGTACACGATCAGCGGCAAACCCATGCCGAGACCCAGCATGAACAGGGCTGCTGCGCCACGCATCATGTCCCCTGACTGGGACACATAAAGCAGCGCTCCCGCCAATGGGGGCGTCACACAGGGGCTGACGATCAGGGCCGCGGTGAAGCCGAGGGCAGCCGCACCGGGAAGCGATCCGCCCATGCCGGAGGTCCGGCCGGCAATAAGACCGGTCCAGGAGTTGGGCAGCCGGAGCTCGAACAGGCCGAACATCGACAGCGCCAGGACCACGAACAGCACGCTCGTCGCGCCCAGTGCCCAGGGTGTCTGCAGGGCCGCCTGCAGGTTCTGGCCCGACCACGCGGCTGCGACGCCGAGCAGGCCGTAAGCCGCCGCCATGGCCAGCACGTAAGTGGTCGAGAGTGCAAACCCCCTCCCCGCCGACAGCTGGCCACCGCTGCGGGCGAGCATGCCCGACAGGACCGGGAGCATCGGCAGTACGCAGGGCGTGAAGGTCAGCAGCAGCCCGAAGCTGAGGAAGGTCGCCAGGACCGAGACGAGGCTGCCGCTCATCCAGCTATCGGCCTCCCAATTTGGTTGTGCCGGAGCGGCGATGGACGGTGGCGCGGCTTGAGTCGCCGCAGGCCGGGCAGGTTCCGGCGTCTCAGCCCGGAGCGGGGCGGACGTTGCCGACGATCCCCGATCGGCGCCAGTTCGGCTGGACGTGACGCTCGCGGCATCGGCATCCGAAACCACGAGTGTCTTCAGGTCGACGGATTTCGTCACGGGCGGGTAGCAGATGCCCAGCTTCTCGGCGCAGCCCTGGTAAGTGACCAGAAGGGCGCGCACGGCGCCTGCGGCCTCGAGCGCCGTGGTTGTCACGATGGCGTGGGCCGCGTCGTGATAGACCTCGGTCGTGCCGAAGGTCGGATCGTCCTTTTTCTGGCCGGGGCTGGTCTCGACCGGGATTAGTTTCGTGTCTCCCGTCGAGACGATCACTTTGTCGCGATAAAGATAGGTGTCGGGCGCGATCGACCAGTCGAGGTTGACGCTGCCCTGATCGCCCCTGGAGACGCTGAGTTGGAACACCTCATCGGGACCTGGGATCTTGAATTGGGCCCCGGCTCCGCCTGTTCCGAGAACGATTGCCGCGAGGGCGAACAAAATTCGGATTAGATTCTGAGACAAGAGGTTCCCCGCAACAGGACAGCTGTCTCCATCCGCCGGACCAACCTTAAGGCAGCCTTAAGGGGAGCGGACCAGTGAGCCTGTGGAGGTGCTCAATGCGTATTCTCGTGGTTGAAGACGACACGGTACTGCTCGACGGCCTGAAGGTCGGCCTTAGCCTGCTTGGCTTTACGGTCGACACTGTCGCGTCCTGCGGCGACGCCCGCTCGGCACTGGCCGCAGACGAGTTCGATGCCATCGTCCTCGACCTGATGCTGCCCGACGGCTCTGGTCTGGATGTTTTACGGGCATTGCGCCGGCGCCGGGACGCAACGCCGGTCCTGCTGCTGACGGCCAGGGACACCGTGGCCGATCGGATCGGCGGTCTCGACAGCGGCGCGGACGACTATCTCGGCAAGCCCTTCGACCTCGACGAGGTCGCGGCACGACTGCGGGCGATCTCCCGCCGGGCGGCCGGGCGGGCCACGCCAACCGTGTCGTGGAACGGCATCGAGCTCGACCCGGGCCGCCGTACCGTCGAAGTCAGCGGAGAGCCCGTAAGCCTGTCCCGGCGCGAGTTCGCGATCCTCGAAGCTCTCATGACGCATCCCGGCACGGTGCTGTCCAAGGACCAGCTCGCGGACCGCCTCTATGGCTGGCAGGAGGACGTGGAGAGCAACACCGTGGAGGTGCACATCCACCACCTCCGTGACAAGGTCGGCCGCGAAGCGATCGAGACGGTCCGGGGCCTCGGCTACCGCCTTCGGAGCACCTGACGTGAATTCGATCCGCACCCGCCTGTTTGTGATCCTGATCGCCGCCACCGGCTTGATCTGGCTATCAGGGACTGCCTGGATCTACCTCGACAGCAAGCGCCAGCTCGAACATGTGCTCGACACCCGCCTGATGGAGTCGGCCCGCATGGTCAGCTCGCTGGTCACCAGCGGCGAGATCGCGCTGACGGCCCGGGCCGATCAGCCCGCCGCGTCCATTCCCCTGCCCGAGCCGGAGCATCTCGGCTACGAGCGCCAGCTCTCGTGCCAGATCTGGTCCTTCGACGGCCGGTTGATCGGCCGCTCGAGCGGTGCCCCTGACACGGAACTGTCGAACGAGGCGAGCGGCTTCTCGGAACGGGAGGTCAATGGCGAGCCCTGGCGTGTCTATGCCGTTGCCGACCGTGACAAGGGTGTCCGGGTTCTGGTGGGCGATCGCTTGGGGCTGCGTGACCGCCTCGTGGCCGATCTCGTCCGCGGCCTGCTCCTGCCGGCGGCCCTGATGGTGCCGGTCCTGGCCTTCCTGATCTGGGCCAGCGTCGGGCAGGGATTGCGGCCCCTCCGCCGCCTGACGCAGGGCCTCAAGACGCGCGGACCGGAGGACCTGAGCCCGGTCAACGTCGGCAACCCGCCCTCGGAAATCCGCCCCGTGGTCGAAGCCCTGAACGGCCTCTTCGGCAAGGTCGTCGCGGCCCGCGAGCACGAGCGCAGCTTCACGGCCTTTGCGGCCCATGAGCTTCGCACTCCTTTGGCCGGGCTGCGCACGCAGGTCCAGATTGCCCTGGCGGCAAAGGATCCGGAGACGCGCGAAGGGGCCCTGAAGCAAACCCTCGTCGCCGTTGACCGCACCAGCCGGCTCGTGCGCCAGCTGCTGGCAATGTCAGCCCTCGATGCTGCGGCGGAGAACAGCGAAGCGCAGGAGATTGTGGTTGGCCCCGCCATTGAGGAGGTCGTGGCAAGCCTCGGCGCAGGCAAGTCGAGCATCCGCGTTGAGATCGCCCCGGTGCTCTACCGGACGGGAATCCGGATGAACCGGGAGCTTTTTCATCTCGCCGTGCGCAACCTCCATGAGAATGCGGTTCAGCACTCTCCCGAGGGCGGGCTCGTGAGGTGGTTCCTTGATGAAGATACGAAGCCACCCTCGATTGCCGTGGAAGACGAAGGGCCGGGTATTCCGGCGGATGAGATCGGCCAGGTGACTGACCGGTTCTTCCGCGGACGCCATCGCAGCGCCGTGGGCAGCGGCCTTGGGCTTGCCATCGTCGACACAGCCCTCAAGCGTGCGAGAGCCTCTTTCGTGCTCCGGAACCGGCAGGATGGCGCCGGAGCAAGGGCCGGGTTCGGACTGACGCTGGTTGAAAGCTCCGGGGACAGGGCAAGCCAATCCGAAACTGTGTGATCGGAGGCGCAATTGGGTGCGCATGGCTCCGGTTCTATGGCTTATTCGTCCCAGGGAGCTTGGCCGAGGGCATCGAGTGGGATCTTGAGGTAGCGTTTGCCATTGTCTTCAGGCTCTGGCAGGCGACCGCCGCGGATGTTCACCTGCAGCGCGTTCAGGATGAGCTTCGGCATTGGCAATTCACGGTCGCGGGCCTCTCGCAGGGCCAGGAACTCCGTTTCGGTCCTCGCTTTCACGAGGTGCTTGTTCTCGCGCCGCTGCTGCGCAACCGTGCTCTCCCACCTCGGCTCGCGTCCGCCCGGCCGGTAGTCATGGCCTGTAAACAGGCGTGTCTCGTCCGGCAACGACACGATGCGCTGGATGCTCTGCCACAGCGCCTGGGCCGAGCCACCCGGGAAGTCGGCACGGGCTGTGCCACTATCGGGCATGAAAATCGTATCGTGGATGAAGGCGGCATCGCCAACCACATAGGCGATGGAGGCCAGCGTATGGCCGGGCGTGAACATTACCTCCACGTCCAGAGTGCCGATCTTGAAGCGCTCGCCGTCGGCAAACAACTTGTCCCATTGCGAGCCGTCGGTCGGGAAACTAGCAGGCCAGTTGTAGATGCACTTCCAGAGCTTCTGGACCTCGACGACCTTCTCGCCGATGGCGGTTGGAGCCCCGGTCCTGTCCTTGAGGTAGCCGGCCGCCGAGAAGTGGTCGGCATGCGGATGCGTATCGAGAATCCACTCGAGCGAGTAACCCTCATGCTCCACGTGAGCGAGAAGCTCGTCGGCCGACCAGGTCGCGGTCGCTCCAGACTTGGGATCGAAGTCGAGCACCGGATCGATGATGGCGCACTTCCTGGTCTCGGGATCCGCAACCACGTACTGGACACTCCCGGTGCGTTTTTCATAGAAGCCCGTCACGAGGGGACGGCCATGCAGGGACGACGAGGTCTGGGGCGACATGAACACTGCTCCTGTCAACGGACGTAAGTATCCTCTTGAGGTTTGATGCGGCGGGGTGGAGCCGTCCTCAGCCGTCCACGCCGGCGGCCTCGCGCCGGAAGGTGACCTGGGGCCAGTCCGCAGGTACGAGCCGGAAGATGGCCATGCCGACGATCATGGCGGCCACGAAGGCGAAAATTTTGGTCGGGCCGAAGGTCAGGCCGACCAATGCTGGGCCTGGGCACAATCCGACCAGCCCCCAGCCGATGCCGAACAGGGCGGCCCCGGCGATCAACCGCGGATCAAGGTCGCGTCGGGTCGGAATTTCAAGACGCGGCGCCAATACGGGCAAGCCGCGGCGCTTGGCGACGAGATAGCCAAGCGCCGAGACCACGACGCCGCCGCCCATGACGAAGGCGAGGCTCGGGTCCCAATGGCCGAAGATGTCGAGGAAGCCGAGCACCTTGGCCGGATTGACCATTTTGGAAACGATCAGTCCGAGGCCGAACAGCAGGCCGGAGGCGAAGGCGGAAAGGATCAGGGGCATGGGCTACATCCCGATGACATGACGGGTGACGAAGACGGTGGCGACGGCGGTAGCCATGAAGACGCCCGTGGCGACGAGGGAGCGGGGCGAGCCCCGGCCGATGCCGCAGATGCCGTGGCCGCTGGTGCAGCCGGCCCCCAGACGCGTACCGAAGCCGACGATGAGCCCGGCCACGATCAGCAAGGGCAGGGATGCATCAAGTTCGACAGGCGGCAGCGTGCCGCCGAAGGCGACGTAAGCCAGAGGCGCGACGAACAGCCCACCAAGAAAAGCCACTCGCCATCCGACCTCGCCCCGGGCTGGACGAAGCAGCCCGCCAAGGATGCCGCTGATGCCGGCGATGCGCCCGCTCAGCACGAGAAACAATGCGGCCGAGGAGCCGATCATCAGGCCCCCAATCAGAGATGATACCGGGGTAAAGTCTTCCATGATTGACTCCCCGTTAGGCCGAGTTGCCGGACTTGGCCTGCTCGCAGTACAGCGCATAGAGGACACCAAAGAGCTGTTCGATGCGCGGGTCGGCGATGCGGTACCAGACAGTCTGGCTCTCGCGCCGGGTCGCCACAATGCCCTCCTCGCGCATCTTGGCCAGATGCTGCGACAGAGCCGACTGCGACAGCCCGACAGCTTCGGCCAAGGAGGTCACATTGGCCTCGCCCCATTCCACGAGCCTGCACAGGATCATCAGACGGCGTTCGTTGGCGAGCGCTCGCAGGATGTCCGCGACTTCTGTCGCCTTCCTCTCAAACGTCTCAAGATCGAGTTCTGGACGGAGCATGCCACACCTATTCGATAAGTTTGGACTAATTTAGCATTTTCTTATAAATATGCAAGGACCCTGTCCGGGGCCGGGCCACCGGCGTGGAACTGACCGGCCATCGCCCCGTTGCTCCTGTTATTGCAGGAAGCCGAACCATGGTCGCGAGCACAGTCGAACGGGTCTCCAGGCATACAGGGGAAGCCATCAACCGGCAGATCATGCGGGAGATCGCGGAGAGCGTGCGCTGGCACGCGACTTACCCTGAAGGGATCGACCGCCGTTTGCGCGAGTTGGATCGGGAGTGGGACGTTGAGCGGACCCTGGAGGCCAACGCCTCAACCCTCGCCTTTACCGGCGTGATGCTCGGGGCGGCGGTGGACCGGCGCTGGCTCGCCCTCCCGGCGCTTGTGACCGCGTTCCTGTTCCAGCATGCGGTGCAGGGCTGGTGTCCACCCCTGCCAATCCTCCGGCGGCTTGGATTCCGCACAGCCCGCGAGATCGATACGGAGCGGTATGCCCTCAAGGCGCTGCGCGGCGATTTCGGGCCCATCGGGCCGGGGCCCCACGACCATGACAGCCGAGCCAGCCACGCCCTACAGGCGGCCCGGCTGTGAATTGCCCATCTCAATGTTCCGAATGCCGGATGAACAGTAGGGCCTTTCCACTGAGACCTAACCATGAGCGTAGAAGTCTGATCGCTTTGCCCGGTGCTACACCGGTCAGTATGAGAGCCTGCTACGAACGCAGTCGGCGGAGATCATGTTGCCAGCGCTGTCAATGATGTGATCCGTGCGCCGGAGCTTCTGAGAGATCTTCAGGCGGGGCAGCCGCGGACGCCAGAATCGTTGCAGGCAAAATCATGAGTAAGGAGTGTATCCGCGGTGGAGACCCACCATTCGCACGGTCCGGACCGACGTTCTGGCACAGCTCCGCTTCCATGACCCACCGGTCCCTGTCAGCAACCTGACAGCCTCGAAGGACTATCGTGGCACGATGTTGCGCATAAACCGGAGAGATCTGATCTGCTGTATCCTGTGCATGGCCGGACCTTTTTTTGTCATGCCTGCTTGGGCTGAGCGCGACCATGACCGCGCCCGGCTTGCGGTGGAACGGGGCGAGGCCCTTCCACTTGTGGCCATCTTAGAGAGAATGGGATCCGACCTCGGTGGCGAGGTCATCGACGTATCGTTCGAACAAAAGCGGGGCCGCTGGATGTATGAGTTCAAAGTGGTCCGGCCTGGCGGCACACTGGTCGAGATTTATGTCGATGCAGCCTCGGGGGAGATCCTCAAGCAGGAGGAGAAGCACTGATGCGCATCCTGCTTGTCGAGGATGATCCCCGCATCGCCCGAAAGATCCAAGCCGTGCTGGAAGGGGCAGGCTATGCGGTTGATCCGGTAACCGATGGCGAGGAAGCTTGGTTTCGTGGCGACACGGAGGATTACGACCTTGCCATCCTGGATCTCGGCTTGCCGAAGATGGATGGCCTCTCCGTACTGAAGAAGTGGCGGATGTCCGAACGGAACTTTCCCATTCTGATCCTGACTGCCCGGGGCGCCTGGGTGGAGCGTGTCGAAGGGATCGATGCGGGTGCCGACGACTATCTGACCAAGCCATTTGCCATGGAGGAGCTGCTTGCTCGCACACGAGCTCTTCTGCGCCGTGCAGCGGGACGGGCCTCGCCGATCCTCTCCAGAGGTCCTGTCACACTCGATACGCGCCAGATGCGAGTGACAGTGGATGATGTGCCGATCAACCTGTCGCCGCTCGAGTACCGTGCCCTGGACTACTTGATGCATCATGCCGGGCGGGTCATTTCGCCAGGAGAGTTGATGGATCACCTCTATGATCATGATCATGACAGGGACCCTAACGCCATCGAAGTTCTCGTAGGCCGACTACGCCGTAAGCTTGGCGTCGATCTGATCAAGACGCGACGGGGCTTCGGTTATCTCGTTCCTGAAAATGCGGCTCCATGAGTCGGCGTTCGCTCAGGCTCAGGCTCATCGCGGCAGGCGCTGCTTCCATTGCCGTAGCCATGGCGATCGCCGGCGTCGCGCTCCTTCTCCTGTTCGAGCGACATGTTGAGCGTCGGATGGTTCTCGAGCTGGAAGCACATCTTCGCCAGCTGGTAGGAGGTCTCGAGCGGACGCCCGACGGATCGCTTCAGGTTGGACGCCCTCCTGCCGAATCGCGTTTCCTGGAGCCCCTGAGCGGATTATACTGGCAGATATTAGTGGAACCGGATGGGCAGGTCCTTCGCTCCCGTTCGCTTTGGGACGCCACACTCCCATTGCCCGAGGACCGGCTCTCGGATGGTCAGTTTCATCAGCATACAATTCCCGGCCCAGCCGGTGACTCTCTGCTTGTGGTCGAGCGCGAGCTCAAGCTGCCGCCGAGTCTCGGGCAAGCGAATGTTCGGGCTGCAGTTGCGATCAGTCGATCCGAAATTCACCAGGCGGGACTGGCCTTCGCTTCCGATCTGATTCCCTCCCTGATTGCCCTTAGTTTGTTCTTGATCGCAGCCGCGTGGATTCAGGTTACGGTCGGTCTTCAGCCTCTTGATGCCATCCGGCGCAGGCTGGCAGCAATCCGCTCGGGACAGGAGGCTCGCCTGGGCGACGCTTTCCCCGTGGAGGTCCGGCCACTTGCCCGGGAGGTCGATCATCTTCTCGAAGCTCAGGAGAAGGCTATCGCCCAAGCACGAGCGCGGGCCGGCGATCTTGCTCATGGCTTAAAGACTCCGCTGACTGTCCTCGCCGCAGACGCGGAGGAGCTCGACGCGCGCGGGGAGAGCGAGATGGCGCATGAAATTGCGATGCTCGCCGACAGCATGCGCCGCCATGTCGAGCGCGAGCTAAGCCGCGTGCGCGCCAGTACCCGGACATATGCCGGCAATCCTCTTACCGTGCGGCCCGTTCTCGACCAAGTCATCGAGGTAATGCGTCGTACACCGGGCGGCCAAAGGCTCACATGGGAGATTGAAGTCGATGACGATTTAAAGACGACGGTCGATGCTCAGGACCTTGCCGAGATGCTGGGGAACCTCGTCGAGAATGCGGCTCAGTGGGCAGCCCGCCATGTTCGCGTCGCAGGACGTGGAGAAGGAGAGGCGATCGTCCTCTCAGTGGATGACGACGGGCCAGGCATCCCGGGCCACGAAATTGAAACGGTTCTCGCACGCGGAGGACGTCTGGATGAAAGCGTGCCGGGGAGTGGCCTTGGGCTCGCTATTGTTGGTGATCTTGCCGAGATCTATGGTGGCTCTCTCGCTCTTGCGAGATCCCCGATCGGCGGCCTGAAGGTTGAGCTTCGCCTCCCAGTGTACCGAAATGCTCACCAGGTGGGATGAGAGCCGCTGACATCTCGCTGTGGAGCGATGTCAGCGATCCGACAGTCAGGAGGATCTAGGAAGAAAGCTCCCGGGAGATACCTCCAGCCTCCCATGCATAAGGGCCTTCGGGATTGATCGAACGCAATCCGGTCGGCTCTGCCAAGTGTTAGAATGTACCTAGCTGTCCAACTAAATCTGGGCCGCCTCTATGACGCCAAGGATGATCGCAATGGCTGCTGAAACTGCACTAAGAGCTCCAGATCCGTCGGAATCGCGTGAAAGAGTTTCATCGGTCCCGAAGTACTCCAAAACTCTCATTGCTCTACATTGGATCACCGCCCTGCTCATCCTGGCAGCTTGGTTCACTGGCGAGGGGGGCCGGCAGGTTCGTCTCAATCCGCCCCTGCTGCATTTTTCCCTGGGCTTGGCAACGCTGCTGCTTGTTGCGCCCCGCTTGATCGCCCGCTGGCTCGGCGACGCTCCCCGCATTGAGGATATCCAGGGCCCCTGGCTTAACCTGGCGACCAAGATTGGTCATGCCGTACTCTATCTCTTCATGATCGGCCTGCCGATTACGGGCTGGTATGCTGCATCGCGACTCGGCGTTTCGGTTTCGTTCTTCGGCATTCCACTGCCCGCCATCGCTGCATCGGTCCAGGGGCCTCCCGGGCCAATTGCCGAGATTCACGAGACGGGAGGCACGCTCATCCTCATCCTTGCCGGGCTCCATGCCCTTATCGCCCTGTGGCATCAGTTCGTGCTTCGGGACGGCACGCTGCAGCGCATGAGCCCGATCTAACCTCGGCAATCGAGATATGGGCGGAGTTGAATCCTGTCCGAAGCTGCACTCAATGGAAACCGATGCGGACCCGGGATTGCGAGCGATTGCTCGGATCAAGGAAGCGAGGCATCTTATCCTCCGGTCGAGCATAATCACCAGACGGCACGCAGGGAACGAGGCTATTTCGAAGATCGGATAATGATGCAGTCATCGGAAATGCCGCTCAATCATGACGATTTGAACAGGATTGACGCCTATTGGCGGGCCGCGAACTATCTTTCCGTGGGCCAGATCTATCTCTTGGACAACCCCTTGCTGCGGCACGAATTGAGGCCCGAGCATGTAAAGCCGCGCCTGCTTGGCCATTGGGGCACCACGCCCGGGTTGAATCTTATCTATGCTCACCTGAATCGAGTCATCAAGGCACGGGACCTCAACATCATTTACGTGTGCGGGCCTGGGCACGGCGGTCCTGGTATGGTCGCCAATACCTATCTTGAGGGGACTTATAGTGAAATCTATCCAGAGATAACGCGGGATGCCGAAGGCCTCAAAAGACTCTTTCGGCAATTCTCCTTTCCGGGGGGTATCCCGAGCCACGCCTCCCCGGAAACGCCAGGTTCGATCCATGAGGGAGGAGAATTGGGGTACGCACTCCTCCATGCCTACGGCGCCGCCTTCGACAATCCCGACCTGATTGTCGCCTGTGTGATCGGGGATGGCGAAGCGGAAACGGGACCTCTCGCAGCCGCTTGGCACTCGAACAAGTTCTTGAACCCTACCCGTGATGGCGCCGTTCTTCCGATCCTCCATCTCAACGGGTACAAGATCGCCAACCCAACGATCCTGGCCCGTATCGATCGAAGCGAACTGGAGAAGCTACTGACCGGATACGGATATGAGCCCCATTTCGTCGAGGGGACAGAGCCCGAAGCGGTCCACCAGGCCTTGGCCAAGGCTCTCGACGCTGTCCTCGACAGGATCATGTTCATCCAGAATACCGCCAGAAATGGAGAAAAGGCCGAGCGTCCCCGCTGGCCGATGATTGTGCTAAAGACGCCTAAGGGCTGGACTGGGCCGAAACAGGTGGACGGGCTCAAGACCGAAGGCTTCTGGCGGTCGCATCAAGTCCCTCTTGCAAACGTTCGAAACGATCTCGCTCATCTGAAGCAGCTCGAAGAATGGTTGCACAGCTATCGGCCAGACGAGCTTTTCGACGACATTGGCAGGCTCCATTCCGAAATTGCCTCGCTGGCACCTGCCGGCGAGCGCCGGATGGGATCCAATCCCCATGCGAATGGCGGCTTGCTGATGCGTCCGCTTCGCTTGCCGGACTTCCGTGATTTCGCGGTCCGGGTTGATGCCCCTGGAAAGGCGACCGGCGAAGCGACCCGTGTCCTCGGAACCTATCTCCGGGACATTGTCGACCTGAACGAATCGGAGCGAAATTTCCGGGTCGTCGGTCCGGATGAGACGGCCTCGAATCGCCTCGACGCAATCTTTGAGAAGACGGATCGCGCCTGGATGGCCGCTATTCTGCCGGAGGACGTTCACCTTGCGCCGGAAGGGAGAGTAATGGAGGTCCTTAGCGAGCATCTTTGTCAGGGATGGCTCGAAGGCTACCTGCTGACCGGCCGCCACGGCCTGTTTTCATGCTACGAGGCATTCGTCCACATTGTGGATTCAATGTTCAATCAGCATGCCAAATGGCTGAAAGTCTCCCGGGAGCTGCCTTGGCGTCGTCCGATAGCGTCGCTGAATTATCTGCTCACGTCCCATGTCTGGCGCCAGGACCACAATGGATTCAGCCACCAGGATCCCGGTTTCATCGACGTCGTTGCGAACAAGAAGGCAGAGATCGTCCGTATCTATCTTCCGCCGGATGCGAATTGTCTTCTTCATGTAGCAGCGCACTGCCTGCAGACCTATGACCGCATCAACGTAATCGTCGCCGGCAAGCAACCAGCTCCTCAGTGGCTGACAATTGACCAGGCGGTCGCGCACTGCAGCGCCGGAATTGGAATCTGGACCTGGGCAAGTTCCGATCATGGAGCCGAGCCAGACGTGGTGATGGCCTGTGCCGGCGATGTCCCAACCCTTGAGGTCCTCGCAGCGGTCGATCTCCTTCGTAAGCATGCTCCTGCCTTGAAGGTGAGGGTCATCAATATCGTGGACCTGATGACCCTGCAGTCTCCGGACGAGCATCCGCATGGACTCAGCGACCGTGACTTCGACCTCCTCTTCACCAAAGACAAGCCAGTCATCTTTGCTTTCCATGGATACCCCCACCTCATCCATCGGCTCGTCTATAAGCGCTCGAACCACGACAACTTCCATGTTCATGGCTACAGGGAGGAGGGCACCACAACGACCCCCTTTGACATGGTTGTGTTAAATAAGCTCGACCGCTTCCACCTGGTGGAAGCGACTGCACGGCGCGTCCCACTCTTGGCGCCAACCGCTGCCTACATCGTACAGTCGGTTCGCGACAAACTTATCGAGCATAAAAACTACATCTCGCGCCATGGTGAGGATATGCCGGAGATCCGCAATTGGGGGTGGCCCTATCAGACCGCGGCTCAGGCTGGGGATTGAGAGCACCTGCATGCTCAAGGGACCTGAGGATCCGAGCCTGTGAACGAGTCACGCACGAGACGTCTATGGACACCTACAGAGGCGGATCTCCGGCTATTGCGCGTGCGCAATCGGACCGGGCTCGAGGTCAGCCTGCTTCCCAATGGTGCGGTTTTTGCGCTTGAACATGAAGCCGATCAGCGTCGGATCATGATCAACCAGGTTCTCGGCTCGTCCGTTGGCGGCGGGTTAGGTCGTGTCTATGTTCGAATTGGTCAACCTGACCCGGCAATCTTTCAGGTCATTGGGCCAAGCGCCCACTGTCGCGTCGGCACTGGCAAGGACCGTATCGCGTGGGTCGGCGAGACCCGTGGCATCCGCCATTGCGTTACACTCTGGCTCCATCCCTCGATGAACACATGGTTCTGGAGGGTCGAGCTGCAAAGCGCGCGGGATATATCCCTCTCATGTGATGCTATCCTCGTCCAGGACCTCGGTCTCGGCGGGCGTGGCTTTCTGATGAACAACGAAGCCTTCGCATGCCAGTATCTCGATCATCATATCGCAGTTCATCCCGATATTGGCCGGGTCATCATGACCCGGCAGAATTTGGCGCAGGATGGTGTACATCCCTGGGTTGCTCATGGTTGCCTCGAGCGACCAGCAGGGTTTGCAACCGACTTTCGGCAGTTCACGGGCCCAGCTTACCGTGACGCTGCCGACTTCGATCATCCATTCGGAACGGATCTCGAAACACACCGCCTTCAGCATGAATGCGCATGTGCGGCCCTGCAGGCTCCCGTGAAAGAACTCTCGCCCGGCAGCAGCCTGTCGTGGAATTTCTTCGGAGTATATCAGCCGGACCATGCGGGAAGATCGAGCGACGCCGATCTTTCAGGCATTGACGTCGTTCAGCAGGCCAGCAGGGATTATAAGCCACATATCCCGCAACTTGGACAACCCGTTCGGAGTCTTATCGACGACGCACGGCCATTGGCCGTGCTTTCTTTGAGCGATGCAGAGATTGACGAGCTCTATCCTGATCGCCGCCAGACCGAGATCTGCGAAGGCCAAGTCCTGTCGTTCTTTACAAAAGCTCAAGCACACAGCCGCCACGTCGTCCTTCGCGATAAGGAGCGAAGCGTGCTCCGAAGACATGGGGAGCTGTTGCGAAGCGGCTCCGACGTCCTACCAAGCGATGAAACCCTCTGCGCCACCTGCTGGATGCATGGCGTTTTCGCGGCGCAGCTTACGATCGGCAATACATCATTTCATAAGCTCTTTTCGGTATCGCGGGATCCCTATAACGTCATGCGCTCCAGCGGATTGCGGATCCTGATGGATGATGGCGAGGGATGGCGTCTGTTGACGGTCCCTTCCGCTTTCGAGATGGGCTTGTGGGATTGCCGCTGGATCTATCGACAGGACGATAGGACGATCACTGTCTCTGCCACAGTCGCCGGCGATGCGCCCGCCATGCAATGGCGCGTCATGGTCACAGGTGTTCCTTGTCGATTCCTTGTCGCTGGCCACCTCGTTCTCGGAGAGCGCGAGCTAGAGTTTTCGAGTTCGATCATTGTCGATGAAGTCCGCAAACGCTTCATCTTTCGGCCCAGCAAGGAGCAGCTTTGGGGCCAGCACTATCCCCAATCCGTCTATCAACTCGTAACGAGCACACCCGAGTGTATTGAGGCCATTGGAGGGGAGGAGCTGCTCCGGGTCGAAGGAGGCTCTCCAGGAGGGGGCTTTATAGCAATTCGGACCGTTAGCACGAATGATCTGTGCTTTGCGGTTGTGGGCTCGCTGGCGAGAGAGGAGGATGCGGATCGACTGGCAGGAAAGTATGAGCGACCCGTGGACGACGCGGCCATGCATGTCTCTTCCGCCAGTTATTGGGAAGGCCTCACTCGCGGCATCCGTTTAATGAGCGATAGGATTGATGCCACGGTAGAAGCGGCCGACACCGTCCTGCCATGGTTCGTCCATGATGCGATGGTGCATCTGACCGTCCCGCATGGCCTGGAGCAATATACGGGCGGGGCTTGGGGCACGCGTGACGTCTGCCAAGGGCCTGTCGAATTGCTTCTCTCACTAAGGCATGACGAACCGGCCAAGGAGATCCTGCGCATAGTCTACGCTCAGCAGTACGAAAACCTGGGCGATTGGCCGCAATGGTTCATGCTGGAGCCATATTCCATCATCCAGGATCGGCACGCTCATGGCGATATCCTGGTATGGCCACTTAAGGCTTTATGCGACTATGTGGAAGAAACGGGTGATCTGGCGTTTCTAGACGATCAGGTGGCTTGGCGCCGCGAGAGCGATCTTAAGAGAACAACCAATACTGACTCCCTTGAGGTTCACGTCGATAGGCTCATCGATGTCGCCCGGAGCCGCTTCGTGGCAGGCACCTGCCTGATCGGATACGGGAACGGAGATTGGAACGACTCGCTTCAACCTGTCGACCCGTCGAAACGAGATTGGATGGTAAGCAGTTGGACGGTAGCACTTCTGTATCAACAGCTTCGCCGCTACGCAGAGATCATGCGCCGGATCAGGAAACCTGAGAAAGCCGCAGGCTATGACGCCGTCGCAGAGCAAATGTGCCATGATTTTC
The DNA here is from genome assembly GCF_059888585.1 of Microvirga sp. BF8. Lineage (NCBI taxonomy): Bacteria > Pseudomonadati > Pseudomonadota > Alphaproteobacteria > Hyphomicrobiales > Methylobacteriaceae > Microvirga > Microvirga sp. BF8. The sequence continues at coordinate 4,687,535 of NZ_CM187619.1, read as the reverse complement.
ATCGCTACCTCGTCCGTGACGGAGTAGTGGCGGGATACGGATTGTTCGACCCCAGAGGTGGCTTGCCGGAGCTTATTCTTCATCCACGGGATGTCAGAACCGGTGTCTCCTTCTCTCTAATTCCAATGACGCGGGCGATTCTTGGCGACCTCTTCACGCCGAAGCAGGTGCAGCATCACTGTTCGCTCATTCGCGAACATCTGTGCTTTCCCGATGGCGTTCGTCTGATGGATAAGCCGATTGCCTATCATGGAGGGCTTGAAACGACTTTCCGGCGGGCCGAATCTTCAGCATTTTTTGGACGCGAGATCGGCCTCATGTACGTTCATGCTCACCTTCGATATGCAGAAGCGATGGCATTGCTCGGCGACGGCGAAGCATCCTGGCAAGCACTTGCCGTCGCCAATCCAATATCGGCAACCGACTGTGTGGTGAATGCTGCACTTCGACAGCGCAATGCATACTTCAGCAGCAGCGATGCAGCTTTCTGCGACCGATATGAGGCAAGCGCGGAATGGAGCCGCGTTAAGGCGGGGACGATTCCCGTCGACGGAGGATGGCGGATCTATTCAAGCGGGCCGGGCCTTTATATGAATATTCTAATCCGACATGTCCTCGGCGTTCGGCGTTACTTCGGCGAGCCTGTTTCAATGCCGTGTCTACCGACCTCGTTACAAGGCTTGAGTCTGGAATGGCTGCAGCCTTACGCTGACGGCGAGAAGTCTGCGCTAGATGCTTGAACGCAGCGCGATCTGCAGGAAACAGCGGTCAGGAAGGCCGCATAGCTCCAGGACAAATGTTTGGCTGACGTCTGCATGCCCGTTGTTTGGTCGAACTGCTCTGACAAAGCGCCGCTCGGCAACGTATAGGTTCGTACGGTTTCCAGAATGGCGTCACCTGAGCGGATGGCCGCCGCCGCGACTTGGTCTCTGGGCGAAGAGTCCCCTGTTCCGACGAGGCGCAGCCGAAAGCCAAGGTTCTCCCGTGTATTCGGCATCTCTGCGCCAGTCTGCAGTGCGTCTGCAAGTCTGAAATAGAACTCAGCCGCAGCAAGGGTTGCAAAAAAATAGGCGCCGCCACTGTAATAGGAATCGTTCGCATACCGGCCTAGGGCGGGCCCCTTATCTATGGAACGGTTGCGATTGATGGCGTATTCAACCTCAAACAGCTCTTCGAGAGCGTTGAGAGTCGCCTGGGCGCGTGGATCAAGGACGCTGTGTGGACCATTCGGCCGCCCGGTGTGAATGATCCCCAGGATAACAGCTATATCGAGGTCCTTGTCGCTAGGGTTGCCCGCCACGCCGGAGCGGGATCGATAGATACATCGTGCGTCATCCCAATACGTATCGAGACGCGATAGGATTCTGTTGACCATGGCACGCAGGTCTTGGGCACGGTCCCCCTGCCCTACCGCACGATGCCAATCCATGCTCTCGGTGAGAGCCTGCGCCTGAACCAGCAGGGTGTAATAGTGCCAGCCTCTCTCCTCCTCCCAAATGTCATACGAAGATTGGTCAACTCGGGATAAAGTGAACGCCAGATCGGCTTCGATCAGGCGTTGCATCTTGGCACGTAACGCACGCTCGGATGGTCGAATATGATTCCACCAGCGCAGTAGGGCGAGGAGCCTGAGCGCCGGTCCATCGGACTGCGGCCGCGACCATCGTATGAAGTCGAGAGTCCCATCCACGTTGACGCGCGTATCCCCTGAAATTTGGGCGCCCTCGACGGAAGCAATTTCATCATCCGGACGCAAATACTGAAGAAACCATGGTTTCACCCTCGATCTGAAGTCTGTGCTTTGGAGAAAACTCTGTCCATTCAGCGAGAATAGAGACAGACTGAAGTCCACGAATTCCTGGAATCGGCCTTCCAGTGAGGAATCGGCATACCCATCGTCCATCGCCACACGCAAGGCATCGACGACAATCGCGGAATCCCGGAACCAGTGGAAGAAGTAGTCCGGATCAGGGTCGTAGGAAGCCGGAATCGGCGAAGCAAGGACTGAGCCAGGACTTGGAACGACTGTCTGCCCAAAACCAGTTCGCTCTTTCACGAGATGGGTTGCCGAGATCGCACTCGCCATTGTCCGAGCTGCATACCGCGCTTCGGATGTGATCCATTCATCCAGTTCTGTCATAGTCGCCTCATGCCCAATGCGGACTGGAGAAGCCGAGTTTTTTCATGCCGGTCTGGACCTCCGGTATGCTCATGAACAGTTGCCAGAGAAGGCCACTCCGGTAGTTCTCGATCATTGCAACGACGGGCCCCTGACTGATGGCGAGGTATGTATCAGCGTACCACTCGTGCTCCTCGCTGAAGGCATCCACGAACCCAAAGCGTCCCCAGATCCGATCGCCGAGATTCTCGTAGAAGTTCCGAATTGCACTCATTGCTTCGGACGGAGCATAGGGCAGGCTTGCTATAGCGGCCGCAGGGCTAATGACACCCAAATCATTGTCTGGTGCATGAGCTGCGTAGCCGCCGATTGTATCACTCGCCGTAAGTCCCCAGCAGGCCGGCCCATAGCCCACATAGCCATGTGGGTTACGGACGCAATGGGCATAGTTAATCAGTGTATGATTCACATTCTGCTGCCAATAGTCCGCGTAAGAATCGGAAAGCCCCCGGGGGTCGATGCCGCAAAAGGAGAAATGCGCGAAGAACAGCGGACCTCCCCAGGCCGGTCCGAGCGGCAGGTAAATGCCATCGAAACTACACCGGTTCAGGAACTGCCGACCTTCCGCCCACCCGTCCCTATAGGCCTCAAACGAGATTGGGTAGCGGGGAGATGAAGCTGCAAGCACGTAGGACATCAGGCATTCATTCCAACCCCGGACCTCGTGATTGAGTGCCCAACCGTTGTTGGGGCTCCAATGCCAGGTCAGCACTTTGCGGTTATCGCGAGTAAACCAGTCCCATTCGGCCTCCTGCCAAAGGTTGGTCACACGTTGGCGCAGTTGCGTCTCGTCCGCAGCGTCGCCGCTGAAATAGGCACGTGCGCAGAGAAGGCCTTGGAACAGGAATGACGTTTCGACGATATCGGCCCCGTCATCCTTACGGCTGAAAGGAATCGTGGCGCCCGTGGCACCATTCATGAAGTGAGGAAACATTCCATGATAGCAGGTGGCCTGCTCGAGACACTCGAGCATCGCCGTAAGCCTTGCCACAGCATCCTTCCGTTGGACCCAGCCTCGCTCGCAGGCGACGATGACGCTAAGAATGCCGAAGCCCGAGCCTCCGACACTGACTATTTCGTTCGCCGGATCATGGAGAAGACTACTGCGATCGCGTGCAAGCCCGCTGACCGGATGCGCTCCTTCCCAAAAGTAGCGAAATGTCTGACGCTGTATAGCGTCAAGCAACTCCGGGTCGGAAAGTCCATGGGACCGGGGAGACGTCTGCAGCCGATTCTTGGCTTTGAGCGGGTGAGACATGGATGTCCTTCTATCCAAAAGGGATGGTTTCCCAGGCAGGCTTCGGCTGAGCCGGTGCCCCCTTCCGATAAGCTGGCTTGAAGGCACGGCCATGCGGATCCGTGGTGATATGAAGCGAACGGGTAAAGAATCCGATCTCTGCTTCGGCATGACCTACGTTGATGAGGCCGATATCGGCAAGCTCTGCGAGGAAGAGAGCCTCAATCCGCTTTCGAGAAATGCGATCAAGTGCATCGAGCGACTCGTCCAGCACAAGCCATTTCGGCTTCTGAAGAACGGCGCGTGCAAAAGCGAGACATTGCTTTTCATCTCCCGTCAATCGTCGGTCCCACCGCTCCGTCCGGTCGAGTTGCTTCGCATATTGTTCCAGACCCACGCTCTGGAGCGCAGCAACGATGGCTGCGTCCTCATAGACTTGTGCTGAATCGGGATAGGTAACGCATGCGCGAAGTGTGCCAGGTGGGATATAGGCGTGGTCCGGCATGAACATAACCGAGCGGCCCGTTGGGCGCGCAATAAGTCCGCTTCCCCAGGGCCAAAGGCCGGCGAGAGCTCGGAACAGCAGCGTTTTACCGGCGCCAATTTCACCGATGATGTGAATACGCTCGCCAGGTTGAAAGACGATCTTGCTCTCGCTCAGCCTAATGCATCCGACAGGCGACGCGATTTCGAGGTCCTCTATGCGGAATGCGAAATCATCGCTTCCGGCATATGTGATGCGGCCCGTCGTTTCTCCGATCTTATCGATCTCGATCAACGCTTCGCGGAAACTCCCAATACGGAAGAAAGTGGCATGCCAATCGGCGATGGCGGAAAAGTTGTCCACGAACCACCGCAATGCCTGCTGAACCTGGTTGAAGGCGCCAACCGCCATCATGAGTTCACCAAAGCTCATGGTTCCCCAAAAGTAGCCTGGAGCCGCGACCAGAATTGGAGCAACGAGCGTGAACCATCCATAGCCTGCGGTGATCCAGGTAAGACGCGTGGTTGTCTTGACAATACGGCGGATTATCTCAAGCACTGTCCCGAAGACGACCGTTAGATAGCGCTTTTCGTCGTCTTCGCCTCCATTCAACGCTATTCCATCGACATGTTCGTTGACCCGCACCAATGAGAAGCGGAGCTCCGCCTCTCGCGCATATCGTTCAGCGTTCTGGCCGACGAGCGGGCGGCCGACTTTCCAGCTGAGGAACGAGGCGGTCCCGGCATAGAGGAGTGCACACCAGACCATGTAGCCAGGAATGACGAAGCTGTGCCCGGCGAGCGACAGTACCATGCCATTCGAGAGGCCCCAGAGAACGCCGATGAAACTGAGAAGCAGAAGTGTGGCTTGGAGAAGACCGACCCCCAGGTCGGTGGTAAGTTCGGTGAGGTGCCGCGCATCCTCATGGATGCGCTGGTCAGGATTGGCGCCGATCTCGCCGGCATTTGAAAGCCGGAAGGCACGCAGGGGGCGCAGCCATTCATTCAGCAGATCGTCCACGAGAACTTCTCGAAGCGTTACCTTCGTGGTCTGATTGAGCCATGTCTGGGTGACGTTCAAAACGAGCAGAAGACCCGCAATGATCACGAAAACACCCAACTGATTTATGAACTCGGACAGGTTTTTGCGCGAAAGCGCGTCATAGAAAGGTTGATTCCAGGCATTGAGCCGAATCTGCCCATATGCGGTCGCGCCAACGACGACTATAAGCGCCACCACCAGGAAAAATATCTTGCCCCGTTTGGAGGAAGCACGGAATGAGAGCATCATTTCCATGGTTGCCGAAATCCGACCTTGCTCCGGCGACCTGTCCAAGCCGCCCCTGAGATCACGGGCTTTGCCAAGGCGCTGTGCCATCGAACCCCTGCCTTCTATTTCCGATCCGCTTGAGCGAATGAAAATATTCGCAATATTTCAAATAAATTCATTCCTATCCGAATGAAAGCTATCTTTCTATTTGGCAGGGTAAGTTCTCTGTTTACAAGAAGAATCACTCGTACCGGCACGTCACTCAGGCGCCTACCCAGGGTCTCCAATGAAGGACATAGAAGCACTTCTCAGGGCCATGACCATTGATGAGAAGATCGGCCAGCTCAATATGGTCGCATCCACTTACGCAGTCACGGGTCCAAAGGTGCCTGGAGACGTCCAAGATGATGTTCGCAATGGTCGGGTTGGCAGTCTCCTCAACCTTTGGGGGGCTGCAGAGGTTCATGCCGTACAACGCCTCGCGGTGGAAGAGACCCGGCTTGGCATCCCGCTTCTCATCGGACTCGATGTGTTGCATGGCCACCGTACGATCTTTCCGGTTCCGCTCGCGGAAGCCTGTCTGTTGGACCCGGTAGCGTGGGAAGAGACGGCCCGGGCTGCGGCCCTCGAGGCGACACGAGACGGGATCTCCATGACCTTCGCGCCCATGATTGACGTTTCACGCGATCCGCGGTGGGGACGCATCGTGGAAGGGCCGGGCGAAGACCCATGGATTGCCTCTCAGTTTGCAATGGCCAAAACACGCGGCTTCCAAGGCAACGACCTCGCACATCCGGAGAACCTCGCGGCTACGGCAAAGCACTTCTGCGCGTATGGCGCCCCTATCGCTGGACGGGAGTACGCCTCTGCAGATGTCTCAGAGCGGACGCTTCGCGAAGTCTATCTCGTGCCTTTCGCGGCGGCTGTCGAAGCTGGAGTTGCGGCTATCATGCCCGGATTCAACGACATAGCTGGGATACCCATGACGGCTCACACACGCCTGCTTCAAGGTTGGCTCCGTGACCGCAACGGCTACGAGGGTGTCCTGGTCAGCGACTACAATGCGATCGCCGAACTTTGCAATCATGGTGTTGCGGCAGACCTTGTCGAGGCCAGCGCCTTGGCTCTAAAGGCCGGAGTCGACATCGACATGATGAGCGAAGCATACCTTCGCGGCTTACCCGTCGCATTTGAACGTGGCCTCATCAGCTTAACAGACATCGACCGCTCTGTAAGGCGGGTCCTATCCCTCAAGAAGCGCCTTGGTCTATTCGATGATCCTTACGCTCGAGGGTCAGGTGCGGTAGAACTGGCATCGAAAAAGCATAGACATTTGGCACGGGAGGTCGGGCGGCGGGCCATCGTGCTCCTGACCCATAGGAATGGTGTGCTACCCCTGTCTTCCGAAGCCCGGCGCATTGCAGTTGTTGGCCCATTGGCAGCTGCGACAGGAGAGATGCTCGGATCGTGGTCTGCGGCCGGGCGCGCTGAGGAGGCAATACCTTTCATTGACGCGCTTACAACAGCTATGCCCCTGTGCCGGATCGATGTAACCGACGGCGTGGATATTGACGGGCAGGACGACAGCGCCATCCCGTCCGCACTGAATGTCTGTGCCGGGGCGGAGACCGTGATACTCTGTCTCGGTGAAGCTGCTGCAATGAGCGGAGAAGCGGCGAGCCGCGGCGACCTTGCCCTGCCGGGGCGACAGCGCGAACTCGCGGAGGCGGTCTTTGCGCTCGGCAAGCCCGTAATCGTGTTGCTATCCTCGGGACGACCTCTCACGCTTCCTTGGCTCTTCGAGCGCGCAGACGCTGTTCTCGCGACCTGGTTTCTTGGCAGTGAAGCCGGGCATGCCATTGCCGATGTTTTGACGGGTCGGTTCAATCCGACAGGACGGTTGCCGATCTCCTGGCCATGTCACGTGGGACAGGTACCAATCTTCTACGCTCAGCGCCCATCAGGGCGCCCAACGAAGGATGGCGAGCGCTATACGAGTTCGTACCTTGACCTTCCTGCGGCGCCGCAATTTCCTTTTGGACATGGATTATCATACAGCGACTTCAAACTGACTGACCTGCGCTGCGAGCCGACCTGCGCAAAGGCTGGCGGCAGCGTGACGGTTTCGATCACAGTCGCAAATTCCAGCAAAATAGCTGGCGAGGCCACCCTTTTCCTCTTCGTGCGAGATAGGGTTGCGAGCGTGGCGAGGCCCACTCTTGAGTTGAAAGGGGTGCAAAAGATTCAACTCGCCGAAGGGGAACATGGTGTCGTGACATGGTCACTGAGTATCAATGCCTTGACCTTTATCGGCCAAGACCTGGAACCGGTTCTCGAGCCTGGTCATTTCGAGATACTTGTTGGAGAGAATGCCGATCCAGCTATGTGCTTGACCACGAGCCTGCATGTAATCTCACAGTGAGGTGATTACCAAGAAGACTCCAATGACTAGTCTGCGCAACGCGAGCTCACTCAGCTTTTGAAGTCATCGCTGGTCGCGCCTCCAAGAATGTCAGCGGCGTTCAAGAGCCTCAAGGGGTCGGTGGCAGAGCCCTTGGCTGACGTGTCAGCATCGAGTTCCGCGCCAAGCATAGACTTGAACTTCTCCCAGGGATGCGGTTTGCGCAATTGCTTACGAACCGATCAATTTGCTGGCATGCGAAGCGATAATCCACTCTTCATTCGTAGGTTCGACCGCAACCTTGATCGCGCTGATCGGACTTGATATCAGCGAGCTATGGACGGTGTTCGCTTCGGGATCAAGTGCGATGCCCATGAAAGCCAAGCCATGACAGACGCGCTCCCTCAACACCGCGTTGTGCTCGCCGATGCCGGCTGTAAAAACGAGAAAGTCTAGGCCACCAAGCGCAGCGCTCATCGACCCAATCTCGCGGACGATTCTTCGCACGTAGAGAGCAAGTGCGTCACTGGCATGGGGTTTGGTCTCGTGCTGCAGCAATATGCGCGGATCGGAGGAAATGCCCGAAACGCCGAGCAAACCCGATTTGTGATAGAGCAATTGACCGACCTCATGAGGAGAAAGGCTTTCGACCTCCATCAGGTACAGCAAGGCACCGGGATCCAGAGCGCCTGTGCGCGTCCCCATCATGAGTCCATCCAGAGCGGAAAAGCCCATTGTCGTTGCCACGCTCTTGAGGTTCTGCATGCCGCAAAGACTGGCACCACTGCCGAGGTGCGCCACAATGGTGCGGCCGCAGGCGAGACTGCCATATCGTTCAGCCAGTGCGACCGCCTGGTATTCGTAGGACAGACCATGGAATCCATAGCGGCGAATTCCCCGCTCCCAGGATTCCCAGGACAGCGGAAGCATCTGCTCCACCCGCGGCAGAGTATGATGGAACGCTGTGTCGAAACATGCGATCTGTGGCAGTCCCGGGCGCAACTCCAAAAGGCTCTCCATGGCCTCCAGCGCAAACGGCTGATGGAGCGGTGCCAGGGGAATATAGCTGCGCAGATCCATCAGGACGTCCCGATCGACGCGCACGGGCTCGAAGTAGCGGCTTCCCCCATGCACGACACGGTGAGCGATAGCCTTGATCGTCTGATTGCCGCGCCGTGCTTCGACACGATGTGCAATCTGCGTCAGAGCGGCACGGTACGGATTAGCGCGATCAAGGGATATCGACCCGCCATCAATGTCTGTCTCGCTTAAGGTGGGACACGGTCCGGTGATGCCATCGACCTTCCCCTTCCAGTCGGGCGTGCGATCGATGGGTATGCGGCCGGCATCAAATAGCGCATATTTGATGCTGGAGGAGCCACAGTTGAGGACTAGGATCAGGTCACTCATGGACAACTCATCCGGCAGTCTCGCGCCTATATAATAGCGACGGCGCGAGGGCCGAGGCCAACGTTGACGACAATCTATACATACCCTTCATAATCTTTCAAAGCACAGCAGATGCGCCAGAGAAGGTCCACCTGGGTCAGCAGGGCACGGCCAGCGACGATCCCCGCAAGGCGTCGATCCCTTGTTCGTAACCGGTATAATACTCTTGCATAGTGCTCGGCTCGCTGACCTGTTGTGACCTCGCTGCGTTTCATGCCGCGGAGACTGATGGCCATGTCTAATCTTCCCGTTGGGTCAGACTAGGGCTTGCCCACGCGCAGAGTTGTTTCGTATGAGGCAGTGATTCTACGCTTTAGCATGACGATTTCCATGAGGCCTGCTCCAGCTTGCCCACGGAGTAAGGTCGCCTGAGCCCGGATTGCGGGCGTGAATAGCAATGCGGCGAGCTGTCGGAGGAGTGAACAGAGCATGAGGCAAGATGCCTGGGATAGCGCGCCTTTTGGGGTTGCACGCGCCGACAATGTCTCCATGTCAGCGCGAGAAATCCTGGCACATATTGTGGCCGAGAAAAGCGGCGAACTCGTCAGTCTTTTTTATGCTACATTTCTTAGCGATAAAGAGGCCTCGACCTTTCTCAATCATTCGATCGTGCATGATCGACTCAGCCACTCGCTTCAAGAGTGGCTGGCACAACTGTTTGCGGTCGATTCGCCTCATGATCTTGACAGCTTCGAAGAGCGACAGCGAGCCATCGGCAATGTCCACGCTCGGATCAAGATACCAATCCACCTGGTTCTGGAGGGAGCGTCGCTCATTAAAGGCGCAATTGCGGCACATATCCTGCATCACGCGACGAGCCGCGAGGTGATGGGAACGGCATTGATCATGCTCGACCAGCGAATTGATCATGCTATGCGGTTGATGAGCCAAGCCTACGTGTCCGGCACAACTCAGCGGGCCCAAATGGATGAGGCCTTTAGATTATTCACTTTGGGCCAAGATATCACCCTCGAACGCGAACGCCAGCGCGCTGCCCTCATGGAATGGAGCCAAACGGTTCTCTTTGCGCTTTTCGGAAACGAGCAGACCACGAAACTGAAGGCAATCTCGAGTTCCTCCTTCGGTCTGTGGCTTCATCATCGGGCAAACGTCATGTTTCAGGGCGTGCCCGCGATTGAGACCATCGAGGGCGCCATGCAGAAAATCGATGGCATTCTACTGCCGAAACTGGAAGAAATACGGGCGAGCAATCGCCCTGTCCTGACAGAACCTCTCGCGCAGCTGCAATCGCTCATGGAAGAGATCAAGCTTCTCCTGGCCGACTTGTTTCAGAGCGTAGAGGGACTAGAAAACGGACGGGACCCTCTCACTCGCACCCTTAACCGGCGGTTTCTGCCCTCCATTCTGAGTCGAGAGATTTCGATTGCGGGAAGGAGTAGCGCACCGCTGACGATTTTGATGATCGACATCGATCACTTCAAGCAAATCAACGACCGGTGGGGGCACCCCGCCGGCGACCTAGTATTGCGCGATGTCGCAGAAGTGATCCTCAATACAGTTCGCCTGAGTGACTTTGTCTTCCGCTACGGCGGCGAAGAGTTTCTAGTTGTACTTGTCGAGACCGACGCTCACCAGAGCCTCATGATAGCGGAGCGAATTCGGCAGGAGCTTATGGGGCATGATTTGCGACTTCCGGACGGGACAGAGTTCACCGTTACAGCCTCAATCGGGTTAGCGACATATGAGGGCCATCCGGACCATGCCTATCTTGTCGAGGCTGCCGACAGAGCTCTCTACGAAGCAAAAAGGGCGGGCCGAAACCGTACGACCGTCGCCCGCAGTCCGGAATCTCGTTGATTGTGCGAGCGGACAGCCAGATTGAGCGGCATGTTCAGGGGAGTGACACACGACCCGTACTGACGGTTCGCAGCTTCCAATCCTCAGCCTTCGACCCCCTCAAGTTGAGATTACCAGCCATGTAGAGAAGGCGTTTCGTGTCCGCGCTCTGAGAGGTGCAGAAGCGATCCTGAAGATAGAACGGTGGTGTTGCCTGGTAGTACAGAGTTGCCTCGAGGAAGGCGGGTTCACCCGCGATGTCAGCGAGATTGATGCGATAGACGGTCGTATCGCCACCACCTGCCTTATAGTCAGGGTCATCACCCGTTTGCACGGGACCAGACTCGTCGGCGAGTTCGGGACCGGCCCCAATCGCCTTGGCGATGCGAACTCGCTCGTCCCGTTTCATGAAGCCATGCGGGAGGAGGCGATTGTCCTTCACATTCGAACAGATGGACAGAAAGCTGGTTGTGAGCTCACCGGAAGGGATTGATCTGATGCCGCATTGAACTGGCCCTGATGCAGGAGGCGAGGATACCAGTTCCTGATAGATTTGAGCCTGATCCTGGCGAGTGATCACCTCCCGATGGGGCTGATGCGCGAGTGGGTCCAGACGCGCGGAACAATCATCCTTCCACCACGCCTCGCCAGCCACCAGGCGGCCATTTTCATCCGTGATGGCGCCGATTGTGTTGGTACGGCCGGAAGCCCAAAGCACTTTTCCCTGGGTATCGAGAACCTGAAACTCAATGAAGGCGCGACGAAACCCGACACCTGAAGGGAACTTGTGCCCGGTCTTGTTGATCACCGTCACGCTCGCCTCGAGCGTCTTCAGGTCCCTCGCAATGCGGGAGATTGCGATCTCGGCAGTCTTCGTCTCCGCCTGATGTGCAATTGCTTTCTCCGTGTAGAGCAGGGGATCCAACCCTTTGCGTGTGAGCATCGGATCCTGGGTCCTGATTCCAAGCAGGTCTGGGAACTGCTGCGCCATCTTGATCAGGAACGTGTTAAGGCCGACGAGGACATGGCTGGCGAAGCCTTCCCGCACTGGTAGATCGATGTCTTCCGGGTCGAGCGTATTGTCAGCTTGTGGGAAGTTGCTGAATTCCTGGATGCTGGCAATCTTGCTGCGATACGGTTTTCCAGTCACGTCCCGGCTTGGCATATGACATTCTTGGCATGTCTGCGCGCGATCGCCCTTTCCTGAAGGCAGCGCACCGTCGGGCGTCATTCCCGTACGATAGTCGCTGAACGCCCACTCAGCATAGGTTGTCTGTTCGTAGGTATGGCCAATGACTTTACCCTTGTTCAGTACGGGCAAGTGAACCGTATGGCAGCTTCCGCAGACTTCGGAGTCCTTGATATGCTTGTTGTGAACCGGCGTGCGACCGAGTGCGTTCTCCATAGGCCGCACCTTGGGATCATTGAAGGGACCGTTGATTTTGTCCGTGGCCCCAACAAGAAAACTGCCCGAGAAGGTTCTGGCAAAACCCGAGTTGCCCGGCGTGAGCAGAGCCTGCCGGTCAGCCACGCAGCTATTCTGCGGATCGTCTTTAACCTTGTCCCGCTCGCTTTCTCCAAGTGCCATCGTATGACAGGTCGTGCAGGAGACGCCGTCACGTGCCAGGGCGCCATAGCGGGAGCTTCCGGCGTCAGGTTTCGTGGGAAATGGTGTGACGTCGACCATTTGGCGTGAGAACGCAACGCAACCCTCTCCGGCAGCCTGCCGATCGATCTTGAATTGGCGCTGCCCCATATTGCCATGACATCCGAGACAGGTATCTTCAACGAGCTTCGACGATTCTGGATGAAAGGCCTCTGTCTCGCTGGCGAGTTGAGCGAAGAAAATCGGGTCGCGCCCTGCCAGGCCCATCGGGGATGTGCTCCAGGTTCCATGCGGCGACAGATTGAGGAGCTTACCGTTCGGCCCAGGCTCGGTCATATCGAAATGCAGCCCTGTCGAGCCTGCATCGTGACATCCTATGCATTGGTCGGAAGTCAGGAATGGTTGAGGCGCTTCTGATGTCCCGGCGCCCGCCCAAACGTTGTCATACGTCTGGGATGGCATCTGCATCACCTGTGTCTTTGCCGGGAACCCATAAGGCGGTCGATAGAATGCTTTAAAGGCGGGGTCGTAGGCCTGATGAGGAGGTGTCCCCTGAGGCGTGACGTCGTCGGACTCCTGAACGATCCGGAGATGATTCAGGAGTTCGGCAAAGCTTTCGTCAGCCTTCGTGAATTGATCTTGGAACCAGTGCTGGCTGAGGAAACTCAGTGGTCGCCCTGGCTCTCCCCTGATGTTTCGCAATGCCGCGAACGTGGAATTGTCTTTGGCTGATGCGTGGCAGTTAACGCAATATTGGCCAAATCCCATATTGGGGTAGCCATTACCCGGACCTGCGGGCCAATCGGGCTCCCAGTCGCTCCAACCGAACCAGCCCCAGAACCAACCGTCGTGAGAGCCTCTAGTGTCTCGCACCATTACTGCGGCACCGCTCGTCGGCAGGAGACGAGTAGGGTCGATGTCGCGACATGCGGCGGCAGGAGCGGGATACATCTCCTTAACCATGACGGCTCCGTCCGGCACCGGGTCCGGCACGGCAGGTGCATGACGCTCATCCGAGGGACGATTAGCCTTCAGCCATTCGTACATCTCTGGTGAATACCAGATAACGACGGGCGCGTGAGTGCCATGGTACACTCCGGACCACTTGCCGTCCTTAAGGGACGCCGTAAACGGACCGGTGTCGCGAACAGCCTTGTCGACCTTCCATCCTGATATTGGACTGCGGTGGCAAAAGGCTCGCAAATAGCTTCCGAGCTTCTGCTGATAAATGTCGAGAGGAAAGCGACTGGGCCTTCGAATATCGGCATCCAGGGAAGCGCAGAGCGCATCATCCTTCGGCATCTGCGGCGTTGCCTGCTCCGCCGGACATATGGTCGATGCGAAAGCCGCCTGCTGGATAAGCAGAGTACCGCAAACTGTGAGGATGCCGATGATTTGACGATGCATGAAGGGTCCGAATACGATCTATTATTACTCTTGCATTCCTAACTTCGGGCGACCTTCTGACTTTTCAAATCCAGGACGACGTCCCGTCGTCTACTCAGTTGAGCAGCGCTATTGCCATAGCAAAATAATCCAGCCAGCCAAACAATTCGTTACTTGATCATAGATTTCTCCGCCGACATTCTTTTCCCGGGCAGGAGCCCTCCTGCGGGGTCGTATATTCGCGAACGCCGTATCTCTATCCAACGGCAGCAGGGATCAGGAGGAGCATAGGCTTACGCATTCCGAAAACCGGGCTCAGTTATTTCGAGCCATGCGGCAGCAAGCTTCTTTAAAGTTGGGGCTTGAACCAGGAAACACGGACAATACGCATGATGCTGTGAGCGAGTAGAAATCCTGCTACGACAGCCACCGCTTTCACGACGAAGTCCTCGCTTCGGCCATGGCGGCCCGGGACAAAATTCTGGAGCGTTTCGAGGGTAGCAGCAAAGCTCACCAAAAAGACAAATGCCGCCAAGCGCTTATGGGGATAGGCTAAAACGAAGACCGCGCCCAACGCGGCGAAGGCGACGATCCTTTCGAGGTTCGCAGGCGCACCCGAGACCGGACGCAGTTCGATGGGTGACAGGGTGAAGGCCACAATTAGAGCGACAAGCAGCCATGCGGAAAGCTGGAGGCTCCTCCGTATGATTTCAGCCGCCACACGCGGACTTTGTTTGCTCCGTTGTGAATCCATGCTCCCTTTCCCAAGGAATGCGTACTGCAAGCTCCTCGGCACGGCATAAGGCGCCCCCCGCAGTTCCGAAGTCAACCGTAGCAGTGCTTTCGAAGACTTGGAGTGGAAATTTCGAAGACGACTACGCTCAGGGATAGTGATGGCACAGGGGTCAGGCCGCCGCGTTCGGCTGACAAAAGGCGTTGCCGGAGGGATGCGAGAGGCTAAATTATAGGGCGACATGATTATTGGAAGTGCAGGAAGCCAGCTATGGACCAGCATCCAGCGATTGCTCGTGGCCGGGCCGCCGTCATTACGGGAGCAGCCAGCGGAATCGGTCTCGCCGCCGCCAAGCGACTTGCGAGCCTTGGAATGAAGGTGTGCATGGCCGACCTCGAGGAAGAAGCCTTGACACGCAGCGCTGCGGCGGTTGCCGCGGTCGCGGAATCACCCGATCATGTTGTCGCCATCGCTACGGATGTCGCCCGAAGAGAAGATGTCCAGCGCCTGAAGGATCGGGCCTTCGCCACTTTCGGCGAGACGGCCCTGCTGATGAACAACGCCGGAATCGAAGGCGGCGGCCAGCTTTTTGCCGACCCGCAGCGCTGGAAGGCAATTCTGGATACAAATCTGTGGGGCGTCATCAACGGTATACAGATTTTTGGTCCTGCCATGGTTGAGCAGGGGACGGCTTGCGCCATTATCAATACAGGATCGAAACAGGGCATTACCACTCCGCCAGGCGATACCGCCTACAACGTCTCAAAGGCGGGCGTGCGGGTAGTCACGGAGGCGCTGGCGCACGAGCTTCGGAACAGAGCTCACTGTTCAGTCACCGTGCATCTTCTCATTCCGGGCTTCGTCTATACCGGGCTTACGATGGCACGTGGTGTAATGGAGAAGCCTGCCGGGGCCTGGGACCCCGATCAGGTTATCGACCTGATGTTGTCGGCCACGGCGCGAGGCGACTTCTACATTCTTTGTCCTGACAATGAGACAACGCGAGAGATGGACGAAAAGAGAATCCGCTGGTCTGCGGAGGACATCGTGCAGAACCGCCCTGCTCTCTCCCGCTGGCACCCGGATTTCAAGGACGTCTTCGCACGCTTCATAGACGAACGGTAGCGGTCCCTGCAGCTGGAAAGCAAGCGGTCATCTTCTAACGATTTTTGGGAGTGACGGAGTTAGACGTCCAGAAAAATACGGCTGCATCGTCGAAAATATCTCAGCAGGCTGACTCCGGACTTTCGATGGTTCCGGAGCATGCGACGCCGGGTCGAGAAGGACTTGATCGAGACTTTCTGTGGGACATCGATCCGCCGGAGGAAACCTAGTTGACCTGGTATCTGCCCGTTCCGTCGCTGCTTGAAACATGGCCAAGCCCTGCAGGGCGCGCCATTCGCTGAAGAAGAGCGTCAGCAGCGCGAAGGGCCAGTTGCATAATCGTCAAGGTAGGGTTCGAACTCCCTGAAGACGGGAAGGTGGACGCGCTTGCCACCCAAACATTGCCGACGTGATGGCAACGCAGATCTGGCCCGACCACCGACGTGGCGGGATCCGTTCCCATGCGCGTTGAGCCCGAGGGATGCGCCCTCTGATCGGCCACGTCGATGAACCTCGCCGAGCCATCGCCAACATAACCTTCCCATTCGATAGGGCAGACACTCTCAAAGCCGGAGCGTTTCCAGTAGGCCGACGTTCGTTTTACCGCGGATTGAAAGGTCCTTTCATCGCTCTCAGTCAATTGCCATTCGAGCCTTACTTTTGGAACAGAAAGCCGGTCCCGCTCCTGGGAGAGGGTGATCCTGTTATTCCAATCCGGAATTTGCTCGATGCAGATCTCCAGCTTCAGACCTGTCTCCCTAGGCATGAACAGTTGACGGCGAGCAAATCGCCAATAGGCCGCCTGCGCGAGATAGCCGGTGTGCGCTGCCAGTTGGCGCATATCGCTTCCCAGCATTGAATGCTGACGCTTCTGCAGGTTTCGGAGCAATTCTCTGACGATTCCAAGAGGCGATTGTGGAGACAGATCGAGAGCGACCTCGGCATATGCGCTTGCGACACCTTCCATCCGTTGAGCGTCAGGAGTGAGCTCCAAGTGGAGATTGTGCCGAGTACGGCCGACGAAGCGGTATCCGAAAAGTCGATTTGTCTTGACTTGGTCAAGCGGGCGGATCTTGCCGACGACGGCCCTTGCGTGATCCTGAAAGTAACGTCCGAGTGCATTGCAGCCTTCGAACGCCCTGTCATCTGAGGCTGCATCCAGCAACAGCAGCAGGCGTGTCGTTTCAATGCTGCCCGCAGCAAAAACGAATTCGTCCGCTGAGACGGTGAGCTGGCGACCGCTCAAGTCCTTGGCCACGATGCTGGTGATACGTCCGGAACCTCTGTCCAGTTTCAAGTCGCAGACCGTGGCGCCAAGCCAGACCTCAAGATTGCTGAGGCGGGTCACTTCCCGCTTGAGAGCGGCTCCTACATTGGCGCGCTGGTGTGTCGGACACTTGAACCAGCGACATCTCAGATCTGGATCCTTCCTTGGGAAGAGCCCATCCCGGTCGAACCGCTCCAGGAGTTCCTCTTCATAGGGAGAAGCATCGACCCGGAAAACTTTTTCAAGCTCGCGAGTATAGGTTTCGAGCTCGCTTGCCGGGAACGGCCAGCCAGAAAGGGAGAGATAGGGTCGCTCCCCGGTATCGTGCAATGTGAGAGGGATTAAGCGTCCACCCCAGGAACTCGAGGTCCCTCCAAACGCCCGAACGCGTCCCGTCAGCGCGCGATTGTATCGCCCAAACAGATCTTCGATGCTGTTGAGTTCGTGAATCTGCTCATCGAATATGTCGATTCCACTCTCGACAATTATAACCCGCTGCGCAGATCTGGCTAAGCGCATGGCAACCAGGAGACCTGCGATTCCGCCGCCAATAATACAAATAGGAGCTGTGCGGATGGTCTGAACAGCATCAGCTTGCGGGAGCGCACAGATCGTCATCTGCTACCTCACGTCCGCGGGGACGCATATTTTCCTTAACTTGACCGTGAAACTGCAACAGACAAGCAATCGTGTCCATGAAATCGATCGTCGAAGGGGGATTACCCCGCCGGGATGGCTCAATGCACCCTGGAGAATTATTCATTTCGGCAGCGATCATGCCAGAATAGCGTGGAGGGTCTCAGGCATGGCGGTTGTCATGACTATCGGGTAATCTGGTATGAGGAGGACGAGTGCACCAATCGGCAATGTTCGTCGCGAGATGCTGCCGCTCCGACATCGACTTCTATAGCATCGCAACGTCGGGATAGTTCGATCATGCAGGCCTTCAGTCCACCGTGTCCGCGAGTCAGCATCATTATCCCGCACCTCAATGAGCCCGACGATCTGAGCCGGTGCCTTAGCGCGCTGCGAGCGCAGAGGGTTGACGGAATTCCCTTCGAGATCATCGTGGTCGATAACGGCTCAATAGTGCCGCCGGAATCCATTTGCTCGGATGTGCGATTGGAACGGGAGCCTATTCCTGGCCCAGGTCCCGCACGAAACCGTGGCGCTAGTGTCGCCCGGGCGGAGATCCTCGCCTTCATCGATGCCGACTGTGTGGCGGATGCCGGATGGATCCGTGAGATCGTCCGCTATTTCGATACGAATCCGGATGTGGATTGTCTTGCTGGAGACATTCGAGTTGCTCGCGGGAATGCGAGCGACTCGATGGCAATCGAAGCGTATGAACGCATCTTCAGCTATCGCGTGCAGCTTTACGTTGAACGTGATCATTTCGCAACGACGGGCAACATGGCGGTCCGCAGAAGCGTTTTTCGATCCGTGGGACCGTTCGGCGGGATCGCCATTATGGAGGACAATGACTGGGGGCATCGGGCAACGGAGTTGGGATTCAAAATTGGATATGCGCCTCACGTGCGGGTATTCACACCGGCCTGTAAGACCTTCACTGAACTCACACGCCGCTGGGACCGGCACATTGCGCATGAATTCAAGGAAGTTAAGCCCCAAACAGCAAGCATCATCAGGTGGACCGCTCGGAGTCTCGCCATTGCAGCCTCGCCTTTGGCCGATGTAGTGAGTGTCATATCCTCAGACAGGGTCTTCGGTATCCGGGAACGCTGGCTCGCGATGATCTGCTTGGTTCGTATTCGTCTCTACCGCTGCCAAAGAATGCTGCGGCTGGCCCTGACCGGCGACAGTTCCCGAATGGTCGAAGGCTGGAACCGAGATTGACGGCAGGGCTCGGCCGGACTGTAGGTGCCGCTCCTCATTGGGTCAGGTCGGGAAATTCCTCTCATGCACCGATACGCCCCAAGCGCCGGAATCGTGACACTGACCACATTCGCGTATGAGGTTGCCCCCGCGCCTGCCGGCGGGGCTACAACGCTCCAGCAGAGAAGTCCGGCACGATTTGCCCTTGTCCATGCGCGCGCCGCTTATCGAGAGCTTCCATAGTTGCGCTCTGCCCAGACCGGGAGAAATCGCTCTCGAGACCCTTTTCGGCCACTTGAACCAGTGGAGCATTCCTGATACTGGTCGACTAGTCGACTACTGGCGCGACTGCCTATCACCTTAAGATTTCGGGATCGGTTCGCCAGCACAGCTTGGGAGACAGGCGAGGTGCCGAAATCGTATCCGGAAAAGCCGGGGTCGCTCGCATGGACTTCCAGCACAGCGGCATCACCACCCTCGGTCATGGTGCGGGGCATCCATGCTCAGGTCCGCCAGGACATCGTCACGCTGCGGCTGCGCCCAGGCGCCAGGCTATCGGAAAACGAGCTCGCACTCCGCTTCGGCACCAGTCGCGCCCCTGTCCGAGAGGCCATCATCCGCCTCGTCGAGGAAGGACTGATCGAGGTGATGCCGCAACGAGGCAGCTTCGTGAATCGAATTTCGCTCGCGGCCATGAAACGGGCGCGCTTCGTGCGCGAGGCCTTGGAGGTCGCAATCGTCCGTCAGGCTGCAGAACGTGGGCTTTCTGCACAGGCGGGTGAAAGGGTAACTGCCAGCCTCGCCGCACAGGAGAAGGCTCAAGAAGACCCGGAAGCATTCACGATTGCCGACGATGCATTCCACCGTGCTCTTGCCGAAGATATCGGCATTGCGCAGATCTGGGCGGTATTGGAACGGGAAAAATCACAGTTCGACCGCATCCGCTTCCTGAGCTTACCTTTAGTCACACCTGTCGCATCCCTGATTGCGCAGCACCGCGATATTTTAGCAGCAGTGCTGCGACGCGATCCTGAAGCCGCCGCGGCGGCCATGAGGGGGCATCTTTCCGAAATCCTGAAAAGCGCCGAGACGCTGGCAACCCAGCATCCGGACCTGATCCTCAATGACCTTTAAGTGTCCCATGGCGACAACAGAACCACATTCGCATTTGCTTCTCGTGCCGGAGCGCAGGAAGAAGCGACGACACGCTAGGGCGATGATTTCTACGGCCGCCCTGTCATTTCCCCGTATTCAATCCACCGCCGGCGCTTAGGCCGGCTCCAAGAAGGTTAGCACCATGGAACAGACTTGGCGTTGGTTCGGTCCGGACGATGTCGTCCAACTTCCTCATATCCGCCAGACCGGCGCAACCGGGATCGTAACCGCCCTTCACCAGATCCCGTATGGAGTGGTTTGGAGCGTCGATGAGATCGAGGTGCGCAAGGCACAAATCGCCGCTGACGCCTCGCTTGGTTTGCGCTGGAGTGTTGTCGAAAGCCTGCCCGTCCACGAGAGCATCAAGATTGGCGAAGGCGACCTTGATCCCCTGTTCGATAACTATCGCCAGTCGCTTCGCAATCTCGCAATCTGCGGGGTGACAACGATCTGCTACAACTTCATGCCGGTCCTAGACTGGACGCGTACCGAGCTTGCCTATCCGCTGCCGGGGGGCGGAACGGCGCTGCGCTTCAACGCCCATGAACATGCCGCCTTCGACTGCTTCATGCTGAAGCGCCCTGGCGCGGAGGCCGACCATTCCCCCGAAGTTCTGGCAAAGGCCAGCCAGTGGTTCAAAAATTCGTCCGAGGCGGATCGCCACAAACTCCTGGCCAATATCATGGCCGGGCTTCCCGGTGCCTACGACCGCTACGACATTCCCGGCCTGCGCCGGATGCTGGACCGCTACCGGGATGTGAATGCGGCACGCCTTCGCGAGAACCTTGCCCGGTTCCTGCGCGAGGTGATCCCCGTCGCCGAAGAAGTCGGGATCCGGATGTGCATTCATCCCGACGATCCGCCACGCCCCCTCATGGGCCTGCCGCGCATCGTCTCCAACGCCGACGACCTGGCCTACATTGTGGAGGCTGTCCCGTCGCCGGCCAATGGCATCACGCTCTGCACCGGCTCGCTTGGCGCAGGCGTCACGAACGACGTCCCGGCGATCGCAAAGCGATTTGCCCGGCACGTTTATTTCGCCCATCTGCGGAATGTCGCGAAAGAGCCGGACGGCTCCTTTATGGAGGCAGACCACCTCGGCGGTGATACCGACATGGTGGCCGTGGTAACCACCCTTCTCGAGGAACAACAGCGCCGCAAGGCTGCCGGTGATCCGAAGTGGCGCATTCCGATGCGGCCGGACCACGGACACGAGCTTCTCGATGATGTCGGCAAGGCGACTCACCCGGGCTATCCGGCGATCGGTCGCCTCAAGGGTCTCGCCGAGTTGCGAGGTGTGATGACCGCCGTCGCCAGTTTACGAAACCTGCCGCTCTAGGGCGCCATACGGCTGGCATCCGGGCCGCGGGCGGCATTAGCGGAATAAACCGGAGGTGAAACGCTCGCATCGCATCGCTTCGCGGTGCGGGCGCAGACCAGCACTTGGCCGACGGCGCCATGCTCCTCGTCTTGCAGACAGGACGGGCTCGCCTTGCTCTATAGGGTCCTAACTCCGAAGAGTCCCAAACAGGCATTCCACTTTCAGGCCGATGCTCCCAAGGGCGCTTAGCTGGGAGGTCGCAGGTCTCCGAGGACGGTTGGGATCAACTCCGAAACGGTTGGATGGATCGGGACCGCCCATTGCAGGGTCGGATACTGAACTCCAGCATTCATCATGTCGAGGATGCCATGAATCGCCTCGTCGCCACCCACTCCCAGAATGGCTGCTCCGAGAAGTTGCTTCGTCTCGGCATCTGCGACGACCTTGATGAATCCCTTGGTTTCCCCTTTCTCTATTGCGCGTCCGACGCGCGTCATCGGGCGTTTGGAGACGAGAAGCTTACGGCCCGTGCTGAGCGCCTCCGTCTCCGTCATGCCGACCCGTCCAAGCGGCGGATCGATGTAGAGCGCATAGGCCGGAACTCTCTCGCTGACTCGGCGGGCAGCACCATCGAGTAGGTTTGCGGCGACGATCTCGTAGTCATTGTAGGCAGTATGTGTAAAAGCCCCGCGGCCGTTGCAGTCCCCCAAGGCCCAGATGCCAGGCACATTCGTGGCAAGAGAGTCATCAACGGCGACGTAGCCCCTCGCGTCCACGTTGACGCCTGCCTTGTCCAAACCGAGATCATCAGTGTTCGGCCGCCGCCCCACAGCGAGCAGGACGTGCGAGCCGGTCACAACCGGTTCGCCTGAAGTGCAATCGACGTCGACCGCGACGCCGTCGGCCAGTGAGTGAAACCCGATGCAGGTCGCGCTTGTACGGACTGCGATTCCCTCGGCTGTCAAAATATCCCGAATGGCCTCCGAGACATCCTCATCCTCGCGCGCGACAAGCCGCGGCCCTTTCTCGACCACCGTGACGTCTGCGCCGAACCGGCGATACATCTGCGCGAACTCGAGACCGATATAACTTCCGCCAACAACGACCAGATGTCTTGGGACTGTCTCCAGCGCAAGAATGGAGGTATTGGTGAGGTACTCGATCGTATCGACTCCGGGCATGTCCGGCACGCTCGCCCGGCCACCCACATTGATGAAAATGCGAGGGGCTTGCAGCAGACTTGCTCCGACGCGGAGGGTATCCGGCTTCTCGAAACGGGCCTGTCCGCGGATCACGGTCAGACCATCCATGCTGCCCAGCCACGTCTCAAGATTGGTGCGTGCGTTCGTGACGACGGCGTCGGCACGCGCCTTGACGGCTCTCATATCAATCCCGATGGGGCTGCTGAGCGTAATTCCATACTCGTCGCTCCGCCGGGCAAGGTGAGCGGCATAGGCGCTTGCCACCAGTGTCTTTGTCGGCATGCAACCGGTATTGACACAGGTTCCGCCAAGCAGCTTCCGCTCGACAAGCGCGACCTTCATCCCTGCCGCCGTCAGCCGTCCGGCCAGGGACGGGCCCGCCTGGCCTGCACCGATGACAATCGCATCGAAAGACTGGGTCATGATACTGCTCCCACGATAAGCACCGCACCGATGATCGCAGCGGCATCTTCCATCAGTGCCGCCGGACGGTCCTTGCCGAAAGCCGTGGCCAGTCGTGTCCGGATGGCTGCCCCGCCGAGTGTTCCGACGATAGCTCCAGCAGCTCCCGCGATGAAGCCGGCCGGAAAAGCGTCGCCCGCCGCGCCGATGGCGGCGCCGCTGAGACTGCCCATGACAATTCTCGTGGCGAACGCCGCAGGAGCTTTGCGGCTCGGCGTGGAGGGAAGTTGGTCCGTGACCAGCTCTGCAAAAGCCAACAGCGTCAGGATCCAGGGCGTGAACCGATAGCCCAGAACGGCAAGCCAGGTTCCATCAAGGTCGAGGAGACCGAGATAGGCTGCCCAGCTCACGGCTGCGGGAGCCGTCATGGCACGCGAGCCCGCAATCACCCCGACGAGGAACGTCAGCAGATCAACGCTCATCCATCACCTCCGCCACCTCATTCAGATTGCATTCTTGACGCTGTGCTTCCAGGCCCCGCCGGCTCAGGATGCTCAGGCATCCAGCGGCAACGGCGTGGATGGTTCGTCTGGTCCGACAGGAGTGTATCAGGAGCGGAAAGAAGACAGAAACAATGCACTGGCGATGAACGTGCCAGTGCTTGCCTTAGGCCGAGTGGCACGAAATGCCATCTGCCGTCACGCTTTCCCTCGTCCGGGCTCGACTTCACGAGCCATTCGCCAGCTCGACAGCCAGTCAGCGATCTGGAGAGGACTGTTGAGACAGATCGATGGTCTTGGGTTCGCTGCAGACACGAATGTGCCGGCGGTCTGGTACAGCTTGTCATGGCAGTTCCTTCCCTGCCGGGGTGCTTTGCGGCCGTTGTCGTTCCAGTCTCGGGGATCGGGGTGTAGACTGCGTCGGCCGGAATCCTTCGGGATGGGAGGCGACGATGGTCGGCTGTATCGCCAGAATGATCGCGCCATTCGCTTGCCTGCTGACTTTGCTCAGCTTCGTCCCGGTCAAAGCGGAGCCGTTTTTCGTCAAGGTCTACGGGAGGACTTATAAGGTCGATCCACGGTACTCGGCCGAGGAACCGAAGGGCCCGAAGCCTCAAGAGGCCATGAAGGCTCTGCCTTCCGACATTGCACGAGGTCCCGGCTTCAAGGCGTCGCATGAGCAGGTTCTCGCTGAGGTCGAGGAAAGGATCTGGATCGTGCGAAACCAGCTCGATGATGCGTTGGAGAAGGCCACGACCGCCCGGGAGTGGCAGAATATGGGAACCGACTCGAAGGAGATCCGGCAGGACATTACGGGGTCGCTCACGACCGGAGCTGCGCAGACCCGTTCGCCAGAATTGCAGACGCTCTACGACCGCCACAGGGCCTTGAATCTCCTCGTGAGAGAGTTGCGGCGGTCCATGAACCTGCCGGTACGGCCAACTGGAGCCGGGTTCTCACGGCCGAAACTGATGCCCGAGGTCGAGGCCAGTTACCGCGACCTGAACTTCGACCCTCTCGCCGCCTATGAGGGCTTCAGGCGCGTCAAGGCGGCCTTTCGTTCGGGTGACGTCAAACTCTTGGCGCATGTCGCTCACTTTCCCCTGACGGTTACGGGAAGGGTCAGGCGGACCATCCGCAATCGGGAACAGCTTGTCGCAGCAAGGCAAATGGTCATGGACCCGCGCATCCGGGAGGTTGTCGCGAAGGCGACGTTTGAGACGGTCTTTGTCCGGGACAAAGGGATGATGCTTGGGCAGGGGGAGGTTTGGATCACCCACGACAAGACAGGCTTCGGCCTGGGATCCATTAACCTGGAATGAAAGACGACATGAGGAACGTGGCTACGGGTACCACCACGTTTTGTAGTGAGAGCGGTTTTCGCTGTCGTGGGTCGCAAAACCGCGTCGACGACTTTGATGTGTCGCATCACCGGACGGAAAACCGGTACCCCTTTCACTGAAGCGGGACCCGGCTCCTGAAAATGCTCTAAACTTGAGGGAGCCCCCCGTCGATGCTCCCAGATGCGGTCTCGGCCTAACTGCCTTCGAACGGAACTCCATGGCTCGACAGCTCAAGGCGGCAATGGGTTCAAGAGCCGTCGAGGCAGAGCATATCGAGGAAAATGCAAGGCGCTTCGGTAGTCGGGCCTTGTGGTCTTCATCGCCGCTTGCAGCAGAAAGATCATCACGAGACAGCTATGACTGAACGCGTATCGTGGTCGTCGCGGCGTCTCAGGGGATACTTTTGATCGAGCTGTCGCCAGATGTGTAGACTGCAGATGACGCGATCCCGAACCCGATCCTCTTCAATTCGGCTCCAAGATCATTTCGAGCGCCAGCGTTATCTCGGCTGGACCGTGCAGCACAGAATGCGACTGCACGGGACCACCGCCGCGAGCGACTCAGATGGATTCCTTAAGGTCCTTGGCAGCCCGGAAGGCAATCTTCTTCGAGGCCTTGATCTTCACGGGCTCGCCAGTCTGCGGGTTACGGCCCATTCGAGCAGCGCGCTTGCGCACCTGTAGGATGCCCAGGCCTGTCAGGCGGATTTTCTCGCCCTTCTTCAGGCTTTTCGTGATCATTTCCACAAGATGGGTCAGCATCTCGTTGGCTTGGCGCTTGGGCAGTTCATGCAATTCCGAGAGTCGTTCGGCAATGTGGCGCAGCGTCAACACCGCGCCCGCCGTAGCGGCAGATGTCTTTGCGACCTTCTTCACGGTCTTTGCCGGCGCCTTCGATCCGGAGGTCTTGGAGACCGCAGCCTTGGAGCCAGTTGCTTTGGTCGCCCCTGCCTTGGCTGGCGTCTTCGCCGCCTTGGTCGCTGTCTTTGCCGGAGACTTGGCTGCGGCAGCCTTACGGGCGGGTGCTTTGCCGGTTGTAGTCTTGGTTGCTGCTTTTGCCACCTGACATTCCCTTTTATGAACAGAGTGCTTGTGTCGTTCAGCCCTTATGCATAGCGTCATAACCTTCGATTTGAAGGCTTCTAACCCCTTCTTCTGTTAGTTTATCCAAAGAAATTTCGCTCCTGAGACGTTCGTGGTCTTCTGATTATCCATGTGCCACCCAGATTTTGACGGGTAGGCCCCTCCGTTCCGCAAGCTGAGCCATTGCTGGATTTCTTAACGCTCGGCCGCGACGGCGACGGTCGTCACGAGCGATGGGGTGTCCACGACATCCAGGTCACCAGGGGAGGCGGGCTCGATGCCATTACCGCCGGAGCAACAGGAAGGTTTCACCAAGCTGCGATCAAACATGCCCGCATCGGCATGCGGAAGATCGATCCAGCCTCTCATCAAGGCCGGAGTGCATCAGCATGGCCAGTGGCGGAGCATGATTTAGGTGGTTCGGAGCATGGCGCACATGCGCAGGTCCAAGCAGCTCGGATCGTGGCGGAGGCCGGTCAGGAGATGCCGTCCATGCTCCAGCCTGTAGCCTGTCGGGAGATCAAGCCGGGCCGCGGCGATCTCCTCGGGCGTGCATGCATGCGCGGCGGCAACGAGCCTCTGGCCGTGAATGTCACCGATGCCGATCCATCTTGAGATTCCAACGGCCGGCGGCAGGACATGGCGATGAGCATGTTGGTGGCGCAATCGACGAAAAACCGCGAGATGAGCAACGGCTCCTGCCTCGGCGGCAGGAGCCGTTGCTCATCCCAGCACGATACGTCGAGCTCAGGCGATCCTGTGCAGCCAACCATAGACGTCGGCCTGCGAACCTCTTTGCATCCCGACCAACGTGTCGCGAAGCTTGCGGGTGACGGGACCAACCCTGCCCTCGGAAATGGAAAATTCGCCCTTGGCGTGGCGGACGCCGCCGATGGGAGCGACCACGGCCGCCGTGCCACACGCAAAGGTTTCCCTGAGGCGGCCACGAGCGGCATCCATCTGCCACTGGTCGAAAGAATAGGCTTTCTCCTCGACCTTCATGCCGGCGTCCCGCGCGATCGTGATCAGTGAGGAACGTGTGATCCCCGGCAGAATCGTTCCAAGTGGCGGCGTTATGACCGTCCCGTCGTCCATCACAAAGAAAATGTTCATTCCGCCGAGTTCTTCGACCCATCGATGTTCCGCGGCATCCAGGAATACGACCTGGTCACATCCCTTAGCCGCCGCCTCGGCCTGCGCAACGAGACTGGCAGCGTAGTTTCCGCCGCACTTGGCGGCGCCAGTGCCGCCCTGAGCAGCCCGGCTATAGGTTTCCGAAACCCAAACCGTGATAGGTTTTTCCCCGCCCTTGAAGTACGCGCCTACGGGGCTTGCAATCACACAGAACGTGTATTGGTTTGCAGGCCGCACACCGAGGAAGGCCTCGCTGGCGAACATGAAAGGACGCAGGTACAGGCTTCCCTCTCCAGGCGGCACCCATGCGCGATCGATGCGAACCAACTCCTCGATCGCGGCAAGGAACAACTCCTCCGGCACAACCGGCATCGCCAAGCGCTCCGCCGAGCTTCGGAAGCGGCGGGCATTCTCCTCAGGCCGAAACAGGGTGATGGCCCCCTGCTCCGTCTTGTATGCCTTCATCCCCTCGAAGATCTCCTGGGCGTAGTGCAGAACGGCGCTGGCAGGGTCGAGTTGGAATGGTGCGCGTTCGCGCACGCACGCATCGTGCCAGCCCTTCTCGGCGTCCCAGGACACTGTGACCATATGGTCGGTAAAAACCCTGCCGAATCCTGGGTCCTCCAGAAGCCGCCCACGCTCGGTTTCCGGCACCACGTTCGCGTTGGGGGTGACACGAAACTCCGATTCCTTGCCCAAGGTATTCTCCTCTTGAAATACTGCCGAAACTTGCGCTCAAGCGTCATCGCAGCCGTGGGAACATGATAGCTCTTATTTGAATCGAGAGGGCAGATCCACTTCGGTGAGCTTTCGGGACGAACAGGCCCGTCGGGAAGAGTCCCGCCCAGGCAACGCCTGCCATTCAGGTGCCCACCGCGACGCGGTCGCGGGCATCATGCCTCGCCGGGCATGCCAGAGGCGGTCCAGGCGCGAACGGGCGCGCTGCAACGACGCTCTATGCTCAGCACCCGCCCCAGGCTGGCGGGTGGAGGGAGGCAGGGCGGGATTTCGACTGCCCGCCACGTTGCAGAGACTGTTCCTCACATGCGGAAGTTCGGCATCTCTGCGGTAAGCTTGGGAAGCTCCTTCGTCATCCAGTCGACCATTTCGTCGGCGGTCTTGAGATGGGCCGGCATCGGGATCGGGCCGGACCGGGCTCCATGGATTGCCACAACGTCCTGCTCATCCAGAACCGGATCGAGGTCGCTCTCGTCCTCCGGCGACATGCGCCCATCGCCAAGCCAGAGCAGAAGTATGTACAGCGCCGTGAAGAACCCTGCGACAGGTGCGAGAAGAGTCATCGTTACATAGGCGATCAATGCCAGACCTCCGCAACTTCGCAGAGCCTACCACAGAAGCTGTCCGGCAACCTTCTAAAGATGCGAGGCACAGGGCCAAAGGACGATGAGCGGATCGCTCGTTTTGGGAACCTGAGGAGGCGGCCACTGCGCTCCGGCAACCTCGAAAATACTGAGGATCCCGGGAGGACTCGAACCTCCGACCAACGGCTTTTCAACACTGGCAGAGAGGGTGCCCGCGGAGAGACGGCGGATCTCGGCTGAAGGAACACGGGCTGGGGCTTGGCGATTCACCACACAGGGAGGAGCCGCCGCACATGCCCAACTTCCGCAGGAATCCCATCGAAGTACTGGCCCGCCTGGGCTACGGCGCGCGTGGCGTGGTCTATGGCCTCGTAGGCGGCCTCGCCCTTCTGGCAGCCATTGGCTCAGGCGGGCAGACGGGCGGCAGTCGCAGCGCCCTACAGACGCTCCTATCTCAGCCATTTGGCAAAATCTGGCTCGGGCTGATCGCCCTAGGGCTTCTCGGCTTCTGCTTCTGGCGCGTCATCGAGGTGCTGACCGATGCAGATCACCATGGGACCGACGTGAAGGGCTGGGCCACGAGAGTTGCCCATCTCATCAGTGGCGGCATCTATGCCGGCCTAGCGGTCTCGGCCCTGAGTCTCGCCGTGGGCCGGGGTTCCAAGGGAGGTGGCGAGGATCAGGCCACCCAAGATTGGACGGCCTGGCTCTTGGCGCAGCCTTTTGGCCAATGGTTCGTCGGGCTCATCGGCGTTGCCATTGTTGGCACTGGTCTTGCATTTGCCTGGAAGGCCTGGCGCGGTGACGTGACCCAACATCTTGCGCTTCCTGTCGACAAGCGGGAGTGGATCGTTTCTCTCGGACGCGCCGGCTTTGTGGCGCGAGGCGTCGTTTTCGTCCTGATCGGCGGCTTCCTGGTGCTGGCGGCCTTACACAGCAGCTCGTCAGAAGCGCATGGTGTTGGCGGCGCGCTGCAATCACTGCAGCGGCAGCCCTTTGGCTGGGTGCTCCTGGCGCTCACCGCAGTCGGTCTCTTCGCCTTTGGCCTGTTCGGCCTCGTGCAAGCCTATTACCGGTACATCGACGCGCCGGATCTCGATGATGCCAAAGCGGCCGTCGCTCAAATGGGACAGCAGGGAAATGTCATTTGGAAAACTGGATACCGGGAGGACTCGACTTAACGCCGAACAGGATAGTGCCGATGACCCCGATACCGGCCATTTCCATGTCTATTGTGGCGTCGGCACGCGCCACAGGTCCCGTTGAAACCATCCTCATATTCCCAAGAATTACAGGCAAGCTAAGCTTTGAAGAGCAAATTCGCTGGCTGTAACCCGGAGGTAACCGCGGCCCTTCCGGCAGCCTCGGAATAACTGGCGATCCCGGGAGGACTCGAACCTCCGACCTTCGGTTTAGGAAACCGCTGCTCTGTCCTGCTGAGCTACGGGACCGCACAGGCGATGAGTAGCACAATTCGCCCACAGGTAAACGGGGGTCGTGCAGCACCCAGGAAAGCTTAGGCTGGCGAGACAGCCGCAAAGGATTATGGTCCTTTGAATTGGCTTGGATTCATCATGAAGCCGTTCATCCTCGTCTGCCTGGCGGCAGCATTTTTCGGCGGTGCGCAGGCCTGCCGGGCACAATCGGCCGTGGCCGCGGTCAAACCGAATTCTCCTGCATGCCCTGCCGCAACGGCACCCGACCGTATCGTGGACGTGACTCGGGAGGCCGACCTCGTGCTTGAATCTGGGGCGGTGGCCAAGCTCATAGGTGTTGGCTTTCCACGCTCGTCGCCTTTTCGGGAGAAGGCCCTCGCCGAGCTTCGGGCTCTGGTGGGGCATTCGGTCCTGACCTCCGTGGGAGTGGAGCGTGACCGCTGGAGCCGGGTTCCGGTCCGGGTTCGGGTCGCCGACGGGACAGGCGGTGTGGACCTCGCCGAGAAGCTCATCGAAGCCGGCCTTGCTCTGGTTTCTCCCGGTGAGGAGGAGAGCCTTTGCCAACCTGAACTGCTGGCCCTCGAGGAAACGGCGCGCGAGCGAAACCTTGGCCTCTGGGCCGATGCTCTCTATAAACCCCTCGACGCAGACCAAATCAGCCGCCTGCATGACCGATTCGGAACATTCGTCCTCGTCGAGGGACGGGTGCGAAGCATCGGCGAACGCAAGCAGCGGATCTATTTGAACTTCGGAGGGCACTGGGCAGAGGATTTCACGATTGTCATTCCGAGACGGACATGGAAGACCCTGATGGATCGCGGCTGGAATGCTGCGGATCTGAAAGGGCAGCGGATCAGGGCCCGAGGCATTTTGGAGCCTTGGCAAGGAGCCGCTCTTACCATTGTAGTACCGGAGATGATCGAGCGCCTCGATGGTCCGCGCCCGTCACGCTGAGCGAGTATGAGCCGTAAACGTCAGATGAAGGGAATCCGGGTTGTCGGGAGCACGTTGCTCCTCGCCTGGCTCGCAGGTTGCGCCGGTTTCGACAGTAATGTGTCGCTTCCGGCCGATGCGCCGCGCGTCGTTGGGGCGGAGCGGCCGCGCGACCGCGACCACGAGCGCCTGGTGGCGGCTTTCGGCGGCGAGATGAGGGCGCCCGAGGCACAGCGCCTTATGAACGAGGTAACAAGGCGTCTGGTCGAGGCAAGCGACAGGCCTGACGAATCCTATCAGGTCTCGATTCTGAATTCGCCGGCCGTGAACGCGTTCGCCCTGCCGAACGGACGCCTTTACCTGACCCGTGGCCTCTTGGCTCTTGCGAGCGACACAGCAGAAATCGCCGCGGTTCTGTCCCATGAAATCGCCCATGTCACGTTGCGCCATGCCTCGCAGCGCAACGAGTTGCAGGCCCGCTCGACTCTGATCAAGCGCGTGACCGAGAACGTCCTGAACAATGCGGAGGAGGCGGCCCTGGTGCAGAACCAGTCGCGCTCGACCCTGGCGAGCTTCTCCCGGGCGCAGGAGCTGGAAGCCGATCAGGCTGGCGTGAAGGTTCTGGCCCGCGCCGGATTCGATCCCTATGGCGCACCCCGCTTCCTGACGGCACTGGGACGCTCCGCAACCGGGGGCTCCGACGCCAGCGCCGACATGATGGCAAGTCATCCGAGCACCCGCGAACGGGTAGCCCTTGCCCTGCAGGCGGCGCGGCGCGCGAGCGCGCCGGGTGTCGGAGAATCCGGTCGGGCCGAGTATCTATCGGCCATCGATGGCATTTCCTATGGCGACGACCCGGCCGACGGGGTCGTCCGAGGGCGCCGTTTCATCCATTCGCGCCTTGGGGTGGCCTTTGAGGCGCCGGAGGGCTTTACCCTGGAGAATACATCCCAGGCGGTTCTCGGTGCGTCGGCGGACGGAAGCCGGCGGCTTCTGTTCGACGCAGCCGACACGCCCTCTGGACAGAGCCTGGAAGAGGTCCTGCGCTCGACATGGAACGACACCATCGAGCCCGGCAGCCTCTCCACCTCGACGATCAACGGCCTTCCGGTCGCAACGGCGATTTCCAATGGTAAGGAATGGTCGTTCCGGCTGTCCGCGATCAGGATCGGCAACACGACGTATCGCCTGATCCTCGCAGCCCGCAGCGGTTCCGGAAACCTCGAAAACTTGTTCCAGAAGACTCTCGAAAGCGTGAGACAGGTGCAACCGACCGAGGCGCGCATGATCAGGCCATTGCGCCTGAAGATCATCACCGCCCAGCCGGGCGACACGGTTCAGAGCCTCGCGGATCGCATGCCCGTCGATCGCCCGCTCGATCGCTTCCTGCTGCTGAACGGCCTCGAGCGCAATGACGCCCTGAAAGTCGGCGAACGCTATAAAATCGCCATAGAGTGACTGGCGCAGCGCGGGTCAGACGAAAGCACCGGTGGCCTGCGGATATTTCTCGATCAGGGCGCGCTTGAGCTTCTCCAGGGCCCTGTTCTCGATCTGGCGGACCCTTTCCTTCGAAATGCCCAGGCGATCGCCGAGGAATTCAAGGGTCACCTGCTCATCGTCGAGACGACGGGCGCGCAGAATACGAAGCTCGCGCTCGTTGAGCACTTCAAGCGCTTGTCGAAGCCAGCGCACGCGGCGCTCACTGTCGATCACATCGGTCACGCTTTCATCCGGCAAGGGACTGGAATCGACAAGGAATTCCACCCGCTCGGCAGAATTCGAGGAATCGGCGTCGAGCACAGGCGCATTGAGAGAGGTATCCGGGGCGGAAAGCCTGGCATCCATTAGGGCAACATCAGCCCGCGAGACACCGATGGCCTCGGCGATCTTCTCGTGGATATCTGATGCGATCCTCTCCTCGCCCCCTCGGGTCAGGCGGGCGCGCAACCGACGAAGGTTGAAAAACAGTGCCTTCTGGGCGGAGCTCGTGCCGCCACGGACGATAGACCAGTTGCGGAGAATGTAATCCTGAATCGAGGCGCGGATCCACCACGTCGCATAGGTGGAGAAGCGCACCTCACGTTCCGGTTCGAACCGGGCAGCGGCCTCCAGGAGGCCCACATGCCCTTCCTGGACAAGGTCTGCCATAGGCAGGCCATAATGGCGGAAACGGGCGGCAAGGGCGATGACCAGCCGCATATGGGCAGCCGTCAACTGATGAAGCGCAGATTCGTCGCGCTGCTCTTTCCATCTCACGGCGAGCAGGTGCTCTTCTTCCCGCTCGAGGAACGGAGCATTCATGGCCGCACGGACGAACCGACGACGAACCCCAGAGATTTCTCCCATTGCGTCCTCCCTTGGCAAGGACACAACGAGCGAGGCTGGAAAAAGTTCAGCTCGAAACGGCTCAGTTTGCGGAAATAGGGATGGCCTGCGCAAAGACAAGCGGCCATGGCAAAGAAAAGCCCGGCACGAGCCGGGCTTTTGCAGCACTGTAAGTTATAGCGGCCTGATCAGGCAGCCTCCTCCTGAAGGTCCTCACCCTCGGCGTCGGCTTCCGCATCGGCACCCTTGCCCCGGCGGGGAGACTTGGCGAGGCTCTGCTCGATCAGCTTGAGCGCTTCTGTGTCGGTGATCTTATTCACCGCCGCGATCTCGCGAATAACGCGATCGAGAGCGGATTCGTAAAGCTGACGCTCGCTGTAGGACTGCTCCGGCTGAGCCTCGGACCGGTAAAGATCGCGGACGACCTCGGTCACGGCGATCAGATCGCCCGAATTGATCTTGGCTTCATATTCCTGGGCGCGGCGCGACCACATGGTGCGCTTCACGCGAGCGCGACCGGTCAGCACGTCCAGGGCCTTCTGGACGAGAGCCGGCTCGGCAAGCTTGCGCATACCGACGCTCGAAGCCTTCGCCGTCGGGACGCGGAGAACCATCTTGTCCTTGTCGAAGGAGACCACGAACAGCTCCAGCTTGAATCCAGCGATTTCCTGCTCTTCAACGGCCGTGATGCGGCCGACGCCGTGGGCGGGATAGACGATCGCTTCGCCGGTCTTGAAACCGAGACGCTGGGCAGACTTCTTGGCGGTGGTCATGCGAGAGAGGCCTCCTTGCATGCTTCCTCGCCGATAGGCGAGGGCGCTGTGGTTTCGCCGGACAGGGTCCCGGCGGAACAAAAAATGACGAGCCGCGGAACTTGACTATTCCGCCCGTCTCCCTGAAGTACGTTAGTAGTCCAAACACGCCCGGACCCCCTGGCCCAAGGCAGCAAGCTCCCTTAAGTCACGGGGTGTGCATCCATCATTGCTTCATCTTGTGAGCCGCCAAACTGCGGAGTTGGCACACATCGGGCGCAAGCGACTGCATTGATGAGACCCTATCACAGTCTCACCAAAAAAGCAAAAATATTTCATAAATAGCGTAAAGAGGGTACGAATATGGCCCAGCTTACCTCAGTCCCCTTCACCGGGATTGGGCGTGAAATATTTCTCATACTTGCCGGGGACCCCATCGAATTCCTTCGCGTCTGACGGGGGGTCCTTTTTCTGGGTGATGTTGGGCCAGCTCTTGGCCAGATCGGCGTTCAGCTTGAGCCATTCCTCGAGACCCGGCTCAGCATCCGTCTTGATGGCTTCCGCCGGGCATTCGGGTTCGCAGACTCCGCAATCGATACATTCGTCCGGGTGGATCACGAGCATGTTCTCACCCTCGTAGAAACAGTCGACCGGACACACCTCCACGCAGTCCATGTACTTGCATTTGATGCAGTTTTCAGTGACGACGTAGGTCATGGACGGTCCTCTGCGGGTCTGCTCGGGCAGGATCACGAAAGCGGTGACGCCGCTCTACCCCCTGTCGCCTTCACTGACAAGGGTCCCGTCGTCACGGTTCAGATCTGCGTAGAGCAGCCTTGCTTCCGATGCAGGGCCGCGGCGCTCACCCAGGTTTTCGACCCGCAGAACCAGGGTCGCCCGCGCCAGCGCCAAGGTGACGACATCGCCGACGGCCAAAGGCTTGGCGGCGTTTTCGATACGCTGGCCATTCACCCGAACGAATCCGCCTGTCACGAGCTTGGCCGCCAGGGTGCGGGTCTTCGCGAAGCGCGCGAACCAAAGCCACTTGTCGATCCGCTGCCGATCATCACGCATCGGAGACCGCACCGGAGCGAAGCCGCCCCGCCCGGTCGCCGCGCCATGCCAGGCCCGAGACCATGGCCAAAGCATGCGGGACCGGGCGAGGCCAGATCACTTCTTGCTGTCCTCGAGCTGCGCTTTCAGGGCCATGAGCTTCGCGAAGGGCGAGTTCGGGTCCGGCTGCTTCTCCCGACGCTCCGCCCCTCCATCCCGGCGTGGCTCGAAACGCTTGTCGGGCCGGGGGCCGCGACGCTCATCGGAACGGCCCGGACCGCGCGGAGGCCGGTTCTGAGGCCGACCGCCCTCACCCGCGGCTTCCCGGCGCTCAGGGCGACGATCCGGCCGGCGATCCGGCCGGGGTGGCCTATCCCCCGATGGCTGCTCGCCCTGACGCGGGCGGCGGTCGCCTCTCTCCGGACGTCCGCGCCCCTGCCGTGCCTGGTTCCCGTCGTGGTGACGCCGATGCTGGCGCCAGACCTCGATCGGCTCCGGTTCGGCCGGACTTTCCGGCAGCGCCTCCGCCGGCACCTCTGGAGCAGCGGCGAGCTCCACGGCCGGCGCCGCTTCCGGCGGCGGCGTGAAGGCGGACGCCTCGACGCTTTCGAGCGCGGCGGCATTCGCTTCGCCCGGTTCGGCAGGCATGCCTGAAGGCGATTCCGCAACCGGCTCGACTTCCCCCTCACCGCCCGACGGCGATGCCGGGACGACCGCCTGCGGGGCCGAGGCCAGCGGCACCGTGATGGCTGGGCCCGGACGACGTTCCATCACGTAACCGAGCGATTTCAGAATGGTCGCAAAGTCCTCGCCGGCACATCCGACCAGCGATGTCATCGCGACCGTCGGCACGAAGCCTTCGCCGTCGGCGGCGCCGGCGGGAGGCTCTCCCGGCGTGATGCCCGGGCGATAGGCGATAGCCGGCCGGATCAAATCGGCCAGGCGCTCCAGGATATCGACCCGCACCGCCCGGTCGCCGCAGACGCGGAAACCGGCCGCGCGGTAGAGTCCCGCCGCGATTTCCTTGTCGACCGGGATCGAGGTCCGGCCCGACTGAGCGAGATGGGCAATTTCATCGATGCCCTTCTGGTCGAGGCCGCCGTTCTGCAGCGCCCAGAGCTGGGCCGCGAGGATACGCGGGGCGGGCTTGAGCAGCACCGGCAGATACAGGTGGTAGGCGCCGAACCGGATCCCGGCCTTGCGCAGGGCGCCACGGGCCTCCTGGTCGAGGCTGCGGACATCGTTGAGCACCTTTGCCCGCTCCAGCACGCCAAGGGCCTCGACGATCTGGAAGGCGATGCCCCGACCAATCCCGGTCAGCTCCTGCGAGCCTTCGAGCTCCATCAACGGGCCAAGCAGACGCACGACATAGGCCTTGAGCCAAGCCCGGAGACGCGTGTCCACCTTGTCGCGGGCCGGACCCGTCAGCTGCTCGTCCGAAAGGACCCGCAGACGCGGCTCGAACAGCTTGTCGCCCGGTTCGAGCTTCGCGACGGGATCACCCGTCCAGCGGATGGTTCCGTCATTCGACAGGACGAGCATGGTATCGGGCGCCTCGGCGAATCGGTCGGCTCTCGCCTCGATCTCGCCCGCCAGCGCCTTGCTGGCCGCATTGCGCAGGGTCTTGGCCTCCGCCGTATCGGCCTGAGGGTCAGGCACGAAATGGAAGCCGTGCAGGTGGCCGATGTGTTGACCCTCGACAGTGACGTCGCCGGTGGTCGTGATTTCCGCTTCGAGCATCGTGTTCTCTCTCAAGCGCCGCATGAGAACGCTCGTGCGCCTGTCGATAAAGCGCTGGGCGAGACGTTCATGGAGCGCGTCCGATAGCTTGTCCTCTACCTGACGCGCAACACCCTGCCAATGCTCCGGATCCTTCAGCCAGTCCGGACGGTTGGCGACGAAGGACCAGGTCCGGACCTGGGCGATGCGGTTCGACAGGGTGTCGATATCGCCATCTGTCCGGTCCATTGCCAGAAGATGGCGGGAAAACCAATCCGCCGGCAGAGCACCGTCCTTCATCAGGAACCGGTAAAGCTGACCTACGAGATCCGCGTGAACCTGCGGAGAAACTTTCCGATAATCAGGAACTTGGCATACTTGCCACAGACGTTCCACCGCAACTTTCGAACGGCCGAATGCCTGGATATCGTCGTCCCTGGCCAAGACCTCGAGAGCTGCCACATCCTCGCCCATGGGAGCGCGGACGAGGCCATATTCCCGCGGCTGCTCGCCGAGGCTGTCCCGCAAGCGGGCCAGGGACGAGAAATCGAGGTCAGGGTTCCGCCATTGCACGATCCTCACTGGATCGAAGGTATGATTCTCCAGCGCCTCGACGGTTTCCGCATCGAAAGGCGGGCAACGGCCCGCGGTGCCGAAGGTGCCGTCCCGCATGTGGCGCCCGGCCCGCCCGGCGATCTGCGCCAGCTCCGCAGGGTAAAGCTTGCGGAAGCGGAAGCCATCGAACTTCCGGTCGGCGGCGAACGCGACGTGATCGACATCGAGATTGAGGCCCATGCCGACCGCATCGGTGGCCACGAGATATTCCACGTCCCCGGATTGATAGAGTTCGACCTGGGCGTTGCGGGTGCGCGGCGACAGCGCCCCCAAGACCACGGCCGCCCCGCCGCTCTGGCGGCGGATCAGCTCCGCAATGGCATAGACCTCCTCGGCCGAGAACGCGACGATCGCCGTCCGCCGCGGAAGGCGGGACACCTTCTTTTCGCCAGCGAAGGTCAGCTGGGACAGGCGGGGGCGAGTCACCACGTGGACGCCGGGGATCAGCGCCTCGATCAGGGGACGCATGGTGTTCGAGCCGATCAGAAGCGTCTCTTCCCGGCCACGCTGGTTCAGGAGCCGGTCGGTGAAGACATGGCCCCGGTCGAGATCGGCGGCAAGCTGGATCTCGTCCACGGCCACGAAGGCCAGATCGAGATCCCGTGGCATCGCCTCGACGGTCGAGATCCAGTAGCGAGGCCGGTCCGGCTTGATCTTCTCTTCGCCCGTGATCAGGGCGACGTTATGGGCGCCCGCCTTCTCCACGACCCGCTGATAGACCTCCCGTGCCAGAAGCCGCAGCGGCAGGCCGATCATGCCCGTCTCATGGCCGAGCATTCGCTCGATGGCGAGATGGGTCTTGCCGGTATTCGTCGGCCCGAGCACGGCTGTCACGCCGCGCGCGCGCACTTGCGGGGGGAGGGAACGGCGGGTCATGCCTTGATAAGCGGTGATGGGGCTACAATCCCAGTTAAGATGTCCGGGGCCTGTGGCTGCATCCCGTCGCAGGAGCCCCTTACGGCGCGACCGGGTCCGTCCGGCAGCAGGTTCGCCCTTCATATGGAGGCAGACTGACGATTTTGCTACCGGGCAACCTGTTCAAAATCTTGTCCTTGAACGATCCTGGAAGCGGCAGTCGGACGCTCGTGGAGACTTTGCCCGGCCGCTAGCGGACGGCACCGGCCTTCACGGCATTTTCGAGAGAGGCTGGCACAGACTTCCCCATATCGTTGAACGCCCAGCGGGACGCCTCGACGACGCTGACGCCGATCATGGTCCGGACCGAGACGCGCAGGGGGACAAGGACCTTCTGGCGATCCAGCGGCACCAGCCAGACGGACATATCCTTGTTTTCCTCCATGAATTTGGTGGAGGGACGCAGGGCGCGATGGCCGGAAATCGGGACATAGCGGGCCTTGCAGACGAGCACGGGCCCCTTGTAGCCCGGCACATCCGCCTGTTTGGTCTCGCTGTAGTTGAGGACGATATCGAACCGGGCGGCCCCGTCGAAGACCGGAATGGTGCGGTTGCAGTTGGTCGAATCCGTTAGTCCTGCCGAGGCAATGGACGGCATCAGCAGAGCGCTGATCGGATCCACGACCCCCTTCTTATCATCCTCCTTCACCGGCACCCGGTCGGCCTTTTCTTCGAGAGGCGGGACAATTTCGACAGCTTCCACGTTTCCGGAAGCCAGACCCATGCGAACGGTGCGCTGATCGTCGGAAGACCGGGACGTGATTGCGAAACTGACGGGCTGCGGCTGGACTCCGACGATCGTGCCCGCGGCAGTGGCAGCGCCCTTGCCGCCAGTCAGAAGCTTGGCCAGACCCGACAGCTTCACCCCCGCCTGCATCTTGTATTTGGGGCCCTCGAAGGTCGAGGTCAGGTCCGCCTTGCCAAGGGTCAATCCGGCCAAAGTTACATTATACTCGACCTGAAGGGTCTGCGCCTTCCCTTCTGCGCCGAATCCGGCAAGAGCCAGGGCCACGATGGCTGGAGCGATCATGCGCATAGGGCGTTTCCCGGGAGATTCCTGGAGGTCACTGAATTCCCCTCTCACGAGAATCAGAATAAATCGTGACCACGATATTACAAAAAATCAGGCTGCGGCACCGTGCTATTCTTGACGCGGGCCGTCGTTTCGGCCTATAGGCTCGCATCTTCCAAGGACTTTTGGCGTCCGGCAGCCGCGGGATCTGCGTTGAAGCAAACCCGCAGCGGATCGAGCCGTGACCCTCGTGAACGATAGGATTGAACCCATGTCGCGCCGTTGCGAACTGACCGGCAAGGCCGTGCTGAGTGGCCACCTCGTGAGCCATTCGAACCGCAAGACGAAGCGGAAGTTCCTGCCGAACCTCTGCAACGTCACGCTGCAATCCGAGCTGCTCCAGCGCTCCGTGCGCCTGCGCATCTCGGCCAACGCCCTGCGCTCGGTCGAGCATCGCGGTGGCCTCGACGCGTTCCTCGCCAAGGCGAAGGAAGACGAGCTGTCGACGACCGCCCGCACGATCAAGCGTGAGCTCGAGAAGAAGCTCGCCGCCGCGAGCTGAAAGCTCGACTTCCAGCGATGTTCTGCAGCGGGCGGCCTCAGCCGCCCGTTTTGCGTTTCTCACCCTAGGAACGAACGCCATGACCGGGCTCGACCGCCGGGATTTTGGGATTGCCCTCGCCGCCATGACCGTGGTGGTGCTGTCGTCGAATATCCTCGTCCAGTATCCGTTCCATGCCTGGGGTCTCCAGGATTATTTCACCTGGGGCGCATTCACCTATCCCTTCTCCTTCCTGGTGACGGAACTCGCCAACAGGCGCTTCGGCCCGAAGGGGGCGCGCCGCGTCGTCTATGTGGGCTTCGCCCTCGCCGTCATCCTGTCCGTCATCCTGGCGACGCCCCGGATCGCCATTGCCTCAGGTAGCGCGTTCCTCACCGCCCAGCTCCTCGACATCTCGATCTTCTCGCGCCTGCGCGACCGGGCTTGGTGGCTTCCGCCCTTTGCCTCCTCGACCATCTCGGCCGCGGTCGACACGATGATCTTCTTTTCGGTCGCGTTCTATTGCGGGCCCCTGCCCGGCTCGACCCAGACCATCGACAGCCTCCTCGCCCATGCCGGCATCGCCAGCGAGTGCCTGGCCCTCCCCTGGGTCACGCTCGCCATCGCCGATTACGGGGTCAAGCTGGCGCTCTCGATCTTCTCGATCCTCCCCTACGGCATCGTCCTAAGGTTCATGCGCCCCGTTCTGATGCAGAGGGCTCCGGCCTAGTCCTCAGGGGACGAGTGAAAATTCGAGCAGAAGCGTCCGCTGCAGCGGGCTGAAATTATTGTCGGAGATCAGCGTCAGGACGATATCGCCCGCCTCCTGATGGACGGACAGCCCCTCCATATTGTCGATCTCTTGGGACGAATCGCTCTCGAAGATGACGGCGCCATCGATTTCGGCGTCGGGCTCGATCATATCGGCAGCCACCCGACGCAGCCGGACGCGGAAACCTTCGAAGAGGGAAAATTGCCGCTCCAGAAGCAGCATGTCGCCATCGGGAAGAAAGGCAAGGTCGCTCACATCGTAGCCGTTGGAGCGTCGGACGGAAAACTCGCCTTGCCGAGGGCCTGTGACGATGAACCCTCGGGTCGGCTTGTCGTGCTTGCGCGCCCGCTCCGCAATCGCAACGACGGCTCCCGCCAAGGGCGATCGCGACGGCGCGACGCCGATGGCCTCCAGGCCATGATTGTTCGGGAGATCCTCGATATCGTCTCGGAGCTCCTTCGGCAGGACCACAAGTCGGGCGCGCGCGGCAGGGCCCCTGGCGCCCCAGTCAAAGCGCATGATCGCGTGTTTGCGCTCGATGCCCACATAGGCCACGCCATTCGCGATCGTCAGACTTTCCGTATCGTAATAGCGAGTTCCGCCAAGCAGGCGGCCTTCCCCGGAGAGCAGCGGCGCGAGTTGAGCGTCCGTAAGACCTGACAGGCGCCCGTCGGAGGTCTGAACGCGCGCCGTCAGCCACTGGGCATTGTCGGCGACAGAGACAAGGCGCCGACCGTCTGGAGAGCGCCAGAGGCTGGAAAAGCCGCCGAAGCGGTTTTCCGCCGAGCGCAGGTCGAGCCCGCCTCGGAAAAGCAGATTACCGAAGCGATTCCGGCCCCGATCCGTGACTGAAAGATGGTCGATCGGCCGTGCCGTCACATCGATCGGAAGGATCGTCTCGGCAGGACGTGGGCGCGCGAATGTCCGTCCAGCCAGGAGCGTCGCAGTCGCAGCGCCACCGCCAACAAGGAATAGGCGACGATTAAGCCTCATGCCGCTTGGCGCCCCAGCTCAACGATAATCCGATCAGGACGAACTGCTCATCGAGATCAATGCTGCCGTCAAGGTGACGCTACGCGAAAGCGCGGCGACGAGGTGCCCGCACCGGAGCCGTGGAATTCTCCTCGAACAGTTCGGCGAGCTTCTCGGTCATGACTCCGCCGAGCTCCTCCGCATCGACGATGGTGACGGCGCGGCGATAATAGCGTGTGACGTCGTGGCCGATGCCGATGGCGATCAGCTCCACCGGCGAACGGGTCTCGATATCCTCGATGATGAAGCGAAGGTGCCGCTCGAGATAGTTGCCGGGATTGACCGACAGAGTCGAATCGTCGACGGGAGCGCCGTCGGAGATCACCATCAGGATCCGCCGTTGCTCGGGGCGCCCGAGCAGGCGCTTGTGCGCCCAGTCCAGCGCCTCGCCGTCGATATTCTCCTTGAGCAGGCCCTCGCGCATCATCAATCCGAGATTCTTGCGGGCCCGGCGCCATGGTGCATCGGCGGATTTGTAGATGATGTGGCGCAGATCGTTGAGCCGCCCGGGATTGGCCGGCTTGCCGCTCTGCAGCCAGGTCTCGCGGGATTGTCCGCCCTTCCACGCCCGGGTGGTGAACCCGAGAATCTCCACCTTCACGCCGCAGCGCTCCAGGGTGCGCGCCAGGATATCGGCGCAGGTCGCTGCGACCGTGATCGGACGACCGCGCATGGAGCCTGAATTGTCGAGAAGAAGCGTAACCACCGTGTCGCGGAAATTGGTGTCCTGCTCCTGCTTGAAGGTCAGGGGCTGGAAGGGGTCCATGACCACGCGCGGCAGCCTTGCAGGATCGAGAGTGCCCTCTTCGAGGTCGAACTCCCAGGCCCTGTTCTGCTGTGCCAGAAGCCGGCGCTGCAGGCGATTGGCGAGACGGCCGACGACGCCCTGGAGATGGGCAAGCTGCTTGTCGAGATAGGCGCGAAGGCGGGTGAGTTCGTCCGAATCGCAGAGATCCTCTGCGTGGATGACCTCGTCGAACCGGGTGGTGAAAGCCTTATAATCGGGGCCCCGCGCCTCGTTGTTCCGGGACGGCGGGCGCCAGGACTCGGAGGCGTTCTCAGAATCGGCCTCGTCCGCCTCGTCCGGCAGTTCTCCGGAGGGACCGTCCGCGTCCTCGCTTGCGCCCTCCTCCATCTCGTCGCTGGAATCCTCGCTGATCTCAGTCTCGGCCCGGTCTCCCTGCGATTCCTGCTCGCTCTCGCCCTCGCCCTGCTGCTGTTCCTGCTCGGTTTCGTTTTCCTCCTCGTTCTCTTCGTCCTCCGAATCGAGGGCGGCCTCGTCGGCCATGTCGAGGGAGGAGAGGAGCTCGCGGATGCGACGGGCGAAGTCGCGCTGGCTTTCGATGTTCTTGAGAAGGCCGTCAAGTTCGTGCCCGGCGCGATCCTCGATGAAATCGCGCCACAGATTGACGATCTTGGCCGCAGAGGCCGGGGGCCGCTGCCCGGTGAGGCGCTCCCGCACCATCAGCGCCACCGCATCCTCGAGCGGTGCGTCGGCGCGATCGGTAATCTCTTCGTATTTGCCGCCGCGATGATAGCGGTCCTCCAGCATCGCCGTGATGTTGGTGGCGACGCCCGACATCCGGCGGGATCCGATGGATTCGACACGGGCCTGCTCCACCGCATCGAAGACGGCACGGGCCGCCTGGCCCTCGGGCGCAAGCCTGCGGTGAAGGGCGGTATCGTGACAGGCAAGCCGCAGGGCCATGGAATCGGAATAGCCGCGCAGGATCGCAACATCCTGCGAGGTCAGCCGCCGCGGTGGCTCCGGCAGGCGTACCTTGTCGCCCATCATGGCCGGGCGGTCCGAGGCAAAGGTGACCTCGAGATCCTGCTTGCGTGCAATGGCCTTCATGCAGCCGGCGATGGAGCGCTTCAGCGGCTCCGCCGGCGCTTCCTTTTTCTCACCTGGCTTGCGATTCGAGATGGACATGAAGCCTCCTCTGTCATCCCCGCCAGGGCGGGGATCCATAACCCTGAGCCGAGCCCGACAGGCGCGGCGCATTTTATGGGTCCCGGGCTCGGCGGCGACGCCCCCCGGAACGACGATGTTACGACAACGCCACGTTCACCGCGCTTTCCGGCAATTCCTTGCCGAAGGAACGTTGATAGAATTCCGCCACCAGGGGTCGCTCGAGCTCATCGCACTTGTTGAGGAAGGTGACACGGAAGGCGAAGCCCGTATCGCCGAAGATATCGGCGTTCTCGGCCCAGGTGATGACCGTGCGCGGGCTCATGACGGTCGAGAGATCTCCGTTCATGAAGGCGCTGCGGGTAAGATCGGCCACACGCACCATCTTGTTGACGATGTCGCGACCCTCCGGACTTTCCTGATAATGCTTCGCCTTGGAGAGGACGATGTCCACCTCCTTGTCGTGCGGCAGGTAGTTGAGGGTCGTGACGATCGACCACCGGTCCATCTGGCCCTGGTTGATCTGCTGCGTGCCGTGATAGAGGCCGGACGTATCGCCGAGCCCCACCGTGTTCGCCGTGGCGAAGAGCCGGAAGGCGGGATGGGGCCGGATGACCCGCTTCTGGTCGAGAAGCGTGAGCTTGCCGGATTGCTCCAGCACACGCTGGATCACGAACATGACGTCGGGCCGGCCCGCGTCGTACTCATCGAACACGAGAGCGATGTTGTTCTGCAGGGCCCAGGGCAGGATGCCGTCCTGGAAGGCCGTGACCTGCTTGCCCTCCTGAAGGACGATGGCGTCCTTGCCG
This sequence comes from Microvirga sp. BF8, assembly GCF_059888585.1. Taxonomy (NCBI): domain Bacteria; kingdom Pseudomonadati; phylum Pseudomonadota; class Alphaproteobacteria; order Hyphomicrobiales; family Methylobacteriaceae; genus Microvirga; species Microvirga sp. BF8. The sequence goes on along the minus strand of NZ_CM187619.1, from coordinate 4,643,500 downwards.
ACCAGATCGATACGGGACACGTGACTGTCGAGGTTGACGCGCACGCAGGGCCAGTTGAGCCGCGCGGCGACCTGCTCGATATGGGTGGATTTGCCGGTCCCGTGGTAGCCGGTGATCATCACGCGCCGGTTGCGCGCGAAGCCCGCGAGAATGGCCAGGGTCGTTTCGCGGTCGAACAGATAATCCGGGTCGAGATCCGGCACATGCTCCTCGCTCTGGGAAAAGGCCGGGACTTCCAGGTCCGAGTCGATGCCGAAGACCTGGCGAACGGACACCTTCATGTCCGGCAAGAGGGTCGTTGTTTCGGTTGTCGCCATTGTCAGGGCCTTTCGGTCGGATTTCGTCGAGTTGTCACAAGCGCCGGGGTTACTTAACAATCATGCCCACGGGGCGCAAACGAGATCGTTGCATACCGGAGCCGTGCCAAGCAGCTTTCCTCAGCACATTCCTGCGCTTTTGAGCGTATCGTGGGCCTTGATGATATCGCGCAGTCGTTCCTCGAAGGAGCGATCCCCGCCATTCGCATCCGGATGGAAGCGCTTCACCAGGGATTTGTACTGAGCCTTGATCGTCGGCCCGTCGGCCGTCTCGTCGAGTCCGAGCACGTCGAGGGCACGGCGCACGGGCCCCGTATGGCGGGGTGCCTTCGGTTCAGCTGGGGCGGCCCGGCTCCGACGACCCTGCCTGAAATCCTCGCCGCGCAGAATGCCCAAGGGGTCGACATAGGCCCACTCGCGCTCGACGCCCTTTTCGGACTTGGAATTCACGCCCATGGCCCAGGTCGGGCGGTGCCCGATGACGGCATCCTTCTGATAGGCCGCGACAGCGTTGTCCGACATCCCGGCGAAATAATTGTACGAGGCGTTGTACTCGCGCACATGGGCGAGGCAGAATCGCCAGTACTGGCCCTCATGGTCTCGCCCCTTGGGCGCGCGGTACTCCCCCGGAGCCTTGCAGGCCGGATGCTCGCACGTCGGCCCTTCCGCCTCGCGCGGCTCGTCGCACGTCGCCTTGATACGGATGCGGTCGAAAAGTGGTGAGTTGAGATCCATGACGCAGCGATTATGAGTGGCTTCCGGCGAAAGGCCAAGGCCTCGACGCTTTTCGCCGCAGACCTGTTCAAAAAGGTAGATATGAGAGCATGACCCTCACCGACTGGATCACGCAGGAATTGCGGGAGCGCCTGCACCCGACCCATCTGACCGTCGCGGACGAATCGGAGCAGCATCGCGGTCACGCCGGATGGCGCGAGGGCGGTGAAACCCACTACCGCCTCTATATCGTGTCGGAGGCGTTCTCAGGCAAGAGCCGGGTCGAGCGCCACCGCCTCGTCAACGAGGTTCTCAAGGGCGCTTTCGCCAGAGGCCTGCATGCTCTCGCCATCGAGGCCCGCGCCCCGGGAGAGCCTGACCCGCGCAAGTCCTGACCGGCCCTACTTGATTCGCTCGAGCACGCTGACGTAGTTCGCGACGGCGGCGCCGCCCATGTTGAAGATGCCGCCGAGAACGGGGTCCTTGACCTGGATGCCGCCTGCCTCGCCGCAGAGCTGCATGGCCGACAGGGCGTGCATGGATACGCCTGTCGCGCCGATGGGATGCCCCTTCGCCTTGAGGCCCCCTGAAGGATTCACCGGCAGCTTGCCGTCGCGGTTGGTCCAGCCCTCCTTGACCGCGATCGCTCCCTGACCGCGAGGCGTCAGACCCATGGCCTCATATTCGATGAGTTCGGCGATGGTGAAGCAATCGTGGGTCTCCACGAAGGACAGGTCGGAAAGTTGAATTCCCGCTTGGTCGAGCGCCCGCCGCCACGCTTCCGCGCACCCTTCGAACTGAATGATGTCGCGCTTCGACATGGGCAGGAAATCCTGGGCATGGGCCGTGGCGCGGAATGCCACCGCCCGCTTCATGCGCAAAGCCGTCTCCGTATCAGCGATCACGAGGGCAGCCGCGCCATCGGAAACCAGGGAACAGTCCGTCCGCTTGAGCGGGCCAGCCACGAAGGGGTTCTTGTCGCTCTCGGTGCGGCAAAAGTCGAAGCCGAGATCCTTGCGCATCTGCGCCCAGGGGTTGTCGACGCCATTCCTGTGATTCTTTGCGGCAATCATCGCCAGCGCATCGGACTGATCGCCGTGACGCTGGAAATAGAGCCCGGCGATCTTGCCGAAGACGCCGGCAAAGCCTCCTGGCGTGCCACCGTCCTCCGGCAGATAGGAGGCCTTGAGAAGAATGTTGCCGATTTCGGGACCGGGGGTCGTCGTCATCTGCTCGACCCCGACGACGAGTACCGTCTTGGCCCGCTTCGCCTCGATGGTCTTGATGGCCTGATGGACAGCTGCGGAACCCGTTGCGCAGGCATTTTCGACCCGGGTCGCAGGCTTGAAGCGGAACCTGTCGCTCGCTTGGAACACCAGAGAGGCCGTGAAGTCCTGAGGGGAAAAGCCGCCATTGAAATGGCCGAGCACGACCTCGTCCACGTCCTCGGGCCCGATTCCGGCATGATCCAGCGCCTCGTTCACGACGCGGACGATCAGGCTCTCGACGGTTTCAGAGTCGAGCTTGCCGAATGGGGTGTGGGCCCAGCCGACGATGCAGGCAGTCATGGGAAACTCCTCGAAAATCTTTGACTTGGAGAATGGCCCCACCAGGCCCGGTCGGCAAGGCTCGTTTCCGACAGGGCGGCCAGGACCGGGAGGCGCCGCTTGCCCCGGTCAGTGTTGGAAGGCGAGAAGCAGGCCCACGCCGGCAAGGATCAGGACCATGCCTGAGAGTTCGCGCCGGGTCGTCACCTGCGAGAGCAACCGGTGAGAGACCGCCTGGGCCATCAGCACCTCCACGAGGGCAAGGGTCCGCACATTCGCGGCCGTGGTCAGGGAGAATCCGATGAACCAGAATTGCGAGGCCAGCGCTCCGAGGAAACCGGCACCGAGGGAGGGGCGCCAGGCCTTCAGACTTTCGAGCAGGGCCCTGCGGTTGAAAAGACCAAGCACCACCAGGAGGATGATCGTCTGCGTGCCGAGCGCCCAGACCAAGGTCGTGGTCGACCGCATGATGAAGGACCCCTCCGGCAAAGCCAGGATTGCCCCCCTGAATCCAATGGCCGAGAGCGCGAAGAAGGCGCCCGATGCGATCCCATAGATCACCGGCCGCAGGCCCGACGACGTGAGGCTGGCACCCGGCTTCAGCGACATGAGGACGACACCGAACGTCGCAATGGCGATGGCCAGGGCGCCGCCGGGTGACAGAGGGTCCCCGAGGATGGCCGCCCCGAACAGGGCGACCTGCACCGGCTCGGTTTTCATGTAGGCCGTGACGACGGAAAGCGAACGCTCGCGCATGGCGGCAAGCATGAGAGCCGTGGCCAGGATCTGCGTGGTCGCACCGGCCAGGACATAGATCATGAAGGTACCCTGCGGGCCCGGGACAGGCTCGCTCAGCACGAGGCGGACGAGGCCGAGGGCGAGGACGGCGAAGGGAAAACCGTAAAGGAAGCGAACCTGGGTCGCGCCCACCGTCCCGATGGTCTCGGTGAGCCGGCGCTGGGTAGCGTTCCGACCGGTCTGGGCGGCCGCCGCGACCAAGGTGACTGGAATCCAGAGGAGAGAAGGGGTCATGCTCGATCTTGAATCCGCGCGGCTCTTGCCATGGTCTTGCCACGGATTCCCTTAGAAAGGGTGGACAGGTAAGGACTAATTACCCGGAAGCCTAGCCAAAGGGGGGCTCCGGACCTAAAAATAGTCATACTGCAACCAGGGCCATCGCAAGACCCTTCTCATGCATGTTTTCTCATGGAGCCGTTCCGTATGAACGTCAGCCGTGCCCTCCGTATGACAACTTTCGCCTTTGCAGCTCTCGTGAGCGGAACAGCCCTGGCTGGCAGTCCCGCTCTCGTGGTCGAGGCTGAAACGGGCCGCGTTCTCCATGCCGAGCGGGCAACCGATCCCTGGTTCCCGGCTTCGATCACGAAGCTGATGACGACCTATGTGGCACTCGACAGCATCCGCTCGGGCCACGTGAAGATGGACACCCTTCTGACCGTCTCCGAGCAGGCTGCCTCCCTGCCGCCCTCGAAGATGGGCTTCAAGCCCGGAACCCAGATCCGCCTCGACAATGCGCTCAAGATCATCATGGTCAAGTCGGCCAACGACGTCGCAGCGACCATCGCCGAGAATCTCGGCGGCACCATCGAGGGCTTTGCCGACCTGATGAACCAAAGGGCGCGGGCCCTCGGCATGCGGGAGAGCCATTTCGCCAATCCGCACGGCCTTCCCGATGAACGCAACCAGACCTCGGCGCGGGACATGGCCATCTTGGCGCGGGCGCTTTTCAACGACTTTCCTGAATATCAGGGGCTGTTCGACATCGGCGCCATCCAATACGGCCGCCGGATCATGCGCAACACCAACGGGCTCATCGGCCGTTATCCCGGCGCCGATGGGATGAAGACCGGCTTCATTTGCTCGGCCGGATTCAACGTGGTGGCGAGTGCGACCCGGAACGGGCGGCACCTCATCACCGTGGTCCTCGGCGCGCCATCGGCCAATGAGCGCACCATGAAGGCGGCCGAACTCTTCGATCGCGGGTTCAACAGCCTGGCCGGCTCGTCCAACCCGACCCTCGCCGCTCTTCCCGCCTCTTCCGTCCATACGCCGCCGGACATGCGCTCGGTGATCTGCGACCGCCGCGGCCCCATGCCCGACGAAGAGGACAGCCAGACCACCATCGCCAGCAGCGAGAGCTCGGGGATTCCCAATCTCTTTTCATCGGACGTCATGGCCTTCGCGGGTGGGACGCAGCCGACGCGCACCACCCTCGGGCCACGCTCGACCGTGCAACCGGAGCGGGTCTGGGTCGGCCTCAACCCACCGTCAGAGGCGGAACTGGCTGCTCAGGCGGCCAAGGACGATGCCGCCGACAAAGCCAAGAAGGCCTCGAGCAAAAAGGCATCGAACAAGGGCAAGGCGAAATCCAAAGCTGCCGATGCGAAAGACGCCAAGGATTCAAAAGATACGAAGGAACCCGCAACCGCCAGCGTGTCCAAGGAAACCGGCAAAGGCAAGGGACGCGAGAGCATCAGCGTCAAGCCCGTGAGCGAGCAGAAGAACAAGGCAAAGCCTGCGAAGGGCAAGAACCCGGCGACCGCGGAGGCCCCCGCAAAGGGCAAGAGCGTCAAGAACTGACGCGAAGCGTCGATTCACGCCGCGATCCACCATTCGCGGCGGCATGATTCGACGGGGACGACACGGAAGCGGACAGTCTTCCGAAGCTGGGCCTTGCAATCACGAACGAACCGGGCGAACGGTGTTTCCGCACCATGATCGCCCACATGTCCAGAACGTCCCCCTCCAGCGGCCTCCTGTTCGCCTTGGGATCGGCCGGTCTCTATGGCCTCAATATCGTCTATGCCCGCGTTGCCGCCGTCGGCGGCGTTCCGGGACCTGCGGTCGTGGTCTATCGCGTCCTGCTGATGCTCGCACTTGTCGCGATCGCAGCCGTGCTGATGCGTCGTTCGCTCGTCGTGGCGCGGGAGGAACGCCTCACGATGGCCATTCTCGGCGTTTCGACCGCCTTCGTCGGCCTCTGCTACGTCTCCTCGGTCGCCTTCATTCCTGTCACCGTGGCGGCAGTTCTTTTCTATGCGTATCCGTCGCTCATCGTCTTGACAGCTCCCTTCGTCGAGGGGACGAAGCTGACGCCATCCCTGATCGGCGTCGTCGTCCTGGCGCTGATCGGAATCATCCTCGTGGTAGGCCCAGCCTTTGGAGATCTCGACTGGCGCGGCCTCGCCCTGGCGCTCGGGGCCGCAGCCGCCACCGCAGCGCAGTTCTTCACGGCGGCCCGGTGCCGTAAGACGAGCCTGACCGCCAAGATGTTCTGGGTTCATCTCATCGTCCTGCCGACCGCGATCCTCGCCGGCGCGGTGACGGGCCAGCTGACTTCGCCCGCAGCCCTGGCGCTTGCGCCGTTCGGCGTCGCCATGACAATCGGCGGCTACGTGGTCGGCTTCCTGTTTCAAATTGTTGCCCTGGGCCGCATTTCAGCCATAGCGGCAGGAATCATCTACTGCATTGAGCCGGTCGTCTCGACCGTGGCATCCACCTTCGTCCTCGGAGAGCGTATCGTTCCCCTGCAGGCGTTGGGTGGAACTCTGGTGCTTGCGGCCATCGTGACCAATATTCTCCTGGAGCGGCGTCAGGCCGCCCCGGTCGTACCCATGGATTGACCTTCGATGACGGATGCTCGCCCCGCCGGTCCTCTCCCGCCGATTCCGCTGACCGTCCTCACGGGCTTTCTCGGCGCCGGCAAGACGACGCTTCTCAACCGCCTGCTTCAGCACGAAGCGTTGCGCGACAGTGTCGTCATCATCAACGAATTCGGTGAGATTGGCCTCGATCATCTTCTCGTCGAGAAGATCGACGACAACATGGTTCTGCTCTCCGCCGGCTGTTTGTGCTGCACGGTGCGGGGCGACCTCATCGCGACCCTCGAGGACCTGCTTCGCAAGCGCGACAACGGTCGGATCGCGCCTTTTCAACGGGTCATCATCGAGACCACCGGTCTTGCCGATCCTGCGCCGATCCTGCACGCAGTGCTCTATCATCCCTATCTCTCGATGCGCTACGCAGTCGAGGGAGTCGTGACGGTCATCGACGCGGTCAACGGCGAGGCGACCCTCGACGCTCATGTCGAGGCATTGAAACAGGCGGCTGTCGCCGAGCGGCTGGTGGTCACGAAGACGGACCTCGCCGATGCAGGGGCCGTGGAACGTCTGCGCAGCCGACTGCGCCAGCTCAATCCGGGCGCTACGATTCTCAACGGTGACGCTCCGGTCGAGGCAATCATCGCCGGCGGTCTCTTCGACCTCCACGGCAAGATTGCGGATGTGAGCGAATGGCTGAAGACGGAGGCGGTGGAGGAAGCCGAACGGCGCAGTCACGATCACCAGCATGATCACGACTTGCATGGTCACGGCCACCTCGGCCACCATCACGACGTGAACCGTCATGACGAACGCATCCGTGCCTTCTGTCTCGTCAGCGAGGAGCCCATCCGCCAGGGCAGTCTCGACATGTTTCTCGACCTGCTGCGCTCGACCCAGGGCGCGAAGCTGCTGCGCGTCAAGGGTCTCGTCGGATTGGCGGAAGACCCCGACCATCCGGTCGTCATCCACGGTGTGCAGCACGTGATCCATGTTCCGGCCGTCCTGCCGCGCTGGCCGAGCAAGGATCGGCGCAGCCGGATCGTCCTCATCGTCGACGATCTGGAGAAGAGCGCGGTCGAGGCGCTGTGGAACGCCTTCCTTGGAAAACCTCAGATCGACCGTCCGGATGCAGCGGCGCTCGCCGACAACCCGCTGTCGCTGAGACGCTAGAGCCGCTTTCGCCGGCGTGGAACGCCCGCTTTGAAGTCTCCGATGTGCGGCATTTCCGGACGGAAAAGCGGCTCCCTCTTGTCAGTGCACGGCCATTTGATCGCTGACGGACCTCCGGTTCCTGAAAATCCACTGGCCGCTCAGCGCTCCAGCTTCCGCTGATCGATTGGAGGCAGGAACATGTCCGTGAACACGTCCTCCGGCTTTGGCTTATTCTTGTATTCCAGGGCCGACGCAATCTGATCGAGGGCTTTCGCGAAACGCTCCTTGTCGATATCGCCGATTCCGTTGTCCTTGACCCATGGCGTCAGAATGTTCTGCTCGAGGGCCATCCTCAGGCGCTCCAGTTCCACCTCCTTCTTCGCCAGGTCGTTGCGCGTCAGGACGGCATCGACCGCACTGGCAGGTTCCTTCGCCGTATCCTGGAAACCGCGCACAACGGCCCGCAACAGTCCCTTCACGGCGTCTGGCTTTTCCTGCGCAAACTTTTGTGAGACGACGATGGCATTGCCATAGGCTTCGAGGCCATGATCGCTCATCAGCAGAGTGACGATGTCCTCGACGGGCACGCCTCGGGACTTGAGATTGACGAAGACGGTCGTCGCCAACCCGAAGACGGCATCGACCTCGCCCTGGGCCAGCATCGGCTCGCGGACGGGTAGGCCCACATTTTCGAATTTCATGCTGGAATCGTCGATCGTGTTCAACATCCTGAAGACCGGCCACATGGCATAGGCGGCGTCCGCCTGCGGTGCGCCGAAGGTCTTGTCCTGAAGGCTCGAAAGATCCTTCGAAATGCCCCGGCTCTTGCGCCCGACGATCGCGAAGGACGGCCGATCATGAATCATCATCACGGCGATGACGCCAATTTCCGGCTTGTCATGGAGCAGACGCACCAGGGTGTTCACGTCGGCCACGCCGAACTCAAAACCTTCGGCTGCAACACGCGTGAGTGCCTCGCGGGAACCGGTCGCCGGTTCGATCGTCACATCGAGCCCCTCGCTCTTGAAGTAGCCCTTCTCAAGCGCCACGGCAAAGGCTGCGGCGGGGCCTTCCCAGCGCCAGTCCAGGCTGAACCGGACCGGTGTCTGCGCGTGCGTGGCGGCGGAGACGAGAAGCGCGGCCATTCCGGCCACGAAGCCGGCAATCCGGTGTTTCACCTTGGCAGAACCCTCCCGGGACATCGTCGATCTTCCTCTGATCACGGAGCGACCGGCTGGAATAGCCGGATCCGTCTTCGCCGGATCTCCGGCCCCGCCCCTCGTTCTTTCCGACCATGCAAGCAGATCGGTTCTGAGCGTCAAGCGCTTTGGCAACCAATGGTTTCAAGAATGAGAACGATGGCGCCCTTGACCCCGGTGTCCGGCCTTCCCAAGTAGGAAGCGTCGGTGACCGGGCCCCTCTGGCGGATGTGGAAGGCTGCATCCGTGATGTCGGAACCGATTGGTTCAACAATGGGTTCGGTCATGCTTGATGTCCTTCTGGTCGATTGGCTCGGCACACCTCTTTGGATGTGGTTTGCCTTTCTCGCTATCGTCGTTTCGCTCCTTGTTCTCGATCTCGGCGTGTTCCATCGCACGAACCGGGAGATCGGCGTGCGCGAGAGTCTCCTCCTCAGCGCGTTCTACATCGCACTCGCTCTCCTCTTCGGCGTCTTCGTCTGGTGGCGTCTCGGGCCGGAGCCCGGACTGAACTACCTGACCGGCTTTGCGCTCGAAAAGGCGCTGGCAATGGATAACGTCTTCGTCATCGCGATGATCTTCGGCTTCTTCGCCGTGCCGCGGATCTATCAGCATCGCGTGCTTTTCTGGGGCATCCTGGGCGTCATCGTTCTCCGGGCCATCATGATCGGCTTCGGCGCAGCCGTGATCTCCCAGTTCTCGTGGGTGCTCTACATCTTTGCCGTGTTCCTGATCGCTACCGGCGTGAAGATGCTCATATTCTCCGACAAGGATTACGATATCGCCGGGAACCCGGTCCTGCGTTTCATGCGCCGACGCTTCAACGTGACGGACGAGCACCATGGGGAACACTTCTTCGTGAAGAAGCCTCATCCCACCGGCGACGGATCCGCGTGGTTCATGACGCCCCTTTTCCTTGCCCTCGTCCTCATCGAAATCGCAGACGTGGTATTCGCGGTGGATTCCGTCCCTGCGATCTTCGCCATCACCACGGACCCGTTCATCGTCTACACGTCGAACATCTTCGCGATCCTAGGGTTGCGTGCGCTTTATTTCGCACTCGCCGCCATGGTGCACCGCTTCCACTACCTGAAGTATGCCCTGGCCTTCGTTCTCATCTTCATCGGCGCCAAGATCTTTATCGCCGATGCCTTCGGCCTCGCCAAGGTTCCGCCGGCCGTGTCGCTCGCGGTGACCTTCGGCATTCTGGCGACAGGAGTCGCGTGGAGCCTTTGGAAGACGCGGAACGATCCGCCCTCGGCGGAGGAGGCGGTCCATTGACCGCTTTCTAGACAGGGAGCAGCCCGTCGCTCTTCACCTCCTCCATCACCGCGTAGGTGCGGGTCTCCTTGACCCCCGGCAATGCAAGCAGAATTTCGCCCAGGAAGTGACGATAGGCGGCCATGTCGGCGACTCGGGTCTTCACCAGATAGTCGAAGCCTCCGGCCACCATATGGCACTCCAGAACCTCGGGCGCGCGGCGGACGGCGGCGGCGAATTTCTCGAAGACGTCCGGCGTCGTCTTGTCCAGAGAGACCTCCACGAAGACCAGAAGCTCGAGCCCGAGGCGGTGCGGGTCCAGCCGTGCTCCAAACCCGGCGATGTATCCCTCGCGCTGCAGACGCTTCATGCGTTCGCTGGTGGACGTTGGTGAAAGTCCGATCTTCTCGGCAAGCTCCACGGTCGCGATGCGGCCGTCGCTCTGGAGATACTTCAGGATCTTCCGATCAATACGGTCAATTTCCGCCATTTTCACGCCATTTTCGCTCTTTCCCCTGTAATTCTAAGGCAAACTGGCATAAATTGCCATCGAAGCGCGCTCTGCTGTCTCCTATCATCCGCCGTCCTCTAGGAGAACGCCATGAACCAAGCCTCGCCTGCCCCCCTGCCTTTCAACCCACCCTACGCGGAAGACGACAAGCTCATCGCCACCCGGCTTCTGGCCGGGGCGCGGCTTTCATCGGATCGCGAACGGCGGATCGATCGGCGGGCGACCCGGCTTATCGAGGCCATCCGGTCCAAGGGCGGCGGCCTTGGGGGCGTCGAGGAGATGCTGCGCGAGTATGCCCTGTCCACCAAGGAGGGTCTCGCCCTCATGGTCCTGGCAGAGGCCCTTCTGCGCGTGCCGGACTCGGCAACGGCGGACCGGCTGATCGAGGACAAGCTCGGGCAAGCCAATTTTGCGGAGCACGAGGCAAAATCCGACGCGTTTCTGGTCTCGGCCTCCGCCTGGGCGCTCGGCATCACCGCCCGGATCATCCAGCCGGGGGAGACGCCGGAGGGAATCCTGCGCCAGCTTACCAAGCGTCTCGGCCTTCCCGCCGTGCGCACGGCAACGCGCCAGGCAATGCGGGTGATGGGCAGCCATTTCGTGCTGGGCCAGACGATCGACGAGGCCCTGAAGCGGGCGGGTTCGAGCAAGGGAAGGCTTTATCGCTATTCCTTCGACATGCTCGGCGAAGGGGCCCGCACCGCGGACGATGCGCAGCGCTACTTTGCCTCCTATGCCGCCGCGATCGACGCCATCGGCCGGTCCGCCGGCAATGAACCGCTGCCGAACCGACCCGGGATCTCGGTGAAGCTTTCCGCCCTGCATCCCCGCTATGAGGCGACGAGCCGCGAGCGGGTGATGCGCGAGCTGGTGCCTCTGGTGATCGAGCTGGCGCAGAAGGCCAAGGCCTACGACCTCAATTTCACCATCGATGCGGAGGAAGCGGATCGGCTCGAATTGTCCCTCGAGGTCATCGATGCCGTCGTAGCGGACCCGTCACTCGCGGAATGGAGTGGTTTTGGCCTTGCAATCCAGGGCTATCAGAAGCGCGCAGGCGCAGTGATCGATGCCATTGCCGCGATGGCGGAGCGCCATGACCGGCGCATGATGGTCCGCCTTGTAAAGGGCGCCTATTGGGATACCGAGGTGAAGCGGGCGCAGGAGCGCGGGCTCGACGATTATCCGGTCTTCACGCGCAAGGCGATGACAGACCTGAACTACATGGCCTGTGCCGAGAAGCTCCTGAATCTGCGTCCTCGAATCTATCCTCAGTTCGCGACCCACAATGCGCTGACCGTCGCCTCGATCATCGAGCGGGCCGGCGGAACGGAAGGCTATGAGTTCCAGCGCCTGCACGGCATGGGGGAGGCTCTCTACGCGCGACTTCTCGAGGACGAGCCGGGCCTCGCCTGCCGGACCTATGCGCCCGTCGGCGGCCATCGCGATCTTCTCGCCTATCTCGTACGGCGCCTGCTCGAAAACGGCGCAAACTCGTCCTTCGTCTCGGTGGCGGCCGACGAGAGCATTCCCGTTCAGGCCCTGCTGAAGCGCCCTGCCGATATCATCGTCTCCCCCGACAGAGCGCGTCACCCTAAAGTCCCCCTTCCCCGCGACCTTTACGGCCCCGGCCGCGCCAATTCGAGAGGCGTGGAATTCGGCCATCGGGCATCCCTCGAAGGACTGATTGCGGAGATCGCGAAGGGCAGGCAGCAGACATTTGCTGCGGCGCCATTGATCGATGGGAAGGATGCTGGTGGCGAGAAGCGAGCCGTGATCAGTCCCATTGATGGAACCTCCGTCGCGGGCGAAGTGGCCGAGGCATCGCTTGAGACGACCGACAAGGCGATGGCCGCGGCCATGGCCGGATTCCCATCCTGGAGCCGCACGAGCGCGGATGTCCGGGCGCAGGCGCTGGTGCGGGCGGCGGACCTGCTCGAGGCGAGGCGCGGCACGCTCTTGCATCTTCTGCAGGTCGAGGCCGGCAAGACCCTCGACGACGCATTGTCGGAGGTGCGCGAAGCTGTCGATTTCTGCCGCTATTATGCGGCGCAGGGCAAGGCTCTGTTCGCAGCCGGGCAGGAGATGCCAGGCCCGACGGGCGAGAGCAATGTCCTGCGGCTGCGCGGGCGCGGGGTCTTCGTTGCAATTTCGCCCTGGAACTTTCCCCTTGCCATTTTTCTCGGACAGGTGACAGCCGCCCTGATGGCGGGCAACAGCGTCGTTGCCAAGCCGGCCGAGCAGACACCGCTGATCGCCGCTCTTGCCGTGAGGATCCTTCACGAAGCGGGTATTCCGTCCTCCGCGCTGCATCTCGTCCCCGGAGACGGCCGGGTCGGTGCACGACTTGTCGAGAGTCGTCATGTTGCCGGTGTCGTATTCACAGGCTCGACGGATGTGGCGCGGCTCATCAATCGGGCCCTTGCGGCAAAGGATGGCGCTATCGTGCCGCTCATCGCCGAAACTGGCGGCATCAATGCCATGATCGTGGACGCCACCGCCTTGCCGGAACAGGTGGCAGACGATGTCGTCATGTCTGCGTTCCGATCCGCGGGGCAGCGCTGCTCGGCTCTGCGTCTCCTGTTCGTGCAGGACGACGTGGGTGACAAGATGGTCGAGATGATCGCCGGCAGCGCGCGGGAACTGAAGCTAGGGGATCCGCGTGACGTCTCTACCCACATTGGTCCTGTGATCGATCGCGAGGCAAAGGAGCGCCTCGATGCGCATGTGCGTGCGATGACCGCGTCCGCCAAGGTCCGCTATGCGGGCGAGGCACCGCCGACGGGCACCTATGTCGCTCCCCACATTCTCGAGCTCGACCGGCCGGAGGCTTTGGCAGAGGAGGTGTTCGGGCCCATCCTGCACGTGGTACGCTACAGGGCCGGCAAGCTCGAGGAGACGCTGCAAGCCATCGACGCGACCGGCTATGGTTTGACTCTCGGCATCCATTCCCGGATCGATGCCACCATGAACCGTGTTGTCGACCGTCTTTCCGTCGGCAATGTCTATGTGAACCGCAATATGATCGGCGCCGTGGTCGGTGTCCAGCCGTTCGGTGGTCATGGCCTCTCGGGCACGGGCCCGAAGGCCGGCGGTCCGCACTACCTCCTGCGATTCGCTACCGAGCAGACGGTAACCATCAACACGGCGGCCGCGGGCGGAAACGCCAACCTGATCGCGATGGGCGAGTAAGGTACGCTGATGTGCCTCTGCGGAGGGCATGCATCGCAATGGCGAGCAAGCCCTTCGGTACGAGAATTCATGGCGCTTCGTGGCTGACGGCTAAGGGGCACTGTCCATGACATGCCGCCAAATCGGGGCACTGCTGTTCGCGGCCCTAATAAAAAACCCGGCCTTGGCCGGGTTTTTCATCGTTAGAAATTCAGGGCCGCCTTGGCTTCCCGCAACTGAGCGACAGCCGCCTCGGCGGCGTGCTTTGCCGCAAGGTCGGTCGTGGCGTCATAGTGCATCTCGGCCGTGAGGATCTCGTGATCGAGAATTTCCTGGGTCAGCTCTTCCTCGGGGAGAGCCCGTTCGGCCAGCACCGTAAGGCCGCTCTGGTTGACGTCTGCGAAACCGCCGCGAATCAGGACCCGCCGCCCATTGCCGGGATTGCTCGTGATGACGAGGAACCCCGTCTTGAGAGCCGTCATCATCGGCGCGTGACCGGCGAGAACGGTCATATCGCCTTCTGTCGCGGGCAGGACGACCGCATCGACGGCGCCGGAGAACAGCACACGCTCGGGAGAGACGAGTTCGAAGGTGAAGGTCGCCATGTCAGCCCCTCGTCGTCCGGCCGCAGCAAGGCGGATATCCGGGATCGTTCTGGTGTTGAAAAGACGCTATCCCGGGCCGAGCGATCGGCCCGGGATAGCGCTGGAAAGGTGGATCAGGCCGCTTCGGCAGCGAGGCGCTGGGCCTTTTCGATGGCCTCCTCGATGGTACCGACCATATAGAAGGCCGCCTCGGGGAGGTGATCGTAGGCGCCTTCAACGAGGCCCTTGAAGCCCTTGATGGTGTCTTCGAGCGCCACGAGCTTGCCGGGCGAACCGGTGAACACTTCCGCCACGTGGAAGGGCTGCGACAGGAAGCGCTCGATCTTGCGGGCGCGGGCCACCGTCAGCTTGTCCTCTTCCGAGAGCTCGTCCATGCCCAGGATCGCGATGATGTCCTGGAGCGACTTGTAACGCTGCAGGACCTGCTGGACCTGACGGGCGACATTGTAGTGCTCTTCGCCGACGACGGCGGCTGACAGCATGCGCGAGGTCGAGTCGAGCGGATCGACCGCCGGGTAGATGCCCTTCTCGGCGATCGAGCGCGACAGCACGGTCGTTGCGTCGAGGTGCGCGAAGGACGTAGCCGGAGCCGGGTCGGTCAGGTCGTCGGCGGGCACGTAGATGGCCTGCACCGAGGTGATCGAGCCCTTGGTGGTCGTGGTGATACGCTCCTGCAGGGCGCCCATGTCGGTGGCGAGCGTCGGCTGGTAACCCACCGCGGAAGGAATACGGCCGAGAAGCGCCGACACTTCGGAACCTGCCTGCGTGAAGCGGAAGATGTTGTCCACGAAGAACAGCACGTCCTGGCCCTGGTCGCGGAAGTTCTCGGCGACGGTCAGGCCGGTGAGCGCGACGCGGGCGCGGGCGCCCGGGGGCTCGTTCATCTGGCCATATACGAGGGCGCACTTGGATCCAGCGGCCGACCCGGCCTCATGCGGGTCCACGTTCACCTTCGACTCGATCATCTCGTGATAGAGATCGTTGCCCTCGCGGGTGCGTTCGCCGACACCGGCGAACACGGAGTAACCGCCGTGCGCCTTCGCGACGTTGTTGATGAGTTCCATGATCAGCACGGTCTTGCCGACGCCGGCGCCGCCGAAGAGGCCGATCTTGCCGCCCTTGGCGTAGGGGGCGAGGAGGTCGACGACCTTGATGCCGGTGACCAGGATCTGCGCTTCCGTCGCCTGCTCGGCATAGGACGGAGCCGGCTGGTGGATGGCGCGCTTGGCTTCGCCGACGATGGGGCCCGCCTCATCCACCGGCTCGCCGATCACGTTCATGATGCGACCGAGCGTGGCAGGGCCGACCGGGACCGAGATCGGGGCACCCGTGTCCGTGACCGGCTGGCCGCGGACAAGGCCTTCCGACGTGTCCATGGCGATACAGCGAACGGTGTTCTCGCCGAGTTGCTGCGCCACTTCGAGGACGAGGCGGTTGCCCTGGTTGTCGGTCTCGAGGGCGTTCAGGATCTCCGGCAGGTGGCCATCGAACTGCACGTCGACGACGGCGCCGATGACCTGCGTGATCTGGCCGGTCTGCTTGCCGGCGGTGTTGGCGGTATTGGCCATGGTTGGCTCCTCTCGGATGTCGTCAGAGCGCCTCGGCGCCCGAAATGATTTCGATCAGTTCCTTGGTGATCATTGCCTGACGCGACCGGTTGTAGGTCATCGTCTGCTTCTTGATCATCTCGCCCGCGTTCCGCGTCGCATTGTCCATGGCGCTCATGCGAGCGCCCTGCTCGGAGGCGGCATTTTCCAGAAGCGCGCGAAAGATCTGGACGGTGAGGTTCCGCGGCAGAAGCGTCGTCAGGATCTCGCCCTCGTCGGGCTCATAATCGTAGACGGCATCCACGGCAGTTGCTCCTGCTTCGATCTGAGCCGGAACGATCTGCTGTGCCGTCGGGATCTGCGAGATCACAGAACGGAACTGCGAGTAGAACAGGGTCGCAACGTCGAACTCGCCCCGCTCGAAGAGGCCGAGAACCTTCTGCGCGATCTGCTCTCCCTGCTCGAATCCGAGCTGACGCACGGAGCGCAGGTCGATGACCTCGATGATCTGCTCGCCGAACTGGCGGCGGAGAATATCGTAGCCCTTCTTGCCGACGCAGATGATCTTGACTGTCTTCCCCTCGGCCATCAGCCGGTTGGCATGATCGCGTGCCAGACGGGCGATGGAAGAGTTGAAGGCGCCGCAAAGGCCGCGCTCGGCGGTGCAGACGATCAGCAGGTGAACCTGGTCGGAGCCGGTTCCGGCCAGGAGACGCGGCGTCTCGGGCCCGACGGTGACGCCGGACGCAATGTTGCCGAGAACCACGGCCATGCGCTCCGCATAAGGACGCGCGGCTTCCGCCGCGCTCTGCGCGCGGCGCAGCTTCGCGGCGGCCACCATCTGCATGGCCTTGGTGATCTTCTGCGTCGCCTTCACCGAGGCGATGCGGTTACGAAGGTCTTTCAAGCTCGGCATCGAGCGGCCCTATCCTCTCCGGAGATCCGGTTGAACCTTACGAACACGAACTCTTACGAGAACGACTTGGCAAAGGACTGGACGACGTCCTTGAGCTTCGCTTCGGTGTCGCTCGACAGATCCTTGCTGGACCGGATCGCCTCCAGAATGTCGGCATGCTTGCTGCGCAGCGTGCCGAGCAGACCGTCCTCGAAAGCGCGGACGCGGTTCAGCGGCAGCGCATCCAGGTAACCGTTCACGCCGGCGTAGATCACCGACACCTGCTCTTCCATCTTCAGCGGCGAGAACTGTGGCTGCTTCAGAAGTTCGGTGAGACGGGAACCACGGTTCAGCAGACGCTGCGTCGTGGCGTCGAGATCGGAGCCGAACTGAGCGAAGGCCGCCATTTCGCGGTACTGCGCAAGCTCGCCCTTGATCTTGCCGGCGACCTTCTTCATCGCCTTCGTCTGGGCAGAGGACCCGACGCGGGACACGGAAAGACCGACGTTCACCGCCGGGCGAATGCCCTGGTAGAACAGGTCCGTCTCAAGGAAGATCTGGCCGTCGGTGATCGAGATCACGTTGGTCGGAATATAGGCCGACACGTCGTTCGCCTGGGTTTCGATGACCGGCAGAGCGGTCAGGGAGCCTGCGCCGTGCGAATCGTTGAGCTTCGCGGCGCGCTCCAGGAGACGCGAATGCAGGTAGAACACGTCGCCCGGATACGCCTCGCGGCCCGGCGGGCGGCGCAGCAGGAGCGACATCTGGCGATAGGCGACGGCCTGCTTGGACAGGTCGTCATAGGTGATCACGGCATGCATGCCGTTATCGCGGAAGAACTCGCCCATGGCGCACCCGGTGAAGGGGGCCAGGTACTGCATCGGGGCCGGGTCGGAAGCGGTGGCGGCGACGATGATCGAGTATTCGAGAGCGCCGTTCTCTTCCAGCACCTTCACAAACTGAGCGACGGTCGAGCGCTTCTGGCCGATGGCGACATAGACGCAGTAGAGCTTCTGCGACTCGTCGTTGCCCTGGTTGAGGGGCTTCTGGTTCAGGATCGTATCGAGGGCGATGGCGGTCTTGCCGGTCTGACGATCGCCGATGATGAGTTCGCGCTGGCCGCGGCCGACCGGGATCAGGGCGTCGATCGCCTTGAGGCCCGTGGCCATGGGCTCGTGCACCGACTTGCGCGGAATGATGCCAGGCGCCTTCACGTCCACACGGCGGCGCTCGGTCGACTGGATCGGGCCCTTGCCGTCGATCGGGTTGCCGAGAGCGTCGACGACTCGGCCGAGCAGCCCCTTGCCGACCGGCACGTCCACGATGGCGCCGGTGCGCTTCACGGTCTGGCCCTCGGCGATCTCACGGTCGGAGCCGAAGATCACGACGCCGACATTGTCGGATTCGAGGTTGAGGGCCATGCCGCGCACGCCACTCTCGAACTCGACCATCTCGCCGGCCTGGACCTTGTCGAGGCCATAGCAGCGGGCAATACCGTCACCGACGGACAGGACCTGTCCGACTTCTGTGACTTCTGCCTCGGTGCCGAAGTTCTTGATCTGCTCTTTGAGGATCGCGGAGATCTCAGCGGCTCGAATGTCCATCAGCGGACCTCTTTCATCGCTAGACGAATGGAATTGAGTTTGGTGCGCACCGAGGCATCCACCATGCGGGAACCGATCTTCACGATCAGACCGCCGATGAGGCTCGGGTCGATTTTGACGTCGAGGGCGACGTCAGCCTTGGCGACGTCGCGCAGCGCCGCCTTGATATCGTTCATCATCGTGTCGGACGGCTTTTCGGCCAGGGTGACCTGGGCCCGGACGATGCCCTTTGCGTCGGCGACGAGATCGCCATAGGCACGGATCATGTCGGGCAGCGCGAAAAGGCGACGCTTGGAAGCCACGAGACGGATAAAATTGCCGGCAAGGCCGGAAACGCCCGCCCGGTCGAGGATGGCACTGATCGCACCCGCCTGCTCTTCGGCCGTGAAGACCGGGTTGCGGATCAGGCGCTGAAGATCGGCGCTCTCTTGGATCAGCTGTCCGAAGCGGTCGAGGTCGCCGGCGACGGCATCCACGGCATTCGCTTCCTGAGCGAGCTCGAACAGCGCCGAGGCGTAGCGCATCGCTACACCCGACAGGAGGGGTCCTTCTTGCGAACCGCTTTGCGCCACTTCAATCGTCTCTCTCAAGTCTTAAGGGTTTCGGACCGGCGGAGCCGTTGAGCACGCTCTCTCGGGAAACCCGTCAGATCGGTGGAAATGAGCCAGCGGGGAAGTCGCTCCGCCCGTCAGGCTGGGGTGCACTAGCATGGGTTTTTCGCAGGCGCAAGGCGAGGCGGAGCAAGACCGGGCTGAGTTCCGCTCCGAAGGAACGAGGGCTCGGATCGGCTAGAGCTCGAGGGTCGCAACCTCGCAGTTCTGCAGTTGCCGTCCCGTCAGGTGATAAAAGAACGTCCCGTGGCCGATCACGGCGATGAATTGCTCCGGTCGCGCGGAAAGCCAGCTGCGGAACTCCCGGACCCGCCCGGTCAGGATAGCGGGAGGTTCGCAGACGATGCCGCGCTCGTCCGGGTCGCCCTCGTTGTGCCACCAGACCTCCTCGAGATGCTCGAAGGAGAGATGCGGAAAATCCTGGGCCAGCAGGGCCGGCGCCCGGCCGACGTCGCAACTGCTTTCCAGATATTCCCGGTGCAGATGCTCCACGAGGATCGGGGGTGCTGCGGGATGCTCCCCGAAAATCCCGAGCGTGGTCTGAATGGCGCGGGTCAGGGGAGACGTGACGACGAGCTCATAAGGATGGCGCCTCAGCTCGGCCGCCCGCTCTGCGGCCTGGCGCTGACCGAGGGCGGTCAAAGGCGCATCCGGATACAGAGGGTCGCACCCGGTTTCGGCGAAATGGGCGTTGAACGTGGATTGGCCGTGGCGGATGCAGTGGACGATCTTCGGCATGACTTCCTCGAGAATAGAGGCGATTGATCACAAAAAGCTCTGTGGGTCCACGTCGATGGCGACGCGGGTGTTGCCCCGCGTCTTCGGGCAGCGCCCCATCCAGTCGCGCAGGTAGCGCTGGAGATCGACGTCCCGCTCCGTCTTGACGAGGAGACGGTAGCGGTAGCGCCCGCGGATGAGGGCCAGCGGTGCCTCGGCCGGGCCCAGGACCGTGACGCCGACAGGCGGCTCTGCCAGCTTGGCCATGGCGCGGGCATGGGCTTCCGCCGCCTCCCGCTCGGTTGCGGACACGATCAGGGAGGCAAGGCGCCCGAACGGTGGCAGGCCAGCCAGTTCGCGCACCCGTGTCTCCTCGCGGTAGAAACGCTCCGCGTCGCCCGAGACCAGGGCCGCAATGACCGGATGGTCCGGCTGCCAGGTCTGGACAAGCGCCCGACCGGGCTTTTCGCCGCGGCCGGCGCGACCCGTAACCTGCTGAAGGAGCTGGAAAGTACGCTCGGCCGCCCTCGGATCGCCGGAGGTCAGGCCGATATCGGCATCGAGAACGCCGACGAGGGTCATGAGCGGGAAATTATGCCCCTTCGCCACGAGTTGAGTGCCGATGACGATATCGAACTCGCCCTCCGCGATGGCAGCGAGTTCCCGGCGCAGGCGCTCGGTGCCGCCCGGAAAGTCGCTGGAGAGCACGATGCCGCGCTTGTCGGGGAACAGTTCCGCTACCTCCTCGGCGATCCGTTCCACGCCAGGGCCGCAGGAAACCAGCGAATCGACGCTGCCGCACGAGATGCAGGCCTGCGGCGTCCGCTCCACATGGCCGCAATGGTGGCACACGAGGGACCTGCGGAAGCGATGCTCGACGAGCCAGGCGGAACAGTTAGGGCACTCGTAGCGGTGGGCACAGGCGCGGCAGAGGGTCAGTGGCGCATATCCGCGGCGGTTGAGAAAGAGCAGAACCTGCTCGCCCCGCCCCAGGTTCTCCTCCATGGCAGCCATGAGGGCGGGCGAGAGCCATCGCCCGCGGGGAATCTGTTCCCGCCGGAGGTCGACAGCGCGGATCTGAGGCAATTGCCGTCCGCCGAACCGCTCGGGAAGACGAACATGGCGGTAGCGCCCGCGCTCCACGTTCACCCGGCTCTCGATGGAGGGGGTTGCGGAGGCCAGGATGACGGCGGCATTCTCGATCCGCCCGCGCACTACGGCCATGTCGCGGGCATGGTAGTGGACGCCGTCCTCCTGCTTGTAGGCCGTCTCGTGCTCCTCATCGATCACGATGAGCCCGAGCTTTGCATAAGGGAGAAAAAGGGCCGAGCGGGCGCCGGCGACCACCTTCACCTCGCCGGACGCGACCCCCGCGTAGAGACGCTCACGCTTGCGGCCCGAGACGCCAGAATGCCAGGTTGCGGGCTTCACCCCGAAGCGAGCCGCGAATCGGTCGAGGAACTGGGCTGTCAGGGCAATTTCCGGCATGAGGATCAGGGCCTGCCTGCCCTGCCGGATCGCTTCCGCGACGGCCTCGAAATAAACTTCGGTCTTGCCGGAGCCGGTGACGCCCTCGAGAAGAGTAACGGCAGCATGCTCCTCGGCCAGCATGGCGACCAGTGTGTCGGCTGCGCTTCGCTGATCGGCGGACAGGTTGTTGTGGCTGAATTCCGGGTTCGGGCTCTCCGCCGCAGGTTCCGCCAGCAGGGCCACCGTCTCGAGCGTGCCCTCGTCAATAAGCCCGTCGATGACCCCGATGCTGATGCCGGCCTCCTGCGCCAAATCCCGTTTCAAGCGCACGAGTCCGTCCTTGGCGGCATCCACGACGCGCTGGCGCGCCGGGGTCATGCGCTTCGGCAGGCTGCCTGCGAGCCGGACACCGATCCTTACTGCCTCGGGCCGCTCGCCATCCACGAGCTTGAGGCCCATGGCCAGCGCGGAACCTTTGGGAGCCAGAGTGTACCAGGCGACCCAATCCAGAAATTTGCGCATCTTCGGGGGAAGCGCCGGCGCGTCGATCCGGCCCGTCACGGCTTTGAAATTGGCCCCCGATCCCTGCCGCAGGCTCCAGACCACGCCCGCCACCTCGCGGGTGGCCAGCGGAACCTGCACCACGTCGCCCTCCTGCAGGGCCAGCCCCTCGGGCACCGCATAGCTGTAGGCCGTGTCCAGCGCTAACGGGATGAGAACATCGGCGATGTGGCTCGTCATTCGGATCGGATTAACCTGTCCATGCTACTTTGTCTGCCCTTGCACAAAGCTGGACCATGTCAAGCAGCGATTCCAAGATGGCGCTCGATCTCGTCCTGCCAGGCGCCGCCGACACGCGGCAGGAGGCAATGGCTTGGCTCGCCTCCCTCGCGAAGGAGCGCCGCCTGTCCCCGAAGACGGTCGAAGCCTATGCCCGCGATTTGAGGCAATTCCTGACCTTTCTCACCGGGCACCTCGGCGAGGCGCCGAGCGTTAAGGCCATCCTCGGGCTGAAGCCGCTCGATATCCGGTCCTTCCTGGCCTCCCGGCGCATGGAAGCCGTGCAAAGCCGCTCGCTCATGCGGCAACTGGCTGCTTTGCGCTCCTTCGCGCGCCATCTGGAGCGGGAGGGGCACGGCACGGCCTCGGCCTTCGCAGCGATTCGCACGCCGAAGGTCGACAAGAACCTGCCTCGCCCCCTCTCGGCCTCGTCTGCCGTTGCGGTAACCGATGCCGAAACGCGGGCGGGTGAGAACCGCAAGCCGTGGATCCTTGCGCGGGATGCAGCGGTGCTGTCCCTTCTCTATGGGGCGGGCCTGCGCATTTCGGAGGCCCTTGGCCTCCAGCGCCGCGATGCGCCGATCCATGGCATCGACTCGATCACGGTCACCGGCAAGGGCGGCAAGATGCGCAGCGTCCCTGTGATCCCGGCCATCCAGCAGGCCGTGGAGGAGTACCTTCGCCTCTGCCCGTATGTGATGGCGCCGGAAGGGCCTCTCTTCGTTGGCGCGCGCGGAGGGCCGCTATCGCCGCGCATCATTCAGTTGGCCGTGGAAGAATTGCGAGGCGCCCTCGGCCTGCCTGACAGCGCGACGCCCCATGCCCTGCGCCATTCCTTTGCGACGCATCTCCTGGCACGGGGCGGCGATCTGCGCGGGATCCAGGAACTCCTCGGCCACGCCTCGCTCTCGACCACGCAGCTCTACACGAAGGTCGATGCGGCACGTCTGATGGATGCCTTCAACGCGGCGCATCCGCGGGCAAGGGTGAAGCAGGACGCCGGATGAAACATTCCTCCGGGCGGGACGAAAGCGGAGGTCCGGGATGACGAGGGACGATCACTCCGCCGCTGCGGCCGCGGCCAGCAGTTGCCGTGCGGCAGCGCCGATCTCGCCCCTGGTCCAATGCGGCCGGCAGACCGAAACGTAACGCCCCTCCCCGCCGATCTCGATCACCTCGCCCGAGCGCACGGCATCGCCATTGCGATCATACTTGAGGATCATCGTTGCCTTGCGGCCGCAATGGCAGAGCTGCTTGATTTCCTGGAAATCGTCGGCGAGCGCCATCATCACGGCGATCGCCTCGCTGAAGAGCGAACCATAGACGTTGTTCTTCAGCCCATAGGCCATGACCGGCACCTGCAGTTCGTCGACAATCCGGGCGAGCTGGCGCACCTGGTCCGCCGTCATGAATTGCACTTCGTCGATCAGGACCGCCGTCACCGGCCTCCGGGCGTGCTCTTCCGCGACGATGGCATCGATGGCGTCACACTTCTTCAAGGGGATCGCATCGGCCTCAATGCCAATGCGGGATCTGACCTTGCCAATCCCGAACCGGTCATCGATCAGGCTCGTGAACAGCAGCACATTGCCGCCATTCTCGAGGTAGTTGTGCCGAACCTGCAGGAGATGCGTCGTCTTGCCTGCATTCATTACCGAATAGAGGAAATGAAGCTTCGCCATCGGCCGATCACATGTGGATTGCGCGCTTCTCCACCGCCATCGCCGCTTCCTTGACGGCCTCCGCCAGCGTCGGATGGGCGTGGCACGAGCGGGCGATGTCCTCCGACGATCCGCCGAACTCCATGGCGATCACCGCCTCGTGGATCAGGTTGCCGGCTTCGGCGCCGATGATGTGGACACCGAGCACCTTGTCGGTGGTGGCATCGGCGAGGATCTTCACAAGGCCGTCGGTGGTGCGATTCACCTTGGCGCGCCCGTTCGCGGTGAACGGGAACTTGCCGACGTTGTAAGCGACGCCCGCCTCCTTGAGCTCCTCCTCCGTCTTGCCGACGGAAGCAACCTCCGGGAAGGTGTAGACCACGCTCGGAATCACGTCATAGTTCACATGGCCGGCCTTGCCGGCCAGGATCTCGGCGACGGCCACGCCTTCGTCCTCGGCCTTGTGAGCCAGCATGGGACCAGCGATCACGTCGCCGATGGCATAGATGCCGGTGACGTTGGTCGAGAAATGGGCATCGGTGAGAATGCGTCCGCGCTTGTCCTTCTGGATGCCGATCTCGTCAAGGCCGAGGCCCTGCGTGTACGGCACGCGGCCGATGGCGACGAGGACCACATCGGCCTCGATCGTCTCCGCGTTGCCACCGGCGGCAGGCTCGAAGGTCAGGGTCACGCCCTTCGCGCCCTTCTCGGCCTTCGTCACCTTGGCGCCGAGCTTGAACTGGAAGCCCTGCTTGGAGAGGATACGCTGGAAATTCTTGGCCACCTCGCCGTCCATCCCGGGCAGAATGCGGTCGAGATATTCCACCACCGTCACCTCGGAGCCGAGGCGGCGCCAGACGGAGCCGAGCTCGAGGCCGATGACGCCGGCGCCGATGACCACCAGGCGCTTCGGCACGCTCGCGAGTTCGAGCGCGCCGGTGGAGGACACGATCGTCTTCTCGTCGATCTCGATGCCCGGCAGGCGCGTGACATCGGAGCCCGTGGCGATGACGATGTTCTTGGTCTCGAGGATCTGGTTTGAACCGTCCTCGCCGGTCACTTCCACCTGACCCGCAGCGGCGATGCGCGCGGTGCCCTGGAAAGCCTCGATCTTGTTCTTCTTGAGCAGGAACTCGACGCCCTTGGTATTGCCGTCGACGCCCTCCTGCTTGAAGACCTGCATCTGCTTGAGGTCAAGGCTGGGCGGATTGATGCCGATTCCAAAATGAGCGAAGTGATCCCGCGCGTCCTCGAACATGTGCGAGGCGTGCAGGAGGGCCTTGGAGGGGATGCACCCCACATTGAGACAGGTGCCGCCATGGGTCTTGCGCTTCTCGACGACTGCCGTCTTGAGGCCGAGCTGCGCGGCTCGGATGGCGCATACATAGCCGCCCGGTCCGGTTCCGATGACAACGAGATCGTAGGACATGTCTTGTCTCCACTTGCCGTCCTGCCGCCACTCGGTCCGGGCAGTCACGGTCTGCGCTTGGCCTGAAGGCTTGGATGGCCGGGGGGTCCCCGGCCATGACGCTGACGGGCTGGTCTCGTTCAGAGATCCAGAACGAGGCGCGCCGGGTCCTCAAGGGCTTCCTTGACCCGCACCAGGAAGGTCACGGCCTCCTTGCCGTCGACGATCCGGTGATCGTAGGAGAGCGCGAGATACATCATCGGACGCGCCACAATCTGACCATTCCTGACGACAGGACGCTCCTCGATGCGGTGCATGCCGAGAATGCCCGATTGCGGCGCGTTGAGGATCGGCGTCGACAGGAGGGAGCCGTAGATGCCGCCATTGGTGATGGTGAACGTGCCCCCCTGCATCTCGTCGATGGTGAGCTTGCCGTCGCGGGCGCGGCGTCCGAAATCGGCGATCTTCTTCTCGATGCCGGCGACTGAAAGATCGTCCGCGTCGCGCACCACCGGGACGACGAGGCCCTTCTCGGTGCCCACGGCAATGCCGATGTGGTAATAGTTCTTGTAGACGAGGTCCTGCCCATCGATCTCGGCATTGACCGCCGGGACATCCTTGAGGGCCTGGATCACCGCCTTGGTGAAGAAGCCCATGAAGCCGAGCTTCACGCCGTGCTTCTTCTCGAACACATCCTTGTACTGGCTGCGCAGCGACATCACCGCGCTCATGTCCACATCGTTGAACGTGGTGAGCATGGCGGCGGTGTTCTGCGCGTCCTTGAGGCGCCGCGCGATGGTCTGGCGCAGCTTCGTCATCTTCACGCGCTCCTCGCGGGAGGCATCGTCGGGCGCGGAAGGAGCGCGGACCTGGACCGGCGCTGCCGGAGCGGGAGCCGCTGCGGCACCGCCGGTGGCGATGGCGGCCAGCATGTCACCCTTGGTCACGCGGCCATCCTTGCCAGTGCCCGGCACATTGGCCGGGTTCACGCCGCTTTCAGCGGCGATACGGGCGACAGCCGGACCGGCTTCCTTCGCGGCGGCAGCCGGCGCGGCAGGGGCTGCCGCGGGAGCAGCCTTGGGAGCCTCGGCCTTGGGGGCCTCTGCCTTTGCCGCGGGAGCGGAGGTGGCGGCAGCCCCTCCCTCGACAATGGAGCCGAGCACGGCGCCGGGAGCGACCGTCTCGCCGTCCTTGGCCAGGATGTCTCCCAAGGTACCGCTGGCAGGGGCATTGACCTCGAGAGTCACCTTGTCGGTTTCAAGCTCGACGACGGGCTCGTCGGCTTTCACGGGATCGCCGGGCTTCTTGAACCAGCGGCCAATGGTGGCCTCTGAAACGGATTCGCCGAGGGTGGGTACGCGGATTTCGGTCGCCATGATCGTCTTATCGGTTCAGGGCCGGAAGGCCCGTTGGAAAGGGTCTGAGGTCTCTCACGACATTTAAGCCGCGAAAGCCTCGTCGAGGAAGGCCTGCAATTGCGCCAGATGCTTGGACATCAGGCCGGTCGCGGTTGCTGCCGAAGCGGAACGACCCACGTAACGGGGACGATCCACCTTCGAGCCTGCGGTCTTGAGCACCCATTCGAGATAGGGCTCGACGAAGGTCCAGGAACCCATGTTCTTGGGCTCTTCCTGGCACCACACCACATCGGCCTTCTTGAATCGGGCGAGTTCGGCCGCCAGCGATTTCGCCGGGAACGGATAGAGCTGCTCGACGCGCATCAGGTAGACATCGTCGATGCCCCGCTTCTCGCGCTCCTCGAACAGGTCGTAATAGACCTTGCCCGTGCAGATCACCACGCGCCGGATCTTGTCGTCCTTGACGAGCTTGATTCCATCCGCGGCACGCTGGGCGTCATCAGCGAGAACGCGGTGGAAGGAGGTGCCTTCCGAGATCGCGGCGAGCGAAGACACGGCTCGCTTGTGGCGCAGCAGCGACTTCGGAGTCATCAGGATCAGCGGCTTGCGGAATTCGCGCTTCAGCTGACGGCGCAGGATGTGGAAGTAGTTCGACGGCGTCGAGCAATATGCAACCTGCATGTTGTCCTCGGCACACATCTGCAGCCAGCGCTCAAGGCGGGCGGAGGAGTGCTCCGGACCCTGGCCCTCATAGCCATGCGGCAGCAGGCAGACGAGGCCGGACATGCGCAGCCACTTGCGCTCCCCACTGGAGATGAACTGGTCGAAGACAACCTGGGCGCCGTTGGCGAAGTCCCCGAACTGCGCTTCCCACAGGGTCAGGGCGTTGGGCTCGGAGAGGGTGTAGCCGTATTCGAAACCGAGCACGGCCTCCTCCGAGAGCATCGAGTTGATGACCTCGTACCGGGCCTGATCCTCGCGGATGTGGTTGAGGGGCGTATAACGCTCCTCGTTCTCCTGGTCGACCAGCACGGAATGGCGCTGCGAGAAGGTGCCACGCTCGACATCCTGGCCGGAAAGACGAACCCGGTGGTTCTCCAGCAGGAGCGATCCGAAGGCAAGGGCCTCGGCCATGGCCCAGTCGATCCCCTCCCCGGTCTCCATCATCTTCTTGCGGTTGTCGAGGAAGCGCTGGATCGTGCGGTGTACGTGGAAGCCCTGCGGCACCGTGGTCAGCGCGCTGGCGATCTGCTTCAGGGTCTCGACGGAGACGCCGGTTTGCCCGCGGCGCGGATCGTCCTGATCCTCGCGCACGGCCTTCAGGCCGGCCCAGCGCCCGTCCAGCCAGTCTGCCTTGTTGGGCTTGTAGCTCTGGGCGATGTCGAACTCGGCTTCGAGCTTGGAACGCCAGGCGTTCTTCATTTCCTCGATTTCCGCTTCCGTCACGGCGCCTTCCGCCACGAGCTTCCTGGAGTAGATCTCCAGGATCGACGGGTGCGACCGGATCGTGCGGTACATCAAGGGCTGAGTGAAGGACGGCTCGTCGCCCTCGTTGTGGCCGAAGCGCCGATAGCAGAACATGTCGACGACGACAGGCTTCTGGAACTTCTGGCGGTACTCGGTCGCGACCTTGGCCGCGAAGACGACCGCCTCCGGATCGTCGCCATTCACGTGGAAGATCGGTGCCTCGACCATCTTCGCCACATCCGAGGGATAGGGCGAGGAGCGCGAGAAGCGCGGATCGGTGGTGAAGCCGATCTGGTTGTTGATGATGAAATGGATCGAGCCGCCCGTGCGGTGGCCGCGCAGCCCCGACAGGCCGAGGCATTCCGCCACCACGCCCTGGCCGGCGAAGGCCGCATCGCCATGAATCAGCAGCGGCATGACAGCGGTACGGTTCTCCGGAGAGCAACCATGCTGGTCCTGCTTGGCGCGGACCTTGCCGAGCACCACTGGGTCGACGATCTCGAGATGCGACGGGTTGGCGGTGAGCGAGAGATGGACGTTGTTACCGTCGAAGGAGCGGTCGGACGAGGCACCGAGGTGGTACTTGACGTCGCCGGAGCCTTCCACGTCGTCGGGCGCGAAGGAGCCGCCCTTGAACTCATGGAACAGCGCCCGGTGCGGCTTGCCCATAACCTGCGTGAGCACGTTCAGGCGGCCGCGATGGGCCATTCCGAGCACGATCTCCTGCACGCCGAGATTGCCGCCGCGCTTGATGATCTGCTCCAGCGCCGGGATCAGCGATTCGCTGCCATCGAGGCCGAAGCGCTTTGTGCCGGTATATTTCAGGTCGAGGAACTTCTCGAAGCCTTCAGCCTCTACCATCTTGTTGAGGATCGCCCGCTTGCCTTCGCGGGTGAAGGTGATCTCCTTGTCCGGACCCTCGATGCGTTCTTGGAGCCAGGCCTTCTCTGCCGGGTCGGAGATATGCATGAACTCCACGCCGAGCGTCTGGCAATAGGTCCGCTCCAGGATCGTGACGATTTCACGGATTGTCGCGAATTCGAGCCCGAGCACGTTGTCGAGGAAGATCTTGCGGTCCCAGTCGGCATCCGTGAAGCCGTAATGGGAGGGATGCAGTTCCTGATCGTTGGGACGGG
Source organism: Microvirga sp. BF8 (assembly GCF_059888585.1). Classification (NCBI taxonomy): domain Bacteria; kingdom Pseudomonadati; phylum Pseudomonadota; class Alphaproteobacteria; order Hyphomicrobiales; family Methylobacteriaceae; genus Microvirga; species Microvirga sp. BF8. The sequence goes on along the minus strand of NZ_CM187619.1, from coordinate 4,614,753 downwards.
GATTGATGCCGAGCGGATCGAGCTTCGCGTGGAGATGGCCGCGCACCCGATAAGCCCGGATCAGCATGATCGCGCGGACGGAATCCCGCGTCGCCTGGAGCACCTGCTCCTGACTGATTTCGCCGCCCTTCGCCTCGGCTTTCGCCTTGATCTTGTCTCCAACCGCCTTCTCGACCTGGGCCCAGTTGCCGTCAAGGGCGGAAATCAGCTCGCCGTTGGCCGGGACAGGCCAGTTCGGCTTTTTCCAGGAAGCACCTTTGGCGCTCTTCTCGACCGCCTGCCTGTCGTCCTTGAGCGCGCCGAAGAACGCCCGCCACTCGGCGTCGACCGAGGACGGGTCCTTCTCGTAGCGGGCATAGAGATCCTCGATATAGGGCGCATTCGCCCCATAGAGGAAGGCGGTGTTCAGGAACGTTTCGTTGGCGTCTTGGCGTGCCATGGCAATTGTCTATCCAAATGATGGGTTGACCGCCCCGGCCTCCGGGGCGGTCGCTTTTCGGTTATCGGCCCTTGAGCACGTCCACGAGGGTCTTGCCGAGACGTGCCGGGGACGGCGAGACGCGGATCCCTGCCGCCTCCATGGCCGCGATCTTGTCTTCTGCCCCGCCCTTGCCGCCGGAGATGATGGCGCCAGCGTGGCCCATGCGGCGTCCGGGGGGAGCCGTGCGGCCGGCGATGAACCCGACCATCGGCTTCTTGCGGCCCTTCTTGGCTTCGCGGGCGATGAACTCGGCTGCTTCCTCCTCGGCCGAACCGCCGATCTCGCCGATCATGACGATCGACTCGGTCTTGGGATCGGACAGGAACATATCGAGCATCTCGATGAACTCTGTGCCCTTCACCGGGTCGCCGCCGATGCCGACCGCCGTCGATTGGCCGAGACCCTCGTTGGTTGTCTGGAACACGGCCTCGTAGGTGAGCGTGCCGGAGCGCGACACGATGCCGACCGAGCCGGGCTTGAAGATGTTGGCCGGCATGATGCCGATCTTCGACTCGCCTGCCGTTACGATACCGGGGCAGTTCGGGCCGATGAGGCGCGACTTGGAGCCCTCGAGCGCACGCTTCACGCGCACCATGTCGAGCACCGGAATGCCCTCGGTGATGCAGACGATGAGCGGGATCTCGGCATCGATGGCCTCGCAGATGGCATCGGCCGCGCCCGGGGGCGGCACGTAGACGACCGAGGCGTTGGCCCCTGTCTTCTCGCGCGCTTCCATGACCGTGTCGAAGACAGGCAGGTTCAGGTGCGTCGAGCCACCTTTGCCGGGCGAGGTGCCGCCGACCATCTTGGTGCCGTAGGCGATGGCCTGCTCGGAATGGAAGGTCCCGTTCTTGCCGGTGAAGCCCTGGCAGATGACCTTGGTGTTCTTGTCGATGAGAATGGACATCAGCTCGAAACCTTACTTCCCGCCGCGTACGGCATTCACGATCTTCTGGGCGGCGTCGTCGAGGTCGTCGGCCGGAATGACGTTGAGACCGGAGCCGCGAATGATCTGCTTGCCCTCCTCGACATTCGTGCCCTCGAGCCGGACCACCAGCGGGACCTGGAGGCCGACCGCCTTCACCGCCGCGATCACGCCGCGGGCGATGACGTCGCACTTCATGATGCCGCCGAAGATGTTGACGAGGATGCCCTTCACGTTCGGGTCGGCGGTGATGATCTTGAACGCCGCCGTGACTTTCTCTTCCGAAGCGCCTCCGCCGACATCGAGGAAGTTCGCCGGCTCTTCGCCGTAGAGCTTGATGATGTCGAGGGTCGCCATGGCAAGGCCCGCTCCATTGACCATGCAGCCGATGGTGCCGTCGAGGGCGATATAGGCGAGATCGTATTTGGAGGCCTCGATCTCCTTCTCGTCCTCTTCCGTCAGGTCACGGAGTTCCATGACCTCCGGATGCCGGTAGAGCGCGTTGGAATCGAAGGAGATCTTCGCATCGAGGCACTTGAGATGACCGTCCTTGGTGACGATCAGCGGGTTGATCTCGAGCATCGACATGTCCTTCGCAACGAAGGCCGTGTAGAGTTTCGTCACCAGATCGCCGGCTTCCTTCGTCAGCGCTCCGCTCAGACCGAGCGCCTTCGCGACCTTGCGGCCGTGGAACGGCTGCACGCCGGTGGCCGGGTCGATGGAGAACGTGAGGATCTTCTCAGGGGTGTCGTGCGCGACCTGCTCGATATCCATGCCGCCCTCCGTCGAGACGACGAAGGCGACGCGCCCCGTTACGCGGTCGACAAGCATGGAGAGATAGAATTCGGTCTCGATGTCCGAACCGTCCTCGATATAGAGGCGATTGACCTGCTTGCCGGCTGGGCCCGTCTGGATCGTGACGAGCGTGTTGCCGAGCATCTCCTTGGCAAACTGTTTGACCTCGTCGATGGACTTGGCGAGGCGCACGCCGCCCTTCTCGCCGGCGGCAGATTCCTTGAACTTGCCTTTGCCGCGGCCACCCGCATGGATCTGGGACTTGACGACCCAGAGCGGTCCGCCGAGGTCCTTGGCGGCCGCCTCGGCCTCGTCCGCGGAAAAGATGGCCTTGCCGCGGGATACGGGCAGGCCGAACTCCTTCAAGATGGCTTTGCCCTGGTATTCATGAATATTCATGGGTTCGCGCTTTCAATTGGCGAGTGGCGAATGGCGTTTGGCGAATGGCGGTGAGGGCGGCAGCGTTTGGAAGGCCCATACGCCATCCGCGGCTCATCATTCGCCCCTTACGCCAGAGCCGGATTGATCTGCTTGCAGGCGTCCACGAGTCCCTGAACGGAGGCAACCGACTTCTCGAACATTGCCTTCTCGTCGCCGGAGAATTCGACCTCAACGATGCGCTCGACACCCTTCGCGCCGATGACGATCGGAACGCCGACGAACATGTCCTTCACGCCATACTGCCCGGAAAGATGGGCGGCGCAGGGAAGAACGCGCTTCTTGTCCTTGAGATAGCTCTCGGCCATCGCGATCGCCGATGCCGCGGGGGCATAGAAGGCGGAGCCGGTCTTGAGAAGGTTGACGATCTCGCCGCCGCCCTTGCGGGTGCGCTCGACCATGGCGTCAAGCTTTGCCTGCGTCGTCCAGCCCATCTTCACGAGATCGGGGAGCGGGACGCCGGCGACCGTGGAGTAGCGGACCAGTGGCACCATGTCGTCGCCATGGCCGCCGAGCACGAAGGCCGTGACGTCCTTCACCGAGACGTTGAACTCTTCCGCGAGGAAGTGGCGGAAACGGGCCGAGTCGAGCACGCCGGCCATGCCGACGATCTTCTCGGGCTTGAGGTCGGAGAACTTCTGCAGCGCCCAGACCATCGCGTCGAGCGGGTTGGTGATGCAGATCACGAAGGCGTTCGGGGCATACTGCTTGATGCCGTTGCCGACCGCTTCCATCACCTTCAGGTTGATGCCGAGAAGGTCGTCGCGGCTCATGCCAGGCTTGCGAGGCACCCCGGCGGTGACGATGATCACGTCGGCGCCCTGAATGGCAGAGTAATCGTTCGCGCCCGCATATTTCGTATCGAACCCGTCGACCGGCGCGGACTCGGCAATGTCGAGACCTTTGCCCTGAGGAACACCCTCTGCAATGTCGAACAGAACGACGTCGCCGAGTTCCTTCAAGCCTGCCAGGTGGGCGAGCGTGCCGCCGATCTGGCCGGCGCCGATAAGCGCGATCTTGGAACGAGCCATGGAGATATCCTTGGATAATATGGGAGGCGCGAGCCTTTTGAGGATGGCGGTGTGTGACTCAGAAATGGGCCTTCTTCAAGCCAACAAAAGGTTAAAACGTAAGGGTTTTAGGCGTACGGCGGTCTCGCCGCGTGGCGACCGTCCGAAATCATCATTGATCTGCAACGACTTAAGCCTTGTCTGTCTAGGTCGATTTTCCTGTTACAGATTTTGATTTTTGTCACTATGGTTACACGATACCAAAGGTCAGGGATCGAAGGATCACCCGGATAACGGCGGCGAGGCGCTGGTCGAGGACCTCTTGCGGTACGTCCGCATCCAGCCGCACTGTAAGGGGATTGATGAACCGATAGGAGGCATCAGTGATAAGGGCCAGGGCCCGCTCGCGGTCCCGAGGGTCGAACTTTCCCGTCACGATTCCCTCGTCCAGAACCCGCTCGGTCAGCTGCCGCATCCGGGCCCTGTGCTTCCGCACCAGCGGGCGCGAGGTCTCGGTCGCGGTGCAATAGACATCGAAGAGGTGCCGGTTTTCCTTGAGCAGTTCGCGATGAGTCCGGGCAGAGGCCTGAATCAGGCGCTCCAGCTTGTCGTCGGCCGGATCGGGCGCGTCGGCGATATCGGCGATCAGCGCCTCGACGGACCGCAGCCACTGCCCGGCCACCGCATCGATGAGCGCGGCCTTCGACGGGAAGTACCGGTACACGTTCGCATGGGTCATGCCTGCCGCATCGGCAATGCTGACCACCGTGACCTGGCGAGGGCCGAAGCGTTTCAGGTGGTCTGCGGCAACGGCCAGAAGGCGTGTATCGGCCGGGACTGCGGCATCCATGAAGCGCGAGGAGCTGCCGCGAGGCGGCTTCATGTCTCGACCAGGCCTGTCGTTTCACCGGATCCGGCAGAATCCAGGCGCCCATGCGGGAGGGCCAGATATTCCTCCGAGCGCATTTCGATAAGGCGCGATACGGTGCGGTCGAACTCGAAGGCTTCGCGGCCCGTATCGGCCTGATAGAGCTCCGGCGCCTCGGCCTCGGCGGAGGCGAGGAGTTTGACATGAGAATCGTAGAGCGCATCGATCAGCAGGATGAAGCGCTTCGCCTCGTTGCGGCGCTCGAAGGTCAGCCGCGGGATATTCTCCAGAATGACCGTGTGGAACTCTTCTGCCAGCGTCAGGTAGTCCGCAGCTCCCAGCGGCTTGGAGCAGAGATCCTCGAACGAAAACCGTGCGACTCCGTTCGACGCCTGAGGCACCTCGACCGCATGGCCCTTCACGGTGAGGGTGAGGGGCTTGCCATGCGGGTGCCCGCTGAGCCGCTTGAAGGCCAGCGACAGGGCCTCGTGCGAATGGCGGTCGGCAGGCGCATAGAAAACAGGGCTCCCGGCGAGCTTCTCCAGACGAAAATCGGTGCGCGCCTCGAGCTTGAGAACGTCCATCCGTTCCTTGAGCAGGGCGATGAAGGGCAGGAAGAGAGTGCGGTTCAGGCCACCTTCATAGAGCCGGTCCGGCTCAACGTTGGAAGTGGCGACGACCACGACTCCGTGGGCGAAGAGCGCCGTGAACAGGCGCCCGAGGATCATCGCGTCCGCGATGTCCGTAACGGTGAATTCGTCGAAGCAGAGAACCCAGGCCTCCGCGGCCAGCGCGTCCGCCACGGGTCCGATCGGGTCATCGCCCTTCACCTGGCCCGTCTTCAGCTTCTGCCGGAAAGCGTGAATACGTTCATGCACGTCGGCCATGAAGGCATGGAAATGGACGCGACGCTTGCGCTGGACCGGCAGGGACTCGAAGAACAGATCCATCAGCATGGTCTTGCCGCGCCCGACGGAGCCCCAGACATAGAGTCCCTTGGGCGCAGCCGGATTGCGCTTGCTGAATAGCCAGCCCAGCGCGCTGTTCTTCCGCGCCAGGCGAAACCCGCTGAGATTTTCGGCGAGTGCGTTCAAAGACGCGACGAGCTTGATCTGAGCCGGATCGCGCTCGATCGTGCCCGCCCGCACGAGCGCCTCGTAGCGGGCGGCCATGGTTTTGGGGGAGCGATGATGATGGTCGGTCACGGCGAGACCGATACCCTCCTCGCGGTCCCAGCGCAAACGGCTTATCGCGACAGGCTGACCGGTGCTCCGGACTTGGCGAGAACGCCGCTCAGGGAGCCCGACGATCCGCGGAGGCGCGCCGCGACGGCTCCTCCCGTCTGGTAGAGGTAGACCTCGCCGTCCCGGAAGTCCCAGGCATAGATCTTCGAAAGATCCTGGCTTGGACAGCCCGAGGCGGAGGCGCGGTAGAGATCCAGCGACGGCGAGCTGGTCAGCTGGACTCTGCAGGTGCCGCCGGCGACACTTGCGGTCCAGTTGCCCACCATGGCCGTCCGGCTCGCCGGGGCGGGCGCAGGCGTTGCAGCCGGAGCCGGGGCTGCCGTCGGCGGGAGTGCCGCCATGTCACCGGGCATGCCGGACATCGGCGCACCCGCGACCGGGGGCAGAGGCTGACCGTCCAGAGGCGGCAGCGGCGCGGAGGTCACCGGCCCCGACGGGACCGCCTCGACCGGTGCCGGAGTGACGGCAGGAGCCGCAGCCGCACCGCGAATCGGTCCACCGCCGAGGCGGGCGGAGGAGCATGCGCCGAGAGACAACGCGGAGCAAAGCGTCGCCGTCACGATCCATAAGGGGCTCTTCATCATTGTCCTCATCATGCTTGGCCGTTTCCTCGACACCAATGCCTGCCGACCGCAACCGTTCCAGAGAGGGTCGCTTCAGGGCTGCTACGGCCGCGCTGCAGAGTACGGTGTTGCCGTCGACAAAAAAAGGCGCCCGAGGCGCCTTTTGAGAAAGTGTTGCAGGTAGGCGTCACAGCGTCCGCGCCACCATCATCTTCTTGATCTCGGCGATGGCTTTCGCCGGGTTCAGGCCCTTAGGACAGGTATTGGCGCAGTTCATGATCGTATGGCAGCGATAGAGCCGGAACGGGTCGTGCAGGTTGTCCAGGCGCTCGCCCGTGCTCTCGTCACGGCTGTCGATGAGCCAGCGATAGGCCTGGAGCAGAGCCGCGGGGCCCAGGAAACGGTCGCCGTTCCACCAATAGCTCGGGCAGGAGGTGGTGCAGCAGGCACACAGGATGCACTCATAGAGTCCGTCGAGCTTGGAGCGCTCCTCCGGGGTCTGGCGCCATTCGGTCTCGGGCTCCGCCGTCTCCGTCTGCAGCCAGGGCTCGATGGAGGCGTGCTGGGCGAAGAAGCTTGTCAGGTCCGGCACCAGGTCCTTCAGCACCGGCATGTGCGGCAGGGGATAGATCTTGATGCTGTCGGTCTGGCAGTCGTCGATGCCGAGGGTACAGGCCAGGGTGTTCTGGCCCATGATGTTCATGGCGCAGGAGCCGCAGATCCCTTCGCGGCAGGAGCGACGGAAGGTCAGGGTCGGGTCGACCTTGTTCTTGATCCAGAGAAGGGCGTCGAGCACCATCGGCCCGCAATCGTCCCGGTCGATGTAATACGTGTCGATGCGCGGATTGGCGCCATCGTCCGGGTTCCAGCGATAGATGCGGAACTCCTGCACCCGGTTGCCATTGGCCGGCTTCGGCCACGACTTGCCTTCGCTGTACTGGGAATTCTTGGGAAGCGTGAACTGGGCCATTCGGTCTTACCTGCCTCTACTTCGTCATGTCCCGTTTACCCGCCTTCGGTTGAGGTCGACGGGAATGACGTGGATGGCCGGGCGAGCCCGGCCACGACGGCTGCTGTCAATAAACGCGAGCCTTCGGCTCGATGTACTGGATCTCGTTCGACATGGTGTAGGTGTGGACGGGCCGGTAATCGATCGTCACCTTCTGGGAGGTATCGTCGAGCCATGCGAGCGTGTGCTTCATCCAGTCCTTGTCATTGCGGTCGGGGAAGTCCTCGCGGGCATGGGCGCCCCTGGATTCCTGGCGGTTGAGCGCGCCTTCCATGGTCACGACCGCCTGACCGATGAGGTTGTCGAATTCGAGCGTCTCATACAGGTCGGTGTTCCAGATCAGCGAGCGGTCCGTGATCTTGATATCGGCGGAGGCGCTCCAGACCTTGTGGATCAGGTCCTTGCCTTCGGCGAGAACCTCACCCGTGCGGAACACGGCGCAGTTGTTCTGCATGGTCTTCTGCATTTCGAGGCGCAGTTCCGCCGTCGGCGTCGCGCCATTGGCGTGGCGGAAGCGGTCGAGGCGCGAGAGCGCCAGTTCGTCCGCGCCCTTCGGCAGATCGGCATGTTTCGCGTTGGGGGTGAGGATCTCGGCGCAGCGCAGGCCGGCGGCGCGGCCGAACACCACGAGATCGATGAGCGAGTTGGAGCCGAGGCGGTTTGCCCCATGAACCGAGACGCAGGCCGCTTCGCCCAGCGCCATGAGGCCGGGGACCACCGTGTCCGGATTGCCGTCCTTCAGGGTCAGCACCTCGCCGTGATAGTTGGTCGGGATGCCGCCCATGTTGTAGTGGACGGTCGGCAGGACCGGGATCGGCTCCTTGGTCACATCGACGCCGGCGAAGATCTTGGCGCTTTCCGAGATGCCGGGCAGGCGCTCGTGCAGGATCTTCGGGTCGAGGTGGTCGAGATGGAGATAGATGTGGTCCTTGTTCTTGCCCACGCCGCGCCCGGCGCGGATCTCCATGGTCATCGAGCGGGACACGACGTCACGGGAGGCAAGGTCTTTTGCCGAGGGCGCATAGCGCTCCATAAAGCGCTCGCCTTCCGAGTTCGTGAGATAACCGCCCTCGCCCCGTGCACCCTCCGTGATGAGGCAGCCCGCGCCGTAGATGCCGGTCGGGTGAAACTGCACGAATTCCATGTCCTGCAGCGGAAGCCCTGCGCGCAGAACCATGGCATTGCCGTCGCCGGTGCAGGTATGGGCCGAGGTCGCCGAGAAATAGGCGCGTCCGTACCCGCCCGTAGCGAGGATCGTCATGTGGGCGCGGAAGCGGTGGATTTCACCGGTCGACTGGTTGAGGGCGACGACGCCGATGCAGCGGCCCTCGTCGTTCATCATCAGGTCGAGGGCGAAATACTCGATGAAGAAGTTCGTCTGGTTGCGGACGGCCTGGCCGTAGAGGGTGTGCAGGATCGCGTGGCCCGTGCGGTCGGCGGCGGCGCAGGTGCGCTGCGCGGTGCCCTTGCCGAATTCGGTGGTCATGCCGCCGAACGGCCGCTGGTAGATCTTGCCCTCGTCCGTGCGAGAGAACGGGACGCCCCAGTGCTCCAGCTCGTAAACGGCCGCCGGAGCGTTGCGGACGAGGTATTCGATCGCGTCCTGGTCGCCCAGCCAATCCGACCCCTTCACGGTGTCGTACATATGCCAGCGCCAGTCGTCCGGTCCCATATTGCCGAGAGACGCCGAGATGCCGCCCTGAGCCGCCACCGTGTGCGAACGGGTGGGGAAGACCTTGGTGATGCAGGCGGTGCGCAGACCGGCCTGCGAACAGCCGACGGTGGCGCGCAGGCCTGCTCCGCCGGCGCCCACGATGACGACGTCGAAGGTATGATCGACGATCGTGTAGGCCTTGCCGTTGATGGTGGCTGATTGGGCCATGGGTGAGCTCCTTAAAGCAGGATACGGCCGAGGCTGACCTTCAGGATCGCGTAGAGGCACGCGACCGCGACGATCACGGCATAGAAGTTATTGGCGATCACGGAGACGATCTTCAGTCCTTTGTCGTGGACATAGTCCTCGATGATGATCTGCATCCCCAGGCGCATATGGTTCGTCACCGAAACGACGGCCAGGATGAGAAGGATCGCGACGAGCGGGTGCGAGATAATGGCAATCGCTTCGTCATAGGAGCTGCCCGCGAGGGCAGCCACGATGATGACGAAGGAGATGATGAGGGGAATGTTCGCCACCGCCGTGACGCGCTGCAGCCAAAAGTGCTCCACTCCGTGACCCGAGGCGCCGAGGCCCTTGACGCGGGAGAGGGGGGTGCGCATGGAAACGCGGGTGTCAGCCCTGTTATCGGCCATGATCCGGTCTCCTTTTTAGAAAGCGATGAAAGCGACGACCCAGATCAGGACCGTCAGGACGACCGAGCCGATGAGGGTGAAGCGGGCCATGTTGATCCGGACGCCAGGCTCCATGCCGCGCCCGAAATCCCACACGAGGTGGCGAACGCCCCCAAGCATGTGATGCATGAGCACCCAGGTATAGCCGAAGAGAACCAGAAGCCCGATCGGCGACCCGAAGAACCACTGCACCGCGTCGAACGCGCGGGGGCCGGAGGCGAGCGCCACGAGCCAGACGGCGAAGAGAGCGATGCCGATGTAAAGGGCCGAGCCGGTCGCCCGGTGGAAGACGGACATGGCCATGGTCCAGGTCCAGCGATAGATCTGAAGATGCGGGGACAAGGGCCTGGGGGCCACCTTCACCTCAGCCATGCGTTCGCTCCTGATCGACGACGAAAATGTCGCACTGAAATTTGGAATGGTTCGTATCTGAAGCGCGAGACCATCGCAATGCATCTTCCGCACAACGATGCCAGGGCGCACACTTCGTCAGCCACGAAGTGTGCTTTACGCTCGCTCTCGGCACAATTTGTCATTATTCTAATCTGCCTTCGCCTTTGACGAAGGATGTCATGCAATTCGATCTGACCGACCTGAGTCTCTTCCGGCACGTCGTAGAGGCCGGGAGCATCACCCACGGAGCGGAGCGCGCTCATCTGGCGTTGGCGGCCGCCAGTACCCGCATCCGCAACATGGAAAAGTCCCTGGGAGCTCCGCTGCTGGTGCGCAACCGGCAGGGCGTCGTTCCGACTCCAGCCGGGCGGACCCTTCTGCAGCACGCCCGCGCCATGCTGGGACAGGCGGAGCGGCTCCGGGAGGATCTGGGCGCGTACATGGGCGGTCTCACCGGTCAGATTCGCATCCTCTCCAACACCAACGCCCTGACCGAGTTCCTGCCCGAAGCCCTGGGCGCGTTCCTGGCCGAGCATCCCCAGGTCTCCATTGACCTGGAGGAGCGCCTCTCCGACGAGATCGTCGGGATGATCGCCGAGGGCGTCGGCGACATCGGCATCGTTGCCGGGACGGTCGATACGGGACGGTTGGAGACCTTTCCCTTCCGAAGCGACCGATTCGTGCTCGTGGTCGCGAACGGCCATCCCATGGCCCGCAGCTCCCATCTCGCCTTCGCCGAGGTCCTGGGGTTCGACTTTGTCGGCCTCGACCGGATCAGCGCGCTGCAGCGTTTCCTCGCCGACAAGGCCGGGCGCATCGGAAAGCCCCTGCGCCTGAGGGTGCAGCTGCGCAGTTTCGATGCCGTCTGCCGCATGGTGGAAGCCGGGGTCGGTCTTGGCATCGTGCCCGAGACCACGGCGCGCCGTGCCGCCCGCACCATGAATATCGCCATCGTAGCCCTCGAGGACGCCTGGGCTGCCCGGGAGCTGACTCTGTGCATCCGCGCCACGGATGCCCTTGCTCCTTCCGCGCGGCAGCTCGTTGAGCACCTTCGGAACGGCTCCTGACAAATCTCCACCGAGGGACCGGCACAGCATCACGGAGATTTCAATCCTTCCCTCGATCGGCCTCATGATAGCCTTGGCACCATGGACAGGGTCAGGAATCGGAGGAGAAGGACATGCGCGGAGCAGGCAGCATCCGGATCATGGCTTCCCTGGGCATTCTGGCCTCGGGCCCCCTCGGCCTCGCTCAGGCCCAGAGTTCCGGCGGCTCGGCGGACATGACGTTCTTCGTCACAAGCGTCGGATCGGGCAAGGGCGCGGATCTCGGCGGCCTCGACGGCGCGGACAGACACTGCCAGACGCTCGCACAAGCAGCCGGAGCGGGTACCAGAACCTGGCGTGCCTACCTCTCGACCCAGGCGGTCGGCGGCACGCCAGCCACCAATGCCAGAGACAGGATCGGCCGCGGTCCCTGGCAGAACGCCAAAGGCATCGTCATCGCGAAGGACGTAGCGGACCTTCACGCCGCCAACACCATCACGAAGGAGACGGCCCTGACCGAAAAAGGGGAGCCGGTGAAAGGCCGTGGAGACACGCCGAACACCCACGATATGCTCACCGGATCGCAGCCCGACGGCACCGCCTTCGCAGCCGGCGAGGATCGGACCTGCGGCAACTGGACGAAGGGCGGCGCGGACGGAGCCGCCATGCTCGGCCATCACGACCGCATGGGCCTGGACGAGCAGCCCCCGGCAAAATCCTGGAACTCGTCGCATACATCCCGCGGTGGCTGCAGTCAGGATGCCCTCAAGGGCACCGGCGGCGCGGGACTGTTCTATTGCTTCGCCGCCAACTGACCGGGATCGAAGCGGCTTGCCCGACGGCGGGCCTCAGCGGAGTTCCGGCATTGCCCGCCCATGCCTGAGGCAGGCGGCCTCCAGGGTGTTGCGCAGGAGGCAGGCGATGGTCATCGGCCCGACACCGCCCGGCACCGGCGTGATCGCGGACGCGACCTTCGCGGCCTCCTCATAGGCCACGTCGCCGACAACCCGTGTCTTCCCCGCCCCGGCCGTAGGGTTGGGCACACGGTTGATGCCGACATCGATGACGATGGCGCCGGGCTTGATCCAGTCGCCTCGCACCATTTCCGGCCGTCCCACGGCCGCCACCAGGATATCGGCCCGACGGCAGACGCCCGGCAGATCCCGGGTTTTGGAATGGGCCGTGGTCACCGTGCAGCTCTGGGAGAGAAGGAGCTGCGCCATGGGCTTGCCGACGATGTTCGAGCGTCCGACCACGACCGCATCGAGCCCAGCGAGATCCCGCTTCAGGGACTGGATCAACAGCAGGCAGCCAAGCGGCGTGCAGGAGACGAAACCCGGCACGCCGGTCATCAAACGACCCGCGTTGATTGGATGGAATCCGTCCACGTCCTTTCCCGGGTCGATGGCCTCGATCACCTTCTGCGCGTCGATCTGCTTCGGCAGGGGCAATTGCACGAGAATGCCGTCGACCGCCGGGTCGGCGTTCAGCTTCGCCACGAGGGCGAGAAGCTCCGCCTCGCTGGTCGTGGCCGGGAGGACATATTCGAAGGAGGCCATGCCGACCTCGACCGTGAGCTTGGCCTTGCTGCGCACATAGATCTGGCTCGCCGGATCCTCGCCGACAAGAACCACCGCAAGTCCGGGACGGATGCCCTGCCGTCCCAGATCCGCCACCGCATCCGCGATCCGGCCCCGCAATCCTGCGGCATAGGCTTTCCCGTCGATGATGGTCGCGCTCATGAGTCTCGTCCTGTCAGGGCAGCGAAGCGGGCAGCCAGGGCTGCCGCCTCGCCTTCGATGAAAAAAGTCTTCAGCCGGGCCGTCGCGCCAGCCGTGAGGCTCACGGCCGACGCCGGGATACCCAGGGTCTTTGCGAGAAGCCGTCGAACGGCCTCGTTCGCCGCGCCGTCCTCCGGCACAGCCCGGACCCGGACCTTCAGGACCTGGCTTCCGTCGGAGAGCGACTCGATCCCGTCGACCGCGTCCCTTCCTCCGCGCGGGGTCGCCCGGACCCGGATCTCGATCCCGTCGTGGCGGATCCGACAGGGCATAGGCGACCCTAGAGGAGGGTCGCCGGAATGTACTGCTGCATCAGCCGGGCGATCAGGTTCTGCAGGAAAATGATGAGGAGGATCAGGATCACGGGCGAGATATCGATGCCGCCGAGATTGGGCAGAATTCGGCGGATGGGGCGCAGAGCAGGCTCCGTGACCGCATCCAGAAACCTCCAGATGGACCGCACCACATCATTGCGGACGTTGACCACGTTGAAGGCTACCAGCCAGCTCAGGATCGCCGAGGCGATGATGAGGTAGGTATAGAGCTGAAGGGCCAAAAGGATGACTTCGAGCAGGGAGCGCATGGGATACTCGTCAGGGTCGGGCGTCCGTGATGTAGCGTTCCTGAGGCAGCGGAACAACCCGGCAGTTCCTGCCCGCCCCGGTTTCCCGCGCAAAAGTTCCCGGAGGCGCCTGTCATCCCGATTGACAGAGGGAACCCCTCAGGCCTAAAACCCCGCCGCTTGGTCTGCCAACCGGACCGGGGCTGTAGCTCAGATGGGAGAGCGCTGCAATCGCACTGCAGAGGTCAGGGGTTCGAATCCCCTCAGCTCCACCAATCAGTCATATTTTCCTATAAATAAGTATAATTTGGATCTGTAAACGCCACATTCCGCGGGTTTATAGCAGACGTTTCTTAATTAGAGACAATTCCCGGCACCTTTTCTGACGATTTACATAACCTCTGCATGTCCCTGTCTCAGGCCTCTTGCACGGAATTTCCGAGGAAGTACCTTGCTCAAGTTAGAGACTTGTTTGCACACAGCAGAGACTATTATTTTTAGACTTCAGATCTTCGACCTTCGAATGCAACCCGGACTCCAGGGCTGCTTTCTTTTATGGCCTGTGGCTAGCACTCGATAGACTAAGCGGGCTAGATCAATTGAGCTTTAGCTGCGGCTGTAGCGCCTTGAAGGCCCATCGCTGGGCTTGTCAGAAGACATAGACCTGACTTGGCTAACTTAGCACCACCAGCCATTGATGCCTGTGCGAGCGCAACCCTTGACGCACCTTCTGATCTGCATTGTCTGCTGCTTCTGCAACGAGTGCGAGATATTGATGCCGATTTTAGGTATTATTCCCGCAACTTAGAGGCTTCAGTTCAGAGACAGAGTTCGTGAACTCGAATCCACTCAGGTCCTGCGCCGGGCCTCATCCTCATCAAATCCGTCCACACGGCCTAGCAACGAAATAGGCTGCCCATTCAACTCATAGCGCCCTTGGCATGACCTATTCTCACTGAATACTAAGGGGGTACATCCTAGTGCGTTGAAAATCAGCTTCTGCCCAGCTACTAAACAGCAATAAGTAATGACTGGGGGGCCTAATGGGTGCGACCGACGCGCTGCAGATAGTAGAGAATGCCGTTCGGCCCACTCTTGAGAATGATCTTCGACAGGTCGGCGCTGAGCTTCAGAAGGACGTCCAGAACCTTTTGGCGCGCTCCTGTGCAACTTTGCAGCATACGACAGACACGTTAAAAGTTTCAGAGTGGATTGACTCTGCGAGCGACTCACCTAGTGGCAGGCGCGAAGCCGCGCTCCTCTTCCTACGATACTTGGAGCAGATTGAGCACTTTGCGGAGGCAGACGGCGAGGTGGCTGCAGTCCACCGTCGACTCGTTTCCTTGGTCGAAACCGCCGCGCCTGATATCTCCGAGCACCTCAAGCTGAGCCAGAAGAAGCAGAATCACGAAAAATTCGAGGCGCTTCGTGCGTTCCACCCGCAGGTTTGTGAAACTCTATCCGTGTTCAGGAAACTCCCGTCAGACAGCAGAGAATTCGCAGCACGGCGACAGGAGATCTTCAAAATCCTGAACAATAAGATTTTGAAGGCGTACCTGAATCCTTTTGATTTCCCTGACTTCGCGAATGCAGTGCGTCTTGTATATGGCAACATTCACGAACTCCTCGAACTCAGAGACGCCACCTTCGGTGAGAAGCTGCAGCAGACGTTCGACTTCGTGGACGCAGAGACCGCAAGAAGTGAGCAGAAGGCGGACTTTCTTAGCATCGACTACTACCTGCCCTTTCTTAAGACTGCGCGCTTAGTGCTCGAGAGAATCGAAAAAGATTCATCCGAGCGTTTCAAGTGCACACTTCGGCTGCGACGGGACTCCCCGTACGTCCTCGAGCGCAAGTACCCGTTGCATGAAGAGAACCGGATCTTACGGGTCAAAATTCCTCTCGTGAACACCGGACCCGGGGTTGCAATTGGGGCTACCGCACAGATCGTTTCAGGAACCGACCGTATAGCAGTTGCAGGAGAGTCGATCGACCTTGGAACAGTTCCACCAGGAGAGTCATCTATATTATGCGAGGTTCTCGTCGGCGACCACGTTGAAAAGATTCCACTCCTCGTTGAGCTCAGTTGGGGCTCGGTTCGTGGTGCCGAGCGCCAGACAGCAAGCTTCGATCTTATTGTCCTTGGTCAGAAGACCGACATCGATTGGGAATTTCTCGAGCACGCTGACCCCTATAGCACAGAGCCCGCGCAAGGTGACGAGTTCGTGGGACGTCGAGCCAAAGTGCTCGCGCTTCTTAACCGTCTCCGTAAAGAAAGGATGCAATCATCCTATATCACGGGACAGAAGCGTGTCGGTAAGACATCGTTGGCGTTTGCCGTAAAAGACCAAGTCATGGCCCTATCTGGCAGCGACAAGACCATCGTGCCAATTTACCTTGAGTATGGCGAATACGCTCATCGAAGTGCTGACGCCACGCTCGATGCCCTCGGCATTGCGATTGCCACTCACTTACTTGAGCACTTCCCATCAGAGGGACGGCCTGCCGTACCAAACTTCAATGGGTCCCTCGCGCCGCTGAATCAAATCTCTCAGGCCCTGATCACCGTACGGCCAGAACTGAAGTTTCTTGTTATTCTCGATGAGTTCGACGAGATCCATCCGGAGATGTATCGCTTCGGATCTCTTGCTGAGACCTTTTTCTCGAACCTGAGGACTCTTAGCGCAAAACAGAACATCGCCCTTATGCTGGTTGGTGGCGAGAACATGCCTTTCATCATTGGGGCACAGGGAGACCAGCTCAACAAGTTCGTTCGCGAGCGTCTAGATTACTTCTCTCGAGCAGAGGAGTGGGAGGACTTCTCAAGCTTGGTGCGTGAGAAGGGGGAGTCCCCTCTAAGCTGGCATGATGCGGCAATTTCCGAGATCTTCAACTACACGAATGGTCACCCATACTACACGAAGCTCCTATGCGCGCGGATTTTCCAGACCTCGGTCGCACATAGAGATGCCGATGTAACAGTCGACGAAGTGCAGGCCGGCGTGGCCGGCCTCGTGGGCTCTCTTGACACCAATGCTTTCGCACACTTCTGGAAGGATGGAATACCGGCTGGCCGTGAGGAAGCTGAAGTAGTTGAACTGAAGCGATGCCGAGTTCTAGTTGCACTTGCTCGCACACGCCGACAGGGGCAGCCACTAAACGTTGATACAATTTCCGCAAACAGAGGCGGCTCAGGCCTCTCCACAATGGATATTGGCCCAATCCTCGCCGATTTCTGCCGGCGCGACATCCTGCGTGAGAAAGGCACGGAATACGAATTCGTGCTTCCCCTATTCGAAGAGTGGTTAGTAGCAGGAGGCTTGACCAAGCTAATTACCGATACGCTCGGAGACGAGATGGCTGACGCAATACAGCAGGCCGAGGATCGAGCCTACGTTAGTGGGCCGGAGATCTCCGCCCTCGCCGATCGCTGGCCTCTATATCGCGGACGACGCGTCACTGCTGAGGATATTAGAAACTGGCTCAACCAAGTACCCTCATTCCAGGAGCAGAGATTACTTTTCAAGCTGCTGCAGAACGTTCGGTTCCTCAGTGAGGAGGAGCTACGCGAGAAACTGCGATCGGCGCACAGCATCGTCAAAAATCATACCACGCCCTTCACTCCGGAGAGCCGGGTTCAGCGACGTTACGACATCATGGTCACCTGGGTCGACGGTCCTGGGAAGAGCGGAAGTCGCTACGCTGATCGCTATGCAGAGGAGAACCTCATCTCGACCCAATGCGTGGTCGCAGCTGAAGACTTTGCCGCAAGGGTTCTTGATCACGAGGACAAGAGGGGGATTACTGTTAACGGCGTTGTGATTATCGACGATATCGTTGCTACGGGCCGGAGCCTTGCAGACAATGTTGAACGGTTCGTGACTGCCAATCTCCAGTTCCTGCTCGACAGAAACATTACCGTTGTGATCGTTGGGTTGCTAGCGACAAGGGATGGTGAAGAGAAGCTCAGGGCGAAGCTGCAGAGACTTTCCGGCGTCAACTTGGACTTTCGCGCTTGCGAGGTCCTCGCCGACATGCACTACGCTTTCTGCACCCGAAACAGCATTTGGGCAGATGGCGCCGAGGCCGATCAGGCACGCGCACTAGTCACGGACCTAGGGCAAAAGATCTACAAAACCGATCCACTAGGCTTTGGTGGTCTTGGGTTGCTTGTGGTCTTCAGCGATACCTGCCCAAATAACACCCTTCCGATCCTGCACGGGAGTTGTGGGACTTGGGAGCCATTGTTCCCGCGACCGAAGAACTAACCCTTCGAGGCTACGCTTTCAGCTAAGTAGCTTTTTCAATGCGCGCTAAGAATGCTTGCGCCACTTCCAGCATGAGATGCCCGGGTGGCGGAGTAGCCCCGCGTTTGCAACATTTGGCTTATAGCTTCTTGAAAGAGTTCGCACGATGCAGTGCCAGGCGGATGCGATGCTTGTCTGCGATCGGGATCGGAGCCCGCCAGCGTAGCTCATCACGGGCAGCCTCGCTCAACGCGGGTGAGAACACCGGCCTGCCTTCATCATCGAAGGTCACGCGGCCGCGGTCGAAGGCAGCGTCCCAGAGAGCCGAGAGCAGCAGGCCATTGTGTACGTCGAGCCGCTCGGCATCCGTCGCGCAATCCTTCCACGGAACGATATGCGAGGCGCGCAGCAACTCGGGATCCGTTATTCCGGTTAGAGGACAGCGGCCCTGCCAATAATCCATAAGGCTCGCGCGAAAGATGTTCTGACCGACGCGCTGGACAACAAGTCGCTCGGCCTCGGTGCTCTGGGGTAAATCCTTAGTCTTGAACCGGAACTCTTGCAGTGGCGCATCGGGCAGACTGACCGCGAGCTGATAGACGCGGTGCATCACAGCGTAGAGCGGGGCAAGGCTGTCGAAGGCGAAGCGGGCGACGCCGGGGCCTGGCACCTCGGCTGCGGGCAGACCTAGCTCGTCAACGACGCCAGTGTGGTCGAGGGCGAGAAACCATGGCCCCTGCGGACCCGAGGCAGCCAGAAAACTCGTGCCCTGGGCGGTTGTGGAGCCGTAGCCCGCCCATCCGTCCGCCTCACTGAGGAAGCGTCGGAAGCCGTTCTGTTCGGCGACTTTCTGGCATTCCGTCGAAACGACGAAGCCCTGAGGCGTCTGGATCATCTGCTCAGCTCTTCTCGTTCCAAAGCTTTTGAGCCGAAATCCCCATGGCTGTCTCCACAGCGTTCGCCGCACGGGTACTGCATGGTCCACCCCTTAGTGAGCGGCCAGAGCGCGCTGCTGCTTGGCATGCAGCCACACGAATTTGAGAGCGGAGCCAACGAGCTGAGACCAAGGGGCCTTGCTGCCTCGAACCCGCTGAACACGGGCCTGGGCGATTGCAGCTTTCATGATGGCCGATCTGTCATAAGAGCCAGCGACATCGAAGGGGACGGAGGCCGCTTCCTGGGCCAGACGATTGAGGCGGGCGATTTCGAGAGAACGAGCGGCCAGGAAGCCAGCGGCAGGCGTGGTCCGACTAGCGCGCATGTCGCGCATTGCGGCATTCAAATCGAGTTTGCGGTGAAAGGCCATCTCTTTGGTCCTCAGAACCATTTCGCTATGTTTTAAAACTGGCGGTGAGATTATGTCTTGTCAACAACCAGCTAGTTATGAAAAATAGGG
Source organism: Microvirga sp. BF8 (assembly GCF_059888585.1). Classification (NCBI taxonomy): domain Bacteria; kingdom Pseudomonadati; phylum Pseudomonadota; class Alphaproteobacteria; order Hyphomicrobiales; family Methylobacteriaceae; genus Microvirga; species Microvirga sp. BF8. The sequence goes on along the minus strand of NZ_CM187619.1, from coordinate 4,595,646 downwards.
GAATAGTTTTTTAAGGGCCAAAGCTCTCAGATGCTGACAACGGGGAACCAACTCAAAGCCGCTCGCGCCCTCGCCGAGATGGATCAATCGACACTGGCTGATGCTGCGGGCGTAAACGTCAACACGATCCGCAATATGGAAGCTAAGGGCGGCAACATCCTCACTAGCAGCATGGAGGTAGTCCGCCGGGTGCAGATGGCTCTAGAGGCTGCGGGCGTGGAGTTCCTGAACCATGGCCGGCCAGGTGTACGCCTGAAAGATCAGAAAGAGGCCTAGCGTCAGAAGGAAATCTGCAATGCGCCCGCTTGAAACCTTCGCACTCGATATTCAGCCTGGGGACGAGATCCTGCCGGCGCGCATGAGGATAGCCGTTCAGCGGCACAGTGCATCGGACAACGGCTGTGTGCTCCTGGCACCTGAGCGCACGTCCTTGGATGCAATTGAGGAGCAGATAAACACACTACAGGACGAGCTCGACCAGATGCGGCAGCAGGCGCAGCGAGCATACCAAGCGTGATAGCGACGCGGCCTTGGACAAACCATAGCAGGATATTCGGCAAAGCCGGAGGGCCGCTGTCGGCTAATCCAGAGTGCATTTTGATATGGAGCAAAAGCAGAAATGAACAATGCTCGCAGGAAAACCTTAGCCACTCTTCTTGAAAAGCACTTAGCACCCGCAGCCCTAATGCTGGATCATGTCATACGCGAGGAAGACGAAGCCATTCTGAATATACCGCCTAGCCTCGGATACGATACTGTTAAAGCGGTGCAACGTAACCGAGCCACGCAGCTCACCGAGCAGCATGCAAAACTGAAAGCTGTGATTGCCAACCACAAAGAGATTGTAGAGGGCAAATAAAACCTCGCACGCGGCTTCGATGGGCGACACCGATCCCCTATCCAGCACCATCCTGTGTTGCATCAGATTGACTCGGAATAGAGGTGAAGGGGTCTTACTCCCTCATGATCGAGCGGGACCTCTTCGTCCGGATCATGCTGGTGCGAAGCTGGGGCCGGATCAGTGCCAATGAACGCGAGATGGTCGATGAATCCAATTCGATATCATGGAGGCACTCAAGACACTGGCCACTATTAAGCGGCAGCAAGGGTGTCGAGATATGTGAGGCTGCCTTTCAGCAAGTCGGAAGGACAAGTTGAACAGGAGGCTTTTTACGCGTTACTTTACGTTGCAGCCCATAACGGGGGGGGCGAAAATGAGGCAAGAGCGCTTGGCTTATTTGAAGCGGATCTCCGAGAATTGCCGCATTGACTGGGAGCGACGCACAATCCTGGACATCCAGATACCTGAGGAACCTAAGCCTCAGGTTGAGGGTGAGAACGTGGTGCAATTGCCGCGTCAACCGGCTCCCATTTTCTCTCTCGGTGAGGTCGATATCTATATCTGGGATGGAACAGGCGAGAAGTGTCAGGGCGTCTTCCGGATCAAGTTTATAGAATGCGAGAGGCACATCATCTTTGCTTGGCCGGATGATGCTCACCGTCCTGACACCATCGATGGCCCGATTTACACTATCTGGGCGTTATCGATTGCTCTGGAGATGGATGGTGCGCCAGTGCGGGACGGCACCGAGTGGCACTTGCTGCTCCAAGAGGGCGTTAAGGCAAGCGAATGGAAGGACAAGCCCGACACCGGTCCTATCAGGCGCCGGAACACCCGTCGCTATGAGGACGGTTGGGATCTTATGGCTGCAGCACCACAAGATGGTAGGATCATCATGGTTGCTTGGGCCAGAGGCGAGTTTGATTATACCTTCGCGCGGTACAATGTCCGCAGGGGCAAGTGGGTGGATGCCCAGTCCAAGAAGCCATTCACCTTACCGCCGTCGCACTGGCGACCACTGCCACAGCCGCCCGTACACGATCCAGATTGAGCAACTCAGATTCTATTCAGAGGAACCGGAAAGATGCACTCAGCGGGCCGAGGGCGTGGGTAGGGCAGAGCCAAAGATGGTAAGAGGCAAAAACAGACCTAAGGGCAAGGCATGGAAGTGCATCATCAGGGTCGATGGAACGCCCGGGGATGTTGATCATGCTATTAACATAGTTCGTGACATTGATCAGACAGCAGTAATCCAACACTTATCCATGGGCGTGTTCATATTAGCCAACGAAGAGAAGACTACAATCGTAGCCTGTTATTCCGTACCGTCTTGCAAAATCGTGAAGCAGCCAAAGGCTTAGGCTCGTCTCCACGGGAGAACCCTATCCAATTCCCAAACAGCTCACCTATGACACGGGTCACCGGTGAGCTGTGTATAACTCAGTTGGGGTCAGCGGGGTGAGTGCGGAGCTTGTCCTGGATGCTCTTTGGCAGTTTGTCGAGGTCTGACAGGAGTTGCTGAACGTTCAGGTGCACGCTGCCGTCGCTGACGTGGTTCACGTTCACCTGTAGCGCTCAATGTGGACGATGTTTGCTCCGCCCAGATCCCCAGTCACCAGTACGTTGCGAAGGTCAGCCACAGCGTGCTGCACGGTCGATGGCAGGTAATCCCAGGTGGCAACAGCCTGCGGCCGACCATCTTTGCCTGTAATGCTCACCTTTTCTCGGAGCATGTAGAGGTTCGAACGACCCCGCTTCTCTTTCGAGATGTACCCGTGCTCCTCGAGCATCTTGATCTCTCGCTTTACCTGGCTGACTGTTAGCCCCGCCTTCTCGGCGATGGTCTCCAGGGCGGGAAAGGCGCGGCCCGTGCTGAAGTTGGTATGCGCCTTCACCACCAAGTACACCTTGATAGCCGAGCCGCTCAGCGCAGCCAGTTCGCCGCTGTCAACCATAGCTTTGAATACGTGGAACCACTGTGTTTCTGCCTCGAATAGCTCTTGTTGGCCTGGACCACCCGGCTTTTCAAACAGCTCTCCCGGATGCTTCATGGCTGCACCTTCTGGCTTGCTGCAACCTTGCTGCACTTCGTAGATCTCTAAAGCCCTCTCCAGTACTTCGACCAGCAGCAGCCCATCGCGATCGGCAATATCGCGCAGGCGGTTGTCGAACTCCGGACTGACCCGCGTTGCGAATGGCAGCATCCGGTGGGTCTTGCGCGCGCTGCGCCCATCACGGCGCTTGTTCGTGAGGACAGGAGCAGGCACCGCCGGCGCCACTTCTGGAGCGGTGAGGTCCATACCGAACGTGGCCAATTTGGAGCAATAGGCGAACCCTAATTAGCCATGCGGTTTCTGACCAAGTGAATTGTCCCCTCTAAGCAAACTACCCAAGCCTCCGAACCAGCATCCTGCTGGCACTACAACCAGTGGATATCCCTGGCGGTGGCCTTGAATGAGCGACCGAAAAAACTCCTACTTGTGAGCAGGTGGGCAAAAAATGTCGTACTTCGAAGCACAATACCCTAAGCTTAGCTATCCACTCAGAACCGACCAGAGTCCTGGGTTCCGAACGGCCCAGCGTGGCGCACTTTTTGCCATTGGCGCACATTTCACCCAGCGCTCCGAGCCTGCAATTGTCACGATGCCGACCGGCTCCGGGAAAACGGCTGTTCTCCAAGCATCTGCGTTTCTGCTCAGAGCACAACGGGTTCTGGTACTGACCCCGAGCCGGTTAGTTCGAGAGCAGATTGCTGAGGACTTCAAGGCTCTCGGAGTCTTGAAGCGCCTTGGCGCGGTTCCGGAAGATCTCCCGGTGCCACGGGTTATGGCTACATCAAACCGCGTTACTGATGCCGATGCTTGGGCTCAGATGCGTGAGTTTGACGTGGTAGTCGCCACGGTCCCAAGCGTCAGTCCGCACAACGGAGGCATACCGATCCCTCCTAACGATCTCTTCGATCTTATTCTCGTCGACGAGGCTCATCACAGCCCAGCGGCAACCTGGAAGGCTCTTTTAGAGATCTTCAGTGAAGCGAAGAAGGTTCTATTTACTGCAACGCCATTTCGAAGAGACGATAGGGAGATAAAAGGTCGCTTCATCTATACCTACGATCTCAAAACCGCCTACCGCGACGGAGTGTTCGGTCATATCGATTATCAACCCGTCGGAGTCGATGGCCCAGATCAAGAGGTAGGCCAAGTCGACATTGCTATTGCTCGAGCTGCAGAGGTCAAACTCCGATCTGACCGCGAAGCTGGTCTAAGACATCTCCTGATGGTTAGGACGGACAGCCGGGCACGAGCATCAGAGTTGGAAAAAGTATATGCGGAAAGCACCGATCTGAAGCTGAAGCTGGTCCACGGCGGACATTCGCTTGGACATGTTAAGAAGGTTCTAGCCGCCCTCGAGGCTGACGAACTGGATGGCATCATTTGCGTGAACATGCTTGGCGAGGGCTTCGACATGCCACGCTTGAAGGTAGCCGCGATCCACTCGCCTCATAGATCGCTGGCTGTAACGCTCCAGTTCATTGGAAGGTTCGCACGGACAGCTGGTGAGAACCTTGGTGACGCAACCTTTGTAGCAAGCCGGTCAGGAATCGAGGTCGAGGCGGAGAAACTCTACGCCGCAGGCGCAATATGGTCCGAAATCATCCCTAATCTAGGTGAGGCACGAGTCCAACGAGAAGTTCAGGCGCGGGAGACCCTTGAGAGCTTTGAACTTGAGAAACCAACGACGCCGGACCTGAACGACCTTTCGCTATATACGTTTTCGCCGTACGCGCATGTAAAGATCTTTCGGCTTCGGGAGCCTTTTGACATCCAGCGCGAACCAAATTTCGGCAGCGACCGAGAACAGGTGTTCGGGCGTGTCAGTGAGACAACGAATTCGAGCGTCTACATAACCCGAAAGGCTGGTGTTGTCCCATGGGCGGACGATGACAGACTAATTGATGTCCGCTTCGATCTGTTTGTCTTCTACTATGACCCCACCGCCAACTTACTCTTTGTTTGCGCGTCCAAACGTGCAGACGGTCTTTACCGACGAATCGTCCGCGATCTAGTCGGGTATGACCCTCGGATCCTAAACCTTTCCGCATTGAACCGGGCACTTAAGGAACTGGATCAAGCTAAATTCTTCAACGTTGGCATGCGAAACCGCCAGCAATCCAGCCTCACCGAGTCGTACCGGATGATTACTGGGTCGAGGGCAGACGAAGCAATCCGAGCCGAGGATGCTCGCCTGTTTCACCGCGGTCATTGTTTTGGAAGCGCTAAAGAGAATGGTATCGACGTGACGATCGGCTTGAGCAGCGCCTCTAAGATTTGGAGCAATACCAATCTCTCACTGCCTGAACTTTTAGATTGGTGTCAGAGACTAGCCCGTAAGATTCACGATGATCGGGCCGCTCTGACGGGCAGTAAACTCGATCTGCTGATGATGGGGGAGCCCGTTCAGAAAATACCCTCCCGTGTTCTGTTTGCTGATTGGGAAAAGGACGTCTACCTCGATCCCCCCGACGCGATCTATGAGATTGCCGGCAGGGCGCATTCGCGACCATTAATCGGTTTCGATCTCATAGTTGAAAGCTACGCAAGCAATCACGCGGTGATTCGACTTGCGGGCCATGGCTTTGAAACCAAAATTGCATTCCACATCTATCAGGACGCTTATTTCTCTTACTTGGATGACGCTCAAGCCACGGTGATCCTACAGCGAGGACGAAATACCGAGGATCTTGTTGACTTCCTAAACGACAATCCTTTGCATTTGATATTGGAGGACTGGTCCCGCTTGTATGGTGACGAACATTTCGCGGTGCCTGCGGACGGTTATAGCCCCTATGACGCCGAGCGCATCCGGACTGTTGATTGGGCGGCTGAGGGTGTCGACATCGAAGTAGAATTTGCAACGGGAGCAGCACAGGCATCCTCGATCCAAGGCTATTTAGCACGTGTTCTGAATGTGCCTGAAAACGAGGTCGTCTACTGGGACCACGGTAGCGGCGAAACAGCCGATTTTGTAGCTATGTCACTCAGTGCAGATGGAGGCGTGCGCGTCACCTTTTACCACTGCAAAGGATCAGGCGGTGCTGCCTCCGGAAACCGCGTCGATGACCTCTATGAGGTATGCGGTCAAGCGGTAAAAGGGATCATCTGGTGCGACTTGGAACGCCTTGTTGATCAGCTATGCGGGCGATTCAGCCGCGGCACGGGGATGGCTCAGTTCATACGCGGAGACGAACCCACAATGAGGGCTCTAGCCCGGAAGAGGCCTCCGCACTTCGAGATGGTGATAGTCCAACCTGGCGTCGCTCGAAATGACATTGAGCAAAAGCTTGGCGAGGTGCTTGGAGCGGCGGACAGTCACTTGGTACGAGCTGGCCTTGCTGCGCTTCAAGTATAGGGCAGCGTTCAGCCTGGAAGTTGATTCAGCAACTTGCTATGAGCTCCCGAGCATATTGGTTGATCAACCAGCTATTCGCTTGGCGATCTTGGCCACGGTTGCCCTGCTGCATCCAGTAGCACTCTGGATCTGCGACCAAGAGACGCCTGCCTTGAGCATTGAGGCAATACCGGCACTGCGCTCCTCATCCTCCGGACGCCCCTTGTAGCGGCCCTCGGCTTTGGCCTTGGCTTGCCCCTCAGACTGGCGCCGACGGCGGTCCTCGTAGTCCTTGCGAGTCACAGCAGCAAGCATATCGAGCATCATGGCATTGATTGCCTCGAACATACGGGTGGTGAAGTCGTCTGCACTGCTGGTAGCTATCATCCACGAAGTGGGCAGATTGAGCGCCACGACGCGCAGGCGCCTGGTCGCGATCTGACCCTTCAACTTCTTTCAGTCACCTGCGTTTAGGCGTGAGAGCCGGTCCACCTGCTCGACTAGGAGCACGTCATCAGGTTGAGCATCGGCCAGAAGCCGGAACAGCTCAGGGCGTGAGAGCTTCGATCCGCTCTCATTCTCAGCGTACCAGGAGGCGATGGTCAGGTCCCGTTCTGCCGCGAAAGCATTAAGAGGATCACGGGCACGCTGAGCGTCCTGCTCGGTGGTACTTGCTCGGAGGTAGGCACGAACAAACATATAGAGTCCATCGGTTCTTTAAGATGGTTTACTATGCAGCGGCCTGTTATGAATTGCCAAGCTGCATTAATGTACCGGGCTATGGGTGGTTCTCCGAAGGCATACCCTAACTGAACCAGTAAAATACCTGCCCGCGTGTGACGCCGAGAAACATCCTCACACTGCCACTTGTAGATCAGTGGGGAGATGGTTCTTAACACCAAAGTTATCCACCAAGATCTGCCCCCCTGCCGTACCCGCACCGCTGAACACTTGGTGAAGCATCGCTGGCAGCAATGCTTCGATACTGCTCATGAACGCGGCCTTGGACGCGTGAATTTGTCGAAGTTTTTCGATTGCCTCCAGAGCTTTGTGCTGCTTCTCAAGCGATGGCATGCGTATGCTCATGCCGAGCAACATGTCGGGACGCAGTCGCTCTCGACGCGCGCCTTGGCCACGAGTGAGTTTGCTCAATTGACTTTGAAACCATGGGGTCGGTAGGAGTGCAGCCAGATAGGCTGGCTCAAGTAATCCTGTTCGACACCTAAATGTCCGGTACTCGGGTGATGCGAACCAACCATTGGATGTCTCGTCGCAAACCGCGACCGCGCCTTCCCAACCCTTGGGCTGGCTGACTACGAGCAGCCCTGGGGAAAGACGATTGAATGCCTTGTAGCTGGTCTCGGAACCGAGCACTTCGTCCTTGAAAAACAAGCCGCCGGCAAACCCGCGAATTCCAACCTGCGGATAGGAGACGACCGGGTCGATTGCCACACGATCTTCTGCGAGCTCGATAAAGTCACCCAGAGTAGTCCCTTCTGTGTCTGCGTATGACTCATGCGCACTTATTATGAACGAGTTGATGTCGTCACCGATTGCGTTGCGAAGCACACGCACTTCTTTAACAAGCGCCGTTGCCTTATCCAGCACCTCGACAATTCGACGTTGATCATCGACAGGAGGCAATGGCGGACGAAGCTTAAGAAAGTACCCTTCGTTGAACCGGTTTCGCGTGCCTGGCGTCGAGCCAAAGCAGTCGGCTTCTACAATCCTCTGTGTAGAAGGCAACCCGAACCAGTAGACCAAGAAGACCGGATTTAGTCTTTCCTCGTCGATACGAAAAATCGGGAACTCATTCGAAACATATGCGCCATCGAGTTCCGGAGGAATAACCCCGAACGATCCCTGCCAGGCGAAAAGTCTGCTGTAGATGAAATCGCCGGTCTCAACCCGGTTCAGCGTGTCAGCCGAAACTTCAGCGCCTACCTTGGTCTCACGAAGGAATGGCCCGGCAATCTTCGAGCGCATTCCTAAAAGCTGGTATTTCTGGTCTGGCTCGACACGGACTGTCCGCTGTACTTGCTCGACACACTCGCTCAAAGGCGCAACAGGCCATGCCATTATGCTACCTCCGCAAGTGTAGCTCTGATCTCGCTCATGATGGCGAGAATGCGCGTCTCCTTCTCGATGATGCTGTCGATGATTTCCAAAGGCGCTCGATGCTCGACTGTGTCACCGGAATGAGGGTTCTTTAGGTCGAGATTGCATGAGACAACCCTCTCCTTGTCGTCACGCTGTATCAGCTCCTGTCCACGAACCTGCCAGGCGCGCTCATTCTCCTGCCGGTTACCCCACCAAGAAAGGCAGTCACCGAACTCCTCATAGGTTAGAGGTGCCGTCTTCGAGTACTTCTTCCGTCCCTCTGGCCGAGGCTGTTCATAGAACCAGATCGTATCCGTCGGACCTGTGGTGTCGAAGAAGATCAGATTCGCTGGGATGTCGGTGTAAGGGGAGAACACACCTTCCGGCAGTCGCACGATGGTGTGCAGATTGAACTCAGTCAAAAGGTCGGCCTTGATCCTCGCAGCGATGCCATCGCCGAACAGGGTCCCGTTAGGAACCACGACCGCGGCTCGACCGCGACCTCCGCGTTTTAATTTGCGCATGATCAGCTGAAGAAACAGAAGCGCGGTCTCAGCTGTACGGCGATCGTCAGGGAAGAAGTTAAGAATTCCTGTCTCCTCCTCTCCTCCGAAAGGGGGATTGGTGAGAATTACTTCGACCCGCTGCTCCTCGCCGATTTCCGCCAGACGGACTGTAAGAGCATTACCTGGATTGATCTGAGGCGCATCAAGTCCATGGAGTAGTAGATTCATCTGTACGAGCAAATATGGAAGCGGCTTGGCCTCACCTCCAACGATGCTCTTGTTCTGGAGAACTGCACGCTTTTCAACGGTGTCCGCCTGCTTCTCTAGATGCTGGAAAGCTTCAGTAAGGAAGCCACCTGTACCACAGGCTGGGTCCAGAACTGTCTCACCAAGCCGAGGGTTTGTTACCTCCACCATGAAACGAACAACTGGACGAGGAGTGTAGAACTCTCCCGAGTCCCCTGCCGCATCGCGCATTTCGCGGAGCAACGTCTCATAGAGGCGCCCCAGCGTGTGGATCTCTTCCGATGAGTCGAAATGTATATCGTTGATAAGATTTACGACATCACGGAGCAGATATCCGCTTTCCATACGGTTCGTGAGACCCTGAAACACGGTAGCAACGACATCTCGCCTATCGCGGCGTCCATTGTCGCCACGCAAGCTTTTCAGGTACGCGAACAAGCCCGGTCCGATTGAACCATCTGGTAGCTCAGTTCTTTCCGCAGTCAGAAACGAGAGTAGATCAGGACCGGTGATTCCATCGGCACGGGCAGCCCAGTCACGCCACCGATATGGAGCCTCGATCGCACTATTGAAGTCGCGCCCTGCAATCTCAGCACGTTCCTCTTCCATACGCTCCATATCATCGAGGAACTTGAGGAACATAATCCACGTGAGCATGGGCAGCCGGTCCAAATCGCCGCTCAGACCTTTATCTTTGCGCATCACTTTCCGCGCAGACTTAACAATGCTGTCAAGCCGCTGGGCAGTGGTTTGTGGCTTTTGCTGGCTGCGTGTCCGGGTGGTCTTCGCCACGTCCTTGTTCTCCTTGAATTACGAGGTGTAGAGCAATCGCTGTAGCTCACCGACTGCACCCCGAAGCTGCTTGCCTCCACCGAAGCGGGAGGCGATCTCGATCACGTTTCCCCAGCCATTGAAAGGCGGAACTTCAAGAATCTCTGGCACCTTGAACTGGGCTGCGCCGTGCTCAGCGTACTTCTCGATCAGAGCGTCGAGGATCTCGCGAGCCTCAGGTCCAAACCGGTCGAAGAAGTCCGTTTCTTCGCGTCTCAGTCGGTCTGCTCGCTCACGCCTAGTCCGAAGTGGCGCGCTGTACGCCAGGTGGCATAGAAGATCGAACGGGTCGGCCTCTGGCTTTCCAACTGCCTCCGCTAACGACTCGATGTCGATCCCCTTTTCTTCCAGCCTCTCTACGATATCGGCACGTCGAGTTGGATCTAGCCAGTCGTGCCGAAGCTCAGATGCATTGGGGAAAAGCGTTCGCACCTTGTCACCGGTGTAGTCCGTAAGCTGCCGGCATGCGAGCTGCTTTCCGTCTGCATCGAGCTCATAGACCATGTGCCGGATTATCTCGACTGAGCCGCCATCGATGTAAAACTTGCGTGGAGCGTCATCTTGGTCGGTCTCTAAGGCAATATCGCTGGTCTCATCCCGACTTGCGATATCGTCGACATGCGCCTCGGAAATTTCTGCTTCCTCGACAACGACCCCTGCTTCGTCGATGACCTCTTCTCGCTCACGGACAGGGTCTCCATCGAACGCTGGATCTGAAAACTTCTCCGTGGCAGTGCCGGTATAGTCGATAATGTTGAAAGCCAGCTTCCCGTAGTCAGGGCGCAGCCGAGTTCCGCGGCCGATGATCTGCTTGAACTCGGGCATCGAGCTGACAACCCGTGCCAGAACCACGTTCTTGCAGGTCGGCGCATCGACCCCGGTTGTCAGCATCTGGGATGAGGTGAGAATTACCGGGGTCCGGGTTTCGATATCCTGGAACTTGGCTCGATGGGCACTCCCGATGTCGCCTTCGTCTGCTGTCACCCGGCACACATAGTCCGGATATTTCTTAACTAAGTCCGCATTGAGGGCAGCCAGCGCGTGCCTCATTTCCAGCGCGTGCTCCTGATCGACGCAGAAGACGATCGTCTTGGCGAAGCGATCCGTTGCGTTGAGGAATGTTGTTAGGTGCCGCGCGAACGCCTGCGTCCGAGCCCGGATGGCAACGATCCGCTCAAAATCTTTCGTGCCGTACTCTGCGTCTGGAATCTCACGTCCATAGCGGTCTAACTCGCCCTTGCTAGGGCGCCACCCCGCGGCATCGTAATCGGTGATAATGCGGTGCACGCGGTACGGCGCAAGGAAGCCGTCTGCAATACCCTGAGCTAGGCTGTACTCGTAGATTGGATCTCCGAAATAGTGGTACGTGTCGACGTTCTCCTCACGGCGGGGAGTTGCCGTCATCCCGATCTGGTAGGCCGGTTCAAACCACTCAAGAATTTCTCGCCAATTACCGTCGTCCCGAGCACTGCCACGGTGGCACTCGTCGATGATGATAAGGTCGAAGAAGTCCCTGGGATATTCACGGTATAGTCCAGGGCGATTTTCGTCCCGTGCGATGGCTTGATATATTGCGAAGTAGATATCACGGCTTTTAACCGCCACTCCTCCCCCGATTTTCTCCCGTGCATCTCCGAAAGGTCTGAAATCCTTCGCCATAGGATCGTCGACGAGAACATTACGGTCGGCCAAGAATAGGATCTTCGGCCGCCAGCTCGTGCCTTTGCTGTTCCAGCGGGCAGACCAGAGCTTCCACGAGATCTGAAAGGCAACTGCTGTCTTTCCTGCTCCGGTGCAGAGCGTCAGGAGCGTGCGCTTTCGCCCCTGCAGCACGGCCTGCACCGAGCGATTGACCGCGATCTCCTGATAGTACCGGAGTGGCTTGCCTAGGTCAGGATACGTGGGTGTAAGGAGCTTTTCGGCCGTTTCGTCCTGAGTGATGCCCTCAGCGGCCCTTAACCGACTCCAAAGCTCGTCAGGCTGAGGATACTCAGCAACAAACCTCTCTATCCCGGTTGTATAGTCGAATTCAATGATCTCGACCCCGTTCGTTGAGTAAGCGAATTTAAGGCCAAGGATCTCAGCGTAATCCTTGGCTTGCTGCAGCCCTTCGCCAGCATGCTTATAACGGGATTTTGCTTCGACGACAGCAATGGGGTAGTCTGGGCGGTACCGGAGGATGTAGTCCGCGCGCTTTTGCTTACCGCGCCTCGCCTTACCCCCGACAAATACAATGCGCCCGTCAGTAAAAGTTCGCTGCTCATTGATCGCATGGGGCCGCGAGTCCCAACCAGCTTGCTGAAGCTTTGGAATGACAAACTTCCGACAGGTGTCAGCTTCCGTTAGCGCCACGTGCCCCCCTGGCCCTCCACCGGCGTCCTATCCCGCTGTCTTCGTTTCACAACGACCGGCGTCAAGCTTAGGTTAATGCCACGGCCAACCCCGAAAGTCAGCAGCCTCTAATCCACGCGCCTCCGGATTAAGATACTTTATTGCTTTAAATGGGGTTCAAGATTGGAACCGCTACCCTGGACCCGTTCCGGTGTACTGGTTGGCTGCTTTCTGAGCATTTAGCCAGAACTCGGTCGAGGTCCCGAGTGCGTTGGCCAGAGCTTTCGCCAATTCAGCGTCTACAGGGATGCGGTTGTCACAAAGACCCTGCGCTATCAAGCTGGGCACATCCAACGCCTGAGCCAGATCTGCCTGCATTAGGCCCATTGGCTCCAGGAACTCCTCGGTCAGATCTCGCCGACAGTGCTCGGCCTGCGATTGGTCTTTATCATGGCATTCGGAGGCTGATCTGAAGACAGTGAAAGGTTGACCTGGTGAAAATGGCCGTTTCAGTCGGACCGCACCGCTTTCCGCTTGGCCGGGTACTTACCACTGTTTCCAAAAATCGCTCAGAGCGCTTAGGAACTTGTCGCATTTTTCTGCCCGCCAAGTGACTGGCGACCTTTCACGCAACAGGTAATACTGTTCGTTTGCACATACAAACTTGCTTCGATCGGCACTTAGAAGCCAATTGAAACAATTCATGAAAGTGTCTTGGTAGCTGCCGCCGAATTGATCGACTGGCACGTTGTAGAACAGCCCCTCGAGATAGTACGACGGCGCGAGTCCGTCCTCGATCAGCCCGTCATCCGACACTCTCGTACTTCTTGTGCATATAGAAGGCGAGTCTATCGCGTATTGGGAACTCGATTTTGCAGGTCGCGGCGAGGTAGGCGAGTTCATTCGGCTGAAATTCCGCCGAAAGCCGCTCAAGGCCAGCAATCAAATCACTTTCTATTGGCATGGCTTTTGGCATACCTTAACAAAGATGAACCCTGCCGCTCATAAAGGCGCTGGTGCATTCGTACTGCCAATTTGTTCTCGTCCGGGTTTCGAACCTCTTCAGAACACAGCCGTCTATGGCTGGCGGCAATTGAGAGTTATAGAACACCACCTTCTCAGCTTTCGCCGGACGTGTCAGAGAGGCAAAAAGGGGGACGTACTCCTTGCTGCCGAAAAAGACGACCGGCCCATCTACGTCATTCGGTAACATGCAGAAGTCTCCGTAAGAGTCTCCTTTGCGCCGCCTGACGAAATCCTCCGCTGAACCACTGAAAGTGATGTCGTAGCTCGGGGTCAGGAAGGCGGCATTGAGCAAACCCCATCCGGCTGAAAGGATGTACGTGTTCTCAACCCCATATTGCCTCACGAGAGAGCGGTAGATCTCGTTCTTGTAAAGCTCGTATGCGGGAAGCAGCCCGAGTGGATTGTTCCCGGGTCTATAATTATAAGCCAGAAGCTCCTCCCGCCATGAGCGACCGCCTGAAGCGGGGCCATCAGGGCGGGCGTAGACACCGTTGTCGGCCTTTGGTGCCTTCTCAGGATGGGCGACAAACAGAATCGGTTTTCCATCTGTCGTCCGTAGTGTTCCGGCATCTGGTCGCTTGCTACCGGCACATTGAATGACGACGATCACGCGGCTCGCTCCATCTTTGAAACCAACTTCTCAAAGCAGCCGAGAAAGGCCGGGTCGTAGGTCTCGTCCACATGGTTCTGGTTCCAGAGCCCGGATCCACGGACCCGCTCACGGTTGCAGGAATGCCCGAGCCACCCTGCGCTCGGCGGGTCAAGTGGCTCCTTATCGAAGTTGCTGAGAAGCGCGATGGAGTTTCGTTCGATATAGCCCCGGAGGCTCTTTGGGCTCGGCTCATCGTCGATAGCGAGCCAGAGAAACGGCATTGCACCAAGCACTTTGCTGACTTCACGCTCAAGGCCGACCTCGCCTGCCCGCACATCGGCTGGGGCATTGTTGCCCTGTCCCCACGTCGGGAACTCATGACCGTAACGTGCAATCAGTGCGGTGCCGACAATCAGCCGAAAGATCGAGCCGCGATGATTACCGCCGCCGGCCTTGCCTTGGCCTCGGTGCTGACGCAGGCGACCCCAGAGCCTCGAGCCCGAACCATCCGTCAGCGCGTGGGTTCCTACCCGCACGATCCGCGGGCTACTGCCACTGTCCGAGCGGGTCTCGCCACCCTCCATGAAAAAGTAGACTCCGCGCTTGGGCCAATCCATGCGCCCCGAACATTCGCTTAGCTTGCGGAGCTTAACGGCGCGATCTGAGAGCACGCCAAGGAGAGAATAGAAGTCCCGTAAATCCGAGAGCCGCCCGTTCGACACCGTTCATTTATCCTATATCGTCCTTTGATCGGAGGTTCGGGCAGCTTTTCTCCACTGTCAATCGACATCGCGAATAGGCGCATTAATTGCGGCGCACCGAGTACCATCATAAGCTTACAGCGGGCTGAGGCTTTCACTGTCTACCTAGTGCCTCAAACCGCCTTCATCTGTTCCGCCCAACTAATCGGCAGATCCGTCATCCCGGACATTCCCGCACCTCGCATTAGGGTTCCATCAATCGCGGCCTTCACGACCTCCGGGGATAGGAAGGCAAGATTCAAGATCATCCGAACCGATCGCTCACTGTACCCCTCCCGAACCGCGATCACCCGAGGGGTTATCTCCGGATCGGCAATGATGTCGGTTAGCCATCGGCGGGCTTTTACCAGAGCAATCAGCAGCCTGCTCCTGGCTTCAGAACGCATAGGGCGGGAGACTTGCCCGTCGGCTCGGATAAGGTCCCGTTTTCGGGTGCCGGACTTCGGTGCCCAATCGATCTCGACTCTGCTCGCGCCGCACCCTTCAACCGTTTTCGCCTTGGGCAGGATAGACACCTTGCCTCTCCCGACAATGACCTTCTCCAGATGCGCTTCGACCAGAGCCCGGCCATCCGTTGCAAACTGCTCGTCGCTGCTTGCCGTCGGAACATGCAGCGGCCCGTTAGAATCTGTCGGAATTGTCCGCAGGTAATCGAAAACCACCCGCTCCAGCTCGCAGGCTGGGACCCGAGGCTGCGATCCGGCCTCAGCCTTCCGGCCCTGTAGGAGAGCTTGTGAGGTGTAGTAGCGATAGCGGATGCTGCCCTTTTGAGAATAGCTCGGGCTCATGGCATTGCCCCGGTCATCGAACAGCCGCCCCAGCAGGAGCGCGTCCGATGTACTACGGCGATTCTTGAATGTCTGAGCCTGCTCAGCGAGATGCCGTTGAACGACTTCCCAAAAGGCGGGATCGATCAAAGCCTCATGCTGTCCGGGATACCGCTGCCCTTTATGAACGATCTCACCGATGTAAACCGGGTTCGACAGGATTTTGTAGAGATGTCCCCGGCTGAACGGGCCACCACCCGTCTGCCTCCCCCTTCCGTCCGTTCGGATGGGAAGGCAGCAACCTTGCCCGTCCAGTTGCTTCTTCAGCTCGTGGACGCTGCCGCATGCCGTATATGAGCTATAGAGCATGCGGACAAGCTCAGCATGCTCCTCATGGATGACCAGCGTCCGTTCATGCACGCGATACCCCAGCGGAACGACGCCGCCCATCCAGAGCCCTTTCTTTTTGGATGCGGCGATCTTATCCCGGATGCGCTCGCCCGTGACCTCCCTCTCGAACTGCGCGAAGGACAGCAGGACATTGAGGGTCAGGCGTCCCATGCTGTTCGTCGTGTTAAAAGCCTGGGTGACCGAGACGAACGAGACGTCGTACTGGTCAAACAATTCAACGAGCTTGGCGAAATCCGCCAAGGACCGGGTCAGACGATCGACCTTGTAGACGACCACAATGTCGATCAGGCCAGACCGGATGTCCGATAGGAGCTGTTGCAGCGCCGGCCTTTCGATGGATCCGCCCGAGAAGCCGCCGTCATTGTACTGAGCCGGAAGGCATTGCCAGCCCTCATGAGCTTGGCTCTTGATGTAGGCTTCGGCAGCCTCCCGTTGAGCGTCGAGCGAATTGAACTCCTGCTCCAGCCCGTGATCGGTCGAGACACGGGTATAGATCGCGCAGCGAAAGGCGGGTTTAGGCGATGCTCTCATGCCGCCTTCTCCGCTTGTAGGTTAGACTTCCTGTCCCGCAAGCCAAAGAAGCGGGGCCCGTTCCAGCGGGTTCCGGTAATCGCCCGCGCGACCTCTGACAGGCTCTTGTAGCTCCTCCCATTCCAACTATAGCCGTCACCCGTCACCATAGTTTGATGGAGAACGCCGTCATACTCCCGGATCAGGACGGTGCCAGGCTTGAGGCTAAAGGTCTCGGTGACCGGCGGGACGGGCTTGTCGCTTCCGGCAGCAAGCTGTCTGGCGACCCGATCCAGAAAGCGCAGGCTCTCGCGGTCGAGGTCGCCATACGCATCCGCCTGCAGGCGATAACCGAGGATGCGAACCAGCAGCGTGCGGGAAAGATGCTCCGGCGCCTTGGTTCGAAAGAGCCGTCGCCAGCGGACCCGAAGCTCGTGAATGTCTGCGCTTGCCAGAGCAGCAAGCTCGCTCTCAACCTTCTGCTGCTTTAACGCCTGATGGTCGGGATGAATCGCCGGAGCATCTGCGACTCCTCGTTCGCGATGAGTTGCGACTTGCTTCATCACCATTACACCGCCTCAGTCGGAGCCGTGTCCCGGTCGTCGCATCCTTCCGGATCGACTGGCTCAACATCTTTGATCGAATAGACCGTTTGTCCTTGTGCTCCCTTTTGTTTGCTGATTGCATATCCCTTCTGACGCAATCCAGTCAGAGCCGCACGGGTTGTGTGAGGCAACCACCCTGTCGCCTGGATCAAGTCATCCAGGTCGGCTCCTTCCTCACGTTGCAGCAAGGAAATCACCAGAGCCCGTTTCGTGCCGGGTCGCTCAGGCCGAGCCTGATGCGGTTCTTCGGATCGGTGCGTGCTCTGCTCCTCTCCAGGCTGAGCAATGCTTTCTGGTGCGGACCCTTCACCGTCATGGCTGACACCGATCGCTGTCAGACCGGTTGCAGTAATCTTGACGCCGATGAAGTTGCCATTGTCGTCCTGGCGCCAAGAGGGCCTGCTGTGATCGACGGCGATTTCTTCAACGACTCCTTCTGCCAGGAGCCGGGCGACCACGGATTGTGCGATCGCTCCCTTCAGGCGCTCCGGCTGAACCAGAAGCCCATCTTCTCGTTGCGATGCCGCAGACAAGAGAACCAGTTGTGTATCGGTCAGGGTAGATGTGGTCATGAGGCTGATCCTTGAGGGTATCGGCGGCACCAGCGCCGCCACTGCCTCAAGCCCCGTATACGGGGCACACGGTTCGGTCCTGCTTGCTCCGATCGGCGGAGCGGTTGGATCAGCTGCCGTCGTTGCGATCGCCTTCGCTCTTCCGACTCATGCGCTGCAGCAAGGTTGCCGCTGAGAGCAGGGTCTGCGCCTCGCTGAGATATACTTCGAGATCGAGTTCCAGGGTCATGCGCACCGCCTCCATCTCCGCCCCGCCCTCGGCGCAGGTCAGCGCTCCCCGTGCGAGAGCGGCTGCCCGGTCAAGGCGCTGACTGGCGGCCCGTAAGCTCTCGGTGATGGTGAGTGTGCGATCCATGTCTGCCTCCGCGTCGTTGGCGGTCCCATGGATGCGTGCCAGGCACAGGAAGTCGAGCGCTATGAGAGCAAGAACAGTGCTTTGTTCGGGCCGCTTTTGTCCTGTCGTGATCAGGACGAGCTGAGGACGCTACTTCTTGGGCGTCTTTATCAGCTGGTCGAGCACTTCATGTGGATCAAAGCCGATGATCTCGGCCAGGTCCAGGAGCTCGACCACATCAATCCGGCGCTGCCCGTTTTCCATGCTGGTGATCAGGGGCTGATAGCGGCCGAGCGCCTGCGCCACGTCCACCTGCTTCAGGGCAGCCTCCCGCCGGTACTGCGCAAGCAGCTCTGCCAGGCGCTGATGGCGCGGGGAGCGATGGTGAGAGGGCATGAACGGCCGGGCTGGGTGGAACCGGCCTGATGCCTATGCGCATGAATGCCATATACAAAAAATAGATATCTATAATTCAGATATTCCTCTGGACTGCCGCCCTGCCCCAAGCGACAGGTGTCAAGACCCCACAGGAGAGTGTCCATGGACCCAAGCCCGACGATCATGGCCGAGATCGAGCCCACGACCGTGCGTTACATCAAGCTCGGTCAGGGTGGCCGCTGGGCGCGGCTGTGCTTCGAAACCAGCGAGATGCATTTCGGCGCTCCGCACGAGCCGCATGACCTCTGCTTGCAAGGGGATTGGGACGGTGCCCGTCGGGTCCTGATCGAGAAGCTGGGCTACGCCCCGAGTGTCGCCAGCGACGCCATCCGCGAGATGCGCGACTTCTACACGCAAGACGAGGACTGCCTCTGGATCACCTTTGCCGACGGGCATCTCTGGTGGGCCTTCACGGCCTCAGAGGTCATCGACCTGCGCGGCACGCCCGGTGAGCACGGCGCTGTCATGCGCCGGGTCCGACAGTGGTTCTCGACCAGTCTCTACGGCGATCCCCTGCGGATGGATATCTTGAGCACCCGTCTCACCCAGGTGGCCGCTTACCAGAAGACGATCTGTCAGGTGAAGGAGATTGCGTATCTCCTGCGCAAGATCAACGGCCGGGATGAGCCCATGGTGGCCCAGGCCCGCTCGGCCCTCGAACAGGCCGTCGCGGCCGCTGCCGGGCTGATCCACCAGCTGCACTGGAACGATTTCGAGCTCTTCGTCGAACTGCTGTTCCAGCGCTCGGGCTGGCAGCGGGTGTCGCAGCTCGGCGGCAACCTGAAGGATGCCGACCTCATCCTCGAACAGCCGGCGACGGGCGAGCGGGCGCTGGTTCAGGTCAAGTCGAAAGCGGATCAGGCAACGCTCCTGCGCTATGAGGCGATCTTTCGGAGCGGCGGCTACCAGCGCCTGTTCTTCGTCTGCCATTCGCCGGAGGGCCGCCTCGTCCCGGAGGAGTTTGGGGGCGTGCATGTCTGGAGCGGGGAGGAACTGGCGCGCCGGGCAGTCGAGGCGGGACTGATGGGCTGGCTGATGGAGCGAACCGGGTGAGGGTCTGGGGGTGTCTTACCCTGCCCCACGGCAATTGCGACCCTATTGACTACCGCAATTGCGCTTGTTAACTCTTGGCTCATGACAGCCCCTGCCACACAAACTTACAAACGGGATCAGGTCGAGCGCGCCGTCGCCAAGGTGACGGGGCGGCTCGCCAACAATGATCCGACCCCGGACAAGACCCTGAAGGTCGATCTCAAGCGCCTGATCGACCTAGATCGTGAGCGCTCACCGCAGCGGCTGGAAGGCTCGGGGCGGCGCTATGCCTTCTTCGATCAGCCGTCCGGACCCGGCACCGACATGGCCTATACGATCTACGATGCCTTTGCTCTTCTCATCGGCGAGAGGCTCATGAAGGGCGGCCTGCCGCAAGGGACAGCGGTAGGCTTTCTGCGCTTTCTTCGCCGTGACCTTGACCTCGAACTCGACCGCATCCTCAGCTTCGACTGGGAAGAGTTGCATCGAGGCTTCCCTGAGGGTGAGCGTAAGACTCGCCTGAGTTACGGCACTCTGGTGCGAGATCCAGTCCACAAAAGCTATCTGGTCACGCCCGGAGGCGCAGGGTTTTCTCCTATGTTTCAGCCTCTTCCAGCTGGCGAACTGGGCACGGCGCATATCTTTCATGGCACGGCCGCTCAGGCAGAGGCCGTCGACCACTTCAGCGGGACGAAGCTGCCGATCATCACCATCGAGCTCGTCAACATGGCGTTGCAGCTGCGCTACTGGCTTGAGCGCATCCCCGTCCGTAAGCGCGGGCGTTCCTGATCTTCCCCTCACCCTCAATGGAGCTTCTCTGATGACATGTTCAATTGCAACCTTAAATGCTACTTCAAAATGTGATAGTGGTCCCTTCCCAAATTTGCTGCTTCACGTCGAGTACCGGTCGATCGGCACGCTGCGCACAAACCCGCGCAATGCCCGCACTCACTCGAAGAAGCAGATCGCGAAGCTGGCCGAGGGCATTCGGCGCTTTGGCTTCACCAACCCGGTGCTGATCGATGAAGCAGGCACGCTCATCGCCGGGCATGGCCGGGTGGCGGCCGCCAGGCTCCTCGGCCTGCCGGAGGTCCCAACCTTGCGCCTCGACCATATGAGCGAGGCTGAGAAGCGAGCCTATGTCATTGCCGATAACCGTTTGGCGGAACTCGCCGGCTGGGACCGCGATCTCCTGGCACTGGAGTTCGAGGCCCTGGGCGAGCTCGACTTCGACCTGTCGCTGACTGGCTTCGAGTTGCCAGAGATCGAGATCCTGCTCGATGACCATGAAAGGAAGGATGCTCCCGAGGATGCTGTGCCGGAGCCCTCAGTGGGACCGGCGGTGTCGCGTTACGGCGATCTCTGGCTGCTCGGCGCCCACCGCCTCTATTGCGGTTCGGCTCTGGAAGCCTCGGCTTATGCGGCCCTCCTGGGTGAGGAACACGCCGACGTCGTCTTCACGGACCC
Organism: Microvirga sp. BF8; assembly: GCF_059888585.1. Classification (NCBI taxonomy): domain Bacteria; kingdom Pseudomonadati; phylum Pseudomonadota; class Alphaproteobacteria; order Hyphomicrobiales; family Methylobacteriaceae; genus Microvirga; species Microvirga sp. BF8. Next base: position 4,574,888 of record NZ_CM187619.1, on the reverse strand, counting down.
TCCATACAATGTACCGGTGCAAGGGCACGTCTCGGGCCTCGGCAAAAGCCGGCACCGCGAGTTCGCCATGGCGTCGGGCGAGATGAGCGAGGCGGCCTTTGCCGCCTTCCTGCGCACCGCCTTCGAGCACATGGCGGCGTTTTCCCGTGATGGGGCCATTCACTTCATCTGCATGGACTGGCGCCACATGCGCGAGGTGCTGGCCGGGGCCGAGGGCCTCTACAGCGAGCTCAAGAACCTGTGCGTCTGGAACAAGGACAACGGCGGCATGGGCTCGCTTTACCGCTCCAAGCACGAGCTGGTGTTCGTGTTCAAGAAGGGCTCGGCCCCGCACGTCAACAATGTCGAACTCGGCCGCTTCGGCCGCAACCGCACCAACGTGTGGGACTATCCGGGCCAGAACACCTTTCACAGGGACCGCGAGACCGATCTGGCGGCCCACCCGACGGTGAAGCCCACGGCCCTGGTGGCTGATGCCCTGCGCGACGTCTCGCATCGCGGAGCGCTGGTGCTCGATCCGTTCTGCGGCTCCGGCACCACCATCCTGGCCGCCGAGAAGACCGAACGGCGGGCCTGCGCCATCGAGTTGGATCCGGCTTACGTCGATGTGGCGATCCGGCGCTGGCAGCAGCTGACTGGCCAGGCAGCCGTGCTGGCCGGCACAGGGCAGGCTTTTGCCGAAGTGGCTCAACGCCGTCAGCACGAGGAGGCCGATCATGTCGAAGCGCAGGCCTAGCGGCGATTACGAGGTCGGCTACGGCCGCCCACCGCAGCATTCCCGGTTCAAGCCGGGCCGGTCCGGCAATCCGCGCGGGCGGCCCAAAGGTCACCAGAACATCAAAACTGTTCTGGAGACCCTTCTCAATCAGAAAGTCACAGTAACAGAGAACGGTCAGGCTAAGCGCATGACTAAGCGTGAGCTCATGTTCGCCAGCGCCATCAACCGTGCCGCCAAGGGCGACCCGCGAGCCCTGACCACCATGGTCGCGCTGATGGCCCGCTTAGGGCTTGCGGATGCCCGGATTGAGCCGGAGGCGCGTGAGCCCGCGCCGGAAGATCAGGCCATCCTGGAGCTCTTTCTCCAGCGGCAAACCCCACCCACGATCGATCCTGAGAAGGAGTAAGCCATGCATCCCGACGTTCTCAACGCGGTCCTCCGGCAGGATCTCGGCGCCTTCACCCACAAAACTTTCGCGACGATCCGGCCCGGCGATCCGTTCAAATGGAACTGGCACATTCAGGCGATCGCCTGGCATCTGCAGCAGGTGGCAGAAGGCCGGATCCGGCGGCTCATCATCACGGTGCCACCGCGCAATCTCAAATCGATCTGCGCCTCGGTCGCACTGCCCGCCTGGTTCCTTGGGCGCGACCCCTCGCGGCGGGTGATCTGCGCGAGCTATGCCCAGGACCTCTCCGTCGAGCTGCACAACCTGTGCCGCGGCGTCATGCAGTCATCCTGGTATCAGGAGCTCTATTCCCGAACCCGGCTCAGCCCGGCCAAGAACACCGAGTCGGAGTTCAAGACGACCCAGGGCGGCGGACGGCTCGCCACCTCGGTCGACGGGGTTCTGACCGGGCGCGGTGCCAACCTGATCATCATCGACGATCCGATGAAGCCGGCGGAGGCGATGTCGGAAGTCATCCGCAATCGCGTGCGGCGCTGGTTCGACGGCACGGTGCTGTCGCGGCTCGACGACAAGGCCGAAGGCGCGATCATCCTGGTGATGCAGCGCCTGCACGTGGATGACCTTGCGGGCCATCTGCTGGAGCGCGGCGGCTGGCACCACCTGAACCTGCCGGCGATGGCCGAGGTCGATGAGGCGATCCCGGTCGGTCGAGGGCAGTTCCACACGCGCCGGATCGGTGACATTCTTCACCCGGAGCGGGACTCGGCGGACGTGCTCGACGAAATGCGGCTGAACCTCGGCACCTCTGACTTTGCAGCCCAGTACCAGCAGCAGCCGGTGCCGATCGACGGTGGCCTGATCAAGTGGTCGTGGTTCCGGCGCTTCAGCCATGCCCCTCTCCGCGAGCCGGAAGATCAGATCGTCCAAAGCTGGGACACGGCCTCGAAGGCGGGCGAGTTGAACGATTACTCAGTCTGCACGACCTGGCTGATCCGCAACGGCAGCTACTACCTGCTCGACGTGGACCGCGACCGGCTCGACTATCCGGCGTTGAAGCGTCGCGTCCTCGACCTATATCACCAGCATCGTCCGCATGCGGTGCTAATCGAGGACAAGGGCTCGGGCACGCAGCTGATTCAGGAGCTGCCTCATGCAGGAGAGGTCTATCCGATCGCCGTCACGCCGCAGGGCGACAAGGTCATGCGCGCCTCGAACCAGACGGCGCAGATCGAAGCCGGCCGGATCGTCATCCCGGAGGATGCGCCCTGGCTCGGTGAGTTCCAGCGCGAGGTGGCAGCCTTCCCGAACGGCCGTCATGACGATCAGATCGACAGCATGACGCAGTTCCTGGCCTGGGCCATGGACGATGAGTTCAACGCGCCGCGCATCCGGTTCTTGTGATGACAGGCTGATAACTGCTGAGGCGTCGAGCCGTAACCACAATTCTTTACAAATTAGGGAAAGTTGGAGCTTCTGCAGGTAGCTTGAAAAATCGCTGACGTTTAACCTCGCGTTCTCTACGCCGTTGAGCTAAGGCGAGGAGCTTGCCCTACCGGAGCCTATACGTGGAACGTCAGCACAGCACACCCATCCTCGTTTCAGCCGACGGGCGTTCTGTTGCGCTTGAACCAATCTCCCAGTCGAATACCCAACAGGCCGGCATGCTGGAAGCTGAAATCCAGGCCCTGGTCCACGCGCATCCCGGTGCGTTGCCGATTGCCGAAATCGACCCGATGTTCATGGGCGCGCTTGCTGTCTGCCGCGAGATGCAGCTCGGCAAGGCGGGGCGGGTGGACAACTTCCTGATCACACCTTCGGGCCTGCCGGTCCTGGTCGAGTGCAAACTCTGGCGAAATCCGGAGGCGCGCCGCGAGGTGGTCGGGCAGATCCTGGATTACGCCAAGGTGCTTAGTCGCTGGTCCTTCTCCGATCTGCAGCGCGAAGTCAGCATCCGTACGGGCAAGGGACCTGATGCCTTGCTCGATCTGGTTCGCGCAGCCGATCCGAAGGTCGACGAAATCCAGTTCACAGACGCAGTGACCATCAATCTCCGCCGCGGCCGCTTCCTGCTGCTGATCTTAGGCGATGGAATACGCGAGGACGTCGAGGCCATCGCAAGCTACCTGCAGGCTCATGCCGGGCTGCACTTCACCTTCGGCCTCGTGGAGTTCCCGATTTTTCGCCTGCCCGGCGGCGAGCGTCTCGTTGCCCCGCGTGTTGTGGCTCGTACCAACACGATCACTCGGAACGTCGTCACTTTGCCGGATGGATACGCGGTTCAGGAGCCTGCGGAAGCCGCAGGTGAGGAAAGCGTCGAGACCGATCCGGACCGCTCTGCCCTCGGAGATTCCCAACAAACCTTCTGGAAGGAGTTCGTGGACAATTATCTGCGCCTCGACGATCGGAGCCAGACGGTGCCTAAGCCTGCGCGCCGAGGGTACCTGGTGTTCGTGCTTCCCGCACCTCAACGCAGCAGCTGGATCACCGCCTATCGCAATCTCTATAAAGGCACGGTCGGTGTCTTCCTTTCAGCCCATCAGAACAGCCCCGGCGAAGCCGCCGTTGAAGCTATTCTCGCAGACTGGGATGACATTGGCCCAGCTCTCGACGGTACCGCGCACGTAGCGAGAGACCGATATGGCCGCGATTACATCACTGATTCAAAAGCGTTCGGCAGCCTCGACGACCCGGTCATCCGGAAAGAAGCATTCCGCTGGCTCGCTGAACGGGTGAACACATTTATCAATGTCCTACGCCCTCGCGTGCGCGATGCCGCGGCTGATCTTGGCGATGCAATCGAATAGGACGTCCCAACTCACTCACATGCGGCAACGGATCTCTCCGCCTTAAGTCTCATGGCCGGCCGGCCGCAACCCAGGCTCGCAGCTCGTGGAGCTGGTACGGGTCGAGACGGTTTTTCCGGTGAGCGCGTCGATGACAGGTCGGGCAGAGGATCTGCAGGTGCTCGGGCAGCGTCGTTCTCTTTCCCACCGCAAGAGGTGTCGGATGGTGGGCATCGAACATCGCGGTATCGTTATTGGCGAATTCACAGGCCTCGCAGGTCATGATGCCGTATCGCTCCACATTGAGCCGTTTAGCCTCTTGCGCGGTGGCGCGGTCCCGCTCGATCGACCGCTGCAGCTTCCAAACTCGATCGCCCTCCTCGGCACCGGCCGAGGACGGAATTCTCGGCAGCCTTGTGCCGATCAGCTTAGGCTGACCGGAGTCGTAGAAATTTCCGGGAAGCGGCAGAGCCACGCGCTCAATGGGCCAATCGCACAGCGCGGTCCAGAGCTGACCCATAGGCTCATCCGGATGAACGATCCCGTCCTGCGCCCCGGCGAGAATCGTCCGGTCCGGAAAGCCTAGATCCTCGACCAGGTGTGGCATGCCGACAAACCGCCAGACATCGTGAAGCGCAATGGCAACGGGCCACTGCGCCAGCCGCGCGACTTCCTCCGGGTCGGTGACCAACACGCTTGTGGGGCCATAGACGAGGGCGACCCGCGCAACGTTCAAAACCCGCCCTTCCAGGCCGTCCCGCACCTCCTTGCCTCCACCGACCGTCACGACGAAAGGGCTTTTCACAGCCCGACGCGCTGCCCCTGCCGCGACCGAGTAGGCACTCTTGTCGTTAAGGCTCCCTCGCGCCCCGAAGCAAAGGACGTGCGAGCTGAGCATTCCGAAGACCGCTTTCACCCCCATCAGCGCATCCGCACCGGTTACGACGTCGCTGAGCCGAGACGGGACCTTCAGCCCTTGGAATGCCCCACCTGTTTCGGTGATGATCCGGCGTAATCGCGCTTCGTTGGTCGGACCGACGTTGCTCGCCGGCAGATATTTCGCGATACGAGGCAAGCCGAGCTTCTCCATGACAAAGGAGATGTTCTGCATTCGGTATTCGACCGCACCCTCGGTGCGATTCGATAAAGCTGAGGCAAGCAGTCGCTTGCGGAATTCAGCCTTTGAATAGGGTGCCTGAGATTGTTCCAGACGCAACATCTGAATATAGGCTGCTACGGCAGCCTGAAGCTCCCCGTCTGTCCACTCCGCGTCCACGGCTATTACATCTCGCTTTAGTTGAGAGCTGTTCTGAGGGGGCGCTATACGGTCACCCTAGTCAATGTCAACCAGGCCACCCCTGAAGTATCCACTGGTATGGCGACAGATAATTGCCAAGCTCCTATAAGGAGTTCTCTATAAACTCCATTCATGGGCGGTCGATGCGCGTTCTAAACACTTTTGCCTCTTTGCTCTGGTCCATCAAGTTGTCGACACCTGATGTAAGATCAAAGCGGTAGCGAACCCGCTGCCCGCCGACGTCATATTCCGCAATGACCTGGCGATCATGGAAATGCGATCCACCGGGCTTTTGCGGCATGAAGGACAGGCGTAAATAGTTGACACCAAGCTCAGAGAGAGCACGAGTGAACAGGGCTTTTTGTTCATGGGCGCTTTCGGATCCCCTACCGTAGGCACCATGTAAGCCATCCTCGCGCCAACGAAGAGTTACGACGCCGAGACCATCTTGAGTCAAACCATCAAGCTCTGACAGGAATGCTGCAGCGTTCTTACGGTTGCGTTCGCCTGAGAGCAGGTAAGGATCATGAATACCGACACTTGGGCGAGAGGCGCCTTTCAGAACACCAAATGCCTCGAAAATTGATCTTGCAACACCGGGCGCATAGTCAAAGCGATGGGTATTGGCGAGAATTTGCCCTAAGAAGTTCGGAATTGGTTGTTGCTTATCGAGCAGATCAGCCAAGGCTGCTGTCTCTTCCCGAGGAAGCGGAGACGCAATATAGCATTTTCCTTTCACGACCCCGTCAAACAGGGGCGCGGGCGACGCATCGCTGAAAAGAGCAAACCGCCCGTCTGCAATCTCCGCTGAAACACGCGGCACCGGACCATACCGGAACATCTCAGCGCTCGCCGAATGGAGCGAAAGCCGACCCGACTTTTCTAATCGAGCGAGCTCCTCGATTGCATCAATTTGGGCCGAGGGCGCAAACGCCGCGAGAGATGACGGGCGTTCTCGGGTGAAGATGCGGACGTGTCGGCTGGGTGTTCCTTCCAGGAAGTTGCGGAGAAATCGAACAGTCTCATCGGCAAAATCCGATCCGCCGGAGCCGGCGACCGCCGATACGACGAGATCCAGTGTCGAAGCGCTCGCAAGCCGCTCCTTTAGTCCTGCCGTCGACGCGCTCGTCCAGGCCGCTGCGCTGGATGAGGCAAAATTGGTCGGAGCTTCCCGATCAGCCGTTAGGTCTCGCAGCCATCCGAGCACCAGCGTCCGGTCGAAATCATCCCAATAGTGCTGGTTCCCATAATCATTCAGGCATTTGGCACAGGACGATGCACATTGCACGGGGCAATCCAGGACCTTGATGGCGGCTTTCAGGAGCTCCACTGCCGAGAATCGCCCTGGCTCGCACAGCCTGCGTACGTATCCCGCTCCGCCAGCCACCGAGTCATAAAGCACGACGACAGGCTGATGGCCCTCGACCTGAACGGTAGCTGCGATGTCCCGAGCATCAGTTTCGAGCAGACGTGCGGCCGCGAGCCTGGAGGCCTCGGCCAAGGTTCTGGCGAAGCGATAAGGATTGCGTCCCTCCGGATCATCGTTGAAAGCGGGCATCGGTGAGCGGAATGCAATCGTCCGAACGTCGGTCTCGAAGACGTGCCCCAAGTCATCGGGGTCCATCAACTTTGTGACGAAACACGTCTCGCCCGTACGGGGATCGGAATGTTTGACGTCTGGGCGTTTGCCGAACTGAAACGCGCGCTGAACAGGATCGGCATACTCACATCGGGGGCATCGAGCATAGCCGCCGCCCTTAGAGCCTCGGTTGACGACGAAGAGACGGCCCGGTGGAATATCTTCGTACTGGTTGGGGAATGCAGGTGCGAAGAAGCTCACCACCTGCCTCACATCTGTCTCGGCGTAAAGATGAGCCGGAGCCCGGGTAACAAGGCGGGCTTCTTCGACAGGCTTTTGCCGAACGCGCGACGAGCTCGGATCACGGCCGTCCCGGTCTTCGTAGGATGTGAGAAAACCTTTCGGCTCGATGAAGGTTCGAACTTGACCGGCACCGGCGCCGCATTGCGGACATGTGGCACTCATGTCGCTTCGATCATTCGCGATTTGAACGTGCCGGCATGACTGGCATGCTACGTAGTAGCGCCTTGGCATGAAGTCCTTGGGATACTTGATGATACCCTTACTGACCCAGATCCGACCGTCTGCCACAACTTCGGCGCCCGGCGCATATTCCGAAATAGCCATCGCGGCGGCACGATCGAGCTGAATACCGGCATCATTGCGCGCCGCGAGATGCGACACCCGTCCGTGATCCTGTGTGATTTCAAGTCGGCAACTGTGAACCGGAAAGCTGTAGGTCGGGATCATCGCAGCGCGGGAAAGCGCACTCACAAGAAACTGGGCGAGAAGCTTTTCTTGTTCAGCTCCAACAGCAGCAGCTGCCCGATCTTTCTGCTGAGACCGATACTCATCCCGGCGGTCTTGAAGCGATTGCCACTGCTCCGCGATTTCCAGAGCAAACCGGATAATGCGCTGACCCGCATGCTCTACCAGCGTAGAACCGGATAATCCGATGGCAAAACAGTCATCGGGCAACTGGGCGATGAGGTTTTCCGCTCCCTGGAATGCTTCCCTCCCGGCCGCACTTTCTACCCATGCATGATAACTATCCTCGAACGCTTGGAGCGCAGTCCCATCAAGGGGTGAGCCGAGAAAATCCGAGAGGCGCGGAGCTCCCTCGGACGTCCTGCCCTCAAGGCGCTTGCGCAGGAAGCCTGACAAGATGAGCGAAAGCTGATGGCGCCTAAAGAAGTCCGGATTGTCGAGCGCAATATAGGGGACGGACGCTTTCTCTGTGAGATAGCTGGAAAATTCCCGGAATTTCGCCTGGTCGAAGTTCCCATTTCGAGCGATGGTCAAAGCAACGGGAGCGGCCTGCGCGCGCCGACCTGCACGACCGGCCCGCTGCTGGTAACTCGCAATCCCGGGCGGAACGTTGCGGCAGAGAACTGCTTCAAGGTCACCTAAGTCGACCCCCATCTCCATCGTGGTAGTACAGCTCAGGAGATTGAGCCTGCCTTCGCGGAACATCTCCTCGATTTGCTCGCGACGCTCCGTGCCGATGGCAGCCGTGTGCTCACGGGCAATGCCGCTCATGGGATCGTCACAGCGGTAGCGCTGGACATAGTGATTTGTCTCTTCGAATACATTGCGTTGCTGCCCGTCCAGAGCCCGAAGTGTCCCTTCACATTTCCAGGCTTGGCACGCACCCCGCACGTTCCTTTGCGTACGGGCACCACAGGAATCGCACTGCAGGAGGGCGGCTTCATTGCCGCTGAAGAAGCGAACCTTACGAAGGTCGAGGGCCTGACCGGGTGCATGACGGATCAGCAAGCCTGACCTTTGCGCCGTGGTAAAAAAGCTCACGATGGCGGCTCGTGCGGAATTGTCGTCAAGACCTAAACGCTTGAGGAACCACGTGAACCGGTTGTCTCGCCCCCGGGTCGGCAGGATACCTTTCACTGTGCTGGGCTGGCGAGGCTCGCGCTCGGCCACATAGCACCGGTTCTTCTGGTTGTGCCGCTCTCCCCAAATGGCCGGATCGGTGAGATTGATCTCCTCACCGAGATCGCTGATCGCCCTGGAGCGGCGAATCCAGTCCAGGAACAATGCAGCGACGCCGTCTGCGTCCGAGCCCAGTGCAGGCACCTCGTACCGCATTCGATCAGCGACGTCTTTCACGGATTTCTTGTCGTACTCGACGCACACGAGCCCAAGCGCTTCGAGAGAGAGTCGTGCATTGGCGGGAGAGCAGAATTCCGCAGCAACCCAATTGAGGATCGCCTGGTCCCTGGCACTCGATGTTCGCTGCGTGATTCCGTCCCGGTTGAACAACGGAAAATCGCGTTGGCCGCGGTTGCGGAGGATCTTGCTTGCTTTCTCGGCCGCATCAATCAGGTCGAGCGGCTCGCCTCTAGCGGATTTCACGGCTCGCGCGATCGCGGCACGGATGGCCTGATCCCTGCTGGTCCGCTCGAAAAATGGGGCGAAGAACGCGGCATCTTGCCTGTTGTCGGAAAACACGAGCATCTTTCGGCCATCCATGGGCCGAGGGTCCCCATCCTGACTACCGGACAGTGCCTCGAGCAGGTGTTGAGACGCGACGGCTGCGAGCGCATCATCACCAGGATGAAGGGGAGTCACCGGCTCGCGATGAACCCCCGAGGAGGCATTGCAGCAGCTGCAGCGAACGACGTAGCTGCGTCGCTCCTCGTCATCTTCCTTCATCTCGGCGCAAACGAGCGTCATAGCCCCGTCTGCACCTTCATCGACGAACGTGCCGGTCCTGGCATCAATTCGGAAAAGCTCCGCCTCCTCGGCTTGCGCCTCCTCGTCACTCTCGAGTTCATCATCGTCAAGCGCCGTACCTTGCGCAATCAGGCGCAGCACTTTTCGCCGTCCACCCGGCTGCAGCTTCGGACTCAACCCGCCCGAGTGCTCCCAAGCCTCCACGTACGCCTCGCCGCAGTTCCGGCAAGCCAGAAGCGGGAAGTAGGCTGTCCCGTCTCCCGGGTCGAATGAGCGAAGTGGCTTGAAATCGGACCAGCCCTCGGTGGAGTTCGGGTCGAGGCGTACGACGCCCCCCTCAATACCACTTGCGGCCAAGTGGTAGCGCGCCGGCAGGAGCGGGAACTCGTTCTCACGCCGCGCCAGAACGCAAAGCGCCACGATGCCGCGGAGGGCAGCGAGCTGGACATCGGCAGGATTATTGGGGAACAGGTGCGCGGCAACCTCGGTCACCGCAGCCAATCCGCGCTCGAGGCGATCAGCGAGGCGACGGACCTCTTCAAACCGAGGAAGGACCGACAGCAAGCCCTCCCCGAGTGAAGAATATCTCCCGCGGTCGATGCGCAACGCCGCAAGGGCAGGATCAGCACATAGCACATTCCAGTCGTCGATCGAAGGCATATCGAGAGTGACGATCTCGGCCGCCGCCCCGCCAGCCTCCGCCCATGCCTCGGCTCGCATTGTCTGATCGGCCGTACCGGAGCGCAGTGCCGGGTACAGCTTGCGGGTTCCGGTAATCACTGCCTTCTCAGGAGCCGGAAATGGAGCCCCGAAGAGATCGCCGGCAAAATGTACAAGCTCCGTCTTACGATCTTGGTCCAAACTGGCACTGGTCCCGATTGCACGCAGGTCTTCGGGTCCAAGACCAAGTCGCGTCTTGAGCTTCCGGATCAGGAAAGCAACTTCAACTGCCTGCGCGCCGGCATAGGTGTGAATTTCGTCGAGCACGATGAACTGGGGATTTGCGCCCTCGAACAACGGCGCATTGCGCGGGAGCAGCAGGAGATGCTCCAACATTGCATAGTTCGTTACCAGAATGTGCGGCGGTGCTTTCAGCATCTCCTCACGAGACAACAACCAGCTCTTCGGGACGCGGGTGTCGAGGTTCAGGGCTCGCTGAATCGCTTTGTTGGCCAGAATCCGGCTTTCCTCCTCCGCTCGGGTCGCGGCGGAACCGACCTGCCCGGTGAACCGGCCAAACGTGATACCGGGATCGCCGAGTTCGCGCAGGAGCAAACGCGCGATACGGAAGTAGAGTTGGTCATTGGCGAGCGCATTGAGCGGATAGATCAGGATGGCACGGACACCAGGCTGCTTGAGATCATCGCGCAGCAGGGCATCAACGATCGGATAAAGAAAGCTCTCGGTTTTGCCGGAGCCCGTTCCGGTCGCGACCAGATAATTCTGCCTTTGAGCAGCCGTCAGGAGCGCTGCTTCCTGATGACGGTGTAACGGTCGGTCGAGGAGACTCGAAAAGCCGGTTCTGTCCATCGCGAGCCAGCGGTCACAAAGAACGCCGGCAGCCACGAGTTGGCGGAGGCTCGATCCCTTTTCAAAATCGGGCAAGCTCTCGAGGTATGGTCCCTTCACGAGCTCTGTTTCGGCGGCGTTCAAAGACGCCCGGATGGCGCTGGCAAGGCGCGGCAGGCGCTGTTGCGATACAGGCACGGCCGTCGCCATATAGCGTGCCATCGTCTCCCTGAGAGTATTTCGAAAGCTCAGAGGATTGAGATCGTTCATCGTGTCTCGCTTGTCGTCACAAGAGTCCAAAAAATCATGTAAAACGCGAACAGCTCCGGAGCGAGCCGTATGAGAAATGCAACGTTCCGAAGCGCCTCATCCATCGAACGCTCCGTACGCTCCGCAATGGGTTTCAGGAATGGCGAGGTTTCCCGATGCCGACATGCCCTTGCAAAGGCCGACAGCGCCGCAGGCATTGCTTCGACGAGGGCCATATCTTCACTTAAGTGCTCAGGCGCTCGAAGATAGCGCAACCCAATCTGGGTTCGCGCCACTTGCGCGAACCGTGTCACCCCGGGCAGGCGCTGTTCGTTCGCCCGGCTACCCGGAGGAGCCACGCGCTGGATCCGCTCGTAGGCACGGGCGCAGCACCAGGAGTGGTGTGCTCGGGTGAGCCAGTCGCGAGAGGTATTCCAGAACGTGCCCTCTTCGTCGCTGTCCAACTCGCTCGCCTGCGCGTACCGATTGAACATGAAGCCCTTGAGACGGATCCGATCTGACCTTTGGGCATGCATCAAATTTTCGAAGCCAAGGAAAAAGGCAAGCCCGACGTTGAGAGTTTCTCGCGCATCCCGGATTCTTTGGCACTCGGCAAGCTTGGACATCCTGGCCAGATGCTCGCTCCCTTCGGCCGAGCCAGTGGTGAATGCGACGAAATCATGAGGCGGCGCCTCGAATAGATCGGGAGCGATTTCGAGAGGATGATGAATGGGGATCCAGGAGGGAGAGCAGAACGCTGCCGGACCTTGGCCTGCCGCCGCCATCAGGGTGACGCGTCCGGCCTCGGAGCCGATCAAGCTCGCTCCGAGCTCCTTCCATTGGGGGACAAGCACCGACCCAACACTCGGCCATGTTTCTGGCGCGAAACAGCGCGAGAGCACCGTGTTGAGCCGAGAGAAAACAGTGGTGGCTCCGTCTCGGAGAATGGCGCGTGTCCCGCACCCATCAAAAGCAAAGGAAAACTCGTCGAGACGCTCGTTGATCACGGGACGCCATTCGTCCTTTCCTTCGGCTCGGATGGAGATCTCGGCAAGCCAAATTCCTTCGAAGAAGGACCGGCGATCAAGACGCATCCGCAGATCGGAACGGTCGGCACTGTACTGGGTCGCCGAGAACGCCTCAGCCTCGGAATAAGCCACGGGACGGCGTCCGACGGCAGCATCAAGAGTCAGGACCTGGCCAGTCGCCATATGGGTCAGGTTTAGCCGCACCGCATCCACTGGAATGAGAAACCGGCTTTCGATCTCTATGATTTCAGCGTGTTGCGACCACTTGAACGTTCGTGGCGTTGTGGAGGGAACAACACGCACGAGCTGAAAGCCCTGGCGCTCGTCACCCTTGGGCCAATATCGGACCTCGTTGTGCCCGTCTGAGATGAGAAGCGAAGCCAGTGAAATCCGGCGTATACCGGTCGCCGCAAAGGGTTCTGTTTCGTGGCGACCACAAATGTCGAGGCATGCCTTGCTATCAGAGGACCGGATCACAAGGCTGCCATCGAGACCATCGGATAGCACGAGGGATGTGCCAGCTTCAACAGGACGCTCGGGTCCGTTCGTTGGAGCGATCGAGAGAACCAACCCGGGGCGGGCGAACGTAAAGCTGATCCGTTCGTTGTTGGGTAGCTTGAAGGCAAGAACCGCAGAAAGGTAATTCCCTCCCCCTGCCAGCTCGAGGCGCCCGATTGCGGATTTCTCTATGTGGCTACTCGCATTGATATCGAAGTTGGACGGAATGTCAGCGTCAAATATCATTCCGTCGAGCAGGTCGCGGAGCCCGGGCCACAGCCAAACGCGGGTTCGCGCAATGGCCCGTTGCTGCGTTTTCAAGTTCAGAGACATTCGAAAGGGGCCCAATGGACCGCTCTCAGGCAGCATCTCAAGATTAGCAAAGAAGGCACCGTCGTCCCCACGCATCACGGGAGCATCGATCGGGGCCGCCATCGCAGGATGCTCGATCCGCACGACGAGCGCTTCTCTCAACGTGTCGGGATCAGCAAAGATGCGCACTCTCGTCGGGCGCATGACCAATGGACTGCCGCCTGATGAGGCAATTGGCCGGCCGTCGACAAGTAGCCGGGGACGCTGAACGAGGCTCAGCTGGATGGACCGACCGCCCATATGGAGATTGATCGGGGCCTCTAGGGAAGCGTAATACGCATACGCCCCTCCAAGATCGTAGCCCTCTTCGTCATCGACGCAGAATGGCTTGCGTGCGACGATGAAGACACTCGGAGCCTCGAGCGCAACATTGCTCATCTCCTGCGTCACGCGTCGCAGGAGCGCACCGCTCTCTCCGTCGAAGATGAGAACCTCATCAGCGTCTATGATGTTCAGGCGCGACAGGTTCTCTGAGCCCGATTTGTCAGTGAACCGCCACGTAATGCTCTCTGGCCAGGGCGCATTCAGGCCATGCCGTGCTCCGGACGAAAGAAACCGCTCGCGTCCGTCAATCAGTAGCACAACAGAATACGTCTGACCTGTGTTCTCAACCGCGAGTTCGCCGTCCCTGAAGGTGAGCGCGGGCTCGCGAGGAGGCATGCTGCCTGTGCTTCGGCTCCCCGCACGCGTGGCCTGGATTGCCTTCGAGAAGGACCTCTCGAAGGGTGAGATTGCAGTGTCGCCGCTCGCCAGTTTCTCAAATATTGTTGCATGATAGCCGACGCTATCGGAGTAAATCACCCGGCGCAGCCGTACGAGGCCTGGGTGGGCAAACTCGACGGCCTCACAGGACCAGTGCTGCAGACGGTGCGTGTCGTCGATAGGCGGGGGTCCAAGTCTGGCATGCGCCTTATGGAAAGCCTCTGCAAGAGATTCCAGCTGAGAGTGGGCAACGCCCGCTTGGACGATATAGTCGCTCACATAATCTGCTTGTTCGACCTCCAATCGGGGCGGAAGAGCAAGACCACTGCGCAAGCAGGCGCGCCGAAATGCAATGTTCAATGGCGGCCGAACAGAATTCGGAACCTCTTTAGCGCCCAATATACGCGCGATGGGTCGGTAGACATTCGCAGTACCGTCCTGTGCGTATTCCTCCGCCAGCCCCTTAACCATCAACCAGGCACACAGAAGGGAGTAGGATCGAAATAGCCCGACGAAGCGCTCGGCGTCACCATTTACAATCGATCGAACTACTGTCGTGACGCGATCGTGTTGCCCTGGGTCGAGAGCGTGATGCCCAAGAAAAGGGGAAGCATCGGCAGCCTCAATCGATCGCCTCAGCGCGAGATTCGCACCGACCAGGATTGCCTGGGGTGGCACTTTATTCTGATTCATACCCCCTCCGACTATCCACGACGCTTTTTGCAACATCGTTGCCGGCACAGGAGGACCTTCCCGCGGCACCGGTGGATATCAGCTACTGAAATATTCTTCTTGTCGGCTGGTGGGCGGTCAAGGCTGTGACGCTCGAACAGATTAGACTTAAGACTTAATATTCGTTCGATTTTCTTAAGGTGTGACTCAATAGCTATTGAGAGGCAACGTTCACGACTTCTGAAGCCAGCGACATCCGCCCGCGATCTGCTCGCACTCCAAGCAAATTGAACGAGTAGGAGTCGGAGTGCAAGCACATCATCCATGCTCCTCGTGGAGCAGTATCCGCCTTGCTATGAGCCGACTTCGAACAACGCGGACGCGGACGCGCACCCGGACCGGATGCTACTCATCCAAGCGAACTGAGAGTTCTGCCGCATCCGCCGCCAGAGAACGGTTGAAGGGAATGTCTGTCCGGGGTCAACCTGAGCCATTAAGCTCTTGCTATGAGGGTCAGCTCACGCCACCAGTGCGGAACTTCGGCTAAGGTCCGCCCGGTGCCATTATCGGACGTTGCTGCTTATTGTCCGGCGGCAGGAAAAGGCCCACCCGTCCGGCACCATATACCGCATCCCGGCAGTGGATTGTCTGCGTTATTTAGTTACTTTCAGGAACTTCAAAACCTTACCTTAGCGAATCTTAGTTACTAGAACCTGTCTGTGCTGTCACATAGGGATAGGCACCAATGAGCTTGGGAATACGTAAGAATGATACTAGGGTCTTATTTCCCTTTGCCTGACAGTTTATGCAACATTGCTTCCGAACAATGCAGTAACTGCTGAGGGGATGGCGAATGTATTCAGATTCGTCACCGAGCAATCTTCGGACATTCCAACGCGTGGAGCCACCCTTGACAAGGCTGGCCCATCTGATCGTCCTACCCACCGAGTACCACCGGAAGCATGCCAGATCGCCCATACAGCAAGCTCAAGATCAATGAGCTTGAGGCACTTTTCGAGAACTGCGGGCCAGATATCCGTGCTCTCAATGTGCTCATTGATGAACTCAGGCATCGAAGCACGCCACGCTCTCGGGAGCTTCTCGCGAAAGCCCAGGGCGCGAAGGTTTTTTCTCAAAAGGTTGATCTGGCTGTTGGCGGAGGAGCACCTAGCGCCGCAGTCGGCCTGAGCTCAGCTCAAAGAACGGCAGCGGTCATACGACCCGCTAGATGGTCCGGGGATCAGCCTGCAGAATCCAAAGATTCAGCTTCAAAGTTACACAGTTCAGAGGTCAAGTATTCAGCAATGAGCGCATCCCAGTTCCGAGCCTCCGACAACGCTGCAGCGTCTGCCTATCGAATTGACGATCCATTCCACAACCTCGACGAGGCAGAGAAACGGCGCCTGTCTGGCCTCTATGATGGTTTGCGGGAGAAGCTCTTAGACCTCTCGCGGCGCAACCCAATGCTGAACTTCAAGCTGTCACCGCGCCTGAAGAGATATCTTCAGTTCGTCGACAAGGCTCCCGAAGATGTTCATGATAAACTCGCCTACGACCAGGCTTCGGTCGACATCGAGGCTCTGCCGGAGCCGGACGACATTCCTGAAGATGAGAAGACCGAGGAGTTCCAGTCCACCCTCGCCCATGCAAAGGTCTCCGATCTGGAGTACCTGACGAAGCTTGAGGCGTTGGACGGGCTTGCACGGGACGACGAGTTTGAGATCGCCAAGCTCGATCGCTGGCTGAGCGACAAGGTCCGGGCTTCCCTCGGGATGCCGAAACTGAAGGCGCGGAAGGAACTCGACCTGATCGCCCACGCTCGCAAGCACGGCATCAATCCAGATATGAACCTGCCGTCCGCCTCCAAGCAGGCCGGAGGCAAGGGAAACAAGCTCCAGACGATGCTCTTCCCGGACGACCTTGAGGCCCGGCTGGAGAAGATTTCCGATGCGGCCCGCCTGTCGCAGCAGGAAATGGGCCTCTCGACGCTGTTCCTCGCGTTCGGGTTCCTCGAATGGTACGAATCCGAGCATTCCGACCGGGTCAACTATGCCCCTCTGCTCCTTCTGCCCGTGCGCCTGGACGAGAGGACGGTCCGCGGCAAGACCGTGTTCTCCTTGGCGGCGACGGCCGAATGGGCGGAGACAAACGTCAACCTGGAGAAGTATCTCGAGAAGGAGCATGGCCGGAACCTGCCCGCCTTTGGTGCGGATGAGGAGAACCAGCCGTCGGTCGAGGAGTACTTCGCGGAGGTCCAGGAGGCCATCAAGGGACTGGAGCGGTGGAAGGTGCGCCGCTACATGGTCCTCGGTCATTTCGCCTTCGGCCGGCTTGCCATGTACGAGGACCTCAACCCTGAGAACTGGAAGCTGACGCCGGCCGGCGATCCCCTGGTCAAGGCTATCCTGACGGGTGCCGAGGGATCCGGAGAGGGGGCGTCCCTGGCCATTCCCCAGGATTACGAGATCGACAATCCCGAGGTCGAGGCCATCGCCCCAGTCCTGATTCACGACGCGGATGCCTCCCAACATTCCGCCATCATCGACGTGATGAAGGAGAATAACCTGGTCGTCGAGGGGCCGCCCGGCACCGGCAAGTCCCAGACTATCACCAACATCATCGCGAACGCCCTGAACGAGGGCAAGTCGGTCCTCTTCCTGGCAGAGAAGCTCGCGGCCCTCGAGGTCGTGAAGCGCCGCCTCGACCGGGCCGGCCTCGGCGACTTCTGCCTCGAGCTCCATTCCGACAAGGCCTCTCCGAGGGCGGTCATCGACAGCCTGCGCAGAAGGGCAGAGCTCGGCCGCCCGAGATTCGATCCCAGTGCGAGGCGGATGGACCTCAAGACCTGGGAGAACGCGAAGGAGCTGACGAAGGCCTACTTGTCGGCCCTGCACGCCCCAGGCGACGACGAGCAGACCCCCTTCAGCCTGATGTGGAGGGCGATCGCAGGGCGTTCGGAGTTCGAGCCGGTGTCTCTTCGCTCATTGAACGCGGTGAGGATGCCGGACATCCTGCTGAGCGATCCGAACGAGGCGCTCGTTGCCAGGAGCAGGATCGACGTCCTCGCGCGGATCCTGACCGACTTCGAGGCCAGCTTCGGGCCGATTTCGGATTCGCCATGGTCGTCGTTCGAGGCGCTTCGGGGGCCCCGCTACGAGTCCGAGGAGATCCTTGCCCTGATCCAGACCCTCCTGGAGATCGTCGGGCGGATCGGAAACGTCCTCGATGGGCGGAATGAGCTTGGCGTCGAGACGCTTCCTGACTTGAGGTCGGTTATTGCAGCCGTCCCCACCCTTCCGAGTCCGCCAGACCTCGATCTTGTTCCTGACATTCTGGAGATCGGAGTTGCGGAGGTCAGCGAGGCTGTTTCGATCCGCCGGAGGATCGCGCACCTCCAAGCGGCGGTCGCCCAATACAGGGATGTCGCAGGACTTCCTGACGGCACGCTGCAGCTGGCCAAGCGGCTGGACGAATTCGCATGGTCGGCCGACGTGCGGAATAGGATGACTCCGGCTGTTGCGAAGAACGAGGCCAGGGTCCTTGCGGATGGCGTGGCGGCCCTAATCGCCGCGGCGGAGCATCTCCGGCCCGCCTATGACATCCTGAAGATGGCGGTTCGTGACGCGCGGGCTCTTGAGACATTGGGCCTTGCCATTGCCACGACAGTTGAACTGTTGGCGGGCAAGTCGACCGAGCACGCCCGGCTGTGGGGATGGCTGCCCGCAGGCGACGTGGGATCCTTCCGGAAGGTTCTAGAACGGTGGCGCTCCTTGTGGCAGGCCGACCGGGGTCTTCGGTCGCGGGTTCCCTCCTATGACCCAGCGAAGCGTCCGGATGCCGCGTCGCTCGAGACTGCTGCCGAGATCCTGAACAAGGGAATGATCGGGCGGATGCTCGCCAGCTTCGGAGGTGAGCTGAAGCAGGCCCGTGCGGTCGCCGCCTCCCTCGGGCTCGATCCGAAGGGCGAGAAGGTCGGAGAGACGATCAGCGAACTAGCCCGCCATCTTCGGGCGCTCGTGGCCTTTGAGGGAGACTCCGAGAACAAGCGGATCGTCGGCGACCTATGGATGGGCTTCGCGACGCCGTTCGAGGAGTTGGCGACCGTCTTAGACAACCGGGACGTGCTGCAAGTCAAGCTTGGTAAGGCGTATGACGGGGATGGCGTCGCGCGGCGCCTTCTCGGCCTGGGCCCGGATGCCCTGGCCCAGTTCATTGCTTTGGCTGACGGCTCGGCCTCCCTCAAGGCCGTCACGGCCCATCCCGACCTGACTGGCGAAGGGCCCTTGGAGCAGCGGGTCGATGCTTGGAAGAAGCATCATGCCTATCTGAACGCGTTCATGGGGCTCGATCCCAACAGCGCCCTCGGCCTGATCGACCTGACGCTGGCAGAGCTTGCCGGCATCGCTTCGTCCGAACTGGAGCGCCGGTCGCTCGCCAAGGAACTGCGGACCCATTCGGCCTGCGGCCTGCTTGACCGACTGAGTGCGATGCCCGGCGGCCTCGACCGGCTTGAGGATGTCCTCAAGTGGATAGGCCTTGTCGAAGAGAGCGATCTGCCAACGCAGGTCCGTGAAACCCTGATCGCCGTGGACGGGGCTGCCGTCTTCGACGAGCTACGGCAACTTGCGGGTGAGGCGCAGGCAGACGTCGAGCAACTCGACCGGACAGTGGGTGATCTTGGATTGCGGTTCGGCGTGAACGATCTCGGGGAGGACGGGACGCCGGTCAAGGTTGTCGAGTCAGCGACCCAGCTTCTCGACCATGGTCACGAACTCGCGGATTATCTCGGGCTCCTGGAGGGTCACTCAGAAGTTGCCTCTGCGGGGCTCGGCGACGTGGTGCGGGCGCTCAAGAAGGCCGCTCCTAGGCAGTACGATACCTGGGGCAAGCTCTTCGACCACCTCGTGACGGCCCAGAGGGCGGATCGTGCCCGCCGGCAGAACACAGTTCTGGCGCAGGCCTCCGGTATGAACCTCGACGCCATGCGCAGGGCCTTCGCCGAGCAGGACTCTCTGAAGGTTCAGAAGGATCGCCGGGAGATTTTGGCTAATCTCCTGTCCAACACTAAGACCCACTCCGGAAACAACGGAGGGCCGCGCCGCTCGTGGACGGAGATGGCTTTGTTGGAGAATGAGTTCAGGAAGTCACGCCGCTTCACCCCGGTTCGGGCCATGCTCGACCGAGCGCCGAAGTCGATCCGGTCGCTGAAGCCGTGCTTCATGATGTCTCCGCTTTCCCTCGCGAAGTACCTGCCGCGCTCTGGATTCCTCTTTGACATCCTGGTGATCGACGAGGCTTCTCAGATGAAGCCTGAGGATGCGCTCGGCGCCCTCCTTCGGGCCAAGCAGGTGATCGTAGTCGGCGATCCCAAGCAGCTTCCCCCGACAGATTTCTTCAACCGATCGGTCGAGGTCGCCAACGACGCCGACGACTTCGAGGACATCGACTCTGAATCCATCCTTGAAGCCTGCCAGAAGACCTTCCGGACCGTCCGTCGTCTGAAGTGGCACTACCGCAGCCGGTGCGAGAGCCTGATCGCCTTCTCGAACAAGGAGTTTTACGAGAGCGGCCTGATCACCTTCCCAATGGCGAAGCCGGATTCGTTCTCGATCGACCTCGTGCCGGTCCGTGGAATCTACCAGCAGCGGCGCAACGTCATTGAGGCACAGCATGCGGCCGAGGAGGCGGTTGCCTTCATGCGCCACCACGCTGAGCTCCCCGAGGACGCCATTCCAACCCTCGGCATCGTGGCGGTCAACACCGACCAGCGGGACCTCATCTTCGAGGAGCTGCGGCGGCTCGAGGCCGGCGAAGAGTTGGTGAAGACCTATCGTGAGAAGGTCGCAGCCAAGGGTGAGCCGGTCTTCGTAAAGAACCTGGAGAATGTGCAGGGCGACGAGCGCGATTACGTATTCATCTCGCTGACCTACGGTCCCGCCCCGGGCTCTAAGCAGGTTCTGCAGCGCTTCGGACCGATCGCCGGCAAGCAGGGCCACCGGCGTCTGAACGTCCTGTTCTCCCGCGCCCGCGTCCGGGTCATCCTCTTCTCGTCGATGACATCGATGGATGTGAAGCCGTCTGAGACCAGCAGTCAGGGCGTCCACGTGCTCAAGCGCTATCTCGCCTATGCTGAGGCCCGCGGCCGGGCAACGGCGGAGAGCGTCGGTTCCGAGTTCGAGAGCGATTTCGAAATGGAGGTGGCCCGCCGTCTGGAGGACCGCGGCTACAAGGTGGAC
This sequence comes from Microvirga sp. BF8, assembly GCF_059888585.1. Lineage (NCBI taxonomy): Bacteria > Pseudomonadati > Pseudomonadota > Alphaproteobacteria > Hyphomicrobiales > Methylobacteriaceae > Microvirga > Microvirga sp. BF8. Next base: position 4,554,145 of record NZ_CM187619.1, on the reverse strand, counting down.
AAGCAGATCGGCGCCTCCGGTTTCCGGATCGACCTTGGCATCCGCCATCCCGAACAACCGGGCGTCTATCTTGCCGGCATCGAGTGCGACGGGGCGACCTACCACTCGAGCAAGAGCGCCCGCGACCGCGATCGCCTCCGTGAGGAGGTCCTCCGCGGCTTGGGATGGAACATCCTGCGGGTCTGGTCGACCGACTGGTTCCACAACGCCGACACCCAGACCGAGCGCTTGGTCAAGCAGATCGAGGCCCTGCGCAGCATGCCTATCACGGCCTACCCCGAGTACCGGGTGTCCATTCCGGAATACCATCCGGCAGCCGAGTCAGAAACCGAGATGCCAGTTGAGGAGAAGCCAGCGGAGAAGGCGTCCGCTCGCCAGAGTGTTGACGGAACGCTTTTCGATTGGGAGCCTGCTCCCGCATCGAAGAGGAAGGCTGCAACGCAGGCTGCCCTGCCCCTAGGATTTGGATCGCTCAAGGCCGATGCACCCAAGCCATCGTCTACCAGGTCCGCAGCCAAGATCACCCTTGAGCAGGCCCGCGCGGAGCTGGAAGAGTTCCGGCGGACCCGGATCGAGGTCGACTATCCCGGTGCTGAGCCCCAGCGGTGCATTCTGCGCAAGCAGATGATCGACGTGATGCTGGCGCGCCGGTTCGACGATCCGGACGACTTCTTCGCGAAGATCCCGGATGTTCTCCGGCGTGGCACCGATCCTCGGCAGAAAGATTACCTTGAGGAGATATGCGCCATTATCGGGCAAATGGAGCGCTGAGGCCTACTCCATCTCTGTCATTAGCAACCCAGGTCGGACGGGAACTGATAACTAGCAATTGATCGACAGCGACATGGGCAACGGCACAATGGCTGACAACACGCTCCGAAGAGAAGAACTGGGGGAACTGGCCTTGCGAAATGCCGAGCAAATGGCGTTCCCAGCAACCGAATGGGAGGCGAACACCCTTACGGAGGTTCTTGCCCTGCCGCGTGTCACTGTCACGCGGCCACCCGAGGAGCAGTTGTTGGCCGCTGGCATGCTTCCATACGATTGCCATGCAAACTGCTTCGCACAGGCGGCAAACGATCCGGATCGGGTGAGCCGTCATGTTTGTGGATGGTTGATCTACGGTTCGGACCTCATCTTGCATTCGGTTGTAGAAACGCGCGGGCATTGGCTTTGTCTGACGCCGCAATTGGTGCAGGCGCCTTCACAGTTCCAATTCATCCCCGACCCCTTCATCGAGTGGCTGGATACAGATGATGGAGGCAGGCACGTATTTCGGGGTGGAGTGAGGCTTCCCAAGGCGCTTCGAAAATATCCCGCCTATCACCTTCGGATGTTGGATGAACTCCATGATCTGATGGCATCGGGCATGTCGGCATTCGATGCCCGGGAAAAGGTTGATGTCACCTTGGGTGCCGAGCTGAGGAAAATGGAACCCATTTGATTCAACGTGCCGACAGCTATCAGGCCCATACCAACCCTTGACCATTAGTTGCGCAATGACCGCTCTAAACCTCTGACATAGAGCGCAAAGCCGACATCACTAATAAGCGGCACGAACCTCTGCTTTGGGTCAAATTGAGAAGTTCAGACAGGCTAGAAGAGGGTCTGCTCACGACGCAAGATCGGACAATCCTGGACTTATTACAGCCCGCTCCGTGACAGCACTTCCAGGGAAGTGGGAGATTGCGGAGAGCAGACCTTGAGCGACTCAGTCCGTCGTTCCCGCTCCCCGGTTCGGCTTGGCTCGGAAACAAGCGAGCCTCTGCTGTCCTAACGCTTGGCTATCTGGGCTAAACCAGGTCAAAGGGCAGATGCCGGTAACCCTTTGAAAGTATTGGTGAGCGCTCTGGGACTCAAACTCGGGACTCTCTGGCTATATGGATTGTGCTCATATCTTCTGTCAAAATCCCGCAATAGCCGCTCTGTTTGATCGCCATGGAACATCGCTTCACTCGCAAAGAGCTCTATGACCGCGTTTGGTCGGAGCCGATGTCGCACTTGATTGCCGAACTGGGGACCACCACGGGAATTCTCAGCACATTGCTGCAACGTGCCGATATCCCAAAGCCCCCGCCTGGACATTGGATGCGGAAGGAGTTCGGGAAGCCTGTTGAGCAGCCACCTTTGCCGCCGACGCCGTCTGGGTGTATTGAGCCGTTGGTGTTAGACACCGCGAAACAGGGTGTTAAGCGTAAACTGAAGCATAGCAAAGCGGATCCCGCGGCGGCTTTGGTTGTGGCACAGAAGACTCCGGCGCCCCTTGATGAAAATTTGACGAGGGCTCAGCCAAAGCCGCATCCGACACAGCCAACGACGATGACACGCGAGGAACTCTACGACGCGGTATGGACGAGACCGATGTCGCGATTAGCCGAGGACTATGGGATTAGCGGCAATGGTCTCGCCAAGATCTGCGACCGAGAAGATATCCCGTATCCGCCGCGCGGCTATTGGGCGAAACATGTCGTGGGCAGAGCACCAAAGCAAACGCCGTTGCCGAAGTCTAACAGCGCACGTCCCATCACTATTCGCCCGACACCGTTGCCACAACCTCCCATTGAACTACCGCCGGAAGTTAAGCACCAGGCGGACAGGGTTCGGGCATCTGAAATCGCTCTTGCGGTGCCCGACCGCCTTCTGAGACCACACCCGGTGATCGCGTCATGGCTTGCTGAACATGAGAATAGGAAGCGGCAGGCCCGCAACGAGCGCGATCCATGGATGCGCAATCTGTACCGTCCGAGCGAATACACCGAAACGGATCATCGCAAGCACCGCATTCTGGATGCGCTGTTCAAAGCGATCGAGCGCCAGGGCGGAAAGGTCAAGCAGGGAGAGCGGGGCATCCTGTTTGCCGAGCTGTTGGGCGAGAGAGTGGAATTCCAGGTTCGCGAGAAGCAAAAACAGAAACAGCGGCCGCTGACTGACGATGAGAAGCGATGGCGATCACCCGGCGATAACGGCTGGAAGAAGGAACTGGTGCCGTCCGGATTGCTCGTCTTTGAAATCAAGACCTGGCAATGGCCAGCCGGCCTTCCACGCCAATGGCTTGAATCTGATAAGCAGCCAATGGAGGGCATGCTACCAGATATCCTTGCCACCTTCGTCGCGGCGGGCCCCCTCCTCGTCCAGCAGCGGAAGGATAGAGAGGCGGCAGAGCGCGAGCGGCAGGTCGCCGAGCAGCGCCGGTATGAAGAAGAGCGACGGCGCAAACGCGATACGAACCGTTGGCGGCGATTCAAGGAGATGGCTCAGGCCTGGCATGAGCTTGCGACGGTCCGCGATTTCCTCGCTGCACTGCGATCGATGGATGCCGACTCCTCCGTTGAGATTGACGGGCGAAGTGTTGAAGAGTGGATCGCCTGGGCGGATAATTCGCTGAAACGGGCCGATCCAACGGCGAATGGTGTCGATTGTCTGTTCAGGGAGATCGCAGCCATCACCGATTGGACGTACCGAGATTGATCAAGTGGGTGCCCCGGATCCAAAACCGATCGATATGCGCAAAGGGCTGGCAGCTCGCCATATCGAGTTCTCCGTACGAAACTAGCTACCTGCCCATGCCAACGTCGTAACGACGCACTACCAAATGCTCTCAACTCAGCCATGCCGCGTCGATAGTTACGCTCTTAGTTTCAGGCCTGCGCCGACACTACCGACGTCTTTCAGGATTAATTCTACTCGCATCTGGTCTCACTGGGAGAGCCTTGCATCACTCGATGTATCACCAAGAAGCTCAACAGTTGTAAGCTGGCCATGACCGTACTTCAAACCAAATTCGAGACCGACAGGTACTACCGAAGGTGATTTCTCGTCAGGATGTCTCTGGCTTGTTGATTACGGAGCGAGTGACAGTTCCGCTTGGACTTGGTCAGAGAGATCCTTCGGAAGTCCACAAGCTGCAATTAGGTAGTCGCTCAAAGCCGGCACGAATTGCCTTACCCTCTTGTTGCGGTTCATCGCATCCGAAAGGCGTTTATCGTGGCCTGCGATGCCTCCACAGGCCCTCCGAAAGGCAAGTTCTCTGCATACGTGAATACACCCAAAGAATTCCTGTGGGGCGGCGATAACGAGGCCAGCGAGCCCAACAAGCCGCCCCCACGCAGGAAACTCGAGGGGCTGACCGTCATCGTCGAGACGACCTCTAAGCTCCTGCCGGATCTGATAGGCCTCCTTGCCACCCCAGATGTAATAGCGGAGGATCTTTTCGAAGGCAGCCTTATCCATGCTTGGATCGTAGAATCGGCGAATATCTCGGCCCATGGACGACCAGAGTATGGATGCAGCAGCCAAGACATCGAGAAAAATAACCACATGATCCGGTTTTGCTGGATCTACATGGCCACGAACGGACTTTAGTTCAGCAATTAACCGCCTGAATGCCGCCCATGGCTGGTTTGAAACCGGAAATTGGCTTCTCCCGAGGATGTATAGTCCCTCTGACCACGCATGCTTCACATATATATCGTAGACTTGGTTCCAGCGGTCCATAGACGATTGATAGACAAGATCTGCGTCGAACATTAGGTCGAATGTCTTCCCGAGATCTTCGAATGACTTTTCGTCGTGTAGATCAACCGAAATCTTGAGGCCTGATAGACGATGATTGTGAACGGCGCGGTTCTTTAGGATAACAACTGCTTCGTCGCATGCGGCATACCTCAACACGCCAGCGGCCCAAAAGGCCCGATTCACCGGGCTCATTTTGTTAGTTGTCTTGCAGTCGAATATGGTGCGCCGAAAGCCTCCATCTGCCATGAACTGGAGGCCTAAGACATCGATATCCGTCAGGATCTCGGAGCTATCACTTAGATCGCTTGCGCTTGGGACGAGAACTTCCAAACAGGGGGCAATGCCCCGAGCCAGGCAGTAGCGGATCGCCATTTCTTTTTGACGACGGTCTTTGTCGTATCTACCCATGGAATCCTCAGTCCAATTTGAGCAGTAGCTGCTCGAACTCATGCGTTGCTTGGGGATCTTTGATCTGCTTCTCTCTCTTCTTCATCTCAGATGAGGAGATCAGCGACTGGATATACTCCTCGTCCTTCGACAGTGCGATCCGAGCCTCCTGATCAACCTCCATGTTAGCAAGTTCACCTGTTCGAAGAAGTTCGATGGCTAACTTCAATGCCGCCTCATTCTCTGGGGTGCGATTGAGATGCAGCTGCCATCGCGAAGGAGCTGTTTGCTTAAGATGCGCCACTCGCAGAACAACAAGGTTCTGGTATTGATCCTTCGCTTCGGAATTGGAACGCAGATATCCCGTATCCCTGAGTGACTCCAGGATACGGATTGGGGATCGAATACGATATGCCTCAGGAAGGAGCTGCCCTTTGCGCACGGCCGAGATGAGAGCCATGGCTCGTTCATAGACCTCTCGATTCGCAGCGTTTAATCGCGTCTTTCCGGGCTTAGGGGTGAATAGGAAAGACTCCGTCTGCGCTCCGAATTTGATTGTCGGCGGCTTTACGATCCCTTCTGTAGCGAGCTTGTCGACGAGCGCAATCTCGGTCGGGGACAGTCTGACCCCGCCGATTTCGCCGGTCGCAATCACAAGAGAGAGCGGCCAGCCTTGGTTCTGCTTGACTTTCTGGAGCGTCGCCTCAAGCGCCGGAGTACCAGCACCGGCGACGATATCCGCTAGGCCATCAAGATTGTCGGCAAAGTAGAAAGGGCTGATGAGGATATCCCGCCCGCGAGCCTTGTGCTGCGCGACTATTCCGCTCTCTCGCCCGAGAGCAAGGCATCGATCAAACACGGGCTTATCTATTCCGAGCTTGGCGAACAACGAGTCCCTTTTCTTCGGAGATACGTATAGTGCGGAGAGGATTTCCAAAGTAGCTTGCTCGTGTTCATTTAAGCTGACCTCGGAATCTGCGTACTCACCGACACCTTGGTAGACATCCTCAAAGACGGGGATATTTGGCGTGATCTTCTCAATGGTTTTGCCGGTAGAGAAGATGCGGACGAACTCGATCTCACCAAGAACCTCGAGAACTTGCTTGAGAGCGTATGAGGGAATGCCCATGAAGTGGTCGGAAACCTTTCGCAGCACCTCGTACTCTATGTCCCCGAGTCCTTTTAGGTGAATCGCTAGGGTTGCAGCCATTCCGATGATTTGGAGTTGATCAAACTCAGGCACTCGAAGTGAAGAGAGGCCAGCATGAAGATCATAGGCGAACTCGGCAGTCTCGTGTGCCATGGCAATCTCATCATTGAGGCGCAACGGAAGGCGGGGAGATAATCCTTCTCTTGAGATTAAGCTATTATCATTTTTGTCTAATCTTGGCAGCTATCTGGTCAGGCGCTCTGTAGGATCGAGAACGGCTTACCTCTGAGCACTCCTGGTCCCCATCTGGAAATATTGTGGCAGGATCTTACGGATGCGGAGCGGTAATCGTAGACCCTGATAGGACGCCGCAGAGTCGCCGTCGCGTTTCTGCTCAGGAGAGGATTGTATCTCTGAATAGTAAAAATCAGCAGAATCAAAGACTTACTCTGCCCCTGAATTACCCGGACCACCGTCGAGCCCTTGTACGGCGGGCTGAGAACGACGAAACGGAGAACTACGTCTAATCTCTAGCCTTCCATGACCGTCCTCAACAGAGTTGGGCCAGCCAGCAAACGCCAGATAGCGAACAACCCGAATAGCTAATGTTAGCTATGCGCCAATCTTCGTCATCTAGAATCCCGCTCGTCGGTCCCGGAAGCGGACATTCACTAATGAGTTTAGTTGAGATTAGTCCGAGAGCTCCGCGAGGTCCGGCCAGTCTTCCGGCACCAGGGCGGGTGGCTTGCTCCAAGGGCGTTCGACCAAGGCTTCCTGGAACCAAGAATTCCGCAGATTGGCATGCTCGGTGACAATGATCTGGAAGCCCGGCGCGTCTTCTCGTGCGAACTTCTCGAGCAGCTCAAATAGCCGCCGCACCGCTTCGAGATCGGCGTCCTGCTCGGTCTTCTCGATCGAACCGCCAGCCGCCTCGTAAGATGCCTCGGACGGGAAATAGACCTGGGTCGGCTGATCGATAAGCAAAAAGCGCGGGATGGGCTGGTTTTGGCTGGTTGCGAAGCGATGTAGCGCCAACAGAGCCGCCAGATGATAGGCAAGATGATTCTCGCCCCCGCCGGTCCGCTGCATGAAGATCGGGCGGCCGGGCCTGTCGATAACAACCGTCAGATTGTGAAGGTCTAAACGCGCTGGATATTGGCTAAACTCGCCGCCCAGCGCGGCGATATAGCCCGACATGTGCATCGAGATATTGTTCATCGTCGAGGCAAGGCGTTCGCCTGAATCATCCGCGCCGATGCGCTGCTCGAGATCGGCCACCCGTGCCTTCAGGCGGCGCTGCTCTTTTTCGAGCCGCGCAAGTTCTGTGTCAGGGAGCAGGCCTTCCAAAAACAGGCTGATTCGGCCGACGACGCGCGATGCAGCATTGTTGCGATTGCCCAGCTGCACGATCACTTCGCTCGCCGCGATAGCGCTCGATAGCTCAACCTCCTTGGCCCGAATCTGGTCAACGGTTGTCTGCAGCTCTCGCCGCTGCTCGTCGAGATAGGCATCGAGTTGCGGCCGCTCGCCGATGACCGCGTTCATTTCGCGGTCCAGCGACTCCAAATCAGCGAGCAGCAGGCGCGCAATCGGGCTCCCAAGCGCAAGATTGGCTTCAGCGAACGGCCATTGCCACTCGCCGGTGGCCTTGTTGATCGGCAAGGCCTTGATCGAGGTTAACCTATCATGCTGCTCGACGGCCTCGGTCTGGAACCCGTCGGCGCGCCGGGCATATTGCTCGGCCGCATCGAGACGGCGCTGGATCTCGCGCCGCTGCTCGCGCAGCGTCACCAGCTCATTCTCGATCGACGTCAAGCGCTGCCCGTCATCCTCGGGGACCGGAGCTGGCTTCCAGGTCAACGCTTCGCGCAGTTGGTCGACGATTGCGGCGCCCGCTGCGGGGCTGGCCTGAAGGACACCGACCGCGCGCGCCTCCGAATGAAGTCCGATCGCGCGCTCCTCCGAGGTGTCGATCGCAGCTTTTGCCTCATCCAGCAACTTGGTGTTCAGACGTAGTTCGCGCTGGGCAGCCCGCAGCCGCGACTCCAGGCTGAACCGATCACGCGACGACACGCCCAATAGGATGGGCAGCGTGTCCTTGATCGTTTGGGGCTGATACTGCTCATTCTGGCGGTAGAATAGCTGGTCTTTGTTAGCGACGATGGTCTGCTTCTGGAACAGGTAGAAATGGGTGTGCTTGATGTTGGCGTCATAGCTCTCTCGGCTATGCCCTATCGGAACGTCGGTGGTGTTTTCCGGAATGCCGAGCAGTCGCGACAGCAGACCTACGACGCCATCATCATCGTCATTGACCGCGAGATCGGCGAAGTCGGGAACTGCGACTTGCGCCCCGCGGCGCACCATGGCGAGGCTGCAGCTGCTGCGCCCCGGTTCCGGAGCCGGCTTGGCAACCAGCACCTGCTCACCCTCGAACGCATAGAGGACCGCGTACCAGGAGACGCGCTCCTGGATGATACCTTCGGGGATGTTGAAGGTCGACCGTCCCATGCAATATTCGATGATGTCGGAAAGCGCGGACTTGCCCGTCGACGAGCGCCCGGTGATGACGTTGAGCCCGTCATGGAACGACAGGTCGCGCCGGCGGCCATCATGGCTGTAGATATGGATCGAACTTATCTTCATGGCCGAACGCCCATCGTCATATAGAGAGTGCTGCGATCGCCAACGCGGGCGAATTCCTTGCCGAGGAAACGCGCTACGCGCTGGCAGGAAACGGTTTCGGTCGTGCCGGTGACCGACTTGCGCATGCCGTCTGGCGCGGCCTTCAGGCGCCCGTGCTCGTCGACCGTGAAGAGGCCCATCTGCATCAGGACACCTAAAGCCTCAAAGGTGAAAGGCAAAAGGTCGGATGCCCGTCGTCCGAAGCCAACCAGAAGCTCTGGATGGTTCGCGACAAGCTTCAGGAAATAGCTGCGATTGCCCGCTTGGAGGATCTCACGCGAGGGCTTGTGGAGGCAGAGCGGCAGCACCAGCAGCGCAAGCGAGAAGGGCATACCTCGCTCATCTACCTCCTCAAAGCCGCATAAAGCGCGCATTAGGACGAGGCCGCAAAAAGCGGGATTAAAGAGATTGCGAATTTCAACGGGTCGCTGATCCCAACGTTTCATGCAGCGATCCCGAGCAATTGTTCGAGGCGCTCCAAAAAGCGAGGATGCCAATAGACCCTCGGCCGCGGGCTCGCATTGGCGAGGATGTGGAAGGCACCACGCACAACATAGGGTTCCGTGACGCGCTCACGGATGCGCAGTGTCAGCGTTTCCATCTCCGCCCAGCGGTACAGCTCCTTGCCCGCGACGAGACACGCATCCTCGTCACTGGCATCGTTCAGCCTCTCGAAGACGATCTCGCGATAGCGCGTCCATTCGTCGACCAGCCGGTCTTCATACTCCTCAATTTCACCGGAAATGAGCAGGCTCTCGCGAGCCCAGCTCGAGCGCTGCTCGAACGCACGATAATAATCGATGATGGCATTGCGGATGCGAGTTGTCGAAAGGTCCAGGATGCGCAGCTGCTCGACGAACAGGCGCGGATCGTTGGCGACGTCGATCTGCCCATCGGGCAGGCGATTGCGGAAGGTGATCGGCAGACTGTCGGTGCGATATTCCTCAGCGATCGCCGACAGCTTATCCGAGACCTCAAAGCCATAGACCGGCTCCTTGCGCTCGCCGGCCAGCATCTTGATCGCGAGATCCATCCACCACCCTTCGAGGCGCTCGAACACAGCCGTGCGAGACTCTCGGCGGATGGTACGCAGGTGCAAGTTGATCAACGCCGGCAGGTCGGTGATCCGGGGCGTCGCATCAACGATGGTGATCCGGTTGTAAAAATCGCGCAGTTCGTCTTCGTTGAGCGCGTCGAGCGCCTCGCGAACCTTGCCGATGAGCTCGGATGTGCTGGTGGTGAGTGCCGCCTGCGCTGCCTCCACACGGTCTTCGTCGCCCCGCGCGCCGTCTGCGAACAAAGCGAGAAAAGTGCCCTCGCCAAGCTCAGCCGTCGTGAAGAGGAAGAAACGGCCGTCAGATTCGACACCGCCGGTTTTGCGATAATAAACCAGCCAGATCCTGACTGATTTCCAGAAATCAATCGATAGGTTGGTCAGCTTGTCGCCTTCCGCCTTGTGCTTGAGGGAGCCGAGCGATCGTATGCCCCTCTCGGAAACAAACTCGACATCGTCCTCCTTCTCGAAGAAGACCGCACTGCTTTCGGGAAGTTCCAATATCTTCAGCAAGGCAAATCGCGGCTGAAAGATATAGCCAAGCCCCTGTTCGGCCGCTGAAAAAGGCGAAGCAATTCCCTCCATTATGGATGAAATCCGCTCGGATCGTTACCTAGTCTTGCTTGCTGCATCTGCCCCGCACGCGCACACTGCCGTCACCTAGATGCGTAGTAATTTATTCCAAGTTCGAACCAAAGCAACTGCCGTTTTTGGCTATCCTGGCTTGACCTGAACCGCTCTGCAACGTCGCGCCGGATTGCTTGCGCCCATCATGTGTCCGCGACGGCTTAATCGTTTTCGGGTGGTTCCACTGGCGGCTCTTCCACAGGCTCATAATGGAGGCGGATCTGCTGGCCTTTCGCTAACAGCACCTGTTTGATCAAGGCGAGCACGCAATCGACGAGGGCATCCTTCATATACTCAACCCGAAGTCGAATGACCGCTTGATGGATCTAGCGAATCGAAAGCGGTCAGGCTGGAATCGACCCAATCCAGTCACACCATGCCCGTTCCCCGACGAGGTGAAGCGGTGTGTAGCGTGTGATCGAAGGTTGTCTCAGTAAGGCTATCCTGCCCGATTGGGGCGAGAACCACTCCTCGTACCTCAATCGCTCTAAACGAGTTATCTGATTGATAACTAATGGAATAATCGGACACTTTGTGCGGTGATCGGTGGCAAATGGCGGCCAGGGAGGGACTCGAAACCATCGCTACGAGATCTATCAAATGCCTGATGCTGCTTTCCTGTTTCCCAGTTTCTCGTAGGCCATTCCCTATTTTGATCTTTAGGGAAATTGCTGCCAAATAGCACACTGGATTAGCCTTTTTGCATTCACGGGCTACTCAACTACAACGAAAGTAACCGAATTCCCTGTATTTTCCGGCTGAACAGGCAAATGGATGGGGAGACCGGGTCGTACTGGACTATGCCCACCACCAAACCTTTGAAAAATCGCAACAATTTGTCCTCCTGCGCCGATGGATGGGATGAATCTGTCTCGCGAGCCCACGACCGGGTTTCGTGACCTGGTCCGGGGATCGTCTCCCGGCTGTTGGGGCCGCTTTCGAATCCTGCTCTTCAGGGGACTGGCTTCGACCTCCCGACACCCCGATGGTCCCTGTCTTTATGACGCCACCGCCGCCGCCCGCTCTTCAGGGCCGTATGCTTCAGGGCCTCCGCCGCGGCGAGGTAGGTCGCCACCAGGACAGCCATGATCGCCAGGATCTTCCATGGCGGGGCCTCGAATCCCAGCCCTTGGCCGGCCGGCGTCAAGGCGATGAGCAGTGCCAGGCCCAGGGTTGTGAGAGAACTCGCCATGAGCGCGCGGTTCGGTCTGCTGATCCAGGCCGGGAGAGTTGTGCGGATCAGGAAGACGACAAGAATTTGGGTTGCCATCGACTCCACGAACCACGCCGTTCGAAACACCTCCGCCGATGCCCCGAACCCGTACAGAAGCAGGACGAATGTCGCGATGTCGAATAGGGACGAGAGCGGCCCCATGATCAGTGAAAACCGCAGGACGCTGCGCATGTCCCACGTGTGAGGTTCGGCGGTTTCCTGTTCATCGACGTTGTCGAACGGAATTCCGGTCTCACTCAGATCGTAGAGGAGATTGTTGAGGAGGACCTGAATCGGAGTGAGCGGCAGGAATGGCAGGACGACGGAGGCAAAAGCCATCGACAGCATGTTGCCGAAGTTCGACGAAGTGCCCATGCGCACATACTTCATGATGTTCGCATAGGTTCGCCGGCCCTCGGCAACACCGTCCGCCACGACCCCGAGGTCGTGCTCCAGCAGAATCAGGTCGGCAGCGGCGCGGGCGACATCGGAGGCGCCGTCGACCGAGACGCCCGCATCGGCGGCCTTGATGGCCGGTGCGTCGTTGATGCCGTCGCCAATGAAACCAACGGTATGCCCGCGGGCCTGCAGTGCCCTGACGATGCGCGTCTTCTGGTCCGGCGATACGCGGGCGAACAGATCGATCTTCCCCGCCCGCGCAGCAAGAGCCGCATCGCTCAATCCCGCGATCTCCGCCCCGGTCAGCATTCCCCGAGCCGGAATTCCGAGCGTTTCGACGATATGGCGCAGGACCGGTGCCGCATCGCCCGATAGGATCTTGATTCTGACACCGGCGGCCTCGAGGCGGGCGATGGCCTGCCTGGCCGATGGTTTCGGCGGATCCATAAAGACGCAGTATCCTGCAAAGGTGAGATCCTGTTCGTCCTCGGCCGCCGGCCTGAGTGTATCGGCCGACATATTCCGCCATGCGACACCGAGACATCGAAGCCCCTGCTCGCACTTTTCATCGAGCAGAGCGACGAGTTTCGCCCGCCTCTCGTCGTCGAGCGGAACGGGCTCCGCTTCACCCATATCGACCCGGGTCGACCGTGCCAGGATCTCTTCGGGCGCTCCCTTCACGATCAGGAGGCGCTTCCCATCCCTCTCGGCGAGGACCGAGACCCGGCGGCGCTCAAAATCGAACGGAATGTCCGCAATCCGGCGCCAGGGGGACAGCGGCCTTTGCGTGGTATGGGCAACGATCGCGTCATCGAGCGCGCTCCTGATCCCGCGTTCGAGGCGGCTGTTGACCGCTGCCAGTTCGATCACCCGTTCCGAATTCGCTCCATCGAATCCGGGATGACCGACGAGGGCGATGCTGGCCTCCGTCAGGGTTCCCGTCTTGTCGGTGCACAGCACGTTCATCGCTCCAAGATCGTGGATGGCGGCAAGCCGCTTCACCACGACCTTGCGGGCGGCCATCCGGACCGCCCCGCGCGACAGGGTGACGGTCATGATCATGGGCAGCAGTTCCGGCGTGAGCCCGACGGCCAGCGCAACCGCGAAGAGAAAGGACTCGAGAACCGGCCGATGCAGGGCAAGGTTGGCAAGGAGCACGAACAGGACCAGGAATGCGGTCATGCGCAGGATCAGGATGCCGAGCCCGTGCAGGCCCCGCTCGAATGCGGTGGGCGGCTCCTCCGACCTCAGGGCCGCCGAAATTCCACCGAAGCGGGTGCGCGCCCCGGTTGCTGTAACGAGCATGATGGCCTCGCCGCTCACGAGGGCAGTCCCGCCGAACAGCGCATCGAACGCTCCGTCCGGGGTTGTCGCGTTGCTAGGCCCCACGCGCTTCTCGACAGGGAAAGGCTCTCCCGTCAATAACGCCTCGTTCGTGTGCGCTCCGTGGCTTTCGAACACGATCCCGTCCGCAGGGACGAGATCCCCGGCCCGGAGCAGGACAATGTCTCCAGGCACGATATCCTCGACCGGAATGCTGCTCAGGTTCCCGTCGCGCCTCACCTGCGAGCGGACCGCCACCGAGCGCTTCAAGGCCTCGGCAGCTCCTTCCGCCCGATGCTCCTGCGTGACGTCGAGAGCGGTGGAGATGCAGAGGATAGCGAGAATCGTCACGAAACTTGCCCAGTCCCCCGCGGCTCCCGAGATCAGAGCCGCCACGATCAGGATTGCTATCAACGGTTCGATCAGGCGCTTGCCGATCTTGACGAGGAGCCTGCGGCGCGGCGGTTCGACGGCGAGATTCCGGCCGCTTTCCGCCAGGCGGCGTGCGGCTTCCCGGCCCGGCAGGCCCTGCGGCCCGGACTGGAGAAGCGCGAGGCTCTCCGCAACGGGGCGAGACCAGAAATCCTCTGGGGTATCTGCCACCATCGGGCATCTCTTCGGCCAGCGACGTCATCCCTCGAAGGGCGCACTCGCACTGTGACGGCGGACAGGTCGGAGTGAAAGCCCCTTCTTCATCGCATCGCAACCCGATCGCGGCGGAAGATGGCCTGGCAGGAGCAGGTCGGCCGGCGGCGCACCGCCGCGGCTATCGCCGGAAACCCGGGCCCGCCGGCACTGACCCGGACAGCCGAAACCCTTCAAGGACAGGGAGCAGCTCCGGCATCGCATCGATCAGGGCATCGGCGCCGAGTTCCGCATGCGGCTTGTGGCTGTAACCGTAGGTGACCGCGACGACCCGCATGCCCGCAGCGCGGGCGGCTTGGACGTCATGATAGTTGTCGCCGACCATGAGCGCCGCGGCCGGCGGGACGCCCAGGCTCTCGAGGGCGTACAGCAGCGGGCCCGGATGCGGCTTGCGCTCGGGCAGCGTATCGCCTGCGACGATTGCGGCAAAGAAATTGCGGAGCCTGAGAGCGCCCAGGATGTCCCTGGTGGCGACAGAGGGCTTGTTGGTGACGATGCCAAGACGGATGCCGCGACGATGCAGCTCTTCCAGGACCTCGTATACGCTGGGATAGGCACGGGTGTGGCGGGATGCATTCGCCTCATAGATGTCCAGGAAGCGGCGCACGAGGGCGGCATTATCCGGACGTGTCCCGCCGGTCGCAAGCAGTGCCCGTTCAACCAGTTTGGCAACGCCATCGCCGACCATGGCCTTTACGTCATCGAGGCCGAGCGTTTCCCGTCCCTCGTCCTTCAGGAGAACGTTGACCGCCTCCTGAAGATCGCGTGCGCTGTCGACGAGCGTGCCGTCGAGGTCGAAGAGAATGGCTTTCACCGGTTTCATGCCGCTGGTCTAGAGCCTTTGCCGGCCTGCGTCACTCCATGGACGGCCTGAATCGGATCAGGCTGCGTATTTGCGACCCAGGTAGGACAGGTAGGGCACAGGATCGAGCCCGCGTCCCGTTTCGCGGACGAGCAGTTCCTCGCGTTGGAAACGGCGACCATGCTGCCATATGCGGTCGCGCAACGCGTCGGCGAGACCGGAATAGTCCCCGGCCTCCATGGCATCGTCGAGCGAGGAATCGTCCTTGCGCAATGCCTCCATGATCTGCGCCGCCATGACGTTGCCGATGGTATAGGTCGGGAAGGAGCCGATGTAGCCGGTCGACCAGTGGACGTCCTGCAGCACGCCCTTCGAATCATCCGGCACGTCGAGATCGAGGTCTCGCTTGATGGCGGCATTCCATGCGGCCGGCAGGTCCGCGACCTTGAGCGAACCGTCCATCAGGCTGCATTCGATCTCGGCACGCAGCATGATATGGAAGTCATATGTCAGCTCGTCGGCCTCGACACGGATGAAGCCCGGCTCGACACGGGTAACGGCCCGGTAGAACTCGTCGGAGCCGACATCGCCGAGCTGTTGCGGAAAATGGCTCCGCAGTTCCGGGAAATGGAGCTCCCAGAAGGTCCGGCTACGGACCACATGGTTTTCCCAAAGGCGCGATTGGGACTCGTGGGCGCCAAAGCTCGTGCCGCCAACGGCATAAAGGCCAATGAGGTCGGTGGCGAGGGACGTGCGGGTGTAGGCAGGATCGACGCCCTGTTCGTAGAGCCCGTGCCCGGTTTCATGCGCCGTGCCGAAGATGGAGGCCGGCAGATAGGCGCGGTTGTAGCGGGTGGTGATGCGGACGTCGTTGCGCGTGAACGAAACCTCGAAGGGGTGAACGGTGATATCGAGCCGTCCGCGGCGCAGATCGTAGCCGAGCTTTCGGGCGACGCTCAGGCCGAAGGCACGCTGTCCATCCTCCGGGAAGTCGCGAAACAGGAAGTCGTTCCGCGGCGTCGGCCGCGCACGGGCGGACTCCAGGATTGGAAGCAGGCCAGTCCGCAGGGTCGCGAACAGGACCTTCAGGCTTTCCGCCGTCTCGCCAGGCTCATAGATCGATACCATCGCATCGTAGGGATGACTGCTCCAGCCGATGCAATCCGCATATGCGCGCGCCAAGGCAATCGTCTTCTCGAGGTGTGGCGCAAAGATCGAAAAGTCGCTCTTGGCGCGCCCCTCGATCCACGCAGCCTGCGCCAGTGTACGCAGGGCCGCGCGCTCCTGGATCAAGGACGCCGGAACGCGGCCATGGTGCGCTACCGCATGGCGCGTCTGGGCCACCATCCGGCGCTCGGCCGCGTCCTCCGGCAGGTCCTCCACGGCCCTTTCGGCCGCGTCGAGGGCCTCCGCGGTCTCCGACGCCAGCAGCAGATCGCGCGCCACGCGTGTCAGAGTCGCAATCTGGTATCCCCGTGTCTCCGCACCGCCCGGCGGCATCATCGTCCGCGAATCCCAGGTGAGGACGGAAATCGCGTTCAGAACATCGTTCACGGCGGCGATGCGCTCGTTCAGCGCGGAAAGAGAGGCGTCACGGGTCATGAATGGGCCCTGGTTCGAGATCAGGCGGTTCCGCCGGTATTGAGGTGGCATGCCGAGAAACGCCCCGGACCGACAGCGGCGAGGGCGGGAGCCTCGATCCTGCAGCGCGGACCGGCCAAGGGGCAGCGTGGATGGAAATGGCATCCGCTCGGAGGGTGAAGCGGCGACGGGATTTCGCCCGCGATCGGATGGAAGCTCTTACGCCCGACGCCGACGCGCGGGACGCTCTCGAAAAGAGCCTTCGTATAAGGATGGTTCGGCGCCGCATAGAGCTCGGCCGTCGGCGCCAGCTCGACGATGCGTCCGAGATACATGATCGCGACCCGGTCCGAGACATGGCGTACCACGCCGAGATCGTGGCTGATGAAGATGGCCGTGAGATCGAGGTCCCGGCGCAGATCCATGAAGAGATTGAGCACCTGCGCCTGGATCGACACGTCGAGTGAGGCGACCGGCTCGTCGAGGACCAGGAGATCGGGTTTCATGGCGAGCGCGCGGGCGATGGCGATGCGCTGCCGCTGCCCTCCGGAGAATTGGTGTGGGAAGCGCCGGCGATAGCTCGGATCGAGGCCGACACGGCCCAGCAGATCGGCCACATAGGCATCCGCATCCCGCGCCTTTACGATCCGATGAGTGACGGGCCCCTCGGAGACCGTATCGCCGATGCGCATGCGCGGGTTCAGGCTCGCGAAGGGATCCTGATGGACCATCTGGATGCGGGTGGTGAGCTTGCTTGTCCGCCGCCCCTGCTCCCGGGCGACGGGCTTTTCATCGAACAGCACCTTGCCGTCGCTCGGCGTGTAGATTCCGGCGATGATCCGCCCGAGTGTGGACTTGCCGCAGCCGGATTCGCCGACGAGGCCGACAACCTCGCCCTTGCGTACGGACAGGCTGACATCGCTGACGGCGCGCACGATCTCGATCTTGCTGCCCGCACCGAGAACCCCTGCGATGCGCTCGCCGAGGCTCGGCCGCTTTACGAAGCGCTTCGATACGTGGTCGACGTCGAGGAGAGCGGCTGACATGAAACAGACTCGATCGGATAGTGGCAGAGGGCAGTACGGCCGTCCTCGAAACGTTGGACGGGCGGCGTGGTCGTGCAGGCAGGACCGGCCTTGAAGCAACGCGGCGCGAATGCGCAACCCGGCGGGAGATCGCCGAGCGACGGCGTTGACCCCGGAACCTGTGGCAGCCTTTCGCCGGGCTCGTGCTCGGCCGGCACGGAAGCGAGAAGCCCCGCCGTATAGGGATGACGCGGCGCGGCGATGACATCGGCCGCGGCTCCGGTCTCCACGATGCGTCCCGCGTACATGACGCAGATATCGTCGGCGAGACTCGAGACCACCGCAAGATCGTGGGTAATCCAGACGAAGGCGGTGCCCGTCTCGTCGGCGAGACGCCGCACCTCCGCGAGGATCTGGCCCTGGATCGACACGTCGAGGGCCGTCGTCGGCTCATCGGCGATGATCACCGCCGGCCGATGCAGGAGGGCGATGGCGATGGCGACGCGCTGGCGCATGCCCCCGGAGAGTTGATGCGGATAGGCCTCGAGCCGCTCCTCCGGGCTGGGGATGCCCACCTTGGCGAGGGCGTCGCGCGCCCGGCCCCAGGCGACCTTGCGGGATACGTTGTCGTGGGCACGTACGGCCGCGATCATCTGGGTGCCGATTTTGAGGACCGGATTGAGGGTCATCATCGGGTCCTGGAAGACCATCGCGATCTGCGCCCCGCGAACACGCCGCAGTTCGTCGCCTTTCAGCCGTGTGATGTCACGCCCATTGAGCAGAACTTCGCCACCGGCGATCGTGCCCGGCGGCTCGATGAGGCCGAGAATCGAATAGCCGGTCACGCTCTTGCCGGAGCCCGACTCGCCGACCAATCCGAGAATGCGTCCGCGGCCGACCTCGAAACCGACTCCGTCGACGGCGTTGAGGACGCCATTGCGGGTTCTGAACTGCGTGCGCAGGTCCTTGACGCTGAGGACGGGTTCGCTCATCGGCTGCGCCTCGGGTTCAGGACATTGCGAACCTGATCGCCGACGAGATTGATCGCGACGACGGTCAGCATCAGCGCAATGCCGGGATAGATCGAAATCCAGTAGCGGCCCGAGAGCAGGAACTGGAACCCGTTGGAGATCAGCGATCCGAGGGACGGCTGGGTCAGCGGCAGGCCAAGTCCGAGGAACGACAGGGTCGCCTCGAGCGCGATGGAATTCGCGACCTGCACGGTCGCCACCACGATTAGCGGCGGCAGGGCATTCGGAAGCAGGTGGCGAAAGAGAACCTGGCGGGCAGGTATCGGCGTCGAGAGAGCCGCTTCGATATAGTCCTTGCGCCGTTCCGCACTCGCGGCACCGTGGGTGGTGCGGGCAAAATAGGCGTACTGCGCTGCCACGAGAGCCGCCACGAGTTGTGGCAGCCCTTGCCCCAACATCGCCACCAGGACGAGGGCGAGGAGAATCGCGGGAAGAGACAGCTGCAGATCGATGACGCGCATGATCAGGGCCTCGATGCGCCCGCCGTAATAGGCGGCAACGAGGCCGACCACGCCGCCGAGGACGAGCGCGAACGTGCCGGCCATGACGCCGACGATGAGACTGGTGCGCAGGCCGTATAGAATGGCCGAATACACGTCCCGTCCCGCCGCATCAGTGCCGAGCCAGTGGACATAGCCCCCGGAACCGACCTCCCCAGGCTCGAGCCGGGCATCGAAGAGATCGAGCGTCTCCTGGTTGTAGGGGTCCTGCGGCGCGACGAGAGGCGCGAGGATCGCCATGAGAATGACGGCCACGATGACGACCAGGGCCGCCACGGCGACCGGGCTCTGCCTGAAATCCGACCAGAAATTGGCGAGCCGGCTCCAGCGGGTTTCGACGGGAATACGCATCACGAAGCCTTCACGCGAATTCGCGGATCGAGCTGACCGTAGACAAGATCGACGACGAGATTGATCACGACGAACAGAAACACCACGAGAATGAGATAGGCGACCATGACGGGACGGTCGAGCACGGTGATGGAGTCAATGATGAGCTTGCCCATGCCGGGCCAGTTGAAGACTGTTTCCGTAACGACAGCAAAGGCGAGCGTGGAACCAAGTTCGAGGCCGAACACGGTGACGATCGGAATCGAGATATTCTTGAGGACGTGCAGCCCTACCACCTTGCCCTCCGACAATCCCTGGGCGCGGGCGAAGCGCACGTAGTCGGAACTCATCACCTCCATCGTGCCGGCCCGGGTCAGCCGGATCAGGAGGCCCAGCTTGAACAGGGCGAGGTTGAACGCCGGCAGGATGATGTAGCTCAGCCCTTCCAGCGACGTGATGGACAGGTTCATGCCCAGGATAGTGGTCGTCGGACCGCGGCCGCCCGAAGGGAGCCACCCCAGTTCGACGGCGAATGCCATGATCAGCAGCAGGCCCACCCAGAATGTCGGCACGCTGAAGCCCAGCACCGAAAAGGCCATGATCGCCTTGGAAGACAGGGCATCGGGCTTGTAGCCGGCCCAGAGACCGAGCGGGATGCCGAGGCAGGTTGCGATCAGCATCGCGGACAAAGCCAGTTCCAGCGTGGCCGGAAACCGCGAGAAAATCAGGTCGAGCACGGGCAGCCTATAGATGAAGGACTCGCCCAGATCCCCGTGCAGCATGTTGCTCATGAACACGAAATATTGCTGGATCAGGGGCAGATCGAGACCATAGCGCCGGATCAGCGCCTCGCGCAGGGCCTGGTCGGAGGCAGGATCGATCATGACATCGATCGGGTTCCCGATGGCGTAAACGCCGAGGAAGACGATGATCGACATGGCGATGATGACCAAAAGCGCCTGCAGGAGGCGCTGGATGAGAAAACCGATCATGCTGACCCGTGCATGGGTTGGAAATCGTTCCGTGGCAAGAAAAGTGGATGAAGCGGGACCAAAAACCGGGTCCCGCCCAAGGGCGAGCCGGCCGGACAAATCCCGGCCGGCTCAGGGTGACGATCAGCTCTTCGGCTTGATCTCGTAGGCGAGCGTTTCCTGGTCGACGCGCGGCGGAATGACCATCGTGCCCTTCTTTGCCGCCCATACCGTCTGGAGCTGCACGGTCGGGATCAGGGCACGGTCGTTCATCGAAATGTCGGTGACCTTCTCGAACAGGGCCCGGCGCTTCGCGTCGTCCATGGTGCGGGCACCCTCCTCCAGCAAGGCATCCACTTCCGGATTGGAGTAGCCCTGCTTGTTGAACGCGCCGAGGCCGAGTTTCGGATCGGCGGTATGCACCAGCGAACCGTAGGTATAGCTGGCCTCGCCGGTCAGCGTGCCCCAGCCGCTCATCCACATGGAGAACTCGCCCTTCTGCTGCGCCGGGAAGAACACCGTGCCGTTGAGGGCGCTGGCATTCACCTTCAGGCCCGCGCGGGCCCACATCTGCGACAGCGCCTCGCACACCGCTCCGTCGCCCGGAAGGCGGTTGTTGGTGCAGCTGAAGTCGATCTCGAAGCCCTTGGGATAGCCCGCCGCCGCGAGAAGCTCCTTGGCCTTTGCGACATTATACGGGCGCTCCGGAAGATTCTTGCTTCCACCGAAGAAATTGGTCGGCATCAGCTGGTTGGCCGGACGGCCGAGGCCTTCGAGCACGACACGGACAAGCGTCTTCCGGTCAATGGCAAGGTCGAGTGCCTCGCGCACCTTGGGGTCGCGCAGAGGATTGGCGGTGATTTCCTTGCCGTCGACCTTCACCGGCTTCGGCAGGGTTTCCTTCACATTGGGCGTGATGTTGAAGAAATAGACCGTGTCCGCGATGAAGGTATCGACCGACTTGTCCTTCTGCATGGACGCATAGTCGGTGGCAGGAACGTAGTTGACGAGATCGACCTGACCCGACTTGAGCGCCGCCATGCGGGCCGGATCGTTCGGAATCTCCTTGCGGATGACCTTCTGCCAATGGGGCTTCTCACCCCAGTAGCCATCGAACCGTTCGAGCACGAGGTCACCTTTCGGCTCCCAGGACACGTACTTGTACGGTCCGGTTCCGATGGCGGCTTTGCCGGAATTGAACTGCTCGTTGCGGGCATCCATGCCGATCGACTTCGACACGACGAAGAGACGGACGAAATCGTTCGGCAGCGTCGGAGCGGGCGCCTTGGTGATCACGTGCAGGGTGTATTTGTCGACGACCTTCGTCTCCTTCACCTGCTTCGTGTAGATCGTCATGCTCATCGGCCCGGTCACGACCGGGATGCGGTCGATGGAGAACTTCACGTCCTCAGCCGTGAGATCAGAACCATCGTGGAATTTCACGCCCTCGCGGATCTTGAACTCCCAGGTGGTATCGTCGACCACCTTCCAGGATGTTGCGATGCCCGGCTTGAGCTGCAGGTTCTCGTCCGCCATCACGATCGTATCGAAGATGTGGCGAAGGGCTTCGGCCTGACTGCCCAGCGTCGACCAATGCGGGTCGATCGAATCCGGGCCAGCGCGCAGGCCCATCGTAAGTGTCTGAGCGGAGGCGGCGCCCCCGAGCATGGTGCCGGCGAAAAGAGCCGCCGCAAGTGCCCCGCCAAGCTTGAAATGAAGTTTCATATGCTCTCCCCTCTTGCTAAGAACCTGTCTTTTCGTCCAATGTGTTCTTACGGATTAGAACGGTAAGTGACGCAACCAACTAAAGTCAACTCAGCTGTGCCCAAAACGCCATCATCTCCTGTCACTTCCGAGAGCATCTGTTATAGCGAAACGGAACAGACGCCGGAGATGCGCATCCTGAACAACCTGGCTGGGGCGCTCGACCGGACGCTTCCTGTGCCATTGGGCGTTCAGCTGCGAGGGCTCATCGAGTTCGGGATCGCCCTGGGCGAATTGCCGGCCGGGCAACGTCTTCCCTCGGTGCGCGAACTGGCTGAGCGCGCAGGCATCGCGCACATGACCGTTGCGATGGTCTATCAGGACCTGCGCAAGGCGGGCCTGATCGAAGCCAAACCAGGAGCGGGGACTTATGTGGGCGACGGGCACGGCAGCGAAGGACTGCGCTCCTCTGCCATGCGCAAGATCCAGCGCCGCATCGAGACGCTGTTCAACGAAGCCGAGGAACTGGGCCTCGCCCCGTCCGTCGTCGCGTCTCTGGTCAATGCCCGTGCAGCGCGGGGCCGGACCCATAGCCGTCCGCTATTCCTCGTCATGGTCGGGAATTTCACGAAGACGACCCAGAATTATGCGGATCGCATCCAGGAATATCTCGGTCCGGGCGATTCCATCGCCGTCACAACGGTCGACGAACTGCAGGCGGGGAACCCCTTCCCGCAACCCTGCGATGTCTGCATCACTCTCGCCCATCGCCGCAGCGAGGTCGAGCATCTGATCCCGACAGGAATTCCCGTTGTGGGACTGAGTTTCATTCCGGCCGAGGAAACGCGTGCCCAGCTTGCCGTGATAGACCCGATGGCCCGGGTCGGGATCGTCTCGATCTTCCCCGAATTCATGGCCCTGATGAAGCCGGGGGTTCTCCGCTTCGCGCCGCACGTCACCGATGTCGATGTGCGCATGATCACTGCACCCGATCTCGAAGCGTTCCTCGCCCAGGTGGACGTCGCAATCTACGCGAGCGGCGCCGAGACCAAGATCAAACAGCTTCTCCCGCCGGGAAGGCAGGCGATGGAATTCCGCTACGTGCCGGATCCACATGCGATCCGCGCCACCTTGCTCCCCGTGCTCGAGCGGCTGCGCTCGTCAAACGTCAGACAAGAGGAAAAGACTGGATGAAAATCAGCGATATGAACTGGCTTCAGGTCGAAGAGTACCTGAAGTCGGACGACCGCGCCGTGGTTCCGCTTGGCTGCACCGAGCAGCACGCTTACCTGAGCCTTTCCGTCGACAGCATTCTCGCCGAGCGGGTCGCAGTTGAGGCTGCCGAGCCCTGTGGCGTGCCCGTCTTCCCTGTGCAGGCCTACGGCATCACGCCCTATTTCATGGCCTATCCAGGCACCGTTTCCCTTAAGGCCGAGACCTACCTTCGCCTGATTTCCGACGTCTTGGATTCGCTGCGCCGCACCGGTTTCCGGCGCATTTTGTTCGTCAACGGCCATGGCGGGAACTCGCCCGCGCAGACGGCCTGCATCGAATGGATGAATCACAACCCGGACTGCCGTGTCCGCTTCCATAACTGGTGGAACGCGCCCAAAACCTTCGAGAAGGTCAAGGAGATCGATCCGGTAGCCTCCCATGCGTCCTGGATGGAGAACTTCCCCTGGACGCGGCTGCGCGATGTGGCTCAGCCCGATCATCAGAAACCCATGGTCGATCTGGAGCGCATGCGCACCTTCGGACCCGAAGGCGTGCGCGAGATCCTGGGAGACGGCAATTTCGGCGGGCGCTACCAGCGCTCCGACGAGGACATGAATGCGATCTGGTCCGTCGCCATCGCAGAAACCCGTGCCCTGATCGAGACCTGGTGATGAGCAGCGACACGATCCTCATCTGGGGTGCCGGTGCCATCGGCGGCACCCTTGGAGCCTACCTCGCCCGTGCCGGCGAGGACGTGCTGCTCGTCGACATCGTCGCGCCTCATGTCGAGGCGATGAACCGTGACGGGCTTGCCATCGAGGGACCCGTCGAGGCCTTCCGCCAGGCCGTCAGGGCGGCAACGCCGGACGATGTGAACGGACAGTTCGATCGCGTCATTCTGGCGGTGAAGGCTCATCACACGCGTGAAGCCGTACGCGCCCTGCTCCCGCATCTCGCGCCCGGCGGCTCCGTCCTGTCGGCGCAGAACGGCCTGAACGAGCTCGTCATCGCCGAGGAAATCGGCCCTGAGCGGACCGTGGGTTGCTTCGTGAATTTCGGCGCCGACTGGCTGGAGCCTGGGCGGATCCTGTTCGGCAATCGCGCGACGGTAGCCGTCGGCGAGATCGACGGAAGCACGACGCCGCGCGTGCGGGATTATCATCGCCTGCTTTCGATCCTCGAGCCGGATGCAGTGCTCACGGACAATATCTGGGGCTATTTGTGGGGAAAGCTCGGCTACGGCGCCATGCTGTTCGCCACGGCCCTGACCCCCGCCTCCATGTCGGAGAACCTTGCCTCCGAGCGGCACTTCCCTGTCTTCCATCGCCTGGGCCGCGAAGTGATGGCTGTCGCACTGGCGCGTGGCGTGCGACCCCTCGGGTTCAACGGGTTCGATCCGGCAGCCTTCATGCCGGACGCGGACGAGGCTGTGGCACGCAGGTCCGTCGCAGCCATGGCGGAGTTCAACCGCCATACTGCCAAGACCCACTCCGGAATCTGGCGCGACCTCGCCGTAAGGAAGCGCAAGACAGAGGTCGATGCGCAGATCGCCATCATCGCGCAGCTCGGAACGGAGGCCGGAATCGCCACGCCGACCGTGGCCAGGCTCGTGTCCCTGATCCACGACATCGAGGATGGCCGACGCGAACAATCCTGGGCCACCCTCGACCGGATGCTCGAACCATGAGGCTCGACTTTTCCCACCGTCGCGTCATCGTCACGGGAGCCGCCCAGGGCATCGGCCGCGCCATCGTGCAATCCTTCGCCGCCGAGGGCGCCCAGGTCTGGGCGCTCGATCTCGACGAGGCGGGCCTGCGGGTGGCGTCCGAAGCCGGGGCGAAGGCCACGCGCACCCTCGATCTCTCCAATCGCGCCGCCGTCGGCGAGGTCATTGCGGAAATGGCGGAGACGCTTGGAGGCATCGATATCCTCGTCAATTGCGCCGGTGGCGTTCGCGGCCAGGCGGCGAAGCCGGTCGAAGAGGTCACCGAGCAGGAGTGGCTCGTGCTGTTCGAGGCCAATGTGCATGGTGCATTCTGGTGTTCTCAGGGAGTGGCGCCGCACATGAAGCGCGGCGGCTTCGGGCGGATCGTCAACATTTCGTCGGGCGCAGGCTTGCGCCCCAGCCTCACCGGCATCCAGGGCTACACGGCCGCAAAGCACGCGCTGGTCGGCCTCACCAAGCAGCTGAGCTTCGAACTTGGGCCGTTTGGCATCACCGTCAACAGCGTCGCGCCCGGCTTCGTGCTGTCGAACCCCGCGACGCAGCGTCAGTGGGACAGCTATGGCCCCGAGGGCCAGGCTCGCCTCGTGGAGAGCATCCACACCCGCCGCCTCGGACGTCCGCAGGATATCGCCGACACGGTGATGTTCCTCGCATCCGACGTCGCGGGCTGGGTCTCCGGCCAGATCGTTTCCGTAGACGGCGGGCGATCATAGCATCGCGCGCCATGAGCATCCGTGCGGCTGGCTCCGTGCCGGCCTCTCAACCGAAGCAGGGAAGGAAAGCCCATGGACGACATCAGCAGCCAGCCATGGAATTGGCCGGAGGAGACGTGGCGCAGAAAAGTGGAGCATGTCCGCGCCGGCCGTTCGATGAAGCCGGCGCGCTGGAAGAACGGGGCGCGTTGCGCCGTCGCCTTTTCGTTCGACTCCGATCACGAGACCAACGAGTTGCGCGATGGCGGCAAGTCCATCGGGCGCATGTCGCAGGGCCAATACGGCAATCGGCAGGGCGTGCCGCGGATTCTCGACGCGCTCAGGAAATACGATGCTAAGGCAACGTTCTTCGTTCCCGCCGTTGCTGCACTCCTTTACGAGGACGAGCAGCGCCGGGTGGCCGCCGAGGGGCACGAGGTTGGAATCCACGGCTGGATCCACGAGCTCAACAGCCAGCTGCCCTATGAGGTCGAGCGCGACCTGATGTTTCGCGCCTCGGATACGCTGGAGCGCGTGACCGGTGTGCGGCCTGTCGGCCTTCGTACGCCCTCGTGGGATTTCAGCCCCGATACGCTGCGGATCGAGCGCGAGCTCGGGTTGCTTTATGATTCGTCCCTGATGGCCGACGACGATCCATATGAATTGCTGGAGAAGGGCGAACCGACCGGAATCGTGGAACTGCCGGTGGAGTGGATCCGCGACGACGCCGTCTATTTCAACATGCATCGGTTCAACGGCCTGCGTCCGCACACGCCCCCGACGGCCGTCTATGACATCTTCTTCCGGGAATTCGAGCGCGCCTACCAGGAAGGCGGCCTCTTCCTCCTCACCATGCATCCGCACGTGACCGGCTACCGCTCGCGCATCTGGATCCTGGAAAAGCTCCTGGAGGAAATCTCGCAGCGCCCGGACGTCTGGATCGCGACTCATGCGGAGATCGCGGCATTCGCGAAGGCGGAATGTTCACGATGAGCGGAAGCAAGACTGTCCGGTCGAGTGACAGGACGGTCACCCTTGCCCGGACGCCCACCAGATCATGACACATCCCTTCTGAAAGGCTCGACACCCATGACGCTCTCCTCGGACGCCAATTTCACTCTCGCCGTGCATGGCGGTGCGGGCACAATCCTGCGAAGCAAGATGACGCCGGAGAAGGAAGCCGCCTATCACGCCGGCCTTCGGCGTGCCCTGGATGCCGGGCGTTCCGTCCTTGCCGACGGCGGGAAGGCGCTCGATGCGGTCACCGCCGCGGTCATGGCCCTGGAGGACGAACCGCTGTTCAACGCGGGACGCGGCGCAGTCTACACATCGGCCAGCAAGCAGGAGATGGACGCAGCCATCATGGACGGGCGAGACCGCGCCGCCGGAGCTGTGGCCGGGATCTGCGGGCCGCGAAACCCGATCCTTGCGGCGAGGGCCGTCATGGAACGTTCCGACCATGTGTTTCTCATCGGTGAGAGCGCCCTGCAATTCTGCCGGGCGCAAGGGCTCGCCTTCGAAGAGGCTTCCTACTTCTTCACCGAGCAGCGATGGAACGCTCTCCAGGAGACACTGGCGATGCGCAAAGCCGGCGCCGACGACCAGGATGAATCCCGAAAGCACGGTACCGTGGGCGCCGTGGCGAAAGACAGGCATGGCCATCTGGCGGCGGCGACCTCGACCGGCGGAATGACCGCGAAATCGCCAGGCCGGGTCGGCGACAGCCCGGTCATCGGAGCCGGCACGTGGGCCGATAACGATACCTGCGCGGTCTCCGGCACGGGACACGGAGAGGTCTTCATTCGCTACGCGGCAGGTCATGAAATCGCGTCCCAGATGCGCTATGCCGGGCGCTCTCTCGAAGAGGCCGCCAGCATCGTGGTCATGGACATGCTGGCTCCGGCGAACGGCTCCGGCGGCGTGATCGCGGTGGCGCGCGACGGGACCTTCTCGCTCCCCTTCAACTGCTCGGGCATGTATCGCGGCGTCGTCCAGGCGGATGGCATCCTCCGGACGGCGATCTACAAAGAGCCGCTCATGGACTATGCACAACGCTGATTCCGCGGAATGGCGTTCGGCCGCGAGGCATGGTCCTGTTCCCAGCGGGGTCGGCTAGGCGGAACGGCCGAGCCTCGCGGCAACGGTCCGTTCCAGAACCGTCAATCCATCGTGGATGAGAGCCGCCACGAGCGCGACCACTAGTCCACCCTGGAGGATAAAGGCGACGTTGTTCGATTGCAGCCCGGCGATGATCACCTCGCCGAGCCCTTTCGCAGCGACCGTCGACCCGATCGTCGCAGTTCCGAGATTGATGATGGCGGACAGGCGGATGCCCGCGAGGATCACGGGAAAGGCCAGCGGCAGTTCCACGCCGAGAAGGCGCTGCCGCGGCGACATGCCCATTCCCTTGGCCGCATCGAGGGTGAGCGGCGATACCTGGGTCAGTCCGCTGAGGGTGTTCTCGAAGATCGGCAGAAGGCCGTAGAGAAACAGGGCGATCAGGGTCGGTGCCTCGCCGAAGCCGACGAGGGGAACCGCCACAGCAAGGACAGCCACGGGTGGAAAGGTTTGTCCGATATTGACGATGCTTCGTGACAGCGGCAGGAAGTCCATCCCCGAAGGCCGCGTGACGAAGATCCCGAGCAGGACGGCAACGATCGTGCTGGCGATCACGGCGCCGAACACCGTCTTCAGATGCGAGAGTGTCAGGGACAGCAGGCTGCCCTGGTTGTAGATCGCCGGCGCTCCGTTTTCGGTCAAAGGCTCGAAGGCGAAGGCGAAGTGTTGCGGCGCGGTGATGAACGTCACCAGCACGGCAAGGGCGACGATACGCGAAACGGCGGGCCAGACCCTCATGTCGGCCGCCGTCCACGAGCGAGGATTCCGCCGATACTGATCCGCCCGAGTACGACGCCGGACCCGTCCGCGACCGGAAGAGCGTCGCTCCCCGTCCAGACCAGTCTGGCAAGGGCATCCCGAAGGCTCGCGGAGCCGTCGATCGGCTCGCCCTCGGCAAAGCCGGGCTCGAGGGCGTCGCGCGCCATCGTGAGAGACAGAAGCCTGAATGGACGCTCGCTCGTGCCGACAAGACGTTCGACGAATCCCGGCACCGGACGGGTCAGCAACTCAGCGGCCGTGCCGTACTGCAGCAGACGGGCTTCATCCATCACGGCGATCCTGTCGCCGAGATGGAACGCCTCCTCCATATCGTGGGTGACGAGAACGATGGTCGTGCCGAGGCGACGCTGGATCGCCAGGAGATCGTCCTGCGCCTTGCTCCGGATCACGGGATCGAGCGCTCCGAATGGTTCGTCCATGAGGAGAAGCGCGGGACGGGCCGCGAGCGCGCGCGCGACGCCCACGCGCTGCTGCTGTCCGCCAGACAGTTCATGCGGATATTTTTTCGCAAATTCGGCTGGATCCAGTTGGAACAGGCCGAGCAGCTCGTCGACCCGCTGAGCGATCCGCTTGGTGTCCCAGCCGAGCAGGCGCGGCACCGTGGCGATGTTGCCGGCGACCGTGCGGTGAGGGAACAACCCATGGCCCTGGATGACGTAGCCGATGCGGTGCCGGAGCGCGTCCTCCGGAAGTGACATCGTGTCCTGCCCGTCGATGAGCACACGCCCGGAGGTCGGCTCGACAAGGCGATTGATCATGCGCAGCAGCGTCGACTTCCCGGCTCCCGAAGTGCCGACGATGACGGTAATGGTGCCCTCGTCGACGCGCATCGAGACATCGTCGACGACAACCGTCTCGCCATAATATTTGGACAGGTGCTCGATCTCGATCATGTCCCGGTTCTCCGCGCCAGATCGATGATGGCATCGAGGATGACAGCCGCCCCGAACGACAGGGCAACTGTCGGGATGGCGCCCAGGAGCACCAGATCCATGGCCGTTTGCCCCACACCCTGGAAGATGAAGGTTCCGAAACCGCCGCCGCCGATGAGCGCGGCGATGGTCGCGAGGCCCAAATTCTGGACCAGGACGATGCGGATGCCGGTCAGAATGATGGGCAGGGCCAGGGGCAGCTTCACCTGCATCAGCCGCTGAGTGCGCGACATGCCCATTCCTCGGGCCGCATCGACCACCGTTGCGGGCACCTGATCGAGTCCGACGACGGTATTGGCAACGATCGGCAGCAGGGCATAGAGGAACAGCGCCAGGAAGGCAGGTGCCGCCCCGATCCCGCGAATGCCGATGGCGGCGGCGAAGGGCACGCTCGCCGCAAGGAAGCCCAGCGGGACCATGAGCATGCCGAAGAGCGCAATGCTCGGGATCGTCTGCACGATATTGAGCACCTGGAGGATGGCGCCTTTCAAGGCTGGCCTCCGATGACACAGAATGCCCAGGGGCAGACCGATAGCCACCGCCACCATAGTCGAGCCGAGCGCAAGGAGCACGTGCTGCTCGGCCTCGCGCCAGAAGCTGTCGGCCCGCGTGGAATATTCCTTCAGAAGCGACAGGTCATGCCACGCACCTGTGCGAAGGAGTACAGCGACGGCAAGGATGACGATGGCGAGGGAGACGAGCCGGGCCCAGGGCCCGAAGCGCAGGCGTGTCAGGGAATCCGCGACGAGCAGACCGAGACAAAGGACCAGAAGCCAGAAGCCGGAGGCTGGAGACACGCGGGCGAAGGTGTTCTCGGCGGGCGTCACGAAGGCGGCCGACATGCCGACGGCAGGGACAACGATGCTCAGGCCGAGTGCGGCTGCCGCGAGCCTGGCGGCCGGTCGCCGCACGAAGGCCGCGACAAGCCCGACACCGATCGCCGTGAGCATCACGGACGCTGCCATCCCGCCCGGAAGGGCCTGCCAAAGCAGGCGCGGCTCGCCCGAAACGATGCGGTTGGCGCGATAGGTCACGAAGGGCATCGCGAACAGAGCGATGCCCATGAGAAGGGCGATGACGCCCCCGAGGCGATCGGGCGAGAGGGCCGGACGGAGCGACAATGCGCCGAGCGTGCTCGCTTGAGCTGAGGGCGCATTCACAACAGGCTCGGTCGCTCTCTCATCACGGTTGCGTGCCAATGTCTCTCGGCATCCGGCCGATTACTTGATGAAGCCCTTGGACTTCAGGTAGTCCGCTGCGACTGTCTTCGCCGCTTCCCCGCCGACCTGAACGCGGGCGTTGAGGGTCTGCAGCGTGTTGAGGTCGAGGGACTCGAAGACCGGCTTCAGCATGTCGGCGATTTTCGGATTCTCCTTCAGCACCGCCTCGCGGATGATAGGTGCCGGCGCATAGACCGGCTGGACGTTCTTGTCGTCCACCATCACCACGAGACCCGAGGGCGCGATGCCGCCGTCCGTTCCATAGACCATGGCCGCATTGGCCTTGTTGGTCTGCTCGGCGGCTGCCTTGATGGTCGCAGCCGTATCGCCGCCGGACAGGACGATGAGCTGCTCCGGCTTCATCTTGAAGTCATAGGCCTTCTGGAAGGCAGGCAGGGCGGCGGCGGAATTGACGAATTCGGCGGAGGCCGCAAGCACGACACTGCCGCCGCCAGCCACCCATTTCCCGAAATCCGACATGCTCGCCAGCTTGTTGGGCCCGGCCACATCCTTGCGCACCGCGATGGCCCAGGTGTTGTTGGCCGGAGATGGCGCGAGCCAGACGATCTTGTTGGCGTCGTAATCGAGCTTTTTCGCCGTTTCATACCCTTTCGCCGGATCCTTCCAGACGGCATCGTCGGCCTTGTTGAAGAAGAAGCCGGCGTTACCGGTATATTCGGGGTAGATGTCGATCTCACCGGCGGTGATCGCCTTGCGCACGACCGGCGTCGCACCAAGCTGGATCCGGTCCTGCGTCTTGATCCCGTTGGCATTGAGGACCTGCAGGATAATGTTGCCGAGAACCGACCCTTCGGTATCGATCTTGGAGGAGACGACGACATCGGCCCGTGCGGCGGCCGCGGACAGACCCAGGGCCGCGACCACGGCGAGAGATTTCAGAACTGCTTTCATCAGACGACCCCTTCGGCGGTTCCGGCAATCCGGCCCACGTGTTTTAGGGCCGCTTCGGCCTCTCCGACAGGTGCCCCGTCGTGATTCCGATATACCTCCGTCAAGTATCGTTGACGCGCGGGATCCCGCAACCGGTTTCGGGCGGTTGCAGGATCGTCGCCTGTGGACTGCGCCTCAGGCTATGACCGCATGGTGCGGTTCCTGCGCAATGGTGAAGCGGACCTGGGCCTGGGGCCGGTGGTCTTCCGAGAGGTAGCGCCAGGTACGCTCGGCCTCGTTGCGGCTCTCGAAGGGACCGACGACGCGCTCGGTGCCCTGGATCAAGGTTTCGAAATCGGTGGAGGTGTACTCGCCGCCAACGACCCAGTAACGAGACTTTTGCATGGCATTTTCTCCGTTCATCAGGGGGTTCGGGGTCACTCGGCCGCCTGGAGCTTGGCCGAGGGGTGGAACTGGGCGGTCTCTGTCGAATCGCCCATGGCCGTGGTCGAGGACTTGCCGCCGGTGATGGCCAGCGAGACCTGATCGAAATAGCCGGTGCCGACCTCGCGCTGGTGGCGCGTCGCAGTATAGCCATCCGCCTCCGCCGCAAATTCCCGGACCTGAAGCTCGGAATAGGCCCCCATGCCACGGTCGCGGTAGCCGCTTGCCAGATCGAACATGCCGAAGTTGAGCTGGTGGAAGCCTGCCAATGTCACGAACTGGAACTTGTAGCCCATGGCACCAAGTTCGCGCTGGAACTTCGCGATGGTGGCGTCGTCGAGCTTCTTCTTCCAGTTGAACGAAGGCGAGCAGTTATAGGCCAGCAGCTTGCCCGGGTAGCGCTTGTGGACCTCCTCGGCGAATCGCCTCGCGTCATCGAGATCGGGATGCGAGGTCTCCCACCAGAGCAGGTCCGCGTATTCCGCGTAAGCGAGCCCACGGGCGATGCAGTGATCGAGACCCGTGCCCTCCTTGAGGCGATAGAAGCCTTCCGGCGTGCGGCTGTCCGGCTCGATGAAGGGCCGATCGCGCTCGTCCACGTCGGAGGTGATGAGGCGTGCGGATTCCGCGTCCGTACGGGCCATGATGAGGGTCGAGGTTCCCATGACGTCCGCCGCCAGACGCGCAGCGATGAGGTTGCGCTCATGGGCCGACGTCGGGATCAGCACCTTGCCGCCGAGATGGCCGCATTTCTTCTCCGAGGCGAGCTGGTCCTCGAAATGCACGCCTGCTGCGCCGGCCTCGATATAGGCCTTCATGATCTCGAAGGTGTTGAGCGGGCCGCCGAAGCCTGCTTCGGCATCGGCGACGATCGGCAGGAACCAGTTCCGCTTTGCGCCGCCCTCCGCGTGCTCGATCTGGTCGGCCCGCTGCAGCGTGCGGTTGATGCGACGACACAGTTCCGGGCCCGAATTGGCCGGATAGAGGGATTGGTCGGGATACATGGCGCCGGCGACGTTCGAGTCCGCCGCCACCTGCCAGCCGGACAGATAGATCGCCTCAAGACCCGCGCGGGCCATCTGCATCGCCTGGTTGCCCGTCATGGCTCCGAGGGAATGCACATAAGGCCGCTCCTGAAGCAGCTGCCACAGGCGCTGCGCGCCGTGTTCGGCGAGCGTATGGACGATCGGCACGGATCCGCGCAGCCGCAGCACATCCTCGAGCGTATAGGGGCGGCGGATGCCGTCGTAGCGCCCTGCCGGCGCGGTCGCGAACAGCTCCTCGAATGAGCTCGGGGTCGTTGAAGCGGTCATCATGGCCTTCCCATTTACAATCGTTGACAAATCCTGCGCGCCATCCACAATCTCATCCGGTTAGCAGGGTCTCTGACATCAGTAACGGCCAAGGAGCCTGTTGTTTCAATGCTTGTTTTCAGAAGAAAAGTCGGCTTGTAAAAGCAACACACCACCTGAGCAGTAAATCTGTAAAGAAATTTACAAATGGAAGACGCGAAGAAGCTGTTCGTCGGCCCCCGCCTCAAGCGCCTGCGTCGCGACCTGAATTTGAGTCAGGCCGGCATGGCCGAGGAGCTTGGGCTGTCTCCGAGCTATCTCAACCTCATGGAGCGCAACCAGCGCCCCATTACGGCGCAGGTCCTGATTCGACTGGCCCATGCCTACTCCCTCGATCCGCGGGAATTCGCCACCGACGACACCGAGCGCGCTGCGTCCGAGCTCGAGGAAATCTTCGCCGATCCCCTTTTTCGTAGCACGCCGGTGCCGCGCCTCGAGCTGCGCGAGACCATCGAGACCGCGCCCGGCCTGATCGATGCGGTGGGCCGGCTGTACCGGGCCTATGTGGCCATGCGCAGCGCCCGGGAGGCGCAGGCGCCGGACGTGAGCGATCGCGACAGGGCCGAGGACGCCCCGCAGGACAACCCGGTCGACAGGGTCAGGCACCTGATCCAGGGCGCGCGAAACTACTTTCCCGATCTCGATGAGGCGGCGGAGGCCCTGGCGTCGGATCTGCAGGTGACGGGCCACGAGCCTTTTTTCGCGATCGCGGAGCGCCTGCGCGCGAAGCATGGGATCCGCGTACGGGTGATGCCTGTCGATGTGATGTCAGACTCGCTTCGCCGCTACGACCATCACCGTCGTCAGCTCCTCATTTCCGAGATGGTCGATCCGTCGGGACGGACCTTTCAGGCCGCGTACCAGCTGGCCTTCGCAGAGATGCGGCAGGTCATCGACGACCTTTCCATCCGATGGGAGCCGGCGGACGGTCCGGCCCGCCGCCTGCTGCGCGTCTCGCTCGGGAACTACTTCGCCGGGGCGCTGATGATGCCATACGGCAAGTTCCACATGGCCGCCGAGACGCTCGGATACGATGTGGACGTGCTCGGCGCCCGGTTCGGCGCGAGCTTCGAGCAGGTGGCCCACCGCCTGACCACCCTCGCCCGCCCCGGCGCGCGCGGAATCCCCTTCTTCCTGGTGCGGGTGGATTCGGCGGGGAACGTGTCGAAGCGCTTCTCCTCCGGACGCTTTCCGTTTGCACAATATGGCGGCACGTGCCCGCTCTGGAACGTGCACGCCACCTTCAAGACGCCCGGGCAGGTCATGACCCAGATCATCGAACTGCCCGATATGTCACGCTGGTTCTCGGTCGCGCGCGCCGTCAAGCGGGCCTCGACGGCGTGGGGCATGCCCGATCCGCAATTCGTGGTCGGTCTCGGCTGCGAGCTGAAATACGCCCACCGCCTAGTCTATGCCCGTGGCCTCGACCTCACGGCGCCCGATCCGACGCCGATCGGAATCAACTGCCGGCTGTGCGAACGGGTCGCCTGCCCGCAGCGCGCGGCGCCGCCCCTGATGCATGCGCTGATCGTCGACGAGATGAAGCGGGGCGTATCGCCGTTCGAGTTCGATCCGACCTGAGAGCTCCGGTCACGCCGCCAGCTCACCGGCGCTCCGGCCGTCGAGCCAATGATCGAGAAACCTGTCGAGCCAGAGCGACACTTCGGGATCATAGAGGAAGCGCCCTTCGATCTGCCGGGCTCGATCCTGCGCTCCGGGCATCGCCAGACGCTCCGCCGCGCGGACGGTCCAGCGGCAGATCATGGCGTGCGTAACCTCCGGATGGAACTGGAGACCGTAGGCCGCTTCTCCGGCGCGGATGGCCTGGGTGGGAAAGTCGTCGCCGGTGGCAAGCATGTCGGCGCCGGGCGGGCAATCGAAGCCCTCGCGATGCCAGTGATAGACGTGGGTCGGCCAGGGCACGCCCCAGGATTTGCTCAGAGCGGCGCCGGCACTGGTGGGCAGTAGCGGGTAATAGCCGATTTCGGCCTTTCCATCGGGATGTTCCCAGACGCGGCCTCCGAGGTGCTTGGCCAGCATCTGCGCGCCCAGGCAGAGCCCGAGATAAGGCCTGTTCTCCCGCAGGGGAACCTTGATCCAGTCGATCTCCGCCTTGACGAAATCGTCGCCGTCGTTGGCGCTCATGGGGCCGCCGAAAATGATCGCTCCCGCATGATCGGCCATGGTTTCGGGCAGCGGATCGCCGTAGCGCGGACGGCGGATATCGAGACTGTGACCACGCTCCATCAGGAGGCGGCCGACCCGACCGGGGGTGGAATGCTCCTGGTGAAGCACGATGAGGATCGGCGCACGGGAAGGCATCTCAGTCATGACCCGAATGCGCAAGGGCATCCTCCCTGATCGCGCCGAGCTCCGCGTCGGAGAGGCCCAGCAGGCGTCCCGTGCGCCAGATAAGGTTGTCCTCGAACTCATGGACAGCCCCATCAATCGCAGCGACTTGATAGGCGAGTGCCAGGATACGGGGGCGATCCTCCGCGGGAATATCGGTTGCGATGCGATCGATCAACGTCGTCGCGGGATCAAACCTCGCCTCGCTGTCACGGACCCGCGCGATGAGATGTTCCGCCTGCGGCTCCGTCAGGCCGAAGCGGGATTGCAGCATCCTCCGCAGGCCCTTCTCCTCGACTTCGAGAATCCGGCCGTCCGCGTGCATGACCAGGGTCAGAAGTGCGGCCAGCGTGAGCTGCTCGCCCTGCTCGGCCATGCCCTCCGAAGCGGCTGCAGGACCGAAAAACTCACGAAGATGGGACAGGAAGGACATGGCACGATTATTCAGGAAGTTCAGCCGCTTCCGCAAGAGGCTCGCGCCGGGGCCGGTCCCACCCCCGATCCGGGGCTAGGCCAATCTGTCACACGCCGACGGAAACGGTCACAACGCAAATCGAGCCCCTCGGCGCCCACGACGCGGCAAAAGTTGAAGAAAGGTCTTGAAAAGACATGGGAATCCTCCATCACTAGGATGGATAATGCCAAGCTGCCGGCACAGACCTGCTTCCTATTCCACTTTCGAAGGAGCGGTTTGGTCCGGAGGTTCGGACCCATGCGTGGGAAGCATGCTATGGGTCCGATCGGGAAGGTGGTACATCTTACTGATTCCCGTAATGCTTAAGGCATTATTGAGGCAAGTGTTTCGGCGCCGATGGTCAGACAAAGGCGCCGGTTTGAAAGAGAAAGCGAAGCCGTGACCGAAAGCCTGGCGACCAGCGATCTGAATGGCCTGCGTATTCTGGTTGTTGAGGACGAAGCTGCAATTTCCCTGCTTCTGGAGGACATGCTGCTCGATTTCGGCTGCGAGGTCATCGGACCGGCTGCCCGCCTCTCGGCTGCTCTCGATGCTGTTGCCCGGGAGCAGGTCGATATCGCCATCCTCGACGTGAATGTGGCCGGCGAGCCCATTTATCCGGTCGCAGAGGCGCTGGCGCAACGCTCCATTCCGTTCGTCTTTTCCACCGGCTACGGAAGTGCCGGTATTCGCGACACCTTCCGGGACCGCCCGGTCCTGCAGAAGCCGTTTGCGCAAAATGACCTCAAGCAGAAATTGCTGATGGCGCGCGGCAGCGCAGCTTAGGAAAAGTCTTTCCTCCTGCTCGATTCTCTTCCTGCACATTTATCATGTGTGGGAAAACACGGCCAAGTTCGCCTGAATCCGCTTTCAAGTTACGTTATCCCAGAGTAAGCTTCGCCTTATCTGAAGATATGTTGTAACCTTGTCTTGCGAACACAGATGCGATCCCGAACCCTTCGTCTCCTGACCGTGACGAGCGCCATAGCGCTCGGTTTCACGGGCGCCCTTGCCCAGTCGCCCGTGCCGCGGCCGACCCCTGTTGCCGGATCCATCGTCGCCGCGAAGGGCGGCGAGGAACTGCGGTTCGTGCGTGAAAGCCTGTGGCGGACTGCCGAGATCAGGCAGGACGTGGTCGGTGGCGACGTGCTGCGCACCAATGCCATCGGCAACCTGGCGATCCTGTTCGCAGACCAGACCCAGATCCGGGTCGGGCGCAACTCAACGCTTACGGTGAACGAGATCGCGAGGTCTTCGAATGGCACGACCGATCTCACCCTCCAGGCCGGCACCATCTGGGCGCGTGCCGCCCGCGGCGGATCCGGCGTCGATGTGAAGACGCCGGCAGCCGTGGCCGCGATCAGGGGGACTGACTGGTCCTTGTCCGTGGACGGATCCGGCAAGACCGCGCTCGTCGTGCTGGAGGGCGTCGTGGAACTGCGCAACGCGCAGGGATCCGTCACCGTCCATCAGGGAGAGGGGGCGGTCGCCTCGATCGGCCAGGCGCCGACGAAGTACGTCCTCGTCAATTCCAGCGATCGCGAGCAGATGCTGTTCTACATGACGCTGCGCGATGCGTTTTCATCCCAGACGACATCGTCCCTGACCGGGCCCGACCTGCGTGCGGAACGGGCACGCATCGAGGCGCTCCCGCCGCAGGCGCGGCGGGCGGAGGATTGGCTCAGCCTCGCGGAAATCGCACTCTACCTCGACGGGCGCACGGTCGCCGAGCAAGCCTTGGCCGAGGCGCGCAATCGCGGGCTCACCCCCGCGCAGCGCGCCCGTGCCGACCTCGTCGACGGAGTCCTCGCGAGCCTGCAGAGGCGCTGGCAGGACGCGGCGGGTTACTACGCGCGGGCAGAACGCGGCCTCGATTCCAAGCGCCGGACCATCGCGTCCTACGGACGGTACATCGCCCTGTCGCTCGCCAATCCGAAACAGGTCTATGCCGAGCCGAAGGCTGCCGCCAACGATCCGATCGCGGCGCTTGCCCATGCCTATGTCGTCGCCTTCAGGCAGGACCTGGCGGCCGCTGCCGAGGTGATCCGGGCTGCGGAGAAGCGCTTCCCGAACGATACCCGCATTGCCGTGACGGCGGCGCGGATCGCCTTCGCGCTCAACCGACGCGATGAGATGCGGACGTCCATCGCCCGTGCCAAGGCGATCGATCCGGACGATCCGGACGTCATCATCGCCGACAGCAGCATCCGCGGTGACATCGACGGAGAGTACAAAGCCGCGGTCGGCGAATTGCGGCGGGCCACTGCGATCGCTCCCGGCCATTCGGACCTGTGGAACACGATCGGTCTGTTCGAGTCCACGCGGGATTCGCCGATCGCTGCCGAGGAGGCCCTGCGCCGGGCCATTGCGACGGACCCGGACAGCCCGGTCGCGTATGCCAATCTCGCCATCCTGCTTCTCGACCAAAGCCGGGTCGAGGAGGCAAAGGCGCTGATCGACAAGGCGCTCGCGCTCGATCCGGCCTTCAGCACCGGCTATATCGCCCTCGGCCGCTATTGGCTGCAGACGGGCCAGACGGCCAAGGGCATCGAATCGATCCTGGCCGGATCGACCGCCAACCCGGCCTATTCGCAGGGGCTGCTCGCCACCGCCATCGCCTATTACCAGAACGGCGACGACGAACTCGCCCTTCAGGCCCTGGACAATGCGGACAGACTCGATCCGAACGACCCGATCGTCTCCATCGCCCGCACCGCGATTGCGCTCGACCAATATCGCGCCGACGAGGCCGTTCTCAGCGCGCGGGAAGCCGTACGTCGGTTCCGGCAACGGGGCGGCGACTTCGCAGGCCTTGCGGTGAACCGTCAGGCCGGCTCCTATCCGGCCCAGGCCTATCGCTTCCTCGATCTGAATGAATGGGCCCGCTTCTATGGCGACCGGGTTTTCGACCCCTTCACCGCATCGAGCTATTTCGACCAGGCGGTCGCGCGTCGGCCCACTCTCCTGACCACGCGTCCGACCATCTCCTCGATTCTGGACAATGCCTCGGACCTGACGGCCTTCAACCTCTCCGTCCAAGGCCTGTTCTACGATCCGCTCGCCGTCTCGGGCCGGGTCCGCCGGCAGGATCTCCTGCGGCAGCCCTTCCTCGACGCGGAAGTCGGCGGCAGCCTGTTCGTCAAGGACAACCGCGTCGGATGGGGCGCGGACGCCACGGTTCAAGGCTTCTCGAACGAGCCTCTCCCGACATCGTTTTCGCTCACCGCGGGACGGACGAAGATCGATGCCCGCGAGGCCATCGATAAGGAGGCGGCCGACAGCGCCTCCGTTTTCATCGGCATGGCGCCGTCGGCGACCGATCGCTTCCTGATTTTCGGCTCGGCGGCGAAGGTCGAACCACCGATCCTTCGTGTCGACCGCCCGACCCGCCTGTTCTCCGGAGACCAGGAGCTGACGTCGATGCAGGCGGGCGGCGGCTGGAGCCACAGCTTTGCCGATCGCAATGTGCTGACGGCGGCCATCTATGCCAATCGCGGCCTCGACCGGCACACCTACGACTCCCTGAACGCCGAGATCCCGACTCTGGTTCTTGCCGAGCGGCAATGGACCAGCACGCGCACGGAAGGCGTCGTCGCGGCCGTCAACCACAGCGTGGGCTTCAACGACTTCACGCTGCGATATGGATATGAGGGTCAGTTCGGGCGCAGCTTCGCAAGCGCGTTCGGACGTGGCGTCGTCGTCAGCACGCTTACGAACGAAAGCCAGTCCGGCGATACGGCCAGCCGGACCGATGCGGACTTCAATGCCAATCGCCTCTATGCCGATCTCTTCTGGAGGCCGTCGGACTGGTTCGAGGCGCAGGCCGGCGTGCAGCGTTCCTTCGTCGATATCGAAGGGCAACGCTCGGAGACCTCGGTCTCGCCGCGCGTAGGCGTCGCCGTCGCGCCGCTTGAGGGACACTGGCTGCGCGCAGCCTATCGCCAGGACGGGGTGCTGCCGCTGGCGTTCACCCTCTCGCCGATCACCACGGTCGGCCTCGTGCCCAATGCCCTGCCGCTGGCCCTCAGCGGCCGGATGGACACGCTGGCCCTGCGCTGGGACGCGGAATGGACCCCACATGTGTTCACCGCCGTCGAGTACCAGCGTCAGGACATGCGGAGTCTCGATCTCCCCCTGTCGAACACCTTCGATACGCTGGCGATCGGCAAAGCGCGGATCGAGCGGCTTGCGGCAACGGCCAATCTCTGGCTCGGCTATGGGATCGGCGTGTTCGGCTCGGTCGGCGTGACCAATACGGAGATCCGCTCCGAGGAGGCGCTCGGTCTCGATGTTCCGTTCGTGGCGGGCCATTTCGCCCGGGCCGGCGTGACCTTCGTTCATCCGAGCCGGTTGAAGTTCACTCTTTCGGAAACCTTCGTGGGCGACCGGACAGGCAATCTGGCCGGCGTGAAACTGGACGATTATTGGACGACCGA
Organism: Microvirga sp. BF8; assembly: GCF_059888585.1. NCBI lineage: Bacteria > Pseudomonadati > Pseudomonadota > Alphaproteobacteria > Hyphomicrobiales > Methylobacteriaceae > Microvirga > Microvirga sp. BF8. The sequence continues at coordinate 4,513,597 of NZ_CM187619.1, read as the reverse complement.
TGCGTCCGTCTCCTGGGAAACACCGGACAGGCGCCTTCTTCTCGGCCTCACTGTCGTCAACCTGTTCGATCGCGACTACGATCTCGCCCCCGGCATCCCGGGGCTGGGCCGGACCTTCGCGGCGACCATGAAGGCACGCTTCTAGGGTGAGCGACGGGGCGGCTCCGACAGAGCATCACGAACGCGCGACGAGGGCGATCTGGCGTCACTATGCCATCGCCCTCATCGTGACGGCTCTGCTGGCGCCGTTTTCCTTCTTCCCGCCGTTTCACCTCGTCGAGGCGCGGCTCTTCGACATTTTCTCGACCCTTGCGCCGCCTCGGCCGCCCGACGCCGGCGCCATCATCGTCGCCATCGACGAGCCATCCTTTTCCGAGGTCGGACAGCGCTGGCCCTGGCCGCGCGATCTCCATGCCCACCTGATCGATGCGCTCAGGGGCGCGGGGGCGAAGGTTATCGCCCTCGACATCATCTTCGCCGAGCCCTCCTCCGAGGACCCCGACCGTCGGCTCGCTGCTTCCCTGGGGAAGGACGTGGTTCTCGCCGCCGACGATGTCACGACCCCGCTCGAACAGGGGACACAGACGACGCGGGTCAATCCCGTCGACCTCTTCCTGGAAGCGGGCGCCCATCCCGGCGTGACCTCCGTCGATCTCGACGGCGACGCCTCCTTGCGTCGCATGCCCTCTGTTCCGGACAGCTTCGCCGAGAAAGCCCTGGACCTGAGCGGAGTGCCGGTCGAGCCTGCACCGGAAGGCGCCCTGATCCAGTATTTCGGCCCGGCACGGACCTATCCCACCGTTTCTTACTATCAGGCGCTCGATCCCCAGGAATTCCTGCCGCCCGGGCGTTTCAAGGACAAAATCGTCTTCGTCGGCCTGAGTCTCAAGGCGGCGACGTCGCCGGACAGCGGCGCACCGGATGCCTTCGCGACACCCTACACGCTGCTCAGCGAAGGCCTCACCGCCGGCGTGGAGGCTCAGGCGACGATCCTCGACAACCTCAAGCATGGCCTCTTCGTGATACCAGTCCCACGCTCCGCCATGATCGCTCTCATGGCGGCCGTCGCTGTTCTGGCGGCACTCCTGTGTCGGAACGGGGTCTTCTGGCGGACGAGCCTGATCGCCGCGCTGACCTTGCTGCTGATCCTCGTCGGAGCCTGGGCGCTGCTTCGTTTCGGTCGGCTATGGGCGCCTCCGGCTCTTCCCGTTGCAGCGGCGCTCGGGGTTTTCGGCGCACGCTTCGGCCTCGACTATGCCCACGAGCGGCAGATGCGCCATGCGGTCTCGGAAGCCTTCTCGCGCTATCTCTCGCCCGACCTGGTGGCGCAGCTCGCCCGCAATCCTTCGGCTCTGAAGCTCGGCGGCGAGCGCCGGAACCTGTCGATCCTGTTCTGCGACGTACGCGGTTTCACGACGCTCTCGGAAACCCTGAAGGACGAGCCGGAGCGACTGACGGGCCTCATCAACCGCCTGCTCGACCCGCTCTCCGAGGCCGTTCTCGCCGAGAAGGGCACCATTGACAAGTATATGGGCGACTGCGTGATGGCGTTCTGGAACGCACCGCTTCCGAACCCCGACCATCCCCTGCGGGCCGTGCGGGCGGCCATGCACATGCTGGAGGCGGTAGGCCGGCTGAACGCCACCCTGCGCGAAGAGGAAGGCGACCGCGCCCCCGTCTTCGCGATCGGCGTCGGCATCAACACGGGGGATTGCGTCGTCGGCAATGTGGGCTCGCGCTGGCGCTACGATTATTCGGTGCTCGGGGACACGGTGAACCTGGCCTCCCGTCTCGAAAGCCTGTCCAAGGACTATGGCGTGTCGCTGATCCTCGGACCCGGTACGGCGGAGGCGGTGCGGGATCATTACATCCTGATCGAACTCGACCGGATCGCAGTGCGCGGACGGGCGACGGAATCCGCCATCTTCACCGTGCTTGCTCCCACCGGTCCCGACCTGGATCCCCGGCTGATCGCCCTCCAAGAGCAGCATTCGCATCTGCTGGCGGCAATGAGGGCCGGAAACGCGGCCGAAGCACTGGCCCTCGCCGAGGCATGCCTGACGATGGCGCCGTCCCTTGGCAAATACTACGAGCGCATCAAAGCCCGCCTGTCGCGCAGCGCCTGACGTCCTCGCGATCCGCGAGGGGCGGCAAACGACGTGCTCCTGCGAGCTATTTGCAAAGAGTAACAAGGACTTGCACCGCCGTTCGGGCCGCTTATAAGGTCGCCCTGTATCCGCTTTTCCCCTATCCTGTGACGCGATGGACAAGATTCAGAAACTTGCCATTGGCAGCATCTTCATCGGCGCTATCGTCTTCGCCCTGAAGTTCGCGGCCTATTATCTGACCGGCAGCATCGCGCTCTATTCGGATGCCCTGGAGAGCACGATCAACGTCGTCACCGCGGTCGTGGCGCTCCTGGCCGTGCGCGTCAGTGCGCAGCCGGCAGACAAGAACCATCCTTACGGACATCACAAGGTCGAGTATTTCTCGGCTGTCCTCGAAGGCGTCCTGATCATCGTCGCAGCCCTGATGATTCTGCAGGAAGCCTATTCCGGTTTTCTTCGTCCCAGGGTTCTCGACCTTCCGCTGGAAGGGCTCGGAGTCAATGCGATTGCGACCCTTATCAATACCGGATGGTCATGGGTGCTCATCACCCAGGGCCGTCGCCTGCGCTCCCCCGCCCTGAGCGCGGACGGGCGCCACCTCCTCACCGATGTCTATACCTCCGTGGGCGTCCTGGCCGGCCTGCTCTTCGTGCCGCTGACCGGCTGGCAATGGCTCGACCCGGCCATGGCCGCCCTGGTGGCCGTCAACATCCTCTGGTCCGGCTGGGGCCTGATGAAGGAAAGCATCGGCGGGCTCATGGACGAGGCCGCCCCGGAGGAGACCCTGCGCCGCGTGCGCGAGGTGATCGCCATCAATGCGGAAGGCGCCATCGAGGCGCACGATCTGCGCACCCGTCACGCGGGGCGGGTCACGTTCATCGATTTCCATCTGGTCGTGCCCGGCATCATGAGCGTGACGGATGCGCACGAGATCTGCGATCGGATCGAGCGGGCCCTGAAGTCGGAGGTCCACGATGCGCTGATCACGATCCATGTGGAGCCGGACAACAAGGCGAAGCATGCCGGTATCGTGGTTCTGTCCTGAGGATGCAGATCATCCGCCGACCAGGCCCGGCAGGAACCCTCCCGCCTGGAGATCGGCTGCCAGATTGCTTGCCGCAACCGGAGAGCGAAAGAAGAATCCCTGCGCCTCGTCGCATCCTCTGGCCTTCAACCAGTGGAGCTGATCCTCCGTTTCGACACCTTCGGCGACGACGGTCTTGCCCAAGGCCCGACCGAGAGCGAGGATCGCCTCCACCACCACTGCGCCCTGCGGGGAACTGACCTCCTGGATGAATGACCGATCGATCTTCAAGGTGTCGATCGGCAGGCGGTTGAGATAGGAAAAGCTGGAATAGCCGGTGCCGAAATCGTCGAGCGACATGGCGAAGCCCGCATTCTTCAGGTTGTTCATGCAGGCCGCAATCCTGGGCTCGGGTTCGACCAGGACGCTTTCCGTGATCTCCAGTTCGATCTGCGAGGGATCGACGCCATATTTCTCCGTCATGGCGATCAGGGACTCGCAGAAATTGTCCATTCGGGCCTGAACGGGAGAGACGTTGAGCGAGAGCCGCAGCTCCCCGAGAGCCGTCCCCGCCCATTCCCTCAGCTGGCGGCAGACCTGTTCGATAACCCACCAGCCCATGGGAACAACGAGGCCGGTTTCCTCCGCGATGCGGATGAACCGCGACGGCGGGATCAGCGTGTCTGCATTCTTCAGCCGCACGAGCGCCTCGGCCCCGACGGCCCGGCAGGACGCGAGATTGATGCGCGGCTGATAATGCAGCTCGAAGGCTCCGACCTTTACGGCCTGTCGGAGCAAAGCCTCGATGCGGGCCCTTTCGCGGGCCCGCTCGTTCATGGCGTGGGAGAAAAACTGATAACCGCCCTTTCCGCTGCGCTTCACCTCGTAGAGCGCGACATCGGCCGTCTGCATGAGTTCGTCGCTGTCCGCGCCGTGGTGCGGGTAGAGGCTCGCTCCAATGCTGATCCCCACATGGATCGGCTGCTCCACCCCCTTGAGATGAAAGCCTTCCCCGATGGCGGCGATGATCCGCTCGGCCACCGCGGCGGCGACCGCCGCATCGGTGATATCAGGCAAAAGGATGCCGAATTCATCCCCGGCCCAGCGACTGACCGTGTCTTCCTCGCGGACGCAGTCACGCAGCCGCTCGGCCACCTCCCTGATCACCCGGTCGCCGGTGCCATGACCATGGCTGTCGTTGACGAGCTTGAGGCGATCGAGGTCGCCGAACAACACTGCGGCGCCTCCCTGTCCGCGTTCGGCGCGGGCGATCGCCTGTTCGATGCGATCCTTGAAAAGCGTGCGGTTCGCGAGGCCGGTGAGCGGGTCGTGATGAGCCAGACGCGTCAACTGGGATGTGAGCGCGCGCTGCTCGGTCACGTCACGCAGCACCAGCACGCCGCCCACCACGGTGCCGGCAGGGTCACGAATCGGAGCGGCTGTCTTCTCGATCGGGACCGTCGTGCCGTCGCGCCGCAGCAGCATCCTGTTGCGCCCCGGCCAGACCGGTGGCTGCCGTGACGAGGCCGGGGGGCCGGACAAAGGGCGTCCTGCCTCGTCGTCGCTGGAGACGACCTGCAACACCTCGTGAAGCAGACGCCCCATGGCCTCTTCGGCGGACCAGCCGGTCATGGCTTCCGCTGCGGGATTGAGCGAGGTGATGGACCCGTCCATGTCCGTCGTCACGACCCCATCGCCGATGGATCGCAATGTGACCTGAGACAATTCATGCTCGCGGAAAAGACGCTCCTCCGCGATCTTGTGGGCGGTGACGTTCTGGGTCTGCGAGACGAAATAAAGCGGCTGTCCCCGTTCGTCCCGTACCAGGGATGCACTGAGAATTCCGTGGACCGCGTGCCCATCCTTGTGGATGTAGCGCTTTTCCAACACCTGCGCGGCCCGCGTGCCGGCCAGCATCTCCCCCGTGGAATGCAGATCCGCCTCGAGGTCATCCGGATGGGTGACGTCCTGGAACGTCAACCGGGACAGTTCTTCCTCGGTATAGCCCAGCATGTCGCAATAGGCCTGATTGACCTGGAGGTAGCGCCCTTCGGGACTGACGATGGCCATCGCCACGTCCGAAAAGCGGAACGCTCCGGAGAACCGCATCTCGCTCTCCCTGAGCCGCAATTCCAGGGCGCGCCTTTCACTGATGTCCGTGACGAGAACGAAAAAGCCACGGATCCGTCCATCCTCCGTCCGGTCGGGCGAATAGCTTCCCTGGACATAGCGAGGGCCCGTGGCCGTCACCAGAGTCTGCTCGTAGATGATCGGTTCACCCGCGAGCACGCGCTCGATATAGGGCTTCAGGATCCCGTAGTTCGCCTCACCCACGACCTGCCGGATCGTGAGCCCATGGATCTCCAGCGGATCGACCGCGTACCATTCCCGGTAGGTATTGTTGTTGAACAGATACCGCTCATGGCGATCGACATAGGCCATCAACGCCGGAACATTATTGAGAATGGAGATTCCGAGGAGTTTGGACACTTCTTCTTATCGCTGACCGGGATCCTGAGAGATTACAGGATGCAAGGGCTCTGGCCAGTGAAATATGCGTCTCTGTATTCGTCGGAACGCCAACCCGGTTCATGCTGGGACTTCAGTGGAGGCTGTGTCGACGCGGGGTATCCGTCCGGAAAGAGCCGAAGCCTCGGCAACGGGGTGTTCAGGATCTCCCGTCGCGACAGAGTCGCACCGGTGCTGCCATGGCGCATGCCTGCAGGGCTGATCGTTATGAAGGGAAAAATGGTGCCGCAAGAGGGATTCGAACCCCCGACCCCCTCATTACGAATGAGGTGCTCTACCAGCTGAGCTATTGCGGCGTCGCGGTCATTCGACCGGAGAGGGCGACCTCATACCCTCAAGGCCGGCGGTTGGCAAGGGAGGATCGGCACGCGGATGGCCGATCTCGCTACCAGATCGAAAAGACGCTGCGGCGTGCGGGCGCGGCATCCTCCGGAGACCGGGGAACATCCGGCGGAGTGGCGGGAAAGACGACCGGCTCCGGCACGGCCTTCGGCGATTCCATCCTGGCGGGCTCCGCGGCGGGCGGCGTGGCGCGCTGGTCCGCCTCCTCGACAAGGGCGCCGTCTGCGGCCGCCGCCTCGGCGGCGGGGGCAGCCTCCTCCGCCTCGACTGCGATGGGAAGCATCCTTTGGGTATCGTCGAGATCCGCGGTCACCTCGTCGCTCAGGGCGAGCTCGGGAGCGACGAGAACATCGGGAGGGGCCTCCCACACGAAGGCGTCCAGACGTCCCGTCACGGGGGAGATGGGCGCCCAGCGGTCGGACACGACGCCATCGGCGATCCAGGCCGGATCGCGCGGGGCGCGGGTGGCGCGGGCGAGCCATTCCCGCCCCCGTCCGGCCGAGCCGTGCTCGGCCTGTTCCAGATCCGACATCAGCAGGCAGACCCGCATGGTGGGACGGTCCGACAGGAGCGGTTCGAGCGCATGGCGGGCGCGGTCGAATTCCCGCGCCTCCAGGGCGGCCCGGGCCACCGCAAGCCGCCCCTCGGGAGCCCCTTGGGACAGCTTCATGAGGGTCTCGGCGCGCTTGAGCCGGTCGAGGGCGGAATCGCCGGGGCGTAGGTTGAGATAAACTTCGGCGAGATCCGGGTGCGGCTGGCTGCGCCAAGCGGTCTCCACCAGCTTGGCGGCACGGCGAAGGTCGCCCCGCTGGGACAGGATACCGCCGGCGAGGGCCGCGGCCGGAATCAGGGTCGGCGCCAGCCTGAGCGCATCCTGGGCACTGCTCAGCGCCCCTTCCCGGTCATGGTCGGCCCGATCCAGGGCATCGGCGGTGAGAAGCACCGCCCTGTGACGCTTGGCCGTCGGTTTGTCGACGAGGCCGAGGGACGCCCGGCGTTCGACCGTCTCCAGGGCGCCGCGCCAGTTGCGCTCGGCGCAGCGGGCCTCGAGGATCGCGTCGCTTGCCCAAGTGGCTGCGGGCGCGAGGCGGACAGCCTCGGCTGCATATTCCTGGGCCGACGGAATGTCGCCGCGCCGGCGAGCCTCGACGAACAGACCCCGCAGGCCGAGCACCCGTGTCTCGTCTTCTTCCATCATCTGCGTAAAGGCTGCCTCGGCGGCCGCCCGGTTTCCCGAGACCTGCGCCGCCTGAGCCTTGAGGAGAAGCGTCAGGGCCTCCCGGCCGAGGAGTCGCTCGGCTTCGCCGGCATAGCGGCGCGCTGCGATGGGATCGCCCGCCCCGACCGCCACCATGCCGCGCGACACGGCCTGGTAGCCGCGCGCCCGGCGGCGGGCACGGGACGCGAAGGTCAGGCGCGAGGGCAGGCGGAGGATGGTCGTGACCGCGGCCCAGAGCAGAGCGAGGATCAGCGCGATCCCGACGAGCGCCACCGCGGCCACGGCGACCGAAGTCTGCATCTCATAGCCGCCGAAGGTTACGAGGACGGTACCCGGCCGGTCGGCCAGCCACACCGCACCGAAGGCCGCAACGCAGAGAAGACCGATGAAGACGAGAGCGCGCCACATGCTGGCCTGATCCTTATTGTTGCGCCGTTGAAAGGGCGGAAAGGGCATCGTCGGCGGCGGCCTGCGCCGCTGCCTCTGCCTCCGCGCGGGCCTGGACCTTGCGTCCCCAGTCGTCGGAAAGACGGCGGGACGGCTCCGGCAGGCTCTGCCATGCCGCGGCTGCGTCCGTCACATTGCCGCTCTCGAGGGCCTTGTCGATGCGGGCGACGATGCCCGGCACGCCGGTGGCGCCCGTCTCGCTCACGGGCCGTACGGTCACGACGCGGTCGGCCATGCGCCAGAGCCGATCGGTCCAGCTTCCGCTGGTGGTGCGGTCGTCGCGCAAGATTGCCGCGCGCAAGGGCGCAAAGGTCCGGGACAGGTCCGCCACGGTCGGGGCTCCCTCCTGCGCGAAGGCTGCCAGCGGCGCAACGCGCTGGGAATCCTTCGAGACTTTTTGAAGCGCCGCGAGCGTATTCGCATAAGGCACACCGCGTTGCAGGGCATCGTTCAGGCGCGCCGCGAGGGAGAGCCTGAGGGCCGCCAGGGTCGTCTCGTCGGGACCGTGCCCGACCTGCTCGGACAGGTCAGCGAGCCGCTTGTCGTTTTCCGCGACCCGGCTGTCGAGGGATTGAACCGTCTGCTCCAGGGCCTGCGCAGAGCCGCCCGCCTGCTGCGTGGCCTGCATCTGGGCCCTGGTCTGTTCCTCCAGTGCGGCAAGCCGGTCGGAGAGATTCTTCAGGGCCGCGTCGTCCTGCTGAACGGGCGCTTCGGCTGCGGGCCGATTCAAGGCTTCGGCGGAACGGGCCTCGGCCTGGCGGGCCGCGGCTTCCGCAGCCTGGAGGCGACGGTCGACAGTGGCGCGGGCGTCCTCCAGGGCCCTGAGGCGGGCTTCCAGCCCTTGCGTACTGGCTGGCTGACCAAGCGCGGACACACGCTGCTCGAGCTGGGCGAGGCGCTGGGTATCCTGGGACGCCGGCGGCTTCTGCCAGACCTGGAGTCCGTAAATGAGACCGGCTCCCACAAGGCCCCCGACCAGACCGGCTCCAATGAGCGGTCCTGCCGCTGCCCGCCGGGGCGGCGGAGGCTCGGATGGCGGTGGCGGGGGAGGATCCCACTTGCCTGCGCCAACGGATTCACCCTCGACGGTCTCGGACGGGGACGCCGCCGCGATCGAATCGGTTCCGGCGCCGGAGTCGAGGGTGGCCTCGGTCTCGGCCATGGCCTCGCTCACGAGCCGCTCGGTGTCCGCATCCGCCTGCTCTGCACGGTGTCCTTCATCGACGACTTTCGCCTCGAGGTCGATGGTCGCCGGCTCGCGCCGGGGTTTCCTGCGAGGCGATTTCGGGTCTTGGGGGTCAAAAGAATCGGTCACGGGTCACTCTTGATGAACAAATGAGGCAAGCTTGAGCACGGCCATTCGTTCCCTCTCCGGGGACGGATCGTAAAGGAAGAAGTCACGGGCGTCACCGGAGCGTGGCCAGAAGGGCATCCTCGTCGGGTCGTGCCGCCACCCGCGTCGACAGCCCCAAAGCCTCGAAGGGAGCCGCCACATCGGCCGAAAGGCAGTGATGGACAGGCAGCAAGAGGTTCGATGACAGATCTGCCTCCTTCGCCAGCCGCAGGAAAAGAGCCGCGCTGCGCCGGGAATAATGGAGCACGGCTTCGATCTGACCAGAGCGGAGGGCCCGGACGCCATCGTCGGGAAGGCTCTGGACCGCCTCGGCCTCGTAGGCCTCCCAGGTGACGATGCCGAATCCGGCAGCACGGAGCGAGGCCGCGGGCTCCTCCTTGTGATGCCGGGCCGTGACATGGAGCAGGGTCCGGCCCGGCTCGAGCCGGTCGCGGATCAGGGCCGAAAGGGAAACCGCGTCGCCGTCCGCCACCATGACGGATGAAAACCCCGCCTGCCGTACCGCCACAGCCGTACGATCCCCGACAGCGAAGACAGGGCAGTCCTTGTCGGCCATCTCCCGCAACGCCGCCTCCCCGTGGGCGCTGGTCACGATCAAGGCATCCCAGGAGCCCGGAGGCTTCGGGTCCGCCGTCGGCACGATGTGGGTGATGGGAGCGATAACCGATTCGTGGCCGAGCATGGCGAGCCGCCGAGCCGTGCGCTCGGAATCGTCCAGCGCCCGTGTGAGGAGAACCCGCATCAGATTTCGAGGAAGCCCGCCGGCATGCGGGACCGGAGGTCGAGTCCGGCGTCACGGCCGAGGGACGCGGCATCCGCCGGCGCGCCGTGCCTTGCCACCTCGAGGCTCTCGGAGCCATCGGGCCGCAGCACGAGACCGCGGAATTCGAGGGTCTCGCCGGTCAGGCGGGCATGACCCGCGATCGGCGTACGGCATGACCCATCGAGAACGCTGAGAAAGGCCCGCTCCGCCGCGAGCGCATGGCCGGTTTCCGCATCGAGGATGGGCCGGACCAGCTGCGCGACCCGTTCGTCATCGGCGCGGATGGCAATGGCGATGGCCCCCTGTCCGACCGCAGGCAGAAAATCGTCCACCTCCAGAACGGCCGTGACATGCCGGGTCAGCCCGAGACGGCGCAGTCCCGCCATGGCGAGCAGGGTCGCATCCACCTCTCCCCGGTCGAGCTTTGCGAGCCGGGTCTCCACATTGCCCCGCAGCAGCGTGACCGTGAGATCGGGCCGCAGGCGGCGGATCTCCGCCTGGCGCCGCAGGGAGGCGGAGCCGACCACGGCCCCGGCCGGGAGTTCGCGCAGACTCTTGGCGCGCAAACTGATGAACGCATCGCGGACATCCTCCCGCGGCAGGTAGCCGGCAATGACGATTCCTTCCGGCAGGGCAGTCGGGAGGTCCTTGGCGGAGTGAACGGCGAGATCGATGGAGCCCTCCAAAAGCCCGGTATCAAGTTCCTTGGTGAACAGCCCCTTGCCGCCGGCTTCCGAGAGCGGCCGGTCCTGGATCTTGTCGCCCGTCGTCTTGATGATCTGCAGCGGCAATTGCTCGGGAGCAAGGCCGTGGGCGGAACCGAGGCGCCTCTGCGTCTCGTGAGCCTGGGCCAGCGCCAGCGGGCTGCCGCGCGTGCCGATGACGAGGGCGGATGTAGCGACCATTTCCTGCTGTCTTCTCCTGTTGGGCGAGATCGGTGTTTGATCTTGGACGGCGCGGCGGACTATAGGGGGATGAGAGGCGGGCCGTGAAGCCCGAAAGATCACCCCGAGCAGGATCCGGCAAGACGGGAATCGGCGTGCCGAAGACATCGTGCTCCAACCGGCCATAGCTTGAACGACCATGCGCATTCTCGGAATTGAGACGACCTGCGACGAGACCGCCGCCGCCGTGGTCGGGGTCGGCTTCGACGGGCGGGGGGAAATCCTCTCCAACGAGGTTCTGAGCCAGATCGCCGAGCATGCCCGCTATGGCGGCGTCGTGCCGGAAATTGCGGCGCGCGCCCATGTGGAGGTGATCGACCGCCTCGTCGCGCGTGCGCTCAAGAACGCCAACTGCACCATCAACGATATCGACGGCATTGCCGCCGCGGCCGGGCCGGGTCTCATTGGCGGCGTCCTCGTGGGCCTGACCACCGCCAAGGCGATGTCCCTCGTCACCCGCAAGCCGCTCATGGCCGTCAACCACCTGGAGGCGCATGCCCTCACCGCCCGCCTCACCGACGGCGTCGGCTTCCCCTATCTTCTGCTCCTCGCTTCCGGCGGCCATACCCAGCTCGTCGCCGTGAAGGGCGTCGGGGAGTATGTGCGCCTCGGGACCACCATCGACGACGCCATCGGCGAGGCCTTCGACAAGGTCGCAAAGCTCTTGGGCCTGCCCTATCCCGGCGGCCCGCACGTGGAGCAGGAAGCGGCGAAAGGCAATCCGGAGCGATTCGCCCTGCCCCGCCCGATGATCGGACGGCCCGAGCCGAACTTCTCCTTGTCCGGTCTCAAGACCGCCGTGCGGCTGGAGGCCGAGCGCATCGCGCCGCTGACCCAGAGCGACGTGGCCGATCTCTGCGCCAGCTTCCAGGCTGCCGTCGTCGACACGGTGGTGGACCGGACCCGCGTGGGCCTGCGCGCCTTCCGCGATATCGCCGGCCACCCCACAGCCCTCGTGGTGGCGGGCGGCGTTGCCGCGAACCAGGCCATCCGCCAGGCCCTGCAGCGCCTTGCGGTCGAGACGGGCCTGCGCCTCGTCGCGCCGCCCCTGTCTCTCTGTGGCGACAACGGCGCCATGATCGCCTGGGCCGGGCTCGAACGCCTGCGCCTCGGGCTGATCGACGACATCTCCGCCCCGGCCCGCGCCCGCTGGCCCCTCGATTCGAGCCGGGACGAGGCGGGAGCGAAGGCGTGATCGGCATCGCCGGCGCCGGTGCCTGGGGCACGGCCCTCGCCAATGCCGCGGCGTTGGCGGGCAACGACGTGGTCCTGTGGATGCGAAGCGCCGGGCAGGCGGCGGCTCTGGCCCGGACCCGGGCGAACGAGCGCTTCCTGCCGGGCGTTCGCCTCCATGAGCGGATCCGCCCGACCGCGGCGCTGTCCGACCTCGCCGGAGCGACGGCGGTCCTCCTGGTCACACCTGCGCAGACCACGCGGGAGGTGACTGCAGCCCTCGCGGCCGCGCTGCCCCGGGAAACACCTCTCGTGCTTTGCGCCAAGGGGATCGAGCGGGATACCGGGATGTTCCTGAGCGATGCGGCGGCGGAGGTCCGCCCCGGCAGCCCGCTCGCCATCCTCTCGGGCCCGAGCTTTGCGGATGATGTCGCCCGCGGCCTTCCCACCGCCGTGACCCTGGCCTGCAGGGACCCGGCCCTTGCCGAGAGCATCGCAGCCGCCCTCTCGGGCCCCGGCTTCCGTGTCTACCACCGCACCGACACGCGCGGGGTCGAGATCGGCGGCGCGGCCAAGAACGTGCTCGCCATCGCCTGCGGCGCCGTGGCCGGGCGGGGTCTCGGCGAGAGCGCCAAGGCCGCCCTGATCGCCCGCGGCTTTGCGGAACTCCTGCGTTTCGCCCGCGCCTATGGCGGCGAGGCGGAGACGCTGATGGGCCTGTCCGGTCTGGGGGATCTGGTCCTGACCTGCTCGACTGCCCATTCCCGCAACTTCGCCTTCGGGATGCGCCTCGGGCAGGGCCTGACGCCCGAGGCGGCCGCCGGCGGCAAGCTGGTGGAAGGAGCGACCACGGCACGCGCCCTGGTGGCGCTGGCCCGCGCCAGGGCCGTCGACATGCCGATCGCGGAGGCCGTCGAACGGGTCCTCGACGGCTCCTCCACCGTCGACCAGGCCGTCGATGCCCTGATGAATCGTCCGATCAAAGCCGAATACTGATATCGAGGAGAAGCCATGGCCCATTGGCTCTACAAGTCGGAACCCTCCGTCTGGTCCTGGGACCAGCAGGTCGCGCAAGGCGCCAAGGGCACGCACTGGAACGGTGTGCGCAACCACGTGGCCAAGCAGAACCTGATGGCCATGAAAAAGGGCGAGCGCGGCTTCTTCTACCACTCCAACGAGGGCAAGGCCGTCGTCGGAATCGTGGAGGTGATCAAGGAGTACTACCCGGATCATACGGACGAGTCCGGCAAGTTCGGCATGGTCGACCTCAAGGCCGTCAAAGCACTGCCGAAGCCGGTGAGCCTGGAGGCCATCAAGGCCGAGTCGCAGCTCAAGGACATGATCCTCGTCAACAATTCCCGCCTGTCCGTGCAGCCGGTGACGGATGAGGAATGGGCGCTGATCTGCAGGATGGGCGGCCTGTAGGCGGCGGGTGAGTGCTATCCGGATCCGGCGCAGTCCTTCTCCCACGCCTCAGGCGTGACCTCTTCCGCCGGGAGGTTAAAGGCGCAAGGCGCGGCGCCCCGGGACGGCGCCGGAAAGCCAATCAACGACCAAAGTCCGATCCTCCGGTGCTTGCCCGCGGCCTCTCTCTTTCCGTAAAGCTAGGATAACCACGTCAGGAATCCTGGGAGAAGCGCCATGCAAGAGAAGATCTACGAGGTATCGCCCGAATGGAGCCGCCGCGCCTATCTGGACGAGGCCGGCTACCGGACGAAATATGCGGCCTCCGTCAAGGATCCCTCCGCTTTCTGGGCGGAGGAGGCCAAGCGCATCCACTGGTTCAAGGAACCGACCCGGATCAAGAACACGAATTTCGGCCCCGGCGACGTCTCGATCCGCTGGTTCGAGGACGGCACCACCAACGTCGCCTATAATTGTATCGACCGGCACCTGGATACCCGGGGCGACCAGGTCGCGATCATCTGGGAAGGCGACGACCCATCCGAGTCGAAGCACATCACCTACCGCCAATTGCATGACGAGGTGGGCCGCATGGCCAATGTCATGCGCAATCGCGGCGTCCAGAGGGGCGACCGGGTCACGATCTACATGCCGATGATCCCGGAAGCGGCCTATGCGATGCTCGCCTGCGCGCGGCTCGGCGCGATCCATTCGGTGGTGTTCGGCGGTTTCTCCCCGGATTCTCTCGCGGGCCGCATCGAGGACGCGAAATCGGCCTTCGTGGTCACCGCCGACGAGGGACTGCGCGGCGGCCGCAAGGTTCCGCTCAAGGAGAACGTCGACGCCGCCATCGCCCGCGTCGGCGGGGTCGACCACGTGCTCGTGGTGCGCCGCACCGGCTCCCCCGTAAACATGGTTCCGGGTCGCGACGTCTATTACGACGAGGCGGCGCAGATGGTGACCAGCGATTGCCCTGTCGAGGAAATGAACGCGGAGGACCCGCTCTTCATCCTCTATACCTCGGGCTCGACGGGCAAGCCGAAGGGCGTGCTGCATACCACCGGCGGCTATCTCGTCTGGGCGGGCATGACCCACCAATACGTGTTCGATTACCATGACGGCGACATCTATTGGTGCACGGCCGATGTGGGCTGGGTCACCGGCCACACCTACATCGTCTATGGTCCGCTTTCGAACGGCGCGACGACGCTGATGTTCGAGGGCGTGCCGACCTATCCGTCGATTTCCCGCTTCTGGGAGGTGATCGACAAGCATAACGTCAACATCTTCTATACCGCGCCGACCGCGATCCGGTCCCTCATGCAGGCGGGCGAGGCACCCGTGAAGAGCTCCTCACGCAAGTCCCTGCGCCTCCTCGGCTCCGTCGGCGAGCCGATCAATCCCGAAGCCTGGGAATGGTATCACCGCGTGGTCGGCGACGGCCGCTGCCCCATCGTCGATACCTGGTGGCAGACCGAGACCGGCGGCATCCTCATCACGCCGCTCCCCGGCGCGATCCCGCAGAAGCCGGGCTCCGCCACCCTGCCCTTCTTCGGGGTCAGGCCGGAGGTGGTGGATTCGGAAGGCAAGGTGCTGGAGGGGGCGACCGAGGGCAATCTCGTCATCGCCGATTCCTGGCCGGGCCAGATGCGCACGGTCTACGGCGACCATGAGCGCTTCATCCAGACGTATTTTTCGACCTATCCCGGCAAGTATTTCACCGGCGACGGCTGCCGCAGGGACGCGGACGGCTATTACTGGATCACCGGCCGCGTCGACGACGTGATCAACGTCTCCGGCCACCGCATGGGCACGGCCGAGGTGGAATCCGCCCTCGTCGCCCATCCCAAGGTGTCGGAAGCGGCGGTCGTCGGCTATCCCCACGACATCAAGGGCCAGGGCATCTACGCCTATGTCACCCTGATGGCCGGGGAAACGCCCTCCGAGGACCTGCGCAAGGAACTGGTCTCCTGGGTGCGCAAGGAGATCGGCCCCATCGCCTCGCCGGATCTGATCCAGTTCGCCCCGAGCCTGCCCAAGACCCGCTCGGGCAAGATCATGCGCCGGATCCTGCGCAAGATCGCCGAGGACGAATACGGCAATCTCGGCGACACCTCGACCCTCGCCGACCCGACTGTCGTCGACGACCTGGTGACGAACCGCCAGAACAAGCGCACGCAGGCGGCGTAGCGCCACGCGGCTTTCCTCTCGGATCTCGGATGTTTCCGAGATCCGCTCGACCCTTGCGCAAGTCGGGAACACCCGAGATGCGCTGGGAAAGGCGATAAGTGGCGCCGCCCGGCTCTCCTCCCTTGGTGGGGAGGAGGTCGCGCCGTCACTGTCATTCCGGGACAGCGCATGGCGCTGGGCCCGGAACCCATCAACATCGGTGGTGCAGGATAGAAAGCTGCAATTGCCTGCGCATCACCCTGCATTGTCAGCGGCTATGGGTTCCGGACTCCGCTCCGCGGCCCCGGAATGACGGTGGAAGCGCTGTCCGACTCTCCTGCCTATAGGAAAAGGACAAGTGGCACGCCTCAGTGCCGGAAGTGGCGATATCCCGTGAAGACCATGGCGAGGCCGGCCTCGTCGGCGGCACGGATGACCTCTTCGTCACGCATGGATCCGCCCGGCTGGATCACGGCCGTGGCGCCAGCCTCCGCCGCCGCCAGCAGCCCGTCGGCGAAGGGGAAGAACGCATCGGAGGCGACGACCGAGCCCTTGGCCAGGGTCTCGGGTAGCCCCGCGGCCTTGGCCGCTTCCGCGGCTTTCCAGGCGGCAATGCGCGAGGAATCGACCCGGCTCATCTGGCCGGCGCCGATGCCGACCGTCGCGCCGTCCTTGGCATAGACGATAGCGTTCGATTTCACATGCTTGGCGATGCGGAAGGCGAAGCGCATGTCGGAAAGCTCACGCTCGGTCGGCGCGCGCTTCGTCACCACCTTCAGGTCCATGCCATCGACGACGGCGTTGTCGCGGCTCTGGGCGAGGAATCCGCCTGCGACCGTGCGCAGGGTCAGGCCGCCCTGGCGGGGATCCGGCAGGCCGCCGGCAAGCAGGAGGCGCAGGTTCTTCTTCGCCGCGACGATCGCGATCGCCTCTTCCGATGCGTCGGGCGCGATGATCACTTCGGTGAAGATCTCGACCATGGCCTTCGCGGCCTCCGCGTCAAGCGGCCGGTTCATGGCGACGATGCCCCCGAAGGCCGAGACGGGGTCGCAGCGCAGGGCCTTCTCGTAGGCGTCCCGCAACGTCGTGCCTTCCGCGACGCCGCACGGATTGGCGTGCTTGACGATGACGACGGCCGCCGTGCGCTCGGGACGGAATTCGGCCACGGCCTCATAGGCCGCATCCGTGTCGTTGATGTTGTTGTAGGACAGCTGCTTGCCCTGCACCTGGCGGGCGGTGGCGACGCCGGGGCGGCTTTCCGGCGTCCGGTAGAAAGCCGCCGACTGGTGCGGGTTTTCGCCGTAGCGCAGGACCTCCGCGATCGAGCCCCCAAGCGCCCGGTAGGGCGGCGTCGCCTCGCCCAGTTCGGCCGCGAACCAGTTGGAAATCGCGGCGTCGTAGGCGGCGGTGCGCGCATAGGCCTTCTGGGCGAGGCGGCGGCGCAGGGTGAAGGTCACGGCGCCGTCATGGGCCGAGAGATCGTCGAGAACGGCCCTGTAGTCGGCCCCATCCACCACGACAGCGACGTCGCCGTGGTTCTTCGCGGCCGCGCGGATCATCGCCGGGCCGCCGATATCGATGTTCTCGATACAATCGTCGTAGGGCCTGCCCGCCGCGACCGTCGCCTCGAAGGGATAGAGATTGACGACGAGGAGGTCGATGGGCGCGATGCCGTGCGCCAGCATTGCCGCCTGATGCTCGGGATTGGCGCGGATGCCGAGCAGCCCGCCATGGACCGCAGGGTGCAGGGTCTTCACGCGCCCGTCCATCATCTCGGGAAAGCCCGTGAGGTCGCTCACGTCCTGCACGGGGATGCCGGCATCCTGCAGTGCCTTCTTGGTCCCGCCCGTGGAGACCAACGCCACGCCGTGTTCCACGAGCGCGCGGGCAAAATCCTCGAGGCCGGTCTTGTCGGAAACAGACAGAAGAGCGCGGGAAACGCGCTTGAGATCGCTCGGCATGGCGGCCGCTCCATTCAAGCATTTTCCAGCGAAGGGGCTTTGGTCCGCCTCGGAAAATGCGACCACGAAAAGCAAGAGCCGGTTTCGTCGGGGCGCGACCGGCTCTGTCAGGGGATGTGCGGGCGCGATAGCACGGACGGGCAGGGATGGAAACCGCCACCCGTGAAGGAGGACCGGTCAGGTCTCGTCCTGCGCCGTCTCCGCGTGCGGCGGCGGGTTGAAGCTGCGTGCCAGGCGCTCGAACCGCCAGCGGACCGAGGATGTCTCGCTCGGGCGGAAGGCGAGCACGATCTGCTCGGTCCGGCGCATGCCATCGGGCACGGCAAGGAAAATGCTGTCTTCCACGTAAGCCTCGCCGGGACTGGCGGAGAACTGCCAGGCCTCCCGGTTCGGAAGGACGAGCATGACGACCCGCCCGCCCTGGGCGCGGCTCGCCCGGATTCCCGGCGCAAGATGGAAGCGGATGATCGCTTCCCGGGACGGCGAGGCGGCACCCTCGCCCCAGAAGAGGTCTTCGCCCTCGACCCTGTCGCCGGTCGGGAAAAGCTGGATCCGGCGCTCGTGGGTCAGCCCGAAGCGGCGAACATAGCCGTCATGGCTGGCATTGAGGGTCTGGACATGGTCGCGCTCGCCCCGCTCCACGGCCACATGCCCGGGGCCGCGCACCACCACGGGACCGATCCGGCGCATGAGCCAGCCCGCCGCCGCCCGGTCGAGCCAGGTCCCGCGCAGGCCTGCGATCTGGCAGGAGGAGACGTCGTCGATGGAAGCGGTGGAATGGGCGACGGTCGACCGCGAGGCCTGGAGGATGACATCGTTGGCGATGCGCGGCGTGCCGCAATTAACCACGATGCGCTGCGCGCCGCTGGAGAACTCGAAGGAAAGGCAGCCGGCGCAGGCTTCCGCCGACAGCGCGGGCGGCGGCGATGCGCCCACATCGGCGACCAGCAGGGAGGAACCCGCCTCCATGCGCTCGTAGCCCGAGCGCGCGGCGTGGTGAATCGGCTGGCTGCGCATGTCGTCATAGGTCAGGAGCGTCGCCAGATGATCCGCCGCCGTGACGCCCATGCCGTTGAAATGCGAGAGCGTCCCGTCCCCGTGCCGGAAAAGACGGACCATGGGCAGCATGCGATCGATGGCGTTCAGCAGCGCCTCTGGCGTATCGACCTCCCGGCTGGCGAACATCTGCCGCAGGGGAAGCAAGTCGAACAGAAGGTCGACCACGACGCGTGGATTGCGGCTCGCATGGCCTCCATCGGGGAGAACCTGCCGCTCGAGTTCCCGCACGAGGAGGCGGGTGGCGCGGCGCAGGGTCTTTTCGAGACCCTCGCAGCACAGGCCCGCATAGCAGAGCGCGATGGCCGCCATGAGCTGCTGTTGCGGCAGGGCGCCGGCGCGCACGTGGCGCTCGAGGTCGCGGACGGCACCGCCGATGATCCTGAGGAAGCGGTGATAGAATCCGTGATCCGCCCCCTCGAGGATGAGGGGCGATTGGCTGATGAACGAGATCAGCCGACGCGCCATGACCTGCGTATCGCAGGCGATTCGCCGGTCCCCGAGCCGGGACGAGACGAACTCGTCGACCAGGGAGCGGGCATTGGCCTGAGCCAGAGCCGTCCCCGCCGCCCTGAGATGACGAAGCCAGCCGAAGCCGTAGAGCGCCTCGGCCCAGGCGCGACTCGGCGGCACGAATCCGAAGGGTGAGCGTCCGCTCGTGGTGATGGCGCGGCCGGCGAAGGCGAAGAAGCCCGAATAGATGTCGGTGGCGACGGTCGGATCGGCGGTACGCAGATCCTGGGGCGCAAACAGGAGTCGGGTCGGGGCGGGCGCGCCGATGAAGACCTTCGACGTGCCCCAGACCACGGCCTCGCGCATGGCACGGCCTGCCTCGCGGAAGGCAAGGCCATACAGCCGCCAGCGGTCCGGCCCCCAATCCACGCGCGGCGCTCCTCTCGTTTAGGTCACGTTAACGATCGCTAAGGGAAGAAATGCTCGCCGTTGGGTTAACATCGAGTAACCACGAAGAGGCGAATACCGGCCTGTCATCCAAAAGAGCAGGAAAATCAGGCCTCGCGGCACATCCAATGTGATGTTATACCCAATACACCCTTAACAGCATGGGTCTCCGCCGACCGACGAATCCCTGTCATGCGGAAGCGCCCTTCCGGAAACGCGCCGCGAAGAAGCCGTCGACGCCGCCATAGGTGCCGTCGGCGGCAGCCATGTGGAACGGCAGCGTGCGAAGATCGCCCTCGGGAGTCACGCACTCGCGAAGGCCGCCGATCTCGGACGGCTCGACCGGCAGCCGCACGAAGCCGGGATGGCGGGCGAGAAAAGCCTCCGCCTGCCGCTCGCCCTCCTCCGCTTCCAGGGAACAGGTGCAATAGACCAGGCGCCCGCCGTCCTTCAGCAGCAGGGCTGCCTTGTCGAGAAGGCGCATCTGCAATGCCGCCAGCTTCGCGACATCGTCGTCGCTCTTCGTCCACGCCACATCCGGATGGCGGCGGATGGTGCCGGTGGCGGAGCATGGGGCATCGAGGAGAATGGCGTCGAACGGCGGCGCATCGAGCTTTTCGGCATCGAGGGCGAGGGTCTGGGCACTCAGGCCGAGACGGGCGAGGTTCTCCTCCACACGCTTCAGACGTCGGGGCGAGCGGTCGACGGCCAGCACGTCGGCGCCTGCCGCGGCCAGTTGGGCGGTCTTGCCGCCCGGCGCGGCACAGAGATCGGCGATGCGTTCGTCCGGCTGCGCCAGGAGCAGGCGGGCCGGGAGGGCTGCGGCTGCGTCCTGCACCCACCAGCCGCCCTCGGCATAACCCGGCAATTCCGGGATGGCGGTACGACCGGTCAGCCTGACACTTCCCGTCGGCAGAACGAGGCCCCCCACGCGCCCAGCCCAGCCCGATGCATCGTCCTTGACGGAGAGATCGACCGAGGCGGTCGTGCGATGGGCCCCGGCGATCCGGGCCGCGACAGCCTCGCCATACTGGGCGATCCAGCGCTTCTCCAGCCAGTCGGGCGTATCGAGGAATGGGTCGTCCGCCGCCAGGATCGCCTCACGCTCCCGCGCCACCCGCCGCAGGACGGCATTGATCAGCCCTCCCGCGTGCCGGAGCCGGTGGTCCTGCTGGGCCAGTTGCACGGCGGTATCGACGGCGGCGTGGTCGGGCACGTCGAGAAACAGGATCTGCGCTGCGCCTACGGCGAGCAGATGCAGGAGGCGCTCATCGCGCGGGCCCTTCGCGAGCCGCTCCCGCAGGGCCCAGCCGAGGGTGCCCAGACGGCGGAAGGTGACGGTGGCGATGGCGCGCGCCAACGCCTCGTCGCGCGAAGACAGGCGCTCCGCCGCCGCCAGGTCGTCCCAGACGTCGTCCAGAGGCACGCGCCGCTTGAGGGTCTCGCTGACCGCTTTCCAGGCCAGACGGCGGGAGCCGAGGCCGGCTTGGTCGGACATGGCAGGGCCTTCGCTTCGATCCACGATGCTCAACCCCACGGCCCTCTGCGGGAGCCCGTATTCCATGGGCTCGACGGGGCGGTGCGGGTGAAGCCCGCCTGCGGGGCGGAGGCGCCCATCTCCTGGGCAAGGGCCTGGAGGGCGGCGATCCGGTTTTCGGTCGCCGGGTGTGTCGAGAAGAGATTGTCCATGCCCCGGCCTGAGAGAGGATTGATGATGAAGAGGGGCGCGGTCGCCGGATGACGTTCCGCGTCCATGTTGGGCAGATGTGCCACGCCGCCGGCGATCTTGGCGAGGGCTGTGGCAAGCGCCAGCGGCTGCCCGGCGATCAGGGCGCCCGTGCGGTCGGCATCGTATTCCCGCGAGCGGCTGATGGCCATCTGCAGGATCATGGCGGCCAGAGGCGCGATGAGGGCTGTGAGCAGCATGACGATGGCATTGGGCCTGTCGTCGCCGCGACCGCCGAACAGGAACCCGAACTGGGCGAGGCTGGCGATGGCGCCGGCGACCGTCGCGCTCACCGTCATGATCAGGGTATCGCGGTTCTTGATATGGGCGAGCTCATGGGCGATGACGCCTGCCACCTCGTGGGGCGCGAGCATGTTCAGAAGGCCCGTCGTGGCGGCCACCGCCGCGTTCTCCGGGTTGCGTCCGGTAGCGAAGGCGTTGGGCTGCGGGTTCTCGATGACATAGACCCGCGGCATGGGCAGCTGTGCCCGCTGTGCGAGGTCCCGGACCATGTGCACGAGGTCCGGCGCCGTGCGCTCGTCGACCTCCACGGCATGATGGGCCGCAAGCGCCAGCCGGTCCGAATTCCAATAGGCGTAAAGATTCGTCGCGACAGCGAGCCCCAGGGCGATCAGCATGCCGGTCCCGCCGCCGAGCATATAGCCGACGACGCCGAACAGGGCGGTCAGCGCCGCCAGCAGCATCCCGGTCTTGACGGTGTTCATGATCGTCTCCACGTCCTCAGGTCAGGCAAAACCCTCGAGGTATTCCCCTCAAGGGTGCTATGTGGGGATGATGGGAACCGCGCCCAAGATCTCGCGGACAATCCGCCAAACTGGTATCGAGACGCCTCATGAGCACGAACGAGAGACCCGACACAAGCCATAATGGCGCTCCCGCGGGGGCCGCCCCCGGCAAATCCCTCTCTCCTGCGGCGGAGCGGGCGCTCCGGGAAGCCGCCGAGCGCCGGCGCGAGATCGACGCCAAGGCCGCGGACCTCGCCAGGCAGAAGGAGCATCGCGGCCGCGGCGGACTGGAGCCGGTCCGCTACGAGGACTGGGAGGTGAAGGGGCTCGCGACGGATTTCTGAATTTTTTCGACGCCCCATGTCACATCGAGGGCCGCTGCCTCGTCTTTCATCCGTACCAACGTTTCCAGGAGAAGACGACGATGAAACCCCGTTTGAACCTCTACAAGGTCGGCGCCGAGAGCATGAAGGCGATGATGGCGCTCGAGGAACAGGTGCAGAAGAGCGGCCTCGAGCAGAGCCTGATCGAGCTGGTGAAGATCCGCGCCTCCCAGATCAACGGCTGCGCCTTCTGCATCCATATGCACACGCGCGATGCGCGGGCGCACGGGGAATCGGAGGAGCGCATCTATCTCCTCGACGCGTGGCGCGAATCGCCCCTCTACAGCGACCGCGAGCGGGCCGCCCTGGCCTGGACCGAAGCTCTCACCCTGGTGTCGCAGACCCACGCGCCGGATGCGGACTACGAGATGCTGGCGGCTCATTTCACCGAGGAGGAGCAGGTCAAGCTGACCCTGCTGATCGTCACCATCAATGGCTGGAACCGGCTCGCCATCGGCTTCCGGTCGATCCATCCGGTGGGCTCGAACCGTGCAGCCGCATGACGACGAGGCGGCGGATCGGTTCGAGCCTCAACGGCCTCGGCTGATCCGCCTCGCCTACCGGATGCTCGGCTCCGTGACCGAGGCGGAGGATATCGTCCAGGAGGCGTATATCCGCTGGCACGGCACGGACCGGGCCACCATCCGCGAACCGGCGGCGTTCCTGTCCCGGATGGTCACGCGGCTTTGTCTCGACTTCCTCAAATCGGCCCGGGTGCGGCGCGAGACCTATATCGGCCCCTGGCTTCCGGAACCGGTTGTCGAGCCGGCCTTCGACGGGGATGGGGACGAGGATCTGTCGTTGACCCTGATGATGGCGCTCGAGCGGCTCTCGCCTCTCGAGCGCGCGGCCTTTCTCCTGCACGACGTGTTCGGCATGGAGTTCGACCAGATCGCCGCGACCCTCGACCGCGATCCCGCCGCCTGCCGCCAGCTGGCGGCGCGGGCCCGCAAGCACGTACGCGACGCGCGTCCGCGCTTCCCGGTCTCGATGGACGAGGGCAGGCGCATGGCCGATGCCTTTTTCGCGGCCTCGCGCAGCGGTGATCTGGCAACGCTCCGGACCCTGCTCGCGGAGAATGTCGTGGCCTATACCGATGGCGGCGGCATCAAGAATGCGGCCATCAACCCGCTCCTCGGATTCCGCAGGGTCGCCGGCCTTTTCGCCGGCGTCGCCCGCAAGGCGAACTTCGAGAGGCCACCGATTCTCTATCAGGGTCCGATCAACGGACTGCCCGGGATCGTCACCCTGGAAAAGGACGGGACGCTGCAAAGTCTGGCCCTCGAAATCGGGAATGGTCGCATCTCCGCGATCTATGTGGTCCGCAACCCCGAAAAGCTGCGTCACCTTGCGGGGTCCGTCGGTCTGCCCATGTCCTGACGGCGCCCCGCATCAAAGGAACGATTGTCCCGCCCGCACCCTCCCGTTACGGTGCGTGCCGCAGCACGGGGGAGGACGATGGGCGGAACCGAGCGACTGGAGATTTTCCGGAGTCTTCTTACGGATGCGCATCGGGCGCTCGATCTGCCGTTCGGCTTCGAGCTGTGGGACGGATCGACCGTGCCCGGCGATCTCCCCTCCTATGCGATGCGCCTCGTCATCCGGCGGGAAAGCGTCGTGGCGGCTCTCGTCCGGCGCCCGCGCCTCGATACGGTCGTCAACGCCCATGTGGCGGGTCTGCTCGATCT
The DNA here is from genome assembly GCF_059888585.1 of Microvirga sp. BF8. Classification (NCBI taxonomy): domain Bacteria; kingdom Pseudomonadati; phylum Pseudomonadota; class Alphaproteobacteria; order Hyphomicrobiales; family Methylobacteriaceae; genus Microvirga; species Microvirga sp. BF8. The sequence goes on along the minus strand of NZ_CM187619.1, from coordinate 4,489,661 downwards.
CAAGAACGGCACCCTCTTCGACCTCGCCGACCAGCGTCCCCAGGGCAAGCTCGCCCGCCGCCTCAAGGGGGTGAGCAAGATCAAGGCCCTGAGGGCCGCCTATCAGTTCTGGCGCGCCCCCGCCGATATGCCGCGCCCCCTCGACCGGGTCGTAGAGAAACCCGACGCCCGCGATGGCCGACCCGAGACCAACAAGAGCAACATCGCCTATCACTACGATGTGTCGAACGACTTCTACCGGCTCTTTCTCGATCCGGAGATGGTCTATACCTGCGCCTATTTCCAGCCGGACTGGCACGACGACCTCGCCAAGGCGCAGATCGACAAGCTCGACATGATCTGCCGCAAGCTGCGGCTCAAGCCCGGCGAGCGCCTGCTCGATATCGGCTGCGGCTGGGGTGCCCTCATCTGCCACGCGGCACAGCATTATGGCGTCAAGGCCACCGGCGTGACGCTGGCGGAGGAGCAGGCGGCACTGGCCCGGGAGAAGATCGCCCGGCTAGGCCTCCAGGACAGGGTCGAGGTGATCCTCAAGGATTTCACGCAGATGGACGGCGAATTCGACAAGATCTCCTCCATCGGCATGTTCGAGCATGTGGGCATCGCCAACCACCCTGCCTATTACCGCACCGTGCACCGGCTCCTGAGGCCGCGCGGTCTCTATCTGCATCACTGCATCGCGCGCCGTGCGAAACGCTCGGACCGGGCCTTCGGACGCCTGAAGCCCGAAGCCAGGGCGATCATGCGCTACATCTTCCCTGGCGCCGAACTCGACCATCTCGGCATGTCAGTGGCGAATCTGGAACGCTTCGGCTTCGAGGTCCATGACGTGGAGGCCTGGCGGGAGCACTATCAGCGCACGACCCGTCTCTGGTGGGAGAACCTCAATGCCCGCCGGGCCGAGGCGGAGGCCGAGGTCGGACCGGAAAAAACCCGGACCTGGCTCCTGTATCTCGCCGGTGTATCGCTCGGGTTCGGGCGCGGCGTCATCGGCGTCAACCAGACGCTCGCCTCCAAGCGCACGAGAGGCCCCGCCGGCCTGCCGCCCTCACGGGCGGACCTGTATCGGTAGGATGCACCCCGTCACACCGGGGCGGCGCGAGGGGTCGGGCCCGGCGCTCCGCGCTGTCCCGGAAGGACAAAGAACGCTCACCGCTCCACGATCACCCGCGTCCCCACGGCGACCTGGTCGTAGAGATCGACGATATCCTCGTTCATCATGCGGATGCAGCCGTAGGAGGCGTAGGTGCCGATCGAGGACGGGCGGTTGGTGCCGTGGATGGCATATTGATCCCGGTCGAGGGTCATCGCCCTCTCGCCCATGGGATTATGGGGTGAGCCGCCCGGAATGACATCGGGCAGGCGCGGATTGTCCCGCTTCACCTCGAGGGGCGGCGCCCAGGCCGGCCTGACGTATTTGCCGTCGATGCGTGCTTCGCCGAACCATTGCTTGCCGGGCCTGCCGACGGCGACCCGGTAGCGCAGGGCGGTGCCATCGCCGCGCACATAGTAGAGCTTGCGTTCGCTGGTTTTGATCAGGATCGTCCCGGGTGCAGCGCCGCCCTCGAAAGGCACCAGCTCACGGGCCCCCACAGGAGCGCCAGGAGCCGCCACGGCCACGATTGCGGTCACAATGACGGCGATGCTTCTTCTCATGTCCCGGACCCTCCTGCCGCAAGCTATGCAGGAGTGAGACGCGAAAGCAACGGCGACGGTTCCCTGGACGTGGACGGCCGGATCAGATCACGGGATCCCAGGACATCATCCGGTCGGATGCCGCCTGCTGGACCGGTCGGGGGGTCCGGTTCATCATGCGGGCGTAAAGCCGCTTCACGGTCGCGCTCGCGGTGGTCACGCACAGGAATGGCAGGAAGGCGTGAACGAGGGCGGCGAGACCCGCCCCAAGCAGCGGCCAGGCGAAGCTGAGGGCCACGCCCATATGCTCGAAATAGGTTTCGCCGACGGAGTCGGGATGTGCGGTGAACAGCGTCTTCAAGGACATGGATCGGCTCCCCTTCAACGGATCGTATCGTAACGTCGCAACGGTCGCGGCTCAAGCGCAGCCCAACCCGGAAGGCTCATGCTCGCTTCACGCCCGCGATCAGCCAGCCGCCCGCCAGAAAGAACACGATCAGCACGGCGGGACCCGCCGCCTGGGTCTGGAACAGGGCCGTCGCGACGGCGACCGTGAGTGGGGCCAGGAACGACGTCACCTTTCCCGACAGGGCGAGGAGCCCGAAATATCGGCCCGCCTCATGTGCGGGCACGAGGCGGGCGAGGAGACTGCGCGAGGAGGCCTGCAGGGGTCCGGCGACGGCGCCGATCGCAAGGCCGAGCAGCAGGAAGAGCTTTTCCGGGATGGTGCCGTAAAGGCCGTCGCCGGGCTGGGCGGGCGCCGTGGCGACGGTGAAGAACACGTGGCCGGGCCCGAGCGACAGAATGCCAAGGCAGACCAGGCACAGGACCAGAATGGCGCCGAGGATCACGGGCTTCGCCCCGAACCGGTCGTCGAGCCTGCCGCCGATCAGGGCTCCGAGGGTGCCCGTGACGGTGAGCAGGATACCGAAGATGCCGAGTTCCGTCGCCCGCCAGCCGAACACGCCCGCTCCGTAGATGCCGCCGAAGGCGAACAGCGCCACCAGGGCATCCTGGTAGACCATGTTGGCGAGGAGGAAGCGGCCGACGCTCTCATGCCGGCGCGCATCGGCAATGGTGCTGCCGACCTGCGCAACGCCCTTCGCGACCGCGTCGCGCAGGCTCAAGGACGAGCGCGCGATGTCGGGCGTGAGGAGGAAGAGCGGCAGGATGAAGAGGAGGAACCACACGGCGGAGAACGGGCCGGTGATGCGGTCTCCTTCGCGCAGGGCCGGATCGAGGCCGAACAAGGGCGGCAGGCCGAGGATGGTCTCGCCGGTTTCCGCATTGGCCGCGAGAAAGCCGAGCACGATCACGAGCGAGACGAGGCCGCCGAGATAGCCGATGGCCCAGCCCGTGCCCGAGAGGCGCCCGAACCGCTCCGGCGGGACGAGGTGCGGGATCATGGCGTTGTTGAACACCGCCGCAACCTCGACTGCGACCGTGCCGATGGCGAAGCCGACGAGCGCCACGGGAATGGCGTAAGGGTGCCCCGGCGCCGCGAACCAGAGAGCGAACGACGAGGCGAAGAGCACGAGGCCGCAGGCCGCGATCCACGGTTTCTTCGGCCCGGTGGCGTCGGCGATGGATCCGAGGACCGGCGACAGGACGGCGAGGACGAGCCCGGCACAGGCTGTCGCGTAGCCCCACAGGCTCTGCCCCGCGACGGGATCGGGCGCGAGCGCGGCGGCGAAGAACGGCGCGAAGACGAAGGTCGTGATCAGGGTGAAGAAGGGCTGGCAGGCCCAGTCGAAGAGCAGCCAGCCGAAAATCGCGGACCGGGACGCGTTACCGACCGGCCGCGCCCTCCCGGAACGGGCGGAAGGCGGCGCGGCGGAGGCGGGAGAGTCCAGGACGTTGTGCTCGTTCATGGAATCTCCTTAAGCCATCGGGCGGAAAAGGGGACCTGGATTTTCTGCAACCGGCGACATGCCACGCGAGGATGCAGGCATCGGAGGGATTCCCGGACGGGAAGCCCCGTTCAGGTGCAACGCTCCGGGCACATCGCCCTCGCCCCGGCTTCGCGCTGCTTTCAAACGCGGGCCAGGTCGCCGAGAAGGCTTGCGGCCACCGTCACCTTCGAGAGGGTCAGTCCCGACTGGACAATGCTGTCGACGGCGGAGCGGATCCGGTTGACATCCGCACCCCGCTTCTCGCTCCAGGCCTGGACCGCCTCGGCTCCGGAGCTGTCCTGCGCGGCCACCTCGGCCGTGAGATTGCGATGCGCCGAGGCGATGCTGTCGATGGCCCGGTCGAGCGCAAGGCGATCGAAGTAATCGCTCACGTTGATCTCCTGCGCCGCTCCGATGAGCGAACCGAGGCGGAAGATTCCTTCGAGGGCGAAATGCGTGCGAGCGATGTCGAGCACCGGCTTGCCGGTCTTCTGGGCAGTCAGGACGATGTCCGGCGCAGCGACCAGATCGGGAAGGGCCGCGAGCCGCCGCGCCAGGTCCTCCGGCGTTCCCTGCTCCGCCAGCGCCTTCGTGCGCGCCTCCCAGGATTCCAGCGCATCCTGCGACAGGGTCTCCCGAAGCCCGCGCTCCACATCCGCGATGCCGGATGCGTAGGTGCCGATCGCGGCGTCGAGGGTCGTACTCGTGAAGTCGACGTTCCGGATGAACCAGACGATCCGGTTCATGAGGAGTTCCTGCAATTCGCCATAGAGCCGGAGCTGCAGGGCGCCGGGCACGACGCCGTCCAGCGTGTCGATGGCGACATTGAGTTCGGCGAGGCCGAAAGAATCCCGCGTTGCCGCGTAGGCCGCCGCAATCGTCGGGGCATCGGCGCCGGTCTGATCGACGAGGCGCGCAACCATGGTCGGTCCGCCGCGATTGATGATGGCATTGGCGAGCTGGGTCGCGATGATCTCGCGCCGCAGCCGGTGGCCGGCGATGGCTTCGGGGAAGCCCTCGCGCATCTCTTCCGGGAAATAGCGCTCCAGTTCCTTGGCAAGATAAGGATCGTCCGGCACCGCGCTCTCGAGAAGCTCGTCATGGAGCGAGAGCTTGGCATAGGCGAGGAGCACCGCGATTTCAGGGCGCGTCAGACCCTCGCCCCTCCGGGCGCGTTCCGCCAGCGCAGCATCGTCGGGAAGATATTCGACGTTGCGGTCGAGACGCCCCTGCGCCTCGAGCATGTGCATGAGTCGCCGCGCGAACCCGATATCGGCGAGGCTGCGTCGCTCCGAGAGCGACAGCGCCAGGGTCTGCAGGTAGTTGTTCCGCAGCACGAGCCTGGCGACTTCGTCCGTCATGTCGACCAGAAGCGCGTTGCGCGCGTCGAAACTCAGCTTTCCTTCGCGTTCCGGAACGGCGAGCGCGATCTTGATGTTGACCTCCACGTCGGAGGTGTTGACGCCCGCGGAATTGTCGATCGCATCCGTGTTGAGACGGATCCCGGCACGCGCGGCCTCGATGCGGCCGCGCTGGGTCATGCCGAGATTGGCGCCTTCGCCGATCACCTGCGCACGCACATCGGCGCCCGTGATGCGGATGGAATCGTTGGCACGGTCGCCCACCTGCTCGTCGGTCTCCGATGACGCGCGGATATAGGTGCCGATGCCGCCGAACCAGAGCAGGCCGACCTGCGCCTTGAGGATCGCGCTCATCACCTCGGTCGGAGCGGCCTCCGCCTTGTCGATCCCGAGCACGGCGCGGATCTCGTCCGATAGCGGAATCGATTTCGCGCTGCGCGGGAAGATGCCGCCGCCCTTCGAGATCAGGCTCTTGTCGTAATCCTGCCAGCTGGAGCGGGGCAGATTGAACAGGCGCTCGCGTTCCTTGAAGGAAGCCTCCGGATCCGGGTTCGGATCGAGGAAGATGTCACGGTGATCGAAGGCGGCCACCAGTTTGATGGCGCGCGACAGCAGCATGCCGTTGCCGAACACGTCGCCCGACATGTCGCCGACGCCGACGACCGTGACCGGCTCGGACTGGATATCGACGTCGATCTCGCGGAAATGGCGCTTTACCGCCTCCCAGGCGCCGCGCGCGGTGATGCCCATCTTCTTGTGGTCGTAGCCGTGGCTGCCGCCCGAGGCGAAGGCATCGCCGAGCCAGTGGTGCTTCTCGGCGGAGAGTGCATTCGCCGTGTCTGAGAAGGTCGCTGTGCCCTTGTCCGCCGCGACCACGAGATAGGGATCGTCCCCGTCGTGCCGCACCGTCTCGCCCGGGGGCACCACCTGGTCGCCCTCGATGTTGTCGGTGAGCTGCAGGAGCGTGCGCACGAAGATGCGGTAGCTTTCCGTGCCTTCTGCGAGCCAGGCCTGGCGGTCGCTTGCCGGAGGCAGGTGCTTGGGCACGAATCCGCCCTTGGCGCCGACCGGCACGATGACCGCGTTCTTGACCTGCTGCGCTTTGACGAGGCCGAGCACCTCGGTGCGGAAATCCTGCGGCCGGTCCGACCAGCGCAGGCCCCCGCGCGCCACCTTGCCGAATCGCAGATGGACACCTTCGACCCGCGGCGAATAGACGAAGATCTCGTAGAGGGGCTTCGGCAGCGGGAGGCCGTCGACTTTCGCGCATTCGAATTTGAACGCAATGGTCTGGCGCGGCAGGCCGTTGCCTTCGAGCTGGAAGAAATTGGTGCGGACCGCGGCCTCGATGAGGTTGATGAAGCGGCGCAGGATGCGGTCGTCGTCGAGACTCGTCACATTCCGCAGGAGACCCTCGATCTCTGCGCGCAGTGCCGTTTCGTTGGCGGAGCGTTCCTCGGCATCCTCGATCCGGGGATCGAACCGCGCGTAGAACAGCTCGACGAGTTTGATCGCGATCGCGCTGTGGCGCGTCAGCGTTTCGGCGAGATAGTCCTGGGCATAGGGAATGCGGATCTGGCGCAGATAGCGGCCGAGCGCCCGGACCATGGCGACATCCCGCCAGCCAAGGCCCGCCTCGAGAACCAGCCGGTTGAACGCGTCCGACTCGGCAAGTCCGCGGAACAGGGCGAGCAAGGCAGCTTCGATGAGCTCCTGGATCTCGTCGATGGCAATCGCCCCGCCGGAGGCACGCTCCAGCGTCATGTCGTGGAGCCAGACCCGATCCATGCCCGACACGCCGGAAGAGAGAACACGATAGGTTCGCTCGTTCACGACGCGGAAGCCGAGATTTTCCAGAAGCGGCACGCGCTCGGAGAGCGGCAGCGCGGTGCCGCGCGAAAACACCTTGAGGTGGACGCGCGTCTCGTCGTCGCCTTCCCGGCGGTAGAGATCGACTGCGCGGGGGCGAGCCTCCGAGAGCTGCTCGAGGATGCCGATGTCAACGATGGCCTGCTCGGCGCCGAAGGCTTCGCGATAGGCAGCACTGAAGGCGTGCGCGTAACGGGCGCCGAGGGCGCGGGCGCGGGCGCCGCCCAGGGTGTCGTCGAGCTGGATGCGGAGCGCATCGCTCCAGGTGCGCACGATCCCCGCGATGCCGGATTCCAGCGTCTCGCGGGAGACCTTGGGCGTCTCGCCCTCGTCGCGGCCGATGATGTAGTGGGTGCGCGCCAGCGGACCCTCTGGATAGGCCGGATACGAGGCGGACACGCGACCCTCGTAGATGCCGGCCAGAAACTCGCCGATCCGGCGGCGCGCATCGGTGTCGTAGCGGTCCTTCGGCACGAACACGAGCACGGACACGAAGCGGTCGAACTCGTCGGGCCGCGCAAGCGCGCGGATCCGCGGCCGCTCGGACAGGCTCATGATGTCGAGAGCGAAGTGATAGAGCGTGTCCTCGTCGATCTGGAAGAGTTCGTCGCGGGGATAGTTCTCGAGGACGTTGAGCAGCGAACGGCCGGAATAGCTCGATGGATCGAAGCCGGCGCGGGCGACGATCTTCGCCACCTTGTGGCGCAGGTACGGCACCTCGCCGGTGGTGTTCGTGTAGGCGCTGGCGGTGAAGAGGCCGACGATGCGCAACTCGCCCTGAAGGCGGCCTTCGCCATCGAACAGCTTGACGCCGATATAGTCGAGATGAGCCCGGCGATGGACGCGCGACTTGACGTTCGCCTTGGTGATGATGAGCGCCTTCGGAAGATCCAGGAAGGCGCGGATTTCGGGGGTCATGGCCACGAGTTCGCGGCCACGGCGCAGAACTTTCACGGACGGATCGCGCAGCAATCCGAGGCCGGTCCCTTCCACCGGGTCTGCGGCCGTGTCGCCGAGCGGCAGGCGATACTCGCGCAGGCCGAGGAACGTGAAATTGTCCTGAGCGATCCAGTCCAGGAAGGCGACGGCCTCCTTCGCCTCGTCATCCGGCAGCGGCGGCGGATGAAGGCGGTAGTTCTGGACGAGTTCCGTGACACGGGCGCGCATGCTCGGCCAATCCTGCACCGCGAGCGCCACATCCTTGTAGACCCGTCGCATGGCCTCGGTCAGGCGATCGCGCGCCTCGGCGTCGTCGATGCGCGGCAAATGGATATGGATGAAGCTTTCCCGTTTGACGCCGATCTGGGTGTGGGCGGTCGCCTCCCCGAGGAGGCGCACGAGCGCTCCGCTCCGGTCACGCTCCACCGCCAGGATGGGATGGGCGACGAGGAGAGGCTCGTAGCCCTCGTCCACGAGCTCGGACAGGGTCGAATCGAGCAGGAACGGCATGTTGTCATTGACGACTTCGAGGATCGTCACGTCGCGGCGGCGGCCCTCGCGCTCGATTTCGAGGTCGATCAGGCGGATATCTGCCCCTGTCTCCGGCCGGGGAGCCTTGAGATGCTCATAGGCTTCGGTGGCCAGTTCGGCCAGCGCCTGCGGCGAATAGGATGCGAGGTCCTCGGAAGGCACGCGGCCGAACAGGACATGGAGGAAGGTGGGGGGTACGCCCGCATGCCCGGACTCGAGCACGGCGACGGCTTGCGCCGTCAGGTCGCGTCCACTGGTGGAAGGTTCCAGCTTCATGCCCGCATCCTCGCTGATGGTCGTCGCCGGAGCGTTGCCACAGTCAGACAGGACAAGCAACTAAAGCCTGCAATTCTGCACACGCAACAGGCAACGTGATTAATTTCGCGACATTTTAAGCCGCTTCGGCCGGTGAAGACGAAAGATTCAGATTCGCATCGCCCCAGGCCTTCATGGCCATGAGCACCGGCTCGAGGCTGCGGCCGAGTTCCGACAGGGAATAGTCCACCCGCGGCGGCACCTGGGCGTACACCGTCCGCGTGACGAGCCCGTCGGCCTCGAGCTCGCGCAGCTGGGTGGTGAGCATCCGCTGGGTGACGGCCGGGATCAGACGGCGGATCTCGTTGAAACGCAGGGTGCCGCGCAGGAGCTTGTACAGGATCACGATCTTCCACTTGCCGTCGATCAGGTTGAGCGTGCCCTCCACGGAGCAGCCGGCGCCGGGGATGTCCTTGCGGGGCGGACGGGCCATGACAGTATCCTTTTCGACACTATGTGCGCTGAATGTGCGTTCTTGCGCCAGTAACGCGTATGCCTCAACTTCGCTTGCACAAGGCCGGAAATCAACCTTGGTCAGGAGATCCATCATGCGCGCCGTCGCCTATCGTAACCCGCTTCCCATCGCAGACGAATCGTCCCTCATCGAGATCGACCTGCCGAAGCCGGAAGCGCGGGGGCGCGACCTGCTGGTCGAGGTCAAGGCCGTCTCGGTCAATCCCGTCGACGTGAAGGTCCGCTCCAAGGTGGCGCCGGAGCCGGGGTCGGCGAGAATCCTCGGCTTCGATGCGGCCGGGATTGTCCGGGAGGCGGGCTCGCAGGCAAGCCTGTTCAAGCCGGGAGACGAAGTGTTCTATGCGGGCTCCCTCGCCCGTCCCGGCACCAATTCCGAGTTTCACATCGTCGATGAGCGGATCGTCGGCAGGAAGCCGAGGACGCTCGATTTCGCCCAGGCCGCCGCCCTGCCACTGACGTCGCTGACCGCCTGGGAAAGCCTGTTCGACCGCATCGACATCCGCAAGCCTGTCCCGGGCGCCGCCCCTGCCCTCCTCGTGGTCGGGGCGGCGGGGGGCGTCGGGTCCATGGCGATCCAGCTGGCACGCCATCTCACCGATCTGACCGTGATCGCCACCGCCTCCCGCCCAGAGACACAGGCCTGGTGTCGTGAACTGGGGGCGCACCATGTGATCGACCACCGGGCCTCCCTTGTCGATCAGGTACGGGAAATCGGGCTTGGAGCCCCCACCGCCTTCGTGTTCTCGATCACGCATACGGATGCCCATTTCCCAGCCCTCGCGGAGCTGATCGCGCCGCAGGGCCGGCTCGGGCTGATCGACGATCCCGAACGGGTCGACGTAACCCTGCTCAAGCGCAAGAGCGTCTCCCTGCACTGGGAATCCATGTTCACCCGTTCCGTCTTCCAGACAGCGGACATGGAGCGCCAGCATGAGATCCTGAACGAGGTCTCTCGGCTGGTGGACCAAGGGACGATCCGCACGACGCTGGCCGAGACCTTCGGGCCCATCAACGCGGACAACCTCAGGCGCGCGCATGCCTTCATCGAGAGCGGCAAGGCGCGGGGCAAGGTCGTGCTGGAGGGCTTCCGGTAGGCATCGGACCCGGGAGCGGACTTCACTTCCGGGGTCGATCGATGCGCCTCCCCATAGCGGCGCATCGCTTGTGCGGACACCGAGATTCCCTTTTCTCTCGCTTGGCCCTCTTGGGTCCGCGCGATGCACCGGGAAACGGACCACCCCGCGTTCCGTCCGCAGACAAAAAGAAAGCCGCCTTGAACAGGCGGCTTTTTGCGCTCGATGGGTAATGTGGCCCGGCCCACCGATGACCCCGGGGGCTGGGGGGCTGACGTGTCCAGGGAAACCGACAGACCGGGCCGTCGAGGCAACGGCCCAGTTATCATTCGCCATCAGGGCTGCGGCGCGGCGCGAATATGGCGAAAATAAGATTAGGACCCTCTAAGGAACCGCCAGGATCGGGGTTGCGCCGCCCGCCGGGGAGACCCATCATCTGGCTAATGATTGTTCATTCGCCGGAGGATCTATGAGCGAAGGTGACCTCGCAGAGCCGCTTCGCGGCAGCCTGGCCTCCCATTCGGGCCATGTGCTGCCGTTTCCCGCCGCCCATAGAAGGGTATCGTTCGACCGCCTCGAGTTGCAATGCATCCTCAACCTCTACGGCCGCAAGGTCGCGGAAGGCGAGTGGCGCGACTATGCGCTCGACTTCCTTCAGGACAGGGCCGTCTTCTCCGTTTTCCGACGCACCTCCGAGATGCCGCTCTACCGGATCGAGAAGAACCCCAAGCTGGCCCGCAAGCAGGGTGCCTACTCGGTCATGGCGCCGTCGGGCCTGATCCTCAAGCGCGGCCACGAGCTTCCGGCGGTCCTGCGCATCCTCGACAAGCCGCTGAAGGTCGTTTCCTGATTGGCCGGACGCTTGAACGGCCCTAGCGGCTCCTCTCCTGCGGCAGTGCGAGAAGCCACAGGCTCGAGGCCAGGACGCCGACGATCGCGACCCAGAGCACGGGCCTGATGCCGATTGAATCCGCTGCAGCGCCTGCGATCAGGGCCGCGACGAGGCCCAGGCCACCTGTCAGGAGATGGACCGTTCCGCCCTCCCGCCCCCGCAGCGCCTCAGGAGTCTCCTTCTGACGGAGCGTGGTGATGTTGGTGAAAAAGACGACAGATAGCCCATCGCCAAGAATCTGCGGGATGCAGAGCAGCCCGATCGTCATCCAGGGCGGCCCGCCGGCCATGGGGATGAAGGCGAGAACGACGCCATAGGCCAAAAGCATCCCGAGCAGAAGCGGGCGGGCTTGAATGCGTCGCCCGGCAATTTCCGCATAGCGCGCGCCGACCAGGGCGCTGATGCCGCCAAGCGCGATGATGAAGCCGAGCATTCCTGGCGCAATGCCGAGTTCGCGCACCGCGTAGAGCACGTAGAGCGGTGCGAAGAACGACAGGAAGAACGTGACACTCGCCAGGCAAAGGGTCAGAGGGCGAAGCACGGGATGGGCGAAGACGAAGCGAAGGCCCTCCATCGTCTCCCGCCAGAGGTCCGGCGCTCCCTCGCCCGACGCGCGAGGCGGCTCGACCCGCCGGATCGAGGCGAGCAGCGCGGCGGACCAGAGATAGGACATGGCGTCGATCAGGATCGCGAACGGCGCCGTCAGAAGCTGGATCGTGATGCCTGCGAGGGCGGGCCCGGCGATCTCGGCTACGGCATCGGAGGTGGCGAGCTTCGCATTGGCCTCGAGCAGCCGGTCCTCCTCCACCACCGTCGGCAGATAGGCGTTGTCGGCTGTCTGGAACACCATGGAGAACAGGGCGACTACGGTTGCCACGCCCATGACCTGACCGATCGTGATCGCATCGAGCCAGGCCATGGCCGGAAGGATTGCCAGCGCCGCGGCGCGGACGAGGTCTGCCAGGATCAGGACCCGGCGGCGGCGCACGCGGTCGATCCAGGCCCCGACGAAGGGGCTGAGCACCACCCCCGGCAGCGCGCTCAGCGCCACGAGGAGGCCGAGATCCATGGCCGACGCATCGAGCAGCAGGGCCGCGATGATCGGAAGGCCCTCGCGCGTGAAGCGTGCGCCGACCGCGGACAGGCTTTGCGCCGCCCAGACCTTCAGGAAGTCCGGATTGTGCCAAAGTCCGGCTCGGGATGCGCCCAACGTCCGCAGCATCGGATCGATCTCAGGGAACCGGCCGGGTCGGCGGCTCGGCCGTGCCGCGCCCAAGGCGCCGCTGCATCAGCACGCTGTCGAGCCAGCGTCCATGCTTGTAGCCGATCCCCTCGAAGGTCCCGACATGCTCGAATCCCAGGCTCCTGTGCAGCCCGATGGATCCGTGTGATTCCGCGTCGCCGATCACGGCGACCATGAGCCGGAAGTCACGGGCTTCGCATTCCTCGATCAGGCGCGAGAGGAGCCTACGCCCGACGCCGAGGCGATGGGCGGACGGAGCGACATAGATCGAATCCTCCACCGTCGAGCGATAGGCCGGGCGCGGCCGGTAGGGCCCTGCATAGGCATAGCCGAGGATCTCCCCTTCCCGCTCCGCCACAAAATAGGGATAGCCGCCATCGAGAAGGGCGGTGCGGCGGCGGGCCATCTCCGCCTCGTCCGGAGCCGAGAGCTCGAACGAGGCGGTGCCGTACGTCACCGCGTGGTCATAGATGGCGGTGACGGCGGCAAGATCGGATTCGACGGAAGGGCGGACATGAATGGTCATGGCCGTCTCCTAAAGCATTTCACGACGAGCGGGGAATCCTTTCTTGTCTTTCCGCAGGACGATGGCTGGGGCGGGTGAACGCTTGTGCCTTCAGCCGCATTCGGCGCTACCATGGCCTCGAATGGGGCGATTTGGCGTGGCACGACCGGGACCGGACGACGACAGAGTGGCGGCGAAACCCTTCGTCGTGTGGACGGCGATCCTGGCCTCCAGCATGGTGTTCGCCGACGGCGCGATCGTCACCGTCGCCATGCCGCAGATGCGCGTGAGCCTTCATGCCTCCCTCGCCGAAATGCAGTGGGTGACGAACGCTTATGCGCTGACCCTCTCGGCCTTCCTGCTCATCGGAGGAGCGGCGGGCGACGCCTATGGCCTGAAGCGTGTCTTCATGACCGGGATCGCGGTCTTCGGATCGGCTTCCCTGGCCTGCGGCCTGTCCGGATCAGCCAACGCGCTGATCCTGGCCCGGGCCGTCCAGGGCATTGGCGGAGCCCTGCTGGTCCCGGGCTCGCTGGCCCTGATCAGTGCCAACTTCCCGCAGAACGAACGCGGCAGGGCCATCGGCACCTGGGCCGCGGCCTCCGGCATCGCCGCCGCGCTCGGACCCATTCTCGGAGGTTGGCTGATCGATATCGGACCATGGCAGGCGATCTTCTGGATCAATCTTCCCCTTGCCGCGCTCGCGCTCTGGCTCTGCTCGACCCGTGTTCCCGAGAGCCGGACGGGGCTAAACGCCGCCATGGACGGGTGGGGTGCGCTGCTCGCGGTCGCCGGCCTCGGGGCCCTGGCCTTTGGTCTCACCGCCCTCGGCGAGGTCGGAACAGTGCACGGGATCGCCATTCTGGCGACGCTCGCGGGAATCGTCCTGCTGGCTGCCTTTGTGCTTCACGAGGCGCACGCGGCCACGCCGATGATGCCCCTGGACCTGTTCCGCGTCCGCGCCTTCGCCGGCGTGAATGCCCTGACCCTGCTCCTCTACTTCGCCCTGAGCGGCGCCCTGTTCTTCCTTCCCACCACGTTGATCGAGGCGCACGGCTATTCCGCTACGGAAGCAGGATCCGTGTTCCTGCCCTTCACCCTCATCATGGCTTCCCTGTCCCAGGTCGGCGGCGTTCTCGCCGATCGTTTCGGCGTCCGGATGCTGTTGACGATCGGTCCGCTGATCACAGGCCTGAGCTTCGCGCTGCTCGCGCCGGCGGCGGCGAGCGGGAGCTACTGGCTCGCCATCGTTCCGGTCATGGCGCTGATGGGGCTGGGCATGGGGATCACGGTCGCGCCGCTTTCGACCACGGTGATGAATGCCGTCCCGGACGATCGGATCGGGGTCGCCTCCGGCATCAACAACGCGGTGTCGCGGGTGGCCGGGCTCGTGGCGGTCGCGGGCCTCGGCACCGTGGCGACCCTCGGGTTCCAGTGGGCAGGCGCATCCGCGCAGCCGGACCTCGTCGCGACGTTCGCCGGAGCGACCTTCGGCGCCCCCCTCCCGGACGCGATGGCTCCGGACCTTTATGCGCGCGCCACAATCGGCGGCTTTGGCGCCGTGGCGTCGGTCTGCGCGATTGCGGCCCTCGCCAGCGCCTGCTTCGGCTACCTGGCCTGCGGGATGACGACCGACCTGCGCAGCCGTCCCGAGGTCCGGACATGAAAAAGCCCCGGCTCAGGGCCGGGGCTTGCCATGCGTGTTCGTTCCGGTGCGCTTAGTTGTTGCGGTTACCCAGCAGCGCCAGCAGGAACTGGAACATGTTGATGAAGTCCAGGTAGAGCTGCAGCGCGCCGAAGACCGACGCCTTCGCGGCCGCCTCGCCGTCGTAGTTGCCGTAGAGATACATCTCCTTGAGCTTCTGCGTGTCGTAGGCGGTAAGGCCCGCGAAGATCAGCACGCCGAGGATCGAGATGATCATCTGGAACGCAGGCACCACATAGCCGAACGCGACCATGCCGATGTTGACGAGTGAAGCCAGCAGCAGTCCGACAAGGCCCATGAGCAGGAAGGAGCCCATGCCGGAGAGGCTACGGCCGGTGGTGTATCCCCACAGGGACAGCGCGCCGAAGGACGCCGCCGTGATGAAGAACACCTGCACGACGCTCGCGCCGGTGAACACGATGAGCAGCGTCGAGAGCGAAGCGCCCATCACCGCCGCGAAGGCGAAGAAGGTGCCGCGCGCGGCCGAGGCCGACATCCGGTCCATGCGGAACGAGAACAGGAAGATGAAGGCCAGAGGCGCCAGCGCCACCACCCACTTGAGCGGCGAGCCATACAGCACGCGGCCGAACGACGTCAGATAGATGCTGCCCATCTGGGCCGCGGCCATCGATGGATCGCTCGTCGTCGCGAGCATGTTGATGCCAAGTGCGACCAGGGCCGAGATGGCAAGGCCCAGGATCATGTTGTTGTAGACGCCGAGCATGAAGGCGCGCAGGCCTTGGTCGACCTGTGCGGCCGTCCGGGCAAAGCCGGTGCCAGTGGCGTATTGGTTTTGCTCATACGGTTGCATCGGAGCCCTTTCTCACGGTGTCCCGTCGATGTTCCCTCGAAAGGCTGGGAAGTCAGCCTTCGGCCGCCGGAATTTCCCGGCGACATCGGAAATATGAGAGGTCGCCCTCTCTTCCGCAAGGGGCAAAGTCAAGCTTCAACCTATCGTGATAAAGAACAGTGAAGCTTTACGGCCGAGGCCTGGGCCCTGACCTCCCGGAGCGTTCCCTTTTACCGGTGCAGGCGCTTAAAGATCTCTCAAGTATTGGGCAGGCTTTTGACTCAGGATTCGCCAGGTCCCCGCCAGCCCAAGACATACACTCACGAGGACGGCGAGAGCCGATGCAAGAAGAGCGCCCGAAAGATCGAGAGCAAAACTCAAGTTCATCACATGCGTGATGATCAGCGAGGCGGCCAGGGTTCCGGCGAGGAGGCCGAAGACCGCCGTCGCGAGGCCGAGCAGGCCGTATTCCAGCCCGTAGGCGAGGACAAGGCGGTCGCGGGTGGCGCCCAGGGTTTTGAGGACGACGGCGTCGTAGAGCCGCGCCCGGTGACCGGCCGCGAGGGCGCCGGCGAGCACCAGGAGGCTCGCCAGGAGGGCAATGGAGCTTGCGCCCCGGATCGCCGTGACGAGCTGCGAGACCACGTCGTTCACGGCCTCGAGCGCATCCTTGACGCGCACGCTCGTCACCATCGGGTATCCCAGCGCGGCGCTGCGCAGGAGGCGGGCGTCGGTCGCCGCATCGGAGCCGTTGGCGAACGTGACCGTGGCCAGATGCGTGTGCGGGGCTCCGGCGAAGGTGTTGGGGGAAAAGACCATCACGAAGTTGATGCCGAGCGAGCGCCATTCCACCTGCCGCAGATTGGCGATCGTAGCGGTGATGTTGCGCCCGAGGACGTTGACCGTGACCTCGTCGCCGAGTTTCAGCCCGAGGCCTTCGGCGATCTTGGCGTCGAAGGAGACGAGGGGCTTGCCCCGGTAATCCTCCGGCCACCAGGAACCCGCGACCAACCGCGAACCTTCGGGAGGCGCCATCGCGTAGGTGATGCCGCGGTCGCCGTCGAGCACCCAGGACACGTCCTCATTCGCCTTGATCTCGGAAACGGGCACGCCGCGCAGGGTCACGAGCCGGCCACGCATCATCGGCACGCGCTCCATCATCGCCTCCGGCGCCTGCTGCCTGATGAAGCTCTCGAAAGCATCCGCCTGGGCATTCGGAATATCGAGGAAGAAGAAACTCGGCGCATGTTCAGGCAGCGTCTGCCTGAGCTGGCGGGTCAGGTTGGAATCGATCAGGGCGAGGGTCACCAGCAGGGTAATGCCGAGCCCGAGCGACAGGACGAGCGAGGGCGTCAGCGCGCCCGGCCGGTGGATGTTGGCGAGCGCGAGGCGCGGTGCCGTGCGGCGCGGGCGCGGCAGTCGGCCGGCCAGGGCCATGATGCCGAGCGCGACGAGGCGCAGCAGCACGAAGGACGCAGCGGCCGCCCCCACGAACATCAGCGCGATGCGCCGATCATAGGCTGCGGTCACCGCGAGACCGACGAGGACCGCGACGGACAGGCCCAGGGCCAGGAGATAGCGGCGGCGGGGCCAGCGCCGCTCCGGCTCGATCTGGTCCCGGAACAGGCCGGAGACGGGAATGTCGTGCGCCCGTCCCAGCGGCAGGAGCGCGAAGACGAGGGCGGTGAGAAGGCCGTAGAGCAGAGCGATGCCGAGCTCGCGCCAGGCAAGCGTCGGCTCGATCGGGATCGGCAGCACGTGTCCGAACAGGCCGGAGACGACAAAGGGCAGCGCCCCGCCGATGGCAAGGCCGATGGCGACTCCCAGGACGGCAATCAGCAACACCTGCGTGAGATAGAGTGCCACCACTTGCCCGCCCGGCGCGCCGAGGCTTTTCAGGGTCGCGATGGAGGCGCGCTTCCGGTCGACGAAGCCGCGCACCGCATTCGCGACGCCGACCCCGCCGACCAGGAGGGCGGTCAGGCCGACGAGCGTCAGGAACTGGGTGAAGCGCTCGATATTGCGCGCGAAGCGCGGATCGGCGTTCACCCGCGTGCGGACATTCCAGCCTGCCTCGGGAAGGGCGCGGTTGGCGTCCGCCTCGATGGCGGCAAGGCCGTCGTCCGTCGAGAGCGCGGGCGGGACGATGACACGGTAGGTCCAGCGCACGAGGCTCCCGGGCTGGACGAGCCCCGTTGCCCTCAGGGCTTCCTGCGAGACCAGGAGCCGCGGCCCGAAACCGATGCCGCTGGCGATCTTGTCGGGCTCGGAGACAAGGCCGGCGCGAAGGTCGATGGCGGCATCGCCGACCCGGATCCGGTCTCCGACTTTGAGATCGAGCCGCGCCAGGAGGGCAGGATCGGCCGCCGCACCATAGGCGCCGTCCCGGTTGGCGAAGAGATCTATCGGCACCATCGGCGGGTCCGTTTCGAGGATCCCCACCGCGGGATAGGCATCGTCCACCGCCTTCAGTTCGACGAGCGCGGTGCCCTTCTCGCCGGCAATCGCCATGGCGCGCATCGAGGCAATGACGGCGACATCGCCCTTCGAGGCGAGATAGGCGTGCTCAGGAGCGTTTGCCTCCCGCTGAAGCAGCGAGAAGGCCATGTCGCCGCCCAGAATCCGGCGCCCCTCCTTCGAGATGCCCTCCGTAAGGGAATGCGACAGGGAGGAAACGCCGGCAATCGCCGCGACACCGAGCGCGATGCAGGCGAGAAAGATGCCGAAGCCCCGCAGGCCCGCGCGCAATTCCCGCATGGCGAGGCGAAGGATGAGGGGCGGGAACGAGGCCCGCTGCGGCTGTCTCTTGGATGGGGAGGAAAGGGTGCCGTGCATGGGAAGGCGGGCCTCAGAGAGCTGCCGTCGCCGCATCGGTTTCGATGCGGCCGGAGCGCAGCCGCACCGTGCGGTCGCAGAGGCGGGCGAGGTTGAGGTCGTGGGTCACGAGGACGAGGGTGGCGCCTCTATCGTTCTTGAGGGCGAAGAGCAGGTCGATGATCGACCTGCCGGTCGCCTCGTCGAGGTTTCCGGTCGGCTCGTCGGCGACGAGGATGGCCGGGTTCGGCACGATGGCGCGGGCGATCGCCACCCGCTGCTGCTCGCCGCCCGAGAGCTGGGCCGGATAATGCTGGAGCCGATGACCAAGGCCGACCGCCCGCAGCTCGGCCTCCGCCCGCTCGAAGGCGTCCTTCTCCCCGGCCAGTTCCAGGGGCAGCGCCACGTTCTCAAGGGCCGTCATGGTCGGAATGAGATGGAAGGACTGGAAGACGATGCCGATCCGCCGGCCCCGGAAGCGGGCGAGCGCATCCTCGTCGAGGGCGGCAAGATCGGTCCCCTCCACGAGGATCCTGCCGGAATCGGGCTGTTCGAGGCCGGCCATGGTCATGAGCAGGGTGGATTTTCCGGAACCGGATGGCCCAACCAGGCCCACCGCCTCGCCGCGGTCGATATCGAGGGTGACGCCCTTGAGGATATGCACCCGCGCGGCGCCGCGCCCCAGGCTCAAATCCACATCGTGCAGCCCGATGGCCTTGTCCTGCATCCCCATTCACCCGATCTTTCGGAAAACCGTCCGACGCGCCTGGACCGTTTTCGTCCGGGCGCAAGCTGATTCAGTCCGAACCATATGGGAAGCCTGTCGATGAAGCGCCAATCCGGCCCGCTTGTGGCGATCATTTTTGCGTGTGCTGCCGCACTCGGCCTCATCCTGCCCGCCGCCGCGCAAACCCAGAGCGGGGAGAAGGGCAAGCCGGTTCGGCTCGTCGCCCTGGGCGACAGCCTTACTGCCGGTTATGGCCTCCCTCAGGGCGCAGCCTTTCCGGCAGCGCTGGAGCGGGCCCTGAAAGCCAAGGGCTACGATGTGCGGATCGCCAATGCCGGAGTGTCGGGCGACACCGCCTCCGGCGGGCTCGACCGGCTCGACTGGTCCGTTCCGGACGGTACGGACGGGGTCATCCTCGAACTCGGCGCCAACGACATGCTGCGCGGCCTCGATCCGGCCATTCCGCGGCAGGCCCTCGAGACCATCGTCGAGCGGCTCAAGGAACGCAACATCCCGGTCATGCTGGCGGGCATGGTCGCCTCCCGCAATCTGGGGCCGGACTACGCCCGGAAGTTCGATTCCCTCTATCGGGACATTGCCGAAAGGCACGGGCTTGTGCTCTACCCCTTCTTTCTGGACGGAGTCGCCGGCGACAGCGGCCTCAATCTCCAAGACGGCCTTCACCCCACGGCCAAGGGGATCGAGATCATCGTCGGGCGCATCCTGCCCACCGTGGAGAAATTTCTCACCACCCTGTCCCAGCGCTGATTTTCGTCGGCGCCCTGTACCCGCCTGAACGCGGCAGCCCCTGCCGCGAGGAGTCCTGCCTATGCAATACCGCCGACTCGGCCAAACGGATCTCAATGTCAGCCTCATCTGCCTCGGCACCATGACCTGGGGCCAGCAGAACACCGAGGCCGAAGGCCACGCCCAGATGGACTACGCCGTCGACCAGGGCATCAACTTCTTCGACACCGCGG
This sequence comes from Microvirga sp. BF8, assembly GCF_059888585.1. NCBI lineage: Bacteria > Pseudomonadati > Pseudomonadota > Alphaproteobacteria > Hyphomicrobiales > Methylobacteriaceae > Microvirga > Microvirga sp. BF8. Next base: position 4,469,916 of record NZ_CM187619.1, on the reverse strand, counting down.
AGCTCTATTCGATCCCGCCGCGCCCGGAGACGCAGGGCTCGACCGAGCGCATCATCGGCTCCTGGTTCAAGGCGCGCGGCAAGCGCGACAAGATCATCCTCGCCTCGAAAGTGGTCGGACGCTCGGGGAATACATGGTTCCGGGACGATGGCTCCCCGACCGAGCTCTCCCGGTCGCAGATCGAGGAGGCGGTGAACAAGAGCCTGAAGCGGCTCGGGACCGACTATATCGACCTCTACCAGATCCATTTCCCGGATCGCCCGATGCCATGGGGCTCGAATCCGACCATCTATCGCCACCAGGAAGGCGAGTCGCACGCGATCGAAGAGACGGTCGCGATCATGGGCGACCTCGTGAAAGCCGGAAAAATCCGCCACCTCGGCCTGTCCAACGAGAGCGCCTGGGGCACCATGAGCTTTCTCAAGGCGGCGGAGGCGGATCCGTCCCTGCCGCGGGCGCAATCGGTCCAGAACGCCTACAACCTCCTCAACCGCACCTATGAGGTGGCGCTCGCCGAGGTGAGCCTGCGCGAGCAGGTGAGCCTTCTCGCCTATTCGCCCCTGGCTCAGGGCTACCTGACCGGCAAGTACCTCGACGGTGCGCGCCCGGCGGGAGCGCGCACGACCCTCTTCGATCGCGGCCAGCGCTATCAGACACCGGGCGCGGATCCGGCGATCCGCAAATATCTCGCGCTCGCCAAGGAGTTCGGCCTCGATCCGGCGCAGATGGCCATCGCCTTCGTCAACTCGCGCCCCTTCGTCGCCGCGAACATCATCGGCGCGACCTCGATGGAGCAGTTGAAGACGGATATCGCCGCCATCGATGTGACCATCACGCCGGAACTGGAACAGCGCATCGACGCCATCCATCTCGAACACTGCAATCCGTGCCCATAGGCGCAAAGGCCGTCATTCCGGGGCAGCCCCGGAATGACGGCGGCGGCTTCCCTACCAGGACAGGGAGAACCCGCCCGGAACCAACCGGGCTGCCGATCGTCTGATTCTGAACCTCGCCGGGGCAAGGGCTCGGCGCTCACAATCCCCGCACCACTCCGCCAGTTCGGGAGGTCGCCATGCCCCGCCTCTTCACCGGCATCGAGATTCCCGCCGAGATCAGCCAGGCCCTTTCGTCCTATCGCGGCGGCCTGCCCGGGGCGCGCTGGCTCGATCCCGAAAACTACCACATCACCCTGCGCTTCATCGGCGACATCGACGAACGGACGGCGCAGGACGTCCTTTCGATTCTCGGCGAAGGACGGCGACGCGAGCCCCTGACGGTCACCATCGACGGCCTCGACACCTTCGGTGGCGGCCGGCCGCGCACGGTCTTCGCCCGCGCGTCCGCATCGCGGGACATGAACGAGCTTCAGTCGGAACAGGAGCGTCTCGTGCGACGGATCGGTCTGCCGCCCGAGCGGCGCAAATTCACCCCGCACGTGACCCTGGCACGCCTGCGCGACGTTTCTCCCTTGGACGTCGCGAATTATTTCGCGGCGCGGGCTCCCTTTCCGAAACTGACCTTCACCGCGCCGCGCTTCGTGCTGTTCTCGTCACGGGATTCGGTCGGCGGCGGGCCATACGTGGTCGAGGCCGCTTATCCGCTCGGCTAGGCTCAAGGCACCCGAGGTGCCATAGCCGGATGTGCCGTCGACGGAATGGCCAAGGTCGGCTATGTCTCGGCCCATGCCATCGCTCATTTTCGTCACGCATCCCGAAGTGGTCATCGATCCGCAGGTTCCGGTTCCCGACTGGCCCCTGAACGAGGTCGGGCGCAGCCGCATGGAACGCTTCGCGGAGACTCTCGCGAACGGCGCGGTCACGGCTGTCTATGCCAGTGCCGAGAGAAAGGCCCGGGACGGGGCCGAAATCGCGGCGGAGAGGCTCGGCCTGCCCGTCGTCGTCGATCCGGATCTGGGCGAGAATGACCGCTCGGCGACCGGCTACATCGCGCCGCCAGAGTTCTGGGAGGTCGTGGCGGAGTTCTTCGGGCGGCCCCACGAGAGCATTCGCGGATGGGAACGGGCCGTGGACGCCCAGTCACGCATCGTGGAAGCGGTCCGGCGCGTCGCGGCGGACGAGACCTCCGGCGACATCGTCATCGTCTCCCATGGCGGCGTCGGCAGCCTGTTGACGGACCACCTCCAGAAGGTCGCCATCGGCCAGGGCAGCCGTCCGTCCCATTCCGGCGGCGGCTGCTACCTGGTGATCGACCGCAATTCCCTCGCCATCAGCTGCGACTGGCGCGTGATCGACGACGGTTTCATTCGCTAGGATACCCTATCGGTCAGGCGGACTCCGGGTCCGCACGATGGACTGACCGCAGACAGCCTCTTTGGATTGAGGCTTGCATCCGGCCGCTCTTGGGACTAGCGGCTTCGCAGCGGGCAACCTCAGGGCCGAGCGGACGACGAGCGGAAACGGATGAACGGCAAAACCATCGCGCGATTGGCGCCCGGAATCGTGCTGTGCACGGCGATTTCGCTCATCGCCTTCGGGCTCCAGGTCGCGGAGGAGCACTGGACCGGCCGCCCGTATCTGGAGGCGCTCGTCATCGCCATTCTTCTCGGCACGGCTGTCCGGACGGCGTGGACCCCCGGCAGCCGGTTTCTCCCCGGCATCGCCTTCAGCGGCAAGATGCTTCTGGAAATCGCCGTGATGCTGCTCGGTGCCTCGATCAGTTTCCAGGCGGTGGCGCAGGCCGGTTCGGGCCTCATCCTCGGCATCGCCGTGGTGGTGTTCGCGGCCATCGGCGCAAGCTTCGGGCTGTGCCGCCTCCTGCGCCTGCCGTGGCGGATGGGAGTTCTGGTTGCGTGCGGCAATTCCATCTGCGGAAATTCCGCCATCGCAGCGGTGGCCCCCGTGATCGACGCGAAGAGCGAGGATGTGGCCTCCTCCATCGCCTTCACGGCGATCCTCGGCGTGATCGTCGTCCTGTCCCTGCCCCTTCTCGTGCCGCTGCTCGACCTGTCCGAGACACAGTACGGCATCCTCGCCGGCCTGACGGTCTATGCGGTGCCGCAGGTTCTGGCCGCGACGATGCCGGTCGGGATGGTAAGCACCCAGCTCGGCACCCTCGTGAAGCTGGTGCGGGTGCTCATGCTCGGGCCCGTGGTCATCCTCCTCTCCGTTGTCGCGGGACGCACGGGATCCGGAACCGCAACCCTGTCTTTCAAGCGCCTCGTGCCGTGGTTCATCCTCGGCTTCCTGGCCCTCGCGGCCCTGCGCTCGGCCGGCGCCATTCCGGATGCCGTGCTGCGCGGCGTTCTTCCCTCGGCGACGGCGCTCACCATCATATCCATGGCGGCGCTGGGTCTCGGCGTCGACCTGCGCGTGCTCGGCCGCGTCGGCGGACGCGTGACGCTTGCGGTGAGCCTGTCGCTCGTCGTCCTCCTCGCCATCAGCCTCGCCCTGATCCGGGTGCTCGGCGTGGCGTGAGCCCGGCTGGAACGACGGGGTATTTGGGCCCGCCGGGACTTGAAACCCGGGGGACGTGCTTCATCAATACCGACAGACCCGCCCTCCCCGGATGAAGCCAAAGCCATGAAACCTCTGTCCGACATCGAACGCGCCGAACTCCTGCCCGCCCTCGACGGCTGGACCCTCGTCGAGGGACGGGACGCGATCCACAAGCACTTCGTCTTCGACGATTTTGCCGCCGCTTTCGCCTGGATGACCCGCACCGCCCTGGCGGCGGAGAAGATGAATCACCATCCCGAATGGTCCAACGTCTACAACAAGGTCGACGTGACCCTGGCGACTCACGATGCCCGGGGCCTTACCCGCCGCGACATCGAACTGGCGCAGCGCATGGACCTGTTCGCGTCCGGCCTTCTGAAGAACTGAGCGGCTTGCCATTCTGCCTGCGTCCTGGGAAAGCAGGGGCCGGACGACGGAGGCGAATCGTGCAGGATGCAGCGAACCATCGGAGCGAGGATCTGCGGTTTCCGGCAGCGATCCTTGAAAAGCGCACGTTCGCGGCCCTGCGCGATGCAGGGGCCGACGAGCCCTCAGCGGAGGCCGCCACGCGTGCCATGATGCATGCCTCGCGCCTGGGGGTCGACAGTCACGGAGTGAGGCTGACCGCGTTCTATGCCGATGCCCTGAGGAGCGGGCAGGTCAACGGCCGTCCAACATTCAGGATCCGGCGGACGGCGGCCGCCACGGCCATGCTCGATGCGGATCACGGCCTCGGCCACGCCGCCGCCTATGCCGGCATGGAAGAGGCGTGCCGCATGGCGAAAGACAGCGGCATCGGGGCCGTCGGCATCGCCCATTCGACCCATTACGGGGCGGCTGGCGCCTACGCGCTCGCCGGAGCCGAGAACGGCTTCGTCGCAATTTCGACCACGAATTCCGAAGCGATCGTGTCGCCGCATGGCGGCACGACCCGGTTTCACGGCACCAACCCCATCGCTGCCGCCGCGCCGGTGGCCGGTTCGCAGCCGTGGCTCCTCGACATGGCGACCTCCGCAATCCCTTTCAACCGCGTCCTGCTCTTCCGGTCGCTGCAGCGGGAACTGCCCGCCGACATCGCCGCGGATCTCACGGGCGAGCCGACCCGCGATCCCCATCGTGCCGAAATGCTGATGCCGCTCGGGGGCCGGGATTTCGGTTTCAAGGGAGCGGGCCTTGCCGGCCTCGTGACGATTCTGTCGGCCATCCTCACCGGCGCGACGCCCGACCATCTCGTTCCACCGATGAATCCCGAGGAGGGGGATCATAAGCTCCACGACATCGGCCATTTCTGCCTCGCCGTCGATCCGGAGCGCTTCGTCGGACGGCAGGCCTACGATACCCTGATGGCGCAGTACCTGGCCGGCCTGCGGCGCTCGCCCGGAAAGGACGGAGCGCCGACCCTCGCGCCCGGCGATCGTGAGTGGAAGGTCATGGAGCAACGCGAGCGGAACGGAATCCCCCTCGATCCCGACACCGCCCGGTTTTTCGCCCTCGTCTGACGCGGCGCCCTATTTCGGCTGCATGCGCAAAGCCCCGTCGAGGCGGATGGCTTCGCCGTTGAGCATGTCGTTCTCGAGGATGCAGCGAACGAGCGTCGCGTATTCCTCGGGCCGGCCGAGACGGGAGGGGAACGGCACGTTGGCCTCCAGCGCCTTGCGGTAATCCTCGGCGATGCCCTCGAAGAGCGGGGTATGGAACAGCCCCGGCATGATCGTCATCACGCGGATGCCGAAGCCAGAAAGGTCCCGCGCCACGGGCAGCGTGAGGCCGAGAACGCCGCCTTTCGATGCGGAATAGGCCGCCTGGCCGATCTGACCGTCCTGCGCTGCGACCGAGGCGGTGTTGACGATGACGCCGCGCCCGCCGTCCTCGGTCACGGGATCGAGCCCGGCCATGGCGGCGGCGCATTTGGCGATCATGGCATAGGTGCCGATGAGGTTGATCTCGATGGCGCGGCGAAAGCTCGCAACGTCATGCGGGATGAGCTCGCCCGTCTCGCGCTTCTTCGTCACGGTGCGCTTGCCCGGCGCGATGCCGGCGCAATTGACGAGGATGCGTTCGACGCCGTTCGCGGCGCGTGCCTTGGCCAGAGCCGAATCGATGGAAGCCTCGTCGGTCACGTCCGCCTCGCAGAACAGGCCGCCGATCTCCTTTGCGTGCCGTTCGCCGCGCTCGACATCCCGGTCGAAGATCGCCACTTTGACTCCCTCGGCCGCCAGCATCCGGGCCGTGGCGCCCCCGAGGCCCGAGGCGCCCCCCGTGACGACGGCTGCCATCATTTTGTCGAGCTTCATGCGTTTTCTCCTGTGTCGCGGCATCGTCATAAGCCAAGATTCGCGCGGTTGAAACGAGAGGCACCGAAGGAGCGTAGAGGTATGAGCGAGTTCACACGGCCATTCACCAAGGCCGAGATGGACGCGATCCGCCGGGAGACCGGCGGCGATGCCGGAACGGCCCGGAAATTCTGGGCCAAGCTGCGCCGCGTGGGCGGAAAGATCCCCTTCGCCGAGGATCTCGTGGCCGCGTTCTATTGCGCCACCGATCCTGCCACGCCAAAGCGGGTCAAGCTGATTCTCATGGCGGCCATCGCCTATTTCGTGCTGCCGACCGACGCCGTTTCCGACTTCCTGCCCCTGATCGGCTTCGCCGACGACGCAGCCGTGCTGGCTGCGGCGATCACCCAGGTGGCGGGCTCGATCACCGATGCGCACCGGGCGAAGGCGCGGGAGGCCCTCGAGATTTCGACGGCGGACAGTCAGCCGCCGCGTTTCGACGCATCGCTTTAGGACGGCATCGACCTTAACGGGGATGGTGAAAAGTTCTTAACCATCTCGCCCTAAAGTTCACCTCATGATTCTCGCATCTCTTCAGCGCGGCCTGGCCGCGGGCGTCATATCCGCCGTTTTCGCCATCGGAATCGGGCCCGGAGCCCTGGCTCAGCCCAATTCCAGCAAGAAACCGGCTCCTGCCGCGCAGGCCAAGCCTGCGGCGAAGCCGGCTGCCAAGCCTGCCGCAAAGGCCCCTGCCAAGACCCCGGCGGGCAAGCCCGCAGCTGCGGCGGCGGCAGCGGGCGCCGGCGCGGCGGCTGCCAAGGGCAGCCAGGCCGCTACGGGACCGGGCGGAGCCACCCTGCTTGCCTCTTACGGCGACTGGGGCGTCTACACCGCCAAGGCGGGCCGCTCGGAGATCTGCTACGCACTCAGCCAGCCGAAGGATCGCCAGCCGAAGAACCTCAACCGCGATCCCGCCTATCTCTTCGTCTCGTTCCGTCCCGCCGAGAACGTGAAGAACGAGGTGGCGGTGGTCCTTGGCTTTGCGGCCAAGGAGAATGGACCGGCGGAGGCGCTGATCGGGAAGGCGTCCTATGCACTTCTCACCAAGGATACCAATGCCTGGCTGAAGAACCCGGCCGAGGAGGGCCAGGCCATCGGTACCATGGGCAAGTCGGGAAGTGTGATCGTGAAGGCGCAATCGGCCCGCGGCAACCAGTTGACCGACCGGTATTCCCTGACCGGCTTCGGCCAGGCTCTCGAGCGCGCCCGCAAGGAATGCGCCCAGTAGGAGACGGTTTTTGGAGCCCGGACACGAAATCGTCAGGCCCCCTCACGTTTCCGACGCAATCGTGTTATAAGCGGCCCTCGTCCCCACAACCGAAGGCGTGATTTCCCATGGCGACGGCGCTCGACATCGCCAAGCATAACCCCAACGCGGCCCCCATGCCCGTGAGCGATGCCGCGCGCGCTGCCGGCAAGGAGGCCCTTTCCATCGAGAAGAAGGCCGAGTTCACGGTCGAGGCCGCCGGCCAGTCCTCCCTCGTGGGCCTCACTCGCGACGAGTTGAAGGACAAGCTGGCGCAGATCGGCGTGCCCGAGCGCGAGCACAAGATGCGCGTCGCCCAGCTCTGGCACTGGATCTATTTCCGTGGCGCCAGGGATTTCGACGAGATGACCAATGTGGGCAAGGGCCTGCGGGCGGCGCTGAAAGGCGCCTATTCGCTGGAACGCCCGCAGGTGGTCTCCGAGCAGGTGTCGAAGGACGGCACCCGCAAATGGCTCATCCGCATGCCTTCGACCGGCCCCTTCGACAAGGGTGCCGAGATCGAGTGCGTCTACATTCCCGAGACCGACCGCGGCACCCTCTGCGTGTCGAGCCAGGTCGGCTGCACCCTGACCTGCTCGTTCTGCCACACGGGCACCCAGCGCCTCGTGCGCAACCTGACGTCCGCGGAGATCGTCGCCCAGCTCATCGTCGCCCGCGACTGCATCGGCGACTGGCCGGACGGGACTCCGCCGGAAGGCGCTTTCGTGCCGACCGACGGCGGGCGCTTCGTGTCGAATATCGTTTTCATGGGCATGGGCGAGCCGCTCTACAACACCGACAACGTGATCGCGGCCATCGGCGTCCTGTCGGACAACGAGGGTCTCGGTCTCTCCCGCCGCCGCATCACGGTGTCCACCTCCGGCGTCGTGCCGCAGATGGGGCGCCTCGGCGCGGAGGCGAACACCATGCTTGCCATCTCGCTCCATGCGGTGCGCGACGACCTGCGCGACGTGCTGGTGCCGATCAACCGCAAATACGACATCGAGCAGCTTCTCGATGCCTGCCGCGCCTATCCCGGCCTCTCGAATGCGCGCCGCATCACCTTCGAATATGTGATGCTGAAAGGCGTGAACGATTCCGACGCGGATGCCCGCGAACTGGTACGTCTGCTCAAGGGCATTCCGGCGAAGATCAATTTGATCCCGTTCAATCCATGGCCCGGCTCGAAATACGAGTGCTCGGACTGGGAGCGGATCGAGCGCTTCTCCGAGATCGTCTACCGCGCCGGCTACGCCTCGCCGGTGCGCACCCCTCGCGGCCGCGACATCCTCGCCGCCTGCGGACAGCTCAAGAGCGAGACGGAAAAACTGCGCGCCCGCGCCCGCATGATGGCCGAACAGGGCATCGGGGCCGAAGGCGTCTACGCGCTGGGAGACGGGGAGTAGGATCCTGGCAGGCCTGTCCGCCATGGACTTTCCGTAGATCCCACCCGACATAGGCGATCATGCTCCGCTGGCTCCTGCTCATCCCCCTCGCCCTGCTCATCGCCATCGGCGCGAGCAGCCTCTTCCTGTTCATGGCGGCACTCGTGGACCCGGTCATGGGGAGCCTCACCGGCGATACGCTGCTCGTCGGCTTCTGGGTCTTCGTGGACGAGGTCTTCTCAGCCGACGATCCCGGTCCGATGATCGCCGAGACCGCCCTCGCCGTCGGGCGCGTCGCCTTCGTGCTCCTCGTCTTCCCGCCGCTTCTCGTCGCGGTGGTGAGCGAGGTCGTCCGCGCCCGGAGCGTCGTCTGGTACATGGCCGCCATGGGCGCGCTGACGGCGGCGACGCCGTGGATCCTGCGCGGCAGCGCCCGGGTCGCAACGCCGGCGGAACTGCATGTAAGCGCCGTGCTCGGCCTCACCGGCGCGGTGGCCGGGCTGATCTATTGGGCGATCGCGGGTCGCGACGCGGGTGGCGCGGCGAGCCATCCGCCACTCCCTCGCGAGACAGCGTCCTGACCGTCCCTTGCTCCGGCGAACGGCTCACCGGTCTTTCCGGGACCGCCATGCGGTGCCCGACCGCTGGCGCTTACGGGTTTTCCCGCTTCGCATGGCCCTTCGGGGCGGTTTCGCCCGCGGCGCCACAGGGCGCAAGCCTCACCGTGCCGACGCCGTCAGGATCTTGACCGCGAAGGCCCCGAAAAGACCGGCGAAGGAATAGTCGATGCCGCGCATCAGCTTCGGACGACCGCGCAGCAGCGCCAGGATCCTGTCGGCGCCCATGATCATCGCCGCGGCCATCGGAGCCGTCAGGGCGACGAAGTACAGGCCCAGGAACAGCAGCTTCTCCGACGCATGCGGGTCGCTGGCCTGGACGAATTGCGGCAGGAAGGTCACAAAGAAGAGCACGACCTTGGGATTCGTGAGGTTGATCCCGATGCCGACGAGAAAGGTCTTCCAGAACGAGACCTCGGCCTTTGCCTCGTCCCTCACATGCAGGGCCGAGCCATGGCGGACCGCGTCGAAGGCCAGCCACAGCAGGTAGAGCGCCCCGACGATCTTGAGCACGGTGAAGGCGGTGACCGAGGCAGCCAGGAGAGCCGACAAGCCGAGCGCCGCGAGCAGGGTGTGGAAGCAGCTTCCGGTCATGGCGCCGAGCATGGCGGCCATGCCCGCCTTGCGGCCACCGGCCATGGTCTTCGCCAGGAACAGGCTCATGTCCGGCCCCGGCGTGATGAACAGCACCGTGCAGGCAAGCGAATAGGTGAGCAGCGTGCTCAGGTCGGGCAGAAAGGTCATCGGATCGCTTCGGTTCGGAAATTGCGGGGGATTATGCCGCAAACCCGCCCTGCGGGCCATAGGGAAGCCGCTTGTTGAACGGGCCTCCTTGCTCCATTTGTGAAGCCGTTGGAAGCGTGACTGATTCGAAAGTGACACAGATGATGGGTTTGCTGTTGTCGGCGCGAATGCGCGCTGCCTTGGCCGTGATGGCAATGGCCTTCGGGCTGTCCGCCTGCGGCATCAACAATGTGCCGACCCTCGAGGAGCAGGCCAAGTCCGCCTGGAGCGAGGTCCAGAACCAGTATCAGCGCCGTGCGGACCTGATTCCCAACCTGGTCGAGACGGTCAAAGGCTTCGCCAATCAGGAGCGCGAGGTCCTCACCCAGGTCACGGAAGCCCGCGCCAGGGCCGCCCAGGTCAAGGTCGATGCCTCGACGGTGACGGACCCGGAGAAGTTCCGCCAGTTCCAGGAGGCGCAGAACCAGCTTTCCGGCGCTCTCGGGCGTCTTCTCGTGACCGTCGAGCGCTATCCCGAACTCAAGTCCAACGCCAATTTCCTGGCCCTGCAATCCCAGCTCGAGGGCACGGAAAACCGGATCGCGGTGGCGCGGCGGGACTATATCGAGGCGGTGAGGGCCTTCAACACCGAGCTGCGGACCATCCCGGGCCGCTGGATCGCGGCCGTTCTCTATCCGGATGCCAAGCCGATGGAGACCTTCACCGCCACGCCGAACTCCGACCGCCCGCCCACGGTGAAGTTCTAGCATCCATGACGGAAATTCATGGCGGACAAGCGCGATAGCCTACCCCTCCCTATGGGAGAGGCCGGCCTGCAGGTGCGGGTGAGGGGTCATGCCCTTTCGGGGAAACTCTCTCTCCTCACGCTTGCCCTCCCGTCCTGGGAGAGCGTCTGCGCGGCGCTCGTCATCTGTGTTGCGCTTCTTCTCGGAGCGCCCGCGCTCGCCCAATCCTTCCCGCCCCTGACCGGCCGCGTCGTCGACGCGGCGAACCTTCTAAAGCCGAACGAGAAGGCCGCCCTCGAGGCCAAGCTCAAGGCCCATGAGGACAAGACTTCGGACCAGGTGGTAGTGGCCACCGTTCCCTCCCTCGAGGGATACGCGGTGGAGGATTACGCCAACCGCCTCTTCCGCCAGTGGAACCTGGGCCAGAAGGACAAGAACAACGGTGCCCTGCTGCTCGTCGCGCCGAAGGAGCGCAAGGTGCGCATCGAGGTCGGCTACGGGCTGGAGGGCGCGCTCACCGACGCCCTGTCGAAGGTCATCATCACCACCGCCATCGCGCCGCAGTTTCAGAAGGGCAACTTCGGCGGCGGAATCGGTGCCGGAATCGACGCCATGCTGTCGATCCTCACCGGCGACGCAGAGGAATGGCAGCGCCGCGCGCAGGTGCGCGAGGACGACAGCGGATCCATCGACCCGTTCCTGGCGCTCTTCGTCATGGTCATCCTCTTCATCGTCGTCTCCAGCATCATCCGGGACGCACGGGGGCGCCCCCTGCGCCGCAGCGGTCGGAGCGGGCCCTGGATCATTCCCACCGGTGGAGGTTGGTCCGGCGGCTCCGGAGGCGGATGGTCCGGAGGTTCGGGCGGTGGAGGATTCTCCGGCGGAGGCGGCTCTTCCGGGGGCGGCGGCGCGTCAGGGAGCTGGTAGATGATTTCGCCCGAAGACCATGCGCGCCTCGTCAACGCCGTCCGCGAAGTCGAGGATCTCACGACGGGGGAGATCGTGGTCGTGATCGCCGAACAGGCGAGCAGCTACCGCTCGATCCCCGTGCTCTGGGCCCTCCTCGCGGCCCTGGTCACGCCCTGGCCGCTGATCTGGATCACCACCCTCGGCCCGTCGCGGATCTTTCTGATCCAGCTTCTCGTCGCGGTTGTCCTGAGCCTGTTCCTGTCCTGGCCGTCACGTCGCCATGCCCTGGTGCCGCGCTTCATCAAGCGGGCGCGGGCGCGCGAAGGGGCACGGCGCGAATTCCTGAGCCGCGGCCTGACGCGCACCCAGGAGCGAACCGGTGTCCTGATCTACATTGCCCTGGCCGAGCATTATGCGGAGATCCTCGCCGATACGGGCATTGCGGACCGGACGGCGCCGGACGTCTGGAGCGACATCATCGCCAGGCTGGTCGAGGAGATCCGGCAGGGCCGCATCACGGATGGGCTCATCGCCGCCATCCGCAGCACCGGCGCCATTCTCGCCGAGCATGCCCCACCGCGCTTCGACGACATCGACGAACTGCCGAACAAGGTCATCCTGCTCTGACGGAAGCACCCGTCAGAGCCCGCCGCCCTTCGCGGCGCCGAGGATCGGACCGGGCTTCGCGCCCTCGCCGGATTGCAGAAGCACCACATAGCCATCGGCGTCGCCCCGGGCCGAGGCGACGGGAAGCCGGAATCGGGCCGACCCTCCCTGCCATTCGCCCACATGGGTCATGCCGCGCACCACATTGGCATAGGTGACCGTCTTGCCGCGGTTCTCGCCGCGGCCGATGGGCACCGTCTGCTCCCGGATGACGGGAAGGACCCAGACATCCCCGTGCTTCTGCCGGGTGTGCGGGGTCTCTTCCACGGTGATCGTGACGATCCCGTCCTTCTCGGCGATCCCGACTTCCACGGGCAGGGCCGTTCGCCCCTCGGCGGTGGCCTGGATCGATTTCTCAATCTTCGCCCGATCGGAGCCGATGCAGGGTTTCATGCCGTTGACGATGATCTGCGGCGTATAGACCTGCCGGTCGCTGCGGGATTCCGCATAGGCCTTCTGCCGCGCCGTGAAGAGGGGCTGCGCCAGCGTGTCCTTCCAGCCGAGATAATCCCAGTAATCCACGGGGAACGACAGAGCGACGATATCGGGCTGGCGCGCCAGCCCGGCGAGGAGCGCATCCGCGGGCGGACAGGAGGAGCAGCCCTGGCTGGTGAAGAGTTCGACGACGGCGCGCGGCGGATCGGCGAGGACGGGCTGAATCGGGGCGGCGAGCCCCAGAATCACGAGGGTCGCCTTCGCACGGAACGATTTCAGACATGGGACCATGATGGCCTCATGGAACACGAATCTCCCCACGAGGGGAACTCACGTTAGCTTGAGCACCCACAGGGACGCGCCAGCGGCGGTGCATCCAAAGCCATTGCTCGGGATGTTCCCGCACCCAGCCCTCGACGACCGAGGTCATGGCCTGCATGGCGCCCTGGACGTTGACCTGGCCGTCCGGATCCCGGGGCAGGTCGAGGGCCGGCGTAAGCTGGAGCCGGAAGCGATGATTGGGAAGACGAACCACCCGCACCCCGTGGACCGGGCAGTCGAAACGGCGGGCGAACTTGCCGAGGATCGGGTTCACGAGAGCGGGCCGGCCAAGGAAATTCACGATCACGCCGCGGGTGAAATGCTGATCGATGAGCATGCCGAGATGGCCGCCCTTCTCCAGGGCGCCCTGCATGGCGAAGGCCGCGCCCTGGCGCGCCGCCTCGAGTCCGCCCATCGTCTCGGAGCGGATCTCGTGCAGGACCCGGGCGATGGCCGGATCGTTGGGGGCGCGGAACACCGCCGTCGCGTCCAGCCCGAACCGGGCGGCGCAGATCGCCGGCAATTCCCAATTGGCGAGATGGGCGGAGAAGATGATGCCGGGCCTGCCGTCGTCCCGGAGGCTGAGGAAATGCTCGATCCCGTCCACCTCCGTGCGGCCGGACTCGGTCCGGTCGGGATCGAAGTCGAACAGGGTGCCGAGATGGGGATACTCGCCCCCCGTGCGCCCGAGATTGTCCCAGGCCGCCCGGGCCAGCGCCCGCACCTCCCGCTCCGGCTTTCCCGGAAAGACCGCCCGGATATTGGCGAGCGCGGTCTTGTGGGCTGGGAGCAGAGGCCCGATGCTGCGCGCCAAGGCCGCCCCCACGGCGCCGGAGCGCTCGGGGCCGAGGACCCGCGACAGGGCGAAGACGCCCCTGACCAAGCCGACCATGACCGTTTCGGTCAGGCGCGAGACCAGGCTGCGGGGGCGTTGGGAACGATGAACCACGGAGTCTCCTCAAATGCCGTCATGGGAAAAGGGCGACCGCGTCTTTCCGCGCCTGCCGGGCTTCGTCAAGACCTGACGGCGCGCGGTAATTGGTCGTAGAGGCCGATCAGGGTCTCCCGCTCCCGGTCCCAGCTCAGCTCGGCCGCGGCCACGAGGGCCCGCCTTTTCATGCGGTCGAGGGTGGTGCGGTCGAGCCCGTTGACGGTTTTCGTGATGGCCGCCGGATCGTCTGCGGCGAGGGTCCCGCATTCGAAGCGGGTCAGGATGTCCGCCATGTCCGGCAGTGGCGAGGTCACGACCGCAAGGCCTGCCGCGAGGTATTCGAAGAGCTTGTTGGGCAGGGCGAAACGGTTGTGCCGGCTCGAATCCGGAAGGATGCACAGGCCCAGATCCGCTTCCGATGCCCGGGACACCACCTCCTGCGGCGCGACGGCGGGCTCGAACCGGATCCTCGCGGCGACGCCCCTCGCCTCCGCCCTGGCCCTGAGGGCTGCCAGGTAGGCCGGTGCCGCCGGTCCGCGCAGCGTCAGGCGAAACTCCTCGCGCCAATCGGGCAGGGAATCGATGATGGCCTCGAGGCCGCGGTTGCTGCGCAGGAGGCCGTGGAACAGCACCTCGACGGTCGCGCCCACGGGGCGGAACGGCGCCAGGGTCGCGTCGGGCACGTTGCGGATCACGGAAGGCCGGGCCAGGCCCGGATAGGCCTCTGCCAGAGCCTCGGCAATGCCAGGGCTGACGGTGATGACCGCATCCGCGGCGCGGATGCCGCGGCCCTCGATGGTCCGGACATGGGACAGGGCCGCGAGCCGCCATTTCAGGCTGTGCTCGTATTCCGCGATCGCCATCTCGTGACTGTCATAGACGATGCGGGCGCCGAAACGGGCCTTCGCGTCGAGGGCGAGCGGCAGGGTGGTCCAATCGTTGGCATGGACCGCCTCCGGCCGGAAGCCGCGCAGGATCGCGCGGGCGCGGCGGCGTCCCTCGTGGAGCCAGTAGAAGAAATGCGACGAGGCCGGCAGCAGGTTGGCGGGCGCCTGCCGCAGCAGGATCCCTGCGCGGATGACGAAGGGCGGGGGCAGGTCGGGCAGAAGGGCGACGCGGTAGGGCACGTTCTGCGGCGCCGGCCCATAGCCGACGAGCAGCACCTCGTGGCCGGCCCGATGCAGGGTCTCGGCGGTCCGCAGCACGCGTGAATCGTTGGCGAGGGAGTGGAAGTCGAGGACGGCGATGCGCATGAGCGATGAAAATCCCTGAACCGCGCCGATAGACCGCACGGGCAAGGATGTCCAGTAATCCCGGCGACACACTCGACGTTGCGGCGGCGGCTTTGTACAAGGCCGCTGACCCCGAACCGGCGAGCCCCGACCTGACCTCCACCGCCTCCCCCCGCATCCTTTACATCTGCTGTGAGCGCATCGTCCCCGGCAGCGCCGCGGCGACCCATGTGCTCGAGATCTGCGACGGGCTGAGGGAGCGCCACTATCCCGTGACCCTGGTGGCGGAGCACGGTGCCTCGCGCGGCGGCCTCCTGGGGCAACTGGGCCGCTACGTCCGCATCACCCTGTCAGCGCTCGCGAAACTGCCCCGGACCGATCTGATCTATTTCCGCTCGCACTTTGCCGCCTTCCCCATCGCGCTGGCGGCGAAGCTCCTCGGCAGGCCGACGATCCAGGAGATCAACGGGGTCTATGCGGAGGCATTCGTCACCCATCCGCGCTTCAGGCGCCTGAGGGGCATTCTCTCCGCCCTCCAGCGCCTGCAATACCGGTGGGCGAGCGCGCTCATCGGCGTGACGCCCGAGCTCGTGACCTGGGGTTCGGCGGAAGCAGGCCATGCCCGCGCCTTCCACGTGGGCAACGGGGCCAATACCAAGGTCTTCAGCCCGGGCGGCCCGCGCGCCGAGCGGGAGCGCCCCTACGCGCTCTTCTTCGGCGGCATGACCCGCTGGCACGGGGTGGAGGTGATGCTGCAGGCTGCCCGCTCCCCCGCCTGGCCCGAGGGCGTCGATCTGCTCATGGCCGGCCCCATCGTCGACGAAAGCCTGCGGGAGGCCCTTGAAGGAGCCTCGGGCCCCGTCACCTGGCTGGACCGAGTGCCGCAGCGGGATCTGCCGGCCCTGATCCGCGGCGCGGTGGCGGCCCTGGTGCCGAGCGTCGATCCGAGCGGCATTACCGCTCACGGCATCACGCCCTTGAAACTCTTCGAGATGCTGGCCTGCGGCCGGCCCGTCGTCGTCAGCGACTTCAAGGGCATGGCGGATATCGTCCGTGGCGGAGGCTGCGGCCTCGTCATTCCCTCTGGTAACCCGGAGGCCCTCGCCCGCGCCGTGGCCCGTCTCGCCGGAAACCCGGCCGAGGCTCGGGCCATGGGCGAGGCCGGCGCCCGGCTGATCGCCGCCGAGCATTCCTGGGACGTCAGGGCCGCCGAGACGGCGGAGGTGATCGAGCGCGTTCTCCACGGGGCGTAGCGGTTCACCCACTGCCACCGTTGTCCTTCCGGCGCGGCCCGCGGATGGGCCCGAAGAACACAGTTCTCAGAACGTCACGACCACCTTGCCGAACACCTTGCGGCTTTCCAGGCGCTCGAGGCCCTTCTGGAAGTCGTCGAGCGGAAACACCGAATCGATCACCGGGGTCATGCCGCCGGCCATCTTGGCGAGCGATTCGCGGATATTGCGCATCGTGCAGCCGAAGGAGCCGAAGATCCGGTATTGCTGCTGGAACAGCTGCATCAGGTTCATGGTGGTCGAGACGCCGCTCGTCGAGCCGCAGGTGACCAGGCGGCCGCCGCGTTTGAGGCAGAGCAGGGATCCGTTCCAGGTATCCGCGCCCACATGCTCGAACACCACGTCGACGCCTTTCCGCTTGGTCAGGCGGCGCACCTCGCCCTCGAAGCGCTCGGTGCGGTAGTTGATGACATGATCGGCGCCGAGAGCCTTTGCCTTCGCGCCCTTCTCGTCGTCGCCCACGGTGGTGTAGACCGTGCAGCCGATGGCCTTCGCCATCTTGATCGCCGCCGTGCCGATGCCCGAGCCGCCGGCATGAACGAGGATGGATTCTCCCGGCTCCAGCTTGGCGTTGTCGAACAGCATGTGCTGGACGGTGCCGAAGCCGATCGGCGCACAGGCAGCGTCTTCGAAGGACACGCCCTGCGGCACCGGGATGACCAGCCGCTCCGGGCGGTTGACCAGTTCGCGGGCGAAGCCGTCGATGTGGAAGCCCATGATGCCCGCGACGTTCTCGCAGAGATTGTCACGGCCCTCCCGGCAGGCCTTGCAATGGCCACAGGTCTCGGCCCCGTACATGGTGACCGGATCGCCGGCCTTGAACCGGGTTACGCCCTCGCCGACCGCCGCGATCTCGCCCGAAGCCTCCACGCCGACGACCTGGGGCATCTTGCGCTTGGCGAAGGCCATGCCGCGGAAGCCCCAGACATCGAGGTAGTTCAGTGCCAGCGCCTTCACGCGCACCTGGACTTCGCCCGGCCCGGGAGGCGGGGGAGCATCCATCTCGGTGATGCGGAGATCGCGGTCGCCGAAGAGCTGAAGGGCACGCATGAGACCATCCTGTTCGGTGTCATCCGAAGCTTTTGTTCCGGGGATCCACGTCCTCGAACCGGGCGTCCCGGAATGGCGTGGATAGCCGGATGAGGTCCGGCAATGACGGGGAGAAACCTGAACCGGCGGCTTAAAGCCCGGATGGCGGAATGACAAGCCTGAGTCTTTTCCCGCAACACGGGTCCTGGGGGTCCCGGTGCGCAGAGCGTTCCGCTCTCGACTTTCGGCCCAAATCGGCGGAAGAACCGGGCGGCCCGACCCTGGACTGATATTGCCATGCACCGCCTTCTCCCCGATCTCGGCTCCCGCACCCTGATCATGGGCATCCTCAACGTCACGCCGGATTCATTTTCCGATGGGGGCGATTTCGACGATCCCGCCCGCGCACTCGCCCACGCCCTGACCCTCGCGCAGGAAGGCGCCGATATCGTCGATATCGGCGGCGAGTCGACGCGTCCCGGCTACACGCCGATCGAGCCCGAGGAAGAGCAGAGACGGGTGATCCCCATCATCCGCGCGCTCGCCTCCCGCCTGACGGTGCCGATCTCCATCGATACCTATCGCGCGCCGACCGCCCGCAGCGCCCTCTCGGCAGGGGCGCGGATCGTCAACGACATCTGGGGCTTCCAGCGCGATCCCGACATGGCGGCCGTGGTTGCGGACCATGACGCCGCCGCCGTGCTGATGCACAACCGGCACGAGATCGATCCCCATCTCGACATCGTCGCGGATGCCCTGCGCTTCTTCGAGCGCTCCCTCGCCCTGGCGAGACAGGCCGGCATTCCCGACAGCCGCATCGTCCTCGATCCCGGCATCGGCTTCGGCAAGACGGGAGACCAGAATCTCGACGCCCTGCGTCGCCTGCCGGAACTGAAGGCTCTCGGCTTTCCGCTGCTGGTGGGAGCGTCGCGGAAATCGGTTCTCGGCCGCTTCTACGATACCGGCGTGCCGCCGCGCGAACGGCTGTTCGGGTCGATCGGGGCGCATGTCGCAACCATCTGCCGCGGCGCGGATCTCGTCCGGGTCCATGACGTGAGGGCCCATCTGGAAGCCTGTCGGGTCGCCGACGCATTGATACGGATCAGGACATGAGCGACAGCATCATTCTCTCGCGCCTCGCGATCTATGCCTATCACGGCCTCCATCAGGAGGAGGCGCAGCTCGGGCAGCGCTTCTATGTGACCCTGACCTGCGATCTCGATCTCAGGCCCGCAGGGCAGGCCGACGATTATGGCCTCTCTGTCTGCTATGCGACTCTCGCCAAGCGCGTTCACGAGCTGTCCGTGACGCGACGTTTCCACCTCATCGAGGGTCTCGCGGAAGCCATCGCGGCGGATGTGCTGGAGGCCTTCCCGCGGATCACCGGGGTGACGGTCCGCGTCGAAAAGCCGGAGGCGCCCATTCCCCTCATCCTCGACAGCGTCGCCATCGAGATCAGGCGCTCCCGGCATGGCTAGGGCCGCGTTGAGCCTGGGGAGCAATCTCGGGGACAAGCGCGCCAACATCGCTGCGGCGATCGCGGCCCTCGACGCGGGTGGCGCGACTGTACTGGCGCGATCCGCCGATTATCGCACCGAGCCCTGGGGCCCGGTGGCGCAGGATTGGTTCGTCAATGCCTGCGTGCTCGTCGAAACCGCGCTCGCGCCACGCGCTCTGCTGGCGCTCTGCCTGCGGATCGAGCGGGATCTCGGCCGCGTCCGCGACACCAAGTGGGGCCCTCGCACCCTCGACATCGATCTGCTCACCTACGACGACCTGACGGTGAACATGCCGGACCTCGTCTTGCCGCACCCTTACATGCTGGAACGGCGCTTCGTGCTCGTCCCCCTCGTCGACATCGCCCCCGACCTCGTCGTTCACGGCCGGTCCGTCGCGCAGGCCCTCCGGGAGCTTGGCCCCGGGGACGTTCGGAGGCTTGCATAAGGCGCATCGCGGACCGGGATTCATCCCGGCCCGCCCTCCGGCGACGGTCTATCGCAGTGTCGCGAACGGAGGCTAACGGCGCGGAACGGCGATGCCTTCGGGCGCTACGTAGAGTCTGCGCAGCTCCACGGCGGCCAGGGCGACGATGCAACCTCCGATGATCACATGAGCCCAGAGCGCGGAACGCACATCGTCAAACCACAGCAGCCAGGGCGACGCGGCAATCCACAGGCCGGCGATGGCGTTGAGCCATTCCTCCCAATCGTGCACCCGAACCACCGCCAGGAGGGCGATGAGAACGACGATGCCTCCGCTGAACCAGGCATTCCACGACGCCCAGGTCCTGTCCGTGAACCCGAGCAGCCATGGCGTAGCGAACAGGATTCCGCCGAGCACGACATTGGCGACATTGACGGCTGTATCCGTGCGGCTGTCGGCTGTGTTCATGGCACTCTCCTTTTCCAAACCCTCGATGGCGAGGCTTCTTCCGGAAGTGTTCTCTCCCCGATGACGTTGCTGCGCGTCACTGGCTCGGCGGTCCGATCGCCGCGCCGATCCCTTCACCAAAGGTTCATCATACCCCGGAAGCCGACATCCGGCACGGACATTCCCGTGTCCGCTCGGACAGCACTGCCCGGCCGGCCGTCGGACGGGTCGCAGCGGGACTCGACGCAATTGTCGCCTGTGGCCAAGGGGTATATCCTGTCCGGACAGGAAGCGACCGCGCCACGGAGCGACGGTCTGTCCGGACACGCCACGTGACGCCCGAGTCCCCTCACCGACAGGAGACGCGTCATGACCATCGCACCCACTCTTCGAAAATACCTGGACGAACAAGGCATCCGGTACGACCTCGTCCCCCACGAACCGACGATGTCGGCCCTCGGGTCCGCCCACGCCGGCCACATCTCCGGCGACAAGCTCGCCAAGGCGGTCATGCTCAGCGATGGCGGGGGCTACAGGCTGGCGGTGCTGCCCGCCTCGCGCCATCTTCGCCTGACGGATCTCAAAACGGAGCTCGGCGAGGAGGTCCATCTGGCCAGCGAGTCGGAGATTGCGGAGATCTTCCGCGACTGCGACCGCGGCGCCGTTCCGGCGGTCGGCCCCTGCTATGGGCTGGATGTCATCATCGACGACAGCATCGACCGGCAGCAGGACCTGTACTTCGAGGGAGGCGACCATACCACCCTCGTCCATATGGACGGTGTCGAGTTCGCCCGACTCAATCCCCGGGCCCGGCACGGGTCCTTTTGCGATCGCGGTTGATGAACCGGCAGCGTAGCGTTTCGGTACCGGCTCGAACGGTGGCCGCCTGCCCCGATGGGACATGGCCGCGCAGGAAGGAGGAGCACCATGAAAGCAGCCCTCATATTCACCGGCAGTGGACCGATTGTGATCCTGACCTCCTACCCATCCCTGTCGGATCCTGGTTTTCTGCGCGCGCTCAAGGCCCATGGCGCCAGCAAGTTCATCGCCTATGAGCTTCCCCTCGACACGGTGGCGGCCCGATACGGCGCCCATTTCCAGGCTGTGCTGAACGATGCCCGCGACACCGACGATCTGCGCGTGCTCGACGTCAACGGAGACCGCGCCTTTCGGCTCTTCCGGTTTTCCGAGCTGGGTCCGGCGATGATGCAGGATGAGGATCGGTCCACGCCTTGGGCCGGGACGGCAGCCTGAAGACCCGGGCTGGAATCGTCGGCCGCTGTCATCCGGCCATGAAGGCGCCGGGAAGGCGCCTTCGGTGTCGAAAGCCCCGGCCGATGCCTGGACCGTTCTCAGGGAGCCGGTTTTCGGTGTCGGACGATCCGATGCTCTAGCGATGGACGCCGATCATCGATGTCAGGCCGCCGTCGACGGGAAGGACCGTGCCGGTCAGGTAGGCGGCGGGCTCGCTCATGAGGAAGGCGGCAAGGCCCGCGACCTCCTCCGGCTTCGCGAAGCGGCCGGCGGGGATCTGCTTCTCCATCGCCTCTCGGTAGGCGGCGTAGGGAGCCATCATGTCGGTATCGATGAAGCCGGGCGCGATCACGTTGACGGTGAGCCCGCGCTTGGCGGTCTCGATGGCGAGCGTTCGGCAATAGGAGATGAGCGCGCCCTTGGACGCCGCATAGGCCGCGTTGCCGGGATTGCCCTGGAGGGCGGCGACGGAGCCGATGGCGACGATGCGCCCGGCGCGGGCCCGGATCATGCCGCGCATGAGCGACTTCGCGATCCGCGTGAACGACCAGAAGTTCACCTGCATGGCGGCTTCGGCCTTGTCCTGCTGCATCATGGCAGCCAGCGCATCATAGGGCTGGCCGGCATTGTGCACGAAACCGAAATAGGTCTCGCTTTCGAGGCTCGCGCAGAAATCGTCGAGGGACCCCTTGTGCGAGAGGTCGAGGGCGTGTCCCTTGACCGTGCGGCCCGGATACGCCGCCATCAGCTCCTCGGCCAGCGCCACCGCGGCACCGCCGGACGAGCGATAGGTGAAGTCCACGTCATGGCCGGAAGCGGCCAGCGCCCGCACGATGGCGGCGCCGACACCCTTGCCGCCGCCTGTCACGAAAACACGGGTCATGGTTCAAGCCCCTTTCGGCTCGGCCCCGACCACGAGGCACGTGTTCTGGCCACCGAAGCCGAACGAATTCGACAGTACATAGCGGACATCCGCATCCCGCGCCTGGTTCGGAACCACGTCGAGGGGGATCGTGGGATCCGGCACCTTGTAGTTGATGGTCGGCGGAATGCGGCCCGTGGCGATGGTGAGCAGCGACATCACCGCCTCCACCGCGCCGGCGGCGGTGAGCGTGTGGCCGATCATCGACTTGTTGGACGAGATCGGCAGCGTCGGCATACGCTCGCCGAACACGGCGGTGCAGCTCATGGCCTCCATCTTGTCGTTCTCCGGCGTCGAGGTGCCGTGGGCGTTGATGGTGTCTATATCCTGGGGCGCGAGACCGGCATCGGAAAGCGCTTCCCGGATCGCCGTGATCGCCGGCATGCCATCCGGCGATGAGCGCGTGCGATGAAAGCCGTCACCCTTTTCGCCGCAGCCGAGCACGTATCCGAGAATCCTTGCACCGCGGGCCTTCGCGGAATCCGCATTTTCCAGCACCAGAGCCGCCCCGCCCTCACCCATCACGAAGCCGTCGCGGTTCTTCGAGAAGGGCTTCGATGCCTCCTCGGGATTCTCGTTCTGCGTCGAGAGCGCCGACAGGAGCGAAAAGCGCACGAGCGATTCAGGATTCACGGACCCGTCCGTGCCGATGCACAGGGCTGCATCGGTCTCGCCCCGCCGGATCGCCTCGACGCCGAGCTGGATCGCCGTCGCGCCGGACGAGCAGGCGGTGGAGAGCGAAATCGGCGAACCCTTGGTGCCGAATTTGTCGGCGACGCGATCGGCCACGGTACCGAAGATGAACAGGTCGTGCCAGGCCTTGAACCGGCCCGTCTCGGCAGCCTTCAGGAGGTCCCGATAGGTGATGTCGCCGTTCTCGCCCGAGGCCTTCGCGAGAGCGACCCGCTGCGGCCATTCCATTTCCACGGGCGGCACGGCGATGAACAGGGCGCCGGGAAAATCGCTGTGGCTCAGGCCGGACTGGCCCACGGCCTCCTCGGCGGCGCGCAGGGCGAGCTGCTCCGAGAGCATCGGCGCGCAGAACGGGTCCACCGTGATGGAATCGATGGTGCCTGCGATGGTGGTCCGCAGGCCTTCCGTCGGGAATCGCGTGATGCGGTGGATGCCCGATTTCCCCGCCGTTAGTGCGGCCCAGGTATCGTCCTTGCCTTGGCCCAGGGAGGTGACGACGCCCATGCCGGTGACGGCGACGAGCGGACGGCCCTGGTTGTCGCGAAGCGCCATGCCGATCTCCCTCAAGATGCCTTGGTCAGCCGCACGGCACCCTCGCCGCGCCAATGGCCGACGGAGGTGACGAGCGCCTCGTTGGATTGCTGTCGTGCGATCAGCGCCGCCGCCAGGGCGACGCCCGCCGGGGCCTGGCCCTCCATCAGGTGCCCGGTCACGTCGCCGGTGGCATGGATCGCCGCATTCGGGAAGGCCGCGAGCAATGCTCCCTGCTCTTCATCCGTCACGCCCTTGACGCCCGTCGCGCCGGAGATGACCACGTCCGGCTTGCCACCGAGCGCATCGATCTGGGCACGGATCGCCCGATCGACGCTGCCGGGCTCGCGCCGGCTGCGGTCGGAGGCGATGCCGGCGATGGTCGCCAGGGGCTTGGCGCCGCGGGCCTGCGCATGCTCACGGGACTCCATCACCAGGAAGCAGGCGCCCGAGCCGAGGATCATGCCGCCGCCCTCGGCGGGGCGCTCCCAGACCGGGCGATGGGCCTTCTTCCAGAGGAAGCCGCCCATTTCGTAAATCAGGAGAACATCGGGCCGTTCGGCATTGTAGGCGCCGCCGACGAGGAAGATGTCGTTCTGCCCCGAGGCGATGCGCGCATGGGCGATGCGGATCGCATCGACGCCGCTCGATTCCTCGCCCATGAACGTGCGCGACGCACCGGTCACGCCGTGGACGATGGAGATGTTGCCCGCGAGAAGGTTCGAGAGCTGGGCCAGGAACAGGGTCGGGCGCAGATCGCCCATCAGGTGCTCGTTGAGGAACACCCCCGGATTCGCGGCCTCGCGCAGCCCGGTCAGGATCTGTCCGTCAACCGCGTAGTCGCGCTCCCCGCCGCCCGCGGCGACGATCAGGTGCATGCGGCTCTTGAGCTCCGCATCCTCCTTCACGCCGGCGGCGTCGAGGGCGAGCCCGGCCGCGTAGCAGCCGAGCTTCTGCCAGGCCTCCATCTGCCGCTGGTCGGATTTCTTGGGGATCTGCTTGTCGTAGTCCGGCACCGCAACCGGATGGACCGAATAGGGAGCGAACGTCTCGGTATCGGTACGGGGGGAAGCCGCATTCAGTGCGTCGAGATGTGCCTCGATCCCCTCGCCCGCTGCGGAAACGATTCCGATTCCGGTAATGACGACGTCGCGCATCAGGCTTCCTCCGCCAAGAGTCCCATGCGGCGCGCCTGGGCCCGCATCAGCTCGTCCATGCCTGCCGGGAACGGCATGATCCGGAAACGCAGCTCCGCGTCGCAGATCGGCTTGCCCTCGGCCAGGATCTTCGCTTTCGTCACCGCATAGCCTGAGCCCTCGTGCTCGAGCTGGGCGGTGACCGTCAGCACCGTAGCTGGGCCGACGAAGCTGCGAAAGCGCGCCTTGTCGACCCCCATGAGGAACGGCATGTGGGTGAAGTTCATCAGTCCCAGCACGAGATAGCCGGAGGCCTGGGCCATGGTCTCGGTGAGCAGCACGCCGGGTACCAGGGGATGGCCCGGGAAATGGCCCTCGAAGACGGGGCTGTGCGTCGGGACGGTGGACGTCGCCTCGATCCGCTTCTCATCGCGGTCGAGCTTCGTCACCCGATCGATCATTTCAAAATATTCGAGGCGCATCCGGGATCCGAACCATTTTCATGTCGTCCCGGGCGGGCTGGAGGGAGCGATCCTTGAGATCAGGCATCTCTTCCTGGTCACCTTTCGAGCCGGCTCGAGAGCCGGCCCGCCGGGATTGCGGCGTCCTTGGGACCGGACGCTCTTGCTGTCTGGGGCCGCCTGGAGCGGCCGGCAGGCTGGGCTTATGCCGACGCCGCCTTGGCGGCGATCAGCGCATCGATGCGGGCCACAAGGTTCTTCAGGACGAAGTATTCCTCGGCCGGAGCCTTGCCCTCGTTGACTTCCTGGGTCCATTGCTCGAGGGGCAGCTTGATGCCGAAGGCCTTGTCGATGGCGAAGGCGATGTCGAGGAAGGCCAGCGAATCGATCCCGAGATCCTCGATGGCATGGCTTTCCGGCGTGATCTGGTCGCGCGGGATGTCGGCGGTCTCGGAAATGATGCCGGCGACGGTCTCGAAGGTGGACGACATGACGCCGCTCTCCTGAATTGCATGATCTCGACGCTACGGCTTCTTCGGGCATCGAGGGCCCGATCCGGCAGCCAGCTTCGTCAAGGAGGGTTGTATCGAAACGCACCCCTTACACGACAGGGGGCTGGGCGGCAACAGATAGGATCGTCGTCTTCCGCACCGGATCAGGGATTTCCGCTGCGGGCACGGCCGCCCCCCGCGCGGACCGGCCGCGCTGTCCTTTCGGCGGCACAATTGATTAATGGCGACCGATCGCCGATAAGGCGCCCTGCTGCAGGGCCCGGTTCTCCGGGCGAAACCGCTGACAACTGGATCGACGTGATTAACAGGTTCCTCAAGCCTGAGACCCGCTATGCCCGCCGCATGGCCCGGATCGCCCGCTGGGACAAGCCCCTCGAGGGCGGGCTCGGCCGCGTGCGCGCCTGGGCGAACATGCTGCTGGTCGATCACGGTGTCTTCCGCCTGCTCTATCTCAACAAGCACCGGGTCTCGGAGCGGCTCTGGCGTTCGGCCCAGCCCGCTCCGCACCAGATCTCGCGCCTCAAGGACGAGGGGGTGCGCACCATCGTCAACCTGCGCGGTGGGCGCGAGCATGGCTCCTGGCAGCTCCAGAAGGATGTCTGCGAGCGGCTCGGCATCCATCTCGTCGAATTCGTGGTCCGCTCACGGGGCGCCCCTGACCGGGAGACCCTCCTGAATGCCAAGGACTTTTTCGAGGCGATCGAATACCCCGCGGTCCTGCACTGCAAGTCGGGCGCGGACCGGGCCGGCTTCGTCGCCGCCCTCTACCTGATCGTCCACGAGGGCCGGAGCGTCGAGGAGGCCCTGCGGCAGCTCTCCGCCCGCTTCGGTCATTTCCGTTTCTCGAAGACCGGCATCCTCGACGCCTTCTTCGAACGCTACCGTGCCGAAGGCGAGGCGAAGGGCATTCCCTTCCTCGCCTGGGTCGCGTCGGTCTACGACCCGGAAGCCCTGGAGCGCGACTTCCGCCCCGGCTTCTGGTCCAACGTCCTCGTCGATCGGATCATGCGACGGGAATAGGCCTCACGGCCCTTCCGGGCCCGCCTGTCAGTCGAGCACCTGGCAGTGCTTGCGCACGCCGGGGACCGGATCGCCGAAGGTGCCGTTGTTGCAGCCGACCCCGCCCCGGTAGACACCCTCGACGTAGCGGCCGTGGGCGCCATATCGGACGCGCCTGTTGCCCCTGAAGCCACAGAAGCCGTTCTCGTCCGCACAGGTCTGCCAGCCCGCGCCGTACGCGGCTGAGCGATAGCCGGCTCCTCCGTCTCCCTCCTCGCGCCAGGCCTCCCGGCCGCGATGTCGCCACGGGGCCGGCCCCTCGAAGCCGCCGCCAGGGCCGCGAGCGACATAGGCGCAGTGCTTCGGGGTTCCGGGCGCGGGATCGCCAAAGGCCGCGTTGGAGCAGGGAATGCCCCGCCCCGCCACATCGACCGCGACCCCGTGTCCGGGAACACCGTAGACGACGCGGGTTGGATATGGGATCCGGCAGAAGCCGTGCTCCCGGGCACAGGGCACGAGATTCTGGGCAGACGCGCCGGTCGGTCCGGCGATCGTGGTTGCAAGGATCAGCGCTGCGGCTGCAAAGGCGGGGCGAAGCATGGTTTTCCTCCTCGAAGGCGCAGCCAGCCTAGGAGGATCACCTTAATATTGTAATAATATACCAGGATGGGACCTCCGGCCTAGGCGGCCGGGCTGGCCGGCTCCGCATCGTTCGACAATTGCAGCCGATGGAGGCGGGCATAGGTGCCCCCTGCCGCGATCAGCGCCTCGTGCGATCCCATCTCCGCGACGCGGCCTGCCTCCATCACGACGATCTTGTCCGCGTCGCGGACCGTCGACAGGCGGTGGGCGATCACCAGGGTCGTACGCCCCTTCATCAGCTTGCGGATGGCCTCCTGGACCAGCTGCTCCGATTCCGAGTCGAGAGCGCTCGTCGCCTCGTCGAGCAGCAGGATCGGTGCGTCCTTCAGGAACGCACGGGCCAGCGACACCCGCTGGCGTTCGCCGCCGGAGAGGCGTCCTCCGCCCGGCCCCACGATGGTATCGTAGCCCTGCGGCATCCTCATGATGAAGTCGTGCGCGGCGGCGGCCTTGGCCGCCGCGACGATGTCGTCTTCCGTCGCGCCGGGCCGGCCGAAGGCGATGTTCGCCCGCACCGTGTCGTCGAACAGGACCACGTCCTGGCTCACGACCGCGATGGCCTGGCGCAGGGACTGGAGCGTGACGTCGCGCACGTCCTGCCCATCCACCAGCACCGCGCCCGACGAGACGTCGTAGAGGCGCGGCACGAGGGACAGAAGAGTCGACTTGCCAGAACCGGAGCGGCCCACGAGGGCGGTCGTGCGACCGGCCTCGACCGTCACGTCCACGTGGTGGAGCGCCGTCTGGTCGGCATTGTAGGCGAAGCCGAGATTGTGGAACCGGATCTCGCCGCCCGACACGGCGAGCGGCGCCGCACCGGGCTTGTCCTTGATGAGCGGCTTCTCGTCCATGACCGCGAAGGTGCGCTGGAGGGCCGCCGCCGCCTCCTGGACGATGGCGTTGAGGTTGCCGAGAGCCCGGATCGGCTGCGCGGCGAGGATGAGGGCGCTGACGAACCCGGTGAAATCGCCGACCGTGCTGCCGCCGGAGACGATCCGCTGGCCGATCAGCACCAGCACGGCCGCGACGGCGAAGCCGCCGCCGGCTTCCAGCAGCGGATCGAGCCGCCCGCGGGCGTTGGCGGCCTTCATCTTGAGCTTGCGAACCTCGTCGAAGGTCGTGGCCGCCCTGTTCTTGAGATAGCCTTCGAGGGCATAGGTCTTGGCAATTCGGGTCCCGGCCAGGCTTTCCGTGATCAGGCTCGCCATCTGCCCGGTCTGCTCCTGGGTGGAGATGGCGACCCGGCGCAGCTTCTTGCCGATCTTGCCGATGGGATGGGCGATGAAGGGCACCGTGACCCCCGCGACGAGGGTCAGGACCGGGTCGATCCACAGCATCGCGCCGATGAGGGCGATGATCGTCGTCACCTCCCGCAGGAACACCGTCGAGATGCGCGTCAGGGCTTCCTTGATGAAGAGGAAATCCGTGGTGAAGCGCTGGGTCAGGGCAGCCGGGCTCTCGCGCCCGATCTGGGCGATATCGGCATCGATCATGTGGCCGTAGAGGGCCGTCTGCATGTCGGCCTCGATCTTCGTCACGACCCGGTTGGTGAGGATCGTGAGGGCCAGAAGCGAGAACCCCTTCACCGAGGTCACCGCGATGACGAAGAGCGGCGCCAGCAGGATCGCCGTCTGGTCCTTGGCGGTGAAGGCATCGAAGGCGGCCTTGATCAGGACCGGGTACAGGCCGGTCGCACCCGACACGAGGGCGACGAGGACGAGGACCAGGGCCAGGGTTCTGGCATGCGGGCGCATCCAGTCGCGCCACAGGCGGCGGATCAGGGGGAGCGTGTCACCGCGCAGGAGCGGGTTCTTGCGAGCCATCGTATCCTTGACGTTTCTCGTGTTCGACCGCCCGTGGCGTTAGCACGGGGCCGCCGCCTACGGCAAACGCCCTACAGCCCATCGCCCCAATCGGCACGGCGCGCCTGTTTGAAAGCGGCTCCGGAACGCTTGGTGAAAAGGCGCTCCTCCGCCTGACCGTCGGGGCGGCACAGTTTCAGCCGCACCTGTCCGCTGCCGAGGCGGGGCGGCGCGATGACACGGGCGGAAGGTGGCTGCCCGGGAGACCGGGAGGCGGCGAGATAAATGAATTTCTCGTCCTCCCACGGCACCTCCGCTCCCTTGGCCTGCCGGTGCAGGCGTGAGCGCGCGACCCGGCGGGAGAAGTGGCACCAATCGGGCTTCGTAAGCGGACAGGCCGCCGCATGGGCGCACGGAGCCACGAGCGTGGCGCCGGCGGCCGTCAGCCGGTCCCGCGCCGCGAGGATGCGCCCCCACCCGGCAGGGGTCCCCGGCTCGACGATCAGCAAGGTCTCGCGGGTCAAAGCCCAAAGGCGGTCGACGAGAGGGCCCCGGGCAGCCTCGTCCAGTTCATCGAGCACATAGGCGAGAGTCACCAGATCGCGGGGCTCCATGTCGGCCAGCGGTTCGGCGACATTGCCCGTGCGCCACTCGACTGGGACGGGCGCCTCCTGCGCCAGCTTTTCTCCCCAGGACCTGATGGCGTCACTGCCCTCCACCAGGAGTGCGTGATCGAGACCGGGCCAGCAATCCATGGCGGCCCAGAAGGCCGAGCCGGGCCCGGCGCCGAGGTCGAGCAGGGTCGAGGGAGCGAAGTCCGGCCTCTCCTCGGCGACGGCGCCCATCGCGGCCCGGATCGCCGCATAAGTGGCCGGCAGGCGGGTGGCGAGATAGGCGCGCGCCGCCAGATCGTCGGCGAGATGGAACCGCCCGTCGCGGATCTCCGCCCTGTAGCGTGCCGACAGGACGCCTGCGGCCCGCCCGAGCTCCGGCAGGCTGATTCCCACGAGCGCAGCGTCCACGCCCTGTCGCAGAAGCGGCGGCAGTTCCATACGTCCGAAAACCTTCATGAGGACCGGCCGCATCGGGCCGCCGGCGAGAGAGGGTTCCTCTATCATAGAGTGGGAGAGGACCCGAGAGCGAAGCTCCCGCGTTTCCGGCACGGATTGTCGCGCCACATGGCAGCCATGCAAAGGCAGCTTTCCCCGAATGCGCTTGGCTTGGGAGCTGCAGCTCCTATTGTCTCCCCGTCCGGTTCCTGCAACCGTTACCCTCGGAGGAGCGCGATGAGCTGGCTTCCAACTGAAGATCCGATCCTGGGCGATACCCGCTCCTGCGATGCCCTCGAGCTCGTCGTGGTCCCGCGCGTCCGCGATCTGGGCGACGGCTTTTCGGTCCGGCGCGCCCTGCCTCACGGTAGGCGCCAGATGGTCGGACCATTCATCTTCTTCGATCATTTCGGCCCGGTGCAGCTCATCGCCGGCAAAGGCATGGACGTGCGGCCGCATCCGCATATCGGGCTTGCCACCGTCACCTATCTCTTCGACGGCCGCATCACCCACCGGGACAGCAACGGCAACGTGCAGGACATTGCGCCGGGCGCCATGAACCTGATGACAGCCGGGCGCGGGATCGCCCATTCCGAGCGCTCGCCCGAAGCCGAGCGCCACGGCGGCAGGATGCTCGGCCTGCAGAGCTGGATCGCGCTTCCCGCCGACAGGGAGGAGATTGCGCCGTCGTTCCAGCATTACGACGCGGCGAGCCTTCCCGTCGTCGAGGACACGGGCCTGCGTGCGCGGGTGATCGCGGGCTCGGCCTTCGGCGTCACCGCGCCGGTGGAACGCGTGTCCGACTGGTTCTATGTGGAGGTCGCGCTGGAGGCAGGCCTCACCGTCCCCCTGGACGCCGACCACGAGGAGCGGGCGATCTATGTGGTCGAAGGCGAGATTGAGATCGCCGGAGAGCGGTTCGAAGGTCCGCGCCTGCTCGTCTTCCGGCCGGGCGACCGCATCACGGTCCGTGCGGTGCAGCCGACGCGCATGATGTTCCTCGGCGGCACGGCGCTGGAGGGGCCGCGCCATATCTGGTGGAACTTCGTATCCTCGCGCCGCGAGCGGATCGAGCAGGCGAAGGAAGACTGGAAGACCGGCCGCTTCAGCGCGGTGCCCGACGAGAGCGAATTCATTCCCCTGCCTGAACACTGAGAATCGTCACCCTCAAGGAGATCCCATGGCTTCCGTTCATGCCGCCAGCACAGCGGGCTTCACGCAGCAGATCCGTGCCCGCTCTCACGAAATCGTGGCGGACGAGCCTGAAAGTCTCGGGGGAACGGATAGGGGCTTCTCGCCCTATGACCTGCTCCTCGCCTCGCTCGCCGCCTGCACGTCCATCACGCTGAGGATGTATGCCGACCGCAAGGGCTGGGATCTCGGCCGCATCGAGGTCGATGCCCGGTTCCAGCGCGACGACGACGGCGCCGAGACCATCACCCGCGAGGTCCGCCTCGGAGGTGCTCTCAGCCCCGAACAGCAGGCGCGCCTTGCCGAGATCTGCGAGAAGACGCCGGTGACGAAGACGCTCAAGCGGGGCACGCCGATTGCAACGACGCTCAGGGTGACGGCATAAGGCGGACCGACTCGACATCGTGACGCATTCGCAACAGGGTGGCCCGCAGCGGACGTGGCCGCATGGGAGGGACAATCATGACATGGTCGATCGTGGCGCGGGACGGGAAGACGGGGATGATCGGGATTGCCGTGTCGACCTGCGCCTTCGCGGTCGGAGCGCGGGTTCCGTTCGTCTCCACCGGCGTGGGCGCCATCGCGAGTCAGGCCTTCGTCAATCCGTTCTACGGCTATCGCGGGCTTGAGCTGTTGCGGGCGGGCGCGACCGCCGAGGATGTGATCCGCATCGTCACGGCGGCCGACGAGGGCCGTGGCCAGCGGCAGGTTCATGTCATGGACAACCAGGGCCGTTTCGCGGCCTATACGGGAGCGGATTGCGTGCCCTGGTGCGGTCACCTGGTCCGCGACACCTTCTCGGTGGCGGGCAACATGCTGGCGGGCGAACAGGTGATCGCGGAGACGGCGCGTGTCTTCGAAGACTCCGCCGACCTGCCCTTCGCCCGGCGCTTCCTGGCGGCCCTCAAGGCGGGCGAGGCGGCGGGAGGCGACAAACGGGGCAAGCAATCGGCGGCGATGCTGATCCACGATGCGGAGGAATACCCCTATCTCGACATCCGGGTCGACGATCACGCGGATCCTTTGGGCGAACTCTCGCGCCTCGAGGAGGTCAGCCGCGGACGCTACCTTCATTATCGCAAGTTCATGCCGTCCAAGGCCCACCCGTCCGGGATCGTCGATCGGGCCGAGATCGAGCGGCGCATTGCCGAATCCATGGAGGCGGAAAAAACCGGCGCGGCCTGAAAGCGCGCCGGGCGGGAAAGGAGGTCGCTCCTTTCCCGCATTGTTTCAGGAGTGGCGAACTATTTCTTCTGCGCCCAATAGAACAGCACCTGGTTGTCGGCGCGCTGAACGAGATCGACGTTCTTCGCCACGCCCCAGGCCAGGGATTGCTGGTGCAGCGGGATGAAGCCCCAATCCTTCATGCCGATCTCGAAGGCCTGCTTGATCATCAGGTCGCGCTTCTCCTTGTCGGTCTCGACCAGGATCTTGTCGGCGAGCGCATCGAGGTCCTTGTTGCAGTAGCCGCCGTAATTGGTCTCGCCGCGGCTCGATCCGGGAACGTCGCGGCAGCCCATGATGTCGTGCAGCACGTTGTGGGAATCGAAGGTGCCCGGCGTCCAGCCCAGGAGATAGAAGGTGGCGCCATAGCCGCCGGACTTGCCGGACTTGGCGAAATAGAGCGCCTTGGGCTGCGACATGAGATTCACCTTGATCCCGGCCCGCGCCAGCATCGACGTGACCGCCTGGCAGATCGCCTCGTCATTAACGTAGCGGTCGTTCGGGCAATCCATCCCGACCTCGAAGCCGTTCGGATAGCCTGCCTCCGCCAACAGCTTCTTGGCCCCGTCGAGATCGAACTTCGGACGGGTGAACTCCTTGGAATGCGTGAAGAGCTCGGGAGCGATCAGCAGCGCCGACGGCGTCGAGAGCCCGCGCATGACACGGTCGCGGATCAGGTTGATGTCGATCGCCTTGTAGAAGGCTTCGCGGACACGCGCATCCTTGAACGGGTTCTTGCCCTTGACGCTCGACGACAGAAGCTCGTCGCGGACCATGTCGAAGCCGAGGAAAATGGTGCGCAACTCCGGCCCCGTCATGACGCGGGCGTTCGGACTGGAATTGACGCGCTGGATGTCCTGCAGCGGCACCGGCTCGATCACATCGACCTCGCCCGAAAGGAGGGCCGCCACGCGCGTGGCGTCATTGCTGATCGGCGTGAACACGATCTCGTCGAGATTGTGCTCGGGCTTGCCCCACCAGCTCGGGTTCTTCTTGAAGACCGTCTTCACGCCCGGCTGATGGCTCGCAATCGTGAACGGCCCGGTGCCGTTGGCATTGAGGGAGGCGAAGCTTGGCGTCGTCGCGGCCGCGGGGGTCGGAGCCGTGGCGTTGTTGGCCTCGCTCCACTCCTTGTCCATGATGTACCACGTATCCCATTGCGAATTCAGGATCGGGTTGGGCGAGGTGAGGATCACGTCGACGGTGTGGTCGTCCACCTTCACGAACTTGGCGCTCGTCGGAAGCCGGGTCACGAAATTCGATCCATTGGCCCGGACCCGGTCGGCCGAGAAGATCACGTCATCGGCGGTGAAATCGCTGCCGTTATGGAACTTGACGCCCTTGCGCAGAAAGAAGCGCCAGCGCAGGCCGTCGTCGCTGGTCTCCCAGCGCTCCGCGAGGGCCGGCTCGACCTTCAGGTCCTTGCCGCGCCTGGTCAGGCCCTCATAGACATGACCGAGATGGGCATTGGTCGTCGTCTCGTTGAGCGTATAGGGATCGAGCGATTTGAGGTCGCCCTGGTTGGCATAGCGCAGGGTCACAGCCATCGCCGGCAGGGCCGTGCCCACGATCGAGATCGCAGCGGCCATGGCAATCAAATTCTTCCTCAGCATCGGTTCCGTTTCTCCACTGGATTAAGATGTGCGGCAGGATATCTTCGGCTTCTTGCGGCCGTTGACGCAGCGTGACAGCTAACCGTGGGCGGGTCCAGATCCATGCCGTGCCTTTCGCGGCCGGCCGGACTTGCGATCGTCCTGGCAATGGCAGGAGCGCCCGGGATTCCGTATGAACGTGTTCTCGGCAGGACCGACGCGATGGATCTGGAAACACGCCGCAAAATCGAGGGTTTCGCCTTCCTGGCAGGCTTTGCCGCCTGCATTCCTCTCGCGAACTGGATGATCGGAAACGTGGGCACGGTGTGCGTCCCCGACGGCCCCTGCCTTATTCCGGTCGCTCCGGGCGTTGCAGCGCCGAGCGGCGTCCTGGTCGTCGGTCTGGCGCTCGTCCTGCGGGATCTCGTCCAGCGGCGTCTGGGCCGTTACTGGGCCCTGGCGGCGATCTTTCTCGGGGCCATCCTTTCGGCCGCGGTTGCGCCACCCTCCCTGATCCGCGCCTCGACGGCGGCCTTTCTCCTGTCCGAACTTGCCGATCTCGGGGTCTATACCCCCCTTCAGCGCCGTGGACTCGTCCTGGCCGTCGTGGCGAGCAGCCTGGTCGGGCTGGTGATCGACAGCATCGTGTTCCTGTCCCTGGCCTTCGGCAGTCTGGACTTCCTGGGGGCGCAGATCATCGGAAAGGCCTGGATGGTGATCCTCAGCATCCCGGTGATCGGCTGGCTGAGGCGCCACGACGCACGGATCGGCATGCCCGTCCGTACCTGACGGCGATCGGCCGCACAGCAAAAAGCCGCCCGAGGGCGGCCTTTGGACATTCGAAGCTTGGCTTTGAAAATTGGAGCGGGCGAAGGGATTCGAACCCTCGACCCCAACCTTGGCAAGGTTGTGCTCTACCCCTGAGCTACACCCGCGCTCCCCGGCTTGCGCCGTTGCGAGGCCGCTGATGTGCCTCAAAACGAGCCGCATTGCAAGGGGGTTCTTGCGGAGGGCCGGCAGAACTTTCGGTCCGACGTCTTGAGCGCCGCGGGACAGGCGGCTAGAAGCCAGATGAATCCGGAGGTCTTCGACACGTGGCCCATCTCTCCCCCCGCGCGCTTCTCGACCGGCTGGCCGCCCTCGGCATCGCGGCGGAGACGGTCGAGCACGAGCCCGTCTTCACGGTGGCCGAATCGCGCCCCGTCAAGGCCAGGATCCCTGGCGCGCACTCGAAGAACCTGTTCGTGAAGGACAAGAAGGGCCGCTTCTTCCTGATCACCGCCAAGGACGAGACGGCCATCGACCTGAAACGGACCCATGAGGCCATCGGCGCCTCGGGCCGCCTCTCCTTCGGATCCGCCGACCAGCTGCGCGCCCTCCTCGGGGTCGAGCCCGGCTCGGTCACGCCCTTCGCCGTGGCGAATGACCTCAAGGGCCAGGTGACGATGATCCTCGATGCGAACCTGATGGAGCACGAACGGGTCAACTTCCATCCTCTCGTCAATTCGATGACCACGGGCGTCTCGCGGGAGGATCTGCTCAAGTTCCTGCGCGCCACGGGCCACGATCCACTGATTTTACGCCTGCCGGAGCCCCCGGTGGAATTGCCAGACAGCCCCGCCGCTCCCATGTGAGGGAGCGGAAAACCCAGGACCGGATTCGAGGATCGCATGCTTGCCGACACTCCCCCCAACGGAACCCCTCCCGACGGCCTGATCAAGGAAACGACCACGGCGGCCTTCCGCCAGGACGTCCTCACGGAATCGATGCAGCAGCCGGTTCTGGTGGATTTCTGGGCGCCCTGGTGCGGCCCCTGCAAGCAGCTCACCCCGGTGCTCGAAAAGGTCGTCCGGGAGGCGGGAGGCAAGGTCAAGCTGGTGAAGATGAACATCGACGAGCATCCGCAGATCGCGGGCCAGCTCGGCGTGCAGTCGATTCCGGCGGTCTTCGCCTTCCAGCGCGGCCAGCCGGTGGACGGCTTCATGGGCGCCCTTCCGGAGAGCCAGATCAAGGCCTTCATCGAGCGCCTCGTCGGCCCGCTGGGACCGAGCGCCACCGAGGAGGTCATGGCCGAAGCCGACCGCATGGCGGCAGAGGGAGATGCGGCGGGCGCCGCAGAGCTCTATGCCGGCGTGCTGGCGCAGGATCCCTCCCATGCGCCGGCCCTTGCCGCCCTTGCCAAGCTGCATGTGGAGCTGGGCGACATCGAGGGCGCGAAGCGCCTCCTCGACATGACGCCCCCTGACAAGGCCAACGACCCGGCCATAGCCGGCGCCAGGGCCGCCGTGGATCTCGCGGAGCAGGCAGGATCCCTCGGGGACATCGCCGAGCTCGAACACCGCGTCCAGGTCAATCCCCTCGACCATCAGGCGCGCTTCGACCTCGCCGTCGCCCTCAACGGCCGCGGAAAGCGCGAAGAAGCTGTGGACCAGCTCCTTGAAATCGTCCGTCGCGACCGCAATTGGAACGAGGACGGCGCACGCAAGCAGCTCGTCCAGTTCTTCGAGGCCTGGGGCCCGATGGATGAGGCGACGCTCGCAGGACGGAGAAGGCTTTCCTCGATCCTGTTCGCGTGATGCCAAATCACCGGACAGGAGACGGGAATGGGAATGAACGCGGTCTACCGGGGGCCTGAGGACTGCCCATCGGTCATTCCGGTCTTTCCCCTCCCCGGCGCCCTTCTCCTGCCGCGGGGCCAGATTCCGCTGAACATTTTCGAGCCGCGCTATCTCGCCATGGTCGACGATGTCCTGAAGGGCGACCGCATCGTGGGCATGGTGCAGCCCGACGCGGACGGGGGCGGCAGCCAGCACAACCCGCACCTTTATCATGTAGGGTGTGCCGGACGGCTCACCCAATTCGCCGAGACCGGTGACGGCCGCTACCTGGTCACCCTGGTGGGCATCGCCCGTTTCCGGATTCTGGAAGAGATGGCGACAACCACGCTCTATCGTCAGTGCAAGGTCGATTTCAAACCGTACCGGACCGATTTCGTCGCCCGTGCGGGCGAGGACGACGTGGATCGCGCCGGCGTCGTGCGAGCCTTGCGCGACTTCGTGAAGGCGGCGGATGTCCGCGTCGACTGGAAGGGCATCGAGGAGGCGCCGAACGAGGCACTCGTCAATGCCCTCTGCATGATGAGTCCCTTCGGCGTCCGCGAGAAGCAGGCGCTGCTGGAGGCGCAGGACCTCAAGGCCCGCGCCGAGGTGCTGATCGCATTGACGGAGATCGAGCTCGCCCGCGGCACCAACGGCTCCGAAACACCCCTTCAATAGGAGAAAGCCTGTGACCGACACCACTGCCCAGCCCGTCGAGGCGACTCGGATCGACCCCAAACTGCTCGAAATGCTGGTCTGCCCCCTGACGAAGGAATCCCTGGATTACGATCCCGCCCGGCAGGAACTCATCAGCCGAAGCGCCAAGCTCGCCTATCCCATCCGC
This sequence comes from Microvirga sp. BF8, assembly GCF_059888585.1. NCBI lineage: Bacteria > Pseudomonadati > Pseudomonadota > Alphaproteobacteria > Hyphomicrobiales > Methylobacteriaceae > Microvirga > Microvirga sp. BF8. The sequence continues at coordinate 4,432,777 of NZ_CM187619.1, read as the reverse complement.
GACGGCATCCCGATCATGCTCCCCGAAGAGGCGCGGCCGCTGGAGTAAAACGCTCCCTGTCATTCCGGGGCGGAACGCCCGAATGACGGAGGAGAAATCAGACGCTCCGCTCCGCGATGGCCTGCGCCAGGCCCAGCACCCGCTTCGCCATGTCCGCGTGGAGCCGCTCGACCATGCGACCGCCGATGGCGATGGCGCCCTTGCTGGCATTCTCAGGCTTTTCGAATGCGTCCGCGACGATGCGGGCTTCGTCCACTTCCTGCGTCGTGGGGGCGAAGATGCCGTTTGCCGCCGCGATCTGGTTCGGATGGATCAGGGTCTTGCCGTCGAAGCCGCAATCGCGGGCCTGCTCGCACTCGGCCCGCAATCCCGCCTCGTCGGACAGGCTGTTGTAGACGCCGTCGAGAATGTCGATGCCGTTGGCCCGTGCGGCCGCGAGCGCCGTCATCATCCAGGGCAGCATGGGCGCCCGGCCCGGCACGAGGCGGGCGCGTGTCTCCCGCGCCAGGTCATTGAGGCCGAGCACGAAACAGGAGAGGCGCGTATCCACGTCATGCGCGGCGCTGGCGATCGCATCCGCGCGCAGGATGGCGTGGGCGGTCTCGATCATCACCCAGACCTGGACGGTCTCCGACGCCTTGAGCCTGCGCAGGCGGAGGCCGATGGCGGCGAGCGTCTCGGGCGAGGATACTTTCGGGACAAGGATCGCGTCCGGCGCCGCGGCCACCGCCGCGGAGAGATCCTCCTCGCCCCAGGGCGTCTCGAGGGCGTTGATGCGAACGACCACCTCGCGCGATCCGAAACCACCCTGGCGAACCGCGGCGCAAACCTGTTCGCGCGCGCTTGCCTTGGCCTCGGGCGCGACCGCATCCTCGAGATCGAGGATCAGGACGTCGGCTGGCAGGGTCCTGGCCTTTTCCAGCGCACGTGCATTCGAGCCCGGCATGTAGAGGGCGCTGCGGCGCGGACGAATGTCGGTCATGATGATCCTCCGGGTCGTGTGCACGAGTGTAGTCGCGCACGCGCGCATCGGGAACGGCGGCGGGAGCGAAGGATGTGGGTAGCGGGTGTCGACGGCTGTCCGGCGGGATGGATCACGGTGTTCGCGCACCGGGACGGCCGCCATCCGCCGAAAGTGCGCGTGGTCTCCCGCATCGCCGACATCGTCGATTCGCCGGAGCGGCCCCAGGTCGTCGCGATCGACATGCCCATTGGATTGCCGGAACGGACGGAGGGCTCAGGGCGACGCCCGGAGCAGCTGATTCGCCCGCTTCTCGGCGCCCGCCAATCCTCGGTCTTCGCAATTCCCTCGCGGCATGCCGTCGAGGCGGTGGATTATCGGGCGGCCAGTGCCGCAGCTCTCCGGACCTCCGACCCTCCGCGCAAGGTTTCGAGGCAGGGCTTTCATCTGTTTCCCAAGATTCGCGAGGTCGATGCGCTGCTTCGGTCCCGGCCCGAACTACTTTCCCGAATTGTGGAGGTGCATCCGGAGCTCGCCTTCTGGTCCATGAACGGCGAGCGGCCGCTTCCAGAGCCGAAGAAGGTCAAAGGCAGGCCTTATCCGCCCGGCCTTGCGCTGCGGCGCGATCTGCTCATCCGCGCCGGGATTCCCTGCGACCTCGTGACGGCCCTGCCGCCACGCGGCGCGGCGGAGGACGACCTGATCGATGCCCTGGCGGGGTTGGCCGTCGCCCTCGACATCGCTAGAGGTGGAGGACGTTCCTTTCCCGACCCGCCCGACCGGGACGCCTACAGTCTCCCGATCGCCATCTGGACCTTTTCGCCACAGGCTCCCATGTCCGCTGCCCCCTCCTCCGCCGATCTTCCGATCACCCGCGCCGATATCGAACAGGCCCATCGCCGCATTGCCCCGCATATCCGCCGCACGCCGGTCTGGTCCCTGCCCGGGGCCTTCGGCCATGGCGGGCCGGTCAGCCTGAAGCTGGAATTCCTGCAGCATGCGGGCTCGTTCAAGTCGCGCGGCGCCTTCAACACCCTGCTGTCGAGGCCCGCGCCCGCTGCCGGCGTGGCGGCGGCGTCGGGCGGCAATCACGGGGCGGCCGTCGCCTATGCCGCGAAGCAGCTCGGGCTGAAGGCACGCATCTTCGTGCCGGAGATCTCGAGCCCGGCAAAAGTGGCAGTGATCCGTTCCCACGGCGCGGAAGTGGTGATCGGCGGCGCACGCTACGCGGACGCGCAGGCCGCCTGCGACGCCTATGTGGCGCAAAGCGGCGCGCTGCGGGTCCACCCCTTCGATGCGGACACGACGATGGCCGGCCAGGGTACCGTCGGGCTCGAATGGGAGCAGGATGGCCCTCCCCTCGACACGGTCCTGGTGGCCGTGGGCGGCGGCGGACTGATCAGCGGCATCGCTGCCTGGTGGGCCGGCCGCGTGAAGGTGGTGGGCGTGGAGCCGGAGGGCTCGCGGGCGCTCCATGCGGCGCTCGAAGCCGGGCGGCCGGTGGACGTGGAGGTTGATTCGGTCGCCGCCGATTCGCTCGGCGCACGCAATACGGGCGACCTCGTCTATGCGATCTGCAGCAAGGCGGTCGATCACGTGGCGCTGGTGACGGACGGCGCCATCCGCGAGGCCCAGGGAACGCTCTGGCGCGACTGGCGCATCGCCACCGAACCCGGCGGCGCCGCGGCTCTCGCGGCTTTGACATCCGGCGCCTACCGGCCCCGCGCCGGCGAGCGCGTTGGAGTCCTGCTCTGCGGCGCCAATGTGGAGCTGTCGAAGCTCGAGGACGTGGTGCGTTCCCTCGGTTGACCGTTCGGTCGGCGAACCGGCTGCGACTTCGCCTGAAGGCTCTCTATTTCTTGGCCTGAACGGCCATCTGCACCGCGAGCCCTCCGAGCACCGTGCCCATGATCCAGCGCTGCGCGAGCACGCAGCGCGGATGGCCTGCCAGGAAGAGGGCAACCGTTCCCGCGGTGATCGCGATCAGGGCATTGACCGAGATGCTGATCGCGATCTGGGTCGTTCCGAGCAGGAGGGACTGGCCGAGCACGTTACCCCGGGCCGGATCGATGAATTGCGGCAGCAGCGAGAGATAGAGCATCGCGGCCTTCGGATTCAGCAGATTCGTGACCAGCCCCATGGTGAAGAGCTTGCGGACGCTGTCGCGCGGAAGGTCGCGCACCTGGAAGGGCGACCTGCCGTTCGGCCTGAGGGCCTGCCAGGCGAGGTAGAGAAGATAGGCGGCACCGGTCAGCCGCAGGGCGTCGTAGGCATAGGGCACCGCGAAGATGAGCGAGGTGATGCCCAGGGCCGCACAGAGCATGTAGAAGATGAACCCGAGCGCCACGCCGCCGAGGGAGATCAGCCCGGCCATGCGTCCCTGACAGATCGAGCGCGAGATCAGGTAGATCATGTTGGGTCCGGGCGTCAGGACCATGCCCAGGGCGACCAGAGCGAAAGCCAGGATTGTCGTCGGTTCGACCATGGTTGCCTCCGCGGAAAACTGGAAATTTTCATGGCATGCCCTGCGCGGGCGGAAAAGATCTGGCGCCGCATTCTCAACATGTTGCGGGACCGGAAACCGCGAAAGTTGCCAACATCGCCGCAATGGGACTAGGAAACGAGTGTTGGAAAAGGAGTGTGCCCGTGTTTCCGCAGCGTCTGACCGATGGCTATCGTGCCTTCCTCGATGAGCGTTTCTCCCGGGAGAAGGGGCGATACGAGACGCTTGCCGAACAGGGGCAATCCCCCGAAATCCTGATCATCGGCTGCTGCGACAGCCGCGTCTCGCCGGAGGTGATCTTCGATGCGATCCCGGGCGAGCTGTTCGTGGTCCGCAATGTCGGCAATCTCGTCCCCCCCTACGAGACGGGGGGTGATTATCACGGCACCTCCGCCGCCCTCGAATTCGCGGTGCAGGCCCTGCGCGTGAAGCACATCGTGATTCTGGGGCATGCGCGCTGCGGCGGCATCCGCGCCTTCGCCGACGACACGGCGCCGCTCTCGCCCGGCGATTTCATCGGCCGCTGGATGAACCTGATCGCGCCCGCCGCCGAGCGGATCGGCCCGCGCGGCACTACCGATTTTTCCGACTACCTTGCGCGCCTTGAACTCGCGGCCATCGAGAACAGCCTCAACAACCTGATGACGTTCCCCTGCGTGCGTATCCTCGTGGAACGCGGCAAGCTGCAGCTCCACGGTGCCTTCTTCGGGGTCGCCTCGGGCGTGCTGATGGTGCGCGACCCGGAGACCGGGGAGTACAAGTCGATGGCAGAGGACCTGCCGCAGCGGGTCTCCATGTTCAGGGCCCGCCGTGTCGATGCGCCCTGACGGCGCGGCCTTGCCAGACCGCGCTTCCGTTGGGGGACCGCACTCCGTTTATTCCTAGACTGTTTAGAGATTGACGACCTGAAGACATGTAATAACATGTCATGAAATTCAGGGGGCCGTCATGTCTACGTTAGTCGTTTCAAACGCACGAACCACGGAAGTCTATCTCGATCCGACAACGTCCACCGACCTTCAGGTCACAGCGGGCGGATCCATCGTCACGACCAACCCGGCGATTTCCGGGGAAGCGGGATCAACGGTCGTTATCGACGGTACGGTCCGCTCGCAAATGGACGCGATCGAATTCGGGCCGGGCAATTGCGCCATCGCCGTCGGCAGCACCGGCACGGTCCGAGGAAGCTTCAACGGCATCACCCTCGGCGACGATTTCAACGTGGTGATGAACAACGGCCAGATCTCGGGCTCGCTGACATTCTCCAACTGCGCGGCCATCTATCTCGACGGCTCGGACAATCATATTTTCAACGGCGGGATCCTGTCCGGCTTCTACGGCATCCGCGGCGATGGAAATCAAGGCAACGGCAATCTCAACCACATCGCCAGTTCCGGCAGGATCGAGGCGACCGACACTGGCATCCGTCTCACCGGCATCTCCGGTCTCGTCCCCGCCGCCACCGCGACCCCCGACAGCCCCTACGGCGTTTTCAACAGCGGCATAATCGTCGCGGGCGTAACGGGGATCTTTGTCGAACTGTCGGGCAACGTGACCAACAGCGGTCTGATCCAGGCCGGCAGCGTCGGCGTGAGCTTCGGGGCCGGCGACGCGTTCTTGAGCAATACCGGGACGATCGCCGCACAGACGGCCGTCTCGGGCTCCTTCGACCGGGACACCTTCCTCAACCAGGGAATCGTCCAGGGCGCTATCCTGCTCAACGACGGCGATGACCTCTACGATGGGCGCACCGGGACGGTGACCGACGTCATCGACATGGGGAGAGGAAACGATGTCGCCTATGGCGGTGCCGGCATCGAGATGCTGATCGGCGGCGACGGCAAGGATTCCCTGTTCGGCAATGGCGGTGACGACGGCCTCGTCGGAGGCCTCGGGCACGACTATCTGGATGGGGGCGCCGGAGCCGATGACATGGAGGGCGGCGACGGCGACGATACCTACGTGGTCGACGATGTCGACGACGTCGTGACGGAAGGTCTCGATCGGGGCAGCGACAGCGTTTATACGTCGATCTCGTACACCCTCGGCACCAACCTGGAAAATCTCGTCCTAACCGGTTCCGCGCAGATCAACGGCGCCGGCAACGAGCTCGCCAACACCATCCTCGGCAACGACGGCAACAACATCCTCGACGGAGGCGCAGGCGCCGACATCCTCGCCGGCGGCGCGGGCAACGACACCTATCTCGTCGACGACGCCGACGACGTCGTGACGGAGGCCGCGGATGAAGGCACGGACACGGTGCGCGCCGTGGTCTCCTATTCGCTCGCCGCCCATGTCGAAAACCTCGTTCTGGCCGGGACGGCTCATATCAGCGGAACCGGCAACGACCTCAGCAACACGATGACCGGGAATGACGGCGACAACCTCCTCGATGGCGGTGCCGGAGCAGATATCATGCAAGGGGGCGCCGGCAACGATACCTATCTCGTCGACCATCTCGGAGACCTCGTGATCGAATCGCGGGGCAACGGAACCGATACGGTCCGCTCATCGGTGAACTTCGCGCTCGGTGCCAATGTCGAAAACCTGATTCTTGTCGGCACTGATCACGTCAGCGGCACCGGCAACGATCTCGCCAACACGATCAACGGAAACGACGGCGACAACCTGCTGGATGGAGGAACGGGCGGCGACGCTCTCGCAGGCGGTCTCGGCAACGATACCTACATCGTCGATGACGTGAGTGATCAGGTGAGCGAAGGGCTGGACGCTGGCACCGATTCGGTCCGCGCCTCCATCTCCTTTACGCTCAGCGACGACGTCGAGAACCTCGTCCTGACCGGAACGACGGACCTTGCCGGCACCGGCAACATCCTGGCGAATGCGATCACAGGCAATAGCGGGAACAACACTCTCGAGGGCCGCGGCGGCGACGACCTCATCGACGGCGGCAGCGGCCTCGACCGGGCCGTGTTCTCCGGGTCGAAGGCCGATTACGTCGTCACCCGAAAGGCGGATGGCAGCGTCGAGATCCACGACAGTCAGGCCGGGCGCGACGGAACCGATACACTGCGCGGCATCGAGTTCCTGCAATTCGCGGACGGCACCGTCGCGCTGCCGGGCAATCCGCCCGGAGCGCCGACCGTGCAGGGGGGCGTGAAGGCGATCAGTGAGAATGCCGAGCGCTTTGCGTTCGTCGCGACGGTCCAATCGGCAGGCATGGCGGCCGGCGACGTGACCTATTCCCTCGCGACGAATCCCGGCGACAAATTCATGGTCGACGGGACGACGGGCACCATCAGTCTCGTCGGCGACGTGGACTATGAGGCTTCGGCGACGGCGGACCCGGACCTCCAGACCGAATTCGCCGGCACGCCCCAGGAGCGCAAGTTCTATCTGGTGCAGGTGAAGGCCACGGAGAACGTGAGCAACTGGTCCTCCGGGGCGACGACCGTGAAAATCTATGTCAACAACGTGAACGAGGCGCCGACCGGCCTCAGCTTCACCAACACCGCCACGACCGCGACGATCAATGAAGGCGCGGCCGACGGTGATGTTGTCGGCGTCCTTCAAGCCTTCGACCCCGAAGGCGATACCCAGTTGATCTACGCCTTCGATACCAGCGGAAACGGCGGCTCGAGCGGCGCGGGCAATGCGGGCGGACGGTTCAAGATCGAGAACGGCCAGCTGAAGGTGGCGGCGCTCTCGGACATCACCAAGCCCGAGACCTACACGGTCACCATCAAGGTTACGGACAAGAACGGCGGACCGGGCGCGGTCTCGGCCTACAAGGATTTTCTCATCACGGTGAATCCGGCGGGAGAAAATGCGGCGCCGAGCTTTGGCGTCGTCGGCAATCCCGCAACCCCGGCCACCGATACCGGCCCCGCCGTGAAGCCCTTCATGGGCGTGACCCTCTCGGATGCGGACAACGACACGCTCACCCTCACGCTCTCGTTCACGAACGCAGATGGCGCGCTGGGACACATCGACTCGACCGCAACCGTGACGGTGAACGACCCGGACCCCGCCGCGGCCACCCGCGTCATCACCCTTACAGGCAAGGCCTCTGATCTGCAGGCCTTCCTCGACGAGGTCACCTTCGATCCAACCAACAGCACCGCGAATTCCGGCACGCTCACGACGCAGTTCTCCTTCACGCTGAAGGATGATTCCCACAATGAGAGCGCCCATCCGGATGCGGTGCAGGTCGTCACGACCATTGCCGACAAATCGGCCAATGCGGCGCCGGTGATCGGCAATGCCGGCAGCGCGGACAATCCGATCGTCAAGGCGATCATGGACACGCAAACGGTCAATCCCTTCTCGGGCGTGACCGTGACCGATACGGACAGCACCATCGTGACTGCGACCGTCGCGCTCGATGCGGATTCGAAGGGAGCCTTCGTCGCCACGAGCCTGAACGGCTTCGCCTATGATGCCCAGGCCCACGCCTATACGATGACCGGTACGGCGGCAGCCATCCAGAATGCCCTGCAGGGCCTCATCTTCGATCCTACGGACAGGCCCGATGCCGCGGTGGCCGACAGGGAGACGACCACCTTCACCCTCACCGTTGCGGATGACGAAGGAGCATCGGCCACCAGCGGCTTCATCAAGGTGGAGGCCGCCGCGGCAAACCGCGGCCCATCCGGCCTTGCCCTCGCCAGCTTCGCAGCGGCGGAATATGCCTTGTCCGGAACCGTGGTTGGGACACTCGGCGCCTCCGACACCAATGCCGGGGATCAGCTCACCTATACCCTGCTCGACACTGCCGGCGAGCGTTTCAAGCTCGTCGGCAATCAGCTCCTCGTCGACAATGGCTTCCGCCTCGATTTCGAGCAGGCCACCTCCCACACGGTCACCGTGCAGGTCATGGACGGGCATGGCGCCGCCGCGATCCGGGCCTTCACCGTCGGCGTCGCCGACGTGGCGCGGGAAATCACCTCCGGCAGTACGGAGGACGATGTGTTCAAGGCGGGCAAATACAATGACAAGCTCTTCGGCAATCTCGGCAACGACAAGCTCTATGGCGGTGCCGGCAATGACATCCTGAAGGGCGACCTGGGCAACGACATCCTCTTCGCCGGCGCCGGCAAGGACACGCTGACCGGTGGCAAGGGCAAGGATATCTTCGTGTTCGACACGAAGTTCAACCGCAAGACCAATCTCGACAAGATCACGGACTTCAACGTCAGGGACGACACGATCTGGCTCGACAATGCCCTGTTCAAGGCGAACAAGGCGCTCTACGCCGCCACCAAGAAGGGCACGGAGACGAAGCCGCTCAAGCTCGCCAAGAAGTTCTTCACCCTCGGCGACCACGCCAAGGACGCCAACGACTATCTGGTCTACGACAACAAGAAGGGGGCCTTGTACTACGACGCCGATGGCTCCGGCGCCAAGGCGGCGATCGCGATCGCCACCCTCAAGAAAGGCCTCAAGATGACCGAGAAGGACTTCTTCATCGTCTGAGGTTGCCCGCCGCTGCGCAAAAGAAAATGGCCGGAAAATTCCGGCCATTGAAATGCAGTGCGACCGACCGAATGCCTGAGCGGCTTTGCCTTTCCGACCGATGAACCGCGGTCAGGCCGCCTTCTTCTTCGAAGGCAGGAGGTTGCGGTTCGCCATCGCTTCCGCGATCTGGATCGCGTTCAGGGCCGCACCCTTGCGCAGGTTGTCCGAGACGCACCAGAAGGCGAGGCCGTTCTCGACCGTGATGTCCTCGCGGATGCGGGAGATATAGGTGGCGTCCTCGCCGGCGGCTTCGTGCGGCGTGATGTAGCCGCCGGGCTCGCGCTTGTCGATGACCACGATACCGGGAGCCGAGCGAAGAATGTCGCGGGCTTCGTCCGCCGTGATCGGCTTCTCGAATTCCACGTTCACCGCCTCGGAATGGCTGATGAAGACCGGCACGCGCACGCAGGTGGCGGTGAGCTTGATCTTCGGATCGAGGATCTTCTTGGTCTCCGCCATCATCTTCCACTCTTCCTTCGTGAACCCGTCCTCCATGAACACGTCGATCTGGGGGATCAGGTTGAAGGCGATGCGCTTGGGAAACTTCTTTTCCTGCACGTCCTGGAGGGAATAGAGGGCCTTGGTCTGGCGGTCGAGCTCGTCCATGCCGTCCTTGCCCGCGCCGGAAACCGACTGGTAGGTCGCCACCACCACACGCCTGATCGTCGCGCGGTCGTGCAGCGGCTTGAGGGCAACCACGAGCTGGGCCGTGGAGCAGTTCGGATTGGCAATGATGCCCTTGCGCATCTCGCGCACGGCCTCGGCATTGACCTCCGGGACCACCAGCGGCACGTCCGCGTCATAGCGCCAGGCGGAGGAGTTATCGATCACCACCGCGCCCTGGGCGGCGATCTTGGGCGACCATTCCTTCGAGACCTCGCCGCCCGCCGACATGAGGCATAGATCGACATCGGAGAAATCGTAGGTATCGAGCGCCTTGGTCTTCAGCGTCTTGTCGCCGTAGGAAACCTCCGTTCCCTGGCTGCGGCGGGAGGCGAGCGCCACCACCTCATCGGCCGGAAAGGCCCGCTCGGCGAGGATGCTGAGCATCTCGCGGCCCACATTGCCCGTCGCGCCAACAACGGCGACCTTGTAACCCATTGGACTTCTCCTGTTTTCACTCTCCCCGGAGATCTTGAGAACCCGTTTCGGGTATCGCCTCTCGCCCCGAGGGGAGAGAGGACCGGGGACGACGAGGCTTAGGCGGCCGTTTTCGCGGCCGTCGTGACGGTTTTCGTTTTGCTCGTCGTGGTGAGCAGCGTCATTGCCATCGTCCATTGCAGGGCCCGCTTGCCGGGCCGAAGCTCGTTTCAGCAACACATCAAAGCCGAAGCGCCGTCAAGTTATTCTTGCGAATCAAGCCTGCGGAACCGCCTCCCCGGCCGCCTTGTCGAGAAAGAACCGGTAATAGACCTTGTCCTGCCTTGCGCCTCCGAGCGTCTCGTAGAACCTCTGCGCCCCGGCATTGCCGCTGTCGGTCGTCAGGTCGATCCGGGTGATCCCGCGCGAACGGGCGAAGTCCGCGAGCCATGCCATCAGCGCCGCCCCGGCCGCCTGGCCACGCGCCTCCTCGACGACGAAAAGCTCCTTGAGGAACAGAAGCCCGCCAAGCCTGAAGCCCGGCCGCAGCAGGGCAAAGCATGCGAGACCGATGGCCCGCCCTTCCCGGAATGCGAGGGCATAGCGGGTCCCCTCCTCCGTTTGCATGGAATGCCGCACCATGGCGAGCGTAGCGTCCCGGTCCGAGCGGTAGCCGTCCTTGGCATAGTGCGCATCGATCGCGCCGATCAGGGCGGCAACGGTTGGGGCGTCGTCGCTCTCCGCGAGACGAATGCTGACCGGAAGACGGGAAGAGGTCGTCGACATGGCAGGCACTGGTAACCCTTGATTCAGGATGCTGAACGAAAGCTTTCGAACGCGCGCGGATGCTACGGTAGAACAATCCCCTGCGGAAGACCTCCGCCTGGGACTGGAGCATCATGGCAAGGGCGATCGACCCTGACTGGGATGACGACGACCTGCTCGACCATCGGGACGAGCAGCCGGCGTCACGTTCCCGGTCCCGGCTGCCCTGGCTGCGGATGTCCCTGCTGTCCGGGCTCAGCATCGCGGTCCTGGTCTATTTCGCCCGCCACGACGGGCCCTCGATGCCCTCGGGCGAGCCGAAGGATGTCCCGGCCTCGGTCCTTGTTGCACCGCCGCCGATGTGGCGGCCTCTGCCGCAGGCCGGACCGGTCTATGGCCTCGACAAGGCATTTGCCCCGGCGACCTTCGTCGCGCGTCAGCACAGGTCCGGTGCGCGGGAGGACACGCTCGTGCTCGGACAGGTCGGCCACGCCCGCCACGCCCGGGTCAGCCTCGTCCAGGGCCTCGCGGAAAACGCGACGCGCAGTTTCTTCATCGACATCGTCCGCCGGGCCGCTGAGGCCGGCCTTTCGGTCGTCCGCAATGCGCAGAGCCGGATGGCGGCGACCAAGTTCGGGCCCGTGGAAATGGCGGAGGTGACCCTCGCAGGCGCGACCGAGCAGACATGCCAGGCCTTCCGCTTCGCGGATCCCGAATCGAAGTTCGGCTTCCAGGGCTGGCTCTGCGGCAGCGATCCGCAGAGCATCGACCCGGTGCAGACCGCCTGTTTCATCGACAGGCTGTCCCTGGCAAGCGCCGAGAATGCCACCCTGAAAGGCCTTTTCGCGCGCGCCGAGCGCAATCGCACCGATTCCTGCACGCAGGCCGCCCGTACGGCCGCCGCCAGCGTCAGGCCGCCACTCCGACCCTGATCGCAACCCGGTGGACGGCGTTGCAGCCGTAACCGTTCGGGTTCCAATTGTCCGGGAGGAGCGGCTGCGTGCATCCGGCCGAATCCGTGGCGCGGGCCCAGATCTCGTAGGACCCATCGGCCGGAACAGGGAGTTCCGCCGACCAGCGCGTCCAGTCGTAGCGGTTGCGCAACGGCGCCAGCGCCGCATGGACCCAGGTTTCGCCCCGGTCGAGGGAGAGCGAGACCCGCGAGACCGTATCGTCCCCGGCCCAGGCGGCTCCGCGCAATGCAACCCGATCCGTCCCTGCCGGATAATATGCGCCGTCCGCAGGGAAGGTGATGATGCTGCGCACGGGCATGGATTCGAGGATCCGCAACGGGACCCCCTCCCCACTCGACCCGGGCGGGATCGTATCCACGGGAACTCGATAGGACAGTCCGGTCATACCGGGCCCGTCGTGTTCCCGGTCGCGGATCCAGATCCGCCTCAGCCATTTCTGGCTGAGCGATCCCGGCCATCCCGGCACGACGAGGCGCAGGGGGCCGCCATGGAGCAGGGGCAGAGGCTCGCCATTCATGGCGAAGGCGAGGAGTGTGTGCTCCTCCAGGGCCTTTTCCAGCCGCATGCCCCGGGAGATTGACGGCGTGTCGCGGCTCCCGGTCCTGTCGGGATCGGCGCCGTAATGGGCCGTATAGATCGCGGAAGGCTTCAGTCCCGCTGCGCGCAGGACATCGCCGAGCGATATGCCGGTCCATTCGGCGCAGCCGACACCGCCGTTGGTCCAGGGATTGCCTTCGGCCGGCGGGTCGAAGAAGGCGCGGCCATTGCCGCCGCATTCCAGGACCATGCGGAAGGTCTTGACGGGGAAGCGCCGCTTCAGTTCGGCAAGAGTGATATGGATCGGGTTGTCGACTTCGCCGTCGATCGACAGGCTCCAGTCCTCCGGCGTCTCTCCCACCTCCGGTACGAGACCGTTATTGCGGACGAAGAACCGGGTGATGGGCGTCGTTTCATCGTCGAGGCCTTCCTCTGGAGTCTCGGCCACGAGGGGAGTCCGGCCAAGGAGGGACAGGCGATCCTTCGCCTTCAGTTCGATGATGTCGTCGTGTCGGTCCAAACTTCGTCCTTCCTCACGGCGCACGCCGAAAGACCCAGCCACCAAAGCGGAACAATTTAAGCGACCGGGCCATTTTTCCAAGTATCCGCCGAATTCGAGGAAAGGCGCGGGCGGAGCAGAATGGCGCCTTTGCTGACGGCTACGTTGGAGATTGATGATGCGCCGCTTCGTCACCCTCGGTTTGGCATCCCTGGCTGCGGCCGCCGCCTTTTCGGCCACGGCGCAGGCGCAGAATAGAGATCGCCCCCTCACCTTCCGGGTCACGCCCCGCAGCTTTCTCGATCCGGGAAACGTCGTAGCGCCCGGCTCGATCAATCCCGGCTATACCGGCCGGGGGCAGACGCAATCCTATCTCCTGAGCCCGCCCTATGCGCCGGAGGGAGGGCGCTTCGGATCGGCCAATCTGCCCGACCCGATTACGAACGGCCCCTTCGTCGGTGCGCGGAATCCGTTCCCGCCGCTCGATTTCAATCCAAACATCGAGTCGACGGGCTCCATCCGCTGAAGATGGCCGGGCGGCGATCTCCGCCGCCACGGCCAATTCCGGAGAGGTTACGACAGCGCGCTCAGTTCCTTCACGATCGCGTCGCCGACGTCCTTCGTGCCGACGGCATTGGCGCCGGGGGCCGCGATGTCCTTCGTGCGCGTGCCGGAGGCCAGCACATTGGCGATGGCCTTCTCGAGAAGGTCCGCCGCCTCGATGAGGCCGAAGGAATAGCGCAGGGCCATGCCGAAGGAGCCGATCATGGCGATGGGATTGGCGAGTCCCTTGCCGGCAATGTCGGGAGCGGAGCCGTGGACAGGCTCGTAGAGCGCCTTGCGGCTGCCGGTTTTCGGATCCACAGCACCGAGGGACGCCGAGGGCAGCATGCCGAGCGAACCCGTCAGCATCGCGGCGATGTCGGACAGGATGTCGCCGAACAGGTTGTCGGTGACGATCACGTCGAACTGCTTCGGATTCCGCACGAGCTGCATGGCGCAGTTGTCCGCGAGCACGTGCTCGAGCTGCACATCCGCGAACTCGGCCTTGTGGAGCCGCGTGACGATCTGGCGCCAGAGCACGCCGGTCTTCATGACGTTGCTCTTCTCGGCAGAGGAGACCTTGTTGCGGCGCTTCTTTGCGAGGTCGAAGGCGACGCGGGTGATGCGTTCGATTTCGCTCGTCGTATAGATCTGCGTGTCGACGGCGCGCTGCTGGCCGTCCTCGAGGGTCACCAGCTCCTTGGGCTCGCCGAAATAGACGCCGCCGGTCAGCTCGCGCACGATCATGATGTCGAGCCCTTCCACCACCTCGCGCTTGAGGGAGGAGGAATCGGCCAGCGCCGGATAGCAGATCGCCGGGCGGAGATTCGCGAAGAGACCCAGGTCCTTGCGCAGGCGCAGGAGGCCGGCTTCGGGCCGCACGTTGTAGGGAACGCTGTCCCATTTCGGTCCGCCGACAGCGCCGAAAAGGACCGCATCGGCCGCTTGCGCGCGCTCCATCGCGGCCTCCGAGATCGAGGCGCCGTGGGCATCATAAGCAGTCCCGCCGACGAGATCCGTCTCGGTTTCGAAGCCGATGCCGTTCTTGGCGAACCAGCCCACAATCTTCTCGACTTCGTGCATGACCTCCGGACCGATGCCGTCGCCGGGGAGAAGGAGAAGCTTGTGCGTTGCCATGATGCGGTTTCCTCGCTCGAAAATGGATCGTCCTGCCCGGCACCCTGCCGGGCAGTCCTGTCTCGTCCGGCCGCCCTTACCCTGGGTGAGCAGCCTCGGGCTGCGTCTCAAAGCAAGGTTTCGGGAGCACGGGGTGACGCCGCCCTCGCAGGAATGGCGTGGATGGCCAGGGATCCGCCGGGCGGTGACGGGAGGGTTTAGGCGCGCCGACACGAGCTTGGCAAGCCTTTGTCGCGTTGGCCCTTAGGCGAGTGGCGGCGCGGAGCTCGCCCGTTCTCCTCCCGGCCGGCTCTGTTTGGGATTGCGGACGACGGTCACGGAACACGGCGCTTCGGCCACGACCTGCGACGAGACACTCCCGAGATAGCGCCGCAGGGCGGACGAGGCCCGCGCGCCGATCACGATGTGATCGACGTTGTTCCGGCGGGCATAGTCGATCAGCGCCGCCGCAGGATCGGGGGCTTCCAGCACGCTGTAGGTGATTCGCTCCTTCGGAACGTCGAGCGCGGCGCCCCAGTGCTTGAGCCGGATCAGCCGCTGAACGTGGAGGCTGTTGCCCTCTTCGTCCTCGAGAATGTCGATGGCGACGCGTGAGGTCTTGAGGACATTGATGCAGGCGACGCGGGCCCCCGGTTGCAGGGACAGGAAACGCCCAACCAGAACCCGCAGGGAATCGGCCAGATCCTCGCCCTCCGGCGAGAGGTCGACGGCAGCGAGAATGATCGGCGCCCGCGACAGCTGACTGGAGACATTGGGAGCGGCCAGGGGCTTCGCGCAGCGGGCCCTGAGCCAGCGCCTCACGGCCTGCATCCCGCTGTCCTGCCTGAGTCTTTGAGCGCGGTCGGTCAGGGAGACCTGCTCGGGGTTCTCCAGGTCCATGGCGAGCTGGGCCGCGGTCGCATATCGGTCGTTCGGGTCGATCTCCAGGCAGCGCAGGATGACCTCCTGGAGCCATGGCGGGCAATCCGGATTCCGGGCTCGCGGCGGAACCGGGTCCCGCCACAGGCGCCGGCGGATCTGACCGCCCTTGGGCGTGCCATAGGGGCGCTCCCCGGTCACGAAAAAGTACAGCATGACGCCGAGCGCGAAGAGATCGCTGCGCGGATCGCACCGGTCCTGCAGGACCTGTTCCGGGGCCATATAGGGCGTTGTGCCGAAAGGCTGGCGGAACTCCTCGTCGAGAAGATCCGGCAGAAGCTCGTGCCGGGAGAATCCGAAATCGATGAGAACGGCCTCTCCGGTCTCCCGGAACATGACGTTGCTCGGCTTCACGTCCAGGTGGATGACCCGTTGGCGATGGAGGTCGTGGAGGGCACGGGCCACCTTTGCCCCGATCCCGACCACCTCGCTCCAGGGCAGCGGCACCTGCGCAAGGCGCTCCTTGAGCGACGGGCCGGGGATCCGCTCCATGACGATGTAGGGCTGCGGCTCCAGGCCGCCTGCCGCGACGAAGCGGGGGACATGCGGCCCCGAAAGGCGCGGCATGATCATCTGCTCCGTCTCGAAGGAAACGACGGGCAGCGGATTGTCGCTGTCGCCGAGAAGCGGGATCTTCATGATGAGGGGGGTCGGATCTCCGGCGCGCCGCACGATCCAGAGCTGGGCCGTCCCTCCGGTGCCCAGATGCTCCTGGAGCTCGAAGCCGTCGATGACCATCCCCCGGCTGAGGCGCGAGCGCATCCTATCGCCCCTGCTCCAGCCGCTCGGCGAGCTTTTCCGGAAGACCCGCCTCGCGCACCTTGCGCGCCGCCGTGGCGGAGTCGTAAGGCACACGCAGGTAGCGCAGGTTCTGCTGCGCCGTGTCGTAGATGGCGTAGTTCGCGGCCGGAATGCCGTCTCGCGGCTGTCCGACGGCGCCGATCACCGCCAGCCAGGAGCGCGTTGGAAGCAAAGGGATATCGTTGTTGGCCACCGGGGTGAAAGCAGCCACCTTTCCGGTCGTGCTCATGTGGTACAGCATCGGCACATGGACATGACCGCAGAAGGTGATGCGGTTGGTGGCCCGCATGAAATGCCGTGAGGCCTCCATCGGCCCGGACATGTAGTCCCAATTGCCCGGGGCATAGGCGTTGGCATGGACATAGAGAGTGTCCCCCTCCTCGTAAGCCAGAGGGAGATTCGAGAGGAAGTTCCGATGGTCCGGATTCAGCCGGGTGCGCGTCCAGCGAATCGCCTCCCGGGCGATTGCGTTCATGTTTTCGTCGGAGCCGTCGATAGCGGCATCGTGGTTTCCGAGAAGGGCGATGGCGCCCACGTCCGCCAGAGCCATGATCGTCTCCACGACCCACACGGGATCCGCGCCGTATCCGACATAGTCGCCAAGAAAAATGAAGCGATCGACCCCATGCGCCCGCGCATGCGCCAGGCAGGCTGAAAGCGCCTCGCGGTTGCTGTGGATGTCGGTCAGGATTCCGATGAGCATGGGCGGCACTACACCCCAGAATCCCCGGCCGCCGCAATCCATCCGTTAGTGCACCGTCCCGAACCGGCGGTCCAAATCAGTGGAAAGTGGACGGGGACTTTCGCAACATAGGATGCGCTGCTCTAGGCGAGAGGCCTCATGGCTGCGCTCTTCACGCGGGTCTGCGTGTGAAGAGGAGAGCGATGCCGAATGCGACCATGGTCGCACCGGAAAACCGGTTCAGCCAGCCGAAGACGCGCCTGTTACGGCTCAGGGCGCTCAATCTCTGACCAAGCACCGCGTAGAAGAGCACGGCAACCGCTTCGAGCACGAGAAAGATCAGGCCCGTCAGCGCGAAGCTCGTCCAGTAGGACTGAGGCTCGATGAACTGCGGCAGGAAGGCCGTGAAGATCAGGATGGCCTTGGGGTTGCCGATGGCGGTCCAGAATTCCTGCAGGCCGAGGTCCCTCAGGGAGCGCCGGGGCGCGGACTCGATGGAGGCCACCACAGAGCCGGAAGCGCGCAGGATCTTGATCCCCAGCCAGACCAAATAGGCGGCCCCCGCCCATTTGAGGATCGTGAACGCCATGTCCGACGCGGCGAGCACCGCGCCGACACCGAGGGCCGTGAGTCCGATCATCAGCGCGAAGGCGACCAGTCGTCCTCCCGAGGCAAGGATGGCCGTGCGCACCCCCTGCTGCAATCCATAGGTGAGGGACAGAAGGTTGTTGGGGCCAAAGGCCAGGTTCAGGGCAAAGCAGGCTGGAACGAACAGCAACAGACTCGCCAGGGACATCGCAGCATCAGCCTCGCAGCGCCTGCAGGACCTTGCCGCCGGGACGGCCGCGCTGCTCGAGGCCGATCTGGCGCTCCACGTCCTTGATGGCGTCGCGGGTCTTCTGGCCGATCTTGCCGTCCGGCTCGCCGACATCGTAGCCGCGGGCCGTGAGAAGCTTCTGCAACTCGCGGCGCTGGGCGCGGGACAGGGGCGGATCGTCGGTCGGCCAGGCTGCGCGGATGCCGGGCTGGCCCTTCAGGCGGTCACCGAGAAGCGCGATGGCGAGACCATAGGATTCGGCGGCGTTGTAGGAATAGACCGCGTCGAAATTCCTCGTCACGACGAAGGCGGGCCCGTTCGCGCCGGCGGGGATGATGATGCCGGCGGCATAATTGCCGGACAGAGGCCGGCCGTCGACATGGGTAACGCCCATGGACGCCCAGGCCGAGAGCGGCCGCTTGCTCTTGCGGCCGGCCAGCCTCGTGTTGAAGCCGGACGGCAGCCGCACCTCGTAGCCCCAGGGCAGGCCATTCACCCAGCCGGCCTTTTTCAGGAAATTGGCTGTCGAGGACACGGCATCGGGCACGGACATCATGATGTCCCGGTGTCCGTCGCCATCGCCGTCGACCGCGAGGCGCTGGAAGGTGGAGGGCATGAACTGGGTATGGCCGAAGGCCCCGGCCCACGAACCACGCAGGTTGGCGGGGTCGATATCGCCGTCCTGGACGATTTTGAGAGTCGACATCAATTCGCCGGTGAAATACTCGCGGCGGCGCGGCGCGTAGCAGGACAGCGTCGCGAGCGACTGGACCAGGGGCCGCCCGCCGATATCCTTGCCGAAATTGGATTCCACGCCCCAGACACCGGCAATCACGTATCGGTCGACGCCGAAGCGCGCTTCCGCCGCAGCCAGCGCCTGCCCCCACTGGCGCATGGCGGACCGGCCGTCCTGGACCCGCTCGTCGTCGACGAGGGCAGCGAGATAGTCCCAGATCGGCGTCTTGAACTCGGGCTGGTTGTCCATGAGCTCGAGGATCTTCAGGTCCGGCTCGACGCCGCGTGTCGCCACATCGAAAGCCTGGCCGGAAATCCCCTTGGCCGCCGCTTGGCTGCGCAGGGAGGACAGACAGGAGCGGAAATCCGCCTGAGCCGATGCCGGTGCCGCGGCAGCGAGGCCGGCGAGAACGAAGAGAGTGGGGGCAAGAAAGTTCTTCATGCCCGGCACATTGCAGGGAATTTGGTTAATCTTGTGAAAACGGGGCCGGAGCCGCGCTTGGCCCGGCTGCGCGGCCCCGGAATGACCGGCAAAGCCAGTCTCTAGGCCCAGGCGCGCTCGCCGAGCTTCTTCTCGTAGGTGTCGATGGTCTTCGCCTTTTCCATGGTCAGGCCGATGCCGTCGAGGCCGTTGAGCAGGCAATGCTTGCGGAACGGGTCGATGTCGAACCTGACCTTGCCGCCATCGGGACCGCGGATCTCCTGGTTCTCGAGATCGACCGTGAGCGTCGCGTTGGCGCCGCGCTCCGCGTCGTCGAAGAGCTTTTCCAGGTCCTCCGGGCTCACGACGATGGGCAGGATGCCATTCTGGAAACAGTTGTTATAGAAAATATCGGCGAAGCTGGTGGAGATGACGCAGCGGATTCCGAAATCGAGCAGAGCCCAGGGCGCATGCTCGCGGGAGGAGCCACACCCGAAATTGTCGCCCGCCACCAGGATCTGCGCCTTGCGATAGGCCGGCTGGTTGAGCACGAAATCGGGGTTCTCGGAGCCATCCTCACGGTAGCGCATCTCGGAGAAGAGCCCGGTTCCAAGTCCCGTGCGCTTGATCGTCTTCAGGTACTGCTTGGGAATGATCATATCGGTATCGACATTGATGATCCGCAGCGGCGCCGCGACGCTTTCCAGCACAGTGAACTTGTCCATCGTCTTTCCATCCTCGGGCGGCAGATCCGCCGTTGCAGCCTCATATCAAAGGCGCTGCTCCAGGACTAGGCCCAACACGGTCGCGCCCGGACGGTGCTGCCATTGCCGTTCCCGGACAATGGGCGGAGCCGGGTCCGCATTCCCTCACCTCTCCCCCGGAGGAGGAGCGTTGCCGTCGGCATCCTTTCCGTTAAGGAATAAATGCTACAGCGACGGTGCTTCCCGGGGCGGCGCATGGATCAGACAGTTCTTTTTCTTCTCTTCGCGCTGGCGATGCTGACCGGGTGGTTCGGCCACCGGGCCGTCACGCTCGGTCTCTTCGGCCTGTCGCTGGTTCTGAGCGTGGCCGATTACCTGCACCACGCCACCGACAAGCTGCCACTGTCCTTCTGAGGTCGATCCGATGCTGACGCCGCGCCTTGCCGTCACTCTCAATGCCCTCGGCCTCTATGCCGTCGCGTTGATCCTCCTGGCGGCCTTCGTCATGCAGTTCTGGCTGCACGAACTGCCCTGCCCGTTGTGTCTCCTGCAGCGCGTGGCCTTCGCGGGGCTCGCCGTCGGGCCGATCCTCAATGTCCGCTTCGGTCCGAGACCGAGCCACTACGCCCTGTCGCTCCTCGCCGCCCTGCTGGGCGCGGGCATCGCCATGCGCCAGATTCTCCTGCACATCATGCCGGGGGATCCGGGCTACGGCTCCGCCGTGCTCGGCTATCACTATTACACATGGGCCTTTCTGTGCTTCGCCGCCGCGATCCTGCTGATCGCCGCCGTGCTCCTGTCCGACCGGCAGTTCAAGGAGACGGCCGAAGCGCCGCGCATTGGTGCGTTCGAGACGACGGCGGTGTTCCTCGTCATCGCCATCACCCTCGCAAACGTCGTCGGCACGTTCGTCGAATGCGGTCCGAATATCTGCCCGGACGATCCGGTGAGCTATCGTCTCCTCCGATAGGAGCGCGGATCCAATCCAGCCAGAAGGCAAATTTGCCCGTTCGAAACGTTCCGGGTCGGCAGCGGAACTCGACCGGTCGCTCGGCACTCGATCTCGCGCATTCCGGATGGCCCCCTCGAAGACAAGGCTGAAGTCTGGCGGCGGCTACGCTGAAACCGATCCGGATCGTCTTAGTTGGCTTACTGACGGTCAAGCGACAGTAGAATGGTGGAGCGATGCCATGCCGGTGAATGAAAGTCAGATCAGGGGGCTGCAACTCCCCAATACTCTCAAGGTTCCAAGCAATCATGTCGCCCTCGTAATCGGCCATCTTCTCCGCGAGCACTATACGAATATTCCCGAATTGCAGCTTCCGGAGCGCCATAAGGCACTGCTTGAACAGCTCGATGAAGAGGAACGATTGGCGATGAGATCGAGCCTGCGTTAAGCCGGCCCCGGTAGACTCAGCGGCCGCATCCCGTGTCGGCCAGGACGACCTGAAAACAGCAACCATGTCCGAAAACTATTTCGATTTTCGAATTAAATCGTTTCTATTTTCCTGTTAGGAGCATTGTTACTGCGTCAATACAGTCCATGTGATGGATTGATACTTGCCGTCCTCCCCCAGCTTCCATAGAGGTGTTTCTGGAAGCGATGAGGTGAGCGGACATGCTGCAGACAACGACGCTGGAGACGGTGGCCGGACAGGACAGGCCGATCCGGAAGCCGACCTCGGCGCCACGGCGCGTCGCCATGCTCTGGAAAACCCCGTCTCTCGGCCTCTATTCCAATGCCTCGTTCGAGGAGCTTTATACCGGGATCGGGCATAACAATGGCAATCTCGCATTCGTCCATGCGGTCGCAAGCCAGATCGTCAATCCGGTCAAGTTCTATGGGTGGGGTGTCTCCGCAAAGACGTTGCAGGACAACGCGGACATCGTCGTGATCCCCTGTGCCAATCAGCTTGGCCGCCATACGGATTACGGCCGCATGGCCACGAACCTCGAGGAATCGGGGCTGCCCGTCGTTGCCATCGGCCTTGGGGCCCAGGCCGACAGCTACGACCATGACATCGCGCTCAATCCGGGCACGTTGCGATGGGCCCAGGTCATTGCGCGCTCCAATCCGTCCTCGACATCGTCGAACATCTACACGCGCGGCGCCTATACGAGCTCACAACTCGACAAGCTGGATCTCAAAGGCTCGCTGCCGGGCGGCTGCCCGTCCTATTTCATCCATCAGGAGCCTGGGCTGGGCCGCAGGATCGCGGCGCGCTGGAAGCACGTCGCCCTGCCCCGTGCGATCTCCGTCACGGCCGGCCATCAATCCTGGCTGAAGACGCGCGAGATCGAACATCAGCTCATCGGACTGATGATGGATCCCATCGCTCCGGGCCAATACGTCGTCCAATCCATGGGCGAGATGATCAAGGCCTCGCGCGGTCTCTTCGACGCCATCGAGCCTCAGGCCCTGCAAGCCATCCACGACCATACGGTTCCGCACTATTCCGCGGAGGAGTTCAAGGCGTGGTGCCGCAACTACATGCGGTCATTCTATGACGTCCCGGCGTGGATGGACGCCCTTCGCCGCCACGATCTGACGATCGGCTGCCGCTATCATGGCGTCGCCCTCGCATTGCAGGCCGAATGCATGGGCCTGACGGTCACGATCGATTCCCGTACCCGTGAGCTCTGCGAGAACACCGGCGTGCCACATGTCGAGGCCGGCGAACTCGTTGCACCCCTCACACGGACGCGCCTCAGGAACCTGATCAAGTTCGATCCCGATGCCTATGACAGACATCGCGCGCAGGCCGCCGGCGTCTATCGCGACTTCCTCGTTGCCAACCGGCTGGAGCCGGCCGCATTTCTCGAGCGGATCGCGACGGGACGATAGGACGGACGGAATCTCGAAGCAGGAGAATTCGACGCGGCCGCTCCCGGCACAAATCCTCTTCCTTCGACAAGCGGGGCCTCACCCCGCTGCGGCCTCGATCGCTTCCATGTCCTCGTCCGAGAGACCGAAATGGTGGCCGATCTCGTGCACCAGCACGTGGGTGACGAGATCCCCCAGGCTTTCCTCGTGCTCGGCCCAGTAATCGAGGATCGGCCGGCGGTAGAGCCAGACCATGTTCGGGAACTGACCGGTCGCCATCACGGCATGGCCTTGCGCGAGGCCGATGCCGCGAAACAGGCCGAGCAGGTCGAACGGCGTTTCGCATTCCATGTCCCGCAGGGTCTCATCGTCGGGAAAATCCTCGACGCGGATCACAACGCCCTCGCAGAGCTGCCGGAATTCCTGCGGCAGGCGCGCATAGGCCTCGTGCGCGAGGGCCTCGAAATCGGCAATGGACGGCGCGTGCAGGGATGCGAGATGTTTCATGGTCGTAAGGGATCAGAGAAGCCGGAGCTGAACGGCGAGCCAATAGACGAGAACCACGAAGCCGATCACCGACAAGCTGCGTCCGATCCGGCGGCCCCAGAGCTCGACAGGGTCGGTGCCGCCGCCCTCCGCTTCGCCGATGGCATCGCGCCCGCCGAAATGATCCGCCATGCGCCGGCTCATGCGATGGAGGGAGGACGAGCCGATAGTTTCCGTATCCCGCTCAACGCCTTCGAGGATCTTGCGGGATTCTTCCTGCCTGTCGCCCATGAAGCCCTCCTCGCGCATCATCGCCCGCTGACGTTAGGGAACGGGTTGCGAAGCCTGACGTTGTCCGTCCCGACTATCATTTAGCAGAGATGAGGTTCTCATGCGTCAATTTCTCGGAATCCTGGCTGCGGCCGGGCTGGTGGTCTTCGGCTCCGGCGTTGCCTCGGCCCAGGACATGAATGTGCGCGTCGGCCCCGGCGGCGTGAGCATCGAGCGCGACCATTATCGTCCTGGCTATCGCGAGCGTGTCATCGAACGGCGGGTGGTCGAGCGTCCGGCCCGGTCGCGCACCGTGTGCCGCACGGTGATGCGCGAGCATGTCCGCCCGAGCGGCGTGGTCGTTCGTCGCCCGACGGAGGTGTGCCGCCAGGTCGTCGGCGGCGGACGTCGGGTTTACGTCGACTAAGCCTCGCTCCCCTTCACAACAAAAAGCGGCGACCCATCCGGATCGCCGCTTTTTGTTGTGTCGTGAATCGGCCAGTCCCCGGGTCAAGCCCGGGCTCAAGCCCAGCTGCGGATATCCACGAACCGTCCCGCGATCGCCGCCGCCGCCGCCATGGCCGGGGAGACGAGATGGGTGCGGCCCTTGAAGCCCTGGCGGCCCTCGAAGTTGCGGTTCGAGGTCGAGGCGCAGCGCTCCTGCGGGGCGAGGCGATCCGCGTTCATGGCGAGACACATGGAGCAGCCAGGCTCGCGCCACTCGAAGCCGGCGGCCTTGAAGATGCGATCGAGGCCTTCCGCTTCCGCTTGCATCTTCACGATGCCGGAGCCTGGGACAATCATGGCGTTGACGGTTTCCGCCACGCGCTTGCCCTCGACGACCTTCGCGACGGCGCGCAGGTCTTCGATCCGGCCATTGGTGCAGGAGCCGATGAACACCCGGTCGAGGGCGATGTCGGTGATCTTCTGGCCTGGCTTGAGGCCCATGTAGTCGAGAGCGCGCCACTTGGAGCGGCGCTTGTTCTCGTCCGCGATGTCGTCCGGGTTCGGAACCGCGCCCGTGACCGAGATCACGTCCTCCGGCGAGGTGCCCCAGGTCACGATCGGCGGCAGGTTCGCAGCATCGAGGCGGATTTCGGAATCGAAGAAGGCGCCCTCGTCCGAGCGCAGGGTGTCCCAGTAGCGCAGGGCCGCCTCCCAGGCGTCGCCCTTCGGCGTCTTGGGGCGGTCCTTCAGATAGGCGTAGGTCTTCTCGTCCGGGGCGACCATGCCGGCGCGGGCACCGCCCTCGATCGACATGTTGCAGACCGTCATGCGGCCTTCCATGGAGAGCGCCCGGATGGCCTCGCCGGCATATTCGATCACATGGCCGGTGCCGCCGGCAGTGCCGATCTCGCCGATGATGGCGAGGATGATGTCCTTCGCCGTGACCCCGGCGGGCAACTGCCCGTCCACGGTCACGCGCATGTTCTTGGCCTTCTTCTGGATCAGGGTCTGCGTGGCGAGCACATGCTCCACCTCCGACGTGCCGATGCCGTGGGCGAGCGCCCCGAAGGCGCCATGGGTCGAGGTGTGGCTGTCGCCGCAGACGATGGTCATGCCCGGCAGGGTGAAGCCCTGCTCCGGCCCGACCACGTGCACGATGCCCTGGCGGGTGTCGCGCTCGTTGTAGTATTCGACGCCGAATTCCTCGGCGTTGTGGGCGAGGGTCTCCACCTGCATGGCGGATTCAGGGTCGTCGATGCCCTTGGAGCGGTCCGTGGTCGGCACGTTGTGGTCGACCACCGCCAGGGTCTTGCCCGGCTGGCGCACCTTCCGGCCAGCCATGCGCAGACCCTCGAAGGCCTGTGGACTCGTTACCTCATGGACGAGGTGGCGGTCGATGTAGAGGAGGCACGTCCCATCATCCTGCCGGTCGACGACATGCTCGTCGAAGATCTTGTCATAGAGGGTGCGGGGGTCTGCCATGGTTTCTCTCGATCCAACATACGCCAAAAGAGTACGGTCGGGTGTTTAGCCGGTCTCGCGGACGACGAAAAGGCGTCCCGGGAGCGCACGGCGTTGAAATCAATGCATAGCGGGCAAGCCGCGCCACGCAACAAAATTTTTAGAACGCCGCGATAGCCTGGAGCTGGCCTAAGCCAGATAAGCAAAAAGCGCGGCTTTGGACCGCGCTTTCCTGAATTCGCTGTTCGCGAAAGCCGCTTACTTGGCGGCGGAAGCGGCGTCGCTCTTGTCCTGACGCTCGGCGCGCTCGGCGATACGGGCGGACTTACCGCGACGGTCGCGCAGGTAGTAGAGCTTGGCGCGGCGGACGGCGCCACGGCGCACGACCTTGATGGAATCGATCATCGGCGAATAGATCGGGAAGACGCGCTCGACGCCCTCGCCGTAGGAAATCTTGCGGACGGTGAAGCTCTCGTGGAGGCCGCCACCGGAGCGGGCGATGCAGACGCCTTCATAGGCCTGCACGCGGGAACGCTCGCCTTCCTTCACCTTGACGTTGACGATCACGGTGTCGCCGGGCTGGAAGTCCGGAATGGTCTTGCCGAGTTTGGCGATCTGCTCTTGCTCGAGCTGCTGAATGAGGTTCATGTCTAAACTCCTGCCGTTGCATGGCCTCGAGCGATCTCGGGACCTGCGGGATTTCGGCGTCCTGTTGTGAATTGCGGGCGGCTATACAGGAGTTCCCGGGCTTTGTCGATGGGCAATCACTGCCTCACGGGATGGCCAGAGGCGGAAGCCTGCGCTTGACCGGCGTGGCCTTGACGATGGAGGTGCTCGTCTGCGCCCGCTGGGCGATCTTGTCGAGGATCGGGTCGAGCTCGTCGATGCTGCGCAGGACATAGCGGGCGATGTAGCAGTCGTCCCCCGTGACCTTGTCGCACTCGATGACCTCCGGGCTCTCGGTCAGGAGTTTCTCGACCATGTGAAGCTGGCCCGGCAGGGGCCTGACGCGCACGATGGCGGTGAGAGTATAGCCCAGGGCCCTGGGGTCGAGATCGACCGTGTAGCCGTTCACCAGACCGGTCTCCTCGAGGCGGCGCAGCCGTTCCGCGATGCTCGGCGCCGACAGGCCGACGGCCCGGGCCAGATCGGCCAGGGACAGGCGGGCATTGGCCGCCAGGGCCTCGACAAGCGCCCTGTCGACGTCATCGAGCACCGGACTTTCATTTCGAAGCCTTTTTGACGAGAGAGCCATTGCTTCAAAACCTCTTTCCGACTTTCGCCTTACAACTCCAAGGTACGCCTCGCTGCTCCGCCGGTAAAGTCATGCCGGATCACAGGAGGCTCCAATGACGGGACGGGCAGAGCGCGGCGGTTGGCTGGAAATGGTAGGCGCCATGGCGATGTCGGGCACCATCGGCTTCTTCGTCATCGAATCCGGACAATCGATCTGGAACGTGGTGTTCTTCCGTTGCCTTTTCGGCGCGTTCGGCCTCCTGGCCTATTGCAGTTGGCGCGGGCTTCTCCTTCCCTGGCGCTTCACCCGGACGACGTTCCTTCTGGCCCTCCTGGGTGGGGCCGCCATCGTGCTGAAT
Source organism: Microvirga sp. BF8 (assembly GCF_059888585.1). Taxonomy (NCBI): domain Bacteria; kingdom Pseudomonadati; phylum Pseudomonadota; class Alphaproteobacteria; order Hyphomicrobiales; family Methylobacteriaceae; genus Microvirga; species Microvirga sp. BF8. The sequence continues at coordinate 4,406,136 of NZ_CM187619.1, read as the reverse complement.
TGGGTCCTGCTGTTCTCGGCCTACGCGCTGACCTCCATTTCCATCGCCACGGCCGTCTACAACATGCAGCCCTTCTTCCTGATTCTGCTGGGCATGGTCCTGTTCGGCGAGTATCCGAGCCGCGACGCCTGGGGCTTCATTGCCATCGCCTTCGCGGGGCTACTGATGGTGGTGAAGATCGACGCCACGGGCTTCTCGCTCGCCGGCGGCTATCTCGCGGGCCTCGGCCTCGCGCTCGGCGCCGCCGGTCTCTACGCGGTCACGTCCATCGTCGCCAAGCATCTGAAGGAGATCCCGCCGCACCTGATCGCACTGGTGCAGGCAGTCCTGGGCACGCTGATGCTGGCGCCGTTCGCCGATTTCTCGGCCCTTCCCTCCCGGGAGATCCAGTGGCTCTATCTCGCGATCCTCGGCGTCGGACATACCTGCATCATGTATATCCTGCTTTATTCCGCCATTCAGAAATTGCCCACGGCGCGCGTCGCGGTTCTGTCCTTCGTCTATCCTGCGGTTGCGATCCTGGTCGATTATGTCGCCTATGGGCGCGAGCTTGCCCCGGCCCAGTGGGCCGGCATCGCGCTGATTCTGCTTGGCAGCGCAGGCGTCAATCTCAAATGGAAGCTCCGTCTGAGCCGGCCCTTGCGGCCGCTCGCGGCGGGGGATTAAGCGCCGGGCCTGTCCAGCAGGTCCGGCCGGCGCTCCCTCGTGATCCTCTCCGCTTCTGCCCGCCGCCACTTCTCGATGGCGGCGTGGTTGCCGTTGAGCAGGACCTCGGGGATCGGCCGCCCCTCCCATTCGCGGGGGCGCGTATATTGCGGATATTCGAGGAGATTCCCCTCGAAGCTCTCCTCATGGCCCGAGGCTTCCTTGCCCATGACGCCGGGAAGAAGCCGCACGCAGGCGTCGAGCAGGACCAGGGCGGCGATCTCGCCGCCCGAGAGCACGTAATCGCCGATGGAGACCTCCTCGAGGTTGCGTCCTTCGATCACCCGCTCGTCGACCCCCTCGAACCGGCCGCACACGATCACCACGCCCGGACCGGCCGCGAGGTCGCGCACACGACCTTGAGTCAACGGTTTGCCCCGCGGGCTCATGAGCAGCTTCGGACGCGGGTCGTCCGGCGCCACCGCCGCGTCCAGTGCCGCCGCCATCACGTCGCAGCGCAGGACCATGCCGACGCCGCCGCCCGCCGGGGTGTCGTCCACGTTGCGATGCCGGCCCAGCCCATGATCGCGGATGTTGCGCGCCTCCAGAGACCAGACGCTCCGCGCCAGCGCGTCACCGGACAGCGAGAGGCCCAGCGGTCCGGGAAACATTTCGGGGTAAAGGGTGAGGATCGTCGCGCTGAACGTCACGCTTCGTCCTCGGGTCCGGGACGAGCGCGTGCGAAAAAGTCCTCCGGCAGCGCGGCGACGACGCGCCTGGCGGCGATGTCGACCACCGGAACGAAGGCCTTCGTGAACGGCAGCAGCGCGGTCGCGCCGGTCGCTGCGGACTTGATGTCGAGAAGATCGCCGCCGCCGTAGTTCGGCACGGCGACGATGGTGCCGACCGCCGCGCCGGCCTCGTCCTCGACCGCGAGGCCGATGAGATCGGCGAGAAGAAACTCGTCTTCCTCCTCGGGTGGAGGAAGCTTGCTGCGCTCGACGAAAAGCGGGACGCGGTTCAACGCCTCCGCCGCTTCGCGCGAGGAAACGCCGTCGATGCGCGCGATCAGCATGTCGGGCGCGGCGCCCCCGGCGGGGCGGACGCTTTTCAGGGCAAGCTTTCGGCCCTGGGCCGTGACCAGCGGATTGTAGGTCGCAATCGCCGCCGGATCCCCTGTGAAGGATTTCAGCCGCACCTCGCCCCTGAGGCCATGGGCGCGGCCGAACTCGCCGACGAGGACGAGATCGTCCCGCGGTGTGTCGCCTCTCCCAGGGGGAGAGGTCGGACCGGAGGTCCGGGTGAGGGGTGAGGGCTGTCCGGAAAGGACACGCCCCTCACCCGCCGCACTCGCATGCGTCGACCCCTCCTGTCGGGAGGGGTGATGGCGCTCACCCTGTCTCCGCATAGGCGCTTACGCAGCCTCGCCTTCGGCAGGAGCGGCGGCCGCGGCGGCCTTCGCCTCGGCGCGCTCCTGGGCCTTCTTGCCCGGAACCGCCTTCTGCGGGTTGTTGCGCGGCGAACGCTTCAGGAGGCCGGCGGCGTCGAGGAAGCGCAGGACGCGGTCGGTCGGCTGGGCGCCCTTGGCGAGCCAGGCCTGGACCTTCTCGGTGTCGAGAATGACGCGGCCGGCGTCGTCCTTCGGCTTCATCGGGTCGTAGGTGCCGACCTTCTCGATGAAGCGGCCGTCGCGCGGGGAGCGCGAATCCGCGACGACGATGCGGTAGTAGGGACGCTTCTTCGCGCCACCACGGGTCAGACGGATCTTGAGGGACATGGGTTTCTCCTTATCAGTGTCCTTCGATCAAACCTCTCCCCGTCATTCCCGCAAAGGCGGGAACCCATAACCGCTGACGGCACCGGATCGGAAACCGGCAGGGTTATGGATCCCGGGCTCCGCTGGCGCGGCCCCGGGATGACGGCGAATATCAGAAACTCACTTCTTCTTGCCTCCGAACGGAGAGCCGCCGATGCCCGGCAATCCGGGAATCTTCGGCCCGCCGAGACCGGGGAGGCCCGGCATGCCCTTCGGCATTGGCGGAAGTCCGCCGGCGCCGCCCGGAAACTCGGGCAGCTTGCCGCCCATCTGCTTCTGCAGCGCCTCGATCTGCTCAGGCGTGGGCTGGGGCATGCCGCCCATTCCACCCATGCCGCCGCCCCCGAGGCCGAACATCTTGCCCAGCGCGCCGGCCATGCCCTTGCCCTTGCCGCCGCCCATCATCTTCATGACGTCGGCCATCTGGCGGTGCATCTTCAAGAGCTTGTTGATGTCCTCGACCTTCATGCCCGAGCCCGCCGCGATGCGCTTCTTGCGCGAGGCCTTGAGGATGTCGGGATTGCGGCGCTCGGCCGGGGTCATCGAGTCGATGATCGCGCGCTGGCGCTTGATGACCTTGTCGTCGAGATTGGCGCTCTCGAGCTGCGCCTTCATCTTGGCGATGCCAGGCATCATGCCGAGCATGCCGCCGATGCCGCCGATCTTCTCCATCTGGGCCAGCTGGTCGCGCAGATCCTCCAGGTCGAACTTGCCCTTGCGCATCTTCTGCGCCAGGGCCATCGCCTTCTCCTGGTCGATGTTCTCCGCCGCCTTCTCGACGAGGGAGACGATGTCGCCCATGCCGAGGATGCGGTTGGCGACGCGGGAGGGATGAAACTCCTCCAGCGCGTCCACCTTCTCGCCGGTGCCGACGAGCTTGATCGGCTTGCCCGTCACGGCGCGCATGGAGAGCGCCGCGCCGCCACGGGCATCGCCGTCCATTCGGGTCAGCACGATGCCGGTGACACCGAGACGCTGGTCGAAGGCGCGGGCGGTGTTGACCGCGTCCTGGCCGGTGAGCGCGTCCGCGACGAGGAGCACCTCGTGCGGGCCCGTGGCCGCCTTCACGTCGGCGGCCTCCATCATCAGGCCCTCGTCGACGGTGACGCGGCCGGCGGTGTCGAGCATCACCACGTCGTAGCCGCCGAGGCGCGCCGCCTCCATGGCGCGGCGGGCGATCTGCACCGCCGACTGGCCGGCCACGATGGGCAGGGTGTCGACGCCGACCTGCTTGCCCAGGACGGCGAGCTGCTCCATGGCCGCCGGGCGGCGGGTGTCGAGGGACGCCATGAGGACGCGCCGCTTGTCGCGGTCGGTCAGGCGCTTGGCAACCTTGGCGGTGGTGGTGGTCTTGCCCGAGCCCTGGAGACCGACCATGAGGATGCCGACCGGCGGCGCCGCATTGAGGTCGATGATCTCGGCCTGGGCGCCCAGCATCTCCACGAGCTGGTCATGGACGATCTTGACCACCTGCTGGCCCGGCGAGACCGACTTGATGACCTCGGCGCCGACGGCACGGGCCCGCACCTTGTCGGTAAAGGAGCGCACGACTTCGAGCGCCACGTCGGCCTCGAGCAGGGCGCGGCGCACCTCGCGCAGGGCCGCGTTCACGTCCTCTTCCGTCAGCGCGCCGCGGCGCGTCAGCGAATTGAGGATCGTGGAAAGCTTGTCGGAGAGGCCTTCGAACATGATCAATCCAATCCTTTTGCGATGAGAGGAACATCGCGTGCGGCGAGGGCCTTTTCAAAGTGCTCGACGGCGGCCTCGAACTTGTCGCGGCAGCCTGGGTTGCAGAAGCCGACGACCGCACCGCGATAAAGGGTGAGCGAGTCCGCCGCGATCGGCTTTCCCGACCACGGGCAGGTCTCGTTGACCGCATCCTCGATGCGCAATGCGTCGTCCGACATCCGTATCCCTCTCGGCCAAAGCCCAAATGAGAACGCGCCCGAGGGCGCATCGCGCTGTCGGGCGTTGACCTCCAGCCTCTCGGGCTGGGCGGCGGCTCATGGGCTCGCTCTACAGATTTGAGGGCAGCACGTAAGAGAGAAACACGGCAAAGTCAAGGAAAGGTGGCATCCCGGGAGGGCACGGCCTGCCCACCCGGCGATTCCGGACGGTGCCCCCCACGGTGGCCGGCATGATCCTCGCCCTCACAGGCGCAGTCCCCGGATCCCGACCGTCGCCCGGACCCGGCCCGCAGGGCATTTTCGGGAGCACCGGGGGTGCGGCATCCTGTCTGGTCAAAACGAAAAGCCCCGCCGAAGCGGGGCTTGTGCCGTCGGGGCCATAAGACCCAGAATGCGTAAAACGGCTTACTTCTTGCCGAACGAAATATTGCCGAACTTCGAGTTGAAGCGCGACAGACGGCCGCCGCGGTCGAGCAGCTGCTGCTGGCCGCCGGTCCAGGCCGGATGGGTGTTCGGGTCGATATCGAGGTTGAGCGTATCGCCCTCTTTGCCGTAGGTAGACCGGGTGGTGAACTCGGACCCGTTGGTCATCACGACCTTGATGAAGTGGTAATCGGGGTGATCGGTTTCTTTGCGCGCCATTGCCATATCCTCTTGCGGTCCGCCAGCCTGGTGCCCGCAGCCTGTAATCGAGCCTGTCTTGAAAGGTTGCGGGCCTATACCTTACTTGGAACCCTGAAACAAGCCGGGACAAGGAACCCAGCCCCTTGAGCGCCCGACGTCCCGGAAACGATATCTGATATGGCCTCTGACCCAGACGGTTCGCAACGTCCCAAAGCCGCCCTGAGCGCTCTCAGGCCGCTCGTCCCCTACGCGCTCGCCTACAAGGGCCGGATCCTGGCAGCGCTTGCCGCGCTCATGGTCGCCTCCGCCACGACCCTGGCCATGCCGATCGCGGTCCGGCGGGTGATCGACCTCGGCTTCACCGATCAGGGCCGAGGCCTCATCGACGCCTATTTCGGCGTCCTGCTCCTCGTCGTCGGCATCCTCGCTCTCGCCAGCGCCTCCCGCTATTATTTCGTCATCACCCTCGGCGAGCGCGTGGTGGCGGATCTGCGCTCCGCCGTCTTCCGGCACCTTACCGCCCTTGATCCGGCTTTCTTCGACCAGACCAAGAGCGGCGAGATCGTCTCCCGACTCACCGCCGATACCACCCAGGTCAAGGCGGCCTTCGGCGCCAGCATCTCCATTGCCCTGCGCAACCTCTTTCTCTTCTTCGGGGCCGCGGCCCTGATGATCGTGACGAGTCCCAAGCTCTCCGCGTTGGTTCTTCTCGCAATTCCCGTGATCGTCCTGCCCCTGGTCATCTCCGGCCGGGCCGTTCGCCGCCGCTCCCGGGCGGCGCAGGACCGGCTCGCCGACGCCTCGGCCTACGCCGCGGAGGCCGTCGGGGCCGTGCGGACCATGCAGGCGTTCGGCATGGAGACTTCCACGGCACGACACTTCGCGGAGGCCGCGGAGGAGGCGTTCGATGCGGCCCGCCTGTCCACGACCATGCGGGCCTTCCTGACCGGAATTGGACTTTTCCTCGTCTCCGCCAGCGTCGTTGGCGTCCTCTGGTATGGCGCACAGGACGTGATCGCCGGCACCATGAGCGCCGGCCAGCTTTCCCAGTTCGTGCTCTACGCGGTGTTCGCCGCGAGCTCGCTCGGCCAGCTTTCCGAGGTCTATGGCGAGCTTGCGCAGGCGGCGGGCGCGGCCGAGCGCCTGGGCGAGATCCTGGCGGCAGAGCCCGCCATCGAGGCCCCGGCCCATCCCAGGGCGCTTCCGGAGCCGCCCCTCGGAACGATGGCCTTCGAGAACGTGCACTTCTCCTACCCGACCCGGTCCGGACAGCGGGCCCTTCACGGCCTGAGCTTCCGGGTGGCGGCGGGCGAGCGGGTCGCCATCGTCGGTCCTTCGGGCGCCGGCAAAAGCACGGTCCTCCAGCTTCTCCTGCGGTTCTACGATCCGCAGCAGGGCGCCATCCTCGTGGACGAGGTACCGGTGAGGGAGGCCGATCCACTCGCTCTGCGTCGCCGGATGGCGCTCGTGCCGCAGGAGCCGACGGTGTTCGCGGCGAGCGTCCTCGACAACATCCGCTACGGGCGCCCCGAGGCCACGGAGGCGGAGGTCCGCCACGCGGCCGAGCTCGCCTCGGCCGACGGGTTCATCCGTGCCCTGCCGCAGGGCTACGCGACGCAGATCGGGGAACGGGGCGTCACCCTCTCGGGAGGGCAGCGCCAGCGCCTCGCCATCGCCCGCGCCATCCTGAAGGACGTGCCGATCCTTCTTCTCGACGAGGCGACCTCGGCGCTGGATGCGGAAAGCGAGAAGAAGGTCCAGGCGGCTCTCGACCGGCTGATGCAGGGGCGGACGACCCTCGTGATCGCCCATCGTCTCGCCACCGTGCGCTCTGCCGACCGGATCCTGGTCATGGACGGCGGCCGGATCGTGGAGGAGGGCACCCATGACAGCCTTCTCGCCGCCAGCGGCCTCTACGCCCGTCTCGCCCATCTCCAGTTCACGGACGAGGGCGGCCGTGCCCAGGCGGCGGAATAGGCGGATCGAACCGTAGGAGTTTCCGGAAGTTGAAGAGAGGCCGGGAGGTACCCGGCCATGCTTCAGGGAGACTGGAAATGACGGACGACATGAGCAAACGGCATCCGCAGGATGCCTCCCGGATCAACATCCACGAGGACTGGGAGGTCCGCTACTGGACGGGCAAGTGGAACGTGTCCCGCCAGCAGCTCATGGATACGGTCAGGCGCGTCGGCGTCCAGGTGGCCGATGTGGCCAAGGCGCTCGGCAAGACACGGTAAGACGAGGCGACGGTCAGCGCTCCGTCAGCTTCAGCTCGATGCGCCGGTTCCGGGCATAGGCCTCCTCCGTCGTGCCCAGGTCGATGGGCTGGAACTCGCCGAACCCGGCCGCGAGCAGATGCTGGGGCTGGACGCCGCGCGATGCGAGGGCCTGAACCACGGCGATGGCGCGGGCGGCCGACAGGGCCCAGTTCGACGGAAACTGCGACGTCGCGATCGGGCGGGAATCCGTGTGGCCGTCGACCCGGACCACCCAGGGAATGTCCGGCGGAATCTGCTTCTGCAGTTCGACGAGGGCGCTGGCGATGCGGTCGATCTCGTCCGAAGCCTCGGGCTTCAAGGTGGCCTGGCCCGCGGGGAAAAGCACTTCGGACTGGAAGACGAAGCGGTCGCCGACAATGCGCACGTCCGGACGGTTGCCGAGGATCTGGCGCAGCCGGCCGAAGAAGTCGGAGCGATAGCGAGCCAGTTCCTGGACCCGCTGCGCCAGCGCCACGTTGAGGCGGCTGCCGAGATCGGCGATCCGGGCCTGGCTTTCCTTGTCGCGACTCTCCGAGGCGGCGAGCGCCTCCTCCAGCGCCGCGAGCTGGCGGCGCATGGCCGCAATCTGCTGGTTGAGGATTTCGACCTGGCTGAGGGCACGGCCTGTCGCCTGGCGTTCCGCGTCGAGGGCTGAATTCAGCTCGCTCGCCCGCGCCTGCGCGTCGCCGCCGCTGTCGATCAGGCTCTGAAGACGCGCCCGGTCCATCTCGGCGGCCTGGAGCGTGCTCTGCAACGCGTTGAGGTTCTCCTCCGTGGTACGACGGCTCGATTTCTCGAGGGCAAGGAGGTCGGTCAGCTCGGCGATCTGGCGGTTCAGGCGGTCGAGGACAGTGTCGCGGCTCGACAATTCCCTCGACAGAAAGAACTGCCCGACCATGAAGACCGAGATCAGGAAGACGATGGACAGCAACAGGGTCGAAAGCGCGTCGACGAAGCCGGGCCAGTAGTTGAGCTGCCCCTGGCGTCCACGCCGACGCCCTCCCATGCTGGAGGTCGGCATCAGGGCAGTCTTTCGCGGACGATGCGATCAAGCACCTGCTTGAGCTCCTTCTCACGGGCCGCCTGGGCCTCCACCCAGTCGCGGATCATCTGCTGCTCGGCGCGCATATGCTGCACGAGACCCTGGACGCCCTCGGCCAGATTGGCCATGGCCTGGGTCGAAGCACGGCCCCCGGCTCCGTCGTTGACGGCCGCGGTGAGGCGGTTGAGGGCGAGAGTGATGTCGGCCGGTGCGCCGGCGCGCAGGGACAGGTCGGGGGTGGCCGTGTCCGTGGTGGACGTGGCGAGCCAGTCCTCGAGCTCGGTGTAGAAGCGGTTCTGCGCCTGACCGGCCTGGAGGTCGAGAAACCCCAGGACGAGGGACCCGGCGAGGCCGAAGAGCGAGGCCGAGAACGACAGGCCCATGCCCTGCAGCGGACCGGCGAGGGAATTTTTCAGCTCGTCGAAGAGGACCGCCGTGTCCTGGCCCGTCCGGAGGGAAGAAATGATCCGGCCGACCGAGCCAACCGTATCGATCAGGCCCCAGAAGGTGCCGAGCAGGCCGAGGAAGACCAGGAGGCCCGCCAGATAGCGCAGGATCTCACGGCTCTCGTCCAGGCGCGCGCCGATCGAATCGAGCAGCGAGCGGGTCGCGGCGACGGACAGGTAGGATTGCGACGACCGGTTGCCGATGAAGGCGGCGAGGGGGGCGAGAAGGACCGGAGACGAGGGCTGGATCAGCCCTTCCTCGGTCTGCCGCAGGGTGTTGACCCAGCGCACCTCCGGAAAAAGCCGCCAGACCTGGCGGATGGCCAGGACGATGCCGATGAACATCACGCCGATGATGAGGCTGTTGAGGCCGGGATTGGCGAGAAAGGCATTCCAGACTTGCTTGTAGAGGATGAAGGCGACAAACCCCGCCAGAATCAGGAAAACCGCCATGCGGATGAGATAGATCCGCGGTGGGGTAAGGGTCTGGTCTTCCATCTGGATCCTGCTCGCTGATGCCCCTCGACCGTTCCAATGTGACCGGACGGGGTATCGGGATCAAGCGTCGCCGCTCGATCACCGGGTCCCACAAACAGAAATATCAGCCTTTTGCCTTCTTCAAGAGCTTCACCAGCTCGCGGTGCAGGATTTCGTTGCCACAGGCCACGCTTCCCGCCACGAGCGGATTGCTCCCCCCGTCCGCGTCGGACGTGAAGCCGCCGGCCTCGCGGACCAGCAGGATGCCCGCGGATACATCCCACGAATTGAGACCGCGCTCCCAATAGGCGTCGAGGCGGCCGCAGGCCACATAGGCGAGGTCGAGGGCTGCTGCGCCCCAGCGACGCATGCCCCCGGCATACCCCATGACGAGGGCGGATTCGCGCAGGAACAGGGCATGGTCGCCCTTTCCGATATGCGGCAGGCCGCAGGCGATGACCGCGTCGGCCATCTCGGTGCGGGCCGCCACGCGGATGCGGCGGTTGTTGAGGAAGGCGCCCTTGCCCCGCTCGGCGATGAACAGTTCGTCCTTCACCGGATCGTAGACCACGCCGGCGACCACCTGTCCCTCCCGTTCCAGGCCGACGGAAATGGCGAAATGCGGCAGGCCATGGAGGAAGTTGGTCGTGCCGTCGAGGGGATCGATGTGCCATCGGTGGGTGGGATCCCTGCCTTCGACGACGCCGCCTTCCTCCATCACGAAGCCATAATCGGGCCGCGCCTTCTCCAGGGACTCGCGCAGGATCTTCTCGGCCTTGCGGTCGGCCGCGGAGACGAAATCGCCCGGACCCTTCCGCGACACCTGCAGATTCTCGACCTCGCCGTAGTCGCGCTTGAGAGAGCGCGATGCCTTCATTACGGCATCGGTCATGACGGTCATGAGGGGCGAGCGGATCATGGTCGGACAGTCCTGAAACGGCGGGAGGGATGTGGTCCGGATGGACCACGGCAGGGGGCGGACGTCAAGCGTTGCGGGTCACCGCATCCCGAGGCGCTCGGCGGCGACCTTTTCGGCGCGGGTCTTCTCGTCGGGCGACATGTCCTTCAGGACATCGTCGAGCCATGCATCGCTGAGTCCCTGCGCCGAGGCGAGGAGATGCCAGGCGGCGGCGTCGACCTTGTTGGGGGCGACGCCCCGGCCCGCCGCCAGCATGCGTGCCAGCCGGTTCTGGGCGATGGCGTTGCCCTTGGCCGCGGCGCTGCGGAAATAGCGGGCAGCCTTGGCCTCGTTCTTGGCGATGCCTTCGCCGTTGAAGAGCAGAATCGCGTATTCCACCTCGCCGACGGAGCTGCCGTTCCTGGCGGCGCGCTCGAAATAATGCGCCGCCTGGGCAAGGTCGCGCTCGACGCCGCGGCCCTGGAGATAGAGGACGCCGAGCGCATGCTGGGCATCCGGGATCTCGGCCCCGGCGGCTTGGCGCAGCAGGGTTGCGGCGCGGCGCAGGTCATCGTCGCTGCTGCTCGTCAGGAGCATCAGCGCGAGGTTGTAGCAGGCGGTCGGCTCGTTCTTGGCGGCCGCCTGTTCCAGCCAGGCCTTCGCCTGCGCCTGATCCTTCTTCATGCCGCGCCCGTCGAGGGCCATCAGGCCGAGGGAGGCGAGAGCATGGGCATCTCCGCGCGCAGCGGCGAGGCGATACCAGTCGGCCGCCTTCTCGGGGCTCATGGGCACACCGAGCCCCTGGTTGTAGAGCTCGCCCAGCAGGGTCATCGCCGGGGCATCGTCCTTGTTCTTCTCAAGCCGCAGGGTCGCCTCGCGGAAGGCGGCGAGGTATTGGCCGCGCTGATAGGCACCATAGGCGAGATCGGGCTCGGCCTGGGCTGCCGTCACGAATGCGCCGAGCAGAGCGGCTGCGAGAAGCGATACGACGCGCATCAGGGAAGGGCCTCCTGCTCGCCGATCAGCTTCGCCGCCGCCGCCACGGCGCTGGCGGGGCCCTCGGGTGAGGACCAGACGGCGTCGCCGAGGGCGATGAACTCGGCTCCTGTCGCCGCGAGGGTTTTCACGGCTTCGAGGTTCGGGGCGTAGGCGACGCAGGGAGTCTCGAAGATTTCCGCCCACCAGGACGCCCTTTCCGACACGCTGTCCAGCGCCGGGAGGGATCCATCGGGCCGGGGCTCGCCGAACATCAGGTAGTCCACGCCGGCCTCGCCCATGGTCATGGCATCGTCCTTGGTGCGGATGCCGCCGACGCCGAGGGCGCGCTCCGCCTTGAGGCGCTCGCGCAGGTCCCGGATCCCGGACGCGTTGGCCGTGACGTGGACCCCGTCGGCCCCGCCTCGCGCCGCGACAGTGGCAAGGTCGACCTCGCCCGGAGCCGTGACGATCACGGCCGTCCCGGTCTCCTGGATGGCGGGACTCAGCGCCTTGACCTGATTGATAAGCGTCCGTTCATCGGCAGCGGCGAGGCGCAGAAGCACGGCGGCCACATGGCCGCCGGCACAGGCCTCGACGAGGGGCGGCGCGAAGGAGGCGTCCTCCAGGACGGGCGTGACGAGATAAAGACGGGCTGACGACTCGGCCATGATCCACGGGTTCAAGAAATTTCGGACAGCTACGCCATAACGAAAACGGGGCCGTCTTGCGAGGCCCCGTTTCTGGGATGGGATTGAGGCGAAAGCCTGATGGGCTACTCGGCCGCCTGCCGGCTCGCGCCGAATTTGGGGTCGAGCTCGCCCGCGGCATAGCGTTTGGCCATTTCCGCGAGGGTGAAGATCCGCTTGATCTTGGAAGCCTGGCCCGCGGTGTTGAAGTCCTGGAGGCGCTGTTTGCAGAGCTTGGTCATCGCCTCCATGGCGGGCTTCAGGTACTTGCGCGGGTCGAACTCTCCCGGATTCTCGGTCAGGACCTTGCGGATCTGGCCCGTCATCGCCATGCGGTTGTCGGTGTCGATGTTGATCTTGCGGACGCCGTGCTTGATGCCGCGCTGAATCTCCTCGACCGGCACGCCCCAGGTCGGCTTCATCTGGCCGCCGAAGGTGTTGATGATGTCCTGGAGGTCCTGCGGCACCGACGAAGAGCCGTGCATCACGAGATGCATGTTGGGGAGCTTCTTGTGAATCTCCTCGATGACATTCATGGCGAGGATCGCGCCGTCGGGCTTGCGGGTGAACTTGTAGGCGCCGTGGGAGGTGCCCATGGCGATGGCCAGCGCGTCGACCTTGGTTTCGGCCACGAACTTCACGGCCTCGTCCGGGTTGGTGAGGAGCTGGTCGTGGGACAGCTTGCCCTCGGCGCCGTGGCCGTCCTCCTTGTCGCCCATGCCGGTCTCGAGGGAGCCGAGCACGCCGAGCTCGCCCTCCACCGAGATGCCGCCGAGATGGGCCATCTCGACCACCTTCCGGGTGACGCCGACATTGTAGTCCCAGTCGCCCGGGGTCTTGCCGTCGGCCTTGAGGGAGCCGTCCATCATCACCGAGGTGAAGCCGGCCTGGATCGCCGTCATGCAGGTGGCAGGCTCGTTGCCATGATCGAGATGCACGCAGACCGGGATCTGCGGATAGATCTCGGTCACCGCGTCCATCATGTGCTTGAGCATGACGTCGTTGGCATAGGAGCGCGCGCCGCGGCTGGCCTGGATGATCACCGGCGCATCGACCTCGCTGGCCGCGGCCATGATGGCAAGCGCCTGCTCCATGTTGTTGATGTTGAAGGCAGGCACGCCGTAATCGTGCTCGGCGGCGTGGTCCAGAAGCTGCCTCAAGGTAATGCGCGCCATCTCTTCCTCCTGATTGGGCGCGCCTATCAAGCGCGCCGAAGCTGAACGGTGGCTTAAGCTCTCAAAGCCTCAACGCCGGGCAGCGGCTTTCCTTCCAGCCATTCGAGGAAGGCGCCGCCTGCCGTGGATACATAGGTGAAGCTTTCGGCAACGCCAGCGTGGTTCAGCGCCGCGACCGTATCGCCGCCGCCGGCCACCGAGACCAGCTTCCCGGCCTTCGTGCGCTCTGCCGCGTGGCGGGCCGCAGCGACGGTGCCCTGGTCGAAGGGGGTGATCTCGAAGGCGCCCAGCGGGCCGTTCCAGACGAGGGTGGCCGCATCGTTGATCGCCGCGTTGACGCGCTCGACCGATTGCGAGCCCACGTCCAGGATCATCTGATCCTCGGGGATCGCGTCGATGCCATAGGTGTGGTGGTGGGCGCCGGCTTTGAACTCGTAGGCGCAGACCCCGTCCACGGGAAGGATGATGGCGCAGTTGGAGTCGCGGGCCTTTTCGATGATGCGCATCGCCGTGTCGGCGAGATCCTTCTCCGCCAGCGACTTGCCGACATTGAGGCCGGTGGCATGCAGGAAAGTGTTCGCCATGCCGCCGCCGATGACGAGGGCATCGACTTTCTGGACCAGGTTTTCGAGCAGGTCGATCTTGGTCGAGACCTTCGCGCCGCCGACGATGGCGACCAGCGGGCGCTTGGGGGCCTCGAGGCCCCTGGTCAGCGCGTCGAGCTCCGCCTGCATCGTGCGGCCTGCATAGGCGGGGAGTGCATGGGCGAGGCCCTCCGTCGAGGCATGGGCCCGGTGCGCCGCCGAGAAGGCATCGTTGACATAGATGTCGCCGAGCTTTGCGAGTTCCGCGACGAAGGCCTTGTCGTTCTTCTCCTCGCCCGCATGGAAACGGGTGTTCTCGAGGAGGAGGACGTCGCCGTCCTTGAGGGCGGCAACGGCTTTGGCCGCCGCTTCGCCGATGCAGTCATCGGCGAAGGCGACGGGTTTTCCGAGGCTCTTCGCGACCGCCTCCGCAACCGGCTTCAGGGAGTCCTTGGGATCGCGGCCCTTCGGGCGTCCGAAATGGGCGAGGAGGATCACCTTCCCGCCCTTGTCGGCGATCTCCTGGATGGTGGGAAGGACGCGCTCGATACGCGTCGCGTCCGTGACCCTGCCGTTCTCCATCGGGACGTTGAGATCCACCCGGACGAGAACGCGCTTCCCCTTGACGTCAGCCTGGTCGAGCGTGCGGAAGGCGGTCATGCGAGCCTCCGTCAGATGAGCTTCGCCAGGGCGACGGCGGTGTCCGCCATGCGGTTCGAGAAGCCCCACTCGTTGTCGTACCACGACAGGACGCGCACGAAGTTGCCTTCCATCACCTTGGTCTGGTCGAGGTGGAACACGGAGGAGTGCGGATCGTGGTTGAAGTCCGTCGAGACGTTGGGCTGGGTCGTGTAGCCGAGAATGCCCTTCAGCTCCTGCTCCGCCGCGCGCTTGATCGCGTCGTTGACCTCGTCCTTGGTCGTCGTCTTCTTGGCGACGAACTTGAAGTCGACCACGGAGACGTTCGGAGTCGGCACGCGGATCGACGAACCATCGAGCTTGCCGTTGAGTTCCGGCAGGACGAGGCCGACGGCCTTGGCGGCGCCGGTCGAGGTCGGGATCATGTTCAGGGCCGCCGCGCGGGCGCGGTAGAGGTCCTTGTGCATCTGGTCGAGGGTCGGCTGGTCGTTGGTGTAGGAGTGGATCGTCGTCATGAACCCCTTTTCGATGCCGACGGTGTCGTTGAGCACCTTCGCGACCGGGGCCAGGCAGTTCGTGGTGCAGGAGGCGTTCGAGATGACGACATGGTCCTTCGTCAGCTTGTCGTGGTTGACGCCGTACACCACCGTAAGGTCGGCGCCGTCCGCCGGGGCCGAGACGATGACGCGCTTCGCGCCGGCCTGCAGGTGCGCCGAGGCCTTCTCCTTCGAGGTGAAGATGCCGGTGCACTCGAGGGCGATGTCGACGCCGAGCTCCTTGTGCGGCAGCGTCGCCGGGTCCTTGATCGCGGTGACCTTGATCTTCTGGCCGTTCACGACGAGGAACTCGCCCTCGACCTTCACCTCGGCCGGGAAGCGGCCATGGACGGAGTCGAAGCGAAGCAGGTGGGCGTTCGTCTCGACCGGGCCGAGATCGTTGATGGCGACCACCTGAATGTCCTTGCGGCCGCTCTCCACGATCGCGCGGAGAATGTTGCGCCCGATGCGACCGAACCCGTTGATCGCGACCTTGACCGTCATAGCCTTAGCTCCCTTATGCGATGGGCTTGAAACGCCTGAACCTCAGAGATTGTGGGTCCTGAGGATATGCTCCGCAACTGCCTCGGCGGTGATGCCGAAGTGTTTGTAGAGATCCTTGTATGGCGCGCTGGCGCCGAAACTGTGCATGCCGACGAAGATCCCGTCCGGCCCGATCACCGCATCCCAGCCGAAGCGCACCGCCGCCTCGACCGCCACCTTCACCGGCGCATCGCCGATGACGCGGGCGCGGACCTTCTCGGGCTGAGACAGGAACAGGTCGAGCGACGGCACCGAGACAACGCGTACGGCGAAGCTTTGTTCGGCGAGAATCTTCTGGGCGTCGAGGGCGATCTCGACCTCGCTGCCGGTGGCGAAGATCGTGGCGCGGGCCTTGCCCTGTGCCGGTGACAGCTCGTAGGCACCCGTCGCGGAAAGGTTCTCGCGGCCGGAATCCTTGCGGACCTGCGGCAGGTTCTGGCGGGTGAGGGCCAGCACGGACGGGCCGTCCGTGCGCTCCAGGGCGAGCTGCCAGCATTCCGCGGTCTCGATGGCGTCCGCGGGGCGGAACACCCGCATCTTCGGCATGCAGCGCAGGGCGGCGAGATGCTCGACCGGCTGGTGAGTGGGTCCGTCCTCGCCCAGGCCGATGGAATCGTGCGTCATCACATAGACGGCCGGAATGCCGGCGAGCGCCGCGATGCGCATGGCCGGGCGGGCGTAATCGGTGAAGACCAGGAAGGTCGCGCCCGCCGGAACGAAGCCGCCATGAAGCGCGATGCCGTTCATCGCCGCCGCCATCCCGTGCTCGCGGATGCCGTAATGGATGTAGCGACCGGCGAACTGACCCGGCGCGATATCGGTGAGGTTCTTGGTCTTGGTGTTGTTGGAGGGCGTCAGGTCGGCCGAGCCCAGCACCAGTTCCGGCACGGCTTCGGTGATGACCTCGAGCGCGATCTCGCTGGCCTTGCGGGTCGCGACGGCCTGCGGCTCGGCGATGAGCCGGTCCTTCAGCCTGGCGACCGCATCCGAGAGCCCCTGCGGGCGCACGCCCTTCACGCGGCGTTCGAACTCGGCGCGCTTCTCCGCCGGCAGCGCCTTGAGGCGCTCGGCCCAGGCCTTGCGCGGGCGGCGGCCCTTCTTGCCGGCCTTGGCCCAGGCCTCGCGGATGCCGTCGGGAATCTCGAACGGAGCGGAGGTCCAGCCCAGCGCCGCCTTGGCGCCGGCCAGTTCCTCGGCGCCGAGGGGCTCGCCATGGGCCTTGGACGTGCCGGCCTTCTTGGGCGCGCCGAAGCCGATGGTGGTCCGGCAGGCGATCAGGGTCGGGCGGTCCGATTTCTGGGCCCGCGACAGGGCCCGGGCGATGGCCTTCTCGTCATGGCCGTCGACACGCACGGCGCGCCAGCCGCATGCTTCGAAACGCTTCACCTGATCGACGGAATCGGACAGCGACAGCGGACCGTCGATGGAGATGCCGTTGTCGTCGAAAAGGACGATGAGCCGGTTCAGCCTCAGGTGGCCGGCGAGCGCGATCGCCTCCTGGCTGATGCCTTCCATCAGGTCGCCGTCGGAAGCCAGCACATAGGTCCGGTGATCGACGAGATCGTCGCCGTATTCGGCATTGAGCATGCGCTCGGCGAGCGCCATGCCCACCGCGGTGGCGATTCCCTGGCCGAGAGGGCCGGTCGTCGTCTCGACGCCGGGGGTCATGAAGTTCTCCGGATGGCCCGGGGTCTTCGAATCGAGCTGGCGGAAGCGCTTCAGCTCGTCGATCGTCATGCCCTTCACGCCGGTCAGGTGCAGCAGGGAATAGAGCAGCATCGAGCCGTGGCCGGCGGAGAGCACGAAGCGGTCCCGGTCGGGCCAGGTCGGGTCGGTGGCGTCGTATTTCAGGAACTTGGTGAACAGGACCGTCGCCATGTCGGCGGCGCCCATGGGCAGACCCGGATGCCCGGACTTGGCTTTCTCCACGGCGTCCATGGCGAGAACGCGGACGGCGTTCGCCAGATCGGAGTGGGTGACACGATCGGCGGAAACGGTATGGGGCACGGCTTGATCCACAAATCCTGATGGCGGCCCGGAAAGGGGGCAGGCCTATCGAAAAGAGCGTGGGCTCCTTAACACGGGGCAGGGGCGAGTCAAAGCTCAAGCACCTGAAATTCCCGGCGGCCCGGGAGCTCCGCGCCCAAGGGGGACTCCCCTTTCGGGATCGATCCGATGCTCCCGCTTCGGGTGGCGCATCGTTGGTTGCGGAAAACGGAGGTCCACTTTTCCGCGCGATGCGCTAGTGTCGTGAGCGATTCCCGGAGGCACGATGACCCCCATTCTGGACGATGCGCTGAAACGGCTCGAGGGAGCCCTGGGGCTCCTCGAGGCCTCGGTTTCGCGCCGCCTGGACGCGGAAAAGCGCCGCGGCGACCTCGAAACCGAACTCCAGCTCATGCAGGACGACCGGGCCCGGCTCGCGGTCGAACTCGATGGCGCCGTGACCCGCCTTCAGCGCTTCGAGGCGGCAACCGACGATGTGAGCCGCCGGGTCCGTCAGGCCATCGGGGCGATCCAGTCCGTCCTGACCCAGGCGGGACAGCTCGAGCCGGAGGAGGGGTGAGATGGCCCAGGTCACGGTGACCATCGCCGGCAAGACCTATCGCATCGCCTGCGGCGACGGCGAGGAGCAGCATCTCGAATCCCTCGCCGCCGATCTCGATGCCAAGATCGAGGAGATGCGGCGGTCCTTCGGCGAGATCGGCGACATGCGCCTCCACGTCATGGCAGCCATTACGCTCGCGGACGAGATGCATGAAACCAGGAAGCGTCTCGCTGCCATGGAAGCCGAGCTGGCGGAGCTCCGGCGCTTCGCCTCCCAGGGCGACGAGCGCAGCCAGGCCATCGAGGCGAGGCTTGCGGAAGGCGTCCATAAAGCCGCCGAGCGCATCGAGCGCCTGGCCCGCAGCCTCAACGCGCCGGTGCAGGGGTAGCGTCCTGCAGTCCGGGCGCGGCGGGCGAGCCCGGCCCGCGGGACCGGTTTCGGAACGACGATGGTGAGCGTTCCCCTTGCAGGGACCCCATCGCGTCCCCACGCTTAAGGCCACGTCTCACCCCTGACCGCTGATGACATTGCGCAAGCCTCCCCAAGCCTCACCCCGCCAGAATCGCTACTATTCGGGCCCCGTCAGCGATCATTTCGACGGCCTTCGCTTCTTCTCGCCGGTGCAGCCGCCGGACAAGACGTTGAAGGATCTGCTGCGCTGGCGGCGCGAGGGCGGAGGAACGGCCTGGCCGAAGCGCAATCCAAGCCCGTTTCAGGACCGGCCGCCGGACCGGGTCGCGGATATGCGGGTCACGCTCATCGGCCACGCATCGTTCCTGATCCAGGTGGCGGGACTCAATGTCCTCGCGGATCCGGTCTTCGCCGAGCGGGCGAGCCCGGTGCCCTTCGCCGGCCCGAAGCGGGTCAATCCGCCCGGAATCGCTTTCGCGGACCTGCCGCCCATCGACGCCGTGCTCATCACCCACAACCACTACGACCATCTCGACCTTTCAGCCGTCGCGCGGATCTGGCGCGATCACCGGCCGCGGGTCCTGGCGCCGCTCGGCAACGATGCCATCATTCGCGCGCGGCATCCCGAGATCGTCGTCGAGACGGGCGACTGGGGCGGGTCGTTCGATCTCGGACAGGGAGTATCCGCCCATCTGACCCCCGCCTACCATTGGTCGGCACGGGGCATGAAGGACCGGCGCATGGCCCTGTGGTGCGCCTATGTGCTCACCACGCCATCGGGCACTATCTACCATGTGGGCGATACCGGTTTCGGCGACGGTCAGATCTTTCGCGACGTGCGCGCGCGTTTCGGACCGCCGCGTCTCGCACACCTGCCCATCGGCGCCTATGAGCCGCGCTGGTTCATGAAGCCGCAGCACATGAATCCCGGGGATGCGGTTCAGGCCTTCCTGCTTCTCGGAGCCGAACAGGCCCTCGGCCACCATTGGGGCACCTTCCGGCTGACGAACGAGGGCGTGGACGAGCCCCCAAGGGCCCTTGCCTCGGCCCTGGCAGAGGCCTCCGTTCCGGCAGAGCGGTTCAGGCCCCTGCGGCCCGGAGAGACATGGGCGCCGACGTGAGGTTCCGAACGGGCACCTCCAAGGCAGCCGGCCGGTCGACCAGACAGGCGACCCCTGCCTCCAGGAGTTCCTGGCGGGATCCGTAGCCCCAGGTGACACCGATGGCGGCAAGGCCGTTCGCCCGGGCGCCGATGGCGTCATGCTCCCGATCGCCGATCATGACGGCGGCCGCGGGGTCAAAGCGCTCGATGCCGAGCACATGGCGGAGCAGATCGCGCTTGTCGGCGTTGCGGTTGTCGAGCTCGGAGCCGTAGATCTCGCGGAAGTACGACGCCAGGCCGAAATGCTCGACGATCCGCCGCGCATAGACATGAGGCTTCGACGTCGCGACGTAGAGGAGCGCCCCCTCCTCCTGAAGGTTCTCGAGCGCGGCCGGGATGCCGGCATAGACTTCGTTCTCGAAGAGGCCGACATCGCTGTAGCGCTCGCGGTAGAGGCGGATGGCCTCGGGCACGTCCGCTGCTCCGCCGAGAAGCTTCGTGAAGCCCGTCACCAGCGGCGGGCCGATCATCCAGGTCAGCGCGTCCGCGTCGAGAACCGGGCGGCCCAGCCGTTCCAGGGCATATTGAATGGAGCGGGTGATGCCGGCTTTCGGGTCCGTCAGAGTCCCGTCGAGGTCGAAGAGGGCAATCATGGAGGGCCGTTATTCCTTCGGCTGCACGTAGATGTTGATTTCGAGATTGGTGTCCGAGGGCTCGGTCATCTCCGACACGTATTCCTCGATGAAGGCGTCCTTTGCCACGATGTCCTTGGCGTCGAGATAGGCGGTGATGGTTTCGTAGGTGCCATCGATCTCGTCATAGGCGTCCTTGTGTACGAAGCGCATGGCCTTTCCCTCCGGGGTCTTGCCGAACTTGATCTCGGGCGTGAGCTCGGTCTTGCCCTCCGGCGCCTGGGAAATCGGGATCATCGCCTCGTAGCGGAAGCCCTTGTCGTCGGTCTGGACGAAGACCGTGAGCGGCTTTCCGGCGGGTGCGATGCCGGCACGGGTCAGGGAATCCTCGATCCTGCGGAACACGCCCTTGAGGTTTGCGAAGGCATCCTCCCAGTTGCTCATGCCGGTCACGATGGCAGCCGGCTTGCCGGGCAGGACCACCTCCTCGACCCCCGTCGGGTCGCCCTGGGTCGGGATCAGGGCCGGTCGCGAGGTCGCGGAAGCGGAGGGCGCCTGTGCCGGGCTTGCAGGGTTTGCCGGGACGGGCTGCGCCGTGGCCGGAGCCCCTGGCATGGGTGGCGCCGGTTGCGCGGGCGCCGCCGGGGCCGGGCTCTCCGCCTGCGCGGTCGGAGTCGCCTTGTCCGCAGACGGAAGCGTCACCGGCGCCGGCGCGGGCGGCGGTGGCAGGCCGGCATCGCCCGACGGTGCCGGCGGATTTGCTGCGGGCATCGGCGCCTGCGCGAGGACAGGCCCGGCGCAAAGCGAGGCCAGGAGACAAATGAGAGACAAACGGAGCCGCATCGGGGGTGTCACCGAATCAGGAAGGGACGTCTCGGCGCACCATAGAGGCCTTTCGGGAGAGCGGCGAGGCCATGCCGCTGGGTCAGGCCCTTCGGGCTGACCGGACGAGGGAAAGACATGTCGTCATCCGCCCGCCCATGCCGCAAACGTCGTTCCCTCTCGCGATTTTCCTGAAATTGGGCCATATAGCCGCCATGAGCGCCCTCGCAAACCACCGCTTCCTCAAGATGAACGGTCTCGGCAACGAGATCACCGTGCTCGATCTGCGCGGCACGCCCCTGCGCGTCAGCGCCGCGGAGGCGCGCGCGATTGCCGCAGATCCGAGCTCGCGGTTCGACCAGCTGATGGTGCTGCACGATCCCGCCAGCCCTGGCACGGATGCCTATCTGCGCATCTACAACTCCGACGGCTCGGAATCCGGAGCCTGCGGCAACGGCACCCGCTGCGTCGCCTGGGCCATGACGGCCGATCCGGTCATGAGCCGCCCCCAGGGCAGCCACCTCGTCCTGGAAACGCAGGCGGGCCGCCTGCCGACGGAGCGCGTCTCGGAGCGCGTGTTCACGGTCGATATGGGCCCTCCCCGCTTCGGCTGGCAGGACATTCCCCTGAGCATTCCCTTCGCGGATACCCGGACCATCGACCTGAAGACCCGTTTGCCCGAGGCGCCGGACCTCGTCGGTCCCTCGGCGGTGAGCATGGGCAACCCGCATGCCATCTTCTGGGTCGCCGATGCGGCTGCCTACGACCTGGCCAGGATCGGACCGAAATTCGAGCACGACCCGGTCTTCCCGGAGCGGGCGAACATCTCACTGGCCCAGGTCGTCGGACCGGACCGCATCGTCCTGCACGTCTGGGAGCGCGGGGTGGGGATCACCCGCGCCTGCGGCTCCGCCGCCTGCGCCACCCTCGTCGCCGCGGCGCGCAAGGGACTGACCGGGCGCAAGGCAACGGTTTCCCTGCCCGGCGGCGATCTCCAGATCGAATGGCGCGAGGCCGACGACCACGTGCTCATGACCGGGCCGACCGAACTCGAGCACGAGGGCGTCTTCTCCCCGGCCCTGTTCGCGGGGGCCGCCTGATGGGCGTCGACGTCGTCACCTTCGGCTGCCGCCTCAACACCTACGAGTCGGAGGCCATGCAGCGCCACGCCGAGGATGCGGGCCTCGGCGAAGTGGTGATCGTCAACACCTGCGCCGTCACGGCGGAGGCGACGCGCCAGGCGCGCCAGTCGATCCGCCGGATCGCGCGTGAGAAGCCGGGCGCGCGGATCGTCGTCACCGGATGCGCGGCGCAGGTCGAACCGGAGACCTTCGCAACCATGCCGGAGGTGGCGAAGGTTGTCGGCAACCATGAGAAGATGAAAGCCGACACCTGGAGCTCGATGCGCGATTTCGGCGTCGGTCTGAGTGAAAAAGTTCTCGTCAACGACATCATGGCGGTGAAGGAAACCGCCGTGCACCTCATCGACGGCATGCGCGGCCGCACCCGCGCCTTCGTGCAGGTGCAGAATGGCTGCGACCACCGCTGCACGTTCTGCATCATCCCCTACGGCCGCGGCAATTCCCGCTCCGTGCCCATGGGCGCGGTGGTCGATCAGGTCCGCACCCTCGTGGAGCACGGCTCCCGCGAGGTGGTGCTGACCGGCGTCGACATCACCAGCTACGGCAAGGACCTGCCGGGCGAGCCGAAGCTCGGCGCGCTCGTGAAGAACCTGCTGCGGCACATCCCCGAGCTCGAACGGCTGCGCATCTCCTCCATCGACTCGGTGGAGGCGGACGACGATCTGCTCGACGCCATCGCGCACGAGAGCCGCCTGATGCCGCACCTGCACCTCTCGCTGCAGGCCGGCGACGACCTGGTCCTCAAGCGCATGAAGCGCCGCCACCTGCGCGTCGATGCCATCGCCTTCTGCGAGCAGGTGAAGCGGCTTCGCCCGGACATGGTGTTCGGCGCCGACATCATCGCAGGCTTCCCGACCGAGACCGAGGAGATGTTCGCCCGCTCCCTCGACATCGTCGAGGAATGCGGCCTGACCCATCTCCACGTCTTCCCCTTCTCCCCCCGTCCCGGCACCCCCGCCGCGCGCATGCCGCAGGTGGCCCGCGACGTGGTGAAGGACCGCGCGAGGCGCCTGCGCGAGATGGGCGAGGCAGCGTTGCTGAAGCATCTGGCCGAAGAGGTCGGAGCCCGGCGCAGCGTCCTCGTGGAGACCGGCCAGCTCGGCCGCACCGAGGGCTTCACCGTGGTACGCTTCGCCAAGCCCGTCGCGCCCGGCGAGATCCTGCCGGTCACCATCGCCGGCCATGACGGGAAGGATCTGCTGGCGGCGTGACCGCGCCGTCATTCCGGGACCGCGAAGCGGGACCCGGACGCACAAGCCACTCAGGAATGCCTTATCCTGCCGACAGTCCTGGATCGGCTCCGCCGTCCGGGATGACACCACATGATCCGACTTGCTCGCGCATATGCGCCGGCACCGGCGCCTCCACCGTGATCGGCGGCTTCTTCGGATAGAGCGGCACCGTGATGCGTCTGGCATGCAGATGCAGGCCAGGACCACCGAAGCGCGGGGCCGTGCCGTAGATCGGATCGCCCAGGATCGGAAAGCCCGACGCCGCGCAATGAACCCGCAATTGGTGGGTGCGGCCGGTGATGGGGCGCAGTTCGAGCAGGGTCAGTCCCGCAGACCGCCCCAGCACCCGCCACTTGGTCAATGAAGGCTGCCCCTTCGGATCCGCCTTCATCCACCAGCCGCGATCCGGCGATTTCGGCGCGAGCGGAAGGTCGACCTTGCCCTCCTCACCTTCGGGGCCGCCCTCGACCACGGCCCAGTAGACCTTGTCCACCTCGCCCTTCCGAAAGAGCTCGTTCAGGCGGGCAATCGCCTTCGGGTGGCGGCCGAGGACGAGACAGCCCGACGTGTCCTTGTCGAGGCGGTGCGCCACCTCCGGGCGGCGCGGCAAACCGAAGCGGAGGGCGTCGAGATGCTGGAACAGGGTCTCGCCGCCCTTGGGGCCCGGATGCACGGGCAGCCCGGCCGGCTTGTCGATCACGAGCATCAGGGCATCGCGATACAGGATCTTCGACACTATCTCTTCCGCATTCATGATGCCTCGGCTATCGAGGCGAAGGCGTTAAAGCAAGAGGCGAACGAGAGACCCATGGCCGAACCGAAGCCCGACAAGCCCGGATTCCTGTCCCGTCTGTTCGGGCGCAAGGCCGAGACGGTCCCGCAGGCGGCGCCGGAGCCCCAGGTGGGGGGCGAGCCCGAGGCGATGCCCTCTCCGCCCGCGACGGCGGCCGACGACCTCATCCCGGCGCCCCCGACCGTCACGGCCGCGTCTCCCGACACGCCCGCGGAGGACAAGGTGGCGGCCGAGCTGACCGGCGCCGACCTTCAGCCCGTCGAAGGCGCGGAGCCCGAGACCGGCCTGAAGGAGATCCATCCCCAGCTTGTGGCCGAGCAGCCCGCCCCCGAGCCGGAACCGGCGCAGATCGTCCCCGCCCCGCCTCCGTCCGAAAAACTGGGCTGGTGGCAGCGCCTGACGCAGGGGATGCGGCGCACGTCGTCCTCCCTGTCGGAGAGCGTCACCGGCCTGTTCACCAAGCGCAAGCTCGACGCCGGCACGCTGGAGGAGCTGGAGGATGCCCTCGTCCAGGCCGATCTCGGCGTCGAGACGGCGCTGCGCATCACCGAGGCGATCTCGGCAGGACGTTACGACAAGGAAATTTCCCCGCAGGAGGTGAAGACGATCCTCGCCGGCGAGGTGGAAAAGACGCTGATGCCTGTCGCCCGGCCCCTGGCGATCGCTCGCGACAGGAAACCCTTCGTGATCCTCATGGTCGGCGTCAACGGGGCGGGCAAGACCACCACGATCGGCAAGCTGTCCCAGAAATTCCGGGCCCAGGGGCTCAAGGTCATGCTCGCCGCGGGCGATACCTTCCGCGCCGCCGCCATCGAGCAGCTGAAGGTGTGGGGCGAGCGGGTCGGCGTGCCGGTAATCGCCCGCGCCCAAGGGTCCGATGCGGCGGGGCTCGCCTTCGACGCCTTGCAGGAAGCGAAGGCCGCCGGAATGGACGTGCTTCTCGTCGACACCGCCGGGCGGCTGCAGAACAAGGCAGGGCTCATGGCGGAGCTCGAAAAGATCGTCCGCGTCATGAAGAAATTCGATGAGACCGCCCCGCATGCGACTCTCCTGGTGCTCGACGCCACCGTCGGCCAGAATGCCGCGAGCCAGGTCGAACTGTTCCAGAAGGCCGCCGGCGTCACCGGCCTCGTGATGACCAAGCTCGACGGCACCGCCCGGGGCGGCATCCTGGTGGCGCTCGCCGCCAGGTTCGGCCTGCCCGTTCATTTCATCGGCGTGGGCGAAGGCGTCGACGATCTGGAGCCCTTCGAGGCCCGGGATTTCGCCCGCGCCATCGCCGGATTGGAAGAAGCGGCATGACCGACGGCATCCTCGAAACCAAGTCGGACGCGAAGCGTCTCCCGCCCCTCGTCAAGCTCGTGCTGGAACTCGGCCCGCTGGCCCTGTTCTTCTTCGCGAACGCCTATGCGGACCGTTTCGGCTTCGCGCAGGAGCAGCGCATCTATGTCGCGACCGCCCTGTTCATCGTCGCGACACTGGTGGCGCTGAGCATCAGCTACGCGTTGATCCGCAAGCTGCCGATCATGCCCCTCGTTTCCGGCGTGGTGGTGGTGGTCTTCGGCGGGCTGACGCTGTTTCTGCAGAACGACATGTTCATCAAGCTGAAGCCGACCATCGTGAACGCCATGTTCGGGCTTGTCCTGCTCGGCGGTCTCTATTTCCGCAAGCCGCTGCTCGAGTTCGTGCTCGACAGCATGTTCGAGCTGACGGAGGAGGGCTGGCGCAAGCTGACCTTCCGCTGGGCCTTGTTCTTCTTCGCCCTCGCCATCCTCAACGAAATCGTCTGGCGGACGCAGACGACCGATTTCTGGGTCGGGTTCAAGGTCTTCGGCATCATGCCGCTCACCATCGTCTTCGCCCTCGCCCAGACGCCGCTGCTCCTGCGCTACGATTCCAGCAAGAAGGCGGACGAGGCCTGAGCTGCGGCCCCCGGCCGTCATTCCGGGGCGAGTGGCGCGAGAGCCCGGGATGACGGCGAGGATCCGTTCTGCAAGAGCGGGGGCCGCCTCGGAAAAGACACGGGCGCGGGCAGCCGGGTACGCTGGCCATGGCGCTACGACACCGGCTTCATCAACTGGATCGGCCGCGTCACGCCGGGCAGGGGCGGATGCTCGATGGCGATCCAGCCGTCCTTCTCGCCCGCGGCCGTGATGCATTCGGTCGAGACGAGGAACGGGCAATCCACTGCCTTCGTCGCCTGCTCGATGCGCGCCGCGGTGTTGACGGCCTCGCCGAGCACGGTGAATTCGAGCCGGTCCTCGTCACCGACGACACCGCAGAACACTTCTCCGGTATGGATGCCGATGCCGACGCGCACCGGCGGCGCGAAGCCGCGCTTGGCGTTCCAGCGCGCGATCAGCTCGATCAGGGTGCGTCCGCAGGCGATGGCGCGGGCGGCATCCGAGCCGGAACCGGTCGGCACCCCGAACAGGACCAATGCTCCGTCGCCGGTGAACTTGTCGATGACGCCGCCATGCTTCGCCGCGGCGCGCATGACGCGGCGGCGAAACGAAGAGATGAAGACGGCGAGCCGCGCCGGGTCCATGGTTTCGCCGTAGGCGGAGGAGTCGCGCATGTCCACGAAGAGAAGGGTGACCGGAATGCGCCGCCCTGCCCT
This sequence comes from Microvirga sp. BF8, assembly GCF_059888585.1. Taxonomy (NCBI): domain Bacteria; kingdom Pseudomonadati; phylum Pseudomonadota; class Alphaproteobacteria; order Hyphomicrobiales; family Methylobacteriaceae; genus Microvirga; species Microvirga sp. BF8. The sequence continues at coordinate 4,379,580 of NZ_CM187619.1, read as the reverse complement.
CAAGGATGCGAAGGCGCGCTCCGAAAGGATCGGCGCCAGTTCGCGGGGAAGATACCGCGTCAGGTTGAGCCGCAGGGTCGTCTCCCGCACCGCCCGCTCGAGCAGCAGCTGGCCCTGCCGCGCCACGAGGATCAGGATGAGCGCCGCCGAGAGCACCATGGCGATGCGCACCGTGTTGGCCTCCCAGCCGAACTGGCCGGCAAATTCGCTGAGCGCACGCTGGCGCTCCTCGAAGCTCAGTGAAGCGCCGGCGAAGGCCAGCGCTCCGAGGCCGCCCACATAAAGGGCGGCGACGAAGGCCAGGAGGCGCGGACTGTAATGGATGGCGCTGGCGGCCATGGTGATCGGGATGACCCAGACCCCCGGAAACGCGAAGAAGAAACTTCCCGGAACGCCGAGAACCCAGTGGCTGTAGCCGAGATTGACGAAGACGAGGAGGGCATCCAGCGCGGCGGTGATGCCGGGAAGCCACGTGATGGCCACGCGGCGCGAGGCGAGCCAGGCGCTGCCGAGCCCGACGGCCCCGAGCAGGGTCAGCGTCATTTCGGCAGCGTGGATCTGGTGGATGGCCATCAGGCTGCCGGAGGGCACGTCCTCCGTGGCGATGAGAACGGCGATGAGCAGGAGGCCGGACACGACCACCCGCGCGAAACCGGCCCGGCGCAGGGCCGCGACGTCGGCCTCGCGCATGAGCCGGTCTGTCGCATCACTCAGGGCGTGCTTCGACCCCAGGGTGCGGAGCGATGTCCAGGCGGACGAAACGCGACTTTTCATGGGCACAGACTTCCATTCGAACTCTGGCAAATTCAGGGACGCCGGACACCGGTTCTCCGCCTGAAAATGCGGCAGGCCGAGGATTCAGAGCGGTTTGAGATTCCGCACAAGCGCGAACCCCTCTACACCAAGCGCCTGTCACCCGATTTTGGCACAACAGCGCCGACTTCGCGATTGATGAGGGAATAATTCATGACCGCAACGCCAGGGACCATCGAAATCCATGTGGATGCCGATGCCTGTCCGGTCAAAGCCGAGATCTACAAGGTCGCGGAGCGCCACCGGACCAAGGTCTATGTCGTGGCGAACAGCTTCATGCTGATTCCGCAAAGCCCCCTGATCGAGCGCGTCCTCGTGACCAACGGGTTCGACGCCGCCGACGACTGGATCGCCGAGCGTGCCCGGCGCGGCGTGGTCGTGGTCACCGCCGACATTCCCCTCGCCCATCGCTGCGTGACAGCCGGCGCCGATGTGATCGGCCCCACGGGAAAACCCTTCACGGAAGCCTCCATCGGCATGGCGCTGGCCACCCGCAACCTGATGGAGGACCTGCGTGCCATGGGCGACGTGACTGGCGGACCGAAACCGTTCTCGGGAAAGGATCGCTCGGCTTTTCTCTCCGCGCTCGATCTGGCAATCGTCCGGCTCAGGCGCGCGGGATTTGCCTCAGCTTCTCCTTGAACGCGGAAAAATTCTCCGGCGTCAGCGGGCCGATCTGCTTGTAGCGGATGGTGCCGTCAGGGCCGACGACGAAGGTTTCCGGCACGCCGTAGACGCCCCAGTCGATGGAGGCGCGGCCGTTGGGATCGACGCCCACGGCGGAAAAGGGATTGCCCAGCGTGCCGAGGAAGCGGCGGGCATTGTCCGGATTGTCCTTCTGATTGATCCCCACCACGCGGATCGACGGATCCTTGGCGAGATCCACGAGGAGCGGATGCTCCTGACGGCAGGGAGCGCACCAGGACGCCCAGACATTGACCACCGTCACCTGGCCCTTGAGATCCTCGCTGGAGAATCCGGGCACCGGCTTGCCGGCGGCCATCAGCCCTTCGAGCGGTTCGAGCTTGAAGGTCGGAACCGGCTTGCCGATGAGGGCGGAGGGAATCTTCGAAGGATCGCCGCCGCCAAGGCGGAAGACGAAGAGCGCCGCAAGCGCCACGAAGACGAGGACCGGTAGAATATAGAGCAGGCGGTTGCGCGGCGCGGCGGCCGCTTCCTCAGCCACGGCGCGACCTCCGGCCGATGCCCCGCGCCTCGAGATCGGCAAGCGCGCGCCGCTGAATGCGGTAATCGACGAAGGCGCGGACGATCAGCGCCGCCACGACCAAGGCGGTGATCGCGTAAGCGCTCGCGATGAAGAGGGCGTGGGAGGACATGGTCAGGCGGCCTGCGCATCGAGGCGCTCGGCCTCGAGAATGGTGAGGGTACGAACCCGGCGGCGCAGGATCTCGGTGCGCATGCCGGAGAGATGCAAGGCCACGCCGAGGAGGGTGAATCCCACGGCCATGACCAGGAGCGGGATCAGCATCGAGGGATGGATCGTCGGGCCGCCGAGGCGGAACACGGAGGCCGGCTGGTGCAGGGTGTTCCACCAATCGACGGAGAACTTCACGATTGGCACGTTGACCGCTCCGACGAGGGTGAGGATCGACACCGCCCGGGCGGCACGGTTGGGCTCCTCGATGGCGCGCCACAGGGCCATGATTCCGAGATAGATCAGCAGCATCACCAGCATGGAGGTGAGCCGCGCGTCCCATTGCCAGTAGGTGCCCCACATGGGCTTGCCCCAGAGGGACCCGGTGACGAGGCAGATGAAGGTGAAGGCGGCGCCGATGGGCGCGGCCGCCTTCTGCGAGACGTCCGCGAGGGGATGGCGCCAGACCAGGGTGCCCAGCGCCGAGACGGCCATGATCATGTAGAAGAACAGGGACAGCCACGCCGCCGGCACGTGCAGATACATGATCCGGACCGTCTCGCCCTGCTGATAGTCGGCAGGGGCGGTGAACCACGTCATGTAGAGCCCGAGGCCCAGCACCAGCGCCGCCGCGCCCGCCACCCAGGGCAGCAGCAGGCCGCTGAACGACATGAAACGGGTCGGGTTGGCGAGATCGCGGATCATGGGACCGATGTAGCGACCCGCGCGTGCGCCTGCAACGCGTGGATTGCCGCAAGCGGGAACTTTGTCCTGATGCGCCCGGGATGCTCCGTCATTCTGAGGCGGGTCTTCCCTGTCATGCCCTAATCTCCCGATCGCAGGGCGGCGGCGGCGCCAATGGTGCCGACCACCGCGGCGATCAGGGACAGGGCGATCAGGATCAGGAAGGGCGTGGCAAAGGGCACCGTGCCGCCCGTCGCCGCATTGGCGGCGGAGACCCCGAAGATCAGCGTCGGGATCATGAAGGGCAGAACGAGAATGGCGAGGATCAGCCCGCCCCGCCGCAGGGAGGCCGTGAGCGCCGCTCCGACCGCGCCGATGAAGGTGAGGGCAGGCGTGCCGACGAGGAGCGTCGCGACCATGGCCAGCATCGCATCCGGCGTCAGGGCCACGAGGAGCCCGAAGAAGGGCGCGGCAAGGGCGAGGGGGAGGCCGGTCACGAGCCAGTGGGCCGTCACCTTCGCCAGCACCACCATCTCGATGGGGGTCGGCGAAAGGCGCAGGAGGTCGAGGGAGCCGTCCTCCTGGTCCGCCTGGAACAGGCGGTCGAGCCCGATGAGGGTGGCGAGCAGGGCGGCGATCCAGAGAATGGCCGGGCCGATTCGCGAGAGAAGATTGAGATCGGGTCCGAGAGCGAAGGGGATCAGGGTCACGATGGAAAGGAAGAAGACCAGGCCCATGAGCCCGGAACCGCCGACGCGGGCGGCGAGCTTCAGGTCGCGAATCAGGAGGGCGCGGAACGGGCGCATCATGGCCGCTCCTCCTGCAGGAGGCCGTCCTCCGGCGCCCCTGGCCGCACGCGCTCGATCCGGATCGCCTTCGCCTCGGTCAGGGCGAGAGGCTGATGGGTCGTCGCGATGACGATGCCGCCCTCGGCCCGGTGATTCGCGATCAGCCCGTGGAGGATCTCCTGCGAGGCCGTATCGAGCGCCGCCGTCGGCTCGTCGAGGAGCCAGAGGGATCGCCGGGCCACGAGAAGGCGGGCCAGCGCCACCCGACGGCGCTGCCCGGCTGAAAGATAGGCCACCGGCAGGCGGGACGCATGGGCGAGGCCCAGCACGGCCAAGGCCTCGCCGGGAGGCAAGGCCGGGGAGCCGAGGAAGTCGCGCGCAAAGGCGAGGTTCTCCTCCGCTGTCAGCGCCGCCTTCAGGGCATCGCGATGGCCGACATAGTGCAGACATTCCGGCAAGGTCCGGTCGCCTGCCTCGCCCAGCGTGATGGTCCCGTCCGCAGGCGCGAGCCTCCCGGAGAGGATATCGAGAAGGGACGATTTCCCGGCCCCATTCCTCCCCAGGACCACGAGGGCGTCGCCGGGCTGAAGGGCAAAGGAGACGCCTTCGAAAATGCGCCGCTCTCCCCGGATGCACACCAAATTCTCAACGTGAAGACGCAAACCGCCGCCCCTGCCCCTCGCTCACGAGGCGGAGCACGGTGTCGCCCGAAAGCCGATCACCACTTTTCCGCATCATGCCCTGAATCCACCCCAGAATGGTTCTAAACCGTGTAGCGGGGTCGTCGGAAATGATCTATACCACCCTCGGCTGCGCCGCGCGCCATGGCGTCCAACCCGCTTCGCGCGCTTTTCCCCTGTCCGGGCACCCCCGGAGCGGCGCGCGCTTATCGCGCTTTCGGCCGAACAACCTGTTCGTAACCCAAATGCACGCGAGGATTCGCCGTGACGCTCTCCAATAGCTTCAATGCCTGCCAGACCCTGACGGTAGGCGACAAGTCCTATACCTATTACTCCCTCGCCGAGGCCGAGAAGAACGGCCTGAAGGGAATCTCGAAACTGCCCTTCTCCATGAAGGTGCTGCTCGAGAACCTGCTCCGCTACGAGGACGGCCGCACCGTCAAGAAGGCCGATATCCAGGCCGTGGCCGAGTGGCTCGTCAACAAGGGCAAGGCCGAGGTCGAGATCGCCTATCGTCCCGCCCGCGTTCTGATGCAGGACTTCACCGGCGTTCCGGCGGTGGTGGACCTTGCCGCGATGCGCGACGCCATGAAGAACCTCGGCGGCGACCCGCGCAAGATCAATCCCCTCGTCCCCGTCGACCTCGTCATCGACCATTCGGTGATCGTCGACGAGTTCGGTACGCCGCGCGCCTTCGACCGCAACGTCGAGCTGGAATACCAGCGCAACGGCGAGCGCTACCGCTTCCTGAAATGGGGCCAGACAGCCTTCGAGAACTTCTCCGTCGTGCCCCCAGGCACCGGCATCTGCCACCAGGTCAATCTCGAGTTCCTGTCGCAGACCGTGTGGACCCGCAAGGATGTCGCCGGTGGCAATGAAGTCGCTTATCCCGATACCCTCGTCGGCACCGATTCGCACACCACCATGGTGAACGGCCTCGCGGTTCTCGGCTGGGGCGTCGGCGGCATCGAGGCGGAGGCCGCCATGCTCGGCCAGCCGATTTCCATGCTGATCCCGGAAGTGATCGGCTTCAAGCTCACCGGAAAGCTCAAGGAAGGCGTCACCGCCACCGACCTGGTGCTCACGGTCACGCAGATGCTGCGCAAGAAGGGCGTGGTCGGCAAGTTCGTGGAATTCTACGGCCCCGGCCTCACCGACATGACGGTGGCCGACCGTGCCACCATCGGCAACATGGCCCCCGAATACGGCGCGACCTGCGGCTTCTTCCCGATCGACCAGCGGGCGATCGACTATCTCAGGACCACCAGCCGCACGGACGAGCGCATCGCCCTCGTCGAGGCCTATGCCAAGGAACAGGGCATGTGGCGCACGGCGGAGACGCCGGACCCGGTCTTCACCGACACCCTCGAACTCGACCTCAGCGACGTGCAGCCCTCGCTTGCCGGTCCGAAACGTCCGCAGGACCGCGTGACGCTCGACACATCCAACGTCGAGTTCCGCCATGCGATGGAGAAGGAATTCCGCAAGGCTGCCGAGATCGGCAAGCGGGTGAAGGTCGAGGGCGCCAATTTCGACCTCGGCCACGGCGACGTGGTGATCGCGGCGATCACCTCCTGCACCAACACCTCGAACCCGAGCGTGATGATCGGCGCCGGGCTCCTCGCCCGCAATGCGGTGCGGAAGGGCCTCAAGACCAAGCCATGGGTGAAGACCTCCCTGGCGCCCGGATCGCAGATCGTCGAGGAATATTTCAAGAAGGCCGACCTGCAGAAGGACCTCGATGCGCTCGGCTTCAACCTCGTCGGCTTCGGCTGCACGACCTGCATCGGCAATTCCGGCCCGCTGCCGGACAATGTCTCGAAGGCGATCAACGACAACGATCTCGTCGCCGTGTCGGTGCTCTCGGGCAACCGCAACTTCGAGGGCCGCGTCAATCCGGACGTGCGGGCGAACTACCTCGCCTCCCCGCCCCTCGTGGTGGCCTATGCGCTTGCCGGTTCGATGCTGGTCGACCTCACGACGGAGCCGCTCGGCACCGGATCCGACGGCCAGCCGGTCTATCTCAAGGACATCTGGCCCTCCTCGACCGAGGTGCAGGAGTTCATCGACCGCACGATCACGAGCGAACTCTTCAAGTCCCGCTACGCGGACGTGTTCACGGGCGATGCCAACTGGAAGAAGGTCACGGTGGAGCCGGGCCTCACCTTCGAGTGGGACATCGGCTCGACCTATGTCCAGAACCCGCCCTATTTCGAGGGCATGACGAAGGAGCCGAAGCCCGTCACGGATATCGTGAACGCCCGCATCCTCGGCCTCTTCCTGGACTCGATCACCACCGACCACATCTCGCCCGCCGGCAATATCCGCGTGAACTCCCCTGCCGGAAAATACCTGCAGGAGCATCAGGTCGCGGTGGCCGACTTCAACCAGTACGGCACCCGGCGCGGCAATCACGAGGTGATGATGCGCGGCACCTTCGCCAATATCCGCATCAAGAACCAGATGGTGACGGACGAGACCGGCAACGTGGTCGAGGGCGGCTACACCATCCACCAGCCCTCCGGCGAGCGGATGTTCATCTATGATGCCGCCATGCGCTACCAGAAGGAAGGCGTGCCGCTGATCGTTCTCGCCGGCAAGGAATACGGCACCGGCTCGTCCCGCGACTGGGCGGCCAAGGGCACGAACCTGCTCGGCGTGCGCGCCGTCATCGCCGAGAGCTTCGAGCGCATCCACCGCTCGAACCTGGTCGGCATGGGTGTGGCGCCCTTCGTCTTCGAAGGCGACACATCGTGGACATCGCTCGGCCTGAAGGGCGACGAGACGATCACCATCCGCGGCCTCGCGGAAGGTCTGAAGCCGCGCCAGCGCATGGAGATGGAAGTCACCTCCGCGGACGGCTCGGTGAAGAAGGTCCCGCTCGTCTGCCGCATCGATACGCTCGACGAGCTGGAATACTTCCGCAACGGCGGCATTCTCCAATACGTGCTGCGCCAGCTCGCGGCGTAACGGCCCGCAGCCTCCTGAACGAAAATGCCCGCCCCTCGGCCGAGGGGCGGGCATTTTAGTCTTGGCCGATGCGCTCAGACGAAGAAGAATTCCTTGTAGGTGAAGTTCTTCAAGGCCTTGTTGCTGGTGAAGCTGGCGATGGCGATGCCGGCCTTGGATCCGGAGCCGTCGGCATCGTAGTACAGCACCCGCTTGTGGCTGTCGTAGACGAAGAAGTCGTCCTTGTCCTTGGCGTGGTCGAGACTGAAGAACTTCGACGCCATCTTCAGCGGCTTGGTCTCGCTGCCCTTCTTGATCGCGGCGTAGAGCGTCTTGTTCGCCTTGAACAGGGCATTGTCGAGCCAGATCGTGTCGTCCTTGACCGAGTAGTCCCGGATCAGGTCCTTGTTCTTCGACTTATGGAACTTGGTGTCGAACACGAAGGTGTCCCTGCCCTTGCCGCCGGTGAGCTGGTCGTTGCCCAGCCCGCCCCACAGCTTGTCGTTGCCAAGCCCGCCGCCGAGCCTGTCGTTGTACTTGCCGGCCTTGAACACGTCGTGGCCGGCCGTGCCCGCCGTGACCTCGCGGGCGACGTCGGTGACGCCGATCGCGAAGGTCTGGCTCGCGACCCCGCCATGGCCGTCGGAGACCTGGACGGTGACGGCGTGGGAGCGGGCCTGCTCGAAGTCGAGGCGGAAGCCGTCGGCGACCAGGATGTTGTGGCCGGAGAGCACGAAGCGGCCGCCGGCATTGTCGGTGAGCGCATAGGACAGGGCATCGCCGTCCGCGTCGGTGGCCGAGAGGGAGCCGATCAGCGTCCCCGCCGCGGCATATTCCGCCGCGGACCGGCCCCCCGACAGCGCCACCCCCGAAGGGGCATGGTTCGTCTCATTGACATCGGCGACGTAGATCCTGAAGGCCTGGGTGGCGCTGGTGCCGCCTTCCTTTCCGTCGGACGCCTTGAGATAGACCGTGACGTATTTCCGATCGAACTGCAGCTCTTCATAGTCCAAGGGCGCCTTCAGCTTGAGCTGTTTGGTGCCGTTGCCGCCGTCAACGATCTCGAACCGGTTGTTGGCATGGCCCGCGACCGTGTTGTCGAAGGTCCAGGTCAGTCCTTTGTCGCCGTCGCTGTCCTGTGCCGACAGAGTGCCGGTGAAGGCGGCATTCTCATTGATCGTGAGGAACGTGCCGTTGTTCAGCGTGAGCTGGTTCGGCGCATGATTGCCGTCCACCACATCTTTCACTGTGATCTGGACTTGATAGTAGGACGCCACGGAACCCGGACCCTTGTTCTTGTCCGAGACCTTCAGGGTGATGCCGAAGGCCTGATCGCCATTCGCCTCCGGAAGCTTCTGGGCCACGGTGAGGCGCCCCAGAGCGTCGACCGCGAACAGGCCGTTGGCATCAGCCGGGTTCCCCGCCGAATCCTTGAGTTCGAACACGAGGCCTGTCTGACCGTCCTCGGGATCATGGACCGAGAAGACGCCGATGGGCGTTGAAATATCGGAGCCTTCATCGACTTGGGAGCTGGAGAGAGAATCCACAACCGGCGCGCGATTGACGTCCTTCACCTTGATGGCGACATCCTGGGTCGTGGTGCCGCCCTGCCCGTCGGAGACCAGCACCTTCAGCGTGTAGTCGGTGTCCTGCGCCACCTGCAGCGCCGCAGTATTCTTGACTGCAATGTAGCCGGATTGGTCAATCCTGAAGATGTCGTTGGGGTTGCTGGCCAGTGCGTAGCCGATCGTGCCGCCGTCGGTGTCGTGCGCCGATATCCGGGCGACAATCCAGGGCCCGATATCCTCGTTGACCAGGATCTTACCCGCATCCGCGCCGGAACCGGCATGGCCAGAGCCCCAGCCCTCCACCCCATCGACCACAGGCGCCACGTTGGCGTGTGTGCTCGTGATGGTGAAGTCCTTGACCAGGACGCCGCCTTGAATGTCGGAGACCCTCACCTTCACGGTGTAGGTGCCGGCCGCCAGGGTGCCGGAAGCCACGGCAAGGACGTTGCCGTTGAGGATGTGGAACTTGCCCTGGTTCTGATCACTGGCATCGATGGAAAATAGCAGCGCGTTCTCAGAATCGTCCGGATCGTGCGCCTTCAGTATTCCCAGATCGGGCATGACATCGTCATCGTCGACAGCCTTGGAGTTGGACCCGTCCGTGAAGGTCAGGACGTCGGGGTTCTGGCTTGCGGTCATGTCCGCAAGAAGCACGGTCTGGTCGTCGAACCTTGCGTAATTGATATTCATCAACGTGTCGGTGCCGTCCTGGCCCGAGACGGTAAAGGTGCCATCCGCGTTCTTGGTGATGAGGTATCCCTGCCGGGCCCCTGTGAACACTGCGGTGTTTTGATCGGCGCCGCCGTCCAGGAAATCGTTGCCGGCGCCGCCAACGAGCCAGTCGTCGCCGGCGCCGCCGAACAGGCGGTCCCCGCCTTCCTTTCCGATCAGGGTGTCGGCGCCGCCTTCACCGTAGAGCTCGGCACCGATGCCGTTGCCCCGATGGATGCTGGTGATGATGTCGGCGGATTCGGTGCCCTGCACCGCCTCGATATCGGTCAGTGTATCGCCGGCCGCTGCGCCGCTGTTCTGGTTCGTGGTCATGTCGACGACGATGCCAGTTGCCATCCCATGATAGGACACCATGTCCCAGTCGGCGCCGCCGTCGAGAACATCGCCCCCGGCGCCGCCGGAGAGCCAGTCGTTCCCGTCGCCGCCATAGAGAAGATCGCCGCCCCCCTTGCCGATCAGGGTGTCCTTGCCGCCCATGCCGTAGAGTGCGACGCCCAGGCCGTTCCCACGGTCCAGGCCCGTGATGGTATCGTCCGTGTTCGTGCCCTGCACGACCTCGATATTGACCAGCACGTCGCCCGTGGCCGCACCGCCGGTCTCGCCCGTGGTCATGTTGAGGATGATGCCGCCCTGGTTCGCCGGGGTATTGAGGTAGGAGGCAACGTCCCAATCGGCGCCACCGTCGAGACGGTCGCTGCCGCCGCCGCCTTCGAGCACGTCGTTGCCGGCACCGCCGAACAGGGTGTCATTCCCGCTGCCGCCATGGAGCCCGTCGGCGAACTTCGTGCCGGCATATTGCTGGCCGATATCCCCACCATGCCAGTCGACGGCGTCCGTGCGCGGATCGTAGATCTGGGCCTTGAGAATTCCGAAATTCAAACCATTCTGTTCGGTCCACTCCACCAGGATACGGCCGTCGTTCAGGGACTTGATCACAGCATTTTGGGGATATTCCGCATCTATATGCGTCACGTTGGCAACGCCATTTTTGTAAATTCCAACATAAATGCCGTACAAATCCACTGCGGCAAAAGCAAAATCACTCTCCGATAGAGCGGTTATCGAAATTGAACCGAAACCGTTCCCGTTGCTTATCGTATGGAGATCAAATGTTTGCAGGACAGTTCCATGCGGCGAAATTATGCTTGACTTTAATACAACACCCCCAGACACGGCCTCGGAATATGTAACTGCAAAATTACCGTTCTTCAGTGCGGCAACATTTGCGTATTCGCCTGCAACAGTTGAAACTGGAGCGACGGCTGTGCGTGAAATTTCGGTTCCGTCGGACTTTGCGAGATTCAGATACAGGTAGCCATCCTGGGAGCTTCTCTCCAAATTCGCCAACCGGTCCGTGCTCGCTGCAATTTTTCCTAAGCTCTCAGCTTGAAGGGTAGAGTCCAGCTTCCCGTAACTGGCAGAATCGTTGGCGTACCTAAAGTAACTCACGCCATTAGCGATCTGTTGGGCATCCAGGCTCGTATAGGTTATGTAGAACGACCCATCCTCGAATGCGCAAATAGCTGGGTCGAGTTTTATTCCGGCTTTTATCGGACGTGTGAATATTGCGTTGGAGTCTGCCTTGCCACCAAAGACATCCCATGTTTCCTGCACGATGGTGAGATTGCCCTGAGTCTCCTTGACATAGGCGACGATGAACTGCCCGTTAGGCATGGCGACGATGGAGGGGCATTCGTTGGCGGCTTCTCCCGGAACGCCGATGTCGAAGGCCTGACCGAATGGACTGCCGTCGGCGCTGACGATTTGACATTTGTAAGTCTTGGTCGTGGCATCCCGCCACGTCGAAACGATCCAGCCGTCACGCAGGATAGCTGTATTCAGGATCGGGATGAAAGTATTGGTATGCGTGTCCCCGATCGTTAATGTAAAGCTCCAGTGATCCGGAAAGGTCATTCTCTTGCTCCTCGGGAAATGTATTTTAGTATTTAGGGTTTTCTCGGCTGTGATATGGTTTTACGCGGTGGTAGACTTCATTGCTGGCGGGCGTCCCTAGGGCTTGGATGGCCTGAGACTGGCTTTATGAGACTTTATAGCGTTGCTTTTATCGTGTTCAAGGCCTCATTACCATCCCGCATTCTGACGTCTTGACCTGGCTGCTTGCGTCCTGATCGCCACTCCCGGCCAACGCCCAAGTCCTTCCAGGGCCAGGCTCACGCCCCGGGAACGAGCCGACGGCCCATCGCCTCTGCCGGGCATTCACCTCACCATCGGCCTTTCTCTTGACCGCCACCCTTCGTGGGGGACCTTCCCGTCGGTCGCCGCGACCTGTTCAGACGATGAAGAAGTCCTTCTCAGTCATCTTGAGGTTCTTCGAGAGCGTGGCGATCTGGATCGCCTGCCTGGTGCCGATGCCGTCGGCATCGTAGAAAAGCGCGCCGCTTTTGTTGTTGTAGACGATCCGGTCGTCGGCATCGTGCGCCTTGGTGCCGATGTGGAATGCGCCTTTGGCGAGCACGCCCTTCTTGGCGATCTTGGAAAACACGCCCTTGGCGAGCTGAAGCGTGTCGTCGACGACCTTGAAGTCGAGCACCTTGTCGAGGTTCTGCTTCCTGTTGAGTGCGTTGGTCTTCGCCAGCTTGGCATCGAACACGAACACGTCCTTGCCAAGACCGCCGGAGAGCATGTCGTTGCCGAGCCCGCCATGGATCCTGTCGTTGCCGGCCTCGCCTTTGAGCGTGTCGTTGCCTGCCAGGCCTTTGATCACATCGGCGCCGGCCTCGCCCGTCAGGCCATCGGCCAGGGCCGTGCCGATCAGCGTCAGCGGGTTGAACTCGACCTCGTTGCCCACCGTCACCGACAGGGCCTGCGTGGTGCTTCCTCCAAAGGCATCCCTGGCGGTGACGGTGAGGCCGTAGTGGCGGGGACCGGTCTCGTAGTCGAGCGCCCGGGCGAGCACGAGCGAGGATCCGTCGAGGCGGAAGGCGCCCGAGGGATCGGACAGCGCAAAGGTGAGCGTATCGCCGTCGCCGTCATGCGCCGACACGCTCGCCACCGCCGTGTTCACCAGAGCCGTCTCCGACACTGCCGAGACCGACAGTTTCACGCCGTCGGGGGCGGCGTTGGCGAGGACGCTGATCGAGTTGTCTCCGAGGAACCTGGCGAAGCGCACGTTGGTCAGGGTATCGGTGCCGTCGGCATCAGCCCTTTTGTCGGCGATCGTCGTCACGCCGTTGGCGGCAGATACGACATAGTCGGCGCGGCTTCCCGAATAGAGCGCGGTATCATTACCGCCTCCGCCGTCGATCGTGTCCTCGCCCGATCCGCCCTCGAAAATCTCCAGCGCTTCGCCACCATAACCGCGGTCGTCTCCGCCACCGAGAAGCACCGAACCCGAGACGAACCCGCCCCGGCCGTCGTAGATGTCGCTCCCGTCGCCGAAACTGACGTCCCCGATCACATGGCCGTGATTGCCGAACATGACGGCAGTCGCACCGGCGACGCGGATGGCCCCCTGGCTTCCGCCCGTGATGGTGCCGTTGTTGGTAATGGCGGCGACGCCTGCAGCCGCGCCGACAAGGATTGCAGCCTGACTTCCGCCGATACTTCCGAAATTGAAGAGGGAGACGCCGCTGCCCTCGATCTGAAGGCCATGTCCGTTCAGGCCGGTCAGTGCCCCCTCGTTGAAGATCTGAGTCGGCCCGTTCGCACGGACGGCGGTTCCGCCGGCGATCGAGCCGAAATTCTGCAGGGAGTTGCCGCTGCCCGCAAAGAGAATGCCGAAGCCGTGGGCTGACACGGTGCTGCCGGCGTTGATGGTCGCACGACCGGCGCCGCCGAATGAGATCCCATCGAAGAGGCCGCTGACGACCATGACATCGGATCCGAGCGTCACGGAACCGGCTCCGGATGCGTGCAGGGCGGCGGCGCCTGCGCCGCCTGCGGAAATCGTCAGGCCGGAACCGACCGTGACGCTCTCGCCGTCGGAGAGGCTGTAGGCGTGGTCGAAATCGGCAGTGGTGGAGAGGCTGGTGGTGATCAGGGTCATGACGCGCGCTCGATTAGGTTATGTTATAACTTCTAGAGACTGCCATTCGCTGTCGCAAGACCTTATCGCATCGGCGGCCCGCGATTCCCGGCCGTTCGACCTCGCGAGGCAGCATGGAGCCACGATCGACTTGCGGCGTTTTGCCTGTCCTCCCACGACCCGGTTCCGCTTATAAGGCCAGGCTTCTGCGACCAAAGGGCGACGAGCTATTAACCCACCGTTAACCCTGCCGGTCGGAGACTTCGACCCTGCGTTCCTTCCACGAAGCCGTTCCATGAGCGACCTTCTCGTCAGCATCCGCCACGCCAAGCCCAGCGACGCCGAGGCTTTGTCCCACGTGTTCGAATCCGCGTGGCGCGAGGCCTACCGTGGCATCATCCCAGGCGTGGCGCTGGAGAAGATGCTGACCCGGCGCGGACCGCGCTGGTGGCGCTCCACGGTGAGCCGCGGGCGGCCCCTGGTGGTGATCGATCTCGGGCAGGGCGTTGCGGGCTACATCTCCTACGGGCGGTGCCGCGACCGGTCCCTGCCCGCCGAGGGCGAGATTGACGAGTTCTATCTCCTGCCCGAATATCAGGGCGTCGGGCTGGGGCGGCGCCTGTTCCAGGCGGTGCGCAACGATCTCCACGACCGCGGCATGGACCGGGTCGCGGTCTGGGCGCTGGCGGACAACGAGCGAGCCTGCGGGTTCTACGAGGCGCTCGGCGGCGTGCCGCAGGCCCGGGTGAAAGAGCGCATCGGCGGCGTGCCGCTGGCCAAGATCGCGTTTCTTTTTCCTGCGGGCCGACTCTCCTGACGGCGGAAAGCTAAGACCAAAATCCGACCGCCCATGAAAAATGCGCCGGCACCTTGTTGCTGACGTCCTCACCGGTTAGGAAGCGTCCCACGTGAAAGTCCCCTTCCGGAGAAAAGCTTGATGCGCCTGGATGCGATCCCGATTGGAAAGAACCCGCCGGATGACGTGAACGTCATCATCGAGGTGCCGCTCGGCGGCGAGCCCATCAAATATGAGATGGAGAAGGAATCCGGCGCCCTCTTCGTGGATCGCTTCCTCTATACGGCCATGCGCTATCCGGGGAACTACGGTTTCATTCCTCATACCCTCTCGGGAGATGGCGACCCCTGCGACGTGCTGGTCGCCAATACCCGCGCGGTCATTCCCGGCGCCGTCATGAACGTGCGCCCGGTCGGCGTCCTGGTCATGGAGGACAATGCGGGCGAGGACGAGAAGATCATCGCCGTGCCGTCCCATGCGCTGACCCAGCGTTATGATCGGATCGAGACCTATACGGACCTGCCCGAGATCACCCTCAAGCAGATCGAGCACTTCTTCGAGCACTACAAGGACCTGGAGCCCGGCAAGTGGGTGAAGATCATCCGCTGGGGCGATGCCGCCGATGCCCGCCGCCTGATCAATGAAGGCATCGAGCGGGCAAAGAAGAAGGGCTGAGCCTCCGGTCCAATCCTCGCGAGTCCGAAGCGGCCGGAATTTCTCCGGCCGTTTTCTTTGGCGATCGGGACTGCAGCAGGACTCCGCCGCCCCCTGCGCGTCGAAGACGTAGCAGGTTCCGGGACCGCGGCATGCCGATCCGCTCGCCGAGGGCGAAGCGCTCCCGACCGGGCCTTTCGGAGCATGAGAGCGATCCACGCCGCGTGTGAAGAACGTCGGCGTTAAGAATTTCGCGACAGATGACCCTTCTTATGAAGAAGAGAGAGCGAAGTTACTTCGCTCTTCTTGCCCTGCGCGGACCAAGGTCCTAGACAATTCCGGCCATGCCGTTGCGTCCAGGCCGATCTGGTTTGCACGAAGGCGCCTTCCAGAGAAGAGGTGTCGATCCATGACCGGAATGCCGACGCGACGCACCCTGCTCCTTGCAGGCCTCTCGGCCGCGGCATTGGGCGGATCCGTCCTGGCCGCCGCCTCCGAGGAGGCCCTGACCCTCGACCAGTTCCGTGCATTGTCGGCACGGCTGATGCAGGTGACGGTCTCCGACCTCGATCCCGGAACCGCCAGGATCCTTCTGGCCGGACTCACGCAGGCCGGCCTGGGACCGGCCCTCGCCGCCCTCCTTCGCGATCCGATGCCCACCGGTTCCACCGTGGAGGATCTCGTCACGGCCTGGTATTCGGGCGTCTATGACACCGGTCACGGCGAGGCAGTCGCGACCTTCACCGATGCGCTCGTCTGGAACGCACTCGACTTCACGAAACCCTTTGCCTCTTGCGGCGGCGAAACCGGCTATTGGGCCGAGGCGCCGCAGGGCTGATCCGCGAGCGGAGCAACATGGCCGATATTCAAGCCGACGTGATCGTCGTCGGGTCCGGCGTCGCGGGAGCCCTCCTCGCCGCAAAAATCGCTGAGGCCGGTCTCAAGGTCGCGATCCTCGAGGCCGGCGCGAAGGTCGACCGGGCGGACGCGGTGCAACGCTTCTGGGATGCGCCGATCAAGGTGCCGGAATGTCCCTATCCGGCGACTCCCGAGGCGGATCATCCGGTCACGGACGATCGCGACCATTGGTACCGGCAGAGCGGCCCGGACATGTTCAAGAGCACCTATCTGAAGGTGGTCGGCGGCACGACGTGGCATTGGCTGGGCACCTGCGTGCGTCTCGTCCCCAACGATTTCCGTCTGAAGAGCCTCTACGGCCACGGAGCCGACTGGCCGATCTCCTACCAGGACATCGAACCGTTCTACGGCCAGGCGGAGGAGGAGATCGGCGTTTCCGGCCGTTCCACAGAAAGTCTCGGAGCACCGCGCTCGCGCCCCTTCCCGATGGATGCGATCCCGCAGACCTATCTCGACAAGGCGTTCGCAACGGCGCTCGAAGGCAGCGGCTACGAGGTTCGCCCGACACCCCAGGGTCGCAATTCGACGGAGCGTGACGGCAGGCCGGGCTGCTGCGGCAGCGCGAGCTGCATCCCCGTCTGCCCGGTCCAGGCGAAATACGATGCAACCGTGCACGTGGCGCGCGCCGAGGCCAAGGGCGCGGTCCTTTACGACCGCACCACCGCGACCTTCGTGGAGATCGGCCCCGACCGGAAAGTCGCGGCGATCCGGTTCAAGCGCTCCGACGGGAGCGAGGGCCGTGCCGTCGGAAAGGTGTTCGCGATCGCCGCCCACGCCATCGAGACGCCGCGCCTGCTGCTGCATTCGCGCTCCGAGGCGTCGCCGAACGGGGTCGCGAACTCCTCCGATCAGGTCGGGCGCAACCTGATGGATCATCCCTCGCAATTGAGCTGGGCCCTCGCGGACCGGCCCGTCTGGCCCTATCGCGGTCCGCTGTCGACCTCCGGCATCGAGAATCTGCGGGACGGCTCCTTCCG
The DNA here is from genome assembly GCF_059888585.1 of Microvirga sp. BF8. Taxonomy (NCBI): domain Bacteria; kingdom Pseudomonadati; phylum Pseudomonadota; class Alphaproteobacteria; order Hyphomicrobiales; family Methylobacteriaceae; genus Microvirga; species Microvirga sp. BF8. The sequence continues at coordinate 4,362,661 of NZ_CM187619.1, read as the reverse complement.
TACGGAGCGCTCCGCCATCCGCGTCGAGATCGGCAATGACGGCTGGTCCTGGCCGACCGGCGCGCCGATCACGCTGCCGGCGATGTTCGTGAAGCAGGGCCTGCGCGGAAAGGCGCTCGATGCGGCATTGAAGGATCACGCCTCCCGGCATGTCCGCCTCGCCTCGCTCATCGAGCAGTTGCCCGACCCGGAGAACCGCGTGACGCTCGATGCCACGGACCGGGACATGTATGGCGTACCGCTGCCCCGCCTCTCCTATCGCATCGACGACTATGCGAAAGCGGGACTTGCCGCCGCGCGGGCGCTTCATGCGGACATCTTCGCGAAGCTCGGCACGACCGAGATCCGGCACGATCCGGACTTCCAGGGGGCAGGCCATGTCATCGGCACGGCGCGCATGGGCGACGATCCCGCCACGTCCGTGGTCGACAGGGACCTGCGCAGTCACGACCATCCCAACCTGTTTCTTCTGGGATCGGCGGTGTTTCCGACGTCCGCCACCGGCAATCCGACGCTGACGATCGCGGCATTGAGTCTGCGCGCGGTCGAATCCGTCAAAGCAGCCATCGGGGCCTGACGCCCTTCTGAAACATGGAGTCCTGGGACATGATCGTCCGTCTCTCGAAAACGGTCATGGTCGCGGCCATTGCGCTGTTCGCGACCCTGGTCGGCTTCGGCAACATCACCGATTACGGCAGCAACCTCGCCTTCGTGAACCATGTCCTCGACATGGATACGGTCTTTCCGGACACGACGATCCGCTACAGGGCGATTTCCAGCCCCGCGCTTCATCACGCCGCCTATGCGCTGATCATTGCGGCGGAGGTCGTGACCGCGCTGCTTTGCTGGATCGGCGCCTACAGGATGCTGGCCGCGCACCGGCAGAATGCAGTCCTGTTCCGCCGTTCGAAGGCATTCGCCGTAGCAGGACTGACGATGGGATTCCTCGTCTGGCAGGTGGGCTTCATGTCCATCGGCGGCGAGTGGTTCGGGATGTGGATGTCCCAGCAATGGAACGGCGTTCCCTCCGCCTTCCGGTTCGTGGTGACGATCCTCGCCGTCCTGATCTATGTGGTTCTGCCAGACGAGGATTGAGAGCCGGAGAGCCATCCCGGTGGCATGGCCGGAGCCGCGAGGCCCCGGCCATGGTCCGACTCACTCGCTGGCGCGGGTCTTCGGCGGCTCGGGCTTGTTGCCGTCGAAGGTGTAGGCGGTCTTGACGGTGGTATAGAACTCGGCTGCATAGCGGCCCTGCTCGCGCGGCCCGTAGGAGGAGCCTTTGCGGCCTCCGAACGGCACGTGATAGTCGACACCCGCCGTCGGCAGGTTGACCATCACCATTCCGGCCTCGCTGTTGCGCTTGAAATGCGAGGCGAATTTCAGGCTTGTGGTGCAGATGCCCGACGACAGGCCGAACGGCGTGTCGTTCGCGACCGCCAGCGCTTCCTCATAGTCGCGCACCCGCGTCACCGTCGCCACCGGCCCGAAGATTTCCTCGCGGGCGATGCGCGTGGAATTGTCGATCTCCGTGAACAGGGCCGGCGCCAGGTAGAATCCGGGGTTCTCCCGGTTCAGAAGCTCGCCGCCGCAGACGAGCTTGCCGCCTTCTTCCTGCCCGAGGCGGATATAGGACAGATCCTGGTCGAGCTGGTTCTGGTCGACAACCGGCCCGATCTGGGTGCCGGGCTTGAGGGCGTCGTCCACGACGAGGCTGCGCATCCGCGCACTCACCGCATCGACGAAGCGATCGTGCACGCCCTGCGTCACGATCAGCCGCGAAGAGGCGGTACAGCGCTGGCCGGTCGAGAAGAAGGCACCGTTGACCGCGCAATCCACTGCCACGTCGAGATCGGCATCGTCGAGCACCACCAGCGGGTTCTTCCCGCCCATTTCGAGCTGCAGCTTCTTCATCGGCTCCGCCGCGATGCAGGTGGCTGCGATGCGGCGGCCGGTGGCGACCGAGCCGGTGAACGAGATCGCCGAGACCTCCGGGCTGGTCAGCAGCGCCTCGCCGACCACCGAGCCCCTGCCCATCACCAGGTTGAAGACGCCCTCCGGCACGCCGGCGCGGACGATGATCTCGGACAGGGCATGGGCGGAACCCGGCACCAGTTCCGCCGGCTTGAACACGATCGTGTTGCCATAGGCGAGCGCGGGCGCGATCTTCCAGGCCGGAATGGCGATCGGGAAGTTCCATGGCGTGATCAGCCCGACGACGCCGACCGGCTCGCGGGTGATCTCGATATCGACACCGGGGCGCACGGAGGCGAGCTTGTCGCCCGCCTGCCTCAGGCACTCGCCGGCGAAGAACTGGAAGATCTGGCCGGCGCGGACAACCTCGCCGATGCCTTCGGGCAGGGTCTTGCCCTCCTCCCGCGACAGGAGCTGGCCGAGTTCGTCCTTGCGGGCGACGATTTCGTCGCCGATTTTCTTCAGGATATCGTGGCGCAGCTGAATCGAGGACCGCGACCACGCCGGAAAGGCGTCGTAAGCGGCGGCGATGGCGGCGTGAGCATCGGCAACCTCGGCACGGGCGAACTCGCCGACCACATCGTTGGTGTTCGAGGGATTGACGTTGGACGCCCCATGCGCCGCCTCGACCCATGCTCCGCCGATATAGTTCTTCTTCATGTCAGCGCTCCATCTCATGTCTGCTGCGTGTTCGAAAGGTTGAGGATCACGCCTTATGGTGATCCTTGATGTATTCGCGAAGCGATTTGCCCGCATTCTCGATATGCGTTTTCAGCAGCGCGCAGGCCACCGTGACATTTCCCTCGGCGCACAGCCGCACGAGCTCCGCATGCTCCGCCTCGGCGCGCTCCATCCCTCCGGTCAGCGAAAGCTGCAGCCGCGTGTGCCGGTCGCATTCCTGAAGAAGATTGATGACGATCGCAAGGGTTCGCGGCTGCCCGGCGTGCTGGTAGAGCAATCTGTGGAACTCCGCGTTCAGCTCGCCCCAGCGGCCGACATGCTCGGCACGCAGCTCCGCGCCGTACTCCTGCAGGATCGCATGGAGCTGCCGGTAGTCGTCCTCCGTCAGGTGGCGCGCGGAGGCTTTCAGCAGGCGCGGTTCGAGCAGCGCGCGCAGCTCGAAGAGCTCCTCCACCTCTTCGGTGGACAATTCCGAAACGATGGCGCCCCGGTGCGGGTGGATCTTCACCAGTCCCTCTGCCTCGAGCTGCATCAGCGCCTCGCGGACCGGAATGCGGCTGACGCCGAACTCGGTGGCGAGCGCGTCCTGGCGCAGCTGGAAGCCCGCCGCGAAGGCCCCGTCGATGATTCGACGACGCAGCTCCTCGGCGACGGCCGCGGAGATCGTCCGGTGCCGGAGGGTTTTCTGGGCCGGTTTCGCGGCGGGTGGCGCTCTGAAATTCATCTGTGGCCGGTGTCGGAGGATCGGCGGAGCCGGGATGATAGCAGCTCCGGACCCGGTTGGCTTGACATGGAAGATTTTATACAATCTACAATACGAAATCTCAACCGCTGTCTCAGGAGCAGGACGACATGGGCGCAAGAATCGGCTGGGAAGGCGTGTTTCCCGCGGTCACGACACAATTCAGGTCCGATTTCTCCCTCGATCTCGACGCGACGGCGAAGGTCCTCGAAGGACTGATCCGGGACGGCGTGTCCGGGCTCGTGGTCTGCGGCACGGTGGGGGAAAACACCTCCCTCAGCCGCACGGAGAAAGTGGCGGTGATGGAAACCGCGAAGGCCGTCTCCCGCGGCAGGGTCCCGGTGATTTCCGGCATCGCCGAGTTCACGACAGCCTTCGCCTGCGAGGTTGCGAAGGACGCCGAACGTGTCGGTCTCGACGGCGTCATGGTGATGCCGGCTCTCGTCTATTCCTCGAAGCCGCATGAGACCGCAGCCCATTTCCGCGGCGTTGCGAAAGCCACCGACCTGCCGGTGATGGTCTACAACAATCCACCCATCTACAAGAACGACGTGACACCCGAGATCCTGGCCTCGCTCGCCGATTGCGACACGGTCGTCTGCTTCAAGGATTCGTCGGGCGATACGCGCCGCTTCACGGACGTGAGGAACATGGTCGGCGACCGCTTCGTGCTCTTCGCGGGCCTCGACGACGTGGTGGTCGAGAGCGTCATGCTCGGGGCCGCGGGTTGGATCTCCGGCATGTCGAACGCCTTCCCGCGCGAGGGCGAGACCCTGTTCCGCCTCGCGAAGGCCGGCCGCTTCGAGGAGGCGATGCCGCTCTACGAATGGTTCATGCCTCTCCTCCACCTCGATGCGCGTCCCGATCTCGTGCAATGCATCAAGCTCTGCGAGAAGATCATGGGCCGGGGTTCGGACATCACCCGTCCGCCGCGGCTTGCGCTCGGCGCCGAGGAGCGCGCCGCCGTCGAGGCGGTCATGGATCGGGTCCTGAAGACGCGCCCCGCCCTCCCGGAGGTCGGGCTCAAGCCGGCCGCCTGATTGATTGGCGGGACGGTCGAGCCCCCTCCTCGACCGTCCCGCTCTCTTCCCCTACGGTCGGCGACAATCTCCACAGAGAACGCATTCATGGCGCGGCACACCTTCTTCTGCATCGACGGGCATACCTGCGGAAACCCGGTCCGCGTGGTGACCGGCGGGAGCATTCCGATTCTCAAGGGCGAGACCATGTTCGACCGCCGCCAGCATTTCCTGGCGGAGCATGACTGGATCCGCACCGGGCTGATGTTCGAGCCGCGCGGCCACGACATGATGTCCGGCTCCATCCTCTATCCGCCGACGCGGCCGGATTGCGACGTGGGCATCCTGTTCATCGAGACGTCTGGCTGTCTTCCCATGTGCGGACACGGCACCATCGGCACCGTGACCATTGCCCTCGAAAACGGGCTGATCCATCCGAAGACGCCCGGGCTCCTGCGACTCGACACTCCGGCCGGAATGGTCGAGGCGCGCTACGAGCAGAACGGACCCTTCATCGAGAAGGTGCGGATCACCAACGTGCCGTCCTTCCTGTACGGGACCGGCTACGAGGTCGAGGTCGAGGTCGAGGGCCTGGGGACGCTGAAGGTCGACGTCGCCTATGGCGGCAATTTCTACGCGATCGTCGAGCCGCAGGCGCTCTATGCCGACCTGTCGGCGATCAACCCCTCCAATGTCCTGCGCTGGAGCCCGAAGCTGCGGGAGGCGTTCAACGCGCGCTACACCATCGCACATCCGACCAATCCCGCCATCGACCGCCTGACCCATGTGATGTGGACCGGCACGCCGCAGACCGAGGGCGGAACCGCCCGCAACGCGGTCTTCTACGGCGACAAGGCCATCGACCGCTCGCCCTGCGGCACCGGCACCTCCGCCCGCATGGCGCAGCTGGCCGCACGCGGCGACCTGAAGGAAGGCGACACCTTCGTCCACGAAAGCATCATCGGCTCCACCTTCGCCGGCCGCATCGAGGGACGGGCCAAGGTCGGCGACCGCGACGCCATCATCCCATCGATCGAGGGCTGGGCGCGGGTGACCGGCTTCAACACCATCATCATCGACGACCGCGATCCCTTCGCCCACGGTTTCCAGGTGGTCGACCGGACAGGCCGGGCATGAGGTCCTGACATGCGGGTCGCGATCATCGGCGCGGGAATTGTCGGAACGGCGGCGGCGCATGCCCTCCTCGACGCGGGTCACGAGGTCGTTCTCATCGACCCGGAGGGCATGGAGGGCCGGGCGAGCGACGGAAATGCCGGCTGGATCGCCCATACGGACATCATGCCGCTGGCCTCTCCCAAGGTGTGGCGCAGCCTGCCGGGCTGGATGGTCGACCCGCTCGGGCCGCTCACCATCAGGCCCGGCTATCTGCCCCGGCTGATGCCGTGGCTCCTGCGCTTCGTCCTCGCTTCGTCACCGGGGGCCATCGCATCGAGCATGACGGCGATCCGGTCCATCAACGCGCAGGCGCTGCCGGCCTGGCGCGCGCTGCTCGACCGGCTCGCGCTCAGTCACTTCCTGCTCGAGCGCGGGCTCCTCTCCGTCTGGCGAAATCCGAGCGGGTTCGAAAGCGCAAAGGCGCTCCTTGCCCGCCAGCGCGATGTGGGCATTGCGGTGGAGGTTCTCGATCCGCACGCGCTGAAGCGCATCGAGCCCGCCCTCGAACAGGTGGCGGCAGCGGTGCTGTACCCGGAGGTCTGCCATGTTGCCGATCCGGGATCCCTCGCCTCCGATCTGCTCAAACGTGCGACGGAGCGGGGTGCTCAGCGGATCCGCGGCAAGGCCATCGGCATCGACCGCGACGACAGGGCCATCGTGATCCGGACAGAGGACGGCGAGACCGTGCCGTGCGACCGCGCTGTCATCGCCGCCGGCGCATGGTCCTCCGCCCTGGCGAAGCAGGCGGGCGACCGGATCCCCCTCGATACGGAGCGGGGCTACAATGCCACTTTTCCGACCGGGACTTTCGGGCTCGACCGGCCTGTCATGTACGAGGGCGAGGGCTTCGTGACGACACCCCTCGGCACGGGAGACCGGGTCGGCGGCGCGGTGGAATTCGCCGGCCTCAAGGCCCCGCCGAACCATCGCCGCACGGAGGCCATGATCCAGCGGCTGAAGCGTTTTCTCCCGCATCTCGACGAGACGCGCCCGGCAAGGCGCTGGATGGGATTTCGTCCCTCCGTTCCGGATTCGCTGCCGGTCATCGGCCCGGCCAGCGCGGACCGGAGGATCATCTATGCCTTCGGGCACGGCCATCACGGCCTGACCCAGGCGGCCGTCACCGCGCAGATGGTGGCCGCCCTGGTCGACGGGCGCACGAGCGTTGTCGATCCGGCGCCCTTCGCGGCCCAGCGCTTTTCGCGCTGAGCGGAAACTCTATTCGGCAGCCTGGCGGACGGGCATGAACCCGATCGGCTGACGCTGCGGCCCTTCCTGCTTGAGGGTGCGCAGGATGCTCTCGTAGTCCTGCTCCATCTCGGGCGTGACGGAGGGCCTGGTCTCGCGCAGGGCCTGGTCGAAATGGGCCTTGGTGACCGTCCTGGCATCGATGGATTCCCGCAGCGCAAGGAGTCCTGCCCGCCGCGTCAGGTCCTCGAGATCGGCACCCGTATAGCGGTTGGTGCGCTCGGCGAGGCCGTCGAGATCGACATCGTCGGCGAGCGGCATGTTCTTGGTGTGAATGCCGAGGATGTGGCGGCGTCCGACGGCATCCGGGACGGAGACATAGACCAGCTCGTCGAACCGCCCGGGCCGCAGGAGCGCCGGATCCACGAGGTTCGGCCGGTTGGTGGCCGCCATGACGACCACGCCCTGAAGCTCCTCGAGCCCGTCCATCTCGGCAAGGATCGTGTTGACGACGCGCTCCGTGACCGCGGGCTCGCCCATGCCGCCGCCGCGCACCGGCGCGAGCGAATCGATCTCGTCGATGAAGATCACCGTCGGCGCGACCTGGCGGGCGCGGGCGAACAGGCGCGAGACCTGCTGCTCGGATTCGCCATACCATTTCGAGAGCAGATCGGAGGATTTGGTGGCCACGAAGTTCGCCTGCGCCTCCCGGGCGACCGCCTTCGCGAGCAGGGTCTTGCCGGTGCCGGGCGGGCCGAAGAGCAGGAACCCCTTCGCCGGGCGGATGCCCATGCGGCGGAAGGCCTCCGGGCTTTTGAGCGGCAGCTCGACCCCCTCCCGGAGAAGCGTTCTCGCCTCCTCCAGGCCGCCGATGTCGTTCCATGTCACGTTCGGGACCTGGATCATGATTTCGCGCAGCGCCGAAGGCTGGACCCGCCGCAGGGCGTTCATGAAATCCTCACGGGTCACCTGGAGGTTGTCCAGGACCTCCGAGGGGATCCCCTCCTTCAGGTTGATGTCGGGCAGGATGCGGCGCAGGGAATCCATGGCCGCCTCCCGCGCCAGGGCGGACAGATCCGCGCCGACGAAGCCGTAGGTGATCCGGGCGATCTCATCGAGATCCACGTCCTCGGCCAGCGGCATGCCCCGGGCGTGGATGGCGATCACCTCGCGGCGCCCCGGCTCGTCCGGAACACCGATCACGATCTCGCGGTCGAACCGCCCGGGACGTCGCAGAGCCTCGTCGATGGCCTCGCGCCGGTTCGTCGCGCCGATCACCACGATGTTCTGACGCGGCTCGAGTCCATCCATGAGGGTGAGAAGCTGCGCCACGATGCGCCGCTCGACCTCGCCGGTCACCTCCTCCCGCTTGGGCGCAATGCTGTCGATCTCGTCGATGAAGATGATCGCCGGAGCGTTCTGCTGCGCCTCCTGGAACACCTGCCGGAGCCGCTGCTCGGATTCGCCGTAGTGGCTGCCCATGATCTCGGGACCGGCGATGTGGAAGAACTGCGCTTCCGTCTCGTTGGCGACCGCACGGGCGAGGAGCGTCTTGCCGGTTCCGGGAGGCCCGTAGAGAAGCACCCCTTTCGGCGGATCGATGCCGAGGCGCTGGAACAGCTCTGGATGACGCAAGGGAAGCTCGACCATCTCCCGGACCTGATCGACCGTGTTCCCCAGACCGCCGATGTCGTCGTAGGTGACGTCGGCCCGGCGCGCGTCCTTCGGCTCCTCGAATTGCGGACGCAGCTCCACTTCCGTCTCGGCCGTGACCTGCACGATGCCGCGGGGCTGTGTGGAGACCACCACCAGGCGGATCTCCTGCAGGCCGTAGGCGGGGATGTTGAGAAGTCCGCGGAGCTCCTCGGGCATGCGCGGATCGGCGGTGCGGGAATGAACCGAGGTCGAGATCACGTCGCCCGCGGTGAGCGGACGCCGGTAGAACGTGCGCCGCAGGGCATCGCCCGATCCCTGGAGGCGGACGTTCTTCTGCGCCGGAGCGAGCACGATCCGCGTCGCGGGACGCACCTCGGCGCGCCTGATCTCGACGAGATCGCCGCTGCCGACACCCGCATTGACCCGCTGGAGGCCGTCGAGGCGCAGGATGTTGAGGCCTTCGTCCTCCGGATAGGGCGCCACGGCGATGGCCGTCGTGTGGCGCTTGCCGATGATCTCGATGGCCTCGCCTTCGTGCAGGCCGAGTTCCGAGAGAACCTTCTGGCTGATGCGCGCGACGCCGCGCCCGGCGTCTTCCGGCCTCGCATTGGCCACCTGCAGGCGTGTGCCCTGGGTTTCGTCCGCCATGATTGTCTCCCTCGCCCGAAGCGCGGCAATTGCCCGCGATGTGAGGTGTCCCCTTTGCCGAACGATCCGGATGGGATGTTCCAGACCCGTCCCGCGCTCTGCCCCCATGACGAAGGACAAACGTTCGGTGTGCGGAGTTGTTGCATGAGGGGATCGCGATCCCGGCAACATGCACGGCCGGCAATAGGGTCGTTTCACCGTCAGAGGCGAGGCGGCTCTCCGTCATTCCGGATGGCTCGAAGGACCGCGCGAATCGGGGAAACCCGTCACCGCTGACAATTCAGACTGAAGGGCTATGGTTGCCGTTGCGCCTGATCCTGCATCGTCGTGTTCATGAGTTCCGGACTTGCCCGACGGCCATCCCGGATGACACGCGCCTTCCCCCACCCCCCGCAGGGAGACGGACAAGGTGTGGCGTTTCCATGGATCCTTCCCTGGCTCGGATGACCCTGACGGCAGCTGTGCCGTCGTCAGACGACGAAGAAGTCGTGATAGGTCAGCTTGAGACCCTTCTGAAGCGTCGCAATCTGGATTGCAGCGGCATGGCCGGTGCCATCCGGATCATAGAACAGGGCACCGTTCTTCTTGTTGTAGATGATCCGGTCGCTCGCATCGTGCACGTGATCGCCGATCCAGAAGGCGCTCTTGGCGAGCGCGCCCTTCTTGGGCAGCTTGGTGAAGATCTTCCGTGACAATTGGAACGCATCGTCCTTGGGCACGAAGTCGTAGACCGTGTCCACGTTCGTGCGCACGTTGGGTCGTGCATCGAGGACGAACACGTCCTTGCCCGAGCCGCCGATCAGCCCATCGTTCCCGGTTCCGCCGATGAGCGTATCGTTGCCGGCTTCGCCCCAGAGCGTGTCGTTCCTGCCGAGGCCGGTGATGCGGTCGTTTCCTGCCTCTCCGGCGAGAGCATCCTGGCCGGAGGTGCCCTTCAGGACGAGCGGATTGGTCTCGACCACGTTGCGCACGTTGAGCGTGACGGTCTTGAGCAGGTCTTTTCCGTAAGCGTCGGCCGCCCGGATCACGACGGTGTATTGCCTCGCGGCTTCATAATCGAGCGCGCCTTTGAGGACGAGGCTCGATCCGTTGATGGCGAAGAGCCCGCCCGCATTGGACACGAGGGAATAGGTCAGCGCATCGCCGTCGGGATCCGACCCGAACAGGGTGGCGATCGTGGAGCCGGGCGCCGTGGCTTCGGACACGCCGGTGCTCGACAGGAACAGGCTCGATGGCGCATTGTTGACAAGGGCTGTCGTCTTGTCCGCGAACTGGACGAAGCGGATGTCCTTGAGGGTGTCTTCGCCATCCGGCCCGGTGACCTTGAAGGTGCCGTCCACATTGCTTGTGACCGTGTAGGCACCGCTGTTGCCCGCATAAACGGCCGTGTCTTCGCCGGAACTGCCGTCCAGGCTGTCGTTGCCCAGCCCGCCGGTCAGGCTGTCATTGCCACCGCCCCCGGTCAGGGTGTTGTCGAGATCGTTGCCGGTCAGCTTGTCGGCACCGGAACCGCCCTCCAGCCTTTCGATATCGATCAATGTATCGCTGCCATAGGCGCCCGTGTTCTGGGACGTGGCGTTCCCCAGGGAGACCGTCACCGCCGAGGCCCCCGAATAGCGGACCGTGTCGATGCCGTCGCCGCCCTCGAGCACATCGTTGCCGTATCCGCCCTCGAGCGTATCGTTGCCGGCGCCGCCGCGAAGCGTGTTGTAACCATCGCTTCCCGTCAGCTTGTCGTCCTGCGCACTGCCGATGACGTTCTCGACGTTGAGGATCTGGTCCCACTGGAAGCCGGTATATTGCTGGCCCGTCGCAGCAAGACTCAGGGTTACGCCTCCGGTGGCAAAGGAATAGTCGACCGTATCGTTGAGGCCTCCGCCGCCATCGATATAGTTGCTGCCGGCGCCGGGGGAGAAGGTTTCGGCGCCGGTGCCTCCATGGGCGGTATCGTTGCCGGCGCCGAGAAGGATCCGTCCGGTCACATTTCCCTGCGTCCCGTCATAGATGTCGCCGCCGTCGCCAAGGTCGATGGCCACCGCGCCGGGGCTGGCGGAGGTCGTCTTGATCAGATCCGCGTTGGTGACGTGGTCCGCTCCGGCACCGCCCTTGATGGCGAGGCCCGACGCCGAAATGGTCCCGGCGTTGAAGAGGTCGAGCGTGTCGGATGACGATGGAGCATCCGTCTGAAATTCGAGTCCGACGGCAGCGGTGAGCGTTCCCCGGTTCGTTATGAGCGCATGCCCGCCCGACAGCCGGATCCCCGTTCCGCCGCCGGCGGTGATCGAACCGATATTCGTGATGGCGCTTGTGCCACTATAGGAGACGACGATGCCGTGACTGGCATCGGAGACGATGACGCCCTCGTTGTAGACGGCACTGTCGCCCCCTTTCAGTTCGAGGGCGAAGCCGCTGCCCTGAACCTTGAACGTTTCCGCGATCGTGATCCGCTGCCTCAGGGCCGTCTGCAGCGCGATGCCCGACGCGGCGACGATATCGAGGCCGACGAAGGTCGTGCCCGCGTCGGGCAATTCGACGAGGGCGTTGGCGCCGGGCGCCGGAAGCGGATGGGTCGTGTCGAAAAAGTAATTGGTCATGGAAATTTTCCAGGATCGGAACGGAGGATTTCCAGACCAATACGATATCCTGTTACATGAATAAAGGGCTGCGGCGCCGCATCTTCGTCAGAGCGCCTCGCCCTTGAGAAGGCGCGGGGTACGCCCGGCCATCCCGGCCGCCTCGCGGATGAAGAAGCTTTTGAGCGCGGGCATCCGGTCTACCAGGCCGAGGCCGAGATCACGGATCAGGCGGACCGGCAGGACATCGTTCGAGAACAGCCGGTTGAGCCCGTCCGTCACCAGGCCCATGGCAGTAATGTCGGCCCGCCGCGCCCGCTCGTAACCGTCGAGCACCTCGGCGCTGCCTGGATCCTGGCCCAGACGCAGCGCCTCCGTGACGATCTCGGCGAGGGCCGCGGCGTCATGCAGGCCGAGATTGAGGCCCTGGCCCGCAATGGGATGGATCACATGGGCCGCGTCGCCGAGAAGCGCCACACGGTCGGCGGTGAAACGGCGCGCCACTCCGAAGGACAGGGGAAAGGCCTGCGGCTTCGTCTCGAAGGACAGGGCGCCGAGCTGGAGGCCGAAGCGGCGCTCGAGCTCCACCAGCAGGTCCTCCGGGTTGGCCTGGAGGAGATGAGGCACCTCCGTGCTGCGCTCCGTCCACACGATGGAGGAGCGGTGCTGGACGCTTCCGCCCGGATGCGTCTCGGCCTTGAGGGGCAGGATCGCGAAGGGACCTGCGGGCAGGAAATGTTCGATGGCCCGGCCCTCGTGGTCGCGGCTGTGGCGGATCGTGGCGACGATGGCGGACTGGCGGTAGGGCCAGGAAATCCAGGCGATGCCCGCCTGCTCGCGCAGGCGCGAGCGCGCGCCGTCCGCGGCGACGAGCAGGGCCGCCCGCAGGGGACCGCCCCCATCGGTGACGACATCGATACCCGCCGCATCGGCCGAGAAGCCCGTCACGCCCGCCGCCATCAGGGACACATCCGCATTCCGGCAGGCCTCGACCAGCGCGGCGGTCAGGTCGCCGCCCGCAACCATATGGGCCAGGGGCTCGCCCGCAGCCGCCTCATCGCCCGCGAAGGTCAGGAAGGTCGGCCGTACCGGGTCCTGCAGGCTGCTGTCGGTGATCGCCATGTCGCGGATCGGCTGCGCCGCGTCGGCCACCTTGCCCCACACTCCCAATGCGTCGAGCATGCGCCTCGCCGCGGGGGCGATGGCGTAGGCGCGCTTGTCTCCGTGGGGATCCCGCTTCAAAGCCGGATCGCACATCGTCACGTCGATTCCGTCGCGGAGAGCCTGCTTCAGGGCGAGAGCCAGCGACAGACCGGCGAGGCCGCCTCCTGCAATGACGATGCGAGGGCTCTGTCCGCTCATGGCTGTCTCCTGACGATGATCCCGGGAGGAATCTAGGGCACAAGGGCGGTGTCCGCGATGGATCGTTTTCCGTCAAGCTTGACGTTCCACGCCGGCTCTCCGATGGATGGAGTTTCGCGAGAGGACCCCAATTCATGTCCAGTGCCGTCGCCAACCTGCTGAAGCTTCTCGATCTCGAGCCTCTCGAGGTGAACCTGTTTCGCGGCCAGAGCCCGAAAGTCGGCTGGCAGCGGGTTTTCGGCGGACAGGTGATCGGGCAGGCCCTCGTCGCCGCGGCGCGGACCGTGGAGGGCCGGCTTCCCCATTCGCTCCATGGCTATTTCATGCTGCCCGGCGATCCGAAGGTCCCGATCATCTACGAGGTCGACCGCATCCGCGACGGGCGCAGCTTCACCACGCGCCGCGTGGTGGCGATCCAGCACGGGCAGGCGATTTTCTCCATGTCCGCCTCCTTTCAGGTGGCGGAGGAAGGCTTCGAGCATCAGGCGCCGATGCCGGACGTGCCGGGGCCGGACGAGTTGCCGAGCGAGACCGTGGTGAAGGCCGATCTGCTGCGGAAGATGCCCGAGCCGATGCGCACCTATTTCGAGCGTGAGCGACCCATCGAGATGCGTCCGGTGGAGATGCACCGCTACATGGCAAAGGAGCCCGGCGCGCCGCTCTTCCATGTCTGGATCCGCGCCACGGACCGTTTGCCGGACGACCCGGCCGTGCACCAGGCGGTGCTGGCCTATGCCTCGGACATGACCCTGCTCGACTCGTCCCTCATTCCGCATGGAAGGACGGTGTTCGATCCCACGGTGCAGGCCGCAAGCCTCGATCATGCGCTCTGGTTCCACCGTCCCTTCCGAGCCGATGAATGGCTGCTTTACGCTCAGGACACCCCCAATGCCTGCGGTGCGCGCGGCTTTTCCCGTGGTCTGATCTTCAGGCAGGACGGCACTCTGATCGCCTCCGTAGCGCAGGAAGGCCTGATCCGCGACCGCAGCTGAGAGAGCCGCCGCCCGATTTGCCACCGGGCGGCGGGCTCTCGTCACACGGCGGGCGGATTGACGTGGGCGAAGCCCGCCTGGCGGTAATAGGGCCAGTAGGGATAGGCGGGAGTGACGGCGCTCGCCGTATCGAGCCGTGCCATCTGCTCCTGCGTCAGCGCCCATCCGACGGCGCCGAGATTCTGGCGCAGCTGCGCCTCGTTGCGTGCGCCCACGACCACGGTCGACACGGTTGGGCGCTGCAGCAGCCAGTTGAGGGCGATCTGCGGCACCGTCTTTCCGGTTTCCTCGGCGACGGCATCGAGGGCATCGACGACGCGAAACAGGAGCTCGTCGGAGACGGGTGGGCCGTATTCCGCGGTCTGGTGCAGGCGGCTCGTCTCGGGCAGCGTCCCGCCGCGGCGGATCTTCCCGGTGAGCCGGCCCCAGCCGAGCGGACTCCACACCACCGCGCCGACACCCTGGTCGAGGGCAAGCGGCATCAGTTCCCACTCGTAGTCGCGGCCGATCAGCGAATAATAGGCCTGATGCGCCACATAGCGCGGATAACCGTGGCGATCCGCGATGCCGAGCGATTTCATCAGCTGCCAGCCGGCGAAATTGGATACTCCGGCATAGCGGATCTTTCCCATGCGGACGAGATCGTCGAGGGTCGAGAGGACCTCGTCCACGGGCGTCCGCGCATCGAACGCGTGGAGCTGGAGAAGATCGATGTAATCCGTCCCGAGGCGCTGCAGGGCCGCCTCGACGGCGACGATCAGCCGGGCGCGGGACGAGCCGGACAGGTTGGGGCCCTCGCCTGTCGGCAGGCCGGTCTTGGTGGACAGCAGGACCTTGTCCCGCCGTCCCTTGATCGCCGCGCCCAGGACCGTCTCCGACGCTCCGTCGGAATAGACGTCGGCCGTGTCGAACAGGGTCACGCCGGCCTCGAGGCAGATGTCGATCAACCGCCGCGCTTCGGTCGTGTCGGTATCGCCCCAGGCGCTGAAGAGCGGTCCCTTGCCGCCGAAGGTGCCGGCGCCGAAGCTGAGCACCGGGACTTCGAGGCCCGAATGTCCTAACCGTCTGTATTCCATGGTCAGATTCCTTGTTGCGAGAGGAGCGGAGCGGAACCGCGCCGGTCGAGCCAATGGCTGAACAGCGCGAGGCCGAGACCGGCAAGGGTGACGAGAGTGGCGGCGACCGGCACCGCTTCGAGGCCGGGGCCGTGATCGATGACGAGACCGCCGATCCAGGCGCCGAGGGCATTGCCGAGATTGAACGCTGCGATGTTCAGGCTCGAGGCGAGCCCTTGGCCGGCGCCGCCGGCCTTTTCGAGCACCCGCAGCTGCAGGGGCGCGACCGTGGCGAAGGCGGCGGCCCCGAGGAGACCGACGAAGACGATGGCGATCGCCTTGTCATGCATCGCAAAGGTCATGAGGCCGAGAACGAGCGCGAGAAACGCGAGCGTTCCGATCAGCGTCGGCATCAGGCGCCGGTCGGCCAGCCAGCCGCCGCCAAGATTCCCGATGGCGAGGCCCGCCCCGAAGACGAGAAGGATCGGCGAGACCGCGGCTTCAGAAAAGCCGGTGATGCGGGTCAGGATCGGCTGCACGAAAGTGAAGACCGCGAAGACGCCGGCATAACCGAGCACTGTCATGGCAAGGCCGAGCCCGACCTGGACCCGCATCAGCCCCGCCCATTCCTCGCGAAGGGACGTGCTCTCCTCGTCTCGGGGACTGCCGGGAATGATGGCGGCAAGGACCAGTGTCGCCACGGCGCCGATGGCGGCGACCGTCCAGAAGGTCGCGCGCCAGCCATGGGCGAGGCCGATCCAGGCCCCGAGCGGCACGCCGAGCAGCGTCGCCGCCGTCAGGCCCGTGAACATGATGGCGATGGCGGAGGCCTTGCGGTCCGGCGCCACGAGGGAGGTCGCGACCACGGAGCCGACGCCGAAGAAGGTCCCGTGCGCCAGAGCCGTGACGATGCGCGCGCCCATGAGGGCGCCATAGCTCGGCGCGAGGGCGCAGGCGATGTTGCCGATGGTGAAGATGACCATCAGCGCGACGAGGACTGTCTTGCGCGGCCATTGCCGCGTCAGGATCGTCATCGCCGGCGCGCCGATGGTCACGCCGAGAGCGTAGCCGGAGATCAGCAGACCGGCCATGGGGATCGAGACGCCGAGGTCCCCGGCGACCTGGAGCAGAAGCCCCATGATCACGAATTCGGTGGTGCCGATGGCGAAGGCACCGGCAGTGAGAGTGTAGAGGGCAAGGGGCAAGGGCGGTTCCCGTTCATGGCCGTTTCGGTGACGTCCGCCAAAGCTAGAGGCAGACGCTCCTTTGAATTAGAATGCCGATGGGAATATGATTTGTGAGATGAATTCACATGGCTCGAATCGACGTCAACCGCTCCGGAGAGATGGAGGTTTTCGTGCGGGTCGTGGAACAGTCGGGCTTCTCCGCCGCGGCCCGCGTCCTGCGCATGACCCCGTCAGCCGTCAGCAAGCTGGTGGCGCGGTTGGAGGCGCGGCTCGGCGCCCGCCTCGTGCATCGCTCCACGCGCCGACTGCAGCTGACGCCGGAGGGCGTCGCCTTCTTCGAACGGGCGAAGCGCGTCCTGGCCGAGATCGACGACGCCGAGCGCGAGGCGTCCGTGGGGGCCGCACCGAAAGGCCGGGTCCGGGTCAACAGCAACGTGCCCTTCGGCCTGCATCATCTCCTGCCGCTCGTGCCGGGCTTCCTGGAGCGCTATCCCGAGGTGAAGCTGGACATCGTGCTGACGGACCAGGTCATCGACCTGTTCGAGGAGCGGGCGGATGTAGCGATCCGTGTCGGTCCGCTGCGGACCTCGCAGCTCGTCGCGCGCAAACTGGGAACGAGCCGGATGGTGGTGGTCGCGTCGCCACGCTATCTGGCGCAGTCCGGCACGCCACGAAATCTTGCGGACCTCGAGAAGCATAACCGGATCGGCTTCAACTTCGCCCGCAGCTTCGACGAATGGCCGTTCCTGGAAGACGGACAGACGCGAACCCTGCCGGCGGTGGGAAATGCCCAGGCCGGCGACGGCGAGACCTCCCGGCGCCTCGTCCTTGCCGGTGTCGGGCTGGCCCGCCTCGCCTGGTTCCATGTCGGCCCGGACATCGCCGCGGGGCGCCTCGTGCCCGTGCTCGAAGCCTTCAATCCCGGCGACACGGAGGACATTCACGCGGTCTTCGTTGGCCAGGGCGGCCGCCTGCCCGCCCGGGTGCGCGCCTTCATCGACTATCTCGCCGAGACCGTCTCGCTGCCCGGCAATCCGGCGCCGTCATGAGAAAAGGGCGCCAGTGGAAACCCCGCTGGCGCCCGGTGTTCATGCGTGGTCCCGCAGATTCAGCTTCCCGCCTTCTTCACGAAGCGGTCGTCGAAGGTGGTGGACAGATCGACCTTCGCGTCCTTCAGTTCCGGATCGAGGGTCTTGAGCATGTCCATGACGCTCGCCATCCCGTCCGGCGGAACGATGCCGGTCCGGGAATAGCTTTCCAGCGAGTTCTGCACCGCCTTGATGTACAGCGGCTTGTCGCCGAGATGGTATTCCGGAGGCACGGCTTCCGCGACATCCTCGGGCTTCGCCGACTGGATCCACTTCAGGGACTTCATGAAGGCATTGACGAGACGCTGGGTCGTCACCGGATTGGCGTCGATGAAATCCTTCTTCGTGTAGAGGGTCGCGGCGGGATTCGAGCCGCCGAACAGGGCCCGGGTTCCGGCCTCGGTGCGGGTGTCGATGAGGACCGCGATGTCGCCGTCCGATTCGAGCTTCGCGATCACCGGGTCGAGATGCGCGATCACATCGATTTCGCCCTTCTGCATGGCGGCGACCGCACTCGCGCCCGAGCCGACGCCGATGATGGCCGCATCGCTGGGTTTGAGCCCCGCCTTCACCATGGCGTATTGCGTCGTCAGCGCGGTGGAGGAGCCCGGCGCCGTCACGCCGATCTTGAGGCCCTTGAAGTCGGCGGCGGACTTGATCTGCCCGGACTTGTCCTTCTTGACCGCGATCACGATGGCCGGGAAGCGGCCGAGCTCGGTGATGGCGCGGACGTCCTGGCCCTTGGCCTGCATGCGGATGGTATGCTCGTAGGCGCCGGTCACCACGTCCACGGAGCCGCCGATCAGCGCCTGGAGCGACTTGGCGCCGCCGCCGAAATCGTTGATCTCGACATCGAGCCCCTCCTCCTTGAAGAAGCCCTTGCGCTCGGCGATCGTGAGCGGGAGATAGTAGAGCAGCGGCTTGCCCCCGACGCCGAGGGTGACCTTGCTCTTCTCCGGCTTCTCCTGCGCGAAGGCGCTGCGGCTCATGCCGGCGGCGAGCGCGGCGGCACCGGTGCCGATCAGAAATGTGCGGCGTTCCATATCGTCTCCCTCTCTCGTTGATGGTTGTTGGATATCAGGATTGCTCAAGCCTGCCCGCTTGTCGATGGTCCCGGGCGCCAGACGAGAAGCCGTCTCTCGATCAGCGTCACGACCATGTCGATGAGGATCACGAAGATCGACAGGATCAGCATGCCGGCGAAGACGCCCGTCACGTCGAACACGCTCTCGGCCTCGTGAATCTTGTAGCCGAGCCCGGCCGAGGATCCGAGATACTCGCCGACCACGGCACCCACGAGCGCGAAGCCCACCGATGTGTGCAGGGACGAGAACATCCAGGTCAAAGCCGCGGGCCAATAGACATGCCGCAGGAGCTGGCGCTCGTTCATCCCCAGCATGCGCGCATTGGCGAGCACCACCGGACTGACCTCGCGCACGCCCTGATAGACGTTGAAGAACACGATGAAGAAGACGAGGGTGAAGCCGAGCGCCACCTTCGACCAGATTCCAAGGCCGAACCACAGGGCGAAGATGGGCGCAAGCACCACGCGCGGCAGGGCGTTCGCGGCCTTGATGTAGGGATCGAACACGGCGGCGAGCATGTCGCGCCGTGCGAACAGGAACCCGAACAGAATGCCGCCTCCGGCGCCGATGGCGAAGGCAAGGACGGTCTCCAGCAGCGTGATGCCGAGATGGCGCCAGATCTCGCCGGTGGCGAACTCCTTCCACGCCCGCGCGATCACGTCGATGGGGTTCGAGAAGAAGAACTGCGTCTGCTTGACGGGTGCGAGGATCGGATAGGCGGTGAACACATGCCACAGCAGCAGGAACACGATGCCGACGGCGATCTGGAGCGCGAGCAGTTTCACGCGTTTCATGATGTCTGCTTCCCCGTCGTTCCGAAACCGCTCTCATCGTCATTCCGGCCCGCGCCCGAAGGCGCGGGCCCGGTATCCCTGGCCGCCGCACATGCAGGATGGAATGCGGCGAGCGCCGGCGTTCTCGTCTTGAAACGCTGGTGTCTACGGGTTCCGGGTTCCGCTTCGCGGCCCAGGAACGACAATGGTTGAGTCGTCACGGCATGGCCCCCTCGCCCTGCGCATAGGCCTTCTGCACCTCCGTGCGCAGGCTCGCCCAGATCTCCTTGTGGATGTGGTGGAAGGCCGGCTCCAGCCGCACCTCGGCGATGTCGCGCGGACGCGGCAGCGCCACGGGGAAATCCCCGATGATCCGCGCGGCGGGGCCCGCGGACATCACCACGACGCGATCCGCGAGGGCGATGGCTTCCTCGAGATCATGGGTCACGAAGAGCACGGCCTTGCGGTCCGCCGCCCAGAGGTCGAGCAGAAGGTTGCCCATGATCTGCCGTGTCTGCGCATCGAGGGGCCCGAAGGGCTCGTCCATGAGCAGGATCTCGGGATCGCGGATCAGCATCTGCGCGAGCGCCACGCGTTTCCTCTGCCCCCCGGAGAGCATGTGGGGGTAGCGGTCCACGAAGGCGGCGAGCCCGACGCGGCGCAGCCATTCGCGGGCCTTGTCCCGCGCCTGCGCGAAGGACAGTCCCTTAGGCTCCAGGGCAACGGCGACGTTCTGCAGCGCCGTCTTCCAGGGCATGAGCGCATCCTGCTGGAAGAGATAGCCGGCGCGGCGGTTGAGACCCTCGAGGGGCGTCCCGAAGATCGAAACGCTTCCCTCCGACGGCTTCAGCAGACCAGCCGACGCGTTGAGCAGCGTCGACTTTCCGCACCCGGTCGGCCCGACGATGGCGATGAACTCTCCCGGCCTGGCCGCGAGATCGATGGAGGCGACGGCGCGGTAGGCACTTCCCTTCGCACCGAAGGTAATGGCGACGTTGTGGAGAAAAACGGCTGGAGCAATTGATGGTACCGGCATGGAGCTGTGCGTTTCCCGCGTCTGTCGGCGACGCTTACCGTCAGCCTAAAGCCTCATCTCGCTATGGCAAGGGCAATTGCCATAGCGGCACGTAGCGTGATCGGGAAGGGACGATGTCCAGAAGGCAAATGTCCAAGGGCCGGACGCGATCTCAGCCTCATGCCCTCGCAGGCGGCTCAAATCCCGCGAACGGACAAGCTGCCCTTTTCCAGGCATAAAGTCATGTTTTGAGCGGAGATCGCAAATCAACGCTGCAGAAGCTCATCGGTTCCAACCCGATTTCAGAAATTCTACTCGGGGGTCAATTCTCATGATTTCGATCTCGCGCGGCCTCGCCGGCGTCTTTCTAGCCATGGTGGCGCTGATTCCGGCAGGGCCGGCATCGGCAAAGCCTCCGGCTCCCATGGCTCTCTCCGACCAGCGGATGGCGCAGCTCCAGCAGGTCAACAGCTATGTGAACAGCACCATTACCGAAGTTTCCGACATGGAACAGTACGGCCGTGAGGACGTCTGGACGCTGCCAACCAGCGGCAAGGGCGATTGCGAGGATTTTGCACTGTTGAAGCGCAAGATGCTGATCGAACGCGGCTGGCCAGCCTCTGCCTTGTCGATCGCCGTCGGCATGACCTCGCAGGGCGAGCCTCATGCGGTCCTCACGGTCGCCACCGACCGGGGCAGTTATGTGCTCGACAATCTTACCCCTTCCATTCTTCCTCCATCCCAGACCGGCCATACCTTCTATGCGCGGCAGTCCGGCCGTGGCTGGATCTCGGCATCCGGGGCGAGGACGAGCGAGCCGACCGTCGACCTGCCCGTGGCCGGTCGCCAGCCCGCCATCCGGGCCAGCTTCCGCAGCCGGGGTGGCTAGCCTCGTTCGGATCGTTTGAAAATCCGCGGGAACCGTTTGGCGGGTTCGGCGCTTTAATAGACCATGCAATAATAGCTTGTGGCGTTAAATACCTTCCTGATTAACGAAAGTTTTCAGGGAGGTATTTTATTGGCTCATTGTTATTCACTTAATAATACTAAGTTTGGCTGAAATATTAATCACCCAAAATAGCCGGAATAAGTCTTTATTGACATAGGATTCAGAAATTTTTCTTGTGAAACCCGGAACTATGTCTTTCGGCCGGCGTCAATTTGGCGATCCGAGCCACATTTTGTGACTCTCCCAACAAATTCAATCGTCTATAGGTGAACCATGAGACGTTCGCACGCTCTCGCCTTGTCCGGCGCCGCCCTTTTGCTTGCCTCTTCAGTCCCGTCCTATGCCCAGCCCGCGAGATCGGGGCAACAATGCGTGCCTGCGGTGGCGAACGCTTCGATGTACGGCAATTGTCGTCTTCATGTCGTTCAGGGAGAGGAAGTCTGCCGCTGCGCTATCCTTCCCAAGGCCCTGCGCCCGGCAAACAATCTGTCCGGTCGCGGCAGCCCTGTGACTGGATCCATCGGCGCGACGACGCCGGCGGTGAACGGGGCGTATCCCACCGCCGCTCCGGGTCTGCCCGGGCTTCCTTCAATCTTCGGCAACGGCTCCCCCCTCAGCACCGGTTCTGTGGCGGCCCGCGGTCAGGCGCAAGGTACTTTGAACGGTGGCGCCCTGAGCACCAGCAGCGGCAGCAGCACCTTAGGCAGCAATGTTTCGGGCGGGTTCGGCGGCGCCCGCGGCGCGGCGTCCGCCAGGGGTGCAGCGGAGCCCGGCGCATCCTCCAGCCTCGGCGGTAGCGGCACTGTTGGAAGTGGCGGCGTTGGAGGTAGCGGTACCGGCGGCGGTGGCACAGTCGGAAATGGTCCAGGCAACCCGGGCAACGACAAGAGTGTTGGCAACGCCGGGGAAAGCCCGAACGGCAGCGATTTCGGCGGCGGCTCGCGTGGCCGTGGCGACGTCGGCGACAGAGGCGGCGGTCGCGGAAACCATGGCGGCGACAATGGCAACCACGGTGGCCAGGGCAATAACGGCTTCGGCAACGGCGGTGGCGACGGCAGCCCGAACGGCAAGCAGGATTCGACCCGCTAAGGCCATCGCCCTCTTCGCCTCTTCGAACCCTTGGCCGCATTCGTGGCCAGGGGTTTTCTGCGTCCGTCGGAAAAAGTGGTGATCGGCATCGTGGCGAGCAGAACTTGAGGGCCCCGGGAGCAGTGAGAGGTTTCGGACCATTCAGGGCGGCCAAGCTGCCTAGGATTTAGGCAGCTCCGACAGAAGCTGCCCGATTCCGATGCCGGTTTCATGGACAATATGTGGAAGACATAAGCCCTCCACCGCTTGGCATGTTTTTTGCTTAATCCCCTGGCGACACCCGCCCGACAGGTTGGGTTCAAATGGAAATCCGTTGTCCGTCCCAGCTTTCCATCTGGTCGGCGACCGTTTCAAAGGGGGCTCAACCCATGAAGATCGTGATGGCGGTCATCAAGCCGTTCAAGCTGGAGGAGGTTCGCGACGCGCTGACCTCCCTCGGCGTGCACGGGCTCACTGTGACCGAAGTAAAGGGCTACGGGCGGCAGAAAGGTCATACAGAGATCTATCGCGGCGCCGAATACGCGGTGAGCTTCTTGCCCAAGCTGAAGATCGAGGTGGCGGTGCCGACCGAGATCGTCCCGAAGGTGATCGAAGGCATCACCCTCGCGGCGCGCACCGGCCAGATCGGCGACGGCAAGATCTTCGTCGTCCCCCTCGAGAAGGCGGTCCGCATCCGCACGGGCGAGGCTGACGCCGATGCCCTGTGACGCCCGCTCCCTTTCCCTTGTCCGGAGTCTCAATCCGATGAAATCCCGTTTGAACCTCGCCGCCATGCTCGGGGGCATGGGGCTCGCTCTTCTGGCCTTCGATCCGGCGCTCGCGCAGGAGGCCGCCGCCCCGACGGTCAACAAGGGCGACACCGCCTGGATGCTCGTCTCGACCATCCTCGTCATCCTGATGACCATTCCCGGCCTCGCCCTGTTCTACGGCGGGCTGGTGCGCACCAAGAACATGCTCTCCCTGCTGATGCAGGTCTTCTCGGTGTTCAGTCTCGTCGCCATCCTGTGGGTGTTCTACGGCTACTCGCTGGCCTTCACCTCCGGTCCGGGCGGAATCGGCGCCTTCATCGGAGGATTCTCAAAGGCCTTCCTCGCCGGCATCACCACGGATTCCACGGCCGACACCTTCACCAAGGGCGTGGCGATTCCGGAATTCACCTTCATCGCCTTCCAGCTCACCTTCGCGGCGATCACGCCGGCCCTGATCGTCGGCGCCTTCGCCGAACGCATCAAGTTCAAGGCCGTGATGCTGTTCACGGCCCTCTGGCTGACCTTCATCTACCTGCCGATCGCCCACATGGTGTGGTTCTCGGAGGGCTATCTCTTCGGCCTCGGCGCCCTCGACTTCGCGGGCGGCACGGTGGTGCACATCAACTCGGGCGTGGCGGGCCTCATCGGCGCGCTCCTCGTCGGCAAGCGCATCGGCTACGGCCGCGATCTGCTTGCGCCGCACTCCCTGACGCTGACCTTCGTCGGCGCCTGCCTCCTGTGGGTGGGATGGTTCGGGTTCAATGCCGGCTCCAACCTGGAGGCCACCGGAGGCGCGGCTCTCGCCCTGCTCAACACCATCCTCGCCCCTGCGGCCGCGGGCCTTGCCTGGACGATGGTGGAATCGTTCGAGAAGGGCAAAGCCTCGCTCCTCGGCATCGCCTCCGGCGCGGTGGCGGGCCTTGTCGCCATCACCCCCGCCGCAGGTCTCGCAGGCCCCATGGGCTCCATCGTGCTCGGTCTCGTGGCCGGCGCGGTCTGCTATGTGGCGGTCACGACCGTGAAGAACGCCCTGGGCTATGACGACGCCCTCGACGTGTTCGGCATCCACGGCGTCGGCGGCATCGTCGGCGCCATCGGCACCGGCATCGTCGCCGCGCCGTCTCTCGGCGGATACGGCGTCGGTGAATACACGATCGCGGGTCAGGTCTGGACGCAGGCGATCGCCGTGGTGGTGACGCTGCTGTGGACCGGCATCGGCTCGTTCATCCTTTACAAGATCGTCGATCTCGTCGTCGGCCTGCGCGCCACCTACGAGGCGGAACGCGAGGGCCTCGACCTCGCCGACCACGGCGAGCGCGCCTACAACTACTGAGCTTCCCGACGACGAAACACACCATCCAGAGGGTCGTCAAAGGAAAAGCCCCGGTCGAAAGGCCGGGGCTTTTTGTTTCACCTGTCATTCCGGGGCCGCGCAGCGGAGCCCGGTACCCACAGCCACCAGCCTTGATGAAGAGCTGCGGCAGCCACGGCGCCCCATGCTGGACCATCAGCGGTTACGGGTCCGGGTCCGCACCTTCGATGCGTCCCGGAATGACGGGGAAGAAGAACGCCGAATGCCGAAAGGCCGCGTGATCACCCGTTCTTCACCAGCTTCTTCAGCTTCTCGCGCCGGATTTCCTGCGGCTCCTGGAAATTCGAGGAGCCGAAGAAGTCGCCTTTCCCGTCCATCAGGAAGATCGTCGCCGTGTGGTCCATGGTGTAGCCGGAATCGGTCGGGACCTTCCGGTAATAGACCTTGAAGGCCTTGGCGGCGGCGGCGATCTCGTCCGGCGTGCCGGTAAGGCCGACGATGCGCGGATCGAAGGAGGAGAGATAGGTCTTCACCAGCTCCGGCGTATCCTGCTCGGGATCGATGGTGACGAAGACCACGTTCAGCCTGTCCGCATCCTTGCCCATCGCCTCGAGGTCCTGGGTCAGGTCATAGAGCGTCGTCGGGCACACTTCCGGGCAATGGGTGAAGCCGAAGAAGATGGCAAAGGGCTTGCCCTTCAGGCTCTCGCTGGAGAAGGGCTTGCCATCCTGTGACGTGAGCTGGAACGGTCCGCCGATGGGAACCCGCGACGCGCTGCCCGTCGGCCGCTGCTCCGGCAGCAGCAGGAACAGGGTGGCGAGCAGAACCAGCGCCGCGGTCAGGAACACGAGCAGCGGCAGAAGGAGCGATCGTCTGAAAACCATGTGGGTGCTCCTTCCGGACCTAGTGCTTGCGCGGCATGGGGGCCGCATCCTGAGCATTCATGTGACCGTTCATGTGGCCGCCCGCCGGCGCGCCCATGCCGCGCACCGCGAACTCCACTGCGACGGCACCCGCCTTCCCGAAGACGAGCGTGCCCTTGACGACCTGGCCGTCCTTCAGGGGCTCCGTCAGGTCCATGAACATGAGGTGGTATCCGCCGGGCTTCAATTCGACGCTCTCGCCCGGCTTGATCTCGAGCCCGCCCTCGACCGGCTTCATGCGCATGACATCGCCGACCATGGACATCTCGTGCACCTCCACCCGCGCGGCGAGCGGGACCGAGCCGCCGGTGAGCCGGTCCGGCTCCTTGCCGTTATTGGTGATGCGGAGATAGCCGCCGCCGACCTTCGCGCCGACCGGAGTGGCCCGCGACCAGGCCTGCTCGATGGCGAGGTCGCCCACCCGGACCGTGGCCGCCGGCGCGCCCGATGCCGCCGCCGCGATCTTCACGCCCGGGGCAGGCGATTTCAGGGAATGGGCATCCTGGCCCGCGGCCGGAACCTGGATCCACCGCTCCGCCCCGTTGCTGCATTCCTGGATCACCGGAAAATAGACGGTCGCACCCGGCTGGAAGATCTCGGTCAGACGGGCCTGGAAGACGAATTCGTCGTAGTGGCCGTCCTCCAGGCTTCCGGTCCAGGAGATTTCCTTGACCCCCTCGCCCACGGGCGCGCCGTGGAGGTCGTAGGAACGGGCATAGGCGCCCTTCACGGTCTCGAGCGTCCAGCCGGGCTTGGGCATCGGCTTGACCGCGACGACTCCTTCGGGGACCCGGACCCGGAGCTTGAGGGTCGGCTGCCCGTCGCAGCCATGGCCGACGCGAAGCACGGCCTTGTAGGTGGAATTCGCCGCCGCCTGCTCCGTCTCGAACGTCACATGAGCGACGGCGGATGTGGCGGTGAAGGCGAGCGCGGCCGCGGCCAGCGCGCCGGCGGATAGGGATGATGTCATGGGAATGGTCCTGTGGTCGGGGAAAACGATCTTCGAAAAGACGATCAACCCAGGCGCGGCGGCGCGCGCGATCCGACAGGCAACACCCCGGCGGAGCGCGCGTGCGGCGGCTCGTCCGGCAGGAAGGCGATGATGACGGGAACCGTCGCCGGCCGCGCGATCCCGGCCAGGACCGGGAGCGGCCCGGCGGAGGCGGCCGAGATGCCGCAGCTCAGGATGCAGCACAGGGCATCGTGGGAGGTTGCCGGCGCGTCGGGCGCGGAATGCCCGTTCCCCTGGCTGCAGATGATTCCGGCGGAGGCGGCGGAGGCGGCGGAGGCCTCCGCATGGAGTGCGCCGCCGTAGGAGAACAGCAGGGCCTGGAGCGCAAGGGCATAGGCGATCACCGCCGTGATTCCGGCCCGCTGCCAAAGCTTGAAGGATGCCCTGCCCGTCATGCGGCGGACACTGATCCGCCGGGCGCGCGCCGTCAACAGGCACAACGGGATTCTTAGGGTTAAAGGGCCCTTAACCCGATCCTCCTAATGTCGCAGCACGATTCTTTGTTGAATGAGATTTTCAGTCCGGGTTTTCTCGATGCGCACGGCACGCCGCTCTTCATCAGCCTATGACGGTCTCTCCAGCGCCCTGCGGGCCTTCGTCGCCCGGCGCGCCCAGGAGATGATCGGCCTGTGCCTGCTGGCCCTGGCCGGCGCGGTGGCCGCGTCCCTCGCCACCTGGTCGGTGGACGATCCAAGCCTCAACAATGCCACCGATGCCCCGGTCCGCAATTTGCTCGGCTGGCCCGGCGCCATCGTCGCCGATCTTCTCATGCAGCTTCTGGGACTGGGCTCCATCGCCGCCCTTCTGCCGCTTGCCCTGTGGGGCTGGCGGCTGATGAAAGCCGGCCATCTCGGCCGGGCGCAGCTGCGCTTCGCCCTCTGGATCCTCGGCGCGGGCGCCGCGACGGCGCTCGCCAGCGCCCTGCCCGCCACGGACCGCTGGCCCCTGCCCACGGGCCTCGGCGGCGTGGTCGGCGATGCGATCCTGGCCGCCGCCAAGGCCGTGACCGGCCTGTCGAACGGCTCGGCCAGCGCAGTGCTGGGCCTCGTCTTCGCAGGCCTCGCCATCCTGACCCTGAGCGCCGCCTGCGGCCTCGGCCTCTCTGAGCAGCACCACGCCGATCCGGACGATCTCGACGAGGCGGCGGATGCCAAGCGCGGCCGGAGGAAGCCGGCCGAGTGGGAGGATCCCGAGGATCCCGGCCATGACGAGCCCGGCTGGGGCATCGTGTCCCTCGGCGCTCTCGCCCACGGGTTCATGAGCCTGCGCGCCAGCGCACGGCGCTGGGCGGAGAAGCGGGCCGAAACCGGCGAGGCCGACGAACCCGCCCGGCCTGGCAAGAACGCCCGCCGCGGCGCACCGGACGCGATCTGGACCCGACGCGAGCCGATCCTCGACGACGCGCCCCGGCGGCCGAAGCCCGAGCCGGCCGCGGCGCCGCTCCACGACGAGGACGACGAGGACTGGGACGGGCCGCCGGTCACGGGCGGCGGGCGCGTCTCCATGCCCGAGCCTGCCCCCTCGCGGGTGGCCCCTGTCCCCGCGGCGCCCAAACCCGGCAAGCGCATGGTCCGCGAGGCCCAACCCTCTTTCCTCGACGAGGGCGACTACCAGCTGCCCGCCCTCAACCTGCTCGCCGAGCCGAAGAAGCCCCAGACGCCCCTGGTCTCCGCGGATGCCCTGGAGCAGAACGCCACCCTGCTCGAGGGAACGCTGGAGGATTTCGGCGTGAAGGGCGAGATCATCAATGTGCGCCCCGGCCCGGTGGTGACGCTCTACGAGCTGGAGCCGGCTCCGGGGACAAAGTCGTCGCGCGTCATTTCGCTTGCCGACGACATCGCCCGCTCCATGAGTGCGGTCTCCGCCCGCGTGGCGGTGGTCCAGGGCCGCAACGCCATCGGCATCGAATTGCCGAACCACAAGCGCGAAACCGTGTTTCTGCGCGAACTGCTGGCGAGCCAGGATTTCGAATCGACCAAGCAGAAGCTCGCCCTGTGCCTGGGCAAGACGATCGGCGGCGAGCCGGTGATCGCCGACCTGGCGCGCATGCCGCACCTGCTCGTCGCGGGCACCACAGGCTCGGGCAAGTCGGTCGCCATCAACACCATGATCCTGTCCCTCGTGTATCGCCTGAAGCCCGAGGAATGCCGGCTGATCATGGTCGATCCGAAGATGCTCGAGCTCTCGGTCTATGACGGCATCCCGCATCTCCTCACGCCCGTCGTGACGGACCCGAAGAAGGCCGTGGTGGCGCTCAAATGGGCGGTTCGGGAGATGGAGGACCGCTACAAGAAGATGTCGAAGCTGGGCGTGCGCAACATCGACGGCTTCAACGCCCGGGTCTCGGAGGCCAAGGCCCGGGGCGAGGTCATCACCCGCACGGTGCAGACGGGCTTCGACCGCGAGACCGGCCAGGCGGTCTACGAGGACGAGGTCATGGACCTCGAGCCCTTGCCCTACATCGTCGTCATCGTCGACGAGATGGCCGACCTGATGATGGTGGCGGGCAAGGAGATCGAGGGCGCCATCCAGCGCCTGGCGCAGATGGCCCGGGCGGCGGGCATCCATGTCATCCTGGCCACCCAGCGGCCGTCGGTGGACGTGATCACCGGCACGATCAAGGCGAATTTCCCGACGCGGATCTCGTTCCAGGTGACCTCGAAGATCGACTCACGCACGATCCTCGGCGAGATGGGCGCCGAGCAGCTCCTCGGCCAGGGCGACATGCTCTACATGGCCGGCGGTGGGCGCATCACCCGCGTGCACGGGCCGTTCTGCTCCGACGAGGAGGTCGAGAAGGTCGTCGCCCACCTCAAACGCCAGGGCCGGCCGCAATATCTCGAGGCCGTCACGGCCGACGAGGATGCCGGTGGAGACGGCGGCGACACGCCGGTCTTCGACCAGGGCGAATTCGGCTCGGGCTCCGGCGACCTCTACGACCAGGCCATCGCCGTCGTCCTGCGCGACAAGAAGGCGTCGACGTCGTACATCCAGCGCCGGCTGCAGATCGGCTACAACCGCGCCGCCTCGCTCATGGAGCGGATGGAGAAGGAGGGCATCGTCGGCCCGGCCAATCACGCTGGAAAGCGCGAAATCCTCATGGAGACCCCGGATCTTGGCGAGGATTGACGTGGTTCGAATCGACGCAGAAGGAACCTTAGCCCTGGCGGTCGCGTCATCGATTAGCCACATGGGAAAGCTAGCGCAGCGCCCAACCTGACCTGGAAGGATCGTTCCGGATGCGCCTTTCGAGCCTGACCCGCCTCGCATCGCTCCTCGCCGCCTCGGCCGGCGCGGGTGCCATGCCGGCTGCCGCTCAGGTGCTTCCCTACGAACTGTTCCAGCCGCCAAGGGCATCCTCGCCGACGGCGCCGGCGGTGCTTGCCTCTGCTGCGGAAGGCTTCACCCTGACGAAGGCGCCGCCCGCGACCTCGACCTTTCAACCCCGAAAGTCCGCCCAGCCGAGCGCCGCTCCGGCTACCATCGCGGCCGCACCAGCCCCGAAACCCGCCGAGCCGGTCAAGGAAGCCGCCTTGGAAGCCACGGCCCTGCCGCAGGTGGCGCCCCTGCCTCCGCCGCCGGTTCGCCCGGCCGTCCTGAAGGAAGCCGCTGCGGGCCCGGAATCCGTGGAGATCACACCGCGGCCCATCGTGACCACCGCCGTCACCCCGACCGCCGTCGCGAAAGTTCAGCAGCCTCTCTCGAACCAGGAGATCGTCAGCCGGGCCAATGCCTATTTCACCAGTCTCGGCACCCTGGTGGCCGACTTCACCCAGGTGGGCGGCGACGGGCGCAGACTCGGCGGCACGCTCTATCTGCAGCGGCCTGGCAAGCTGCGTTTCGAATACGATCCGCCCGCCACCCTCGAGGTCATCGCCGATGGCACGTCGGTCGCCGTGCGCGACAAGAAGCTCAACACGCAGGATCTCTATTTCATCCAGCAGACGCCCCTGAAGTTCCTGCTGCGCGAGAGGGTGAATCTCGGCCAGGACATCGCGGTCACCGGCATTTCCTCCGATCCGAACTCGGTGCGCATCAACCTGGAGGACAGCTCGACCCTGGGCGGCACCTCCCGGATCGCGCTCTATTTCGATCCCGACATGCAGAACCTGACCCAGTGGCGGATCACCGATCCGCAGGGCTATCAGACCGTCGTGACCCTGAACAAGACCAACCGCGGCCGGTCCATCGACCAGGGCCTGTTCCGGATTCCGAACGCGCCGATCATCGGCAACAACCGCTAGGGTGATCGGCGGCGGATGAAGTAGACTGGCCGCATCTCTCCCGTGGCGGAGTGGCGGACGATGGCCGAGATCCCGAAGAACCGCTGGGCCAGCGGCGAAGTCTATGAACCCTATGTCGGTCGCTGGAGCCGGCTGGTCGCCCGCGATTTTCTCACCTGGCTCGATCCGCCGCCCGGCCTCGACTGGCTCGATGTCGGCTGCGGGACGGGAGCGCTGGCCGAGGCAGTCCTCGAGCGCTGCTCCCCAGCACGCATGGCGGGAATCGATCCCTCGGCCGGTTTCCTCGCTTTTGCCCGTGAGAGGCTGAGCCATTCCAAGGTCGAGCTGCAGCAGGCCGACGCGCAAAGTCTTCCCTTCGCGGCGAATGCGTTCGACCGTGCCGTTTCGGGCCTCGTGCTCAATTTCGTCCCCGACCGGCCGCGCGCGGCCGCCGAGATGGTGCGTGTCGTCCGGCCCGGCGGGCAGATCGCCCTCTATGTCTGGGACTATGCGGGCCGGATGGAGCTGATGCGCCATTTCTGGGACGCGGCCGCCGCCCTCGATCCGCAGGCCCGCGAGGCCGACGAAGGCGCGCGCTTCACGATCTGCCGCCCCGAGCCCCTGCGGGCCCTCTTCGGAGAGGCCGGCCTTGACGACATCGAAACCCGGCCCATCGACATCCCGACCGTCTTCCGCGACTTCGAGGATTACTGGACGCCGTTTCTGGGCGGGCAGGCTCCCGCGCCGGCCTATTGCATGTCCCTGAGCGACGAGGCGCGGGCGGCCCTCCGCGAGCGCCTGCGAAACACCCTTCCGATCCAGCCGGACGGCCGTATTGCGCTGGTGGCGCGGGCCTGGGCCCTGCGCGGCCGCAAGCGGTGAAGGGGATGCTTCGAGCCCTGCTTCGCGCGAAGCCCGGTATTCGCCCGGCACCCTTCCCTTGCGGATGAATCTGTCGTAGCCGAAGAGGGCTCGAGACGACAGGATGCCTGCGCCGTGAATCTCACCATTTCCACCTGGAACATCAACTCCGTCCGCCTGCGGATCGATCAGGTCCGGCGCTTCCTCGACGAGCGCCGCCCGGACGTCCTGTGCCTTCAGGAGACGAAATGCCCGAACGACAAGTTCCCCCTGAAGGAGCTCCAATCCTTCGGCTATCCCTTCGTCGTGCATATCGGGCAGAAGGGCTATAACGGGGTCGCGATCCTGTCGCGCTATCCCTTCGCCGAGACGTCGACCATGGAGATGTGCGGCCGGCAGGACGCCCGGCACGTCACCGTGACCCTGACCCAGGCCAAGGCCGCTTCCGGGGTCACGATCCACAACTTCTACGTCCCCGCCGGCGGCGACATTCCGGATGCGGACCTCAACGAGAAATTCCGCCACAAGCTGCAATTCATGGAGGAGCTGAGGGCCTGGGGCGGGCGTTCGCGGCCGACATCGGCGCCGGCGATCCTGGTCGGCGACCTCAACGTGGCGCCTCTCGAGCACGATGTCTGGAGCCATAAGCAGTTGCTCGACGTGGTAAGCCACACGCCCGTGGAGACGCAGGCCCTCGAAGAACTGCGCCAGGAGGCGGGCTGGACCGATGCCATGCGCGCCTTACGCCCGGAGCCGGAAAAGATCTATTCCTGGTGGAGCTACCGGTCTCCGGACTGGCAGACCGCGAACAAGGGCCGCCGGCTCGACCATATCTGGCTCTCCGACGACCTCGCCGGCAGCCTGCGCGCCATCGACGTGACGAAGGAGACCCGCGGCTGGGAGCGCCCGTCCGACCACGCGCCGGTGACTGCCGTTCTGGAGCTTTGATCGGCGGGGACGCCCCTCCTTTTGCGCGGGAAGGTGCCGCGTCGAGCACCGGGCCCGACCCATTGTCGTTCCGGGCTCCGCTTCGCGGCCCCGGAATGACGGAGGTTCATCCCCTCACGCTGTCCTTCCGGATTGCCGTCAGGCAAGTCCGGAATCCATCACCGCTGACGGTGCATGATCAGGCACAGCGGCATGAAGGCCCGCGTGTCCTGATCACGGCTGCGACGACGCGGATGGAGCTTTCGTCTCGGACCCGGACAATGCACGTCCGATGGTTACAAGGAATCTACTCCTGGCAGTCGATTCCAAAAGTTCTGCGCAGACGCGAAACCTTGCGAATTCTTGGTTTCCACAGTCGTTATTCACCAGTTCTTAAAGTGGCTCTGCGACGTCTCGGGTCTATCTTACCCAGGGGAAATCCCGTGTCCTTCGTCGCTCACCGCAAGCTCTCCCATCTCACGATGGCGGCCATGATCGCCTTCGTCGTCCTGACCGCCGCCGTCCTCTTCGCCGTCGTCTCCCTGCAGACCCGCGCCGATGTGCGTGCCAACGCCCTCGCGCAATTGCAGGCCAATGTGCGCACCTTCGCGGGAATCCTCCAGGGCTCCGTCGGCAGCATGAAGGCGAAGAAGGACGCTTCCGGCGCCATCGAGGGCATCGTCGTCAACGACGACGCCGTGTTCTACAGCGACGAACTCGTGGACCGCATCGCCGAGGCGACGCAGGCGCCGGCGACCCTCTTCGCCAAGGACAAGGCCGGCGACTTCATCCGCCGCGCCACGAACCTGCGCAATCCCGACGGATCCCGTGCGGTGGGCACTCCCATGGACCGCAAGGGCAGCGTCTTTCCCGTCGTCTCGGCAGGAAAGGTCTATGTCGGCGAGGCCAAGGTGCTCGGCAAGGACTATCTGCTGATCAACTTCCCCGTCTTCGGCCAGAGCGGGCAGATTCTCGGCGTGCTCGGCACCGGCGTGGAGACGACCGAGCTCGCCGCCGCCGCCGACCGCCTCATGTGGCGCATGGGGCTCGCATCGCTGATCGCCGTCCTCGTTCTTGCCCTGGCCGCCATCCTGGCGGCCCGGACCCTGTTCCGGCCGATCCCGAAGCTCGCGGAGGCCATGACCCGTCTCGCCCATGGCGACACGTCGCAGCCGGTGCCCTATGCGGCCTGGAGGAACGAGGTCGGCGCCATGGCCCGCGCCGTCGAGATCTTCCGCGACAACACGGCGGAGCGGCAGCGCCTCGCCATCGAGCAGGCCGCCGAGGGCGAGGCGAAGATGCACCGGGCGTTGCGGCTCGACGAGCTGGCCCGTCGGTTCGAGGCCAATGTCTCCGCCCTCACCCACAGCCTCGCCTCGGCCGCCTCCGAGATGGAAGCCACTGCACAAACGATGACTGTGACGGCGGAGCGGACCAACCAGGAATCCGTCAGCGTCGCCGCGGCGGCCGAGCAGACCTCCGGCAACGTCCAGACTGTCGCGGCCGCGACGGAGGAGATGTCGATCTCGATCCAGGAGATCGCCCGCCAGGTCACGCAATCCTCGCAGATCTCCAGCGAGGCTGTGGAGAGCGCCAAGCGCACGAACGACATCGTGCAGGCGCTGGCGAGCGGGGCCGAGCGCATCGGCAACGTGGTCACCCTGATCAACGACCTCGCGTCGCAGACCAACCTGCTTGCCCTCAATGCCACCATCGAGGCGGCCCGGGCCGGCGAAGCCGGGCGGGGATTTGCCGTTGTGGCTTCGGAAGTGAAGACCCTGGCGACCCAGACCGCGAAGGCGACCGAGGAGATCGGTGCGCAGATCGCCCAGATTCAAA
This sequence comes from Microvirga sp. BF8, assembly GCF_059888585.1. Classification (NCBI taxonomy): domain Bacteria; kingdom Pseudomonadati; phylum Pseudomonadota; class Alphaproteobacteria; order Hyphomicrobiales; family Methylobacteriaceae; genus Microvirga; species Microvirga sp. BF8. The sequence goes on along the minus strand of NZ_CM187619.1, from coordinate 4,328,566 downwards.
GCGCCACCCACGAAGCGGTGGGCGCGATCCAGGGCATCCGCACGATCATCGATGAAATCTCGAGCATCTCCACCGGCATCGCCGCCGCCATGGAGGAGCAGGGCGCCACGACGTCGGAGATCTCCCGCAGCGTTCAGGAGGCCGCCCGCGGCACCGGGCAGGTGACGGAGAGCATCGAGAGCGTGAAATACGGGGCCGGCGAGACCGGCGCGGCGGCCACCCAGGTGCTGAGCGCGGCTCAGGAGCTGGCCCGCTACGCGGAAAATCTCGGCCGCGAAGTCGAGGAGTTCCTTTCCGGCGTCAAGGCCGCATAGGTCTCGGGCCGGACGGCCCGGATCTTTTGAAGGCTCAGACCGATCCCGGCCCCGATGCGGCGGCCGGGATTTCCTCGCCGTCGATGGCGACGAGCTTGCGGCGCACCTGCTCGAGACCCTCGGTCAGGCCGACGAGGTCCTGCGCCATCGCCGCGTGCATGGCGGCGGCCGCCGCCGGAAACTCCTCCAGGACGCGTCGCATCAGGCTCGGCGAGACCCGGATGACGGTCGAGGCCTCGCGGGCCGTAGCGGTTGCCGGGCGCTCGATGCGGGTGAAGAGCGCGGTCTGGCCGATCAGCGATCCGGGCCCCGCGACGAAATCCGCCGCCGAGCCGTCCTCGCGGGCATCGAGGACGATGGCGCCGCGGCTGACCACGTATCCGCCATCCGAGCGATCGCCCTTGCGGAACAGGGTGTCGCCCTCCCGCAGGTTCCGGCTCTCGGCCGCGAAGGCGACAAGGCGCAGCGCGTCCCGGTCGAGCAGGCTGAACAGCGGCGCGCTGGACAGGATGGCGATATCGTCTTCGAGTGCCATTTCAAGGAATCAGCTTGTAGCCGCCGGGCTCGGTGACGAGGATGCGGGACTGGGAGGGATCGGTCTCGATCTTCTGGCGCAGCCGGTAGATATGCGTTTCGAGGGTGTGCGTGGTCACGTTGGAATTGTAGCCCCAGACCTCGGCGAGAAGGGTGTCGCGCCCGACCACCGCCTGTCCGGCGCGATAGAGATAGCGCAGGATCGCGGTTTCCTTTTCCGTCAGCTTGAGCTTGGAGCCCTTCTCGTTGGTGAGCAGCTTTGCGCCGGGACGGAAGGTGTAGGGTCCGATCTGGAACACCGCGTCCTCGCTCGCCTCGTACTGGCGCAGCTGGGCCCGGATGCGCGCGAGCAGGACGGCGAACTTGAACGGCTTGACCACGTAATCGTTGGCGCCCGCCTCCAGGCCCATCACCGTATCGCTGTCGGAGCCCTGGGCGGTGAGCATGATGATCGGGCTGCGGAAGCCCTCGTGGCGCATGGCCTTGACCGCCTCGCGGCCGTCCAGGTCGGGCAGGCCCACATCCATGATGACGAGGTCGATGCGGCCGCTCTTGACCGCCTGCATCGCATCGGTCGCATTCGCCGCCGTCGTGACGTGGAACTCCTCGTAGAGACCAAGCTGCTCGACGAGCGTGTCGCGCAGATCCTGATCGTCGTCGACGACGAGGAGACGGCTGGCATTCGACATCTCAAACCCTTTGGCGGCTAAAAAGCGCGAGGCAAGCCCACTTTTGCGGATCGTGCGCCTGCCCCTTAGACTAGTCATTCCCGACTTGACAACAAGGGGCAGCCCTGCCCCTTCCACTGCCCATGAAGCCAGCCTACGTCAATCTCGTCGTCGTCCATCGCTCCCCGCTCGATCATCGCCGCGGGCGATTGCGGGCGGGAAACCTCGTCCTGCCCTGCGCCCTCGGGCGCTCGGGAACGAGCCGGAGCAAGCGCGAAGGCGACGGCGCATCGCCTGTCGGGCGCTTTGCTCTGATCCAGGGCTTCTACCGGTCGGACCGCTTCCCCCGTCCACGGACGGGCCTTGCCCTGCATCCGATCCGTATCCACGACGGCTGGTCGGACGATCCGAAGGACCGGCGCTACAACCGCCCCGTCCCCCTGCCCTGCCCGACAAGCCACGAGAGGATGTGGCGGGACGATCATCTCTACGACATTGTCCTCGACATCGGCTGGAATCGCGGGCCGATCCGGCGCGGACGGGGCAGCGCCATCTTCCTGCATCTCGCCCGCCCCGGCTTCACGCCGACCGAAGGCTGCGTCGCGGTTCGCCCGGACATGATCCGCCGCCTGCTGGAGCGCATCGGGCCGCGGACGAAGATCGCCATCATGGGATAGGCGTCGGCTCGATCGGAGCGTCCGGGAACCAAGCTTTGCAAGAGCGGACGGGAGTTCCTATCTAACGGCTCAGACGAACGAAAGGCCGACCGCGCATGCGTCTCCTGATTGCCCTGATCCTTCCCTGGCTGAGCTTCTTCACCATCGGTCGGCCCTTCGCCGGGCTGATCTGCCTGATCCTGCAGGTCACCATCGTCGGCTGGCTCCCCGCGGCGTTCTGGGCGGTCTATGCGCTCGGCCAATACAACACGGACAAGAAGATCGCGGCGGCGATCCGGCAGAACGGCCGGTAGGATCGGCGCGGCCTGTCTCCTTTTCGCGGCCGCCGTGATATTCTGATCGACGATGTTTGCAGAAGGGAATGCGCCCATGACCAAGCGTCTCAAGCTGCCTCATGACGGGATGGTGCTCGTCAGCGACGGCCGGAAGGCCCTGTTCCTGAAGAATTCCGGCGACGAGGTGCACTGGAACCTGACAGTGGCGAAGGTCATGGAGGCCCCCGACAATCCCCCGACGGCGGACCAGGGCACCGACAAGCCGGGACGCGCCTTCGCCGGAGGCGGTGCGAACGACCGCAGCGCCATGGAGCAGACCGACTGGCACGCCCTTGCCGAGGCACGCTTCGCCGGCGACGTGGCGACGGAACTCGAGCGCGCCGCCGCCCAGGCCAAGGCCGTGATCGTCGCCGCTCCGCCGCGCACCCTGGCCGAGCTTCGCAAGCAGATTTCCGCTCCCGTCAGGAGCCGCATCGTCGCGGAAATCAACAAGGATCTCACCAAGCACCCGGTGCACGAGATCGAGGCACATCTGCAGGCGGAAGCCTGAAGGAACCGGGGACGCTGCGGGTTCACCGCCCGTCTCCGCAGGGTGACCCAGCGAAAACCCAGACGATCGGCCCCATCCTGGGAATTGGTTGCGCTCGATCAACGACCATCAAGCTCGGCTGTATAGGCAAAGCCGCAGCGCAACGGTCTGCGCTACGGGCAAAGCCAGAAGATGAAGCAGCTTCAGCACATTCGAATCCTCTTGCCGTCGATCATCATCGGCATGGCCCTGCTCATGGTCGGGACGGCAGGCCTGCGGGCCTACGGCGCCTGGCATTCCCGCCAGGACGCGGCTCGATTCATCATCGTCAACGAAGCGGAAGAGCGTCTCCTGGCGGCCGCCGGGAGCTTCGCTATCGAGCGGGCGATGTCGGTGGTCGCGCTGGGCAGGGCGGAGCCGGCCTCGGCGAGCCGTTTCGAGGAGCTCGCCAGGCAGCGGGCGACCGGCGACAAGGCGGTTGCGGATGCCGTCGAGGCTGTCGGGAAAGCGCTCGCGACCCTGTCAGAGCCGGACAGGGTCCGGCGGGCCATGACCAAGGCCGAAGACGGCCATACCCGTCTGATGGCATTTCGCAAGCAGGTGGATCAGGAGCTCCGGGAACCTCTGACCGAGCGGTCGCGCGAGATCATCCAGGGTATCGTGCCGGCGATCACCCGCGCGATCGAGGATGTCAGGGCCGTCAGCACGTTCCTCGAGGTTCTGGCGGAGCCGCCCCAGTCCGAGATGGCTCATCTGGTCACGGTTCGGGCGGCGGTCACCGACATGGCGGAATATGCGGGCCGCGAGCGGGCCCATGTCGCGGGCCAGATCAGCGACGGCAACGCGGCCAGCATCGAAGCCATCCGGATCCAGGCGCGTCTGCGCGGCCGGGTGGAATCGGCCTGGGCCGGCATCGAGCCGCTGGCGCTGCGGCAGGATCTGCCGCCCTCGGTCATCAAAGCCGTCGGTTCGGTCCGCGACGTTTATCTCGGCTCCTTCGAGAAGACCCGTGAAGTGATCCTCCAGGAGGCTGAAACCGGGTCCTACTCGATCAGCAGCGATGAGTGGTTTCAGCGGGCGACGACAGCGATCAACACCCTTCTGGCTCTTGGGACGGAGTTGGGCATCGCCGCCGATTCCGTCGCGGAGGAAGCCTTCGCGCAGGCAAGCGTGGAGATCATGTGGGCTGCCGGGATATTCGTCCTCAGCCTGGTTGTCGCCGTGATCGGCCTGTGGATCGTCATCGGGCGTATCGTCCGACCCATCGCCGGTCTGACCGGCGTCATGAGCCGGCTGGCGGCAGGCGACCTTGTTGTCGAGGTCGCGGGGACGACGCGCGATGACGAGATCGGAGCCATGGCCCGGGCCGTCGCAGTGTTCAAAGTCAACGCCATCGAACGCGACCGCCTCGAGCAGGCGGCGCATGCGCAGGAACTCCGCAGCGCCGCCGAGAAAAGGCGTCTCATGGCTGAGCTCGCGCGGGACTTCGAACTCAAGGTCGGCGGCGTCGTCCAGTCTCTGACGACGGCTGCGACCTGGATGGAAGCCGCGGCGCAATCCATGACCCATGTTGCGGATCGAACACGGGGCCAGTCGGTGAGCGTCGCCTCCGCAGCCGAGCAGACCTCGTCCAACGTGCAGACGGTCGCCGCGGCCACGGAGGAACTGTCGATCTCGATCCGGGAAATCGCGGGCCAAGTGGCCCAGGCATCCGCAATCGCCGAGCGAGCGGTCGGGGACGTGGAGCGCACCAATGAGACCGTGCAGAACCTCGCCGCCTCCGCCGAGAGAATCGGCAATGTGGTTGCGCTCATCGACGGCATCGCCGATCAGACCAATCTGCTGGCGCTGAACGCCACCATCGAGGCAGCCCGGGCCGGCGACGCGGGCCGCGGCTTTGCCGTCGTGGCTTCCGAGGTCAAGGACCTCGCCGGCCAGACGGCGTCCGCCACCAAGGATATTGCGGGCCAGATCGGATCGGTGCAGCAGGCAACCGCGGACGCTGTCGCAGTCATCCAGCAGATTGCCGCGACCGTCACGGAGATCTCCCGGATCTCAATGGCGATCGCCGCCTCCGTCGAGGAGCAGGGCCTGGCGACGGCCGAGATTGCGCGGAGCGTTCAGGAAGCGGCCCGGGGCACCGAGATGGTCACCGGGAACATCGCCGAAGTCCGCCGGGGAGCCGGCGAGACGGGCACCGCGGCCACCCAGGTCCTCGGTGCTGCCCGCGAGCTTTCGCAGCACTCCGAAACCCTCAGCCACGAAGTCGAAAACTTCCTGTCGGCCGTCAACGCAGCCTGAGCCGGTTGGGGGGCGGCATTCCGCAATCCCCGCGCTATCAGGCCTTGAGGGCCGCATAAAAGATGTCCGGCGCTTCGATCTCCGTCGCTCTCCTTCCCTCCACGAGCAGGAAGCGCGTGCCGACGGTTTCGATGAAGCGACGGTCGTGCGAGACCAGGATGCCGGTGGCGTTGGCCGCCAGCATCTCGCTCTCGAGAGCCTCCCGGCCGGGGATGTCCACATGGTTGGTCGGCTCGTCCATGAGATAGAAGTTCGGCTCCGTCAGGCGCAGGGCCAGGAGGCCGAGCCGCGCCTTCTCGCCCGGCGAGAGGGTGCCGATGGCCCTTTGCTGCTGCGCGATGGAAAACCCTGCCTCCGCCAGCAGCGCCCTGCTGCGCTGGTCGCCAAGGCGGAAGGCGGAGAGGATGAAGCCCAGCGGCGTCTCCCCGGGCGGGATCCGCGACAGGTCCTGGTCCGTGTAGCCGAGCACCACGCTCGGGCTGACGCGGATGCCGGCGCGCCCGCCGGCATCGCTCACGGCGTCGTTCAACAGCCGGACGAGGCGCGACTTGCCGACGCCGTTGCGGCCGAGCACGACGATGCGGTCGCCCTGGGCGACCTCGAGCTTGCGGATCTCGAACAGCTTTGTCCCATCGGGTTTGCAGATCGCGAGATTCTCGAGCGCCAGAAGGACCCGCGCGTGGGTCCCGCGCGTGGAGAGCCGCACGTCGCCCGTGCGGTCGCGATGCAAAGCGCTCAGCCCCTCCTCCAGGGCATCGGCGCGTTTCTTCAACTGCTTCGCCTTGGTGAGCGCGAGATCGCTGCCGCTGTTGACGCCGATATTGCGTAGTTCGCCGGCGTTCTGGCGCAGGCGCTTGATCTCGCGCCGATCCTTCTCGTTGCGGTTGGCGAGGGCGGCATCGCGCTCGTCGAGCAGCATGCGGGCGCGACCGAGAGAATGGGCAAAGACGACCGATGTCTCGGGCCTGAGGAAAAGGGTTTTGGTCGTGCAGGCGTCGAGAAAGCCCCGGTCGTGGCTGGCGATGACCACCGGGACCTGTCCGGCTCTTTCCCTGATCCAGCGTTCGAGCCAGAACAGCTTTTCGAGGTCGAGATGGTTGGTCGGTTCGTCGAGGAGCAGGACATCGGGCTCATCGATCCAGGTCCGGGCGATGAGGGCCAGCCGCTGCCAGCCGCCGCTCAGGCTTCGCAACGGAAGGTGACGCATGGCCTCCGGAGCCTCGAACTCGTCGAGAACCATGTCGGCACGCCAGCCGTTATCCGCGCGCTCCGCGGGGCTGAGTCCGTCGAGGGCAACCTCGCGCAGGGACAGGTCGAGGAGCGCGTCCGGCACATCCTGTGTGACGAAGCCGATGCGAAGTCCGCGGGAGCGGACGATGTCGCCCTCCGTTGGCTCGGCGAGACCCGCCATGCAGCGCAGAAGCGTGCTCTTTCCGCCGCCGTTGCCGGCGACGACGCCGATGCGGTCGGCGTCGCCGAGGGTGAGCGTCAGGTTGCGGAACAGGGGAGCCGGAGTCAGGACGGCGATAGTGCGGAGGCTGATGGAAGCCATGATGTCGATCTCAATTCGGTCGGCGCGGCGGCCCTGCGGCACGCGTGGCGCGAAGTCGTGAACGTGACGTCGGCGCCAGAGCCTGTTTTCAGGCTTCGGTGCCGGGAGCCGTTCAGAGCTGACCAGAATGAGAGAGGGACGCAGGACGTGGTTCCCATATGGGAACATGCGTGTCGGCGAGGGTCCTGAGCGTCAGATCCGTGTCATGGTCCGCCCTGCAACAAGCTGCTGCAGGGCCTGCCAGGGGCCGAACATGCGTAGATGCATTGCTTCACACATGCAGCCCTCCTGTGGTTGGTGTGGATCGATGGGCGAGCTTATCCAGAATGAGCAGGCGATGCAACGTCGGCCGCCGCGTTGTCCGGCCTGCTCTTGATGAAGTCGACGAAGGCCCGCAAGGGAGCCGGCATGTGTTGGCGGCTCGGATAATACAGGAACGGGCCCGAGAAATTCTGCGACCACTCCACCAGCACCGGAACCAGGGCGCCGCTTTTCAACTCCTGCTCCACGAATCCCTCGAAGGTGGCGATCAGGCCGAGCCCCTGAACCGCGGCGCTGATCTCCAGGTCGATGCTATTGGCGATCATTCGCGCCGTGGGGCTGATCTTCACGATTTCCCCGTCGTGCTCGAACTCCCAGGGATGCATCACACCGCTGGCGAAGCGATGGCGGATGCAGGCGTGACTCAACACGTCCTTTGGATGGTGAGGGCGGCCATGGCGGTCGAGATAGGAAGGCGCGCCGGCGACCACGAAGCGCTGCACGCGAGGCCCGATCGGCACGGCGATCATGTCCTTTTCCAGCCGCTCGTCGTAGCGGATGCCGGCATCGAAGCCTGCGGCCAGAACATCGATGAACGTGTCGTCGACCGTGACCTCCAGGCTGATCCCGGGATGGGCAATCAGGAAAGGGCCGGCGATGGAGGGAAGAACAAGGCGCGCCACGGCGCCGGGAACGTTGAGCCGCAGCGTTCCCGTCGGGCTGTCGCGAAAGCTGTTCACCGCGTCCAGAGCGGCGGCCACCTCGCCCAGGGCGGGCGCCAGGCGCTCGAGCAGCCGTTGACCGGCCTCGGTGGGCGTGACGCTGCGCGTCGTCCGGTTCAGAAGGCGGACGCCCGTCTGCGTCTCCAACCGGCGCAGCGCCTCGCTCAAGGACGAGGCCGAGACCCCGCGCAGACGGGCCACCCTGCGGAAGCTTCGTGCGCGGGCCACGGCGGCGAAGACTTCGAGGTCGGCGAGATCGGGCCCAGCCATTGTTCAAAATTCCAAACACCCTGTTCGGACTATACCGGATTATCGAACGAGGAGGAAGCGCGCATACTTCGTCCAGGTGAGCGGAACGCCGCTCGCTCGGAATGAGGAGAACAGTGCATGCACCACCGTCAATTGGGCGCGACCGGCCCGCAGGTTTCCGCTCTCGGTCTCGGCTGCATGGGGATGTCCGGCATGTACGGCCCGGCCGACAGGGCCGAGAGCATCGCCACCATCCATGCAGCCCTCGAGGCCGGCGTGACCCTGCTCGACACCGGCGACTTCTATGGCATGGGCCATAATGAAATGCTGATCGGCGAGGCCCTCCAGGGCCGCAACCGCGATCAGGCCATCATCAGCGTCAAGTTTGGCGCCCTGCGCGACCCGGCCGGGAACTGGCTCGGATACGATGCTCGCCCGAAGGCCGTGAAGAGCTTCCTGGCCTATACCCTGCAGCGCCTCAGGGTCGACCATATCGACATCTATCGCCCGTCGCGCCTCGATCCCGACGTTCCGATCGAGGACACCATCGGCGCCGTCGCCGACATGGTGAAGGCGGGCTATGTCCGCCATATCGGCCTGTCGGAAATGGGTGCGGAGACCATTCGCCGGGCAGCCGCCACGCACCCGATCTGTGATCTTCAGATCGAATATTCCCTCGTCTCGCGGGGAATCGAAGACAGGATCCTGCCCATCTGCCGCGAACTCGGGATCGGCATCACGGCCTATGGTGTCCTCTCGCGCGGCCTGATCAGCGGCCACTGGCGGAAAGAGCAAGCGGGACCGGGCGATTTCCGCTCCTACAGCCCCCGCTTTCAGGAAGGCAATGTCGAGCGCAATCTGCAGCTGGTCGACGCTCTCAGGAATGTGGCCGAGGCCAAGGGCGTCAGCGTCGCGCAGATCGCCATCGCCTGGGTTGCCGCCCAAGGCGACGACATCATTCCCGTGGTCGGAGCCCGCCGCCGCGACAGGCTCGCCGAGGCCCTCGGCGCCCTGGATGTCAGGCTGACGAAAGAGGATGTGACGGCCATCGAGCGCGCCGTGCCCAAAGGCGCCGCGGCGGGCGAGCGTTATGCGGCGGTGCAGATGGCCCACCTGGACAGTGAAAGAGCGTAAGCGACGCAGGGTGCGTCGGATCCGAAAGCGATTTTCCGCTTGGGTCCGATCCTGCGCTCTCCTTCGCGTCGGGAGCATCGTCTGATGCGCTCGACCGCCCTGCGGTTTGATGAACCGGGAAGCGCCGCTGAAAATCTTTATCCGCCGCATGTTCGGGCGGCGAGGCGGCTTCTCCTATCCTCTGAAAAGGCTCTAGGCCTTGGACGGCCGTGGCCGCGTCCCGAAGATGGCGCTGCCGACCCGCACATGGGTGGCGCCCATCTGGATCGCGGCGTCGTAATCGGCGCTCATGCCCATGGAGAGCGTCCTGAGACCATGCTTCTTTGCCATCGTCTGGAGAAGCGCGAAATGCGGCGACGGCGGATCCTCCGCCGGGGGAATGCACATCAGGCCCTCGATGCTCAGCCCGTAGCGGTCGCGGCAGGCCGCCAGGAACGCGTCCGCATCGGCGGGCAGGACGCCGCCCTTCTGCGGCTCCTCGCCCGTGTTGACCTGGACAAGAAGACGCGGGGTCCGGCCCTGCCGGGCGATCTCCTTCGACAGCGCCTCGGCGAGGGACGGCCGGTCGACGGTGTGGATCACGTCGAAAAGCTGAACCGCCTCCTTCGCCTTGTTGGATTGCAGCGGTCCGATGAGGTGGAGCTCGGCGTCGGGATAGCGTTCCCGGAGGAGCGGCCATTTGGCCTTGGCCTCCTGGACGTAGTTCTCCCCGAAGACCCGCTGGCCCGCTTCCAGGACCGGTGCGATATCCTCGGCGGGGAAGGTCTTGGACACGGCGACGAGGGTGATCGAGGCGGGGTCGCGTCCGTAATCGGCGGCGGCGCGGGCGATGCCGGCGCGGACCTGTTCGAGGCGCTCGACGGGGGTGTTGTCGCTCATATGATTTCCCTGCACCGCTTTCCCGCGCGCGAAGCCGTTGACCGCGCGAATGAGCTGTGTCCTAGTCCGCGCCAACCCTGCGGCGCAAGCCGCGTCTTTTATTTGCAATGACGGTGTGACGAGAAAAATGAGGCCCGAGCGCTACAACGCCAAGGAAGCCGAGCCGAAATGGCGGAAGGTCTGGAACGACCGCGACCTGTTCAGGACACGGAACGAGGATCCGCGCCCGAAATATTACGTGCTCGAGATGTTCCCCTATCCGTCCGGGCGCATCCATATGGGCCACGTGCGCAACTACACCATGGGTGACGTGGTCGCCCGCTACAAGCGCGCCAGGGGCTTCAACGTGCTCCACCCGATGGGCTGGGACGCCTTCGGCATGCCGGCCGAGAATGCGGCCATGCAGAACAAGGTCCATCCGAAGGAATGGACCTACGCCAACATCGCCACCATGCGCGGCCAGCTGCAATCCATGGGCCTGTCGCTGGACTGGAGCCGGGAAATCGCGACCTGCGATCCGAGCTATTACAAGCACCAGCAGCGCATGTTCCTGGATTTCCTGGAGGCGGGCCTCGTCGACCGCAAGACCGCCAAGGTGAACTGGGACCCGGTGGACCACACGGTGCTCGCCAACGAGCAGGTGATCGACGGGCGCGGCTGGCGCTCCGGCGCCCTGGTCGAGCAGCGCGAGCTGACCCAGTGGTTCTTCAAGATCACGGATTACGCCGAGGACTTGAACGCCCGGCTCGACACCCTCGACCGCTGGCCGGAAAAGGTCCGCCTGATGCAGCGCAACTGGATCGGCCGTTCCGAGGGCCTGCTGGTCCGCTTCGCCCTGCGCCCCGACACGGCTCCCAACGGCGAGACCGAGCTCGAGATCTACACGACCCGCCCGGACACGCTCTTCGGGGCGAAGTTCATGGCCGTCGCGCCCGACCATCCGCTGGCCAGGGCCGCCGCTGCGAAGAACCCGGAGCTCGCCGCCTTCATCGAGGCATGCAAGCACCTGGGCACGGCGCAGGAGGCCATCGACAAGGCGGAGAAGCTCGGCTTCGACACCGGCATCCGCGCCGAGCACCCCTTCGATCCGGGCTGGACGCTGCCCGTCTACGTGGCGAACTTCATCCTGATGGAATACGGCACCGGCGCCATCTTCGGCTGTCCGGCACATGACCAGCGCGACCTCGACTTCGTCAACAAGTATGGCCTCGGCAACACGCCGGTCGTCTGCCCACCCGACGTGGATCCCGACAGCTTCATCATCACCGACACCGCCTATGACGGCGACGGCCGGATGATCCATTCCCGCTTCCTCGACGGCATGACCATCCCGGAGGCCAAGGAGGAGGTCGCGCGCCGCCTCGAGAGCGAGACGCGCAACAACCGTCCGGTCGCCGAGCGCAAGGTCAATTTCCGCCTGCGCGACTGGGGCATTTCGCGCCAGCGCTACTGGGGCTGCCCGATCCCGATCATCCATTGCGAATCCTGCGGCACGATCCCCGTGCCGAAGGATCAGCTCCCGGTGACCCTCCCGGAGGACGTGTCCTTCGACGTGCCCGGCAACCCGCTCGACCGGCATCCGACCTGGAAGCATGTCGATTGTCCGCGATGCGGCGGCAAGGCCCGGCGCGAGACGGACACCATGGACACCTTCGTCGACTCATCCTGGTACTTCGCGCGCTTCACCGATCCGACCCTGACGGACGAGCCGACGGACAAGAACGTCGTCGATCACTGGCTGCCGGTGGACCAGTATATCGGCGGCATCGAGCACGCGATCCTGCACCTGCTCTATTCGCGCTTCTTCACACGCGCCATGAGCCGGACCGGCCATGCCGGACTCGACGAGCCCTTCGACGGCCTGTTCACCCAGGGCATGGTGGTGCACGAAACCTACAGGGATGCCAACGGCGGCTGGGTGCTGCCGAGCGACGTGCGCATCGAGACCGAGGGCGGCGTGCGCCGGGCCTTCGACGTGACGACGGGCGCGCCCGTCGAGATCGGCTCCATCGAGAAGATGTCGAAGTCGAAGAAGAACACCGTCGATCCGGACGAGATCATCGGTTCCTACGGTGCCGACACGGCCCGGTGGTTCATGCTCTCCGATTCGCCGCCGGAACGCGACGTGATCTGGACCGAGGAAGGCGTGCAGGGCGCCGCCCGCTTCGTCCAGCGCGTCTGGCGCCTGATCTCGGAACTGGCGGACCGCTCGGGCAGCGGCGACGGCGCAGCTGCGGACGGGCCGATCGGCCTTGCCGTGCGCAAGGCCGCGCACAAGGCCCTCGCCGCCGTCGAGGAGGACGTGGAGCGCCTGCGCTTCAACCGATGCGTCGCCCATCTCTACGAATTCGCCAACTCCCTTCAGGATCTGATCGGTCGGGCGAAAACCGCCGACGAGCCCGGCCTGGCCGGAGCTTTCCGCGAGGCCGGGCGGATCTTCGTGCAATTGCTGGCACCGATGATGCCGCACCTGGCGGAAGAGAGCTGGGAGGTTCTCGGCGAACCGGGTCTCGTGGCGGAAGCCGCCTGGCCGGCGGTGGAGCGGTCGCTCCTCATGGAGGATTCGATCACCCTCCCCGTGCAGGTCAACGGCAAGAAGCGCGCCGACGTCACGGTGGCGCGCGATGCGGACCAGGCCGCCGTCGAAGCGGCTGTGCTCTCGCTTGAAGCGGTGCAAAAGGCTATGGAAGGAAGGCCCGCCCGCAAGATCATCGTCGTCCCACAGAGGATCGTGAATGTCGTCGCTTAACCTCAAGGGCCTTGCCCGTCTCGCTGTCGTGGCAGGCCTTTCATTGGGCCTGTCCGCGTGCTTCCGTCCTCTCTACGGCCCCACCGCCTCGGGCGAATCGCTGCAGACGGTGCTCGCCTCCATCGAGGTGCCGGAGCTGAAATGGTCCGATGCCCAAGCGCGCGTCGGCCACTACCTGCGCAGCGAGATCATCTACGCCCTCAACGGCTCGGGTGCGGACATGCCGAAGCGCTATGTCCTGAACCTTTCCCTCGGTCAGTCGCTCCAGACGCCCATCGTCGACACGGTGACAGGCCGGGCCCAGACCGCGACCATCGTCGGCAACCTGACCTACACGCTCACGACGAAGGACGGAGCCAAGCCGGTCACGACCGGCGTCGCCACATCCTACGCCACCTACGAACGCTTCCCGCAGCGCTTCGCCACCGTGCGTGCCGCCCGCGACGCGGAGATCAGGCTCGCGAAGGCCTTGGCCGATCAGGTCAAGACCCGCCTGGCGATGGAGCTCGCGACGCGCAGCCCTTAAGCCATGGTCGCGATCAAGGCCGGTGACGTGGAGGGGGTGCTGCGGCGCCCCAATCCCGGGATCGGCGTCTTCCTCTTCTACGGGCCGGATGTCGGCCTCATCAACGAGCGGGCGCGGGCCCTGGCCGAGCGCGCGGTCGACGATCCGTCGGACCCGTTCCAGCTCATCCGCATCGACGGCGACGACCTCGCCGCCGATCCCGCGCGCCTTGCGGACGAAGCCGGCACCATGGGCCTGTTCGGCGGCAAACGGGCTCTCTGGATCAAGGCGACATCGCGCAACATCGCGCCGGCGGTGGACATCGTGCTGAAGGGCCCGCTGCAGGAGACCGTCATCGTCATCGAGGGCGGCGATCTCGCCAGATCCGCGCCCCTGCGCACCCTCTGCGAGAAATCGCAGAATGCCCTCGCCCTGCCCTGCTATGCGGATTCCGGCCGCGATCTCGGCGCAGTCGTCGACGACGCGCTGAAGAGTGGAGGCTTCACGATTTCACGGGATGCCCGGACCGCCCTGATCGCGAGCCTCGGCGGTGACCGTCTCGCCACCCGCGGGGAGCTGACGAAGCTGATGCTCTATGCCCATGGGCAGCGCGAGATCACCCTGCAGGATGTGGACGCGATCCTGAGCGACGTGTCGAGCCTCGCCATGGACGCCGTCGTCGATGCGGCCTTTGCCGGTCAGGGCACGGATCTCGAGACGGGCTCCCGGCGCCTGGCGGCCGAGGGCGTCAGCGCTTCGACCGTACTCGGCGCCGCCCTGCGCCATGCGCTGATGCTGCTCACGGCCCGTCTCGCCATCGAGGACGGCAAGCCGGCGAGCGCTGTCATGGAAGGCATGCGCAGCTTGCACTTCCGACGCAAACCCCTCGTCGAGCGCCACCTGCAGCGCTGGACTTCGGACAGCCTGAAACTGGCCATCGCGCAATTGCAGGCCAGCCTTTTGGATACCCGTCGCCTGTCCGATCTCGACCACGTGGTGGTGGCGAAGACCCTGCTCGACCTGGCACGGGCGGCACGGCGGTAGGCCATCCGTCCACGCTCTCGTTGCAGCCGGAGCGGCGGACATGGGCAGCGGCATTGCTTCCCGATCACGCAACGCCGTGACCCGCTCTCTCCCGAGGCTCGCGAGACTCGCCGGCGCCGAGGCGAGCGCGACCGGCAGGACCACGCGACGTGGGGAAACCTCTTCCACCGATGGGGCGGATCGGGCACGAGGGCGCCCGAAGCTCCTTGTCCGGAAACGCCGGCGGTTGTGGGTTCCAGGCTCCGCTGACGTGGCCCGGGAAAGGAATGATGGCGTCCTGGGCATCGCGGGGATGGGCAGAATGGACCCTGCGCTGCCCTACCCCGCCGGGTTGAGCCTCCGGCACAGGCCGTCGAGCTGCTCCAAGGTCTTGTAGCGGATGCGCAATTCGCCGCCCTGGCCCTTGTGGTCGATGGAGACCGACAGGCCGAGCACGTCCTGCAGGGCCCGCTCCAGGGCGCGGGTATCGGGATCCTTGTCGGTCTTCAGTTTCACCGACTTGGTCTCGAGCTTGGCCGGCATCGTCTGGTCCGTCTGGGCGATCTCCTCCACTTGGCGGACGCTCAGGCCCTGGTCGAGGATCCTCTTGGCCGTGGCGACGGGATCCTTCACGGCGAGGAGCGCCCGGCCGTGGCCGGCCGTGATCTGACGGCTGACGAGCAGGGTCTTCACCGGCTCCGGCAGGTCGCTGAGCCGCATCATGTTGGCGATGTGACTGCGGCTCTTGCCGATGACCTTGGACAGCTTGTCCTGGGTGTACGAGAACTCGGCCATGAGCCGCGCATAGCCCTGCGCCTCCTCGATCGGATTGAGATCGGCGCGCTGGACGTTTTCCAGAATGGCATATTCGAGGGAGGTCTTGTCGTCGATCTCGACCACGACCACGGGCACCTCGTGGAGCCCGGCGACCTGGGCCGCGCGCCAGCGGCGTTCGCCGGCGACGATCTCGTAGGCATCCTGCGTCTTCGGCACCGGCCGCACGACGATGGGCTGGATGATCCCCCGGTCCCTGATCGACTGGGAAAGCTCCTGCAGCTCGCTGTCGGCGAAGTGCTTGCGGGGATTGCGCGGATTGGGGCGAAGAAACGCGACGGGCACCTTGCGCTGGCCGCGGCCGCGCTCGACGACCCCGATCTCGTCTCCCACCTCGCCGATCAGAGCGGCGAGACCTCTCCCTAAACGAGGCTTTGCTTCTTCTGCCATTCACGACCCCTTTTTATGGTTCTTGTCAGGCGGCGCGCAGGGCGCGCTCCCGTTGGATGATTTCGGACGCCAGCCGCAGATAGGCCTGCGAGCCGGCACATTTGAGATCGTAGAGAAGGACCGGCTTGCCATGCGACGGCGCTTCCGACACGCGGACATTGCGCGGGATCATGGTCTCGTAAACCTTGTTGCCCATGAACTGGCGCACGTCGGCCACGACCTGACCGGACAGGTTGTTGCGCGGGTCGAACATGGTCAGAACCACACCGTGGATCGACAATTGCGGGTTCAGGGCCGAGCGGACCTGCTCGACGGTCTTGAGCAGCTGGCTGAGACCTTCCAGAGCGAAAAATTCGCATTGGAGTGGCACCAGAACGGCGTCTGCTGCGGTCAAGGCGTTAATGGTCAGGAGATTGAGCGAAGGCGGGCAATCGATCAGAATATAGGTAAAGGGATCGCTTACTTCTGACGTCATGAGGCTCTGGATGGCCGCCCTCAACCGATGCGCCCGGTCCCGCTCGCTGGCGATCTCCAGTTCGACCCCGAGAAGGTCGAGAGTCGATGGCGCCACGAACAGCCGCGGCACCACCGTCTCGGTGATCGCGCTGTCCAGCGACGCCTCGCCGGCCAGGACATGGTAGGTCGAGATGCTCCGGCTCTTGCGGTCGATGCCGAGCCCCGTCGAGGCGTTGCCCTGCGGGTCGAGGTCGATGATCAGCACCTTCTCGCCGATCGCGGCAAGGGCCGTGCCCAGATTGATGGCCGTCGTGGTCTTGCCGACACCACCCTTTTGGTTGGCGAGGACCAGAACGCGCGGCTTGGCCGGTCGCGCTCCTGGTTCGGATCCGCTGCGGTCGCTTGTCATGACAGGCTCTCAATGGAGGAAATGCGAAGGATCCTGGCTTCGGAATCGGTTCGGCTGGGCAGGACCTCGACAGCGAACTTCCATGATTTTCGGGCTTCGGTCAATTCGGCCTCCACATCGCGGCCCTTGGGGAAGAGGCCGATTGTCCCCGCTTTCAACAAAGGCGCTGTCCAGTCCAGCAAGGTGGCAAGGGAGGCCAGAGCACGGGCGGAGACCACGTCGGCTTTGCCGATGAAGGCTGGGACCACACTCTCCAGTCGCGCTTCGTGAACCGTGGCCTTGGCGCCGGTGAGGCGAACGATATGGCGAAGGAAGGCGCATTTGCGCGAATTGCTCTCGACCAGATGGACCTCGAGGCCACGCTCCTGCCCGGCGATCGCGAGGACCAGGCCCGGAAATCCGGCGCCTGATCCGAGGTCGAGCCACAGCTTGGCCTTGGGGGCGTATTCGAGAAGCTGGAGCGAATCGAGGATGTGCCGCTCCCAGATCCGGTCGAGCGTCCCGGGACCCACCAGGTTCTTGATGGCCTGCCAGCGCCGGAGCTCCCTTTCGAGAAGCGCCAGCTTCTCCGATGTTTCACGTGAAACATCGAACGGCTTCAGGAGATCGGCCACACCGACGGCGCCGGTCATGGTTTCAGACCCGAATCGACGTCGCGGCGCGGTTCTCCGTTCAACCGCTTCGCATGCGCCGCCAGTAAGGTCAGGGCCGCCGGAGTTACGCCTTCGATCCGGGCCGCCTGGCCAAGCGTCCGGGGCCGGACCCGGTCCAGCTTGGCCTTGATCTCGTTCGACAGGCCGGAAAGAGCCCGGAAGTCCAGACCTTCCTCCAGGACGACGCTCTCGTCCCGGCGATAGGCGGCAATATCGGCCTTCTGCCTGTCGAGATATACGGCATAGGTGGCATCGGTCTCGATCCGGTCGCGAATCGCTGGCGGGGTCGCCCCCAATTCGGGCCATACGGAAATCAGCTCCGGCCAACCGATCAGAGGATAAGAAAGCAACTGGTAGGCGCTGCGGCGGATGCCGTCCTGGTTCAATTCCAGCCCGCGGCGTGATGCCTCGACCGGCGTCACCGACAGGGCCCGAAGCTGCTCCGTGGCGCGGTGGAGTTGCTCCCGGCTGTCGCGATAATGAGCCGCGCGCGCCGTTCCGACACAACCGAGATCGAGACCTTTCTCGGTCAGCCGCTCATCCGCATTATCGACGCGCAAGCTCAGCCGGTACTCGGAGCGCGAGGTGAACATGCGATAGGGCTCACTGACGCCCTTGGTCACGAGATCGTCGATCAGCACGCCGATATAGGATTCGGCGCGATCGAAAACGGCGGCGTCCTGCCCCGCCGCACGGCGAGCGGCATTGAGGCCGGCTACCAGACCCTGGGCGGCCGCTTCCTCATAACCGGTCGTACCGTTGATCTGCCCGGCCAGGAACAGGCCGGTCACGGCCTTGGTCTCCAGCCCGGTCGTCAGGTTGCGGGGATCGACATAGTCGTACTCGATGGCATAGCCGGGCTGGAGCATGCGGACACGCTCGAGGCCGGGGATCACCGCAAGAAGTGCGAGTTGAACGTCCTCCGGCAGGGAGGTCGAGATCCCGTTCGGATACACCGTGATGTCGTCGAGCCCTTCCGGCTCAAGAAAGATCTGGTGCCCGTCGCGATCACCAAAGCGGACCACCTTGTCTTCGATGGATGGGCAGTAGCGTGGACCCGTGCTCTGAATATCGCCCGAATACATCGGCGCCCGGTGGAGATTGGCGCGAATGAGATCATGTCCAGCCGCCGACGTGCGGGTGATGCCGCATTCGATCTGCGGCGTGGTGATCCGCGTCGTCAGGGCCGAGAAGGGCACCGGCTCGTCGTCCGCCGCCTGCTTGTCGACCCCGGACCAGTCGATCGTCCGTCCATCCAGGCGCGGCGGCGTTCCGGTCTTCAGGCGGCCGAGAGTGACGCCGAGGCGCTGGAATGTCTTCGACAACCCGAGAGCGGGCCCCTCGCCCATGCGCCCGGCTGGAATCTTGCGCTCGCCGATATGGATCAGGCCGGACAGGAACGTTCCGGTGGTCAGCACGACGGCCGCGGCCGGCAGGACACGACCATCGGCCAGCCGCACGCTCGTCACCCGGCCGTTCTCGATCGCGAGATCGTCGACCTCGCCCTCGATGATCGCGAGATTGGCCGTGGCCGCCAATTCCGCCTGCATGGCGCGGGCATAGAGCTTACGGTCGGCCTGGGTGCGCGGGCCGCGAACGGCCGGGCCCTTGCGCCGGTTCAGCAGGCGGAACTGAATTCCGGCCTGGTCGGCAATCCTGCCCATGACGCCGTCGAGGGCATCGATCTCACGAACCAGGTGACCCTTGCCAAGCCCCCCGATGGCCGGATTGCACGACATCGCGCCGATCGTCGCCGTTTTGTGGGTCACGAGGGCCGTGCGCGCGCCCAGGCGCGCGGCCGCTGCCGCGGCCTCCGCTCCGGCATGGCCCCCGCCGACCACGATGACATCGAAATGGCTCATGTGCTTCTCCAGAGGAGGGCTCTAGGACGTCCGTCACCGGAGGTCAAAAGGGCAAATTGTTTCACGTGAAACATCGCGAACGATCCACCGCATCCCACAGCTTGCCCACATCTTCTCAGACAGCTTTTCAGGTGATTCTCCAAGCCCCCTGCACCGGGCACTGACAGTCGCAGATATGGTTTCCGCGCCCTATTTCCCAATGCAGAAGCTGGAAAACAGCCGGTCGAGAACCTCTTCCACGTCGACCCGTCCGGTGATCTCGCCGAAGGCGCGGGCCGCGAGGCGCACCTCCTCGGCGACAAGCTCGAGCGGACCCTGCCGCACAAGCAAATCAACCGCCGCCCTGATCGAGGCCTGCGCCCGCTCCAGGGCCCGTCTGTGGCGCTCCCGGGTCAGGAGAGCGTCCGCCTCGCCGAGAACGGCATTGGCCTCGAGGCCGAGCCGGTCGATCAATTCGCGCATCCCCTCCCCTGTGGCCGCGGAAACGACCAGGTCGCAATCGCGACGGTTCGGATTCAAATCCGCCTTCGTGCCAACCCGGAGCACCTGTCGTGCGGCGGGAGGATGGTCTTCGGTCCCTTCGGGAGGAACCAGCCAGAGCACGAGATCGGCCTTGGCCGCGCGCGCCCGGGCTCGGGCCACGCCTTCGCGCTCGATCTCATCGTCGCTCTCCCGCAGTCCCGCCGTGTCCACGACGGCGACCGGCAGGCCGCCGAGGTCGCAATGAACCTCCAGCACGTCCCGGGTCGTTCCCGGGATCGGCGACACGATCGCCACGTCCCTCCGCGCCAGGGCGTTCAGAAGGGTGGATTTGCCGGCATTCGGCGGCCCGGCGAGCACGACGGTCAGCCCCTCCCGCAGCCGCTCGCCGCTGCGGTTCGCCAGAACCTGCGCGAGGGAGGCCTCCATCCCCTCGAGGCGCTCGATCACCGTCCGTTCCAGCCCTTCCGGCACGTCGCCCTCATCGGAGAAGTCCAGGCTGGCCTCGAGCAGCGCGAGCGCTGCAAGAATATCTTCCCGCCACCTCTCCGCGGCATCTCCGAGGCGGCCCTCCAGCTGCGACAGGGCCTGCCGGCGCTGCGCCTCCGTCTCGGCGTCGATCAGGTCGGCAAGGCCCTCGACCCGGCTGAGATCCATCCGCCCGTTCAGGAAGGCCCTCCGGGTGAACTCGCCCGCCTCGGCAGGCCGGCAACCGGGAAGCGAGCCGAGGGCCTTCAGCACCGCCGAGCGGGTTGCGAGGCCTCCGTGGACATGAAGTTCGGCCTGATCCTCGCCCGTGAAGCTCTCCGGTCCCGGCATCCAGGCAACCAGGGCCTCGTCGAGCGCCGCGCCCTCGCCATCGCGAACGGTGCGCAGGGCCAGCCGCCGGGGAGCGGGAAGCCCTCCGCCAATCGTTTCGAGAATGAATCGACTCTGCCCGCCGCTGATGCGGATGACGCAGATAGCCGCTCGACCATAACCCGAAGCCGGTGCGAAGATGGTGTCGTCCGAGCGCATGACCATGAACCTTGATGGACTGAAAGCTTTAAGGCCTGGAGCCTCCCTTTCGGTTCAGCTCCACATCGTACGGCCCAGCCAGCGGAGACGCACCCCATGAACCGCCTGAAGGACGCCAGCTCTCCCTATCTCCTGCAGCACAGGGACAACCCTGTCCATTGGTGGGAATGGGGACCCGAGGCCCTCGCCGAGGCGCGCCGGCTTCAGAGGCCGGTGCTGATCTCCATCGGCTATGCCGCCTGCCACTGGTGTCACGTGATGGCCCACGAGAGTTTCGAGGACCCCGCTGTGGCCGCGGTCATGAACGACCTCTTCGTCAATATCAAGGTGGATCGGGAGGAACGGCCCGACGTGGACCACCTCTATATGAGCGCCCTCCATCTTCTCGGCGAGCAGGGCGGGTGGCCGCTCACCATGTTCCTGACACCGGAGGGCGAGCCGTTCTGGGGCGGAACCTATTTTCCGAAGGAGCCGCGCTTCGGACGGCCCGGCTTCGTCCAGGTCCTGCGCGAGATTTCCCGCATCTACCAAGCCGAGCCCGAGAGGGTCGCCAAGAACGCGGCCGCGCTCAAGCAGCATCTGGCGCAGGCGGCCGGCACCGAGGGCGAAGGGCTGACGCTGTCCGATCTCGACGACCTCGGAGCACGGCTCGTCGCGGTCATGGATCCGGTCAACGGAGGCCTGCAGGGGGCGCCGAAATTTCCCAATCCGCCGATCCTCGAATATCTCCTCCGCTATGCCCATCGCGGCGGCAACCACCACGCCCGCCAGAGTTTCCTGTTGTCGCTCGAGCGCATGGCCCTGGGGGGCATCCACGATCATCTCGGCGGCGGCTTTGCCCGCTATGCGGTCGATGAGCGGTGGCTCGTGCCCCATTTCGAGAAGATGCTCTACGACAATGCCCAGCTCCTGGAGCTCTATGCCCTCGCCTTCGCGGAAACCGGCCGCCCCCTGTTCAGGGACGCGGCAGAGGGGATCGTCCTCTGGCTCGAGCGGGAGATGGTCATGCCGGACGGCGCCTTCGCCTCGAGCCTCGACGCGGATTCGGAGGGCGAGGAAGGGCTCTTCTATGTCTGGAGTCTCGACGAGATCCGGCAGATCCTCGGCGACGACGCCGATCTCTTCGCCAAGATCTACGATGTCACGGCGGAGGGAAACTGGGAGGGCCGCACGATCCTCAACCGCCTCCTGTCGGAGGAGGCCCCACCAGCCGTCGAACAGCGGCTGGCTCCTCTAAGGGCCAAGCTGCTGGACCAGCGGGCGAGCCGCGTCCGTCCCGGTCTCGACGACAAGGTGCTGGCGGACTGGAACGGGCTCATGATCGCAGCCCTCGTGCGCGCGGCCCCGATTCTCGACCGGCCGGACTGGATCCAGCTGGCGGCAAGAGCCTACCGGTTCGTGCGGGAGACGATGAGCCGTGACGATCGGCTCGGTCACTCCTGGCGAAGCGGTTCGCTCATCTATCCGGGCTTCGCCCTCGACCATGCCGCCATGATGCGGGCGGCGCTCGCCCTGTTCGAGGCGACGAGGGACGATGCCTATCGGGAGGACGCGCTGCGATGGCGCGACGTCCTGGCGGCGGAGTTCACCGTCCCGGAGACGGGCCTTCTCGCGATGACCGCGGCGGAGGCGGATCCGCTCATGGTCCGCCCCCAACCGAGCCACGACGATGCGGTGCCCAATGCCAACGGCGTGTTTGCCGAGGCCCTGGTCCGGCTGGCGCAGATCACGGGGCGTGCCGAGGACCGGGACCGGGCGGAAGCGGTTCTGGCCCGGCTTGGCGCCGTCGCCGCCGCCGCACCCCTCGGTCACACCTCGATCCTCAATGCCCTCGACCTTCACCTCAGGGGCCTGAGCATCCTCGTCACGGGCGACGGATCGGAGGCCCTGCGCGCCGCGGCCCTGCGCCTGCCCTATCTCGAACGCAGCCTCCATGAAGACGGGAAAGAAGAAACCCTGGAGGAAAGCCATCCGGCCAAGGCCCTCGCTGCAGCCGACGGCGAGGCGAAAGCCCTCGTCTGCGCCGGCATGCGCTGCTCGCTGCCTGTCCGCGATCCGGACGGCCTGGCAGCCCAGGCCCGGTCGATGCTGGCCTCCTCGGCGGCTGAGCATGTCTGACATCCGGACAGGGCCGGATAGTCCTCCGACGGCCGGAGCCCGCAGGCGACGGTCGCGGGCATTGACCATCCCGGCCGTCAAGCCGCCTGGACGACCGGCGGGACAGACTCGCAGCGACGGATGAAATCGGCGACAGAGCGGCCGATCGGCTCGGGGTGATCCTCCTGAAGGTAGTGGGCGCCGGGCCCGAGATGAATCAGATCGCAGCGCTTCAGGCGGGCCGCGAAGGACGCCGCGAAGGACGGGGAGACCAGAGCTCCCGGATCACCCACGAAAAGGAGCTTCGGGTAGGCGGACGCCGCCAGCGCGTCGTGAGCCTCCGTCAGCAGGGCATGGACGTCGGCCGGCGTGCCCGCGATCGGCAGCTCGTTCGGCAGCCGCCAGGTCGGGACGCGGGAGGCGGAGTCGGGGAAAGGTTCGCGGTAAGCCGCCATTTCGGCTTCGCTCAGGCGGCGCTTGACCGATCCGGGCAGAATGCGCTCGACGAAGGCGTTGTCCTCCAGGATCATTCTTTCGCCCTCCCCCGGGGTCCGAAATTTCCGGAAGGTCTCGCGCGCCGCCGGAACCTGATGGAAATCGTCCCAGCCCGCCATGGGGCGGATGAACTCCATGAAGGCGAGGCCGCGGATCATCTCGGGCCGGCGCGCCGCCAGATGAAAGGCCAGGGCGGTTCCCCAGTCCTGGGCCACCAGATAGGCCGATTCGATCCCGGCTGCTGCGATGAAAGCATCGAGATAGCGCACATGGTCGATGAACCGGTACGCGATGGCGGGCTTGCCGGACTGGCCGAACCCGATGAGATCGGGCGCGATGCAGCGCGCCACCGGGGCGACATGGGGAATGATGTCGCGCCAGATGAAGGAAGAGGTCGGGTTGCCGTGCAGGAACAGCACGGCCGGCGCCTCGATGGATCCCGCTTCCCGGAAGGCCATATACGAATCCAGGGTCGGGAGGCGGGGCAGCGTGATGTCGGTCATGTCGGCTCCTTGAACACGGTCTGGAACGCGATGGATTTGAAGCGCTCGAGGGCCGCCGGGCTCCGCTCGACTTTCATGCGCAGGATCGCGCCCTGCCACGAAGCGAGAAGGAATTCCGCGAGATCCTCGGGCGGAATGGTCGAAACGAGGTCCCCCGAGGCCTGGGCTTCGGCGATGCAGGCGGCGAAGGGAGAGCGCCATTCGC
Organism: Microvirga sp. BF8; assembly: GCF_059888585.1. Classification (NCBI taxonomy): domain Bacteria; kingdom Pseudomonadati; phylum Pseudomonadota; class Alphaproteobacteria; order Hyphomicrobiales; family Methylobacteriaceae; genus Microvirga; species Microvirga sp. BF8. Next base: position 4,304,793 of record NZ_CM187619.1, on the reverse strand, counting down.
GGAAAATCTCGTCCAGGCGCAGCCGCAGCCTCTCGCTGTGGGAGGACGCTTCGAGGCTGAGGTCACCGATCAGGCAGCCCCGGCTGTACTCGTCCGCCTCGAGACGACTGGTGATAAGGTCGAGGTAATGCCGGAGCCGGTCGCGAGGTGGGAGGCCGCGGTTCTCCAGGGCTTGCGCCACAAGACCGCGGACATGCGCGAAATAGCGTTCGAGCACCTCCTCCGCGAAAGCCTCCTTCGACCGGAAATGGTTGGTGAAGGAGCCTTGCGGAGCGTTGGCCTCGGCAACGATGTCGCGGATCCCGGAGCCGTTGTAGCCCTGGCGGAACATGACGCGCAGACCGGCGTCGAGAATGTCTTCACGGAGAGATCGCTTTGCCATTGCGGCATAATACGTACGAACGTATTAAAATCAAGCCCCGTCACCGGGGCATGTCGACAGCTCGAAGCCAACGCACAAGACACAGGCTGAGACAACGCCCCGCCAGCCTGAAATGGCAAGCCTCCAGGCGCAAATCTCCCCAAGTCGCGCAATGGCATGGCAACATGCCCGTTCCCGCGACGCCGGGCTGAGGCTCCGGCCATGGGGACAGGAGGGAACCGGCGATGTTTCTGTTTTTCTCGAACCGCCTCGGCTGCCTGGGATCGCTCCTGATCTCCGCTGTCCTGACCCTCGTGGTGCTGGCGCTTCTCGGGGTCGTGCGCCTGTGACGGCCGCCGAACCAAAGGCGAACTCCAGCCCGAACGAAAAAAGCCCCACCCTCGGGGTCGAGGATGGGGCTCTCGGAATCAGTCCCGACGCTCTGTCAGGTATTCATGGATTCGAAGAACTCGGCGTTGGACTTGGTCTGCCGGAGCTTGTCGAGCAGGAACTCGATGGCGTCCACCGTGCCCATCGGATTGAGGATGCGGCGGAGCACATACATCTTCTTGAGCGTGTCGGCGGGAACCAGCAGTTCTTCCTTGCGGGTGCCGGAGCGGGTGATGTCGATGGCCGGGAAGGTGCGCTTGTCGGCGACCTTGCGGTCAAGGATGATTTCCGAGTTGCCGGTGCCCTTGAACTCTTCGAAGATCACCTCGTCCATGCGCGAGCCGGTATCGATGAGCGCCGTCGCGATGATGGTGAGCGAGCCCCCCTCCTCGATGTTGCGCGCTGCGCCGAAGAAGCGCTTCGGACGCTGCAGGGCGTTGGCGTCGACACCGCCGGTCAGCACCTTGCCGGACGACGGCACCACCGTGTTGTAGGCACGGCCGAGGCGGGTGATCGAATCGAGCAGGATGACCACGTCGCGGCCGTGCTCCACGAGGCGCTTGGCCTTCTCGATCACCATTTCGGCCACCTGCACGTGACGGGAGGCGGGCTCGTCGAAGGTGGAGGCGACGACCTCGCCCTTCACCGAGCGCTGCATGTCGGTCACTTCCTCCGGCCGCTCGTCGATGAGCAGCACGATCAGGTAGCATTCCGGATGGTTGGTGGTGATCGATTGCGCCACGTTCTGCATCAGCACCGTCTTACCGGTGCGCGGCGGCGCGACGATCAGGGCGCGCTGGCCCTTGCCGATGGGCGAGACAATGTCGATGACGCGGGAGGAATAATCCTTGCGGGTCGGATCGTCGATCTCGAGCTTGAAGCGCTCGGAGGGGAAGAGCGGCGTCAGGTTGTCGAAATGGACCTTGTGCCGGATCTTCTCGGGATCCTCGAAATTGATGGTGTTGACCTTGAGCAGCGCGAAATAGCGCTCGCCCTCCTTGGGGCCGCGGATCGGGCCGTCCACCGTGTCGCCGGTGCGCAGGCCGAAGCGGCGGATCTGCGACGGGGAGACATAGATGTCGTCCGGGCCCGGCAGGTAGTTCGAATCGGCCGAGCGCAGGAAGCCGAAGCCGTCCTGGAGCACCTCGACGACGCCAGCGCCGATGATCTCGACATCGCGGGCGGCGAGCTGCTTGAGGATGGCGAACATGAGCTCCTGCTTGCGCATGGTGCTCGCGTTCTCGACCTCGAGCTCCTCGGCGAAGGCGATCAACTCGGTCGGGGTCTTGGATTTCAGGTCTTGAAGTTTGATTTCCCTCATCGGGGAACACTCTCACGGTAGGATTTCGCGGCCAGGACACGTGACCGCGCGGGAGATTAAGGGGAACGTTCGACAGGGCCGCCCAGTTCACGAAGTGTGACTTGAAGAGCCTTGAGGCCCGGTGCGGCGCAACCTGTCTTGAGGGGAAGAGAACTCTTCTCTACCTCTTTTCCGGCCGGGTCTCAAGCCCCACGACGGACTAGACCGGAAGATTTAAAACGGCTTCACGATGACGAGGATGACGATGACGATCATCAGGACCGTCGGAACCTCGTTAATCATACGGTAGAATTTCGCCGGACGCACGTTCTTGTCGGCGGCGAAGACCTTGACCGTCTTCGACAGGAAGCCGTGGACCCCGGAGAGGATCAGCACCAGCAGGAACTTGGCGTGGAACCAGCCGGCGGTGTACCAGCCGCCCTGCCAGACCAGGATCAGCCCGAGGATCCAGGTCGCGATCATGGCCGGATTGATGATCGCCTTGAGCAGGCGCCGCTCCATGATCTTGAAGGTTTCCGACTGGATCGATCCCTTCTGGGTCTCGCTGTGGTAGACGAACAGGCGCGGCAGATAGAGCATTCCCGCCATCCAGCTGATGACGGCGATCACGTGACATGCCTTGATCCAGAAATAATATTCCATGTCAGGCTCCCCGGACGCGGGCGATCAGCTGCGACACGTGATCGATCGGGGTTTCGGGAACGATCCCGTGCCCGAGATTGAAGATGTGCGGGCGGCCGCGCACGGCCGAGAGGATATGATCGATCCCCTGGCGCAACGGATCTCCGCCGGCCACGAGGGCCAGGGGGTCGAGGTTTCCCTGGGTCGCCACCCCTCCGGGAAGCTGGGGCAGCACCAGGGCCGGATCGAGGGTCCAGTCGAGGGCGAGCGCATCCCCCACCCCGGCCGCGGCGAAGCGGTGGAGATGGGCGCCTCCTCCACGGACGAAGACGATGGTCTTCGCATCCGGCCGCGCCTCCTTCAGCCCTGTGACCATCCGGCGGATCGGGTCGAGGGAGAGCCGGTCGAAGAGCGCCGGAGGAAGGGCGGAGCCGAAGCTCTCGAAGATCTGCACCGCTTCGGCGCCGGCATCGACCTGGCGGATGAGATAGGCGGTGGAGGCGCGAACCAGGATGTCGATGAGCCGGTCCATGAAGTCCGGGTCGCGATAGGCGGTCAGTCGCGCCGGCGCCTGGTCCGGAGTGCCCTTGCCGGCGATCATGTAGCTCGCCACCGTGAAGGGCGCGCCGCAGAAGCCGAGGAGGGTCGTCTCCTTCGGCAGGGACTTGCCGAGCCGGTCGAGGGTCTCGAAGACCGGCGAGAGACGGTCCAGGGGGAGCTCCTCGGCGAGCCGGGCGAGATCGGCGGCAGAGGTGACCGGGTCAAGCTTCGGCCCCTCGTTCTCGACGAAGCGCACATCCTGGCCGAGAGCATGGGGAATGACGAGGATGTCGGAGAACAGGATGGCGGCGTCGAAGCCGAAGCGGCGGATCGGCTGAAGGGTCACCTCCTCGGCGAGCTTCGGCGTGTAGCAGAGGTCGAGGAAGGAGCCCGCCTGTTTTCGGGTCTCGCGGTACTCCGGCAGATAGCGACCGGCCTGGCGCATGATCCAGACCGGCAGAGGCCAGACCGGCTCGCCGTCGAGAACACGCAGAATCGGTTTGGTGGGACGCTCGCTCACAAGACCTCTCTAACTACTTAAATTCTTTGAATCGAGAATCTGTTGTTTCTCTTGGGCCGTGAATCGTAAAGCCGCAAGCCCGTCCACAAGCGGTCCACATGGGCGCTGGCGTTAACGATCCGTTTACGAGTGGGGCAGAGCCGCCACAATCCTTTCCGAATTCTTAAAGCTTAACAGATCCCTAACGGGATTGCCGGTCGTCCGGAGGCATCGGCCATGGGTGATTCGTGCCGGATTCTCCCATGACTCCGATTCCGGGACCCCACATTCAGGAGCGCTGTTGACGATCGGAGCGATAACCCACAGGCCCCCGTGCTGGACCTTGGAAGCCGCGCGAACTATCCACACTCATCGACTCCTTATCCGGAGGCTCCTGTGGGACGCAGCTACTTCCATCTCCACCTCGTCTCCGATTCCACCGGCGAGACCCTGATCACCGTCGCGCGTGCCGCGGTGGCGCAATACGAGGGCATCGCTGCAATCGAGCACGTCTATCCCCTCGTGCGCTCCAACACGCAGCTGGAGCGGGTCCTGTCCGAGATCGAAGCCGCGCCCGGCATCGTCCTCTACACCCTCGTCGAGCAGGACCTGGCGGGCCGTCTCGAGGAGGTCTGCCGCACCACCGGATCGCCTCACCTCTCCGTGCTCGCGCCGGTCCATGCCCTGCTGCAATCCTATCTCGGTGCCCATTCCACCGCGCGTCCCGGGGCGCAGCACATGCTCAACGCGGAGTATTTCAAGCGCATCGATGCCATGAACTTCACCCTCCTCCACGACGACGGGCACCTGCCCCACGACCTGGAGGAGGCGGACGTGATCCTGCTCGGCGTCAGCCGCACCTCGAAGACCCCGACGGCGATCTATCTCGCCAATCGCGGCATGAAGACCGCCAACGTGCCGCTCGTCCCCGGCGTGCCGCCGCCCCAGGTCCTGGAATCGACGCGCAAACCGCTCATCGTCGGTCTCGTGGCGACGCCGGAACGCATCGTGCAGATCCGGCAGAACCGGCTCCTCAGCCTCAATGCCGACGATGACACCGCCTATGTGGACCGGGATGCGGTGGCGGAGGAGATCGCGGCCTCGCGCCGGCTCTTCGCCCGCCACAACTGGCCGACCATCGACGTGACGCGGCGCTCCATCGAGGAGACCGCCGCGGCGATCCTCGACCTTTACCGCGACCATCGTCTGCGCTTCATCGCGGAATAGCCCGATGGCATCTCCCTGGATCGCAGATTCGCCGCTGCTTCTCGCCTCGACGAGCCGGACGAGATTGCTGCTTCTCGTCGGCGCCGGCCTGCCGGTCGAGACCCAGAACCCCGAGGTCGACGAACGCGCCGTCGAAACGGCGGCGCGCACGGAAAAGCTCGGTCCGCCCCAACTCGCACTCCGCCTCGCCGCGGAGAAGGCCCTCGCCGTCAGCCGGCGGAACCCGGACCGCCTGGTGCTCGGCGCGGATCAGGTGCTCGACTGCGAGGGCGAGGTCCTTCACAAGCCGGCCGACCGGACGGCGGCCCGTGAGCATCTGGAGCGCCTCGCGGGGCGATCCCATGCCCTCCATTCCGCGGCGGTGCTGGCGCAGAACGGCATGGTCGTCGAAACCATCCTCGACAGTGCCCGCCTCGTCATGCGCGGTTTGGACGGAAACGCCATCGACCGCTATCTCGATCTCGCCGGACCGGAGGTGTGGCTCAGCGTCGGCGCCTATCAGCTCGAGGGTCTCGGCATCCATCTGTTCGAAAGCGTGGAAGGCGATCACTCGACCATCCTGGGACTGCCCCTGATCCCCCTCCTCGCGGCGCTGCGGCGTCGCGGGCATCTGTCGTTTTGAGGACGTTCATGACCAAGGCCTTCATCGTCGGACATCCGATCAGGCATTCACGCTCGCCGCTGATCCACAATCACTGGATCGCGGCGCACGGGCTCGAGGGCTCCTATGAACGCCTCGACGTGACCCCGGCCGAGTTTCCGGCCTTCGTGCGCAGCTTTGCCGCCCGGGGCTTCGCCGGTGGAAATGTCACGCTCCCGCACAAGGAAGCCGCCTATCTCGCGGTCGACCGCAGGACCGAGCGGGCCGAAAGGCTGAAGGCCGTCAATACTTTATGGGTGGAGGATGGCCTCGTCTGGGGCGACAATACGGACGTGCTCGGCTTCATGGCCCATCTCGACCAGAGCCTGGGGAAAGGCTGGGAGCAGGCTGTGGACACCGCCCTCGTCATCGGCGCCGGCGGCGCGGCGCGGGCCATCGTCGCCGGGCTGCAGGATCGGCCGGTCGGGCGAATCCTGGTCGCGAACCGCACCCTCTCCAAGGCCGAGGAGCTGGTCCGGGACCTCGCCGGAGGCGGCGTCGCGCTCGAAGCCCTGCCCTGGGAGAGGATCGCCGGCGCCATCGGCACCTGCGATCTCATCGTCAACACCACCTCTCTCGGCATGGCGGGACAGCCGCCCCTCGACCTCGATCTGGCTGCGGCCCGCCCCGGCGCCGCGGTGGCGGATATCGTCTATGTTCCCCTGATGACGCCGCTTCTCGCCGCCGCCCGGGCGCGGGGATTGCGCGTCGTCGACGGGCTCGGGATGCTGCTCCATCAGGCCGTGCCCGGCTTTGCCCGCTGGTTCGGTGTCACGCCCGCCGTCACGCCCGCCCTGCGGGCCCTGATCGTGGCCGACCTCGAGGAGAAGAGATGACCTTTGTCCTGGGACTGACCGGCTCCATCGGGATGGGCAAATCGGCCACGGCCGCCCTCTTCCGGAAGCTCGCCGCGCCGGTGCACGACGCGGATGCCGCCGTCCATGCGCTCTATCGCGGTCGCGCCGCGCCGCTGATCGGGAAGGCCTTTCCCGGGACGGTGGTCGATGGCATCGTCGATCGCGCCCGCCTCGCCGCCGCGGTGCTCGACGATCCGGCGCGGATGAAGGAGCTCGAGGCCATCGTCCATCCCCTGGTGCGGGAGGAGGAGGAAGCCTTCTTCGAGAGAATCTCGCCCCTGACGCCGGTCGCGGTGCTCGACATCCCGCTCCTGTTCGAGACCGGAGGCGAGGGCCGCTGCGATGCGGTCGTGGTCGTCACGGCCCCGGCCGCGGTCCAGCGCGAGCGGGTCCTGTCCCGGCCCGGAATGACGGAGGAGAAATTTAACGCGATCCTGGCAAGGCAGATGCCCGATTCCGAAAAACGGGCGAGAGCCCATTTCCTTGTTGATACCGGCCGCGGCTTCGCTTCGGCCGAGGCCCAGGTCCGGGCTATCCTGGCCTGCCTCGCCGGCAGGCCGGGGCGCGTCCGGCGCCGAGCGGAGTTTTGATCGTGCGTGAAATCGTTCTGGATACGGAAACCACCGGCACCGATCCCGCCAAGGGCGACCGGGTCGTCGAGATCGGCTGCGTCGAGCTGTTCAACCACATCCCGACAGGCCGCTTCTACCATGTCTATATCAATCCCGAGCGGGCGATGTCGGAAGGCGCCTTCGCGGTCCATGGGCTGAGCGACCAGTTTCTCGCCGACAAGCCGGTTTTTGCCGCCATCGTCGAGGAATTCATGGAATTCGTGGGTGACGGGCGCCTGGTGATCCACAACGCCGCCTTCGATGTCGGCTTCCTCAACGCCGAGCTCTCGCGGACCGGCCACAGGCCCTTCTCCCTGGCCGACGCGATCGATACCCTGTCGATGGCGCGACGGAAGCATCCCGGCGCTGCCAACAATCTCGACGCACTCTGTTCCCGCTACGGCATCGACAATTCCAAGCGCACCAAGCACGGGGCGCTGCTCGACGCGGAAATCCTGGCCGAGGTCTATATCGAGCTGATCGGCGGCAAGCAGGTCGGGTTCGATCTCGACATGCAGCCGGCCGCGGGGCGCTTCGGCTTCGACCCCAGAACGGGAGCGGCCGCGCCCCGGGAGGCACGGCCGCGAACCACGATTCTGCGTCTCACCGATGCGGAACGAGCGGCCCACGAGGCCTTTATCAAGACCCTGGGCGGAACGCCGCTCTGGCGGGACTACCTCGACGAGGCTCCCGCCGAATAGGCGGGGTCCGGGCGCCCTTCCCTTAGGAAAGGATCTGGCCGCCCGCCTGGCCCTGGGCCTGGACCTCGGCGGCGCGCTGGCGATAGAGCGCCACGAAGTCGATCGGATCGATATAGAGGGGCGGGAAGCCGCCGTTGCGCACGGCCTCGGCGACGATCTGCCGGGCGAAGGGGAACAGCAGGCGCGGGCACTCGATCATCACCACGGGATGGATCTGGTCCTGCGGGATGTTCTGCACCCGGAACACGCCGGAATAGGTCAGCTCGAAGGCGAAGAGCACGTCCTTGCCGCCGACCTTGGCGTCGCCTTCGAGGGTCAGGTCGACCTCGAAATCGGCTTCCGCGAGCTGCTTGGCGTTGACGTTCACCTGCAGGTTGATCTGCGGGCCTTCGTTCTGGGGTTGAAGGGAGCGCGGCGCGTTCGGGTTCTCGAAGGAGAAATCCTTGCAGTACTGGGCGAGCGCGTTGAGCGAGGGCATGCTGCCGTCCTGCGCTCCGTTGTTTGCCGGGTTGTCGGCCATGTTGTGATGCTCCCAAGAGAAGAGTCGGCGAGATTTGTCGGTTGAACCCACAGGATGCGCTTCACGAAAGCGCCAGATCGCCAGCGGGCCGTGGATCTTCGCGCTACCATGCTTCACTCTCACGAACAAGTTTGAGCTGTTTGAGGCTGCTTGTCCCATCGGGAGGTGGATGTTACGACCCTCTGACCCCATATGCGAAGGATGTCCCTTCGTTCGGCGGGGACATGAGCCTGGAAAAGACAAGCCGGGTATAACAAGCTGAGCGGGCAGGCCCTCAACGGATCGACGATGCAGGATTCCTTCGACATCACGACCCTCATATTCATCGTACTCGCAGTCTTCGTGGTCTGGCGCCTGAGATCGGTGCTGGGCCAGAAGACGGGCAACGAACAACCGCCCTTCGATCCCCTCGCCCGTCGCGACGCGCCGATGCGGTCCGGCGCCCCCAAGACCGACCAGGACAACAACGTGGTCCGTCTGCCCGCCAACGGCGCCCGGCCGCCGGAGCCGGCGACGCCCCCGGCCGAACGCTGGAAAGAATATGCCGAGGCCGGGACGCCGATGGCGAACAGCCTCGACGAAATCGCCCGGGCCGAGCCCAGCTTCGATGCCGGGACCTTCCTCGAGGGCGCCAAGGCCGCCTATGAGATGATCGTCACCGCCTTTGCGCAGGGCGACCGCAAGACCCTCAAGGATCTCCTGTCCAAGGACGTCTACGACGGCTTCGAGCGCGCCATCACCGAGCGCGAGCGCCGCGGCGAGAAGGTGGAGAGCACCTTCGTCTCCATCGACAAGGCCGAGATGGCCGGCGCCGAGGTCCAGGGCAAGACGGGCCAGATCGTGGTGCGCTTCCTCTCGAAGCTCATCACCGCCACCCGCGATGCCTCGGGAGCGGTGGTGGACGGGAGCCCGGACACGGTCGTCGACGTCACCGACGTGTGGACCTTCTCGCGGACTCTCGGAAGCCGGGATCCCAATTGGCTGCTGATTGCCACCGAATCGGGACAATGAGGCATGCCGGATCGTTCTGTCTCGGCCTGTTCTGCTGGATCCTGACCATGTCTGCCCCGGAGGCCACGCCGAAGCTCGCCGGCAAGGCGAGGCTCGAACCTCTGGCGTTTTCCGACCTCGCGGGCTGGGCGCAGGACGACCATGCGGCGGCCTTCGAGACGTTCCGCCGCTCCTGCCGGACCCTCGTCGCTCAGGCGGCGGAGCTGCGCCCGGCGCAGAGGGCGCAGGCCCCTCTCGTCGCCGTCTGCCGCAGCGCGCTCGAGGCCGGATCCCTGCCCGCCGCCGCGGCGAGGCGCTTTTTCGAGACGCATTTCCAGCCTTTCGCCGTGGCGCCCCTGGAAGGCGCCGGTTTTCTCACCGGATATTATGAACCCGAGTTCCATGGCTCGCGGACGAAAGACGCCGTCCATACGGTGCCCCTCCTTGCCCGGCCGGACGATCTCGTCACGATTCCGCAGGGTGAAACCCTCCCCGGCCTCGATCCCGGTTTCCAGGCGGCGCGGCGCACGGCGAAGGGCTACGAGCCCTATCCCGACCGCGCCGCCATCGAGGACGGCGCTCTCGGCGACCGGGCAAGGCCGGTCGTGTACCTGCGCGAACCGGGCGAAGCGTTCATCATCCATGTCCAGGGCTCGGCCCGGATCCGTCTCGCCGACGGTTCGTCCATGCGCGTGGCCTACGCTGGGCGCAATGGCCGGCCCTATACCTCCATCGGCCGCCTGCTGGTGCAGCAGGGCGTCATGGACCTGGAGACCATGACGCTGGAGAAGCTCATGGACTGGCTGAAGGAGCATCCCGGCCCCGCCCGCGATCTCATGCGGCAGAACCGCTCCTACATCTTCTTCCGCGAGGCCGACGAGCTGGCGGCGGAGGACGGTCCGATCGGCGGCGCCGGCGTGCCGCTGACCCCCGGACGCAGCCTTGCGGTCGACCGCTCCCTCTGGGCCTACGGCCTGCCCTTCTGGCTCGAGGGACAGATGCCCCTGGCGCTCGACCGCGCGGAGCCCCTCCAGCGCCTCATGATTGCCCAGGATACCGGTTCCGCCATCGTCGGCCCGGCCCGGGGCGACTTCTATGTCGGCACCGGCGCGGAAGCCGGCACCCGCGCCGGGCTTCTGCGCCATCCGGTGCGCTTCGTGGTTCTGCAGCCCAAAACCTCGTCATGACCCGCCGCCGTCGCTCCCGCCAGCTCAATGCCGAGGAGCGCCGGCTCTGGGCGCACGTGGTCCGCGGCGTCGCGCCCATGAAGGGCAAGATCCTGCCCGAGCCGGAAGAGGACAGCGTCAAGGCCACCGAGACCGGCGCGGAGGCTCTCCCGCAACCGCCCGCCCCGCCTCCCGCGCCGGCCCGCCGGCCCGCGCTGCCGCCCCTCGCCCCCATGGAGCGCAAGACACTCCAGGCCCTGCGGCGCGGCACGAAGGCGGTGGACGGGATCATCGATCTGCACGGCATGCGGCAGGATGAGGCGCACGGGGCCCTGCTGCGCTTCCTCCACCGGTCGCAGGGCTCGGGCCATTCCCTCGTCCTGGTCATCACCGGCAAGGGTGGCGCCAGCACCGGCGGGCTCTTCGAGGAGCGGGGCGTCCTGCGCCGGATGGTGCCGCACTGGCTGCGGCTGCCCGACCTCAGATCTCTTGTGGTTGGCTTCGAGGAGGCCTCTCCCCAACACGGCGGATCCGGTGCACTCTATATCCGGCTTCGCCGCAGGCGAGGCGCAGGATGAACGGATGACTCCCTTCGGTGAACGGGTGCGGCACCTCCGCCGCCAGCGCGGCCTGATGTTGAAGGACATGGCCGCCCATCTGGGCGTTTCGAGCGCCTATCTCTCGGCCCTGGAGCGCGGGGAACGCGGCAAGCCCACCTGGACGCTGATCCAGGGCGTTCTGCAGTATTTCAACATCATCTGGGACGAGGCCGACGAACTGATCCGACTCGCCGATCTCTCGGATCCCCGGGTCAGGATCGATACCTCCGGCACCCATGCCCAGGCGACCCTGCTCGCCAACCGCCTGGCGCGGGAGGTCGGCAACCTGTCCGAGGACGAGGTCGACGAGATTCTCGCGGTGCTCGACCAGGCCCAGGACAGACACCGGCGCGCCCTCGCCTTCGCCGAAAAGTCCCTCGAGGCCGAACAATCCGCGCCGTCCTTCTAGCGCGCTGGACACTCCGCCGGCTTGGAACGGGCGCTCCCGATGTCGTATCGCACCGCTTTTCGCGCGGAGCCGGTTCCCACCTTCCCGCATGTCGCTCCGGCCGGCCGAAAACGCCCCGAGGCTTGACCGCCGCGCCGCCGGATGCGAAAGCGCCCCTTTCCCATCAAGCGCTGGTCATCCATGTCCCATCCCCGCATCGACGTGCTCACGCTCGGCAACGCCATCGTTGACGTGCTCGCCCATACGGACGAGGCTTTCCTCCTCCAGAAGAACGTCCACAAGGGCGCCATGCAGCTCATCGACGAGGCGCGGGCGGAAGAGCTCTATGGGGACATGGGACCCGCCATCGTGGTCTCCGGGGGCTCCGCGGCCAACACCGCCGCCGGCATCGCCTCGCTCGGGGTTAAGGCGGGCTTCATCGGCAAGGTGAAGAACGACGAGACGGGCCGCCATTTCGCCCACGATCTCAAGGCCATCGACGTGCATTACGACGTCGCCTTCGCGGAGGACGGCCCTGCCACGGCGCGCAGCTTCATCCTGGTGACGCCGGACGGCGAGCGCACCATGAACACCTATCTCGGCGCCTGCCAGAACCTGACGCCCGAGGATATCCGCCCCGAGACCGTGCAGGCCTCCGCCTACGTCTACCTCGAAGGCTATCTCTGGGATCCGCCGGCGGCGAAGGAGGCCTTCCGCAAGGCCGTGAAGATTGCCCACCATGCCGGGAACAAGGTGGCGCTGACCCTCTCCGACGCCTTCTGCGTCGACCGCTACCGGGACGAGTTCCTCGGCCTCATGCGCGACGGCAGCCTCGACATCCTATTCGCCAACATCCATGAATTGCAGAGCCTCTATGGCACCTCCGACGCCAACAGCGCCCTCGCGGCCCTGCGCGAGGAGAAGGTTTTGGGCGTCGTGACCCGCTCGGCCGAGGGCGCGATGATCGTCAGCCGGGGCGAGACGCGGGCCGTGCCCGCCTTCCCCGTGGAACGGGTGATCGACACCACGGGCGCGGGCGACCTCTTCGCCGCGGGTTTCCTTGCCGGCCTCGCCAAGGAGCTCGATCTGGTGGATTGCGCCCGCCTCGGCGGCCTTGCCGCCGCCGAGATCATCAGCCATCTCGGCGCCCGTCCGCAGGCGAGCCTGCGCGATCTGGCGCGGCAGGAAGGGCTGTTGAGCTGAATTCAGGCCGCCGTCCCGGTCTCTCCGGGGATGGCGGAGAGGTCGAGGCCTCTCTCACCCGCCCGTCCGCCCGAACCAGAGGCTGATCAGGGCCGCCAGGGCCACGAGCACCAGGAAGCCGTTCAGGACGACGAGCAGGAAGGGCGGGATCCGGCGCACGTCCGGCACGGGCGGCGGCGCGCCCACGAAGACCTGGCGCCAGACCGCCGCTGCGAAGCAGAACGCACTGAAGAGAACGAGAAGCGTCCCGGTCCCGGTGACCAGCCAGTCCGGAACGACTCCTTCGAGGAGTTTCTTCGCACCGATGCCCGAGGCGAGCGCCGCGAGCCCGGTGCGCACCCAGGCCGCATAGGTGCGCTCGGCCGCGAAGACCGTCCGGTCCGCCGCCAGCTCCGTGCGCCGGTCGGCGCTGTCCTTGAGCTGGACGGTCGCCTTGGCCGTCTTCTGCGCGGCGACCTGCGTGTTCTCGGCCGCCTCCTGGGTCTGCTCGGCGCTGCGCTCGATCTGCTTCTCAATCGGTTGGGTGGCCATGCATCCTCCATGAAGCGGAGGAGGAACGCGCGAGATGGCGGAAAGATCGCGTCCCTAAAGTCGCCGCAGCGCCACGGTCTCGATCCGGTGGCTGGCGCCTTTCTTGAGGATCAGGCTGGCGCGCTGCCGGGTCGGCACGATGTTCTCGCGCAGGTTGACGAGGTTGATGCGGTTCCAAAGCCCGTCGGCGACGGTGATAGCCTCGCCCTCCGCCAGTTCCGCGTAGCGGCGGAAATAGGAGAGCGGATCGCGGAAGGCCGTGTGGCGCAGGCGCAGGAACCGGTTCACGTACCAGCGGTGCAGATCCTCCTCCTCGGCGTCGATATAGACCGAGAAGTCGAAGAAGTCGGACACGAAGGGGATCGCCGCGCCATCCTTGGGCATGCGCGCGGGCTGGAGCACGTTGAGGCCCTCGACGATGAGGATGTCGGGACGGTCGACGACCGTCTCCTCGCCCGGCACAACGTCATAGACGAGGTGGGAATAGAGCGGCGCGCGGACATTGCGCTTGCCGGCCTTGATGTCGGCGAGGAAATGCAGCAGCGCGCCGGTGTCGTAGCTCTCCGGAAAGCCCTTGCGCTCCATCAGCCCGAGCCGGGTCAGCTCCGCGTTGGGCAGGAGAAAGCCGTCCGTGGTGACGAGATCGACCTTCGGGGTGTTGGGCCAGCGGGCGAGGAGCGCCTTGAGCACGCGGGCCGTGGTGGATTTTCCAACCGCCACCGAGCCCGCGACGCCGATGATGTAGGGGACCTTGGGCTCCTTCTCGGCCAGAAGGAAGCGCTGCGTCGCCTTGAACAGCCCCTGTGTCGCGGCGACGTAGAGGGAGAGCAGGCGCGACAGCGGCAGATAGATCGCGGCGACCTCGTCCAGCGAGATCGGATCGTTGAGGGATTGCAGCTGCAGGACTTCTTCGGCGGTCAGGGTCATCGGCGCGTCGGCACGCAGCTTCGCCCATTCGTCCCGCGTGAAGACGCGGTAGGGGGAGAGGTTGTCCTCGTCGAAGGACACCGCGTTGCGCTGATCCATGAAAGTCCCCTTTCGGGTTGAGGGCCTGCCGGTTTCAGTCCTTGCGCGCGGCCTTCTCGGCCAGCCCCGATTGTGCGGTGCGGCGCTCCAGTTCCGCCATCACGTCACTTAGCGGAATGCGCGCGCCCTGCAACACGACCAAAAGATGATACAGCACGTCGGCCGCTTCCGCCGTGAGGTTCGCCCGGTCCTGCAGCACGGCCGCGAGCGCCGCCTCGACCGCCTCCTCGCCGAGCTTCTTCGCTGCCTTGGCCGGGCCGTCCGCCAGAAGCTTGGCCGTATAGGATTCCGATGGCGGCGCCGCGGCGCGTGTCGCGACGATGCGCGCGAGGTCATCGAGGGTGAAGGTGGTCATCGCTTCGGTCCCCATCGTCTAGGCCGCCTTGTCCAGCCGCACCTTGAGCCCGGCCTTCGCCATGGAATCCTTCGCCTCGGCGATCGTGTGGGTGCCGAAATGGAAGATCGAGGCGGCGAGCACGGCGCTGGCATGGCCGTCGCGGATGCCCTCGACCAGATGGTCAAGAGTGCCGACGCCTCCGGACGCGATCACCGGCACGGACACCGCATCCGAGATGGCGCGGATCAGGGCGAGATCGTAGCCGCCCTTGGTGCCGTCGCGGTCCATCGAGGTGACGAGCAGCTCTCCTGCCCCGAGCTCCGCGACCTTTTTGGCGAAAGCGATCGCATCGATGCCGGTAGCATTGCGGCCGCCATGGGTGAAGATCTCCCAGCGCGGCTCCTCGCCCTCCCCCGACACCTTCTTGGCGTCGATGGCGACCACGATGCATTGATTGCCGAATTTCTCCGCCGCTTCGCGGACGAATTCCGGGTTCTTCACCGCGGCCGTATTGATCGACACCTTGTCGGCCCCGGCGAGCAGGAGCCTGCGGATGTCGTCGACCGTCCGAACGCCGCCGCCGACGGTGAGCGGCATGAAACACGCCTCCGCCGTCCGGGTGACCACGTCGAGCAGGATGCCGCGTGCCTCGTGGCTCGCGGTGATATCGAGGAAGCAGAGCTCGTCGGCCCCGGCCGCGTCATAGGCCTTGGCGGCCTCCACCGGATCGCCCGCATCGCGGAGGTCCACGAACTGGACGCCCTTGACGACGCGGCCGTCCTTGACGTCGAGGCAGGGAATGAGGCGGACCTTCAGCATCAGGCATTCTCCCTGCGCGCCGTCCGCAGCAGTGCCAGGGCCTGGTCCGCGTCGATGCGCCCGTCATAGAGGGCGCGGCCCGAGATCGCGCCGCCGAGAATGGCGCAGTCGGGCTGCGTGAGCCTCTCGATATCGGCCATGGAGCCGAGACCGCCCGAGGCGATGACCGGAATTTTCACCGCGCGGGCCAGGGCCAGGGTCATGGGCATGTTGAGCCCCTTCAAGATCCCGTCGCGGGAGATGTCGGTGTAGATGATCGCCGCGACGCCCGCATCCTCGAAGCGGCGGCCGAGCTCCTCGGCGGTCAGGGTCGAGGTCTGCGCCCAGCCCTCCACCGCCACGAGCCCGTCCTTGGCATCGATGCCGACCGCCACCTTGCCGGGATGGAGCCGGGCGGCCTCGCGCACGAAGGCGGGATCGCGCACGGCGGCCGTTCCGATGATGACCCGGGCGACGCCCTTGGCGAGCCAGCCCTCCACCGTCTTCATGTCGCGGATGCCGCCCCCGAGCTGCACCGGAATCCGGATGCGTTTGAGAATCGCCTCCACGGCGGCGGCATTCATGGGCTTGCCGGCGAAGGCGCCGTCGAGATCGACCACGTGCAGCCATTCGAAGCCCTGGCGCTCGAAGGTCGCCGCCTGGGCCGCCGGATCGTCGTTGAACACGGTCGCCTGGTCCATGTCGCCCTGGATGAGACGGACGCAACGGCCCTCCTTCAGGTCGATGGCAGGAAAGAGAATCACGGGCGCCACCTCAAAAAATTGGCGATGAGCCTGAGGCCGAGGGCCTGGCTCTTCTCGGGATGAAACTGGGTGCCGACGACATTGTCCCTGGCGATGATGGCCGTGACCGGCCCGCCGTAATCGACGGTGGCGACCACGTCGTCCGGGTCCGCGGGCGAGAATGCGTAAGAGTGGACGAAATAGGCATGCAGTCCGTCGGGGCCGGTGGGAATGCCCTCCAGCACCGGGTGGGCCCTGTGCCGGTCGAGGGTATTCCAGCCCATATGGGGGATCTTCAGGGCGGGATCGCTCGGCACGATCGCCTTCACATCGCCGTGGATCCAGTCGAGCCCCGGCGTGGTGACGTATTCGAGGCCGCGGCTCGCCATGAGCTGCATGCCGACGCAGATGCCGAGGAAGGGATGGCCCTCCTCCCGCACGCGGCGGTTCAGGGCCTCGACCATGCCGGGCACGCCGTCGAGGCCGCGCCGGCAATCGGCGAAGGCGCCGACGCCCGGCAGCACGATCCGGTCGGCCCTGGCGACGGCAGCCGGATCCGAGCTGACCTCGATCCTGTCCGCCAGCCCCGCCTCCCGCGCCGCGCGCTCGAAGGCCTTTGCGGCGGAGTGCAGGTTGCCGGACCCGTAATCGACGATCACCACGCTCACCGGGGACGCTCCGCATCGGGAAACAGGCCGATCACCGGCTCCGCGCCCGGACGGGGGCGGATGGTCGGCGACATCGGCGAAGAAGGGGTTCGGAACGGCGCCGCCTGCTGCAGCAGCCAGCGGGCGAAGGTCTTGGCTTCCGCCTCGTCCCGGTCGGAGGCCGTCACCACGTCGACGGCCGGCCGGCCATGGCGCTCATAGGTCCAGCGCCAGAGGCTGTTGGCCTCGAGGCCGATCAGGATCTGCAGGAGCAGCTCCGCCGCGAAGCGGGCCGCCGGATGCACGCCCAGAAGATTGAATGCCACGTTCAGGGCGACGAGGACCAGCAGGACGAGGATCCCGGCCAGCCACAGCCGATGGTAGAAGAACCAGAGGAAGGTGAAGATGAAGGCGCCCCAGGAGAAGCCGTCCTTCACGATTTCCGCCTCGTCCAATGCCTCCGGGTCGCCCGGTCGCGCATCACGCGCGAGATGCAGAGTATAGGTCGTCATGACACGATCCTTGAGAAGCCTTGTCCGTCGGGGCTTTTGCCGGCGGATATGGCAATCACGGGTCTCTTGCACGGTCTCTTGGAAAACCGAGAGACCGAAGATCTAGAGCATCGGACCCGAAAGTGGATTGCACGTCCGGTTCCGCACGAGCCGCTAGAGCGTTCCCTTGGTGGAGGGAATGCGGCCGCCCTCCTTCGGGTCAACCGACACGGCGTGCCGAAGCGCGCGGGCCAGGCCCTTGAAGCAGCTCTCGGCGATGTGATGGCTGTTCTCGCCGTAGAGGGTCTCCACATGGAGCGTCAGACCGGCATTGATGGCGAAAGCCTGGAAGAACTCGCGCACCAGCTCGGTGTCGAAACTGCCGATCTTCTGTGTCGGAAAGGCGGTCCGGAACACCAGGAAGGGACGTCCGGAAATATCGAGCGCGATCCGGGTCAGAGTCTCGTCCATGGGCAGGTGGATGTCGGAATAGCGGGTAATGCCCTTCTTGTCGCCCAGCGCCTGCTGGAACGCCTGGCCGAGGGCGATGCCAGTATCCTCCGTCGTATGATGCTGGTCCACATGAAGGTCGCCTTTCACCTTCACGTTGAGGTCGAAAAGGCCGTGCCGGGCGAAGAGTTCGAGCATATGGTCGAGGAAGCCGACTCCCGTGGCGATCTCGGCCTTGCCGGTGCCATCGAGGGCGATCGACAGGTTGACATCGGTCTCGGCGGTGCGACGGCTGACGCTCGCGGCGCGCATCATAGGGATCCTTCGTGAAAGAGACGGCGCGATGAAGTGACGGCGCCTTCTATCAAGCCGGCGCGAGAAACGCCACCCGCGTTGCTTTTGCCGTAAGGATGATTAAGTCAGTCGCATTCCCGCCGGAGTGATCCCTTGTCCGATACGACCCCTCCCAGCATGCACGCCACCACGATCCTCATGGTCCGCAAGGGCGGACGCGTCGTCATCGGTGGCGACGGCCAGGTCAGCCTGGGCCAGACCATCGTCAAGGGCAACGCGAAAAAGGTCCGCCGCCTGTCCAAGGGCGGCGTGATCGGCGGCTTCGCGGGCTCGACGGCGGATGCCTTCACCCTGTTCGAGCGGCTCGAGGGCAAGCTCGAACAATATCCGGGCCAGCTCACCCGGGCCTGCGTCGAACTGACCAAGGACTGGCGCACGGACCGTTACCTGCGCCGCCTGGAGGCGATGATGCTCGTCGCCGACAGGGAGGTGGGCCTCCTCCTCTCCGGCTCGGGCGACGTGCTGGAGCCGGAGGGAGGCATCATGGCCATCGGATCGGGGGGCAATTATGCCCTCGCCGCCGCCCGCGCCCTCGACGATTCGGGCCTCGACGCCGAAGCCATCGTCCGCCGCTCGCTCACGATCGCGGCCGAAATCTGCGTTTACACCAATGCCAACATCGTCATCGAGACGCTGGAAACCGAATGACCTCCTTCTCCCCCCGCGAAATCGTTTCCGAACTCGACCGCCACATCGTCGGCCAGTACGAGGCCAAGCGCGCTGTCGCCATCGCCTTGCGCAACCGCTGGCGCCGCCAGCAGCTGGAAGGTTCCCTGCGCGAGGAGGTGGCGCCCAAGAACATCCTGATGATCGGGCCTACCGGCTGCGGCAAGACCGAGATATCGCGCCGTCTGGCGCGGCTCGCCAATGCGCCGTTCCTCAAGGTCGAGGCGACGAAGTTCACCGAGGTCGGCTATGTGGGCCGCGACGTGGAGCAGATCGTTCGCGACCTTGTGGAGGTCGGCATCGGCCTCGTGCGCGCCGAGCGCCGCAAGCAGGTCGAGGCCAAGGCCCATCTCGCGGCGGAGGAGCGCGTCCTCGACGCCCTCGTCGGCACCACGGCCAGCGCGGCGACCCGCGACAGCTTCCGGCGCAAGCTGCGCGACAACGAACTCGACGACAAGGAGATCGAGATCGAGGTGCAGGGCGGCGGCCAGCAGGGCCTGCCCATGTTCGAGATTCCCGGCATGCCCGGCGCCTCCGTCGGCGCCATCAATCTCGGCGACATGTTCGGCAAGGCCTTCGGCGGCCGCGCCAAGATGCGCCGCACCACCGTGCGCGAGGCCTATGAGCCCTTGATCACGGAGGAATCCGACAAGCTCCTCGACCAGGACGCCATCGTCCAGGAGGCGATCCGGCAGGTGGAGAACAACGGCATCGTCTTCCTCGACGAGATCGACAAGATCTGCGCCCGCGAAGGCCGCGCCAGCGGCGACGTGTCCCGCGAGGGCGTGCAGCGCGATCTGCTGCCGCTCATCGAAGGCACGACCGTCGCAACCAAGTACGGGCCGGTGAAGACCGACCACATCCTGTTCATCGCGTCGGGTGCCTTCCATGTGTCGAAGCCGTCGGATCTCCTGCCCGAGCTCCAGGGCCGCCTGCCGATCCGCGTCGAGCTGTCGCCGCTCACGGTGGACGATTTCAAGCGCATCCTGACCGAGACGGAGGCGAGCCTCATCAAGCAATCCGTCGCCCTGATGAAGACGGAGGGCGTCGAGCTCGTGTTCACGGACGATGCCATCGACGCGCTTGCCCAGGTGGCGGTGGACGTGAACAATTCCGTCGAGAATATCGGCGCCCGGCGCCTGCAGACGGTCCTCGAACGGGTTCTGGACGACGTGTCGTTCACGGCTCCGGACCGTAACGGCGAAGCGGTTACCATCGATGCCGCCTATGTGCGAGGCGAGGTCGAGAGCCTTGCGAAGAATACGGACCTGAGCCGCTTCATTCTCTGACGCCTCGAGAAGGCGTCTCTTTCGTCGCCAACGGCCGTCCCGTCACAGGACGGCCCCCGCGATCAGGAGGACGGCTCCCAGCGCGAGCAGACCGATGCCGGGCGCCTGCGCCCTGAGGTCGAAGAGACCGCTGCGCCCCTGAGGCTCCAACGTGACGTCCGCGGCCCTGCGCCCTGCCCGGCTCATCGGCCCGGCCCGAATGATCCGGACGGCGATGAGCACCAATCCGCAAAGGACCAGCAGCGCCCCCAATCCGACGAGCAACATGCGTGGCGGCATGAAACCTCCCAGGCATCCGGCGCGATGGATCTCAGCTTCGGCCCGGTGCCGCCGGGCGTCAAGTCGAGGCCCGGAAGGGAACTTTCGCGAATTGTCGCGAGCGATGGAACCAGTCTTCCCAACCCCGGATTACCGTCCGGGTCGGGACACTGGCCCTCAACCGGCGTCACGCCATGCCGGCGCCCGCCCCAGGGAGTTTCCCGTGCGAAAAGCATGTCTCATGAGCTTGGCCGCGGCTCTGGCGGCGGTTTCGGCCCTCGACGGGAGCATGGCCAGCGCCCAGCCCTCGACGGACCGGCAGGCCCCGATCCACAGGAGCCAGCCCAATTACCCGCCCGGCTATCATTCCGCTGCCCCGATGACGGAGACCGAACCCCTGGCCACCGGCAACATCATGACCATGCCACGGCAGATGAACCCGATGCCGGGAGAAACCTGGCAGAGCTATTGCTCGCGCAAATACCCCTCCTACGACAGCGCATCCAATACCTACCGGGGCTCCGACGGATTGCAGTATCCCTGCGAATGATCCAAAGCGACCGGCGCGGACCGCCAGCCGATGGCCGCTCATCGGCGGAGAAAGCGTTTTCGCGAAGGAATGTCTGGGAGCTGCGGCCGCTTTCGCAAGTTTTGAGGTTGGGGACGGATACAGGACCGTTTCGGGGCCAAAGAACATCGCGGCCTTTCCCCTACGAATGAGGCTCACAACTCTGCGATCCTGAAGGAATTCCTCTGTCGTGGCGGAACGACTGCTTCCGAAAGACGTTCGACCCCGCAGGAAGGAGTCATTCCATGCGTCACATACTTCTGGCTTCCGCCGCAATACTGGCCCTGGGTTCCACGATGATCCCGGCCAGCGCGGATGCTGCCCCGGCACCGGCAAAACCGGCTGCCGCACCGTTGGCGGCGCTGCTGAGCGGCGATCTCGACACGGGTTATGCGCAGTATCGCTCCAGCGGTCTTCATCCGCCTCGGACAGGCTTCCGAGCCGGCCCGGGGCCGCGCCCCTATTTCCGGGACAACCGGCCCGGCAGGCCGTTCTACGGCTATCGCGGCGGCTATTACGGCAGGCCCTACTACGGCTCGCGGTATTATGGCGGCCGCTATTACCGGCACGATTACGGCAGCGCGGCCGCGGCGGGCGCCATCGGACTCGCCACCGGCGCGATCATCGGCGGCGCCCTGGCGCAGCAGGCAGCCCCGGTCTACGCGGCGCCGAATTCGGCGGTCTCCTACTGCATGCAGCGCTTCAAGTCCTACAATCCTGCAACAGGAACCTATCTCGGTTACGACGGACGGCGGCATCGCTGCCCGTAGCCGCCGGGCGAGACCATCAAAAAAGCGGGCCCTTCGGGGCCCGCTTCGCTTTGGCGCCGATGCCTCAGGCCTTACTTCGCCGCGATGACGGCGATCTCGACCTTGAACTGGGGGGCGGCGAGCTTCGCCTCGACGGTGGCGCGGGCGGGCGGGTTGCCCTGCGCGACCCAGGAATCCCACACGCCGTTCATCTCCTGGAACGTGGCCATGTCGGTGAGCCAGATATTGGTCATCAGCAGCTTCGACTTGTCGGTGCCGGCTTCGGCGAGAAGGGCATCGATCTTGGCGAGGATTTCCTTGGTCTGCTCGGCGACGCTCTGGCCGGCGGTCTTATCCGCCACTTGGCCGGCGAGATAGACCGTGTTGCCGTGAACGACGGCGCCGCTCATGCGCTGGCCGGGATTGATGCGTTGGATCGTCATGGATGGTCCCTTCGGAGAACGTGAAACGCGAGACCTGCTTTGTCGAGGCGCATCGGCCTCAGGTCAAGGCTTGACGGGCCCTAATACAGCGTCGTCCTCACCCGATCCGGCAGCGCGTTGTCGTAGGCCTCGCCGCCGGTCGCGCCGCCGCTGAGGGCCGCCAGGATCTCGCCCGCGCTCGGCAGGGTGCTCCGAGCAAGACGTTTGTCGGGATTCCAGAGGTCAGCTCGGACCACGGCGCGGGAGCACTGGAAGAACACCGTCTCGACGGCGATCGACAGCACCGTCCTCGGCGCCTTGCCGTCGACGGAAAAGCTCTCCAGCAGGGCAGGGTCGATGGAAATCGCCGCGCGGCCGTTGACGCGCAGGGTCTCGCCGATGCCGGGAATCAGGAAGAGCAGGGCGACATGCGGATCGTGGACGATGTTGCGCAGCGAATCGATGCGGTTGTTGCCGCGCCGGTCCGGGAGCAGCAGGGTCCTTTCGTCCGCCACCCGCACGAAGCCGGGCCCGTCGCCCCGCGGCGAGCAGTCGAGTCCGCCAGGGCCGGTGGTCGCCAGCACGGCGAAGGGAGCCGCCTCGATCAGCGCGCGGTAGACCGGCACGATCCGGTCGGTTTCCTTGACGCGGGAGGCGTCGCCGACCTCGCCGTAGAGGGATTCGAGGCTGGAAAGGGTGGTGATAAATTGAGACATCGTCAGAGGTGCCCTGCCATGGCCGCGGCGGTGTCCGCGCTGGGTGCGACGGGCACGATCTCGAACTCACCGAGATCGCACCATTCCGACACCCAGCGCTGGAGAAGGGTGGCGTCGTCGCAGCGCATCAGTTGAAAGCAGCGCCTGAAATCCGCTGTGATCCAGCTGTCGACATAATCCAGACCCTCGGGCATCTGGCGACCCTTTTCACGGAAGCGGCGATAGATCGCCTTCGGATCGCGCCCGAACGTCTCGATGACCATGAACAGCATGGACCCCTCCCGGTTCCGTCGTGCTGTCCCCATCTCAGAACAGGCGGGCGCGATCCGCAATGCTCGTGACGCAGCCCGCCACGAGGGCGGCTTCGAAACGCGAAGAGACGTGTGGATTACGCGTTGCCGATCAGGACGCCCGCCGCGAAGACCAGTGCACCGCCGAGCACCACCTGGAAGGCGGCGCGCAGGAAGGGCGTCTCCATGTAGCGGTTCTGGATGAAGGCGATGGCCCAGAGCTCCACGAATACGACGGCGGCGGCGATGAAGGTCGCGGTCCAGAAATGCGGAATCAGGTAGGGCAGGGCGTGGCCCAGCCCGCCGATGGCGGTCATGATGCCGGACGCGAAGCCGCGCTTGACCGGAGAGCCTCTGCCCGAGAGCTTGCCGTCGTCATGGGCGGCTTCCGTGAAGCCCATGGAAATGCCGGCACCGACCGACGCGGAAAGCCCGACGAGAAAAGTCTGCCACGTATCCTGCGTGGCGAAGGCCGCAGCGAAGATCGGAGCAAGCGTCGAGACCGACCCGTCCATGAGGCCTGCAAGGCCCGGCTGGACGAAGGTCAGGATGAATTTCCGGCGCTCCGTGTGAGCCTCTTCCTCCTTCACCGATTCCGGCGTGTAGGTGAGGCCGAGCCGACGCGCGAGCGATTCGTGCACCATCTCCGCCGCCGCGAGATCGCCGAGAAGTTTTCGCGTGGAGGCGTCGGTGGTGCGCTTGGCGGCCTCGACATAGAAGCGGTGCGCCTGCGCCTCCATGTCTTCCGCGGCGCTGCGGACCTTGTCGATGCCGAGCGGGCGCACGAGCCAGTCGGGCTTCCTCTCGTAATAGCCGCGCACATGTTCCCGCCGGATCAGCGGAATGGTCTCCCCGAACCGCTTGCGGTGCAGTTCGATCAGGGCGGAGCGATGCCCGTCTTCCTCGACGGCCATCTCCTCGAAGACCTTGGCCGATTGCGGATAATCCGCCCGCAACCCGTCCGCATACGCCCGGTAGATCCGCGCATCGTCCTCCTCCGAGGAGATGGCGAGCGCCAGGATTTCCTGCTCGCTGAGAGAGTCGAAGGGACGGCGGTCGAAGCCGAAGACGCGGGAGAGCATGGGTGGAGGGCCCTGTTTAGAACAATTCTAATTACTGTTCCTTAACTCGAGCGTCAATTGCACCTGCATAAGCTAACCTAGAGAATGCAATATATTAATATTATTATATTTCACTTTTCACAGGTCCCTATAGATCAGTACATTTCTTTAGTTTCGCAACGGAAGAGCTTGTGGATTCGTCCCATCCCATTGTTGCGCACGCCCTCTTTGCACCTAACCTTACGGAACTAGCTAGAATCCCAGGAAGCTCAATGTCCAAGGCATCAAAGAAAAAGAAGAATAACGCAGTAAATCTTCGCGCAGGCATGTCTATAGGGAGCTTGTCCGCGGAAACTGATGATGAGTTTTTGTTCGAATGTTTCATTGATCATCCTGCCGTTGCTGCTTCAAAGAGTGTGAAGGCGCCAGGAATGGTCCTTGCCGGACGCACAGGATCAGGAAAGACCGCAATCCTTCGATACATCGACCGAACATCGGAACATGCGATTCATCTTGACCCTACTGAGATGTCGCTCAGTTATGTATCGAATTCTGACACGCTAAGATTTGTACAGGCAATCGGTGGCGATCTGGATCTTCTCTTCCTTGCTCTATGGAAGCACGTACTATGCATCGAATTCATCCGCCTCAGGTACAAGGTAATAGATGAGGCGAAATCTCGTACAGTATTCCAATGGCTTTCAGAGAAATTTAGCGGCGACGCTCGCAAGAAAAAGTCCTTACAATATTTGAGGGATTGGGAGGGAAAATTCTGGATCACGATGGATCAGAATATTAAAGACATCACTGAAAAGTATGAAAATAAGCTGCAAGCAGAGCTTGGTGGCGATATCAATAAATTTAAGGCAGGCGGTCAGTATGAGAAGCGTATCAGTACGGAAAAAAAGTCGGAACTGGTCGCTAGAGCTCGAAAGATTATTAACTCTGATCAACTCAGCGAACTAGCCGGCGTTGTCGAAATGTTAGCCGATCAGGTCAAGGATGACGAGATGTCTCGCTATTACATACTGATTGACAAGCTTGACGATCGCTGGGTGGATATTTCGATCCGATTTCGACTTATTCGGTCACTGATTGAAGCGCTTAAATCGTTCCGACGCATCACTAACCTTAAGGTACTTGTGGCATTGCGTTCCGATATTTTGGAACGGGTTGTTCAAGAAACCGGTGATTTAACCTTCCAAAGAGAAAAATTTGAGGATTATTTCATAAGGCTTAAATGGAGTAAGCGCGAATTGAAGGACTTGGTGCAAAAGCGCATCGGACTTCTATTTAGGCGCCAATATTCGAATAGTGCAAGCGTAACCTTCGAGGATATTTTTCCTTACAAGGTTGGGAATATGGATCCGTTTGACTACATAGTCGAGCGTACACTTATGCGACCTAGGGATGTCATTACATTTGTTAACGAATGTCTTAATCGCGCGGAGGGTCAGTACGAAGTCACTGCGAGAGGTATCCGTGATGCCGAGGGCGAATATTCACGCATCCGTCGGCAGGCCTTAGAGTACGAGTGGCAAAGCGCATTCCCGCATTTGAATAGGCTTTTGGATTTTCTTAAGCAATTTAAGAGTGCAAATATAGATTTTTTAGAATTGTGCGACAAGGATAAGGTTGAGGAACTGGCATTACCAATTTCAGACAAGAAAGTCGCCTTCGATCCACTGTTCGAGGAAGCCAATAAGGTGTTTGAAGCTCACGCAGATCCGCAGAGATTTATCCGCGAGGTCTTGAGTATTCTTTATCGTGTTGGCGCAGTAGCAGTGAAACCCAATCCGGGCGAGCGTTTCTACTATTCTCACTTGGATCAGCCGATTTTCGATATGGCAGAACTTCAGGATGATTCCCGCATCCGAATTCACCCAATGCTGCAACGGTCACTAGGAATCGAGAGTCGTCGAGATCATTAAGCTTATTGCTATGGCTGATTTGCGCCAATGGCGGGTCGACTCACAAACTGGATTTAGCGAAGCGCCCTTAGCAGCCAGACGCGCATCCACCTCCGGCCGCAGAGAAAACCGCGCAAAGAAACAACAAAAAAGGCGCGACCGAAGCCGCGCCTTTCTGAATTCCAATCAGGCTTGATGCAATTACTCGCCGGCCTGCTGCTTCTGGGCGTCGCGCTCGGCACGCTCGGCGTCGCGTTCGGCCTTGAGCTTCTCGGTGATGTCCTCGCCGGTCTCCTGGTCGACGACCTTCATGGAGAGGCGGACCTTGCCGCGCTCGTCGGTGCCGAGGAACTTCACCTTCACCTTGTCGCCTTCCTTGACCACGTCGGTGACCTTGTTGACGCGGTTCTTGGCGAGCTCCGAGATGTGGACGAGGCCGTCGCGCGAACCGAAGAAGTTCACGAAGGCGCCGAATTCCATCACCTTCACCACCGTGCCCTCGTAGATCGTGTTGACCTCGGGTTCGGCGACGATGGAGCGGATCCAGTTGTAGGCCGCCTTGATCGACTTGCCGTCGGCGGACGCGATCTTGATGAGGCCGTCGTCGTTGATGTCGATCTTGGCGCCGGTCTTCTCCACGATCTCGCGGATGACCTTGCCGCCCGAACCGATGACCTCGCGGATCTTGTCGACCGGGATCTGCATGGTCTCGATGCGCGGGGCATGCTCGCCGAGCTCGGCGCGCGGGGCGGTCAGCGCATTGTTCATCTCGCCGAGGATGTGGGCGCGGCCGCCCTTGGCCTGATCGAGCGCGACGCGCATGATCTCCTCGGTGATGCCGGCGATCTTGATGTCCATCTGGAGCGAGGTGATGCCCTGCTCCGTTCCGGCCACCTTGAAGTCCATGTCGCCGAGGTGGTCCTCGTCGCCGAGAATGTCGGAGAGAACCGCGAAGCGCTCACCCTCGAGGATGAGGCCCATGGCGATGCCCGCCACCGGACGGCGCAGCGGCACGCCCGCATCCATGAGCGCCAGGGACGCGCCGCAGACGGTGGCCATGGAGGAGGAGCCGTTCGATTCCGTGATCTCCGACACGACGCGGATCGTGTAGGGGAATTCATGGGAGGCCGGCAGCATCGGGTGGATGGCGCGCCAGGCGAGCTTGCCATGGCCGATCTCGCGACGGCCGGGCGAACCCATGCGGCCCGTCTCGCCGACGGAGTAGGGCGGGAAGTTGTAGTGCAGCAGGAAGGTTTCCTTGCGGGTGCCTTCGAGCTCGTCGATGAACTGCTCGTCCTCGCCGGTGCCGAGGGTGGTCACCACGAGGGCCTGGGTCTCGCCGCGGGTGAACAGCGCCGATCCATGGGTGCGGGGCAGGACGCCGACCTGGTTCACGATCGGGCGCACGGTCTTGAGGTCGCGGCCGTCGATGCGGTTGCCGGTGTCGAGGATGTTCCAGCGCACGACCTTGGCCTGGGCTTCCTTGAAGACCGCCTTGACCTTCTCGGGATCGAACAGGGGCTCGCCATCGGCGGGAACCAGAGCCTCCATCACCTTCGCCTTCACGGCGTCGACGGCGGCGTAGCGGTCCTGCTTCTTGGTGATCTTGTAGGCCTCGCGCAGGTCCTTCTCGGCGATGTCGAGAACGGCCTTCTCCACGTCGGAGAGGTCGGCGGGCTGGTAGTCGCGCGGCTCCTTCGCCGCCTTCTCGGCGAGGCGGATGATGGCCTCGATCACCGGCTGGAAATGCTTGTGGCCGAACATCACGGCGCCGAGCATCACGTCCTCGGGCAGTTCCTTGGCCTCGGATTCGACCATCAGGACGGCATCGGCGGTTCCGGCGACCACGAGGTCGAGAGACGTCTGGTCCATCTCCTGCAGCGGCGGATTCAGCTTGTACTGGCCGCCGATATAGCCGACGCGGGCGGCGCCCACGGGACCCATGAAGGGCACGCCGGACAGGGTAAGCGCCGCGGAGGCGGCGACCATGGCGACGATGTCGGGATCGTTCTCGAGATCGTGGGACAGGACAGTCACGACGACCTGGGTCTCATTCCGGTAGCCGTCGAGGAAGAGGGGACGGATCGGGCGGTCGATGAGGCGGGAGACGAGAGTCTCCTTCTCGGTCGGGCGGCCTTCGCGCTTGAAGTAGCCGCCCGGGATGCGACCGGCGGCGTAGGTGCGCTCCTGGTAGTTGACCGTGAGCGGGAAGAAATCGATTCCGGCCTTCGGCTCCTTGGCCGAGACGACGGTGGCGAGCACGGTGGTCTCGCCATAGGTGGCGACGACGGCGCCGTCGGCCTGGCGGGCCATCTGGCCGGTTTCGAGCACGAGCTTGCGCCCGGCCCAGATCAGTTCTTCGCGTTGAACATCAAACATGGTTTTGTCTTTCATGACACGGCGGGGCTCGATGCCATGAGCAAGACGGCAAGAGGCTCCGCGGAGGGGACGGCCCGCCGCCTCGAAGCCTCTTGCGATCCTGCCATGGTCATCGCGTCATCCGCCTCTTGGTATAGGACGCATCATGATCGGCCGACTTTCGGGCCGCCTGCGTCAAGAGGCCGTCCGGAGCCGGGCTCCGGACGGAATTTTCCCGAAAAGCTTACCGGCGGATGCCGAGCTTCTCGATAACGGTCTTGTAGCGGCTCTCTTCCTTCTTCTTCAGATAGTCGAGAAGGGAGCGACGCTGGGACACGAGCTTCAGAAGGCCGCGGCGGGAATGGTTGTCCTTCGCGTGGGTCTTGAAGTGCTCGGTCAGGTTGGTGATCCGCTCGGTCAGGATGGCGATCTGCACCTCGGGGGAGCCGGTATCGCCTGCCTTTTGAGCGTATTCCTTGATCAGCGCATTCTTGCGCTCAGCCGTGATCGACATCGTCAGTCCTTTCAGGTTGGCTTTAAAAAGACGACCTCGCTCCTGGGAGCGTAGAGGTCCGTTTCGCCGGAGAAGGCCGGGCCGGGATGTCGTCCAGCGCGGTCTGATCTCGAGGCGCATCACGCGGGCATCAGCCTACGGGAGGTGAGCGCACCATACACGAATTCGGCGCCAGTGCCAGAGGAATCGTTTTCGTCAAGCACGGCAATAGGATAGCCGTCGCGGACCGGTGTCGGGTGGAACAAGTCCCGCGAACGCAGGGTTGGGGACTCAAAGCCACCGAACCCCGGGAGTTGAAAGCATGGCCACCACCGACCTGGCCTCGTCCGAAACCGTCCGATCCATCTTCGTCACCGGACTCCAGAATGCGCACGCCCTCGAGAAGGAGGCCGTTCAGCTCATGAACCGCCAGCTGGAGCGCTTCGAGCATTATCCGGAAATGTCGCAGATCCTCCGCACGCATCTCCAGGAGACGGAGGAACAGATCCGCCGCCTCGACGAGATGCTCCACACCTTTGGCGAGGACCGCTCGCTCCTGAAGGACGTCGCGACCCAGTTCATGGCCAACATGGCGGCTGCCGGCCACATGCCCATGGCGGATGAAGTTCTCAAGAACACCTTCGCCAATCACGCCTTCGAGAACTTCGAGATTGCGTCCTACATGTCGCTGATCGCCATGGCTCAGGCCAGCGGCTATGACCGGTTCGTGCCGGCGCTGGAAAAAACCCTGCGCGAGGAGCAGAAGGCGGCGGAGCTGATCCGCGACCAGATCGAGCCGATCACCCGCAAGTACCTGATGCGCGAGGCGCAGGGGCTGAAGGCCGACCGGTAGAACGTGCGGCGTGCTTCGCCTCGCCGTCGCTGCGGAGCGGCTGTGGGAGACGCTCCCGGGACCTCCGGCCGCTGAGCCCGGATGAGAAAGGCACAGCGGCTTCCTGTCCTTCGTCACAGGCGGTGATGGCCTCCCCGCCTCGTGGCCCTTCGGGCCGGGTCGGCGCTCCGCGCCGTTCCCGAATCATGGCCGCGGTCACGCCCCCAGGTTGAACACCCGGTGCGGCACCAGTTCGCCACGCTCCACGTCGCCGACGGCGACAAGGACGCCGCTGCAGGTCGCATAGACCTTGCCGGAGACGGGCGCCTCGCGCCCGCGCAGAATGATGGACTGGCCGCGCATCAGGCGGCCGGCCATGTCGCGGCTCACCGGCACCGCGGGGATGTCGCTCAGCGCAGCCTCCACGGGACGGAGGGCGGCAGGATCCGTGGCGAGGTCATCGACGGTGACCGCGTCGCTCTCGCAGAAGGGGCCGACCCGGGTGCGCCGGAGCGCCGCGATATGGCCGAGGCAGCCCAGCGCCCGGCCGAGATCGCGGGCGATGGCGCGGACATAGGTGCCCTTCCCGCAATCGGCCTCCAGCACGGAGCGGTTGCCCTCGTGATGCACGAGGCTGAGCCGGTCGATCTCGACCGTGCGGGCCTGCAACTCCACCGCCTCGCCGTCACGGGCGAGATCGTAGGCCCGCTCGCCCTGGATCTTGATGGCCGAAAAGCGCGGCGGCACCTGCTCCACCGACCCGGTGAAGCGGGGCAGCAGCGCCTCGATCGCGGCGGGATCGGGAAGAAGGTCGGTCCGCCCGACCACATCGCCCTCCGCGTCGTCGGTGTTGGTCTCCTCGCCCCAGGCCACCGTGAATACGTAGGATTTGCGCCCGTCCATGATGAAGGGCACGGTCTTGGTGGCCTCGCCCAGGGCGATCGGCAGGATACCGGAGGCGAGGGGGTCGAGAGTGCCCGCGTGGCCCGCCTTCTTGGCCGAGAGGCTGCGCTTGACCACGGCGACCGCATGGGTCGAGGTCATGCCGACGCCCTTGTCGAGGATGATCCATCCATTGACGTCGCGCTTCTTGGGGCGGTCGGCCTGCGGCCTCCGCTGGGGACGTTCCTCTGTCATGGATCCTACTCGTCGTTCTCGTCGTCGGCGCCGGGCTTGGCCGTGTCGCGGGCCACTTTCTCGCTGCGCAGCAGCGCGTCGATGCGTGCGGCCTCATCGAAACTCTCGTCGCGCAGGAAGCGGAGGTCGGGCGCGAATTTCAGGTTCACCCGGCGGGCGACCTCCTGGCGCAACACCTTCTTGTTCCTGTCGAGCGCCTTGAGCACCGCGTCCTCGTCCTTGCCGCCGAGCGGCATGACATAGGCGGTCGCGAGCTTCAGGTCCGGAGACATGCGCACTTCCGGAATCGTGATGACGTTCTTCGTCAACGCCTCGTCCTGGAAGTCGCCGCGGGAGAGAACCTCCGCCAGGGCGTGGCGCACAAGTTCGGCGACGCGCTGCTGTCGTTGGGAGGGGCCGGTGGTCTGTTCGAAACGTTTTGCCATACTCATCCTCCGGGATTGGACCGGATCCTTCAAAAAATCATGGCCGGGATGACCCGGCCATGGAGACATGGATTTGAGGCCTTCGCGTGAAGGCGGAAGCGGTGCTTACAGCGTCCGCTTCACTTCTTCCACGCGGTAGCATTCGATCAGGTCGCCGACGCGCATGTCCTGGTAGTTCTCGAAGGCCATGCCGCATTCCTGGCCCGACGTGACCTCGCGGGCGTCGTCCTTGAAGCGCTTGAGCTGCGAGAGCCGGCCTTCGTGGATCACGACGTTGTCGCGGATCAGGCGGACATGGGCGCCACGCTGGACCACCCCGTCGAGGACGCGGCAGCCGGCGATCTTGCCGACCTTGGAGACGTTGAACACCTCGAGGATCTGCGCCTCGCCAAGCCGCTCCTCGCGGAGCGTCGGGGCGAGAAGGCCCGACATCGCCGCCTTCACGTCATCCACGAGATCGTAGATGATGTTGTAGTAGCGGATCTCGACGCCGGCCCGTTCGGCAGCCTCGCGGGCTTCCTTGTGGGCGCGCACGTTGAAGCCGAGGACGATGGCGCCCGAGGCCTCCGCGAGGGTGATGTCCGATTCCGAGATGCCACCGACGCCGGCCTGGACCACGCGGGCCCCGACCTCGTCCGTGCCGAGCTTGTCGAGAGCGCCGACGATGGCCTCCGCCGAACCCTGCACGTCCGCCCGGACCACCAGCGGGAATTCCTTGCGGCCCGCTCCGGCCTTCAGATCGCGCATCATGTCGGCCAGGGTGCGGCCGGCTGCGCCCATGCGGGCCGCCTGACGCTCGCGCTTCTGGCGCGTCCGGTATTCGGTGACCTCGCGGGCGCGGGCTTCCGATTCGACCACCGCGACGCGGTCGCCCGCTTCCGGCGTGCCGTTGAAGCCGAGCACCTCGACAGGGACCGAGGGACCTGCCTCCTTCACGGTGCTGCCGACATCGTTGATGAGGGCGCGCACGCGGCCCCACTCGGCGCCGGCGACCACGATGTCGCCCGTGTGCAGCGTTCCGCGCTGCACGAGGACGGTGGCAACGGGACCGCGGCCGCGGTCGAGCTTCGCCTCGATGACGGTGCCTTCCGCCGAACGATCCGCGTTGGCCTTCAGATCCAGGATTTCGGCCTGGAGCTGCAGACCCTCGAGCAGGGTTTCGAGGCCCTGGCCGGTCTTGGCGGAAACCTCGAATTCGAGGGTTTCGCCGCCCATCGACTCGACCACGATCGAGTGCTGGAGCAGTTCGGTGCGGACCCGCTGCGGATTGGCGTCGGGCTTGTCGACCTTGTTGATCGCCACGATCAGGGGCACGCCGGCCGCCTGCGCGTGGGCAATCGCCTCGACCGTCTGCGGCATGACGCCGTCATCGGCGGCCACCACGAGGACGACGATGTCCGTCACCTTGGCGCCGCGGGCGCGCATGGCGGTGAAGGCCGCGTGGCCCGGCGTGTCGATGAAGGTGATCTTGCCGCCGAGCGGCGAGGTCACCTGATAGGCGCCGATATGCTGCGTGATGCCACCGGCCTCGCCCGAGACCACGTTGGTCTTGCGGATGGCGTCGAGGAGCGAGGTCTTGCCGTGGTCGACGTGGCCCATGATGGTCACGACGGGCGGGCGCGCCTCGAGGTTCTCGTCCACGTCCGGGGTGTCGAAGAGGCCTTCCTCGACGTCCGATTCGGCGACGCGCTTCACCGTGTGGCCGAGTTCCTCGGCCACGAGCTGGGCGGTATCCGCATCGATCACGTCCGTGATCTTGTGCATCTGGCCCTGCTTCATGAGCAGCTTGATCACGTCCACGCCGCGCTCAGACATGCGGTTGGCGAGTTCCTGGATGGTGATCGTCTCCGGAATCGTCACCTCGCGGGCGATCTTTTCCTTCTGCTCCACCTGGCGGTGGCCAGTCAGGCGCTGGTTGCGACGACGGAACGAGGCGACCGAGCGGGTGCGCTCGTCCTCGCCCGCGGTCGCCGCGGTCAGGGTCAGGCGGCCGCGGCGCTTTTCCTCGCCGGGCGCGGCTTTCGGGACCTTCGGCACGGCAACGGGCTTCGCGGGTGTGCCGGGACGCCGGACCGCGCGCGGACCTTCCTCGTCCTCGACCTCGACGGCGCGGGCGGCGACAGGCGGAGCTGTCCGGGTGTTCGGTTTCGCCGTTGTCGGATCCGGTGCCACCGGGGCGGCGGGGCGTGCCATATGGTTGAGGCTCGGCGGGCGGCCTCCGGTGGTGCCGCCACCGCTGCGGGGGCCCCCGAAACCGGGACGCGGACCGGCACCGGCCGGGCGCGGTCCTGCGGCGCGGTCGCCGGCAGGGCGGTCGCCCGCCGGACGGGGACGGTCACCGAAGCTGCGCTCGCCGGTGCGGCCGGCGGGACCCCTGTCGGGACGGGCGCCCTGGGGCGCGGCGCCCTGGCGGGCAGCCGCGGCCGGAGCGGCCTCCTCGCCGAGACGGCGGCGGGCCTGATCCTCCGCGACGCGCTTGCGCTCGTCTTCCTGGCGGCGGCGCTCGTCCTCCTCGCGCTTGCGGGTCTCGGCGGCTTCGCGCTCACGCGCTTCGGCTACCTCGCGCTCGGCGCGGCGACGGGCTTCGTCTTCCTGATGCTTGCGGTCTTCTTCCTCGCGGCGACGCGCATCGGCGAGCGCGCTGGCGCGGGCGTCGCGCTCCTGGTCGGAGAGCGTTCGCAGCACGACGCCGGAGCGTGGCGCGTTGGACGACGAGGCGCCCTGGCGCTGTCCGCGGCCCTGCTGCGGCTGTGGCGGCTTCGGCGCAGCCGGCGCCGGGGCCGCGGCCGGAGGTGGCGCAGCCTTGTGCTGTTCAGGCGCTCCGCCGGGGCCGACGGGGCGACGTTTCACCGTCTCAACCACGACCGCCTTGGAACGGCCATGGGAGAAGCTTTGGCGCACCACGCCCTGTTCGACGGGTCGCTTCAGTGAAAGCGTCTTGGACGACACATGGAGTGTCTTGTCGCCCGGATTTTTCGTATCGCTCATTCCGCTCAATTATCCTGCGGGTTTCAAAATCGTCGGTTCGCCGGTCTCGCCCTGGAGGCCAGCCTGATCGGCATCGAGGCCGCAATAGGTGCGGTAACGATGCCAGCGGTTCAGAAAGCCGTCGCTCCCAGCGCCCGCGACGAGGGCAGCATGTATCACATGTGACCGGCCTAATGCCAAATCCAATTCGTCATTCGACAAATCTTGGACGACCGGAACGCTTGATATTGCGTCGCCGAGGCGTTTTCGCAACTGGTTCGTGATCTTTCTTCGCCCATCTTCGGCCGCTTCTGCGGCATGAATAAGGGCAGCGAGAGGCTTTTCGGCGATAACCGACTCGACTTTGTGAAAGCCGGTCACCACCGCGCCCGCCTTGTTGGCGAGCGCCAGAGCCTGGCGCAAATCGGTCCGGAGCGCCTGCCGGATATCCTCCGCCAGGGTTTCTGGCGCCCTGACCTCGGCCTTGAAGGCGCGGGCGAAGAGGCGGCGCTTGACGGCCTCCTCCACAAGATCCTGCCGGCCCGTGACCCAGACGCCCCGGCCCGGCAGCTTGTGCTTCAGATCCGGGACGACCTGGTGGTCGGGCCCCAGGACGAAGCGGATCAGCTCCGCGGGCGGATGGACCGTGCGGGTGACGATGCAGGTGCGCTCCGGTTCATGCCGCGGCACGGGTGCTGACCTCGCTCGACCATGGCCGTCAGGAGGGCTGGGCCTCGGTCTCGGCTTCTTCCGCCGAGCCCTCGGTCTCCACCGGCTCCTCGGGAGCCTCGATCCAGCCGGCCTTCACGCGGGCGGCCATGATCATGGCCTCCGCCTCGGTCCGCGACAGATCGAAGCCATCGAGCGCCCCCGCATAACGGGTCGCCTCCTGGCCCCGGCCCTCCGTCCAGCCGACGAGGTCGTCGGTGGCGCAGCCGGCCAGATCCTCGACATTCTTGATGTCGTTCTCGCCGAGAGCCACCAGCATGGCCGTGGTGACGCCCTCGATCTCCTTCAGGTCGTCGGCGACGCCGAGTTCGTTGCGGCGGGCCTCGTTCTCGGCCTCGATGCGGGCGAGATATTCCTGGGCGCGATCCTGGATCTCCCGCGCCGTGTCCTCGTCGAAGCCCTCGATGGAGGCGACCTCGGCCAGATCCACGTAGGCGATCTCGTCCACCGAGCGGAAGCCTTCCGAGGCGAGGAGCTGGCCGACGACCTCGTCCACGTCGAGGGCGTTCATGAACAGCTCCGTGCGCTCGGCGAATTCCTTCTGGCGGCGCTCCGATTCCTCCGCCTCGGTCAGGATGTCGATGTCCCATCCGGTGAGCTGGGAGGCGAGACGGACGTTCTGGCCGCGGCGGCCGATGGCCAGCGAGAGCTGGTCGTCGGGTACCACCACCTCGATGCGGTCGGCCTCCTCGTCGAGCACGACCTTGACCACTTCCGCGGGCTGGAGGGCGTTGACGATGAAGGTCGCCTGGTCCGGAGACCAGGGAATGATGTCGATCTTCTCGCCCTGGAGCTCGCCCACCACCGCCTGGACGCGGGAGCCGCGCATGCCGACGCAGGCGCCGACCGGGTCGATGGAGCTGTCGCGCGAGGTCACGGCGATCTTGGCGCGGGAGCCCGGATCGCGGGCCACGGCCTGGACGGTGACGATGCCGTCATAGATCTCCGGCACCTCCTGGGCGAAGAGCTTCGCCATGAACTGGGGATGGGTGCGCGACAGGAAGATCTGCGGCCCTCTCGCCTCCCGGCGCACGTCGAACAGATAGGCGCGGATGCGGTCGCCGGGACGGAATGTCTCGCGCGGGATCAGCTCGTCGCGCCGCACGATGGCCTCGCCGCGGCCGAGATCGACAATCACGTTGCCGTATTCGACGCGCTTCACGACGCCGTTGACGACCTCGCCGATCCGGTCCTTGTATTCCTGGTACTGACGGTCGCGCTCGGCGTCGCGCACCTTCTGCACGATCACCTGCTTGGCGGATTGCGCCGCGATGCGCCCGAAATCGAAGGGTGGCAGCGTCTCGGCGATGCTGTCGCCGACCTGAGCCGCCGGATTGTGCCGGCTGCGGGCTTCCGACAGCGTGATCTCGCGGGAATCGTTCTCGAGGGCGCCATCGTCGACGACGAGGAGATGCCGCGACAGGCGGAGCTCACCGGTTTTCGGGTTGATCTCCGCATGAATGTCGGTCTCGGCGCCGTAGCGGGAGCGTGCGGCCTTGGCGATGGCATCGGCCATGGCGTCCAGCACGATCTGCTTGTCGATCACCTTCTCACGCGCGACCGCATCGGCGATCTGCAAGAGTTCAAGCCTGTTGGCGCTTACAGCCATCGAGGTCACTCCTTCTTCGATTTCTTGCTTTGCGGGCCGCGCGGCTGAGGCACCGGCTCCGCGTTCGTCACATCGGAATCGTCATCGTCATGGTCGGCATCGTCCGCCGCCGGCGCCGATCCCCGGCGCAGGGATTCGCGGATCAGCTCGTCGGTCAGGACGAGATGGGCCTCGCCCAGATCCGCCAGAGGCAGATGCACGATCCGCTCTTCGCCCTCTTTCACGTCCGGCAGCTCGACCGCCGCCATTCCGTCCGTCACGCCTCGGAGAAAGCCCCGGAAGCGCTTGCGGCCGTTGAGGGGCACGGCCAGCTCGATCTTCGCCTCGTGTCCCGTCCACCGCTCGAAATCGCTGCCGCGCACGAGGGGGCGGTCGATCCCAGGGGACGAGACTTCGAGATAATACTCCCGATCGATGGGATCTTCGAGGTCCAGCACCGGCGAAACCGCCCGGCTGATCGTCTCGCATTCGTCCACCGACATGGTGCCGTCCGGCCGCTCGGCCATGATCTGCACCGTGCAGCCATTGGTGCCGGTCACCCGGACCCGCACCAGGTTGAAGCCCAGATCCTCGATCACCGGCTCGACGATCGCCGCGACCCGGGCGGCTACGCCGGATTCTGTCACCAGACGCTTGTCACGGTCATTCGCCATGGGCTTCGTGCATTCTCTCGCAATTCACTTCGCCCCGGCTGCGACCAATAAAAAAGAGCGGACCCGGCGGGGCCCACTCCCGAACAGCAGTTTACACTGCAACCAGAGCTGACAGGGCAAAACATAGCGATTCCCCGGGCGGGATGCAAGAACCGTTCTGCGGCACAGGTTTTTCAGATCCGCACGATCCGCAAATAACTCGGCACGCGCCCCTCGCGGATGGCCTTGGCCTCGTAGCGGGTTCCGGGCCAGCCGTCATAGGGCTTGCGCCAGTCGTCGGGGCCCGTCGCGGTCCACCGGAAGTGCGGGGACCGCAGGATCCGGGCGAGGACCCAGCCGATATAGTTGTCGATGTCGCTGGCGAAGCGCAGTTCGGCGCCCGGCTTCATCACGCGGGCCAAGGCGCTCAGGGTCTCGTCGGAGACCAGGCGGCGCTTGCGCTGCCGTCGCTTCGGCCAGGGATCGGGATAGAGGATATAGACCCGGTCGAGGCAGGCGTCGGGCAGGTGGGGAAGGAGATCGGTGACGTCCTCGTCCCAGATCCTGACATTGCCGAGCTTTTCCTGGTCGACCACAGCGAGGAGCTTCGCCATGCCGTTCACGAAGGGCTCGCAGCCGATGAAGTTCACATCGGGGCGGGACCGGGCCTGGGCGGCGAGGTGCTCGCCACCGCCGAAGCCGATTTCAAGCCAGGTCTCCCGGCCTCCGGATTCTGGACCTGCGGTTTCCTGGCCCCCGATTTCCTGGCTCCCGATTTCCTGGCTCCCGATTTCCTGGCCCCTAGGGGAAAACAGCGCATCCGGCGCGACGCCGGGCGTGACGCGCAAGGCGGGCAGGAGGGTCCGGACCAGATCGTCCTGACCGGCGCGCAGCCTCTTTCCCTTCCGGCGCCCGAAGAAGGCGCCGGCCCGTTCGGAGGCGGCGGCCATGGCGATCAGACGAGCGCGGACTTGAGGGCGTCGGCGAGGTCGGTCCGCTCCCAGGAGAAGCCGCCGTCCGCGTCGGGCCTGCGGCCGAAATGGCCATAGGCGGAGGTGCGGGCATAGATCGGCTTGTTGAGGCTGAGGTGCGTGCGGATGCCGCGGGGGGAGAGGTCCATCGCGTCCATGAGCACGGATTCGAGCTTGCCCTCGTCGACCTTGCCCGTGTCATGCAGGTCGACATAGATCGACAGGGGCTTTGCGACGCCGATGGCGTAGGAGAGCTGCAGGGTGCAACGGTCGGCGAGACCGGCTGCGACGACGTTCTTCGCCAGATAGCGCGCGGCATAGGCCGCCGACCGGTCGACCTTGGTCGGATCCTTGCCGGAGAAGGCGCCGCCGCCATGGGGCGCCGCGCCGCCATAGGTGTCGACGATGATCTTGCGGCCGGTGAGGCCGCAATCGCCGTCCGGGCCGCCGATCACGAACTTGCCCGTCGGGTTCACGTGCCAGACCGTGTCTGCGGAAACCCAGCCGGCGGGGAGGGTCTTGCGGATATAGGGCTCGACGATCTCGCGCACGTCGTCGGAGGACAGGTTCTCGTCCAGGTGCTGGGTCGAGAGCACGATCTGCGTCACGCCGACCGGCCGGCCGTTCTCGTACTTGACGGTGACCTGGCTCTTGGCATCCGGTCCGAGGACGGCGGCGCCGTTGGCCTTTGCCTTGCGCGCCCGGGTCAGGTCTTCGAGGATCTTGTGGGCATAGAAGATCGGCGCCGGCATGAGCTCGGGCGTTTCGTTGCAGGCATAGCCGAACATGATGCCCTGGTCGCCCGCGCCCTCGTCCTTGTTGCCGGCGGCATCGACGCCCTGGGCGATGTGAGCCGACTGGGCATGGAGGTAGACGGAAACGTCCGCGTTCTTCCAGTGGAAGCCTTCCTGCTCGTAGCCGATATCCTTGATCGCCTCGCGGGTGAGCTCGATCACGCGATCCTTGGTGATGGATTCGGGACCGCGCACCTCGCCTGCGATGACGACCCGGTTGGTCGTCGCCAGCGTCTCGCAGGCCACGCGGGCTTCCGGCTCGGCGGAGAGATAGGCATCGACCACGGAATCCGAAATGCGGTCGCAGACCTTGTCCGGATGACCCTCGGAAACCGATTCGCTGGTGAAAAGATAGCTTGACCGCCGCACGACCGTCGCCCCTTTGCGGATGGATAAACCGCCTACAGCCGTAGGCTCTTGAGCATGGTCATGCCGCAGAGCCACGGAAAGGTCAAGCGAACGCGTTCGTTAGGAAGAACGCTCCTCGTCGTCCTGGGTGGCGAGCACCGAGACGAGCTGCACGATGCTTTTCCGGATCTTGGCGTTCTTGATCGCCGTGAAGGTGCGGATGAGCTGCAGGCCTTCCGGAGTCGACATCACCTCGGAGATGTAGGGCGAGCCTTCCCCCTCCGCGAAACCCGAATCCGCCTTGCCGCTCTTGATGCCGTTGAAGAAGAAATGAATGTCGACCCCAAGAATTTTGGCAATGTCGACAAGACGACCGACGCTGATGCGGTTGGTGCCTTTTTCGTATTTCTGCACCTGCTGAAAGGTGAGGCCGAGCATGTCGCCGAGCTTCTCCTGGCTCATGCCGACCGAAATACGGCGCATGCGTACCCTGCTTCCGATTTCCTTATCGATGGAGCCGGTCGACTTCTTCATCAGCACATGCTTCCTTGCAAAATTCGCTACGGCAATAAGGTCATTCAGAACGGCCGAAACCGCCGATGATGCGCAATCGACGCCATTAAGCAGATGAGAAGCATGGCAGTCAAAACAAACATGCCGAAACGCGCATGGAACGGAGGCGCAATGGCCACGGGCAGATCGGAATCCATGGCCCCTTCCGCTCCGAGGCCCAGGCTGTTCACCACGCGCCCGTAAGGATCGATCACCGCCGATATGCCCGTGTTGGCGGCGCGCACGAGAGGCAGGCCCTCCTCGACCGTGCGGAGGCGGGCCTGCGCAAAGTGCTGATACGGTCCCGGCGTATGGCCGAACCAGGCATCGTTGGTCACGTTGAGGATCAGCGCCGGGCGCGGTCCCTCGGGCAGGACCTCGCCGGGAAAGATCGCCTCGTAGCAGATTGTCGCAGCCACCGGCGGCAGTCCCGGCACGGCGAGGTTCCTCCGCACCGGGCTCGGCTCGAATCCGCCCGGAATCTGGACGAACTGGCGGAGCCCGACCGCCTTGATCACGGCATTGAGGAATGCCGGCACGTATTCCCCGAACGGCACCAGGTGGACCTTGTCGTAGGAGCCGAGGATCGTGCCGCGGTCGTCGACCACCTGGATGGCGTTGAAGAACTTGCCCACCGCTTCTCCCGGGAGGGGATCGTCCATGCGGGCGGCCCCGGTGATGAGATGCGTCCCCGGTGCCAGAAGCTCCGCGATCTGGTTGAGCTCCGCCGGGCTGCGGTGCAGCAGGAAGGGAAAGGCCGATTCCGGCCAGATGACGTGCGTCGGCGGCGCGGTGCCCGCAATGCCCAGGGCCTGGCTGGCGCTGAGGGTCAGGTAGCGCCGCATGATCGCCTGCCGGTTGCCGGGATGAAACTTGGCATCCTGCGGCAGGTTGGGCTGCATCAGGCGCAGATGCACGTCGGGGACCGTCGCGACCGCGGCCGTCGGAACCCGCCACAGGCCGAACCCCGCCAAAGCGAGGAAGAGTCCCGCGGCGAGGACGGGCGCCGTCCAGCGCTCACGGGACGACCGGCCCGTGCCGAGAAGGGCAGGGGCCGCGCCGATTCCGATGGCGAGGACGGTCAGTCCATAGAGACCGAACAGGGATGCGCCCTGCATGAGCCAGAGATTCTGGCCGAGCGCCATGCCCAGCGTATTCCAGGGAAACCCGGTGAAGAGATGGCCGCGCAGCCACTCGCTGACCGTCAGGCCGAAGACGAAGGCGAGAATTCGCGGAGCCCCCGGCATCCACAGGGCGCGGGCGAGCGCGAAGCCGAAGGCGGGGAAGAAGGCGAGCAGGGCCGGCAGTCCGAGGACGCCGAAGGGCAGCGCCCAGGCGAACTGGTCCGCCTCCACCAGAAAGGCTGCGCCGAGCCACCACAGGCCGGCAACGAAATAGCCGAAGCCCCAGAACCATCCGGTCATCGCGGCTGCCTTCAGGGTCCCGGAGGGGGACTCGCGGGCCGAGCCGTCGAGAAGCCAGATCGCCGGCGTCAGGGACAGGACGAGGGCCGGGAAGAAGCCGAAGGGCGGCATGGCGAGCGCCCCGACGGCCCCGGCCGCCACGGCCATGAGACCGCGCCGCCACCCTCTGGCGCGTTGCATGAAAAGGGGAATCCGGTGTTCCGCAACCGGCGATGCGTCGCTTGATAGAGGCAGCATCCGATGAATTCCAAGAGGGAAGGCCGCTTTCGGGCCCGGTGCTCCTGCGAAGACGACGCGGCGCGCCGGCGCCGTCATTCGGCCGCCGTGCT
The DNA here is from genome assembly GCF_059888585.1 of Microvirga sp. BF8. NCBI lineage: Bacteria > Pseudomonadati > Pseudomonadota > Alphaproteobacteria > Hyphomicrobiales > Methylobacteriaceae > Microvirga > Microvirga sp. BF8. The sequence goes on along the minus strand of NZ_CM187619.1, from coordinate 4,263,253 downwards.
TTCGGGTGGAAGCACCCCGTTCGCCGCGTCGAGCGGTGCCGGGCTGCGGCGATGGATGCGCAGCCGCTTCACGCGGCGGGGATCGGCGTCGAGCACCTCGAATTCCAGATTCTCCGGTCCCACGATCAGCTCGTTGCGGGACGGAACCCGGCCGGCGAGGGTCACGATGAAGCCGCCGATCGTGTCGATGTCCTCTGCGCCCTCCTCCTCGGTCAGGTCGACGCCCAGCGTCTCCTTGACCTCGTCGAGGCTGGCGCGGGCATCGGCGATGAAGGTGCCGTCGGAACTCGCCACCACCGCGACCGCGGCCGCGTCGTCGTGCTCGTCCTCGATGTCGCCCACGACCATCTCGACCAGATCCTCGATCGAGACCAGGCCGTCGGTGCCACCATATTCGTCGATGACCAGGGCCATGTGGGTACGGGTCGCCTGCATGCGCACCAGGAGGTCGATGGCGGGCATGGAGCGCGGCACGAACAGGACCGGGCGCAGGATCTGGGCGGAAGCGAGGGTCATGGAGAAATCGACTTGCCCCAGGCTCGGGCCGGGCGGCGGATTGCCGTCCTCATCCTCCTTGGGCCGGCCGTTGCCGGTATCGGCCCGCATGGCGATGAAGTCGAGGAAATCGCGGATATGGACCATGCCCTTCGGGTCGTCGAGGGTCTCGCCATAGACCGGCAAACGGGAATGGCCGGCGGTCCGGAAGAGGTTGAGCAGGTCGCCGAGGCTGGTATCGGCGGAAACCGCCACGATGTCGGCCCGCGGCACCATCACGTCGTCGACGCGTATGCGGTGGAAGCCCAGCACGTTTTTCAGCATCGCCCTCTCCTGGGGCGAGAAATCCGTGTCCTGGACAGTCTCCGCGAGGGCATCCTCGAGATCGTGGCGGATGGAATCGCGGGGTTTCAGGCCGAGCCGGGTCAGAACCCGGTCGTACCAGTGGTCGCGCAGCCCATCGTGGTCCGGAGGGGTCCAGACGGGGCGGTCGCTACGACTTCGATCTTCGTTCATTGTCTCTTGAGTTTCAGCATGAACCTGCGGGCTCACGCTGCCATATCGCGATAGGGATCGGCGATGCCAAGGGTGGCGAGCGCCTTCACCTCCAGAGCCTCCATGACCTCCGCCTCCTCCTCGACCTCGTGATCGTAGCCGAGGAGATGGAGAACGCCATGGACGACCAAATGGGCAAAGTGGTCCGAAAGGGACTTGGATTCCTCCTCCGCCTCGCGAACCAATGTCTCATAGGCTAATGCAATATCGCCAAGATGGCGAGGGCCTTCGAAGCCGGGCTGCTCCGGCGCCGGGAAGGACAGCACGTTGGTGGCCTTGTCCTTGCCCCGCCATTGCCGGTTCAGCTCGCGGATGCTGGCGTCGTCGGTGAGCATCACGCTGACCTCGACATCCTCGTCCGCGCCTTCGGCCACGGCGGCCGCTGCCTCGGCGGCGCGCTGCGCAAGGGCCTCCGCGTCCTCGAGGCCGCCCCAGTCGCCTGCTTCGACCATGGTGTCGAGGACGATCACGGCCGGCGGTCCTGGTCCTTGCGGAGCTGATCCCTGCGGGCATCGGCGTCATAGGCGGTGACGATGCGGCGCACGAGGTCGTGGCGCACCACGTCCTGCTCCTTGAAGGTGACCCGCGCGATGCCCTCGACACCGTCGAGGATCCGCACGGCTTCGATCAACCCCGACTTCTGGCCGGGCGGCAGGTCGATCTGGGTCGGGTCGCCGTTGATGATCATGCGCGAACCCTCGCCGAGGCGGGTCAGGAACATCTTCATCTGCATGGTGGTGGTGTTCTGGGCCTCGTCGAGAAGCACCACCGCGTTGGTGAGCGTGCGCCCGCGCATGAACGCGAGCGGCGCGATCTCGATCATGCCGGTCTGGAGGCCCCTGTCCACGTGCCGCGCCTCCATGAAATCGTAGAGCGCGTCGTAGATCGGGCGGAGATAGGGATCGACCTTTTCACGCATGTCGCCGGGCAGGAAGCCGAGCCGCTCCCCTGCCTCGACCGCTGGCCGCGACAGGATCAGGCGGTCCGCCTGGCCCTGTTCCAGCAGGGAAACCGCATAGCCGACCGCGAGCCAGGTCTTGCCCGTGCCGGCGGGACCTTCCGCAAAGACGAGCTCATGCTGCTTCAGGGCCTTGATATACGCGTTCTGCGCGGCGTTGCGGGCCCGGACCGGGCCGCGCTTGCGGGTGGCGATCTGGTCGAAGGCGGTCACGCCCGGCAGGGCCGGCTCCTCCTCGGCCGGGAAGAGACTGCCCTGCAGGGTGCTCTCCTCGATGGCGCCGTCGACGTCGCCGGGCGCAAGCGTCACGCCCTGGCGGGCCCGCTCGTAGAGGCCCTCGAGGACACGGCGCGCCAGCTCGGAGCCCTCCGGCGTGCCCTTGACGGTGACCCGGTTGCCATTGGCGATGGCGACGACGTTCAGCCGGCGTTCGAGATGGGCGAGATTCTGGTCGTATTGCCCGAAGACGAGGCTGGCGAGGCGGTTGTCTTCGAAGGTGAGGATGATTTCGGCCTCTTCCTCGACGCCGGGATGCAGAGTGGCGGGATTGCGGCCCTTCTGCGCTCGTGCGGTCACGTTGTCCGCTTGCCTCAAATGGCTCTCCTCATGCTCCGGAACGGCGTGCGACACGGATCGTCGCAGATCGTCCCCTCAAAGTCTTCCCCGCCGCGCCGCCCTTTCGGCGAATCCGCATTCCGCCGGTCAGGCGGCCGCCCGGTCTCCGGGACGGATCCATTCCCCGAACAGGCTGTTCGATCCGGCCCGCACGATCCGGACCGTCACGATCTCGCCGATCCGATGAGCGTCGCTCTCGAAATGGACCGGCTGCAGGTAGGGGGACTTGCCCGCCATCTGCCCCGCATGGCGGCCCGGCTTCTCGAGGAGAACGTCGAGAGTCTGGCCGACGGTTCCGTGATTGAAAGCCTGTCTTTGGGTTTCCAACAGGTTTTGCAGGCGGGCCAGCCGCTCCGCCTTCACCGGCTCGGGAACCTGCTGCGCGATCTCCGCCGCGGGAGTGCCGGGGCGCGGGCTGTACTTGAAGGAGAAGGAGCTGGCAAAGCCCATATCGGCCACGAGCCGCATGGTGTCCTCGAAATCCGCATCCGTCTCGCCCGGGAAGCCGACGATGAAGTCCGAGGACAGGGCCAGGTTGGGCCGGACCTTGCGGATGCGGTCGATCAGGCGGCGGTACTCGTCGCCCGTATGCCTGCGGTTCATGGCCTCGAGGATCCGGTCGGAGCCCGACTGTACCGGCAGATGCAGGTAGGGCATCAGCGCCGGCAGGTCGCCATGGGCGGCAATCAGCTCCTCGTCCATATCGCGGGGATGGCTGGTGGTGTAGCGCAGCCGGGCGATGCCCGGCACGTCGGCGAGGCGATGCAGCAGGCGGCCCAGGGACCAGGTTTTCCCGTCCGGGCCCTCGCCGTGATAGGCGTTCACGTTCTGGCCGATCAGGGTGATCTCCCTGACCCCCGCCTCCGCGAGGCGGACGGCCTCGTCGAGGATCCTGGCCACCGGCCGCGAGACCTCGGCGCCGCGGGTATAGGGGACCACGCAGAACGTGCAGAACTTGTCGCAGCCCTCCTGGATCGTCAGGAAGGCCGAGACCCCGCGGCTCACGGTCTTCGCGCGGCTCGGCTGGGGCAGATGGTCGAACTTGTCCTCGATGGGGAAATCCGTATCGACGACGCGCCCGGTGCGCGCCTTCTTCAAAAGCTCCGGCAGGTGATGATAGCTTTGCGGCCCCACCACCACGTCCACTACGGAAGCCCGGTTCAGGATCTCGCGGCCCTCGGCCTGGGCGACGCAGCCGGCGACGACGACCTTGGTCTCCTGGCCCTGGCCAGCGCGCTCCTGTTTGAGTTCGCGGACCCGGCCGAGCTCGGAATAGACTTTCTCCGCCGCCTTCTCGCGGATATGGCAGGTGTTGAGGATGACGAGGTCCGCCTCCTCCATGGCCGCGGTTTCGCTGTAGCCTTCCGTTGCGAGAACATCCGCCATGCGCTCGGCGTCATAGACGTTCATCTGGCAGCCGTAGGATTTGACGAAGACTTTTTTCACGCTGGACCGGCCTGTGCTTGGGATCGAGGAGAAGACGGAGCGTCCTTTTACGGCTTTTGGAATGACAAGAGAATAGCGGCTCTTTCGCGCTCCTGTCATTCGAGTCGCCACCGTCGTTCCGGGGCCGCGCAGCGGAGCCCGGAACCCATAGCCACCAGCCTTGATAAAGAACTACGGCAGCCACGGCGCCCCATGCTGGACCATCAGCGCCTATGGGTTCCGGGCCCAGCTCTTCGAGCTGGCCCGGAATGACGGTGGAGGTTCGGACGACGGCGACCCCGGTCATTCCGCCTTCAGCGCAGCCCGCACCGAAGCCTCCGCGGCGGCGGTCGCTTCCTTGCGGTTGCCGTTGAAGGGGATCGGCTCGCCCCAGGTTACGGTCACGTCGAGGGGATGGCCCTCGATGAAGAGCCTCAGGTGCGGCGCCAGCTCCATGTCGCCATACCAGGCGATGAAGGGCCGCTCGCGCCGGGTCACGGGAAGGCCGTTGCGTCGCGTATAGCGAATGGCAAGCGGCTGCAGAAAAACCTTCTCGACGCTGTCGTGCATCAGGGCGGTCTGCGCCGCGCCCACCAGTGACGAGCGGAACGGCAGCAGGCGGGTCCCGTCGCCCGTCGTGCCTTCGGCGAAGAGCACGATGATCTCGCCCTTCACGAGGCGGTGGGCGAGGGCGTCGTTGACCTCCGCCGTCGCCTTTTTGCGCTGGCGATCGATGAAGACGGAACGCTGCAGCCTCGCGAAGAGCCCGACCACCGGCCAGCCCTCGATTTCGGATTTGGCGATGAAGGAGAGCGGGTGCAGGGACCCGATCACCGGAATGTCGAGCCACGAGACGTGATTCGCCACGACCAGGGTCGGCGCCTCCCCCGGCGGCTGGCCGCGCTCAACCACCCGGACGCCGAAGAGGCCGAGCAGCGTCCGGTGGAACCAGACGGGGACGTCGTGCAGGACCGGCCAGTTCCAGCGCAGGGCGAGCATCTGCAGCGGAATGAGCGCGAGGGTCAGCAGACCGAGGAGCAGAAGCCTCGCATAACCGCCTACGCGTCTCACGCCTCGTCCTTGTCCAGCGGGACGGCGTAGAGCTCGAGCCGGTGATAGACCAGCCTGTACCCGAGTTTCCGGGCAATCTCGGTCTGCAGGGCCTCGATCTCGTCCGAATGGAACTCGATCACGGCTCCGGTCTCGAGATTGATGAGGTGGTCGTGGTGCTCCCGCGCCGCCTGCTCGTAGCGGGAGCGCCCGCCGCGGAAGTCGCGCCGTTCGATGATCCCCTCGTGCTCCAGGAGCTTCACCGTCCGGTACACGGTGGAGAGGGAGATGCGATCGTCCACCTCGGCCGCGCGCCGGTGCAGCTCGACCACGTCCGGATGGTCGGCGGCATCGTCCAGGATGCGGGCGATGATCCGGCGCTGGCCGGTCATGCGCAGCCCCTTCTCGCGGCAGGCCCGCTCGATCGGGTCGGACCGCCGGATTCGTGCCGATTTGCTGTTCCGTTCCGCCAAGATTGCCCTCCTGGAGTTGCTTATAGGGGACCCAGCCAGTCGGGGCTATAGGTCGAGGGCCATGGTCAGCGCCGTCACCCGCGAGCCGTCTTCCTTAAGGTAATATCCCGGCCGCCGACCGGTCTCGCGGAAACCGTGGCGGCGATAGAGTGCGAGCGCCGCCTGGTTGCCGTCCTCGACTTCCAGATGAATCCGGCGCACGCCCCGGTGCGAGAGGCCGTCGAGATGGGCATCGAGGAGCGGGCGGGAATAACCCTTGCCGCGCTCCCCCGGCGCGATGGCGACCGTGAGGATCTCCGCTTCGTCCAGAACGATTCGCGACAGGACGAATCCGGAGGGCTGCGCGGAACGGCCGGTGAAAAGGCCATCGGCGACATGGGACCGCTCAGCCAGGAGCCGTGCGAAGTCGAGGCTGCTCCAGGGCCTCGCGAAGGCGGTCGCGTGGATGGCGGCGAGACGGGCGGCCGTCTCCGTCCCGATGGGAGCGATCCGGAAGCCGGAGGGCTTCATGAAGCGGTCGAGGAGGCTCATCGCCGGGCGATTCGCGCCCCGTCCTGCGGCTTGGCGTCGGGCTCGCGGAGATAGAGCGGCTTGGGCAGGGCCTGAGCGGGATCGGCCATGGCGCCGATCCGGGCGACCCAGGCGATGTCCGGGCCCGGCGAATCGTCGATGGCGATCACCTCCACCCCCTGTGCCCGGGCCTCCGCGGCGAGCGCCGACGCGGCGGTGCCCGCGACGAGGATCGGCCCGGAGCCGAGGAGCCGCACGGCCTCCCGGTAGCCCATGACGCCCGGGGGAATGATGGCGCGCCCGCCGGCGCCGATGGCCTGGATGTACATCTGCCCGTGCTTGGCATCGATGGCGGCCGTGAACAGCCCGCGCCGTTCTCCGGTCATGAGCGGCGCGAGATAGGCGGAGAGCGTCGCGACCCCGACCACCGGGATGCCGGCGGCGAGCCCGATCGCCCGCGCCGCGGCGATGCCGACCCGCAGGCCCGTATAGCTGCCGGGGCCGACCGTGACGGCGACCCGGCTCAGGGTGCCGAAGCCGCCATCCACCTGGGAGACCACCCGGTCGATCAGGGGCAGCAGGGCTTCCGCGTGGCCGCGCTCCATGGGGATGGTCTCGCGGACGAGCGGCTCCGAGGCCCCGGTCTCGTAAAGACAGGCCGAGCAGGCGCTGAGCGCGGTATCGATAGCAAGGATGCGCAACCTTCGTCTCCGTCTGATCCCGTCTCTTTAGAGCAAGACCATGACGGGAGGGAATGGGTTTTCGGCGGCGACGCCGTCCCAATGCGGTTCCGCCGCCATTCCGGGACGGCGCGGAGCGACGGGGGTCGAAGACAGGGATCCGCGGTGACCGCTGCGTCTTTCCCATCAAGCTCGGCGTTGACTTGTTTCCCCGCTCCCCTCTCCTCATCCCTGCAGGGCGATCCCGCCATAGCCGATGAGCTCCGCGAAGATGGCGGCGGTGACGCCGAGGGCCACGAGGACGAGGCCGATCACGAAGATGCGGATCGCGCGCTCGTAGGATGCCAGGATGAGGGACTTGACCGACAGCAGGTCGACCAGGGACTTGATCTGCAGCACGATGCCGAGCGTGATCGCGAAGACCGCAAAGACGTCGGACCTGGCCCACTCCCCGGGAAGCCCGCCCCAGCGGCTGAGAAATCCCAGCGAGAAACCGACCATGACGCTGATGGCGGTGATCGAACCGCTGCGGAAGATGGCCTCGATCCTCGGCGGGTGGACAGGCGCGTCGGGTGTCTTGTCGACCATGATGGGAACTGCCTCTTGCTCGACATGTCCCGACGACGGGCCGGTCCTTCGGACAGGCCCGCACACGGCTGAAAGGCAATTCTATCGCGGATGCGCGCCCGAGACACGGCTCCCCGCCTGCCGCATTGGAGGTATGGGCGCCATCGCCCGGCCCGTTCACGCGATCCGGCAGAACGCGTCGAAGGCGAAGCGCGGCTGGCGCGGATGGAGCTTCTCGCGGACGCCGTAGCCGAGATTGATCAGGAAATTGGACTTGATCTTGCCGTCCGGGAAAAAGGCCTCGTCGACCCCCGCGCGGCTGAAGCCGGACATGGGACCGCAATCGACCCCGAGGGAGCGGGCGGCCATGATCAGGTACGCGCCCTGCAGGCTCCCATTGCGAAAGGCGGTTTCCTCGATCACGGCGGGCTTGCCCGCGAACCAGCTGCGGGCGTCGGGGCTGTTGGGCGCGAGGAAGGCGAGCTTTTCGTAGAATTCCGTATCGTAGGCCACGATGGCGGTGGCCGGCGCGCTCATGGTCTGGCGCACGTTGCCCGCGTCGAGATGCGGGCGCAGCCTTTCCTTGGCCTCAGCCGAGACCACGAAGACGAAGCGACCCGGCGAGGAATTGGCGCTGGTCGGCCCGAGCTTGGCGAGATCGGCGATGGCCCGGAGCGTGTCCGGCGCCAGGGGCCTTCCGTCCCACCAGCGGAAGGTGCGTGCCTCGCGGAAGACCTGGTCGAGGGCGGCGTCGGGAAGGGCCGGCATGGACACCTCCAAAGAAAAAGCGCGGCTTGCGGCCGCGCTTTGAATCTAGAGCGCCTCCCGTCGGATCAAACCGCCTGGACCTCGCGCACGTCCGGGAGGAAGTGGCGCAGAAGATTCTGGATTCCATGCCGGAGGGTCGCGGTCGAGGACGGGCAGCCGGAGCAGGCGCCCTTCATGACGAGATAGACGGTTCCGTCCCTGTAGCCGCGGAACGTGATGTCGCCGCCGTCGCCGGCGACCGCCGGCCGGATGCGGGTCTCCAGGAGTTCCTTGATGGTGGCGACGGTGGGGGCGTCCTCGGCGTCGAAGAATTCCTCGCCATCCTCCTCGCTCACGCCTGCACCGTCCCGGAACAGGGGAGCGCCCGTCATGAAATGCTCCATGATCGCGCCGAGAATGGAGGGCTTCAGGTGCTGCCACTCCCCGTCGCCCTTGGTGACGGTGATGAAATCGTAGCCGAAGAAGACGCCGGTGACGCCCGGCACGGCGAAGAGCCGCTCCGCGAGCGGCGAGGCGCCGGCATTCTCGGCGCTGCGGGCCTCGAAGGTGCCCTCCGGCATGACGATGCGGCCGGGCAGGAATTTCAAGGTCGCGGGATTGGGAGTCGCTTCAGTCTGAATGAACATCGTGTCGTCCTCTGCGCCGGTTCAAGGCCGGCCGAGCGGTGGGACCCGGGGCTCATCCCGGGCTTGGAATCGTTCTAACAGGTTCTGGTCCAGATGTGGAATGGGGGCGGCGCGATTCCAAGGGCCGGACACGCGCGCATGCTTCGCCGATAGCGCAGGATTGTCGGTCCGGGCCAGGCCCTGCAGGCCGTCCTGGAAGGGCAGGGCAGTGACATGATCATCCCGCCAGGGCGTCGATCTCCTCGTCGGTCAGGCTGCCGGGGACGATGACGATGGGCACGGGGAAGGTCGAGGCGGCCTTGCCGGCGAGAGTGGAGACGAGAGGGCCGGGCCCCTCCTTGCCGATGCCCGCCGCGAGGACGAGAAAGGAAATGTCCTCGTCCTCGTTGATGAGCCTGATGATCTCGTCGGCGCGCGGGCCCACCCTGATCGCCAGTTCCGGCTCGACGCCGGCGGCACTGCGGGCCTCGCTCGCGGCGGCTTCCAGCTGCTTGCGGGCCTCGTCCCGCGCTTCCTCGACCATGGCTTCGCCGACGCCGATCCACTCGAAATTGGCGGGCGGGTCGACGACGGCGAGCATGATCATGCTCGCACCGGTGCGCGCGGTCCGGCGTGCCGCGAAATGGATCGCGCGCGAGCATTCGGTGGTCTTGTCGACCACCACCATGAATTTCGGCCGGTGGCCGGTCTCATAGGATTGGCGTTTGCCGCTCAAAGCTCGTCTCCCCTGTCACTCCGCCCCGATTCCGCAGCGGCAGGAGAGCAAACTAGCGCGCCCGCACAAAGCCGACGATATCCTTGACCGCATCCATGTTCGGCCCGGCAACGGCCCGTGCCCGGGCCGATCCCTCCGCCAGCACCGCCTCGATATGGCCGGGATCGGCCATGAGACGGCGCATCTCGCCGGCGATGGGAGCCAGCTTCGCCACTGCCACATCCACCAGCGCTGCCTTGAAGCCGGAGAACTGGGCGCCGCCGTGCTCGCGCAGGACGGCTTCGGGGGTCGTGTCGGTCAGGGCGGCATAGATCGCCACGAGATTCTCCGCCTCGGGACGGCTCTTGAGCCCCTCGCTCTCGGTCGGCAGCGGCTCGGGATCGGTCTTCGCCTTGCGGATCTTCTGGGCGATGGTGTCCGCGTCGTCGGTCAGGTTGATACGCGAATAGTCGGACGGGTCCGATTTCGACATCTTCTTCGAACCATCGCGCAGGGACATGACCCGGGTGGCCGGGCCGGCGATCAGCGGCTCGGTCAGCGGGAAGAAGGCATCGCCGAATCCGTGCGCGGCGATGGACTCCGCGTAGTCGTTGTTGAATTTCTGGGCGACGTCGCGGGTCAGCTCCAGGTGCTGCTTCTGGTCCTCGCCCACCGGCACATGCGTGGCGCGGTAGACCAGGATGTCGGCGGCCATCAGCATCGGGTAGGCGAAGAGGCCCACGGAAGCGTTCTCCCGGTCCTTGCCCGCCTTCTCCTTGAACTGGGTCATGCGGTTCGCCCAGCCCATGCGGGCGATGCAGTTGAACACCCAGGCGAGTTCGGCGTGCTGGGAGACCTGGCTCTGGTTGAAGACGATGTGCTTCCGGGGATCGATTCCGGCGGCGAGGAAGGCGGCCGTGACCTCGCGGATCTGCCGGTTCAGCTCCTTGGGGTCCTGCCAGACGGTGATCGCGTGCATGTCGACCACGCAGTAGATGCAGTCATGCGTCTCCTGCATCGTCACGAAGCGCTTGATGGCGCCGAGATAGTTTCCGAGATGGAGATTGCCCGTCGGCTGAACGCCCGAAAACACGAGCTCCTTGAACTGCGCCATCCTGATCGACTCCCACGCTTGGTTGCGGCGGGTTATGACAGGGCCGGGCCGCGACGCAAGCGCTCTTACGGCTTTTTCGTCGCGAGCGCGAGATCCTCCCGCGTCACGGCGCCGGAAAGCCATGCGGCCGCCGCATAGAGGACAAGCCCGCCGCCGCAGAGCACGGCCAGGCCGACGGCCCCCGGCAGCCACGGCAGGGCGGCGAAGAGGCCGAGCGCCATCGCCGCCGTCGCAAGCGCGATTCGCAGGGCCCGGGACGCGAGGTCCGGCGTCAGGCACCACAGCCCCACCCGGCGGAGCAGCAGGACGAGCACGCCCGCATGGGCGAGGCAGCCCAGGCTGATCCCGAGCGCGATCCCGCTCATGCCGAGGAGAGCGCCCAGGATCGCGGCCGCACCCGCCGTGACGGCGATGCCCGCCAGGGCGGCGAGCAGGGTTCCGCGCAGGGCTCCCTTTGCGAAAAGGGTCTGGCTCAGCACCTTGCCGAGGGTCGCGAAGGGCAGCCCGGCGCCCAGGCCCATGAGAACGAGGGCGGTGCCGTGCGCATCGGCGGCGTCGAAGGCGCCGCGCTGAAACAGGACCGTGGCGATGGGCCCGGCCAGGATTACCAGGGCCGCTCCGGCGGGCAGGGCCAATGTCAGCGCCAGCCCGAGGGCCCGGTTCTGCGCCGCGACGATGGGCTCCGCCTGTCCCGCCCGGTGCCGGGTGGCGAGCTCGGGCAGGAGGATCCCGGCCGCCAGGGCCGCCATCAGCCCCAGCGGCAGCTGCATCACCTTTTCCGCGTAGTAGAGCCAGGACACACCCGACGGAAAGAAGGAGGCGATCTGCGTCCCGACCAGAAAGAACAGCTGCACCGCGCCGCTCGCCAGGAGGGCGGGCAGGCCGGCGAGGAGAAGGTTCTTCAGCGCCGGCGTCCAGACCGGACGCCGGAACCTGAGCGGCTTTCCGCCGCCGGACAGGAGCGCCGCGGCGATGAGGGAGAGCTGCAGGAACCCGGCGAGGCTCGAGCCGACGGCAAGCCAGGCCGCCTCGCGCTCCGGAGGCAGGGACAGACGGTCGATGACGATCAAGGCCACGATCAGGCCGCCATTGACGGCGAGGGGCGCGACAGTCACGGCACCATATCGGCGGTGGAGGTTGAGGAAAGCCGCACCGATGGAGGCGAGGGTCACGCCGAAGACGGAGGGGAAGGCGAGGCGGGTATAGAGCGCCACGAGGTCGGGCGCGCCGTCCACCGTCGCGAGGCCGGGAGCGAGCAGCAGGCCGATCGTTCCCGCGGCCGCTTCGACGAAGGCGACGAGGCCCAGGAGCATGAGCGCGAAGACGAGGGTCACATCCCCCGCGACCTTCGCAGATTCCTCCGCTTCCAGACGTCCGAGGACGGGCACCAGGGCCGGGTTGAGGCCGCCTTCGGCAACCACCCGGCGCACCAGGTTGGGCAGGCGGAAGGCGGCCAGGAACGCATCCGCCACCGGTCCCGCCCCGAGCACCTGCGCGAACAGGATGTCCCGGGCGAATCCGAGGATCCGCGACGCGATGGCCCCGGTTCCGACCAGGAGTGAGGAGCGCAGGAGCGACATGATCGCCGCGCTTAAAGCGTCCCGAAGGAATTGTCTAAGAAATGATCGGGTGTCGCTTCCCTGCGGACGGGACCGGCGTGAAACTGTGCGGCGGAACGTGCCCCTTTCCGCCCCGCCCCTTCTTCCGGGCGCGGCCTGGACAGGCGAACGCTCAGCCCCTCGCGCGGGCGATGGCGGCCCGCTTCTGGTCGAGATTCATGCCGCCGACATAGCTCTCGGTGCCGGCGAGATAGGACGGCGTCGCGACGAAGCCGAGGGAGTTTCCGAGGGTAAGAGCCTGCTTCATCCATTGCACGGTGCGCTCCTGGTTGGCCGCCTCGGTCACCCGCTTGCGGTCGCCGCCGAGGCGCTCGGCTTCGTTCAGGGCGCGGTCGCCGTCGACGGCTCCACGGAGCTGGAACAGGGCGAGATGCAGGGGCAGGTAGCGATCCGGTCCATAGACCTGCAGGTAGCCGAGCGCGGCCTTCGTGGCGGTGACCGACGGCAGGCCCAGCACGGCGAAATTGACGAGATAGTAGGTGAGATCCGGCTCCGCCTTCAGCAGGGCCGGCAGGTCCTGGGCCGAGCGTTTGCAATAGGGGCAGTTGTAGTCGAAATACTCGACCATGATCACGTCGCCATGGGCGTGCCCGAGCTTCACGGCCGAGGGCAGGTCGAGGGTTTCCTCGAAAAGCTCGACCGGGATGCGCTCCGGTTCGGGCGCCTTCTGGGCGAGGGCAGAGGAGGCGAAGCCCGAAAGGGACAGGCCTGCGAGCAAAGTGCGGCGGGAGAGAATCATGGGAATGGGAACTCGCGTCGGGGACGACGCCCTCCTGACGCCGGAACGTGTCGGGAGCAAGGCCGAGCTTCGCCGCCTCACGCGCTCGTGAGCCCGGTCCCATGCCGGTCACGGGTGTCCAGGGCCACGCGGCGCCTCCGGATTGCGCCGAGGCAAGCGGCTCTGTCGCAAAATCCTGATCCGAAATAGTCGTTGTGCTTTCTCGCACAGCGGCCAATACAGGCCTGCCTTTAGGTAAAGATAAGCTCAGAACGAGCAGAAGAGGGCACTTCAAGGAGGAATTGTGATGAAAGCATCCGCACTCAGCTTCAGGCTCGCCGTTCTGTTCGTCGTCGCGGGAATGGCGATGGGGATCGGAATGGCAGCGGCTCGGGACCATTCCATCATGCCGGCTCATGCCCACCTGAACCTGCTGGGATGGGTATCGCTTTTCCTGTTCGGCATCTATTACGAGCGGCGTCCCGCTCTCGACGCGAGCCGGCTGGCCGTGATCCAGGTCGGCCTGTGGTCGGCGGGAACGGTCATCCTGACGATTGCCGTCGCCGGCATTCACCTCGGCTACGAGGCCATGGATCCGGTTGCCGCACTGGCATCCCTCGTCGTGCTCGCCGCCATGCTCTTGTTCGGCTATTTCGTCTTCCGTCCGGCAGCGTCCATGGCGCCGAACCCGCATGTGGGAATCACGCCTGCGGAGTGACCGGCTCGGGTCGGACTAGTCCTCTTCGCCCGTCACGCCGGCCGCGTCCTGCGCCTTCAGCACGTCCGGGCGCGGCATGGAGATGATGTTGTAGCCGGAATCCACGTAATGGATTTCGCCGGTCACGCCGTTGGCGAGGTCGGACAGAAGATACAGCGCCGAGCCGCCGATATCCTCGATGCTGACCGTGCGGCGAAGGGGAGCGTGCGCCTTCTGGTAGGTGAACATCAGCCGCGCATCGGAGATGCCCGCGCCGGCCAGCGTCCGCACGGGGCCGGCGGAGATCGCGTTGCAGCGGATGCCGCGGGGGCCGAGATCGGAGGCGATGTAACGGACGCTCGCCTCCAGAGCCGCCTTCGCCACGCCCATCACGTTGTAGTTCGGCATGACGCGGGTCGAACCGCCATAGGTGAGGGTGAGGAGCGAGCCGCCGTCCTTCATGCGTTTCGCCGCGCGCTGCGCGATTTCCGTGAAGGAGAAGCAGGAGATCACCATGGTGCGGGAGAAGTTCTCCCGGGTGGTGACGTCCACGTAGGAGCCCTTGAGCTGCGACTTGTCGGAAAAGCCGATGGCATGGACCACGAAATCGATGCCGTCCCAGCGCGCGTCGAGCGTGTCGAACGCCGTGTCGACGGAGGCGAGATCCTCCACGTCGCAGGACAGGACCAGATCGGAGCCGAGAGACTTGGCGAGGGGCGTCACCCGCTTTCCGAGCGCCTCGCCCTGGTAGGTGAAGGCGAGGTCCGCCCCGTGCGCCGCCAGGGTCTTGGCGATGCCCCAGGCAATGGAATGATCGTTCGCGACGCCCATGATGAGGCCGCGCTTTCCTTGCATCAGACCGGTCACTCGGGTCCCCTTGTGCATCGGCTCCAGGTTGCGATGCGGATCGTTATCAAACCGTGCATTGCGAGCCGTGATGGTCGTATTTTCGAGCATGTCCATGCGGGTTCCCTCCCTGTTGGCGTCGGGACCTCGCACGGCCATGTCTCAGCGATGTGACGTTTCCTTAAGCGTTGTAACGGCTGAACACCAGAGTCGCATTGGTGCCGCCGAAGCCGAAGGAGTTGGACAGGACCGTCTCGAGGGCGGCGTTGTCGATCCGCTTCTGAACGATCGGCATGTCGGCGAAGGCCGGGTCGAGTTCCTCGATATGGGCGCTTTCGCAGATGAAGCCGTTGTTCATCATCAGGAGCGAGTAGATCGCCTCCTGCACGCCGGTGGCGCCCAGCGAGTGGCCGGTGAGGGACTTGGTGGCGGAGATCGGCGGGCACTTGTCCCCGGCGCCGAACACCTCGCGGATCGCCTCGATCTCCTTCAGGTCGCCGACGGGGGTCGAGGTGGCGTGCGGGTTGATGTAGTCGACCGGAGTCTTCACGTTCTGCAGCGCCATGCGCATGCAGCGTACCGCACCCTCGCCGGACGGGGCGACCATGTCGTAGCCGTCCGAGGTGGCGCCGTAGCCGACGATCTCGCCGTAGATGCGCGCGCCGCGCGCTTTCGCGTGCTCGAGTTCCTCCAGCACCAGCACCCCGGCACCGCCGGCGATGACGAAGCCGTCCCGGTTCACGTCATAGGCGCGGGAGGCCTTGGCCGGCGTGTCGTTGTACTTGGTGGACATGGCGCCCATCGCGTCGAACAGCGACGACAGGGACCAGTCGAGATCCTCGCAGCCGCCCGCGAAGATCACGTCCTGCTTGCCCATCTGAATGATCTCGTAGGCATTGCCGATGCAGTGATTCGACGTCGCGCAGGCGGAGGAGATGGAATAGTTGACGCCCTTGATCTTGAACCAGGTGGCGAGAGTCGCGGAGGCGGTGGAGGACATGGCCTTCGGCACCGCGAAGGGCCCGATGCGCTTGGGGCCCTTGTCGCGGGTGATGTCGGCGGCCTCGACGATGGTGCGCGTGGAGGGACCGCCCGAGCCCATGACGATGCCGGTGCGCTCGTTGGAGATGTCACCCTCCTCAAGGCCGGAATCACGGATCGCCTGATCCATGGCTACGTGGTTCCAGGCGGTGCCCTTGCCGTGAAAGCGCATGGCACGGCGGTCGACCATCTCTTCCGGATTCAGGGTCGGGGCGCCGTGAACCTGGCACCGGAAATTGTATTTCTCGTAATCATCGGCCTTGGCGATGCCGGATTTCGCTTCGCGCAAAGAGGCCAGCACCTCCTGCGTGGTGTTGCCGATGGACGATACGATGCCCATTCCGGTGACGACGACGCGCCTCATAGCTACCTCTTCCAAAGAAAAGCCGGACCGAACCCGACGGAGCACAGGTAAGGTCGGCCGTGACCGACCACAACCATATCACGAAGTGCTAGCCGCCGGCCGCCTCGGTCTGGAACAGACCGACCCTCAGGTCCTTGGCTTCGTAAATGCGCCGTCCGTCCGCCTCGAGCCAGCCATCGGCGATCCCGAGAACGAGCTTGGAGCGGAAAACGCGCTTGAGATCGACGCCATAGACCACCTTCTTGACGGTCGGCAGCACCTGATCGGAAAATTTCACCTCGCCGACGCCGAGCGCCCGGCCCCGGCCCGGGGAGCCGGACCAGCCGAGGAAGAAGCCGACCATCTGCCACAGGGCGTCCAGCCCCAGGCAGCCGGGCATCACCGGGTCGCCCTTGAAATGGCAGGGAAAAAACCAGAGATCCGGCCGGACATCGAGTTCGGCGCGCACATGGCCCTTGCCATGCTCGCCACCATCCTCGCCGATGGAGGTGATGCGGTCGAACATGAGCATCGGCGGAAGGGGCAATTGTGCATTGCCGGGGCCGAACATCTCTCCGCGCCCGCAGGCGAGAAGCTCCTCGTAAGTAAAGCTCGACGGGCGCGCCATGCCGGATGCCGATCCTTTCATCGCATTACAAAACCAGCCCCAGGGAGCGCCTGCGGCCATCGAAACGGGGCTCTGGTAGCACAGGCTTCGCCGTCCTTCAAAGGGACCTGGGCCGCAGAGCCCGAAACTTTGCACATCGCAGCCCGGGTCTGCGGCATCCAGCCTTGCGGCCAGGGCCTCGCTTCCCTATCATTGTAAGGATAGAAGCATCTTTTCTTGCAATCAGTTCCGAAGATGACCGATCCCTTGGCCGCCTATATCGAATCCACCTCCGCTCCCGCCCACCGGCGGGGCTGTCCTCTGTCCGAGCTGCGGGACAAGCTGCGTCGCGTGGGTCTGCGGCCGACCCGCCAGCGGGTCTCGCTGGGCTGGCTCCTGTTCGGCAAGGGCGACCGCCACATCACGGCCGAGATGCTCTTCGACGAGGCCACGCGCGCCCGGGTGCCGGTTTCCCTCGCCACCGTCTACAACACCCTGCACCAGTTCACCCAGGCGGGCCTGCTGCGCCAGCTCGCGGTGGACGGGGCCAAGGCCTATTTCGACACCAACCCCACCGAGCACCACCATTTCTTCCTCGAGGACGAGGGTGAACTGGTCGATATGCCCTCGACGGGCGTCAGCGTCGCCGACCTGCCGGCACCGCCGCCGGGGATGGAAGTGGCCGGCGTCGAAGTGATCGTGCGCCTCCGCCGCAAAGCCGCGTAAAAAACCCGCCCTGCCGGACCGGAGCGGCGCTCGGATTCCAGAACATGCCGCTCGCCCATGTGCTTCTCGCCCTGATCGTCACCGTCATCTGGGGCCTCAGTTTCGTCGTCATCAAGCTCGGGGTCGGAAGCACGCCGCCCCTCCTGCTGGCTTCCCTGCGCTTCGTCTTCGCCGCCCTGCCGGCGGTGTTCCTCATCCCACGGCCGCGGACCAGCTGGCGGATCCTCGCCGGCTACGGCTTCTTTCTCGGCGTCGCCCAGTTCGGGCTGCTCTTCGCAGCCATCGCGCTCGGCATGCCGGCGAGCCTCGCCTCGGTCGTGATGCAGGCGCAGGTCTTCTTCACCATCCTTTTCGCCGCGCTTCTCATGAATGAAAGGCCCGGGCCGCACCAGATCGTCGGCGGCGCCGTCGCCTGCCTGGGGCTCATTCTCATCGCCTGGCCGCGCCTGTCCGGCGGCGGCGCCGTGCCGTTCCTGATGACGGTGGCGGCGGCCGCGGCCTGGGGTGTCGCGAACATCGTTTCCAAGAAGGCCGGCCGGGTCGACATGCTCGGCTTCGTGGTCTGGGCGAGCCTGATCCCGCCCCTGCCGCTCCTGGCCTTTTCGCTTATCCTCGACGGGCCCGACCGGGTGCTGGCGGCCCTCTCCCATGTGAACGGCGGAATGATCGGCGCAGTGGCCTATCTCGCCTATCCGACCACGGTCTTCGCCTTCGCGGTCTGGAGCTTCCTGCTCTC
This sequence comes from Microvirga sp. BF8, assembly GCF_059888585.1. NCBI lineage: Bacteria > Pseudomonadati > Pseudomonadota > Alphaproteobacteria > Hyphomicrobiales > Methylobacteriaceae > Microvirga > Microvirga sp. BF8. The sequence continues at coordinate 4,245,390 of NZ_CM187619.1, read as the reverse complement.
CCGCTATCCGGCCGCGACCGTCACCCCCTTCGCCCTCCTTGTGCCGGTGGCGGGAATCCTCGGCTCCGCCCTGATTCTGGGCGAGACCATGCGCCCCATCGAGGCCGTCGGCGGCGGCGTGATCGTGCTGGGCCTGATCATCAACGTCTTCGGGATCCGCCTGGTGCGACGGCTCCGCGCCATCTGAGACGGGTGCGCGGCCACCGATACGCCCGCCCGTGCTAGGATGAGGGCCATGACGAGCATCGAGACCTGGATCATCGAACAGGGATTGAGCGGATCGAGCATCGGCGCGCTCCTGACCGGCTTCGCCGACCGCCTGACCGAAGGCGGCCTTCCGCTGGCGCGGGCCTATATCGCCCTGCCGACCGTCAACCCCACGATCCGCGTGTTCAACCACATCTGGACCCATACGGCGGAAACCGTGGTCGAAGGGCTGTCGCACGAACGCAACCAGGAAGCCTTCGAGATCAGTCCCTTCGGCTACATGCTGCGCGAGGGCCTGAATCAGCGGCATTGGCGTTTCGATGCGCCGGGCGCCGCCCCCTTTGCGATCTTCGAGGAGATCCGGCGCCAGGGCGGTACGGATTATCTCGCGCATCTCATCCCGTTCCAGAATGACGGCATGCCTGACCTTCGCGGCATCGCCGCCGCCTTTTCCAGCCATCGCGCCGGCGGCTTCACGCCCGACGAGATCGCCCGGATCGGCGCGCTGATGCCGCTCCTCGGCCTCTCCGCCTACCGCATCGGCCTCTACGATCTCACGGTCGGGATGCTCGATACCTATGTCGGCCTCTCGGCGGGGCGGCGCGTCCTGAGCGGCGAGATCCGGCGCGGCTCCGGCACCACCATCACGGCGGCGCTGCTGTTCGCCGATCTCCGGGGCTTCACGGCCCTTGCCGACGAGATCGGAATGTCGCTCATCGGCCGGCTCGACGAGCATCTCGAGGCCATGGCCGGCCCGGTGGCGGAGGAGGGAGGAGAGGTGCTGAAGTTTCTCGGCGACGGACTGCTCGCCGCCTTCCCGATCACCGACGCGCGGCCGCATGACGCCGCCTGCGCCGCGGCCGTTCGGGCCGCCCGCGCGGCGCTCTTGCGCAACGAGGGGGTCAACCGGGCCCATCCGGATGCACGGCCGCTCAGCCTCGACGTCGCGCTCCACAGCGGCGACGTCTTCTATGGCAATATCGGCGCCGCCAACCGGCTGGATTTCACGGTCATCGGCCCGGCCGTGAACGAGGTCAGCCGTATGGAGACGCTCTGCGGCGCGCTCGACTGCGCCCTCGTCATGTCCGCGGCCGTCGCCGCCGCGAGCCCGGTGCCCGTCCGCCCTCTCGGCCGTCACCGGCTGCGCGGCGTGCCGACCGAGCGGGAGCTCTTCACCCTCGCCTGAGGGGGGCAGGAGCGATCAGCGAATCAGGCCGAAGCCGACCACCGCATAGGCGATGAGGAAAATCGCCACGAAGATGTTGAGGAAGCGGGGCGCCACGATCGATGCGATCCCGAGGATGAGGGCCAGCAGCGGCAGAATGTTCTTGAGGCTGAAGGACAGAGTCATGCTTTCAGTTTTCCCAGTAGGTCGTCAGGAGGTGAGGCGCGGCGCACCGCTCACTCGACCGTCTCGTTCGGATAGACGCCCCAGAGCTTGTCCTGGTGGACATAGCCGTCCACGTCGCGGGCGCGCTCCATGACGATCACCACCCGGCACCAGGTGCCGTCACAGCTCTTGATGCTGGCGATCACGCCCGGCTGCAGCTGCGCGGCGGTGCCGCTCTTGTCGTTCGGTTGTTCGTGAAGCGGGATCGGCGGAACCTCGCCCTTGGCCCAGGGCATGACGAGGGCCGTGCGCCGTCCGGAGAGGAGGGAATGGAGCACCCAGCCCTCGGTGCCTTCCGAATCGCGGATGCGGCGCCAGGTCTCGTATTCGGCGATGATCTCGACGGGCAGGCCGGCGCGCTGGAACACCCAGGCCGTGCGGTGATCCTTCGAGGGGCCTTCCCGCAGGTTGACCCGGTCCGTCTTGAGACTCACGTAACGCGGTACGGGCAGGCCGGTGCCGAGGCGCCCGCCCGGAGGTTGCTGTTGCGCGAGGGAGGCCGAAGCCCCAAAGGCCATCAAGGCAAGGAGAAGAAGGATCCTGCGCATGTTTCCTCGCGTCGGGTTTGTCTCGGGTCGTGCCTCTGGTAGAGAAGCGTAGCGGGGGCCGCCACGCGGCGGCTCGTCGCCTTAGTGGCTGAAACAGAGTTAAGGGAGCGTGAAAGCTCTCTCGATTCTCCCGGTTTTCGAGCATTTGGGGGGCTTTGCGATCCGATGAAAAAGAGACCTGTCGTCGTCGTCACCCGCCGGCTGCCCGACGTGATCGAGACGCGCATGCGCGAACTTTTCGACACGCGCCTCAATCTCGAGGACGAACCCCTGTCCCGGGAGGCCCTCACGGAGGCGATGGCGGCGGCCGATGTCCTGGTGCCCACGGTGACGGACGAGATCGACGCGTCCCTGATCGCCGAGGCGGGACCGAATCTCAAGCTCATCGCCAATTTCGGCAATGGCGTCGACAATATCGACGTGCAGGCCGCCCTGGCGAAGGGGGTGACCGTCACCAATACGCCGGGCGTGCTCACCGAGGACACGGCCGACATGACCATGGCGCTGATTCTCGCCGTCGCCCGCCGCATTCCGGAGGGGGCCCGTGTCATCCCGGAGGGCAAATGGGCCGGCTGGTCCCCCACCTGGATGCTTGGCCGGCGCATCACCGGGAAGCGCCTCGGCATCGTCGGCATGGGCCGCATCGGCCAGGCGCTGGCGCGGCGGGCCAAGGCCTTCGGCCTGTCGATCCACTATCACAACCGCCGCCACGTGGCGCCGAAGATCGAGGCCGAGCTCGAAGCGACCTATTGGGAATCCCTCGACCAGATGCTGGCGCGGATGGACATCGTCTCCGTCAATTGCCCGCATACGCCGGCGACGTATCATCTGCTCTCGGCCCGCCGCCTCAAGCTGATGAAGCCGGATGCGATCCTGGTGAACACGGCCCGCGGCGAGGTGATCGACGAAACCGCCCTGACGCGTCTCATCGAGGCGGGCGCCATTGCCGGCGCCGGCCTCGACGTGTTCGAGGAGGAACCCGCCGTCAACCCGCGGCTCGTCCGGCTCGCCAAGCAGGGCAAGGTGGTGCTCCTCCCGCATATGGGCTCCGCCACGCAGGAAGGCCGCGTCGCCATGGGCGAGAAGGTGATCGTCAACATCCGCTCCTTCATCGACGGCCACAAGCCGCCGGACCGGGTGCTGCCGAGCATGCTGTGACAGCCCGTCCCGACGCGACCGGGATCGCGCGGGCGGAATAGGACCGTTTCAGGGAGATCGCCCATGGCCATGTCGACCGTTCTCGCGAGCATTCTCGGGGCCCTGCTGATCGGCGCCATGAGTCCGGGCCCGAGCTTCGTGCTCGTGTCGCGCATTGCCATCGCCGGCTCACGCCGCGACGGCCTGGCCGCGGCGCTCGGAATGGGCCTGGGCGGCGCCGCGTTCGGAACCCTGGCGCTGCTCGGCCTGAACGCGCTTCTGTCCCAGGTCGAATGGCTCTTCCTGGCCCTGAAGCTGCTCGGCGGAGCCTATCTGGTCTATCTTGGAATCCGTATCTGGCGGGGCGCCTCTGCGCCGCTCGTGGTGGCTGCAACGGGTCAGGGCGCCTCGACCTCGGTGCTGCGCTCCTTCTCCGTGGCGGCCGCGACCCAGCTCAGCAACCCGAAGACGGCGGTGTACTACGCGAGCATTTTCGCCGCGCTTCTGCCGGCCGCTCCCCCGGCCTGGATGCTCGTGTCGCTGCCGCCGCTGATCTTCCTGGTGGAAGCCGTCTGGTACGCGGTGGTGGCGCTGGCCCTCTCCGCCAGCGGACCCCGCACGGCCTATGGCAGCGCCAAGGCCTGGATCGACCGGGCCGCCGGTGCCGTGATGGGCGCCCTGGGCGTGCGCCTGATCGTCGAGACCGTGAAGGCGCACTGACCGCGTGGCCCTGCAGTCTCGCGGCCGCTGCCATACCGAAGGTCATTTCGGGGCGCCGTAGGCGAGTCCGGAACCCATAGCCGCCAGCGCTTCATGGGAGTGCTGCGGCCGCCGATGTGCCTGATCCAGCATCGACAGCGGTGTGGATCCTCTCGCGCCGCGGCCCAGAACGGCAGGTTCAAGCGCACCTGCGATCATCCAAACCGGCCCACAATCTCTTCCGCCGCCCGTTCACCCTCCTCCCAGGCGCCGCCCACCGTGCCCCACTGCGCCCGGGAGAGCGCCTCCCCCGCAAACCAGATCCGGTTGCCCACCGCCTCCTTGAGCCGGTCGCGGATCGGGACGAGGCCGGGCGGAACGACGGCCCAGGACGCGCGCGACCAGGGATCACGCCGCCATGCGGTGCTGCGGCAGACGCTCAGGCGCCCGATGGCCCGATGCCCGAACTGCTCCGCCAGCACGGCCCGCGCATGGCGCCCCGGCGCGTCGGCGTCGCGACCGTCGAAGCGGCACGCAGTTTTCAGGTCGTATTCGAAGTAATGGAACGGCATGCCGTCGATCCGTGTCAGCAGGCCCGGAGGTTCCTCCCGGAGGCCCATCAGGCTCGCCAGGCGGTCGGCTCCCCGGAAGGGCGCGTCCGGCCAGTGGAGCACCACATGCTCGTAAATTCCCTGCGTGAAACCATGGATCGCCTCCTGAACGGGAACGGGAAGATCCGGCGTGAAACGCATGCCGCCCGCCTGCAGCACGGCCATGGGTGTGGTGACGATGGCCCCCCGCGCATGCAGGCTTCCCGCATCCGTGTCGAGCCGGACGCCCGCGCCCGACCAGTCGAGAGCACGGACCGGCGTCCGGAGCCGTACCGGCATGCCCCGCCCAAGGCGGGCCACATAGGCGCCGAGCCCGCCCCGGATGAAGGAATTGTCGCCATAGGGCATGTCGGGCACGTCATGCAGGCTGACCTCGTCGAAGGGGCGGCCGGACACGAGACTTTCGACGGCGACGACGCGGCGCCCGAAAGGTCCGAGCGGCGGCAGGACTTTGGCCGCGGCCCGGTCGGGACCCTGGCGCGATGCCCGGCTCAGGGCGGCGTCGGCGAGCGCGAAGGCGCGGTGGGACCCGGCGTCCTCCGCCGGGGTCGCCGGTCGGCCGCGAATGAAGAGGTGCCGTTCGCCAGGAGCCGTGCGCAGGGGCTCGCCCCGCCTGCGGCCGAGACGCACCAGCGGATTGATCGGGCCGTTATGCAGCCAATGGGCACCGAGATCGATGGGGTGGCCCCGCAGCGGCACCGTCACCGCCCGCCCGCCAATGCGGCTTCGCGCCTCGAGCATGACAACCGTCAGCCCCGCCGCGAGAAGAACCCGGGCCGCGCCGATTCCCGCCGCGCCCGCGCCGACGATGGCGACATCGACATCTCCCGGCGTGCCGCCCGGCGGGCGCGCGTTTCGTGATGGCATCGGATCCTCCGCCCCTCGTCTTGCGGAGAGAGCGTTCATAAGTAAAGTCCGCCCCGCCTTCCAGGAGAGTTCATGACCGTTCCGCTCGTCTTCGTTCCGCCGCACGCGAAAGCCGTCCCATGCTGATCTCGTCGGTCATCGCCGCCGCCCGCGACGTGTTCTCGCCGCCGCTGCGACGCATCCTGTGGAAGTCGCTGGCGCTCACCGTGGCGCTGCTGGCCCTCGTCTGGGCGGGCCTCACCTATCTGATCGGCCTGTTTCTCCAGGGTCATCCCCTGAGCACGGATTATCCCATCCTCGACGGCATCGCCTCGTTCCTCGCCGGCGCCGGGATCTTCGTCGGGCTCGCCTATCTCCTGCCGCCGGTCTCGGCCGTCGTGGCCGGCTATTTCCTCGACGACGTGGCCGAGGTGGTGGAGACGCGCGAATATCCCGGGGACCGGCCGGGCCAGGCGCTGCCGTTCGGGCAGGCGCTCCTCTACGGGCTGCGCTTCGCCGGCCTGTCGCTGCTGGTGAACCTGATCGCCCTGCTGCTGTTCTTCATTCCGGGGCCGAACATCATCGTGTTCTTCGCCGCCAACGCCTATCTGTTCGGGCGCGAGTATTTCGAGCTGGCGGCGGGACGCTTCTGGCCGCCGGAAGACGTGGTCCGGATCCGCACCACGCACCGGTTGACCGTGCTGGCCGGCGGCGCGGTTCTCGCCGCCCTCGTTCTGGTGCCGGTGGTGAACCTTCTCATCCCGATCTTCGGCGCGGCGATGATGGTGCACCTGCACAAGCGGCTAGTGGCTCGGCGTCTCGCCGCGCGAGACGGGGCCGCGCGTCTCGACGCCGGGGGCCGGCCCCTCTGATTCGGAGCGCAGCAGGTCCGGCGCCGGGGACGGGGCCGTGTTGCGCCTGAGATCGAACTGGCCGGTCTTGCGGAAGCGCACGAGATAGGACGGCACAATGGCCTCGCAGGAGGCCGGGAGGATGCCGATGCCCTCGAGGGTGCGGCCCTCCTGCCGGGCCGCCTCCGAGACGACGTTGTCGGTCTCGAGCAGGATCGCCTGGTCGCGGGTCATCACGAAGGCGTCCGGCATCAGCCCGAGGGTCAGCCGGTCGAGGAAGCCGAGCACCGTCCCTTGCGCCCGCGCCGCCGGCGCCGGCAGGGGCAGGATGAGGCGCCTGCGCTCCGTGACGTCGAGCACGTATTGCACCAGCTCACGGAAGGTCCGCGTTTCCGGCCCGCCGCATTCGTAGATCTTGCCGGGCGCGACCCGGCCCTCCACCGCGCGCGCGATGGCCTCCGCCACGTCGGCGGCATAGACGGGCTGCATGCGGGTCTCGGCTCCGGCGAGCGGCAGCACCGGCAGCATGCGGGCCAGAGAGGCGAAGCGGTTGAAGAAGCTGTCGCCCGGGCCGAACATGAGGGAGGGCCGGAAGATCACGGCATCGGGCCTCGCCTGGAGCAGCGCCGCCTCGCCCGCCGCCTTGGAGCGCGCATAGGCCGACTCGGACTTGGCATCGGCGCCGAGGGCGGAAACATGGACGATCGTGGCCTTCGGCGCCGCGAGCTCCGCGATCAGCCCGGGGCCCTTCGCCTGCAGATCGTCGAACCGCTGGCGACCGCCTTCCTTCAGGATGCCGACGAGGTTGATCACATGGTCCGCCCCGGCGACGGCATGGGCGATCGAATCGCGATTGCGCAGGTTGGCCTGGACGGCGTGGATCTGGCCCACCATGCCCTGGGGCAGGAAGTTCGCGCGGTTCGGCAGCCGGGTCGCGATCCGGATGCGATAGCCGCGCTTGGCCAGCGCGCTCACCACATAGCGGCCCAGAAAGCCCGAGCCGCCGAAAACCGTCACAAGCTGCTGCGCGGGCGTACGAAGCGGGGCGATCATGAAAAGCCTCCTGTCCCCATGGGACGTGGAAGAGGGGCCGCCGGCGGCGCGAAAGCCTGGCCGGGCCGACCTGCAAGTGGAACCTGCAACGTCTCTAGTCAAAGCCTGCCCCCCTGTGAAGGGGCGCAAGGTGCCCGAATGTAAAAAGGATCGCTTTGGACGATTGACGCGCCGCCTGCATGGCCTTAAACGAGGCTCGCCGTTAAGGCATGCCCAGGTGGCGGAATTGGTAGACGCACTGCTTTCAGGTAGCAGCGGGTAACACCGTGGAGGTTCGAGTCCTCTCCTGGGCACCATTCCTTTGAATGGTTTCTGAATCAGAACACTAAGCTCGGTCCGATGCGATGGCGCTCGTATGATACGAGGGTGACGCCCGCGCCGGGCCTTTTTCGTTTCCGGGATCGTTCAGGCGTCCGTCGAGCGCCTCGTCCGAAGGCAGAAGTGTTCCGGTTCTGCCGGGGATACCCCCGAGAGTTCCGGTTTCCTGCCGAGGCTCAGCGAGTGCCGTCCGGGAGCTCTCCGCTCACTTGAGATGCTCACTTGGGATCCAGATGCTCACTTGGGATGCAGGCCCCGCATCCGAAGTTCCGTCCTGATCTTTTCGAGCTGGAATCGGAGCTCCTGCTGCTGCCGGTTGAGCTTGTCCTGCAGGTTGATCAGCTTGCTCAACAGGCGATGATGCTCCGATTGCAATCGCAGGCTGCTCCAGTTCGCGACCGCGTCGGTATCGTCCTGGATGCCGTGGATCACGGATCGAAACTTCTCGACCGTCGAGCGACCAAATCCTGGGAGTTGCAGCAGATACGATTCCGGTATGCTCGCAACTTCGGACATGGACGGGCAGCGTCCGCCGAATTCCTCCAGGATGGTTTCTCGAACACGATGCCCGAAACTCTCAACGGGAAATGGATCATCTGACGGCACGTCGGCCTCGCTCCCTCACTGCGGAGGAGCAAGAATAATCAGACCGACAAGGTCCGATAGGATCTGCATCCCAATGATCCGGTGTCCTGTCCAAAAGATTGGGCCCGCATGGTCAGTTCTGGGTAGGATCTCTTTCGAGAAACCCAAAGGCGTAGGGACGCGTCCCGGCCGGAACCCGAGCCCCTCGCTTCGATTGTCCTTGAAACCGGACCGGTCAGCTCAGGGCGGCGCCATGCCTCGTTACTTCTTCAATGTGCATATCGGTGACCATGTCATCAGGGATCCGGAAGGGCAGGAATTCCCCGATGCGGATGCGGCGTGGGACGCCACCAGGGCGATGGCCCGGAACCTCATGGCCACCGAATTCTCCCAGCCGGTCAACTGGGCGTCCAGTCATATCGCAGTCAGGGACGACGCGGGACAGATCATCCTGGAATTCCCGTTCCTGGAAGCCGTCGAGATCACCAGGCAACCGGACTGAGTCTCTCACTTCGTCTCGGCGGAGTGCAGGCGCCCGGGACCCTTCTTGCCGCATCGGATCCGACAGCGGAATCCGCTCCCGGCTCCGACGGTCCCGGCTCGCCGTCACAGCTTCACCGTGCGCAGGCGGATGGCGTTGCCGATCACGCTGACCGACGACAGGGCCATGGCGGCGGCGGCAATGATCGGCGACAGCAGGATGCCGAAGAACGGGTAGAGCACACCCGCTGCCACCGGCACGCCGAGCGCGTTGTAGATGAAGGCGAAGAACAGGTTCTGGCGGATGTTGCGCATGGTCGCCTCGGAGAGCCGCCGCGCCCGCACGATGCCCGTGAGATCGCCTTTCAGCAGCGTCACGCCCGCGCTCTCCATCGCGACATCGGTGCCGGTGCCCATGGCGATGCCGACATCGGCGGCGGCCAGCGCCGGCGCATCGTTGACGCCGTCGCCGGCCATGGCGACCACGCGCCCGGCGGCCCTGTAGCGCTGCACCACGGCGCTCTTCTGGTCCGGCAGGACCTCCGCCTCGACGTCATCGATGCCAAGCCGGCGGGCGACGGCCTTGGCGGTGGTCCAGTTGTCGCCGGTGAGCATCACCACACGGAGGCCTTCCGCCTTCAGGCCCGCGAGCGCCTCGGGCGTCGTGGCCTTCACCGGATCGGCGATGGCGAGGGCGCCCGCCACGCGCCCATCGACTCCGGCGAAGATCGCCGTGGCGCCGTTCTCGCGGAGCTGGTCGGCCTGTTCCGCCACAGGACCAACGTCGATGTTATGCTCCGCCAGGAAGGCGGCGTTCCCGAGCACCACGCGTCGGCCCTCGACGGTGCCGAGCGCGCCCTTGCCCGTGGGCGAGTCGAAATCCGTGACCGGTGCGGTTGCGACGCCCCGTTGCTCCGCCGCGGCGACGATGGCGACGGCCAGCGGATGTTCGCTGGGCCGCTCCGCACTGGCGGAGAGGCGCAGCACCTCCTCTTCCGTGAAGCCTTGCGCCGGCACGATCGCCGTCACGGCCGGCCTGCCCTCGGTGAGCGTGCCGGTCTTGTCGATGACGAGGGTGTCGACCTTCTCCATGCGTTCCAGCGCCTCGGCGTTCTTGATCAGCACGCCCGCCTGCGCCCCGCGCCCGACGCCGACCATGATCGACATCGGTGTCGCGAGACCGAGAGCACAGGGACAGGCGATGATGAGCACGGAGACCGCCGCGACGAGGCCGAAGGCCAGGCGCGGCTCCGGCCCCCAGATCGCCCAGGCGGCGAAGGCGAGCAGGGCGACGCCGATCACCGCCGGCACGAAGAAGCCCGAGACCTGGTCGGCGAGGCGCTGGATCGGCGCGCGGCTGCGCTGGGCTTCAGCCACGAGCTGGACGATCTGCGACAGCATGGTATCGCGCCCGACTTTCTCGGCCTCGATCACCAGGCCGCCGGATTGGTTCATGGTGCCGCCGATGACCTTGGCGCCGGTTTCCTTGGTGACGGGCATCGACTCGCCAGTGACCATGGACTCGTCGACGGCGCTGCGCCCCTCCACCACCGTGCCGTCCACGGGCACCTTCTCACCGGGGCGCACCCGCAGGCGGTCGCCGACCTGCACGGTATCCAAGGAAATCTCTTGCTCGGCGCCGTCGGATGCGATCAGCCGGGCCGTCTTGGGCGCAAGGTCGAGGAGGGCGCGGATGGCGCCGCTGGTGCTCTCCCGGGCCCGGAGTTCCAGCACCTGTCCGAGCAGGACGAGGACGGTGATCACGGCCGCGGCCTCGAAATACACCGCGACCGCGCCATCATGGCCGCGGAAGGCGGCCGGGAAGATGCCGGGGGTGAAGATCGCGACGACGCTGTAGAGCCAGGCGACGCCGGTGCCCATGGCGATCAGGGTGAACATGTTGAGACTGCGGTTCTTGAGCGACAGCCAGCCGCGCTCGAAGAACGGCCAGCCGGCCCAGAGCACCACCGGCGTGGCAAGGGCGAACTGGATCCAGTTGGAGGTCTGCTGGCTGATGTAGTGGCTGAGGCCCGTCAGGTGACCGCCCATCTCCAGCGCCACCACCGGCACGGACAGGACCAAGCCGATCCAGAAGCGGCGCGTCATGTCGGCCAGTTCATGGCTCGGCCCCGTCTCCGCGGTTGCAAGAACCGGTTCGAGGGCCATGCCGCAGATCGGGCACGAGCCGGGGCCGACCTGCCGGATCTGCGGATGCATCGGGCAGGTATAGATCGTGCCCTCGGGAAGGGGCTCGGCCTCTCGGGTCGCTGCCGGCTCGATGAAGTTGGACGGTGCGTCCAGGAATTGAGCCCGGCAGCCCGCGGAGCAGAAGTAATACGGCTTGCCCTCGTGCTGGGCACGATGCGGTGTCGCGTGCGGATCGACCATCATCCCGCAGACCGGATCCTTCACCATTCCGGCATCCGCCGCGGGTTCATGGTGATGATGGTGTTCGGTATGGTCGCCATGGCTCCCATGGCCGTGCCCGCCCGGGGGGCCGTTGGACGTTGGACCTTCGTTCATGGCGAGACCTCGCTCCGGCATCATCGGAACGGAAAGGTGAGGCCTTCCAGGATGGCAAGGTCAAGGGCTTTGCAAGGTCAGGGGTTCTGATCGAGGTCCGCTGCCGCCTCGCCCGTCGCCACGCTCCAGGGGTGGGGCGGGAGACCGGGCGTCGCCAGGGTGACCCCGAAAACGTCGGCGAGGCGCGTGGGAGTCAGAACCGCGTCGGGCTGCCCGTGCGCGACGAGGCGTCCCTCTTCGAGCAGGAGAACTTCATCCGCGAAGCCCGCCGCGAGCTGGAGATCGTGGAGCACCGCCACCACCGTGAGGCCGTTCCGGGCGAGATCGCGCGTCGCATGGAGCAGCGCGAGCTGATGCTTCAGGTCGAGACTCGCGATCGGCTCGTCCAGGAACAGGACCTGCCGGGTCTCGATGGTCCGTCCGGCCTCCAGCTGAGCCAGCACGCGGGCGAACTGGACCCGCTGCCGCTCGCCGCCCGAGAGGGTCTGGTAGGTGCGGGAGGCCAGATGCGCGACATCCGCCTTGTCCAGGGCATCGAGCGCGACCCGTTGGCGGTCGCGGTGTGACAATCCGCGCCCGAGACCCTCGACTCCGAGACGGGCGACCTCGAAAGCGGTGAATGGAAAGGCGAGGTCGGAGGCCTGCGGCATGACCGCCCGGTGATGGGCGAGCAGCCATGGCGGGAGGAAGCGGAGCGGCCGTCCCTTGAGGACGATTTCGCCCCGTGTCGGGACGAGCTCGCCGCACAGCAGCCGCAGCAGCGTCGACTTGCCGGCGCCGTTGGGCCCGAGGACGATGGTAAAGGAACTCTCCGCGACCGACAGGTCGATCCCGTCGAGCAAGACGTGCCCGCCGCTGCGGTAGGAGAGGTTCTTGGCTTCCAGGATCGCACTCACAGGGCGATACCTCCCGGGCGGCGCAGCAGGAGCCAGAGGAAGAACGGCGCGCCGATGGCCGCGGTGAGGATGCCGATCGGAAGCTCGGCCGGCGCCGCGATGGTCCGCGCCACCGTGTCGGCCGCCACGAGAAGCACCGCTCCCAGCAGCGCGGAAGCCGGCAGCAGCATCCGGTGATCGGGGCCGGCGACGAGGCGGAGCACATGCGGCACGACGATTCCGACGAAGCCGATCATGCCGGCGCAGGCGACCGACGCGCCGACGGCCACCGCCACGATGAGGATCGCGACGGCCTTCACCCGCTGCACGGGCACGCCGAGATGGAAGGCCTCCGCCTCGCCGAGGGAAAGCGCGTTCAGTCCGCGCGCCAGGAAAGGCATCGCCAGAAGGCCGGGCAGGATCAGCGGCAGCACGGTGACGACCTTCGTCCAGGTGGCGCCGCCGAGCGAGCCGAGGGACCAGAACGACAGGTCGCGCAATTGCCGGTCGTCGCTCAGATACGAGAAAAGCCCCATCCCGGCGCCCGAGAGCGCGCCGAAGGCGACACCGGCGAGCAGCATGGTCGCAATCGATGTGCGCCCGCCGCGGGTGGCGACGAGATAGAGCGCCAGCGTTGTGAGCAATCCCCCGGCGAAGGCGCCCACCGGCAGGGCCCCGAAGGGCAGCGGTCCGACGAGTGGCGCGAGCAGCGCATCGCCGAGGGTGATGGTCGCCGCCGCCGCGAGCGCCGCCCCGGCGGAGACGCCGACGAGGCCGGGATCGGCGAGCGGATTGCGGAACAGCCCCTGCATCAGCGCCCCCGAGGATGCGAGCGCCGAACCGATGAGAAGGCCGAGCAGCAGGCGCGGCAGGCGCACCTGCAGGATGATGAGCGCATCGCCTCCGGCTGGCGCCTGCCGTCCGGAGAGTGCATCGACAAGAATCGCGAAGACCCGCGCGGCCGAGACACCCGTCGCGCCGAGACCGAGGGCCACAATGCTGACGAGGGCGAGCAGCGCCGCCAGGGCGAACATCAGCACTGGCCCGCGATGGCGCGGGGCCGGGGATCGTGCCACGGCGGAGGTCATGGCTTTGCGGTTCCGGTCGGGTCCGGATGAAGCGCCGCCATGAGATCGCGCGCCGCCTGCGGCGCACGAGGGCCGAATCCGAGGAGATAGACACCGTCCATGACGACGAGACGCCGCTGAGCGGCTGCGGGCGTCGCCGCGAAGGCCGGGAGGGCGAAGGGATCCGGCGCGCCGCCATCCGGGCCGCGGTCCATCATCACGATGGCGTCCGGAGCCGCGGCGATCAGACCTTCGTCCGAGAGAGGCTTCCAACCGGTCAGCGAGGCGGCGACATTCGTGGCGCCGGCGAGCGCCAGCATGGCATCGGCGGTCGTGCCCCTGCCGCCGACGAGCGGCCTTCCGTTCTGAAGCGACAGGACGAAGAGCGCCCGCGCCGGACGCGCCACCTTCTCTCTCGCCTCGGCAAGCTCGGCGAAGCCGCGCTCGATCTCGCGGGCGAGAGCAGCGCCGCGGTCGAGAGCTCCCACGGCCTGCGCCACCACCTCGACCCGCTTCACGATTCCCGCGGGGCTGGGCTCGTCCGGCACGCGAACGATGGGAACTCCCGCCTGCTCGATGAGACGCAGGGCATCCGGCGGCCCCGCTCCCTCCGAGGCGAGGACGAGGCTGGGGCCCAGGGACAGGACGCCCTCGGCGCCAAGCGCCCGGACGTAGCCGACATTCGCTTTCGTCCCGAGAGCCTCGGCCGGGTACTGGCTGGTCGAATCGACCCCGACGATGTCGGCCTCGTGGCCGAGGCGGTACAGGATCTCGGTCACGGCGCCGCCGATGCTGACGATGCGGCGCGAAGGAGCGGCCCGGCTGCGCGAGGCGAGCAGAAGCATCGGCGCGAGAAGCAGGGTCCGGCGGCAGAGCATGGTCATGGGAAAAGCCTTCATTTGGTGAGGATCAGCTTGCCGCTCGCCGTGACCCGCAGGCGGTAGCGCTCGCCGCGATGAAGCAGGACGACTTCGCGGCCCTTCTCGATCAGGCTCGCCACGTCGATTTCCCTCGCTGCAATCGTCCTGTCGCCTTTCGGATTCGGCGGAGGCGGGTTTGACACGGTTCTCTCCAGTTTTGATGGGTTCTAAGTTAAGTAACCTTCAGTCGATGCATGTATTCGCAGTTTAGAACTATGTAAAACTACGGTCAGGCAAGTCGCTATTGACGGCGTTACTTGATTTGGATAACGAATGCAAACCCTCTTCGGCCGAGCCGGCCTGAGATAGCCAGCCAGCGTGAATTTCTTTTTCCGCGAGCCAGCCAGTCATCAAGAAAACATCGCTAAAGACTGGAAATCGTCAGGATGATTACGTTCCTGCGCGAAGGCCTTCGCGCGTCCACTTCACGATTCGCCCTCCTTGTTCTGGCACCGCTGGCCGGGATGGCTCCGGCCTCGGCGGCCCGGGCACAGAGCGCCCCCGCGGCGGATGGCAATGCCCTTGTGCTCGACACCATCACCGTGACCTCCGGCAAGACCGAGGACAGGGTGATCAACGACCTCGCCGGATCGAGCGTCGTCACGCGGGGGCAGATCGACCTTTTCCAGTCCTCGCGCATTTCCGACGCCCTTCAGGGTGTGCCGGGGGTGACGGTTCAGGAAACGGGAACGGACCCCGGGCAGGCCATCAATATCCGCGGCCTTCAGGATTTCGGGCGCGTGAACGTGCTGGTGGACGGTGCGCGGCAGGATTATCAGGTGAGCGGTCACGGCGCGAACGGCACCTTCTACATCGACCCCGAACTCATTGGGCAGGTAGACGTGACGCGCGGGCCGGTCTCTACGGTCTATGGCTCGGGCGCCATCGGCGGCGTCGTCTCCTTCCGCACCCGGACCATCGACGACATCCTCAACCCGGACGAGAAATACGGCGTCACGCAGAAGGTCGGCTTCGGCACGAACGGGGCCGGTTTCCTGACGAACAGCATGGTCGGTGCCCGCATCGGCACGGCGGCGGATGTCTTCGGGCAGTTCCTCTATCGTGACACCGGCAATTATCGCGACGGCAACGGCGACAAGGTCCGGGATTCCGACTCGGAGCTGACGTCCGGCCTGTTCAAATTCAATCTCTATCCGGCGGATGGCCACACGGTGAGCGGTTCCGCGCTGCTGCAGAACTACGATTTCAGGAACAACGGCGACACCGGGTCCGGCACGCGGTTCAAGAACGACGTCACCTCCAATACCTATACGCTCGGTTACCGCTTCAGCCGGCCCGACATCCAGTGGTTCGATCTGAGCGTCAAGGGATATTACACCACGACGGAGGACAGGAAGCGGGTCATCACGCCGACCACGACCTATGACGCGCTCGGGGTGACGCCGGGCGCACGCCTGAACTACAGCATGGAGACGGCCGGGTTCGACATCAACAACACCTCCCGGTTCGAAACCTTCGGATTCAACCACACCCTGACCGTCGGCATCGACGGTGCGCAGGACGAGGGCCGCACCAACGACAACGCCGGCGGCTACGGGTCGGCCTTCACCCCGTCCGGCACGCGCACGCTGTTCGGCGGTTTCGTTCAGGACGAAGTGCGGTTCACGCCCTGGCTGCGCACCATCGGAGCCCTTCGCTTCGACAGCTATGAACTGGATGGCGGCGGCGTCGGGACGGATGGATCGCGCATCTCGCCGAAGTTCACCATGGGCATCGAACCGCTCAAGGGGATCGAGTTCTACGGCACCTATGCGGAAGGCTATCGTGCTCCGTCGATCACGGAAACGCTGATCCAGGGTTCGCACCCGTTCCCGATCTTCAATATCCTGCCGAACCCGTCCCTGCGGCCGGAAGTGGCGCATAACATCGAGGGCGGCGTCAACGTCCAATACGACAACATCTTCAGGGACGGCGACAGGTTTCGCGCCAAGGTCTCGGCCTTCCACAACGAGATCGACGACTACATCGACAGCGTTGCGGTCGGGCCCGTCTACAACGTGCCCGTGGTCCCGGGCATGCCGTTTCGCGTCTGCGCCTTCGTGCCGAGACTGTGCCAGATCGGAATCCAGGACCAGCAGTACCAGAACATCGCCAAGGCGCGCCTGCAGGGAGCGGAACTCGAAGCCGCCTACGATTGGGGCGGAGGATTCGTCACTATTGCCGGCACCATCGTCGACGGCAGGAACAAGGCGAGCGACGACCCTCTCAACTCGGTCGCGCCGAACCGGATCAGCACCACGATCGGCCTCCGTTTCTTCGACGAGAAGCTTACGGTCGGAACGCGCCTGACCTTCGTCGACGACACCAAATGGAACGTGGCGAATCCGGAGAAGGGCTACGGTCTCGTCGATCTGTTCGCCTCCTACCGCTACAGCGAGAACGTCAGCGGCGATCTAAGCATCCAGAACGTCTTCGACCGGCAATACACCCAGTACCAGAACAGCAATGCGAGCCCCGGCCTCACGGCGAAGTTCGGCCTCACGGTCAAATTCGCCAGCCGGTAGGCCGCATCCGCAACGGCAGCAACGAGGGCTTACCATGTCCATCAAGGCGCACGGGTCCAAGGACCGGACCGGCACGGCGGGAAGCGGCCACGCCGCCAGCCGCCGCGCCCGCGCGGTGGCACATCTCCTCCGCTTCAGGCGTTATCCCCGGGGTCGCCCGCATCAGGCACGTGCGCGGGCGGGTCTTGGTGACCTCTTCTCTCGATGCCGCCGGACGGATGCCCGCCGCCACGGTGCGGCGCGCATCGCCGTTTCCGCCCATCGCCTACGACACGAACCAGCAACGGAGATCATCATGTTCATCGCCATGAACCGCTTCAAGGTCATCAAGGAATCCGCCCAGGATTTCGAGCAACTCTGGCTCTCCCGCGAGAGTCATCTCCATGAACTCGAAGGTTTCGTGGAATTTCACATGCTGCGCGGGCCTGAGCGGGACGATCACGTGCTCTATTCGTCGCACACGCTCTGGGCGTCGAAAGCGCATTTCGAGGCCTGGACACGCTCGGACCAGTTCCGCGCGTCGCATACCCGCGCCGCCACGGGCACCAACAAGCCCCTGACGCTCGGGCATCCGGAATTCGAGGGCTTCGAGGTCATCCAGACCATCGCTCCCGCCCTCAAGGCGGCGGAGTGAGATCCATGTCGGATCCCTTGGAGAACCTCATCCAGAAGGATCTTGCCGCGAAGCCGGACGGCGTCCTTGAAGCGGTCGCGGAGACACGCGGCGTGTCCCTCCAGGCCGTGCTGGACTGTCTTCCACCCGGGGCGGCGAGCCGGGTCGCAGGCACCCTGTTCGAAGAGATCTGGAGCGACCTCACGGGCTGGGGCGAGATCACCTTCGTCGTGCATACGAGCGACGGCGTCTTCGAATGCAAGGGTCGCGTGCCGCCGGGGACGCCCGGGCGCGGATATTTCAACATCCACGGCGACACTCCGATCGGCGGACATTTGCGTGCGGAGCGCTGCCGGTTCATCTATTTCGTGGACCGGCCGTTCTTCGGCAAACGCTCCTGCTCGGTGCAGTTCATCAACGAGGACGGAGGAGCCATGTTCAAGATTTTCGTCGGCCGCAACGAGGACCGCAGCTTGAGAGCGGACCAGCTTGTGAAATTCGAGGCGCTCCGCCACAAGCATGGTGGAGCGGCCTGAGGACGATTCCCATAGAAGGGACGAGAGGACAATGGCGAAAGATCCGATCCTGCCCGTCGACGACGAGGCCCGGCTTCTGGCGAAAAAGTTGATGCGTACGGCCCGTTCCGGTGCCCTCGCCACTCACGACCATGAAGCCGGCCTGCCCTTCGCGAGCCTCGTGCAGGTCGGGACGGATCTCGATGGCTCGCCCCTGATCCTGACATCGGAACTCTCCGCCCATACGAAGCTGCTCGCCGCCGACCCACGCTGTTCCCTTCTCCTGTCCGCGAGTGGCAAGGGCGACCCGCTGGCCCATCCGCGCCTGACGCTGCTGGCGGAGGGCGAGCGGCTGGAGCGTGACGCCGCCCTGACGCAACAGATCCGCCGCCGCTACCTGCTGCAGCATCCGAAGGCTGCGCTCTATGTGGATTTTCCCGATTTCTCGTTCTGGCGCCTGAACGTGATGTCAGCCAGCCTGAACGGCGGCTTCGGCCGGGCCTATCGTTTGACGCGAACGGATCTTCTCGCCGACCTCTCGGCCTTTGCGGATTTTTACGACCGCGAGGCCGATGCGATTGCTCATATGAACGGGGATCACCGCGATGCGGTCGCCCTCTATGCGACACGGCTCTGCGGTGCGCAGGACGGCGCCTGGCGCCTGATCGGCATCGATCCGGAAGGCCTTCAACTCGCTCTCGGCGACGAGATTCTGCGGTTGCCCTTCCCGACTGTCCTGACGGGTCCCGAGGACCTGCGCCCGATGCTGATGAGCCTGGCGCAGAAGGCGCGCCAGGCATGAAGGGTCTTCAATTGATGAACGTTCACGCCGCCATCAATAGGGGTCGTAATAGTAATCTTCCCGATAGTAGCGCCGTGGCGGCGCCTCATAGACGGGTGCGCGATAGCGGTATGACGGCTGCGTGGCCGCGCTCAGCGCGCCACCGATGATCGCGCCCGTCACGCCCGCGGCGATGGCCGCGCCGTTGGAGCTGCGATAATGGCGTGGGGCGGCGTAGTATCCGCGATAAGCCTTGTGATGCTTGTAGTGACCATAGGCGTGGCCGCGGCCCGGACGGGCATCGGCGGAACCGGCCCATGCCGACGCGGCAAGAACCACGGTACTCACGGCGACAATAAGCTTCTTCATGCTTTTGCTCCCGAAGATCTCTCGTTAGGTTAAAGGCCGGGGCGCGAAACTGTTCCCATTTTTCGGACATGACGGCTGCGGGCAGGGCATGTCCGCAGCCGCCTCATCGCGCTGATGACGCTTCACGCGAAAGCGGCCAAACTCAGCCTTCCCGCTCGATCACGGTGACGATCTTGCGGGTGCTCGGCTCGACGATGACGATCTTGTCGCGCACGACCACGTAGCGGCATTCGGGAAGGCCGTTGAGAATGCGCACCACGTCGCTCGGACAGGTGTGCAGGGTCGTTACCGTTGTCGGAATCACCGAGCCGACGCTGATGCTGAAGTTCACATTGTTGAGAGGTTCCACGTGCACCGAGCGGAACGCATGACCGATTTCGGTCCGCTGCTGCGTGGAGACGGAGACGCTGCCCGTGGTGCTGCCGGTGGTGTTCGGCGCGCTTTTCATCTGCGTCGAGGTTGTGGAGCCCGAGGTCCCCATGGTGCCGCTCGCCGCGCCGGACGAGGCCTTGCCGGAAGTTCCCGTGGTGCCGGTGGTCGCCCCGGCCTCCGGAGCGACGGCTGCGCCGCCCGAGCCGCTCGAGGGCTTCATGGCCGGGGCGGAGGTGCCGCCTGTGGCGCTGCCGGAAACGCCGCCGGAAGTCGAGCCGGAGGTCGAGCCCGAAACGCCGCCCGACGTCGTGCCCGAGGTTCCCCCGGTCTGGGCGAAGGCCGGGACGCTCAAGGCCAGCACTGCCGCGGCGACTGTGGACAGGAATGTGACACGCATGACAATTCTCCCTGATGAGATCGAGAACGGAATGTCAGGGCGGTCAACGTGGTCCCGGACAGGCCGTTCCCAATCCCGGTGCGGCCCATGCGCACGTTCTTTCCTAACGGCGCGCGCACAGATGACCGGAGCGCCTCGGCTGTTGCGCGTTGCTGAGGCGACGGGAAAAGGTTAGAGCGTCCGGTCTGGCATTGCTGATTTTGGATACCCCATGACAACGCGCTTCCACCGTGGCGATCTGCCCGCCGACTACCGGCCCGGCCCGGCGATCGCGATCGATACCGAGACGCTCGGCCTCAACCCCCACCGGGACCGGCTCTGCGTCGTGCAGATCTCGACCGGAGACGGCACCGCGGACGTGGTGCAGATCCTGAAGGACGGTCCGGTCCCGGAGAACCTGATCCGCGTCCTCGGCGACGAGAGCGTCCTCAAGATCTTCCATTACGGCCGCTTCGACCTCGCGGTTCTGTTCCACACCTTCGGGGTCATGCCGCGCCCGGTCTATTGTACCAAGATCGCGTCCCGGCTCGTGCGCACCTATACGGACCGCCATGGCCTCAAGGATCTCGCGCGCGAACTGATCGGGGTCGAGCTGTCCAAACAGCAGCAATCCTCGGACTGGGGCGCCGAGACGCTGACCCCGGCCCAGCTCGATTACGCCGCCTCGGATGTGCTATACCTTCACGCCTTGAAGGCGAAGCTCGACGGCATGCTGGAGCGCGAGAACCGCCTCGGCATCGCCCATCAATGCTTCTCGTTCCTGCCGACCCGGGCCCAGCTCGATCTGCTCGGCTGGCAGGAGACGGACATTTTTGCCCATAGTTGACGGGCCCTTAAACTTTTCTGAGGATATAACCTGATGTCCGTCATAACTTCGCCACGGCGCTCGGCCAAGGCGCGCCATCACGGTTTCTGACGGGAAGGGGCGTTCAAGCGTGGCGGGATCGAAGGGAATCACGATGGGAACCGGTTCGGCCGCGCGGTCGGGCTCGCGCCTGCGCGACTTTTCCCGCGCCCGACGCCATTCCCGGTGGGTCCGGTTCGCCAAGATCGCGATCCCTCTCGGTTCGGTGATCGCCCTGGGCGTCGTCATCCTCCTCGCCTACTTCAACCCGTTCCGGAACATCGAGGGCCTGTCCGTGGGGGCGATCGGCGTCAGCGGGACCCAGGTGACCATGGAAAGTCCGAAGCTGACCGGGTTCCGCAACGGGTCCCAGCCCTACGAGGTGACCGCGAGCCAGGCGACCCAGGACGTCCGCAAGCCCAATTTCGTCGAGCTCAAGGATCTGCGCGCCCGCGTCGTCACCGACGACAAGGGCAGCGCCGCCCGGCTCCGGGCCTCCTCCGGCGTTCTCGATACCCAGAAGGAGCAGATGAACCTGCGCGATGACGTCCAGGTCCACACCGACGCGGGCCAGCAGGTCAATCTCCGCTCCGCTTTCGTGGATTTCAAGGCCGGGCGGGTGCTCTCCGAGGAGCCCGTCACCGTGACCCTCAGCAACGGGCT
Source organism: Microvirga sp. BF8 (assembly GCF_059888585.1). Taxonomy (NCBI): domain Bacteria; kingdom Pseudomonadati; phylum Pseudomonadota; class Alphaproteobacteria; order Hyphomicrobiales; family Methylobacteriaceae; genus Microvirga; species Microvirga sp. BF8. Next base: position 4,224,201 of record NZ_CM187619.1, on the reverse strand, counting down.
GATCGAGGCGACGGGCCTCGAGGTCACGGAGAACGGCAAGGTGATGCATTTCAAGGGCCGCGTGCGCACCACGTTTGCCAACGCCGAGTCCGATTCCTCCTCTCCTCCTGCCGCAGGCGAGCCCGCGCCGCCGGCGCAACCGACAAGTCTCCGTCCATGATGATGATCCAGCACGCGGCGCTCCTGAGCGCGCTCGTCTTCGCGGTCCCCGCAGGAATCCAGGCTGCCTCCGCGCAGACCCCCGCGCCGGCGGGCAAGGAGCGCGCGGCCGGCTTCGGCAATTTCGGCGCCAGCAAGGAGCCGATCAAGATCGATGCCGACCAGCTCGACGTCTACGACAAGGAAGGCCGGGCGGTCTTCACCGGCAACGTGGTCGCCGTCCAGGGTGACAGCACCATGAACTGCACTCTGATGACCGTTCTGTACGAGCAGAAGCGGGACGGCCAGAACAGCGGGCCGAGCGCCCCCGGCGCCGACGACAGCGCCATCAAGAAGATCGACTGCAAGGGTCCCGTCACCATCGTGTCCAAGACGCAGGTGGCGACGGGCGACAACGCTTCCTTCGACCGGGTGGCGAACAAGATCTACCTGATCGGCAATGCCGCCCTGAGCGACGGGCCGAACGTGACCCGCGGCGAGCGGGTGGTCTATGACCTCAACACCGGCATCGCCAATGTGGAGACGAAGCCGGGCGGACGCGTGAGGGCCCTCTTCGTTCCGGGCAGTGGCAGCAGCGAAGCGAAGCCGGGCGCGGCTCCCGCTCCCGCCAAGCCCAAGCCGCAGAAGCCGGCGGCGAACTGACGTCGTGCCTCGCGTCATTCCTGTTCCCTGGTAGTCGGTCCGTTCCCTTGAAATCGCTTTTCAACCGCCCTCCCGCCGCCTCCGGCAAGATGCCGTTCCCGGCTGCGCCATCCGACCGGGATGTTCCCAGCTTCGATCCGCGCGAAGGGGTCGCCAGCTTCGGCGGGCCCGGCACGCTTGCCGTCAAGGGCCTGCAGAAGAGCTATCGCGGCCGCACCGTGGTGCACGATGCCGCCCTCAACGTGCGCGCCGGCGAGGCTGTCGGCCTTCTCGGCCCCAACGGTGCCGGCAAGACCACGATCTTCTACATGATCACCGGCCTCGTCTCTGCGGATCGCGGCCTCATCAGCCTCGACGGGCACGATGTGACCAACCTGCCCATGTATCGTCGCGCCCGGCTGGGCATCGGCTATCTTCCGCAGGAGGCGTCGATCTTCCGGGGCCTCAACGTGGAGGACAACATCCGCGCCGTGCTCGAGATCGTCGAGCCGAGCCGCAAGGAGCGCGAGCGCAAGCTCGACGCCCTCCTGGACGAGTTCAACATCACGCGGCTGCGCAAGGCCCCTTCCATCGCCCTGTCGGGCGGCGAGCGGCGGCGCTGCGAGATTGCCCGGGCGCTGGCCGGAGAGCCGACCTTCATGCTCCTCGACGAGCCTTTCGCAGGCATCGACCCGATCGCGGTGGGCGACATCCAGAATCTCGTGCGCCACCTGACCCGCCGCGGCATCGGCGTGCTGATCACGGACCACAATGTCCGCGAGACGCTCGGGCTGATCGACCGGGCCTACATCATTCACTCGGGGCGCGTGCTGACGGAGGGCCATCCCGACGCCATCGTCGCCAACGAGGATGTCCGGCGCCTCTATCTCGGCGAGGATTTCCGCCTCTGATCCGGACCGTCCCGGCTTTGACGATGCCGGGGCCGCGCGGTAAACCTTGTGCAGCCATGGAGAACATGGCGAGGGTTTCCGGAATGGCGTCATGACCTCGTCGCAACGGCTGGAACTGCGTCAGGGTCAATCCCTGACCCTGACCCCGCAGCTGCTGCAATCGATCAAACTCCTGCAACTCTCCCATCTCGAGCTCTGTGCCTTCGTGGAGGCGGAGCTCGAGCGCAACCCGCTGCTCCAGCAGGCCGAGGCCGGTTCCGAGGTCTCCGGGCTTCCCCAGATGTCCGCCGGACGGGACGGACCCGCAGCCGACGCGGCCATCGGTCGTCTTTTTCCCCGCCTTCCCCCCCGCCGCCGCGAGGCGGCGATGGCCAGGGGCGCCAGCCTCTCCGGCGGCTCGGTCTCCAGCGAAGCGGCCCCGGACCTCGACTCGGGCCTGGCGCAGTCGGTGAGCCTTGCCGGGCATCTCGAATCCCAGCTCGACCTCGCCACTGCGGACCCGGTCCTGCGCGCCATCGGGCACGATCTCGTCCACAGCCTCGACGAGGCCGGCTATCTCAGGGAAGCCGTGAGCGACGTCGCCGTGCGCCTCGGCCGGACCGAGGCGGAGGTGGAGGCCGCACTTGCCGTGGTCCAGGATCTCGACCCGGCCGGCATCGGCGCCCGCAGCCTGTCGGAATGCCTTGCGCTGCAGCTGCGCGAGCGGGGCCGGCTCGACAGGCCCATGGAGATCCTGCTCTCACGCCTGGATCTGCTGGCGAAGCGCGATTTCCCCGCACTGCAGCGCCTGTGCAGCCTTGGAACGGACGAGCTCGCGGAGCGGCTGGCGGAGATCCGCCGCCTCGATCCCAAGCCTGGCCTGGCCTTCTCCTCCGCCACCGTCGATCTTCTCCTTCCCGACGTGCTGGTCCGCCAGGATCCCGCTGGCGGGTTCATGGTCGAGCTCAACCCCGAGACCCTGCCCCGTCTCCTCCTCGACAAGTCCTATCACGCCCGGGTCCTGCCCGCGGCCCGCAGCGAGGAGGACCGGGCATTTCTCTCCGATTGCCTGCAGAGCGCCCACTGGCTGACCCGCAGCCTCGATCAGCGCGCCCATACGATCCTCAAGGTCGCTACCGCCATCGTACGGCATCAGGAGGCCTTTTTCCGGCATGGGGTATCCCACCTGAGGCCCCTGACCCTGCGCGAGATCGCCGAGGAGATCGGCCTGCACGAATCGACCATTTCCCGCGTCACCGCCAACAAGGCCTTCGGAACGGCCCGCGGAACCTTCCCGATGCGGTTCCTCTTCGGCAGCACCCTCTCCGGCGACACGGGGACGGAGCATTCCGCCCGATCCGTGCAGCACCGCATCCGTCAGATCGTCGCGGCCGAGGAGCCCGGCCGGGTGCTGTCGGACGATGCAATTGCCCAAAAATTGAAGGCCGACGGCATCCATATTGCTCGGCGCACGGTGGCCAAGTACCGCGAGGCGATGCGTATTCCCTCGTCCGCGCAGCGCCGGACCATGGCGAAGCACCGGCGCGCGTCCTGATGGGCGGTCAAGTCTTGTATTGGCCGCAGGAAGCGTCATCATCACACTCGTGTCGCCCATCGGAAGCGGCTTTCCGTCAACAACGAAAGAGGGATGGAACACATGGCTTTGAGGGTATCCGGCAAGAATCTCGATATCGGGGAAGCCCTGCGCACCCAGGTCGAGGCGCGGATGGCGACGGCGATGACCAAATATTTCGAGGGAGGCTACAAGGGCCACGTGACGGTGACCCGTGACGGCGGCGGATTCAGGACGGATTGCGTCGTTCACCTTCCGACCGGCATGACCCTGGAAGCCTCCGGCGCCGCCGGCGATGCCTATGCCAGCTTCGACCAGACCGCCGAGCGGATCGAAAAGCGCCTGCGCCGCTACAAGAAGCGGCTGAGGGAGCATGCGCCGGGCCGCAACGGGCGGGAGACAGCCCTGCAGGCGCCCTATGCCGTCTTTGAGACGCCCACAGACGAAGCCGTCCAGGAAGAGGGATACCACCCCGTGGTCATTGCCGAGACCACGAAGCCGCTGCATCGTTTCTCGGTCAGCGATGCCGTCATGCAGCTCGACCTGACCGGAGTTCCGGCACTTGTCTTCATCCACGCTAGCACCGGCCGCGTGAACGTCGTATACCGCCGCAGCGACGGGGCGATCGGCTGGATCGACCCGCCGCTCGGCCAGTCTTGAGTTCTCTCTCTTGGCCCGGAATTTGCTTAGAAGGGCGCGCGGCCGTGCCGGCTTCACAACGGATGTAGCTTGATCGATGCCTTTGCTGGACTTTCTTGATCCCCAGGCCGTCCTGCCCGCGCTGCGCGTCAGCGGCAAGAAGCAGGCCCTGCAGGAAATCTCCGCTCATGCGGCCAAGCTGGTCGGCCTGAGCGAGAACACCATTTACGAAGCGCTGCTGCAGCGCGAACGCCTCGGCTCCACAGGAATCGGCGAAGGGATCGCCATCCCCCATGGCAAGCTGCCCGGCCTCGGCCGGATCTTCGGCCTGGTGGCGAGGCTCGAGAAGCCGATCGATTTCGAGGCCCTCGACGGCCAGCAGGTGGATGTGCTGTTCCTGCTCCTGGCTCCGGAAGGCGCCGGCGCCGATCACCTGAAAGCCCTGGCCCGGGTCGCCCGGGTCCTGCGCGAGCCCGGCCTCGTCGAGCGTGTCCGGGCGACGCGCGACGCCAATGCCCTCTACGCCATCATGACCGAGCTGCCCCAGGCGGCCTGAGGCAAGAACCCCGGGCAAGACCGTGGCCGTCCTGCCCTGCCATCCCGGGGCGGCGGCGCACAGCCCGGAAAGGTGAGGCCCGGGAGGGCAGGTGATTCTTCCTCACGGCTTTGCCGCGATCTCCCACACCATCTGAATGTGCGAGGTGTAGCGCAGGGTCGCCGGAGGCACGATCGGGATCTCCTCCGCCGGGGCCGCGGCCTTCATCGTCTGGATGCGCATCCCGCCCTGCGGCGCCTCGTAGGGCTGCACCGAGCCGTCGCGGATTTCGAGCACGCGGCCGAGACCCACGCCGGCGGCCTGGGCATAAAGCTCGGCCTGGCGCCTGGCGTCGCGAACGGCGGCGCGGCGCGCCTCGTCGCCGCCTTCCTCCTGCTTGTCGAGACCGAACGAGACCGACTGGAACAGCATGTTGGAACTGGCGAGGATCTCGCCCGCCAGGCGCCCGACGCCCTCGAGGTCGCGCGTGGTGATCCGAAGGCGGTGATTCGCGGTGAATTTCGGCGCCTTGACGTCGCGGCCCGCGCTGTCGGTGCGCTGCGGCGTCTGGAACACCTGGAAGTTCTCGGTCCGAATGTCCTCCTTCTTGATCCCGAGGGCCTGGAGGCGCGCCAGCACCTCCTCCGAGGAGGCGCGGTTCGTCTCCACCACCTTGGCAATGATGTCGCCCTGGGTTTCCACCGCTACGAAGAGGCGGGCGAAATCGGGCTTCAGCTGCGCCTCGCCCGTGCCCATGACGCTGATCGTGGCCGGCGGCGGGGTGGTGGACGTATCCGCGAGAGCGGGCGTGGCGAGAAGCGCGGCGCAGACGGCGAGGGGGGCAAGGCGCATGGTTCAGAGGTCTCCCGAAACGGATGCTCCGCCGGAGAGGCGGAGCATGGGAGGCCAGATTGGCGGAGCGTTCCTGAGCGGCGGATTAACGACCGGTCTTCACCCGGGTCCAGAGACGGGTCACCGTGCGCTGGGAGCGCTCGTCATAGGCCGTGTTGGTGAACAGCCGCTTGAAGGTGGCATCGTCCGGATAGATGCCCGGATCGTTGAGGATCTCCGGCTTCACGAACTGCTTCGCGGCCAGGTTGCCGGAGGCATAGGATACGAAGTTGGTGTTCATGGCCGCGATCTCAGGCTTGAGCATGAAATTGATGAATTCATGCGCCTCAGCGACGTTCTTGGCATCGGCGGGAATGGCGAGGTTGTCGAACCACATCAGCGCGCCCTCGCGCGGGATGATGTAGGAAATTTCGACGCCGTTCTTGGCTTCCTCGGCGCGCTTCCTGGCCTGGATCACGTCGCCCGAATAGCCCACCGCGACGCAGATATCGCCGTTGGCAAGGGCATTGATGTACTCGGAGGAATGGAACTTCTGGACATTGCCGCGGACGCGGAACAGGGCGTCGCCCGCCTTTGTGAGATCCTCATTGCGCTTCGAGTCGGGGTTGAGCCCGAGATAGGCGAGAATCCCGGGGAAGAGGTCCTCCGGGCTGTCCAGCATGTAGATGCCGCAGGCCTTCAGCTTGGAGGCGATCTCCGGCTTCATCACCAGGTCCCAGGTGTTGAGCGGCATCTCGTTGCCGAGGATCTCGCGCACCTTCTTGGTGTTGATGCCAATGCCCGTCGTGCCCCACATGTAGTTGACGGCATATTGGTTGCCCGCATCGAAGACCGCGAGGCGCTGGGTGATGTCGGGCCATTGATTGGCGAGGTTCGGCAGCTTGGACTTGTCGAGCTTCTGGAAGATCTTGGCGCCGATCAGCCTCTGCAGGAACGGGCCGGACGGCACGACGATGTCGTAGCCGGATTTGCCCGCGAGGAGCTTGGTCTCGACGATCTCGTTGTTGTCGTAGGTATCATAGACGACCTTGATGCCGGTCGCCTTGGTGAATTCGTCCAGCGCCTTCGGATCGACGTAGTCGGACCAGTTGTAGACATTGACGACGCGCTCCTGAGCGGCGGCCGCCGTCGCAAGGCCGAAGCCGAGAACCAGCGAAACGAGAAGTCGGATCATCGAGGGCTGAACTCCTTGAAGGTGAGCCACGGGAAGGATTGCAAGCTAGGAGGTTCCGGCGACGGACACAACGCCGAAAAGAACAATGTTCCTCGGTCTTCAGGCGGCCTTCCGGGCCGCCTTCGCCAGACGCTCCAGGCCCGCATCCAGGGTCGAGTCCTTCTTGGCGAAGCAGAACCGCACCACGTTCCTCACAGCCCCTTCCGCATAGAATGCCGAGACCGGGATGGCGGCGACGCCGTGATCCATGACGAGGCGGCGGCAGAAGGCGACGTCGTCGGTCTCGCCCAGGGGGGCGATGTCGATGTTGAGGAAATAGGTTCCCTGGCTCGGGATGACCTCGAAACCGAGGGTCTTCAGGCCCGCCGCGAACCGGTCGCGGCTCCTGGCGAAATCCCGGCGCATGGTCTCGAAATAGCCGTCCTCCTTGCCCAGCCCGTAGGCGACGGCGGTCTGGAGGTTGGGCGGGGTGGTGAAGGTCAGGAACTGGTGCGACTTCGCCAGGACCTTGAGGATGTGCGGCGCGGCGCAGACGAAGCCCACCTTCCAGCCCGTCAGGCTGAAGATCTTTCCCGCCGAGCCGATCTTGACGGCCCGGTCGCGCATGCCCTCGAGCCCGAGCACGGGCTGGTGCCGGCGGCCGTCGAAGACCACGTGCTCCCAGACCTCATCGGAGATGGCGATGGCATCGTAGCGGCGGCAGAAATCGGCGAGCAGCGCCAGGTCCTCGGAGGAGAAGATCGTTGCCGTCGGGTTGAGCGGGTTGTTGAAAACGACGGCCTTGGTCCTGGGCGAGAAGGCCTTTGCCAGCGCCTCCTCTGTCAGGCGGAAATGGGGCGGCTGCAGGGTGACGAAGCGCGGGACGCCGCCGGCGAGCCGCACGAGCGGCAGATAGGCGTCGTACATGGGCTCGAACAGCACCACCTCGTCCCCCGGCTCGACAATGCCGAGGATCGCGCCGGCGAGCGCCTCGGTGGCGCCGGAGGTGACCATGACCTCCGTATTGGCGTCGAGATCCAGGCCCTGCCAGTGCTTGTAATGGGCGGCGATGGCGCTGCGCAGTTCCGGCAGGCCCATCATGGACGGATACTGGTTGTAGCCGTTGAGCACCGCGTCGGCGGCCATGCGGCGCACGTCTTCCGGCCCCGGGTCGTCCGGAAAGCCCTGGCCGAGATTGACGGCGCCCGTTTCCCGCGCGAGACCCGACATCACCTCGAAGATGGTCGTGGGACTGTTGGCGAAGATCGGGTTCATGCGGCGCTCTCGTTCGTTGGAATGCAGGGTCGATGCGTTCGTAGCACGGAGTCGGGCACAATCGAACCCGGCATTCATTGCGCTTCTTCGTCGTTCCGGGACGACAAGGAATGAACGGGTGACACCGGCCCCTGCTGTTGCTATCGCCAGCGGACCCTACCAGGCAGTCGCCATGCTTCCGTCCCGGATCCTCCTCGTCCTCATCCTTGCGATCCTCGTCGCGATTCTGGGCTGCGCCTCCCTCGCCATCGGTCCGGCACCGATCAACCCGGCCGTGGCGGTGAAGGCGCTCGTCTCGGACCAGGGCAGCGCCAGCATCGTCGTGCGGGAGATCCGCTTGCCGCGCACCGTCCTGAGCCTGCTCGTCGGCTGGATCTTCGGCCTCACCGGGGCCGGGCTCCAGGGCCTCCTGCGCAATCCGCTCGCCGATACGGCCGTGTTCGGCGCGCCCCAGGCCGCAGCCCTGGGGGCCGTGGTGGTGCTCTATTTCGGCCTCGCGGGCGCCCTGTCCTGGGCCCTGCCTTTCGCCGCCATCGCCGGGGCGCTCGTCTCCATCGCCCTCGTGGTGGCGGTGGCCGGCCGCAACGCGACCGTGGTGGTCCTGGTTCTGGCGGGGCTCGCGGTGGGAAGTCTCGCGGGCGCCGGGACCTCGCTTGCCATCAGCCTGTCGCCGAACCCCTTCGCCGTCACGGAAATCGTGTTCTGGCTCCTCGGCTCCTTCGAGGACCGGTCGATGGTTCACGTGGTCCTGGCCACGCCTTTCGTGCTGGTTGCGAGCCTCATGCTCCTCGCCGCCGCCCCGGGACTGCGTGCCCTGGCCCTGGGCGAGGAGACCGCGAAGAGCCTCGGCATCGATGTCGCCCGCCTGCGGCTTCTCATCGTCGGCGGGGCGGCCATCGGCACGGGAGCCTCGGTGGCGGTGGCAGGCTCCATCGGCTTCGTCGGCCTCGTCGCCCCGCACCTGGTCCGCCCCTTCGTCGGGTACGACCCCGCCCGGACCCTGGTGCCCGCGGGCCTTGCCGGCGCCGTCCTTCTCCTGGCGGCGGATTGCGCCGTGCGCCTCATCCCGTCCGGCGTCGAGGTCAAGATCGGGGTTTTGACCGCCATCCTCGGCGTGCCGTTCTTTCTCTGGGTCATTGCCCGCCGCAAGGCCGAGCTTGCGGAGACCCCGGCATGACCACCCTGGCCGCCCGGTCCCTTTCCGTCCGCCTCGGGCGCAACCAGGCGCTCGCGGGCATCGATCTCACGTTCTCGCCCGGACGGTTCACCGTCATCGTCGGGCCGAACGGGGCAGGAAAATCGACCCTCCTGCGGGCCCTTGCCGGCCTCGTGGAGCCCTCCGGGGGAAGCGTGACCCTTGCCGGCGCGCCCGTGGCGCGGATGCGCTCCGCCGAGCGGGCGCGGGCCGTCGCCTATTTGCCGCAGGGCGGCCATGTCGCATGGCCCCTGTCGGTCGAAAGCGTGGTCACCCTCGGGCGCCTGCCGCACGGCGAGGCACCGGATGCCCTGCCGCCCGAGGGCCGGGAGGCCGTGGCCGCTTCCATCGCGGCAGTCGGCCTCCAGGGATTCGAGCATCGCCCCGCCACGGAACTCTCCGGCGGCGAGCGCGCCCGCGTTCTCCTCGCTCGCGCCCTTGCGACCCGGGCGCCCGTGCTCCTGGTGGACGAGCCCATCGCCGCCCTCGACCCGCGTCACGAACTGGTCGTGCTCGAGGTGCTCAAGGCCCATGCGAAGGCCGGCGCCCTCGTGGTCGCGATCATGCACAACCTCACCCTGGCCGCCCGTTTCGCCGACGAGATCGTGCTTCTCGACCGGGGCCGCCTCCAGGCCCACGCCCCGCCAGCGGAGGTGCTGACGGAGGCGCTGCTGGCCCGGAGCTTCGGCATCGCAGCCCATATCGCCCACGAGGAGGGCGGCCTCGTGGTGGTCGCAGACCGGCCCCTTCCGCAGGCCTGAAATCCGTCCCGGCGGGCGGGCCCGCCCTCACATTGACAAAGCTCCGGCCTCGGCGGATACCGCCTTCCACAATGTGACGGGGGCCCATGACCAGCCAGGACTTCAAGAAAACCCTTATCGTCGTGCATGATCTCGCGATGACGGCTATCGCCGTCCTGGCGACGTTCTTCGTGCGCTTCGAAGGCTATCTTCTCGACGAGCGCCTGGTCCGTCTGCCCCTGTTCCTGCCGCCCTTCGTGGCCTTCGCCGGCGTGGTCTACTGGTTCTTCCAGCTCTACCGGTCCAAGTGGCGGTTCGCCTCCCTGCCCGACCTGTTCAATATCTTCCGGGCCTCGACCGTCCTGGCGCTGACGCTCCTCGTCATCGACTATGTGCTGGTCTCGCCGCAGTTCTTCGGGGCCTTCTTCTTCGGCAAGATCACCATCGCCCTCTACTGGCTGATCCAGATGTTCCTGCTGGGCGGCCCGCGCCTCGCGTTCCGCTATGTGAAATACGCCCGCTCCCGCAACACCATCGAGCGCGACGCCAACACGCCGACGCTGCTGCTCGGCCGCAGCAGCGATACCGAGGTGGTGCTGCGCGCCATCGAATCCGGCGCGGTCAAGAAGCTGCAGCCGAAAGGCGTCCTGTCGTACCGGTCCGACGAACTCGGCCAGTCGATCCGTGGCGTGCCTGTGCTCGGCACCTTCGCCGATCTCGACCGGGTGATCCAGGAGTTCCAGGAGCGCGGCGTTCCCATCCGCCGCCTCGTCGCGACACCGAGCGCGCTGGCGCCGGAAGCGCATCCCGACATGCTCATCGCCCGCGCCCGCCGCCTCGGCCTGCCCCTGGTGCGCGTGACGAGCCTGGGCGAAGGCATGCGCGATGCGGAGCTCGCCCCCCTCGAGATCGAAGACCTTCTCCTGCGGCCCACCGTGCAGATCGACCGCAACCGACTGGAGAATTTCATCCGCGGCAAGCGCGTCCTCGTGACCGGCGGCGGCGGCTCGATCGGGTCCGAGATCTGCACCCGGGTCGTGGCCTTCGGCGCGAGCCATCTCCTCATCGTCGAGAGCTCGGAACCATCCCTGCACGGCATCCTCGAGAATCCCACGATCCTGTCCAGCGACACGGATGTGGACGGCGTCCTGGCCGATGTGCGCGACCGCGAGCGCATCCGCGAGATCATGAGCGAGTTCCAGCCGGACGTCGTCTTCCATGCCGCCGCGCTCAAGCATGTGCCCTATCTCGAGAAGAACTGGACCGAGGGCATCAAGACCAACGTGTTCGGTTCGGTGAACGTGGCCGACGCGGCCGTGGAGGCGGGGACCCGCGCCATCGTCATCATCTCCACCGACAAGGCCATCGACCCGGTCTCGATGCTCGGCGTCACCAAGCGCTTCGCCGAGATGTACGGGCAGGCGCTCGACGCGGAGTTCATGGATCGCGACCGCGCCACGCGGCTGATCGCGGTCCGCTTCGGCAACGTGCTGGGCTCGGTGGGTTCCGTGGTGCCGAAGTTCAAGGCGCAGATCGCCCGCGGCGGTCCCGTCACCGTCACCCATCCGGACATGGTGCGCTATTTCATGACCACCCGCGAGGCGGCCGATCTCGTCCTCACGTCCGCCTCGCATGCGGATGCGGAGGGGCGAAGGCTGACGGACAGCGCCAATGCCGACGAGCGCACCTCGATCTACGTCCTGAAGATGGGCCAGCCGGTCCGCATCTACGAACTGGCGGAGCGCATGATCCGCCTCGCCGGCTTCGAGCCCGGAGAGGAGATCGAGATTTCCGTCACCGGCACGCGGCCCGGTGAGCGGCTCCATGAAATCCTCTTCGCCCGGGAGGAGCCCCGCGCCGAGATCGGCATCGACGGCGTCATGGCGGCCCGTCCGATCTTCGCCGACCGCGCCCGGCTCGCCCTGTGGCTCGAACGGCTGGCGAGGGCCGTCGAGACGGGAGACCGCGCGGCGGCCGAAGACGTCTTCGAGGAGGCGATTCCGGAATTCACCCGCCGGGCGAAGGCGCCGCCGCAGCCAGCTGCGCCAGCCCGTCTCGCGTCGCAATGACCGGCTCCCAGCCGAGCGCCTTCAGCGCCGCCGGGCTGGCAACCAGCGAGCCGGCAAGCCTCTCATAGGCCTCGCCGCGTCGGGCGAGGTGAGCCGCTGCCTTCAGGAGCGCGACCGGCACGGGCATCAGCCCCGGCCCGCGCCCCAGGCCGGATCGCAAGGCCGTCACGATCTCGGGCACCGTCACGGCCTCCGGATCGGCGACGATGAAAGGCCGCCTGAGGGGGGCCGGCGCCTTCAGGACCGCATCCACCGCGGCGGTCAGATTGTCCAGGGAGAGGAGCGAGCGCCGCGCCGTCAGGCCCCCCAGCGGCAGGGGCCAGGGCGACCGGGCAAGGGCGAGCAGGGACGCCATGTTGCCTTTCACGCCGGGCCCGTAGACGAGAACCGGACGCAGGGCCGCCCAGTCGAGCCCGAGCGCTGCGAGGCCCTGCTCGGCTTCGAGCTTGGAGCGGCCATAGGCATCGGTCGGCAGCGGGGGCATGTCCTCGGTCAGGATGCCTTCGGCGGTGGGGCCGCTCTGGGCGCGGATGGAGGAGAGGAAGACGAAGCGCTTCACGCCCGAGCGTTCGGCCGCCTGGGCTAGGCCGATCGTCGCCTGCGTATTGATCGCGCGGTAATCGTCCTCCGGCATGCCGGACATGGCATGGGCCAACCCCGCGGAATGAATCACCGCATCGACGCCCCGGAGGGCCGCCGCCATGTTGAAGGGCTGCGCGATGTCGCCGATGACCGCGCTCGTGGCGCCGGGCGACACTTCGGACGGGCGGCGCAGCAGCACGCGGACGTGGTAGCCGCGCCGCGGCAGCTCGGTGAGGAGGTGGCGCCCGATGAAGCCGGTGGCGCCGGTCAGGGCGATCAGGGGTGCGCTCATCGGACAGGCTCCGGACGCGGTCTTGCAAATCGGTTGAGCAGCCCTGCGACAAGGGCGATGCCCACGATGACGCCGGCAAGCTGTCCGAGCGTCGAGGGCCACAGCATCGTCATGGCCGCGAGGGCCGCGAGGGCGATGTTGAGCCCGAACACATGGGCGCTCACGGACAGCGCCGAGAAGCCGTTGTCGATGGCCTTCTGGTAGAAGTGGCTGCGATGGGCCTCCCAGACCTTTTCGCCCCGCGCGAGGCGCCGGAGCAGGGTGATGGTGGCGTCCATGAGATAGTACAGGGGCAGCAGCAGGGCTGCTGCGAGGGCGCCGGTTCCGGCGAGGTTCAGGAGGAGCCAACCGACCAGAAGGCCGATGGGAAGCGACCCGACATCGCCAAGGAAAAGGCGTGCCACGGGCTTGTTGAAGGGGGCGAAGCCGAGAAGGGCACCGCACAGGGCGGCCGCGACGAGGACGGTCGGCGCCGGCAGCCCTCCGGACATGCCGGCGAGTGCGATGAAGCCCGTGACAGGCACCATCTCGGCGACGGTGATCCAGTCGAGACCGTCCATGAAGTTGACGAGGTTCACGAACCAGACACCGCCGAGGACGAGAAAGGCGCGTTCGAGGCTCGGGGGAACAGCCTCGGGGAAAATCCTGAAATCGGCGGCGAGGACGACGGCGGCCACCGCGAGCACCTGCAGCAGAAGGCGCGGTGCCGGCGGCAGCGGACGGATATCGTCGATGGCTCCGACGAAACCGAGCACGACCGAAGCCCCGGTCACGAGCGCGAAGTCGCGGAGCGGCACATCGGTCCATACGAGAAGAGCGGCCGCGACGGAGACCGTCGCGGCGAGGATCGCGATCCCTCCTCCCTGCGGTGTCGGCACCTTGTGACTCGAGCGCGCATTCGGCCGCGCCAGGGCATAGCGCACGAGCAGGGGCTTGAGCGCGACGATGAGCAGGGCCGAAAGGAGCGCCGATGCGGCAAGAGCGAGAATGAGCGGCATGTCAGGCGCCGTGATAGTCGCGATACCAGGCCACGAACCGCCGCACGCCCTCTTCGAGGGAGGTCGACGGCGCGAAGCCCACGTCGCGGCGCAGGTCCGACACGTCGGCGCGGGTTTCCAGCACGTCGCCCGGGGGCAGGGGCTTGTCGACGCGGATCGCCTTGCGGCCCAGCGCCTCCTCGATGATCGCGATGAGCCGGTTCACCTCCTCCGGGCTGTCGTTGCCGATATTGTAGACCCGGTGCGGTGCATCGCTCGTCGCCGGATCGGGCGCTTTCGCGTTCCAGGCCGGGTCTGCGTGCGCGGCCCTGTCCACGAGGCGCACGATGCCTTCGACGATGTCGTCCACGTAGGTGAAGTCGCGCCAGACCCTGCCCGCATTGGCGACCTGGATTTCGCGGCCCTCGGCGATGGCCCGGGTGAAGGTGTAGACCGCCATGTCCGGACGGCCCCAGGGGCCGTAGACCGTGAAGAAGCGCAGACCCGTGGCCGGCAGCCCGAAGAGATGGGCGTAGGAATGCGCCAGCATCTCGTTCGCCTTCTTGGTCGCGGCATAGACGCTGATCGGGTGGTCCGCCGCATCGTGCTCGGAAAACGGCAGCTTGCGGTTTGCCCCGTAGACGGAACTCGAGGAGGCATAGACCAGGTGCTTCACCTGAGCATGGCGGCAGGCTTCCAGCATGTTGACGAAGGCGACGAGGTTCGAGCTCGCATAGGGCATGACGTCCACGAAGCGCACGCCGGGTTGCGCGGCGAGATGGACCACGTGCTCGAAGCGATGGCGCTGGAACAGGTCCTTCGTCGCCTGGGGATCGGCGAGATCGATCCGCTCGGGGACGAAGGCGTTGTGCGGCGTCAGGTTCGCAAAGCGGGCCTCCTTCAGGCTCACGTCGTAATAGGGCGTGAAGCTGTCGACGCCGACCACGTGGCGGCCATCCCTCAGGAGCCGCTGGGCCACATGAAAGCCGATGAAACCGGCGGCGCCGGTTACAAGAATGGGTGCCGACATGAGATTCCGAGACCGCTCCGTGATCGATTCTCGTCATGGAGAAGGGAATCGAGGCGGAGGGACCGCCGCGATGCATCCTGCTTCAGACGGCGGGCACCTTAGCGGGCTTTGCCTGTTCCGCAACCGCTTCGCTCAGCGGAGCCAGGGAGACGGATTGGCGCTCGCGGGCGACGAAGGAGGAGGGCATGGCTTTCTGCATCTCGGCTTCGGCGGCCTTGAGGAACGCATCGTCATGGCCGGGATAGAGATGGAAGATCGCGAGGGTCTTCACATTGGCCGCCTGCGCGAGGACGACGCCCTTCTGCCAGGTGGAGTGGCCCCAGCCCTTGCAGTGGCAATATTCGGCGTCCGAGAACATGCCGTCATAGATGACGAGGTCGGCATCGCGGATGAAATCGGTCAGGCCGGGATCGGGCCAGGGATCGCTGTGCTCGAGATCGCTGATGTAGCACACGCTGCGGCCGCCGTGGTGGAAGCGATAACCGGTCGCGCCGCCGGGATGGTTCAGGCAATGGGTCGCAACCGTGGCGCCGTCCGGGAAGGTCAGAGTCTCGCCCGCCTTGAAGCCGTAATGCTCGAAAGTCGCCGGCAGCTGGTCGAGATGGATCGGGAAGAGCGGCGGGGCATACAGGCGCTCGAGGGCGTCCCGGGCGCTCTGCCCGTCGAGATTGCCGCAATGGGTGCGGATGACCCGGTGGCTGCTCAGAAGAGCGGGCTTGAAGAAGGGGAGGCCGCAGACATGGTCGAGATGCAGATGGCTGAAGAGCAGATCGATCTCGCCGGGCGCCGAGGCGCCGAGCTCGGCCCCCAGGGCGGAAAGGCCGCTGCCTGCGTCGACCACGAACAGCCGGTCGCCGCACCGGACCTCGACGCAGGCCGTGTGGCTGCCGAATTCCACGAAGCCCGGACCCGACGCACAGATCGAGCCGCGAGTGCCCCAGAAGCGGACCTGGAGCGGATCGGAGGGTTCCGCGCGCCTGACCATGTCAAGACAATCGCTGATGTTCGGGGTCACGCATGTGCGCTAGCGCACACGGGCGGGTGGGTCCGATCGCTCGTGCCGTGATCGTCATGCCGATATCGCCTCCGGCTGGTTCCTGCGGGTATCCGCAACGGGCTCGCCTCTCTCGAAACGGATAACCGAATCGAAGGGCGGGTGATCCATGGCGGGGGTGATTTCCGGGGTGACGAGGACGAGGCCCCGCCCGATCATGGTGCGGCGCAGATCGGACACCAGCTTGTCGGCCGCCGGTCCCGGCAGCCCGTCGAGGGCGCGCTGGATCACCAGGATGTCGGGCCGGCGGACCAGGCATCGGACCACGTCGATGGCCGCGATCTCGCTGGAGGTGAGGTCGCCGCCCTGCGGATCGATAGGCATGGCCAGGCCGATGCGGGATACGTCGGCATCCAGGCCGCGGTCCGTCAGGACGCGCCGGATCACGTTTTGCACGGCCTGTCCGGCCCCTGCCTGATCGGCGGCAATGCGGCCGAATAGCAGGTTGTCCTGAACGCTCGCCGCGGTGCAGAGGCGGTTCTCGTCGTAGAACTCGATGGCGGGCTGCAGGCTGACCGGCAGCATGCGGGTGAAATCGCCGCGGGCGGCCACGATCCGGGTCTCCATGCCTTCGTCGAGAAGGCCGAGGCGGTGGCGGCTTTCATTGTAGAGGAGGGCGAGGCCGATCAGGCGTTCCTGATCGCGCCCCGTCTGGATTCCGCGGCGGTTTTCCTTCCGGCGCGCCACCAGATCCTCGAAATAGGTCCGGTCCGCCGCCGAGAAGAACGAGAAGCGCTCGAACAGGGGATGCCCGTCCGGGATATCGGCGAAGATCTCGATCATGCTCGTGGCGATCGACAGGCCGATCCGGGCGAGGGGCTTGGTCAGGTCCTCGGCCTCCAGGATCGCCCGCACGAAAGGATGGCCGGCCAGGCGGTCCTCCCGGAAGGTGTCGCCGATCGCCTTGCCGAACAGGAGGTTCTCGCCGATGGTCGCGTAGCGGTTGTAGCGCTCGGCATGGAACGGGTCGACGAGCCGGTCGAGCCCCTCCTGCGCCAGGGCCTTCTGGACGTCCCGGCGGGTTTCCACCAGGGTCGCGGCGATCTGCGGCTCGTGCTTGGGGTCCACCGTGCCGGACAGACCCCGTGCATGGACCAGCCGGTCGAGCCCCGCGGTGACGATCGCATCGGCGAGACGCCTGTCCAGCTCCGCGGCGGGTGCCGTCGCCCCATAGACCAGGTTGTCCCGCATCGATCCTGGGATCAACACCGTCTCTCCTGCGAGCGCGATGCGATGCGCCCGCGAGACCGGATCGGCAGTGCTCAGGTCGACGCCGCCATAGGTCAGGCGCCCCGTCGAGGGCGAAAGCTGGCCGCCGATCAGGGCTGCCAGGACCCGAGGTCCGGCATCGCCGTCGCCGACCAGGGCGATGTGGGAGGGAAAGGAGATGTGCAGATCGACCCCCGCGACACGGGCGCCGCTGGCCGGGTCGTAGGCCGAGACGCCGTGCGCCACCAGCGCGCCGTTCTGCGGCAGGGGCGTCGTGGCGGGCAGCCGGTCCCGGGTCTGGAGGCTCGACAATCTCTGGGCCAGCTCGGACAACAGCCGCCGCGTCTGGTCCACGAGCTGCTGCCACTGGACGAGTTCGCGGATCCCGAATGCGGCAAGGGATGCAGCCAGGGCGCCGGCCGCGAGAGCGCCGGCCGTCAGGGATCGCTCGGGCGCGAGCCATGTCCCGACGGCGAGGACGGCGAGGGGTGCCAGCAGCAGGATCGCCGCGGCGAAGGAATCCGCCAGCGCGAGACGCCGCTCCCGGGTGACGACCGGGTGGTGGCGCTGCGCCAGGCTCCTGCCGATCCGCTCCTGCTCGAAGGTGGCGGTGCCGTGCGCGCGCAGGGCGGGCAGGCGATGGACGAGATCGTTCCATGCGGCCTCGATGCCCTCGCCCTCCCGGCGGCGGGCCTTGGCCGTGTCGAGCCGCAGGACGATCCGCCGGGCGTTGAGAATGCCGCCGAGGCCGAGCATCACCGCCAGCGTCAGGCCCAATCGCCAGTCCGTGACCAGGACATAGGCGAAGCACAGGCCGATCATGCCCCCTTGGCGCACGGAGGAGATCAGGGCCGAGCCGAGAATTCCGCTTTCGCGGGACAGGGTCTCGCTGGCGAGTTCCGCGGTCTCCGCCAGGTCGGCCCCCGCCGCGGGGGACGCCTTGAGGACCGTGTCGAGCACGCGCGACAGGATCCGCGCCAGGGTCTGGGCGCGGATGCCGACCGTCACCCAGTTGAGAAGCGTCAGAACGAGGGCGATCAGGATGGGGGTAAGCGCCAGGGCGGTGATGGCAGCCTGGATATGGATATCCGGACTCAGCATGAAGCCCGGAAAGAGCACGATTGCTTCCCGGCCGACCGCCTCCGGCAGGCTGACGGAGAGAGGAAGGAACGGGGCCGCAGGGCTCGCCGCCCCGACGGCCAGGTCGACAACCGCGCGGACAAGGTCGAAGCCGAGCACGAGGAGGCTTCCGGCAACGGCGAGGAGGAGAAAGCCCAGCAGGTGGCGGATACGATTGGTCTTCCAGGCAAGGCGAAGCGGATCGCGCTCCATGTCAGCTCCAGGGCTCGGTCTCTGCCACGACGTTAGCCAAGCCGGACCGCGAGGGCCAGAGGGCTCGGCCACATCGGCGATGGAAAGTCAGGGAGGCGAGAAAGTAGGCCGCGCCCCTCGTCGCCAAGAGCTTTTTCCCTATGTGTCAGGTCTCACCGGATTCCGCAGCTGAAAGACTCATCGACAGCCTTCATGAGACCCCCCACCGCCTCCCTGCCGGTCGATTCCCTGTTCGGGCTGATCCTGGACCTGCCGTCCCGCAGCCCGTCCCCCGGCATGCCCCGCGATCTCGATGGACTGTTTCGGGAACTGGCCCGGAGCGAATGCGAAAGGCCGCCCGAGGATATCGAGGACATGATCTGGGCGATCTGGGCCTCGCACGAGGACGAGAAGGCGGAGGAAGCGATGGGAGCCGCGATCGAGGCGCTGGCCTCCGGCGCCCTGAAGCAGGCGCGGCCCCTGCTCGACCATCTCGTCTCCCGCCATCCCGACTGGGCGGAGGCCTGGAACAAGCGCGCCACGTTGAATGTCATCGAGAAGCGGGATGCCGACAGCCTGCGCGATATCGCCCGGACCCTCGAGCTCGAGCCGCGCCATTTCGGCGCCATTTCCGGATTTGGCCAGATCTGCCTTCGCCACGGCTACCTCAACGAGGCGAGGGCGGCCTTTCAGATCGCCCTGTCGATCAACCCGCATCTGAAGGACCTGCGGGAGATGCTCGAGGACCTCGCGCCGGACAATCTGATGCTCCACTGAGTTCCATCGCCGGCCGTCGGCGCGACAAACGTGACGTTGCGGGCCGTGCGCCCGCGAGTAGGCTGGAACCATGTCCGATTCGTCCGCCCGTATTCTCGTCCCACCCGTCCTTCCCCCTGATGGCCGCCAGTCGCCCGTCGCCGCAGGCGTGCAGCGGGGCGTGCGCCGGCTCTTCGCCCAGCTCGGCCACGTGACAATTCCGGAGTTCAGCCTCGCCAACGGCCGCCGCGCCGACATCATGGCCCTGGCGCCCGACGGGGCGCTGACCATCATCGAGATCAAGTCGAGCGCAGCGGATTTCCGGGCCGATCGGAAATGGCTGGATTACGAGGATTTCTGCGACCGGTTCTATTTTGCCGTGCCGGAAACCCTGCCCCTGGCCATCCTGCCGGAGGATCGGGGCCTGATCATCGCCGACAGCTTCGGCGCTGCCATCATGCGCGAGGCCCAGCGCCACCCCCTTGCCGGCGCCCGCCGCAAGGCTGTCACCCTGCGCTTCGCACGGGCGGCCGCATTGACCCTACACGCCCTTGCCGATCCGGACGTGATCCACGACGGGCGGCTCTAGATCATTCCGCAAAATGGCCTGCCGCCTCAGCGCGGCGCGCGCTTGGCGAGGATGCGCTGCAATGTCCGGCGGTGCATGTTGAGGCGCCGCGCTGTTTCCGACACGTTGCGACCGCAGAGTTCATAAACCCGCTGGATATGCTCCCACCGGACCCGGTCCGCGGACATGGGGTTTTCGGGCGGGTTCGCCCGTTCGCCGGGGCTGGCCATGAGGGCGGAGTGGATCTCGTCGGCGTCGGCGGGCTTGGCGAGGTAGTCGAAGGCCCCCATCTTCACGGCGGTGACCGCGGTGGCGATATTGCCGTAACCGGTGAGAATCACGCCGCGGGCGTCGGGGCGGCGGGTCTTCAGGCGCTCGATCACATCGAGGCCGTTGCCGTCGCCGAGACGCATGTCGATCACGGCAAAAGCGGGCGCATCGCTTTCGATCGCGGCGATTCCTTCCGCCACGCTCTCCGCCACGCGGACCTGATAGCCGCGGCTCTCCATGGCGCGGGCGAGGCGCGTCGAGAAGGGACGGTCGTCGTCCACGATCAAGAGGCTCTTGTCGGCACGATCTTCGAACGCCACGGGCGCGTCGGCCATCAGACCATCTCCTTGCATCCGAGAAGACTCCTTGAAAAGCGAGCTCGGTGCGGCTCGCTTCCCTATATGGGAATTGTTCCCCTATTCGGTTAGGCTTCTCCCTGCCTCCACCTGCGGCGAAATTGCCGCACCCTGTTCAAACGCATGACGCGGCCAAACGATCCGCGCGATGGCCCCGGTATCGGGCGGCGGGGCGTTCGTGAGGGTCAGCTGCGCGCCGGATCGTTCGATCAGCGTCTTGGCGATGAACAGGCCGAGACCCAGGCCCGATCCCCCCTCGTCCTCCTCTCCTTCCACGCGCTTGGTGGCGCTGCGGGTGGTCACATAGGGCTCGCCGACCCGGAGCAGAATGTCGGCGGCATAGCCCGGGCCGTCGTCGCGAATCTCGAGGGTCACATCCTGCGCCGTCCAGGTCGCCTCCACGGTCACCCGGGCGGCCGCGAAATCCGCCGCGTTGTCGAGAATGTTCGAGAGCCCGTAGACCACCCCCGGATTGCGGCGGACCATCGGCTCCGGCCCGTCCCCGTGGCAGAGAACCTCGATGTCGAGATCGAGCGCCCGCTGTGGCTCGACGATCTCCTCAACCAGGTGATGCAGGGAGATGGTTTCCAGGAACCCGCCCTCCTCCTGGCCCATGGAGGTCAGCTTGGTGAGGATGGTTCGGCAGCGCTCGACCTGTTCGCGCAGGAGCTTGAGGTCGTCGGCAATGGGGCTGTCCGGCGGCGTGGCGTGGTCGAGCTCCTTGGCGACGAGAGCGATGGTGGCGAGCGGCGTTCCGAGCTCGTGGGCGGCCGCCGCGGCCAAGCCGTCGAGCTGGGACAAATGCTGCTCCCGGGCGAGCACCAGTTCCGTCGCAGCCAGCGCCTGGCCGAGCTGGCGCGCCTCCTCGGCCACCCGCCACGCATAGATGCCGATGAACACCGTGCCGAGCAGGATCGCCGTCCAGATGCCGGTCACGTACAGGAAGGGCAGGGCGAAGGGCTGCCCGGGGAACCAGGGCAGCGGACGATGCGCCAGCGTCAGGAGGGTGGCGAGCCCCACAGCCAGGAGGCCCAGGGCCAAGGTCCGCTCCGGCGTCAGGGCCGTGGCCGAAATCAGAACCGGGGCCAGGAACAGGATCGCGAAGGGATTCTCCAGCCCTCCCGTGAGATAGAGCAGCGCCGCCAGCTGCAGGGTATCGAAGGCGAGGAGACCCGTCGCCGCATCATCGCCGAGCCGGTGGCTGGCGGGATATTCGATGCGCAGCGCCAGGTTGATGCCCGCGGAGGCGGCGATCACCGCGAGGCAGAGACCGAAGGGCAGGCTGAACCCGAGACCGAACCGCACGACGGCGACGGCCGCGATCTGTCCGGCGACGGCGAGCCAGCGCAGGCGCACGAGCGTGTCCAGGCGCAGCTGCCGAGCGTTGTATGTCAGGCGGGCCGGTCCGATGTCCATCATCATATGGCAACAGGATAGGGCCGCCCCGGCAAGCGCCAAGAAAGATGGCGTGCGCAAAATTTCTCATCGCTCCGGGTCCTGCCTCGAAAGAACGGGCCGATAATCCCAGGATTCCGCATCAGACTTATGGAGCCTTGCTTTTAAGGACAGGAACTTTCATCTTATTGTCATGGTTGAGGATAAGTCCGGCTCGTTTGTTTCGAGGAGAAAAGGGACACCCGGCCATATGGGGATTTTTTAATGAACTTTTCCTATTATTGGTATGAAACCGCCCATTGGCTGCTCGGTCCGGCCAGGGCGGCCTCGGATGTCACCAGATCCTTGTTCGAGAACCCGGACAATCCTTTGGCGAACACGGCCTACGGCCGCACCGTCTCCGCTGCCTGCGAGATGTTCGAACGCACCACGCGGCGCTATGGGAAGCCGTCGTTCGGCCTCGCCACCACCGCCATCAACGGCAGGGAGGTCGCGGTCACCGAGCGGGTCGTGTGGGAGCGGCCCTTCTGCGACGTGATTTCGTTCGAGCGGGACTTCGCCGGCGCCAGGGCGCAGCCAAGGCTCCTGATCGTGGCCCCCATGTCGGGCCATTATGCGACCCTCCTGCGCGGCACGGTCGAAACCTTCCTGCCCACCCACCAGGTGATGATCACCGACTGGGCGGATGCCCGCATGGTCCCCCTGGCGGAAGGCAGCTTCGATCTCGACGACTATATCGACTACCTGATCGCGATGTTCCGGTCCTTCGGGCCGGATCTCCATGTCATGGCCGTGTGCCAGCCGGCGGTGCCGGTGATCGCCGCCATCGCGCGGATGGAGGCCGAGAAGGATCCCTGTACGCCTCGTTCCATGATCCTCATGGGCGGGCCCATCGATACCCGCCGTTCGCCGACCGCCGTCAACCAGCTCGCGGAAGAGCGGGGCATCGAGTGGTTCGAGAGCCACTGCATCACCAGGGTCCCGCCGTCCCATCCCGGCTTCTGGCGCAGCGTCTATCCCGGATTCCTGCAGCTGTCCGGCTTCATGGCGATGAATTTCGACCGGCACGTCAACGCCCATTGGGACATGTTCGACCACCTCGTCGAGGGCGACGGCGATTCGGCCGAGAAGCACCGGGAATTCTATGACGAATATCTCGCCGTCATGGATCTCACGGCCGAGTTCTACCTGCAGACCGTCGACAAGGTCTTCGTCCGGCACGAGCTGCCGAAGGGCGAGATGATGCACCGGGACAGGCCCGTCGACCTGATGGCGATCCGCCGTTGCGCCATCATGGCGATCGAAGGCGAGCGGGACGACATTTCGGGCATCGGCCAGACCAAGGCCGCCCTGGAACTGACGCCCAACCTCTCGTCCGACAGGAAACTCTATCACCTGCAGAAGGGCGTTGGCCATTACGGCGTTTTCAATGGCTCCCGCTTCCGTGCGGAGATTGCCCCGCGCATCTGCGAATTCATTGCGTCGCATGAACAGAAAGTAGCCACGGCGGCCTGACCGATGACATCGCCATCGAGACTGAAATCCTGTACCGATGAGACAGAGGCAGTCGGCCCGGCGGTCGATCCGTTCAAGCGCCCCGCTGTGAGAGTGTCGCCGAGCTGACGGAAACCGATGGCCGAGACAGGGCTGTTCTGGATGTGGTGGAGAGAGTCGCTGGGACGTCAAGAGTCTCTGTGCGATTTTGGTCTGGCCGAGGCAGCGGCAAACGGCTGCGCTGACAAAAATACCCCGCCGGGGCAAATTGCGGACATGAGATTCGCCCTGTTCCGCCGCGTCCCTGCGGACCCTCCCCATCTCAAAGTTTCCCATGAAGGCCAAGCCTTTAAGGTGGCCTTGAAACGCCGCCCGACCGCCAAGCGGATCACCCTGCGCGTCTCCAACGCGACGGGGGAGGTGGTGCTGACCATTCCCGAGCGGACCGACCTCGGAATGGCCCAGCGTTTTGCCGACAGCCATGGCGGCTGGATCGCGGCCCGCCTCGCCAGGGTGCCCACGCGCGTGCTCTTCGAGCCCGGGTCCCTGGTGCCCGTCCGCGGAGTGCCTCACAAGATCGTTCACTGGTCGAACATTAGGGGAACAACCCAGACTGCCAGAACCGGCGACGGCACCGCGATCCTGGCGGTTTCCGGCGAGCGCCCGCATGTGCCGCGGCGGGTCCAGGACTTCCTCGAAGCGGAGGCGAAGCGCGATTTCGCGGAGGCCGTGAAGCGCCACACTGCCACCCTCGGCGTCAAGGCGAAGCGCATCACCGTTCGCGACACCAAGAGCCGCTGGGGCTCCTGCTCCGCGACGGGCGCGCTGAACTTCTCCTGGCGGCTGATCATGGCGCCGCCCTTCGTGCTCGACTATCTGGCCGCCCACGAGGTGGCGCACTTGCGCGAACTGAACCATTCCCACCGGTTCTGGAAGCTGACGCACGATCTCTGCCCGCGCACGGAGGAGGCCGAGGCCTGGCTCAAGGCGTATGGCAGCGCCCTGCACCGCTTCGGGTGAGGCTCCTCATCCTCTTTCGAAATTGATTTTGCAGTGCAACAGGCCTAACTTCCTACGCCGCGACGGCAACGGGTCACGGACGCTGCATCAGGCAGACCCGCGGTTCTTCGAAGCCGTTCGCTTGGACAGCCATGATGCGGCCAAGACATCATCGGGCCGGAAATCCTGGGCGCACCCGGGTGCCTGACAGGTCAGGCTGGCGATGCCCCTCGCGGGACGTCCACAATCCCTCACGACCAATGAAGCGGCGGAGCCGCGACCAGGGGGGCTCCCCGCGATAGCACGCGGCTGAGCTCCGTATCGCTCGACTTTTCCAGGCAGATCACACCATGTCCGCATATGCGCAGGACTCAATCATCCCATCCGACCCGGCCTCCCGGACCCGGGATGGCCATGGCTCCGGCTTCCTCACCCTCACGCTCGGGACCCTCGGCGTCGTCTATGGCGACATCGGAACGAGCCCGCTCTATGCCCTGAAAGAATCTCTTTCCGCAGCGGCAGCAGGCGGCATCGTGACCCGCGAGATGGTGTTCGGGGTCGTGTCGCTGATCCTGTGGGCCCTCATCGTGATCGTCACGATCAAGTACGTGCTGTTCATCCTGCGCGCCGACAACAACGGCGAAGGCGGCACGCTGACGCTCATGGCTCTGGCGCAGCGCGCAATGGGACATCATGTCTTCACCATCACCTTCCTCGGCATGATCGGGGCTGCCCTGTTCTATGGCGACGCCATCATCACGCCCGCGATCTCGGTGCTGTCCGCCGTCGAGGGCCTGACGCTCGCGACCCCGGCCTTCGAGAACTATGTTCTGCCGCTCTCCCTGGCGATCCTCCTCATTCTTTTTGCTGTCCAGAGCCATGGGACAGCCCGTGTCGCAGCCTGGTTCGGCCCGATCATGGTGGTGTGGTTCGTTCTTCTCGCTCTCGGCGGCGTTCGGCATATCGCCGACGATCCGCATATCCTCGCCGCCCTCAGCCCGATCCACGGCGTCAGCTTTCTGGCGAGCCATGGCACAGCCGGCCTGTTCGCCCTGGGAGCGGTGTTCCTGGCGGTGACCGGAGCGGAGGCGCTCTATGCGGATATGGGCCATTTCGGCCGGCGGCCGATCCAGCTGGCGTGGCTTTTCTTCGTCCTGCCCTGCCTGGCTCTGAATTATTGCGGCCAGGGAGCGCTGCTCCTGGCGGATCCGTCCAAGATCGAAAACCCCTTCTTCCTGCTCTATCCCGGCTGGGCGCTGCTCCCGATGGTCGGCATGGCGACCATCGCGACGATCATCGCAAGCCAGGCGGTCATCACCGGCGCCTTCTCCCTGACCCAGCAGGCGATCCAACTCGGCCTCCTGCCGCGCATGGACATCCGCTGGACCTCCGAAAAGGAAAAGGGCCAGATTTACGTTCCCCGCGTGAACTGGCTGCTCCTCGTGGCGGTTCTGTTCCTGGTGATCACGTTCAGGAGTTCGAGCGCGCTCTCCCATGCCTATGGACTGGCGGTCACCGGAACCATGGTTGTCACCGCCATCATGGCCTTCTTCGTGATCTGGCGCTTCTGGAACTGGCCGTTCTGGCTCTCCGCCGCCGTCATTGCGCCCTTCCTGCTCGTCGACACGATCTTCCTTGCCGCCAACGCGCTCAAGATACCGCAGGGCGGCTGGATGCCTCTTCTCGTCGGAGCCGGGCTCGTCCTGGTGATGATGACCTGGCGGCGTGGAAGGCGCATCCTGACGGAAAAGACCCGCCGGAACGACGTGGCGCTGCTCGATCTCATCGGCACGCTCGGCAAGAGCCACCCCCACCGGGTGAGAGGAACGGCCATTTTCCTGACCGGCGATCCCGACACGGCGCCGCCCGCCCTTCTCCATAACCTCAAGCACAACAAGGTGCTGCACGACCAGAACATCATCCTGACCATCGGGATCGAAGATGCACCGCGGCTGCCCGACGACGGACGCGTGACGATGGTTCCTCTCGGCGATTCATTCTGGCGGGCGACCATGGCCTACGGCTACATGGAGACGCCCGACATTCCGCACGGCCTCGCCCTTCTGCGCAAGCAAGGGTTCAAGTTCGACATCATGGCGACATCGTTCTTCGTTTCGCGGCGTTCGATCCGGCCTTCGGTCCAGGGTGGGATGCCGCTTTGGCAGGACAAGCTGTTCATCAGCCTGTCGAAGTCGGCGAGCGACGCGACGGATTTCTTCCGCATCCCGACGGGACGTGTGGTCGAGGTCGGGACGCAGGTGACGGTCTGACTGGGAGGAACGGCCGCCCGGGCTTTCGGCGTCGGCCTCTTTGGGCGGATGACAGGCGCGCCGTTTCGGCTTAGGCAACGTCTCCCTCCATCGTTCCGCTGGCGCCATGCTCAAGCCCGACACCCTTGCCCTGACGGTCCTTCTTGCGCTGCTGACCTCGCTGGGGCCACTCTCGACGGACATGTACCTGCCGGCCCTGCCGTCGATCGCAACCGAACTCGGGGCGAGTACGGGGCAGGCTCAGCTCACCCTCTCCGCCTTTCTCCTGGGATTTGCGGTCGGCCAGTTCTTCTACGGTCCCGTTTCCGACCGGGTCGGCCGCAAGCCGGTGCTGCTCTTCGGCCTCGGGCTCTTCACCCTCGCAAGCCTCGTCTGCACTGTCGCCCCATCCATCGAGACCCTGATCCTCGCCCGCTTCGTGCAGGCGCTCGGCGCATCGGGCCCCATCGTGCTGGCCCGTGCCATCGTGCGCGATTTCTACGAGGGGGCACGAGCCGGTCGGGAATTGTCGCGCATGGGCACGATCATGGGAGTCGTCCCGGCCCTGGCGCCGGTCCTGGGCGGCCTGGTTTCCCAGGCCGGCGGCTGGCGCATGAACTTCGTCGTGACGATCCTCGGCGGCAGCGTGCTGGCCGCCGTGGTGGCCCTGCGCCTGCCTGAGCCGATTCGGCAGAAATCGAACGCACCGGTCTCCATCGCCGCCATCCTCATGGGGTTCCGCAGCCTGCTGCAGCATCCCGGCTATCGGGTCTATGTGGGCCTCGCCATGCTGACCTATGGCGGCCTCTTCGCGTTCATTTCCGGCTCGTCCTTCGTGCTCCAGGGCATCTATGGCCTGGGACAGCTTCCCTATGCCTTCTCCTTCGGCTTCATGGTGATCGGCTACATCACCGGCACGTTCCTCGCGCAGCACCTCGTGGGCCCGCTTGGCCTCGACGGGACGATCCGGATCGGCGTCGGCTGCCTTGCTGCGGGCGGCCTGCTCATGCTGGCTCTCGTGGCAACCGGTGTCGGCTCCTATCTGGGCATCACTGGTCCCATGGCGATCTATGCCCTGGGAGTCGGCCTCACCATGCCGCAATCCATGGCCTCGGCCCTGATGCCGTTTCCGGGGCGCGCAGGCGCGGCCTCGTCCCTGCTCGGCATCTGCCAGATGACCTTCGCCGCCATCCTCGGCACAGTCCTGGGCCAAAATCTCGGTGCGTCCGCGCTGCCGCTGCCCCTCACCATCGCCACTACCGGAACGCTTGCGCTGATGGTGTTCCTGGTCTCGGGACAAGCCCGTCGCGCCGGGTCCGCCTGACGGACCTTCCGAGGCCGGACCGTTCCGGTGCATGGTGCGGAACCCGGCCCGCCCTTCGCGCCGGAGGATGCACGGCTTGAGAAAGGCAATATCGGGCATGACCTTCATCCGCAGAGCCCGTCCCGAGGACCTCGCCGCCATCGAGGCCATCGTGCAGGCGGCCTATCTTCCCTATGTCCCGCGGATCGGACGAAAGCCCGGACCGATGCTTGACGATTATGCCGCTCTCATCGCGGACGGCTGCGTCAACGTCCTTGTCGACGACGAGGGCATTCGCGGTCTCGTGGTGCTGATCCCGGAGGAAACCGCGATGCTTCTCGACAATGTCGCCGTCGATCCGCTGGCGCAGGGACACGGCTATGGACGCGCGCTCCTCTCCTTCGCGGAGAAGCGCGCCCGGGAGACCGGCTGCCACGCCTTGCGCCTCTACACGAACGAGGCGATGACCGAGAACCTCGCGCTCTATGCGCGCCTCGGCTTCGTGGAAACCCACCGCGCCGAGGAGAACGGCTTCAGGCGGGTCTACATGACCAAGCTCCTGAAGCCGCGGGCCTGACTGCACAGGCAGGCGGAACCACCGCCGCATGCGACGAGGACCGGGCGAACGGCTCGAAGAGCCGCCCCGGACGCGTCGTCAGAGAATATAGAAGGCGGCGTTGGTCAATGCCGGCTTGGTGCCCGAATTGGTGAGCGTGGCGATGAGGGTCTGAGCGGCGGCTCCCGTTCCGTCGGCATCGTAGAAGATCTTGCCCGATGTCTGATCGTAGATGATGCGGTCGTCCAGATCCTTCGCCACCGTGCCGAGGGCGAAGGCGGTCGTTTTCAGCTTGCCGATATCGGTCGGGCCGAACCCGGCGAAAGCGGTCCGGGACAGGTAGATATGGTCGTTGTTCGCAATGCTGAAGTCCTGGATCAGGTCGGCCGCTGTCGGGGTCGGGGCCGTATCGAACAGGAACACGTCGGATCCCAGGCCTCCGGCCAGGCAGTCGCTGCCTGCGCCGCCGCTCAGGGTATCGTTCCCGGCCCCGCCGGAGAGCGTATCGTTGCCGCTGCCGGCCCGGATCAGATCGGCGGCCGCGGTGCCCGTGACGTTCTCCGGATTGACGTCGGTGATCGCGAGCGTGAACGTCTTGCTGATCGTCGCCGTGCCGTCATTGGCGGCGACCGTGACCTTGAAGGAGGTCAGCTGCTCGTAGTCGATCTTGGCGTTGTTCTTGACGCGGAGCTCGTTGTTCACGAGTTCGACCCGGCCGCCGCCATCGTCGAGCAGGGTGTAGGTCAGGCCGTTCTGGTCCGGATCGTTGGCATTGACGATGGCGATCGTCTGTCCGACGGCCGCGTGCTCCCGAACCATGGTGTTGGACAGGGTGAGATCGACCGGGGCCTTGTTCACGTTCGTGACGGTGATCGACACGGTTCCCGGAACCTTCGCGCTGTACCCGTCGGAAGCATAGACACCATATGTGAACGTGGTGTCCTGGTTCACCTGGATCAGGGCCGGGTCTCTGACCTGGATCGTACCGTTGACGATCTCGAACCGTCCGTCGGCGCTGACCTGCCCGTTGGTGCCGGCCATCGCATTGGTGAACGTGTAGTTCAGGGGATCGTTGTCCGCATCTGTCGAGGACAGCGTCCCGACCACCGTGCGAGCCGCAACAGCTTCGGAAATCGTGCCGTTGCCGAGGAGTACCGGCGCCGAAGGGGCACGGTTCGCGTCTGCCACATCGATCGTGATGCTGCCCGAGGTCGTGCCGCCGTGGCCATCGGTGGCCGTCACCGTGTAGGTGAAGGACTGATTGCCGTCGACCTGGATGTGGAGCGGATTGTTGACCACGATGGTGCCGTTGACGATCTTGAAGCGGCCGTCGGCGCTGATCAGGCCCGAGGAATAAGGCTGGGCCGAATCGAAGGTGATGGCGAGCGGGTCGCCGTCCTGGTCCGTGGCCGACAACGTCCCGACGAGTTGCCCGGCGCTTGCCTTGTCGGTGGTGCTGTTCCCTGTGAGGACCGGCGCCGTCGGCGCGTGATTGACAAATCCGGTGGCGACCGAATGGACGGTCGCGATGGTATCCTGCGACACTGTTCCGCCGCTCGCATCGGTCACGCTGATCGAGAACGTGGTGGTCTCGATGTCTCCGCCCGGCGCCGTCGGGCGATCCGTGGGATTGAACCGAAGGGCCATGATCGCCGCCATCGCCTGCTGGGCCGACCCGATGATGGTGAAGACGCCGGTTTCCGCATCGTAGGTGCCGCCATTCGTCGGAATGAGAGCGCCTTTGCTCGCGGCATCGAGCGTGACTCTGACAGTCAGGATATCGCCGGCGTTCTGATCATTGAACGCGACACCCGAGAACGGGGCCACCAAATCGGTGTTCTCCGTATCGGCCATCGAGAAGGTCTGATGCACGACGGCAAGAGTCGGAGCGCGATTGATCGTCGTCGCCGTCACGGAGACGTTGGAATTCGGCGTCGCCCCCGCGCCCTCCGCATCCGTCACGCTGACGGTGAAGTGAGTGGTCTGTGAACTGCCGACTGCATCGAGCGGGCGATCGGTCGGATCGTAGACGAGGTTCCGCAGAGCATTCTGAACCTGCTCTGCCGTCCCGGTGACCGTGTAGCGCCACAGCTGGGCATCATAGGAGCCGATGCCGAGATTCGTCAGCGCTCCGTAGTTGTGGTCCATGGTGACGATTGCGGTCACCATGGCGCTGTCGGTATCCGTGATGGTGATCGACGAGAAGGGGTTGACGACTTTGTCGTCGTCGACGCCCAGATTCACGGGAGAGGAGATTCCGCCGATCTCAGGGGCGGTATTGCTTCCGAGGATGCTGCCTTCACCGACGAATCGGATGTTCTCGATATTGGCGAGCTTGGTACCATCGTAATTCCGGACGGAGATGATGACCGTGTCATTGCCGCTGTACTTGGTGTTGAGCTCGATGGCGACGTCGCCGAGATCGCGGATATAGTAGGTGTCGTCGCCGTCGCCGCCGGCCATCGTGTCATTGCCGCCGGCGCCGTCGAGAGTGTCGTTCCCGTAACTGCTGGTCAGCTTGTTGTCGCTGCCGTTGCCCGTCAGGGTCGCTCCGCTCGTTTCCTTGTTGACCAGATTCTCGAAGCCGGCCCCAAGCGTGTAGCTGGAACGCATGACCTCGATGGTGTCGTTGCCGCTGGCATCGACAAGCACGTCCATGGTGTCGACGCCGATCATATAATAATCGTCGCCCAGGCCGCCGACGAGCGTATCGACATAGCCATAGCTGCCTTCGAGGGTATCGTTGCCGTCGCCGCCGACCAGCGAGTCGCTGCCGCCGCCGGCGTTGATGTAGTCGTTGCCGCCGCCGCCGACGAGGGTACTGCCATGCGAGCTGCCGAGGATCGTGTCGTTCCCGTTCGATCCGATGAACGATCTGATTCCCGGGGAGAAGAGCGTATCGCTCGCGAGCCGCACTCCGCCGCTGTATTCGTCGACCCAGTTGCTGCCGAGATCGGCCTTGATGGCAAAGGTCGTGCCCAGATCCTCATAGGTGAGCGTCGTCGAGGCGCTTCCGGAGATGCGGTTCGTGCTGGCCTGAGTGGCCATGCCGCCATGCACGGTGTCGCTGCCCATCGTGGCCAGAATCGTGGTCGACGCGCCCGCATACAGGACGTCGTTTCCGAGGCTGCCGTCGATGGTCGAGGCGGATCTACCGCCGTAAATCGTGTCGTTGCCGTCGCTGCCGATGAGTTTGGTGACGTTGGTCAGGATGTCCTCGCCCTGGCCCGTGGCCCTGCCGGTCGCAAGGTTGGCACTGATGGCTTCCGAGCCGAAATAGACCACGGTGCCGTTGACGAGGGTATCGTTGCCATCGCCGCCGAACAGCGTGTCGTCGTTGCCGCCGCCCGTCAGCGTGTCGTCGCCCGCACCGCCGTCGATGTACCAGGCGAGCGCTGAGTTGCCGGCATGGATGACGTCCCCCTGCATCGAGCCAACCATGGACTCGATGTCGATATAGGTATCGAGAGTCCCCCAGGTGTCGGTTCCCGTATGCGCCTGGTAGGTAATGCCGCCATACGTCCAGGCGGCATCGCCCACATTGGCGACGATGCCCGCTCCACCGGTTTCCTGCAAATAGGAGACGGTGTCGTAGTCGTCTCCGCCGTCGAGGGTGTCGGCGCCGCCGCCGCCGATGAGCGAGTCGTTGTCGAGATCGCCGTGGAGATCATCCGCATCCGTGCCGCCCCAGAGGGTATCGTATCCGTCGCCGCCATAGATCGTGAGCGGGGTCGCGCCGTCCGGATCGCCGAGCTCGTTGCCGTCCGCATCACCGTGGATGACGGAGGCGGCCGCCGGAGCAGGCGCGGTGGCCGCACTCATCTCGGCAGTCGTGATTTCGGCCAAGGAAACCTCCCTGTCGGTCGCGGAGGCGGGCACCGGAAGGCCCGCCCGCGGCGCGGTGCCGGGGACGTGGAAGGGATCCTCGCCCGGGGTCGCGGTGCGCGTGGGTGCAGGGTCTGCCATGACAAGGCTGTCCAGCCCGATCAGAGGCCGGACTGCCTTGTCGAGGTCCATCGCATCCAGAACCTTGGGAGGAACGGGAAGTTCGATGTGGCTCTGGCCAGGCTTGCGGATGGATGTCGTCATGACCCGTTCCTCTCGTTCGAAGGCACCGCCCGGTTCGCCAAGAGGCAGTCCGGTTTTCGCAACGATGGATCATATCTAAACCGTCCGTGAGGTCAGCTCCTTGGACGGAGAGGACGGACACGACAAAAATGCAGCGCTATCATTGCAATAATGAAAGCTTGCTCAACCTCTGCTGAGTCTCGCAGCCGAGCCTGCAATCTGTAACGGCAACATCCGCGGCATTGTTCACGGACGAGAATCGAGTCGGAAGCGCTTCCCGCCCGGGGCCCGGTTCGTCGCTCGGGCATGCGCGATGTCACAGGGAAAAGATGATCCCGCGATGGAACCGGCTCCCGGGAAGGAGATCGAGGCTGTGCGCCCCGATCCCGGCTCAGAGCCCGAACAGCTTCTCGAGGAAATTCTTCTCGCGCGAGCTGTGACGGGCTGGTTGAGGCTGGATCCAGCCGCTCTCGCGAGGAACACCCAGGGTAGGGTTCTCGCCCGCGCTCGCCACCGGCGTTTCATTCGGGTCGGTGAACCTGTCCATGCCCGGCAGAGGGACGGGCTTCTGGTCCTTCAGCGCCACCTTCATGAAGTCGTGCCAGACCTCGGTCGGCAGGTTGCCGCCGGTCACGCGCTTCGTGAGGGCGCCGTCGTCGTTGCCGAGCCATACGCCCGCCACCAGCGAACCCGTGAAGCCTACGAACCAGGCATCCTTGTAATCGTTCGTCGTGCCGGTCTTTCCCGCCATGACCCAGCCGGGGATCTGCGCCCGCCTCGCCGTGCCGATGACGAAGGTGTTGTGCATCATATCGTTCATCATGGCGACGGCGGCGGGATCCACGACCCGGCCGAGACCGCCGCCCGCGGGGCGCTTGTAGACCACCTTGCCGTCCGTCGTCTTCACCTGGTTGATGACGTAGGGGATGACGCCGGTGCCACCATTGGCGAAGGCCGCGAAGGAGCTGACCAGTTCGAGCGGCGTGACCTCGGAGGTGCCGAGCGCCAGGGAGGGATTCGCCTGCAGCGGCGAGGAGATGCCCAGGCGCTGCGCCGTCTGCACTACGGCCTTCGGTCCGACCTCCAGGTTGAGCTTGACGGCGATGGTATTGAGGGACAGGGCGAGTGCATCCCGCAAGGTGACCGGTCCGCGGAACTTCCGGTCGTAGTTCTCCGGCGTCCAGCCCTTGTAGTTCACGGGGGAATCGTCGCGCACGTCGTTGGGCGTCCGGCCCTGCTCCACCGCCGTCAGATAGATGAAGGGCTTGAAGGCGGAGCCCGGCTGGCGCCGTGCGGATGTCGCGCGGTTGAACTGGCTCGCCTCGTAATCGCGGCCGCCGACGAGAGCCCTCAGGGCGCCGTCCGGTTGCAGGGCGACGAAAGCACCTTGGCTGACGTTGAATTTCTGACCCTTGGCGTTGAGCTCGTCCACGAGCGCGCGCTCGGCCGCCGCCTGCATCGCCGGATCGATGGTGGTCGAGACCACGATGTCCGATTCGACGGTGCCGACGAAGTCGTCGAGCACGTCCATCACGTAGTCGGCGGCGTAGTTGACCGACCCGGCGCCCCTCTGCCGCACCGGCTCCGCCGGCGCGCCCAGCGCCGTCTTGGTCATGCCCGGCGTGATGAAGCCGAGATCGTTCATGGCGGCGATCACGAGCTCGGCGCGGGCCTGTGCGGCTTCCGGATTGCGGTTGGGAGCGAGCCGGGACGGCGCCTGGACGAGGCCCGCGAGCACGGCCGCTTCGGAAAGCGAGACGTTGCGGGCTGACTTGCCGTAATAGCGCTGGGCGGCCGCCTCGACGCCGTAGGCGCCGGCACCGAAATAGACCCGGTTGAGATAGAGCTCGAGAATCTGGTCCTTGGTGTAGTTGCGCTCCAGCCAAAGGGAAAGGATCGCCTCCTGGATCTTGCGCGAAGCCGTGCGCTCCTGCGTCAGGAACAGGTTCTTGGCGAGCTGCTGGGTCAGGGTCGAGCCGCCCTGGGCGACGCCGCGATGGGTGATGTTGCGGAACAGCGCCCGGGCGATGCCGATCGGATCGACGCCGAAATGGTCGTAGAAGCGCCGGTCCTCGATGGCAACGAAGGCCTTTGGCAGGTAGGGCGGGAGTTCCTTCAGCGAGACGGTTCGGCCACCGGTCTCGCCCCGGTTGGCCAGCAGCGAGCCGTCGCTCGCCATGATGGCGATGTTCGGCGGACGCTTCGGCACGGTGAGCTGGTCGATGGGCGGCAGCTGGGCGGCGTAATACGCGACGATGGCGCCCACGGCGATGATGCCCCAGAGGCAGAGGACGATGCCGCCATAGGCGAGCCTGCGCAGGAACGAGCCGCCCCGCCGGCGTTTGGCTTTCCTCGGACGTGCCGTGCGGCGCGCGGACGGGTCCCCGCCGCCTCCCTGGGAAGCCCGCTTCTGTGCCATTCTGCCCCCTGCCCGATCCTCAGGCGAGAGGCGAAAATCCATCGCCCCCGCTTCGGCCGTCGGCGTTTCGAAGGACGGCTCGCGCCGGTCGCGTCCGTTCGCCACGTCTAACCCCGTTTTCATGCAGCCGGCATCTTCCGGCTTTCACGCATGCTCTGGAGCACTGTAATTGTGGCGGTTTAAGGGGCAGTTAAGCGGGAATTCCCAGCGGAACTGCCGAGGTTGCAGGACGTTCGGTCTCTCATGGATCCATATATCGTCGTCCTGACCGGCTTCGGGGTGGTGGTCCTGCTCACCGCCTGGCTGCCCATGGTTCTGAAGGAACTGCCCCTGACGCTGCCGATTTTCTGCGTCGGCCTCGGAGCAGCCCTCTTCGCCATTCCCACGACCCCTGGAATCATGCCCCATCCGGGCGAGCGGATCGACATCGTCGAGCGCCTGAGCGAGCTCGTGGTGATCATCGCCCTGCTCGGTGCCGGGCTCAAGATCGATCGCCCGTTCCGGTGGAAGCGCTGGCGGCTGACCTGGCGCCTCCTCGGCATCACCATGCCGCTCACCATGGGCGCCCTCGCCTTTCTCGGCGAGCGCCTGCTGGGCCTGGGCACCGCGACGGCCCTGCTTCTCGCAGCCTCCCTTGCCCCGACAGACCCAGTGCTCGCCAGCGATGTGCAGGTCGGGCCGCCGGGCAGCGGCGAGGAGGACGAGGTGCGCTTCTCCCTCACCTCCGAGGCAGGCCTGAACGACGGTCTCGCCTTTCCGTTCGTGCTTCTGGCAATCTCCCTCGCGCGCGATGCCAGCATCGAAACCTTCACCGAATGGCTGGCCTATGCGGTGGTCTGGAAGATCGCGGCCGGGGTCGGCATCGGCTATCTGGCCGGGCGGATCCTGGGCTGGCTGACGTTTCACCTGCCGAATCGCGCCCGCCTGTCGCGCACCGGGGCGGGCTTCGTGGCGCTCGGCATCACCTGCCTCGTGTATGGCCTGTGCGAGATGGTGAAAGGCTATGGCTTCCTCGGCGTCTTCGTGGCCGCCCTGGCGCTCCGCGCCACGGAGCACGAGCACGACTATCACCGGCGCCTGCACGATTTCGCGGAGGAACTGGAGCGCCTGCTCATGATGATGGTGCTTGTACTGTTCGGCGGCACCATCACGGGAGCCGGCCTGTTCGCGGGGCTCACCTGGCAGGCGGTGCTCTTCACCATCCTGGCGATCTTTCTGGTGCGGCCTCTCACCGGATGGATCGGAATGCTGGGCATCGACCGGCCCGCCGACGAGAAGCTCGCGATCAGCTTCTTCGGCATCCGCGGCATCGGCTCGATCTACTATCTCGCCTACGCGCTGCAGCAGGGCCGGTTCGAGGAACCCAATCTCCTCTGGAGCGCGATCGGCCTCGTCATCCTCGTCTCCATCCTCCTGCACGGCGTGACCGTGACGCCCGCCATGAGACGCCTCGACCGCCGTCGCCGCGTCCGGGCCCGCAAGGACCGAACGCCTCCTACTCCGCCGCGAGAGGAAGCTCGCCTGTCCTGAGATC
Organism: Microvirga sp. BF8; assembly: GCF_059888585.1. Lineage (NCBI taxonomy): Bacteria > Pseudomonadati > Pseudomonadota > Alphaproteobacteria > Hyphomicrobiales > Methylobacteriaceae > Microvirga > Microvirga sp. BF8. The sequence goes on along the minus strand of NZ_CM187619.1, from coordinate 4,188,078 downwards.
GGCCCTGGCCAGATCCCGGATATGGGCCAGATCCTTGACGAAGGCGTCATAGGCCGACCGCTTGGTCTCCTCATCGGGCAGGCGCAGCAGGTAGGACGGATGCACGGTGATATAGCCGTTCATGCCGTCGAACTTCGCTCGCCCGCGCGAGCGCGAGATCGGCGTCTGCTTGCCGGTGAGCGCCAGCAGGGCGGTGCCGCCGAGCGCCACGACGAGCTTGGGACGGATCAGCTCGAGCTCCTTCATCAACCAGGGGCGGTAGTGCCTCACTTCTCCGGCGGTCGGCTTGGAATGGATGCGCCGTTGCCCGCGCTGTTCGAACTTGAAGTGCTTCACCGCATTCGTGAGATAGACCTTGTCGCGGTCGATCCCGGCCGCCTTCATGGCCTTGTCGAACAGCCTGCCGGCGGGCCCCACGAAGGGACGGCCCTGGATGTCCTCCTGATCCCCCGGCTGCTCCCCGACGAAGACGATGTCCGCGTGGGCGGGTCCCTCGCCGAAGACGGCCTGGGTCGCTCCCGGCACCAGCGGCCCTGCCTCCGCAATGGCGGCGTTCAGCTCCTTCAGGCTCTTCGGCTCATGGTCCCACTGCGCCTCGGGCTCAGGCTTGCGTTTGGTGGTCATGATGCTCTCCTGCTCGATTATCTCCTCAACGCTTTGAGGCATGGTTTGGATCGGGCTCCTGTCCGGCATGCCGCCGAACAGGCTGCGCCGGGTCTCCCGCGCCATCGCGTTCAGCCGGTGCACGAGCGGGTCGCCCGGGATGTGCAGGAGTTCGCGCTCTCCGTTCAGGACGCGCCAGATGAGCTGGTAGAGCAGGGCATAGCGTTGCGGATCGTGGTGATGGACGACGAGGCCGATCATCTCGCCGACAGGGCGCGGCAGGGAGATCGGCGGAGCCTCCTCCTCGCTCTCGCTGCCGAACAGGTCCGGCTCCTCCGCGATGGTCCAGAGCACATGCTGTGGCGCCAGCTCCTCGGCGATCAGGCGGCGCACCGCCTGGCGGAAGCCGTCGAAATCCGCGCCGTCGTTCAGGGCGATGCGATGGAGTGTCATGAAGCGCCTCCGTCATTTTCGCAGGGCAGGTCAGGAACCTCGTCGATGCGCGCGGGTTGCTTTTCGTTCGCTTTTTGTTCTAGCAAAGGACGGGCCTGGCGGCGAGAGTTCCGGACAGGACGTGAGGTCGCAGCGGCCCGCGTCGTTCCGGACCGCGGAAGGAAGCCTGGAACGAAAGCCACGGTCACCGCCGCGCTTTCTCCATCACGCTCGGCGGTTACGGGTGTTCCGCTCTGCTGGCCCTTGGGATCAGCCCCGGGCCGGAGGGCCGTTCCGGAATGGCAGCGAAGCGGTCCACACGCCGAACTCCGGGTGCCCTCGCCAGAGCAGGACAGCATCCTTATCTTGAGGCCATGCATCCTCTTTTGACCCCCGCCACCCGGCTCTGGCTCCGCTTCGGTCTCAACGAAATCGGGCCGCTGATCTCTCTCGCCGCGTGCGGCCTCTTCGCCTGGGCCTTCATCGCTCTCGCGGGCGAGGTGTTCGAGGGCGAGACCCATGCCTTCGACAGTGCCATCCTGCTCGCTCTCCGCAATCCGCAGGACTTGGCCGATCCCCTTGGTCCCGGCTGGCTGGAGGAATCGGCCCGGGACATCACGGGGCTCGGCGGATACGCCATTCTGACGATGGTAACGGCGTCCGCCGTGATCTATCTGCTCATGGCGGGCAAGCGCGGCGCCGCAGCGCTCGTGGCTGTTGCCGTCATTGGCGGAGCCTTGCTGTCGACCGGCCTCAAACTGGGCTTCGAGCGGCCCCGGCCGGACCTCGTGCCCCATGCCACGCGGATCTATACGGCGAGCTTTCCCAGCGGCCACGCCATGCTGTCCGCCGTCAGCTACCTGACCCTCGGCGCACTTCTGTCCCGGGTGCAGGAGCGTCGGCGGATCAAGGCCTTCGTGATGGGGCTCGCGGTGGTGACGACCCTGCTCGTCGGCCTCAGCCGCATCTATCTCGGGGTGCATTGGCCGAGCGATGTGCTGGGCGGCTGGGCCGTCGGCGCCGCCTGGGCGTCGCTCTGCTGGTTCGTGGCACTGCAATTGCAGCGCCGGGGCCGGGTCGAGAAACCCGGGGAGACGTCGGCCCCAGCATGACCGAGGATTCCCCGAAACCGGTTCGCAAGCCGCCGCGCAAGGTCACGCCTGCCTATCTCCAGCGCGCGGCCATGGCCTATCTCGAGCGCTATGCCTCCTCGGCGGAGAATCTGCGCCGCGTGCTCCGGCGCAAGGTCGAGAAGCGCTGCCGTCTGCGCGGCGAGGATCCGGGCGAGTTCCACGAGGCCATCGACGAGGTTGTGGCGAAGAGCCTTCGCACTGGCCTCGTCGACGACACGCGCTATGCGGAGGCCCGCGTCGCGACCCTGCGCCGGCGTGGCGGCTCGGCCCGCGCCATCCGCGCGAAGCTGTCGTTGAAGGGCGTCGATCGGGACACCATCGCCACGGCGTTGGAGGGCGAGGACGGCGAGGAGGAGCAGGCCGCGCTCGCGCTCGCCCGCCGCCGCAGGCTCGGCCCCTATCGGTCCGGCGAGCGCGCGCCGTTCCGGGACAAGGACCTCGCCGTCCTCGCCCGCGCCGGCTTCTCGTTCGACATCGCCCGGCGCATCGTCGACGGTGAGCGCGACGAGGCCGATTTCTAAAGTCTCGGACCGGATGGCGGCTCGCACGCGCCGCAACAGGAGCGGGTCCGATGGGCGCGATGCTCTAGATCAAGCTCGCCCCCACATTCACCGCGAGGGCGAGGACGGTGGTGTTGAAGAGAAACGACAGGATGGTGTGTCCGAGCGCGAGGCGACGCATGCGCTTGGAGACGATGACGACGTCGGATGTCTGCGCCGCGGCCCCGAGATTGAACGAGAAATAGAGGAAATCCCAGTAATCCGGCTTGCCCTTGTGTGGAAAGGTCAGTCCACCCTGCTCTCCGCGGTTGCCATAATATTCATGCGCGTAATGGATCGCGAAAATCGTGTGCACGAAGAACCAGGAGCAGAGGATGGTGATCCCGGCGACCGTGATCCGGAGCGAGGTTCCTTGCGGATCGCCATGAAGGCCGTGGAGTTCGATGGCGATGGCTCCGAGGCTCGCCACCGCGGCCACAAGGGTCAGGATGAGGGCGACGGCGGCCCCTTCATCCTCGATCTGGGCGCGCCGCTGCATCTGGCTGATCGTGGAGCGATAGGCCAGGCTGGCGGCGATGGTGAGATAGACCAGGACACCGGCGTCCCAGCCGACGAGGATGCGGGAATTCAGCTGGATGTCCCCGGGGAGAACCATGAACACGAGGACACCGGCCAGCACGGCACCGAGAAGGCGGGGGTGAAAGCGCGCTTGAAAACGGGTCATGTGTGGCATCCATCCGGCCGGCCATCCGCCATTCCGGAATCGCTCCCGATCTGTCGCGCACGGACGCTCCGCCATCATGGCGGGTTCCGGGCTGGAGCATCCAGCAAAGCGTCCTAGATCAGTGCATGCAACTGGCGAAGGAGAATATGATGAATCGCAAGGCGAGGGCCGTATGGCAGGGCACGGGTCGGGACGGTACCGGCCATCTCACGACGGATTCCGGCATCCTGTCGAGCACGCCCTATTCGTTCAAGACCCGGTTCGAGAACGAGAAAGGCACGAACCCGGAAGAACTGATCGCTGCGGCCCATGCCGGCTGCTTCACCATGGCGCTGGCGTTCCAGCTCCAGGGTGCCGGCTTCACCCCGACGGAACTCGCCACGGAAGCCAACGTCTCCCTCGACAAGGAGGGCGAGGGCTTCAAGATCTCGAAATCCGCCCTGACGCTCCAGGCGACGGTGCCGGGGATCGACCGCGCCAAGTTCGAGGCACTGGCCCGCGAGGCAGAGAAGAACTGTCCCGTTTCGAAGGTGCTCAACGCCGAGATCACGATGGATTTCACGCTGGCATGAGACTGGCCGATAACTCCGCCGTCATTCCGGAATGGTCCGAAGGACCGGGCCGGTAAAGGCGGCGGAGCGACCGGCAAGGACGGCAATCGTCGTCACACCCCCAGCCGCCGCGCCCACTGCTTCGGCGCGGCGATCTCCTTCAGGGCGAGCCACTCCGCCATCAGTCGCAGCTCAGCTCCGAGCGGGGCGGCCATGTCGTCCGGGTGCATCGAGGTTTCCGGATGGATCGAGTGGACGATCAGGCGTCCGGCGGCGCGGTCGGCCTTCAGGTCGAGCCTTGCGACGATGCTGTCGCCAAGGAGGAAAGGCAGGCAGTAATAGCCGAATTCGCGCTTGTCGGCTGGGGTATAGATCTCGATCCTGTAGCGGAAATCGAACAGGCGCTCCGTGCGCGTGCGCTCCCAGACGATGGGATCGAAGGGCGAGACCAGTGCCCTCGCCTCGACCTTGCGCGGCAGACGCGCGGCGGGGTCGAGATAGACCGGGCCGTTCCAGCCCTCCACGGTCACGGGCACGAGATCGCCCGCCTCGACCAGCTCGGGAATGCGCAGCTTCGCATCCGCCGCCTCGAGCCGGAAATAGTCGCGCAGGCAGCGCTCGCTGGCGATGCCAAGCGCCCGGATCGAAAGGCGCAGCAATTCGCGCTGCGCTTCCTCCTCGGCCGGAGTCGGTGCATTGATGACGGCCGCGGGCAACACCCGTTCCGGCAGGTCGTAGAGGCGCTCGAATCCGCGCCGCGTGGCGGTCGTGACCTCTCCGGCCCAGAACAGCCATTCCAGCGCCCGCTTGCCGTCGCTCCAGCCCCACCAGGAGCCCTGGCCCTTGCCGCCGATGGACAATTCGCCGGCGCCGATGGGCCCGCGGGAGGCGATTTCACGCTTCACCGCCTCGATGAAGGCACGCTTTTCGCGCCCGAACCGGGCAATTCCGCCATAGATGCCCTCGCCGCGTGCCGCCCGCGCCATGCGCCACCGGAACAGGGGGTGCAGGTCGAGACGGATCAGGGAGGCCTCATGCCCCCAGTACTCGAAGGCGCTGCGCTTCCGGGGATGGTAGGCGGCCTTTTCCAGCCACTCCCGGTCATAGGCGCCGAGCCGGGAGAACAGCGGCATGTAATGCGCGCGCACCAGCACGTTGACCGAATCGATCTGGAGCAGGTTCGAACGCTGGAGGACGCGCGCGACATGCCGGGAGGTCGGCGCGTCGGGGCGTCCTTCGGAAAAACCTTGGGCGGCGAGCGCGATGCGCCGCGCCTGGGCGAGGGAGAAGCGGGTCCGGGGTGCCATCGTGTGAACAATTGCAGAACTTTCGCCCAGCTAGCCCGATCCCTGCCCGCCGGGCAAGACCGTCCGTGGCCTCATCCCCGGCGGATCGCAGCCTGGCGCGCGCCCGGAACCTCGGAGTGGGCCGGTGCGTAAATCCTGTCCGCAGTCTATACGCATATCAGGCCTGCACGCCGAACTTCGGGACAATCCGGTCTTTCTCTCATAGAAGGGCCGCCCGCAATGCGAAGGAACCCATGGATCAGCCAACGTCCCAATCCCGGCAGCCGCAGGCCCCGGCCCTCAGCCAGGCCGAGATCCGCACGATCATCGTCGGCATCATGCTGGCGCTGCTCCTGGCTGCGCTCGATCAGACCATCATCGCCACCGCCCTGCCGACCATCGGCCGCGAGCTTGGCGATCTCGAGCATCTGCCCTGGGTCGTGACCGTATACCTGCTCGCCGCCACGGCCGTCACGCCGCTCTACGGGAAGTTCAGCGACAGCCACGGGCGGCGCATCACCATGCTGATCGGCATCGTCGTCTTCATCCTGGGCTCCATCGCCTGTGCGCTCGCGCCGAGCATGCTGGTCCTCATCCTCGCGCGCGGGGTGCAAGGACTCGGCGGCGGCGGCCTGATCGCGCTCTCGCAGACCATCGTGGCCGATCTCGTGCCGCCCAAGGAGCGCGGGCGCTATCAGGTTTATTTTGCCAGCGTGTTCATGACATCGAGCCTCGTCGGGCCGGTGCTCGGCGGCTTCTTCGCGGAGCATCTGCACTGGTCGGTGATTTTCTGGATCAACCTCCCGCTCGGGCTGATCGCGCTCCTCATCACCTTCCACACCCTGAAGAAACTGCCGCGGCACGACCGCCCGCACCAGCTCGATCTCCTGGGCGCGGTGCTGCTCGTGGCCGCCACGGTCTCCCTGCTCCTGGCCCTCAGCTGGGGCGGCCTGCGCTATCCCTGGGGCTCACTCCCGATTCTCGGCCTCTTTGCCCTGTCGGCCCTGCTATGGGTCCTGTTCTCTCTCCGGATGCGGTGGGCGCCGGAGCCGCTGATCCCGGCGGGCGTGATGCACAATCCGGTGGTGCGCATGGGCACCCTCGCGGCCTGCTTCGGCATGGGCACCTATATCGGCCTCACCATCTACCTGCCCGTCTATTTCGAAGCCGTGCGCGGGTTCTCCGCCAGCTTCTCCGGCCTCGCGCTCATCCCTCTCATGGCCGGAACGGTGGTCGGCGCGACCCTGTCGGGCCGGTCGATGGCGAAGGTGAGGCACTACAAGCGCCTGCCGCTGGCGGGCCTGTCGGTCGCGATCGCGGCGATGGCGATTCTCGCCTTCTTCGCCGAGAGGCTCTCGTTCTGGGGCATCGAGGTCGTGCTCGCGGTCATCAGCATCGGGCTCGGGACGCTGCTTCCGGTCTCGACGGTCGCCATCCAGAATGCGGTCGCGGTCCATCAGCTCGGCACCGCGACGGGAACCGCCAACTTCTTCCGCTCCCTCGGCGGCGCCTTCATCGTCGCGATCTTCGGCGCCATCGTGCTCAGCGGGACCGGCCTGAGCGGAGCCGCGAACGTGGAATCCCTCGCCGGAGCGGCGGCCCGGAGCGGCATCGATCTGGCGCATGTGTTCGCGTATGTCTTCGTGGCGGCCATGGTCGGCTTCGGCCTCGCCCTGGCTTTCCTCCTCGCCATGGAGGAGCGACCCCTGCGCAGCGGCGCGGTCAAGGCGGCCGAGGCCGCCATCGCGGATTGAGTTCAGGGCTGATCAGTCGAGCGTCTGCCGGAACCTCGCCACCGCCAGGCCCATGGCGGCGAGCGTAAACAGCCCGAGCGCCAGCACGTCGACCTGCAGGTCTACGAAGGCGGCGCCCTTCAGCATGATGCCGCGCACGATGCGCAGGTAGTGGGTCAGGGGCAGGATCTCGCCGACCACCTGCGCCCATCCCGGCATGCCGCGGAAGGGAAACATGAAGCCCGACAGCAGGATGTTCGGCAGGAAGAAGAAGAACGACATCTGCATCGCCTGGAGCTGGCTCTTGGCGATGGTGGAGAAGGTGTATCCGACCGACAGGTTGGCGAGGATGAAGAGCAGCGTCAGGGCGATGAGAAGCCAGAGGCTGCCGACCACCGGCACATCGAACAGCAGCCGCGCGGCGCCAAGGATCAGGCCCGCCTGCAATCCGCCGACGACTAGGTAGGGCGCGATCTTGCCGAGCATGATCTCAACGGGCCTGATCGGCATCGCGAGCAGGCTCTCCATCGTGCCGCGCTCGACCTCGCGGGTCACCGACAGGGCGGTGAAGATCAGCATCGTGAGCGTCAGGATCGTGCCCATGAGGCCGGGCACGATGTTGAGCCGCGTTTCGCCGGCGGGGTTGTAGCGGCGATGGATGCGCAGTTCGAAAGGCGGGGGCTGCGCTGCGCGCGAGGCCACGGGCCCGACCAGATCGTGGGAAAACACCGTCGCCGTCAGGCCCTGCAGCGCGGATACGGCGCCGCCCGAGGCGACCGGGTCGCTCGCATCGGCGATCACCAGGAGGGCGGGACGCTCGCCGCGGATCAGGTCGCGTCCGAAATGGGCCGGAATCTGCACGCCGAACTGCACCTTTCCCGACAGGATCAGATGATCGAGCTCCGCCTCGCTCGCGGCACTGGCGCGGATGTCGAAATAGCTGCTGACGCGCATCGCCGCGATGAAGGAGCGGGAGAAGGGACTCTCGTCCTGGATCAGCACCGCGGTCGGCAGATGCTTGGGGTCGGTGTTGATGGCATAGCCGAAGAGAAGCAGCTGCGTGAGGGGAATGAAGATCATGGTCGCGAAGGTGATGCGGTCCCGCCGCAGCTGCAGCAATTCCTTGATGAAGGCCGCGTAGATGCGGCCGAGCGCGGCGCGAAGGCCCCGGGTCCGACGGCCGGCTCCAGATCGATCGGCGCCCGCTCCGGTGCTCATGCGAAGTTGTCCGTGGTATGGCCCATCAGGTCGATGAACACGTCCTCGAGGGTGGCCTCGCCCGGCGCCCAGGCCTGCGGCCCCCGTTCGCGGAAATCCTTCGTCGCGGCATCGAGCCTGTCCCGGTCTCGCCCGCTCACGTGAAGCGCCGTGCCGAACGGGGCGACCATGTCGACGCCCTCGCGGGTCTTCAGTCGTTCCGCCAGATCGGCGAGATCCGGCCCGGTGACGATGTAGGTGGCGAGATGCGCGTTGGCGATCACCTGGTCGACCGTGCCCTGCGCCAGCAATTCACCATAGGCGATATAGGCGATCTCATGACAGCGCTCGGCTTCGTCCATGTAGTGGGTCGAAACGAGCACCGTCATGCCGTGGTGGGCAAGGGTATGGATCTCATCCCAGAAGTCCCGCCGTGCCTTCGGATCGACGCCCGCCGTGGGCTCGTCGAGAAGGAGGAGCTGCGGGTTCGGCAGGATGCAGGCACCGAGTGCGAGACGCTGTTTCCACCCCCCGGACAATTCGCCGGCGAGCTGCCCGGCGCGGTTCTCGAGGCCGAGCCTGCGGATCGCCCCGTCGGCGGCCGCGCGCGGGTCGGCGAGATTGTAGACACGCGCCACGAACTCAAGGTTCTCGCGGATGGAAAGATCCGCATATAGCGAGAACCGCTGTGTCATGTAGCCGACATGACGCTTGATCTCGTCGGACTGGGTGAGGATGTCGTATCCGAGGCAGGTTCCATGCCCGCTATCCGGCGTGAGCAGGCCACAGAGCATGCGAAGCGTCGTGGTCTTGCCGCTGCCGTTCGGGCCGAGAAAGCCGTAGATCAGGCCGCGCTCCACCTGCATGGACAGGTTCCGCACCACCGGGCGCCCGCCGAAGGACTTGGTCAGGCCCTCCACGTCGATAACGATGTCGGACGCCGCGGGCCGCGTGGCATGACCTGTCGTTCCCGCGCTCACGATGGCGACTCCGGCTCGGGAAGCGTGACGCTCACCGGCAGGCCGATGGGCAGGCTCGTGCCGTTCAAGGGCTGTGCCTCGATGCGGAACACGAGCTTGGCGCGTTCCTGCTCGCTGAAGATGACCGGCGGCGTGTATTCGGCCTGCCCCGACATGAAACTGATCTTCGCCCTCAGGTCCGGAGGGCAGCCGTCGCAGGTGACGCCGACAGTTCTTCCAAGGGCGAAGGCACTCAACCGCTCTTCGGGCACATAGAAGCGGATGCGGCGGTTGGCAGGCGGGAGGAGCGCAAGGACCGGCTGCCCGGGATTCACCGTTTCTCCCGACCGGAAATAGACGTCCTGCACCTGGGCGTCGGTGGGGGCGCTGACCTTGCGCTTGGCAAGCCGGGTCTCCGCCTGGTGCAGGGTGGCTTCCGCAGCCTGTGCCGCGGCCTCCGCGGCCTGGATTTCCGCGGAGCGGGCCACGATCTGCCCCGCCTGGATCTGCCGTTGGACTTCCTGCAGGCCGGCCTTGTCGCGCTCGAACGCCGTCCTCGCCTGATCGAACTGGGCCTTGGCGGCGATTCCCCGGGTGTACAATGCCTGCTGTCTGTCCAACTCGGCCTGGGAGAGTTCGAGCTGCGCCTTGGCGCGCTCCTCCTGCGCCCGGAGCACGGCGATTTCCTCGGGGCGCTGGAGAGACGCCTGCAGGTTGGCGAGCTGCGCCTTCGCCTGCTGCCATCGTGCCTCGGCCTCGTTGCGCTGGGCGATCTGCATGGACGACTCCAGTTCGAAGAGCGGCTGGCCTGCCGTGACCCGATCGCCGTAATCGACCGCCAGATTCTCGATCCGGCCGCCTTCCTCCGGCGCCATGAACACCAGATAGCCTTCCACGTAGCCCTGGAAACGATCGGCGTCCCCGCTTCTCCCGCCGTAGAACCAGAAGGCTGCGCCAGCGCCCGCCAGGATGATAACCGCGACCGCTGCGAGGAGCCGGGCGCGGGTCATGGCTGCGGTCCTTTCAGGGCCCTCATCATCAGGCCGAGATGCGTTTCGAGCATCGTCTCCACGTCGAGAGGATCGATCTTCTGGAAAAAGGTCGTCCACAGAAGGGCAAGCAGGCCCGGCGCGACGGCGAGCTGCGGGAACCTGACGAGCGCATCCGATTGAAATTCCCCCGTTGCGATGCCCTGTTCGGCAATTCCCCTCAACAGTCGCATGCCCCGGCTGATCACCTCCCGGTGATAGATCTCGGCGAGCTGGGGAAAGCGCCCGGCTTCCGACAGGATCAACCGCACGATGTCGATGCGGCGGGTACCGAGGATCTCCTTCCTCAGAAAGGCGAACAGGGCCCTCAGCTTGTCCTCGGCGGGCGCATCGACGGCAAGGATCCGCTCCTCGATGGCGCCGATGGGGCCTCCGATTCCGGAATGGATCAGGGCCTCCAGCAAGGCCTGCTTCGAGGGCACGTAGAGATAAATCGTCCCCTTGGCGACGCCCGCCTTCGCCGCGACGTCCTCGAGCCGGGCCTCCGTGAACCCCTTTTTCAGGAAGACATCCAGCGCGGCGTCGAGGATCGCCTGGAGTTTGGCCTCGCGATCCTCCTTCTTCCGGGCCGGTGTCCGCCGGGGAGCGCGCTGCTTCGTGGCCATGAGTCGGCGCCTCGTGTTATGACTGACTGGTCAGTCACCATAACATTCGGGACGGAAAAGTCCAATCGGCCGCGAGCTCTGTGACTCGCAGGTTCCGGGACCTGGGCGGGGCGAAGCGGCCAAGCTGCGCGGGGCGGGCCAAGACGTCCGAGCGGCCCCGGCGTGGCCCGGAGGCTCCTACAGCCGTCCCCGAATCAGAATCCACAAAGCAGACAAGACGATCAGGAGAACGAGGCCGATTCCGATGGTTTCGAACAATGCTTCGGCCCGTGCGGCCGCCGCCGGAGGCGGGCCCGTCTCGCTGCCCGGTTCATCGAGGATCGGGCGGGTGCCGGCTGCCGGGGTCCCGAAAGAAGACCCGCCCGGCCAGGAGGGCACTCCGTCGCATGTGATCCGGCTGGCGCAGAAGATCGATGGCATCGCTCCTCCAGTGTCGCATCCGGGAGCGTCGGCACCCGACTGAAGCCCCTCTTCGCGGCGGATTTGGGATATCTGCGGCCTCATGCCTGGGGATAGCGGGCCAAGGTTGTGGAGTGTTTGGCCTTCCTTGACACTTTGGGGGGATATGACGTGCTAGGACGGCATCGGTTTGAAGCACCGCTCGAGGGAGGCGCATGAAGGTCGGCATCGATATGGGGCAGGTATCTTCGTCCCCCGGCGGGACGGCGGCGATGCTCGATCTGGAGGAGCTCCTGGCGACGCGCCTGCTGGTGCAGGGCAATTCCGGCTCCGGCAAGTCCCATCTCCTGCGACGGCTGCTCGAGCAGAGCGCGCCGATGGTGCAGCAGGCCGTCATCGACCCGGAGGGAGATTTCGTCACCCTCGCGGAGAAGTTCGGCCACGTGGTGGTGGATGCCGCCCGCAGCGAGGGCGATATCCAGCGCATCGCCGCGCGGGTGCGCCAGCACCGGGTCTCCGTGGTTCTCAGCCTGGAAGGGCTCGATGCCGAGGCGCAGATGCGCTGCGCCGCCGCCTTCCTGGGCGGGATCTTCGATGCGGACCGTGACTTCTGGTATCCGATGCTCGTGGTGGTCGACGAGGCGCAGCTCTTTGCGCCCGCTGCCGCTGGGGAAGTCTCGGACGAGGCACGCAAGGTCTCGCTCGGCGCCATGACCAACCTGATGTGCCGCGGCCGCAAGCGCGGGCTTGCCGGAATCATCGCGACCCAGCGGCTCGCGAAGCTCGCGAAGAACGTTGCCGCCGAAGCCTCCAACTTCCTTATGGGGCGGACCTTCCTGGACATCGACATGGCGCGCGCCGCCGACCTGCTCGGCATGGAGCGCCGCCAGGCCGAGATGTTCCGCGATCTCGAACGCGGCCATTTCGTCGCCCTCGGCCCGGCCCTGTCGCGCCGCCCGGTGCCGATCCGCATCGGTGCCGTCGAGACCGCGGCAAGGAGCGGCAACTTCAAGCTCCTGCCCCTGCCGGAAAAACCGGTGGAGGATGCCCGCGACCTGATCTTCAAGGCGAGCGAGGACGAGCTTGCCGCCCGCCCAGTGGTGCCGCGCCGTCCGCCGCCACCCCCGCCCCCGGCGACCAACGACCTTCTGGCGCAGCTCGCCCGCACCCGCCCGGCCGCCACGTCCGAGCCTGACCCGGAGCCGACGGCGGAATCGAAGGCGGCGCGCGATGCGGCCCTCGATGCCATCCTGCGCGAGATTCTCGAGGATCCGGAGGCGGCCTTCCGCACGGTGGCCGTGCTGTATCAGGATTTCCTCGTTCGCTGCCGCATCCGGCGCGTCGGCGGAGAACCCCTGAACCTCCCGGCCTTCCGCCGCCGCCTTGCCGTCGCCCGCGCCGGCGTGAGCACGCAGACCGCCCAGGGTTCGGAATGGGATCGCGCGGTGGCCTTCGCGGCCGACCTCGCGGAAGACATCCAGGGCGTCTACCTGCTCCTTGCCCGCGCCGCCCTGGAGGGCGCGCCCTGTCCGCCGGATGGCGAGATCGCGCGGGCCTGCGGCAGCCGCTCGCCGGGCCGCGCCCGCCGCCTCGTCGCCTATATGGAAAACCGCAACATCGTCGTCACCCGCAACGACCCGCGCGGCCTGCGCATCATCGCGCTGCCCGATCTGGGGTGGGAGACGGGACCGGGCGATCCGAATGCTTTCGAGGAGCCGCCGGTAGCGGCGAACGGACAGGATCTGTTCGCGGTCGGGTAGAGGGTACGCGTCTCATGCCGGACCCTCTTCCAGGGCAGGGACGGACCATAAGGTGCAGGCCATGCCGCTTTCACTTCGGCTGCTCGAAGGATAGAAAACGCAGCACCCGATACGATCCAGCGGAATTCAACCCATGCACAACGACCGCCTGAGCCTCGATGAAATCGCCCGCCGAGTGGATGCGAAGGCAAGAGCCTTCTGCGAATCGAGCGACCGCATCTGGGCCATGCCGGAGCTCGCCTTCGAGGAGCACCGCTCGGTGGCGGAGCAGATCGCGATGCTGGAGCGTGAAGGATTCCGCATCACGCCGAATGTGGGCGGCATGGCGACGGCCTTCGTTGCCGAATGGGGAGGCGGCGGTCCCGTCGTCGGCATCCTCGGCGAGTACGATGCGCTGCCGGATCTCGCGCAGGCATCCGGCGTTACCGCCCACAAGCCGACACAGGCGGGCACACCCGGTCACGGCTGCGGCCACAACTTGCTTGGCTCGGCTTCCGCGCTCGCCGCCACCGCCTTGAAGGATGCGCTCGAAGGCCAGGGCATCGCCGGCACCGTGCGCTATTACGGCTGCCCGGCGGAGGAAAGCGGCTCGGGCAAGACCTTCATGGCGCGGGCCGGCCTTTTCGACGATCTCGACGCCGCGTTCTGCTGGCACCCGAGCGTCGTCAACGAGGTCCAGACCGCGTCTTCGCTCGCCTGCATCCAGGCCTACTTCCGTTTCAAGGGCCGCGCCTCGCATGCCGCCGTCGCTCCTCATGTGGGGCGCAGCGCCCTGGACGCGGTGGAACTGATGAATGTCGGCGTGAACTACATGCGCGAGCACATGCCCTCCGACGCGCGGGTGCACTATGCCGTCACGAATACCGGCGGCAATGCGCCGAACGTGGTGCAGGCCTATGCGGAATCGCTTTATCTCGTGCGCTCGCCGCATCTCCCCGATGCGGAACGCCTGTTCGAGCGCGTGAAGAAGATCGCGGAAGGCGCGGCGCTCATGACCGAAACGACCGTCAGCGTGCAGATCACCGACGCCACCTCCAACGTCCTGCCCAACAAGGCCTTGCAGGAGGCCATGTACGAGAACATGCGCCGTCTCGGCCCGCCCCCCTTCGACGACGCGGATTTCGCGTTCGCCGAAAAGCTGCGGAAAGCGGCGCTGACGGAGGAGGACGTGCTGGCGAGCGTGAAGCCGCACGACCTCTCGCTGAAGACCAAGATCCTTCACGACGGCGTGCTCGCCATGCCGGTGCGGGAGGAATGCATGATGGGCACCACCGATGTCGGCGACGTGAGCTGGATCGTGCCGACGGTGCAGTGCCACACGGCATGCTTTGCCATCGGCACTCCGTTCCACACCTGGCAGCTCGTGGCGCAGGGCAACCTGCCGGCGGCCCACAAGGGCATGGTGCTCGCCGCCAAGGCGATGGCGGCCACCGCCGCCGATGCCTTGCGCAACCCGGACCTCATCGCCCGCGCGAAGGCCGAGCTGAAGGAGCGCACCGGAGGCCGGCCCTATGCCTGCCCGATCCCGGATGACGTGACGCCGGACGACCTTCGCGCCAAGGCCGCGTGACGGCTCGTCCCGCCAGCACATGAAGTGAAGGAGGGTTCCCCCATGAACGATGCCCGTCTCTCCGCCTCGCAAAAGGTCTCGCTCGCCACCCTGCCGACGCCGCTCGAGCCGCTTCCTGCTCTGACGCGCGCCTTGGGAGGGCCCGAGATCTGGGTGAAGCGGGACGACTGCACCGGCCTTGCGGGTGGCGGCAACAAGGCCCGCAAGCTCGAATACCTGATGGCCGAGGCCCTAAGCCTCGGAGCCGACACGATCGTGACTGCCGGCGGCATTCAGTCCAATCACGCGCGGCAGACCGCTGCCGCGGCGGCCCGGTTGGGGCTGCGCTGCATCCTCGCGCTCACCGATTCCGTCCCGGGCCGCAGCCCCGCCTATCACAGCGGCGCGAACCTGCTTCTCGACCGCCTGTTCGGCGCCGAGATCCGCTTCTTCGATGGGGATGCCGACACAGATGCGGTCATGGCGGAGATCGCCGCCGCCTGCATCACGGAGGGCGGGCGCCCCTATGTCATTCCCGTGGGCGGATCGAACGCCGTCGGCGCGAGGGCCTATGTGGATGCCGCCGCCGAGGTCCTCGGGCAGGCGCGGGCGCTCGGTGTCTCGTTCGACCATGTGGTCGTGACGACGGGGAGCGGCGGCACCCATGCGGGCCTCGCGCTCGGCTTGGCGGATGCCATGGTGCCGGTGCTCGGAATCAGCGTCAGCCGCGCCCGCGAGGCGGCCATGCAGCGGGTGACGGAGCTCGTCGACAAGACCGCGATATCCTTGAAGATCGGCCGCCGGCCCGAGATCCTGGTCGACGACCGCTTCGTCGGTCCCGGCTACGGCCTGCCGACGGAGGCCATGACGGAAGCGGTCGGCCTCACTGCCCGGACGGAGGGATTGCTGCTTGATCCGGTCTATACGGGCAAGGCGATGGCCGGTCTGATCAGCCATATTCGCGAGCGGCGACTCGGCCCGGGTGACAGGGTTCTTTTCTGGCATACGGGCGGCAGTATCGCGCTCTTTGCCTATGACGACGTCTTCGGGAGGGACCTTGGAGAGAGCCATCAGGGTTGATCGGAGGAAATGGGGCAATCCCTCCTGAACTTGCACATTTGCAAATTCATTTTGTTCATCTTGGTATCGTGTTTGCGTTCCAGCAATCCTATCTTCGGATCAACCGACGGATGGAGAGCAACATGAAACTCACGGGAATTCATCACCTGACCGCCGTGACCGCCAATGCGAAGGGCAACCATGACTTCTACACGCAGGCCCTGGGTATGCGGCTCGTGAAGAAGACGGTCAACCAGGACGACGTCAGCGCCTACCACCTGTTCTACGGCGACGGCCAGGCCTCGCCCGGATCGGACATCACCTTCTTCGACTGGCCCGTTGAGCGCGAGCGGCGCGGCACTCACAGCATCGTGCACACGGCCCTGCGCGTGACCGGCGAGAAGACCCTGCAATGGTGGAAGGACCGCCTCGATGCGCATCGCATCGCCCATGGCGGCATCGTCGAGCGCGACGGGCGGCTGTGGCTCGATTTCGAGGATTTCGAGGGCCAGCGCCTCGGCCTCGTGGACGACGGTGGTCAGGGGGATGCATCCCATCCCTGGACGCGCAGCCCCGTGCCGCCGGAGCATCAGATCCGCGGCCTCGGCCCCATCACCATCAGCGTCCCGGCCATCGAGAGGACGGCATTAGTCCTGACCGCGGGCATGGACATGCGCGCGGCACGGGAATATCGCCGGGACGACAATCCCGTGCACGTGTTCGAGATGGGCGAGGGCGGACCGGCGGCCGAACTGCACGTGGCTGTCGAACCGCATCTGCCTGCGGCGCAACCGGGCGCGGGAGGGGTGCACCACGTGGCATTCCGCACGCCGGATAACGAAACCTATCAGGATGCGGCAGAGCGCCTGCAGGCGATGCGTGCGCCTTCCAGCGGCCCGGTCGACCGGTACTATTTCCGGAGCCTCTACTTCCGCGAACCGAACGGCATTCTGTTCGAGATCGCCACAGACGGCCCCGGATTCGCAACGGACGAGCCCATGGAGCATCTCGGCGAACGCCTCTCCCTGCCTCCCTTCCTGGAACCGCGCCGGGCACAGATCGAAGCAGGCCTGAAGCCCTTGTAAGGGCCCCGGTAGAGGACTTGCCGAAGCATTCGTGACGGCGTTCCCAATTGAATGCGTGGTCCAAGTCTGGCACCATCGACGCCATCCCGCCGAATGGCGGGCCACTGGGGGCTGTCGAAATGTCGTTTCTTGGATGCGTTCGCGCCGTCGCTTTCGCGGCGACGGCGATGGTGGTCGGCGGCACCGCGATGCCTGCGGACGCGCAGGCTCCCGATGCCCAGGCCCTCCGCAAGCGCATCGACGGACTGCTCCCTGAATTCGAAACCTATCTCCAGGCGGGGATGAAGAGCTTTCGCGTCCCAGGCGTCGCGATCGGCATCGTCCATGACGACAAGCTGATCTATGCCAGGGGCTTCGGCGTGAAGGAGCTGACAAAGCCCGATCCCGTCGGCCCGGCCACGCTGTTCCAGATCGGTTCCACCACCAAGGCGTTCCTGAGTACCGCCTTGGCCCAGGCGGTTGATTCCGGGCACATCGAGTGGAGCGACCGCGTTGCCGATCTGGTGCCGGAATTCCAGCTCAGCAACCCATGGGTCGAGCACGATTTCCGCGTTCTCGATCTGACCGCCCAGCGCAGCGGGCTGACGCCCTATGTGAACGATGCGCTGACGGCTCTCGGCTACGATCCGGCAACGCTCGTCCGCTCCCTGCGGGACGCACCGCTGACCCTGACATTCCGGTCCGATTTCACCTATACCAACATCCCTCATCTCGTCGGCGGACAGATCCTGGCGAAAAAGGCAGGCCTGGCATCCTGGCCCGACGTGGTGAAACGGGCGATCCTCGCCCCTCTCGGCATGAAGGCGACCACGGCCACGGCCGAGGCCATCGCGAATGCTCCCGATCACGCGACGGGTCATCGGCAGACGGCGGTAGGCCCGGTCGCCGTTCCGTTCCATCCGTCCTTTCCCTATGCGCTCGGACCCGCCGGCGATCTCAATTCCAACATTCCGGACATGGCGCAGTGGCTGCGCCTGCAACTCGGTCGCGGGCAGTTCGAAGAACACGTGATCGTCTCGGAGAAGAACCTCGACGTGACCTGGACCCCACGCGTCGCGCTCAACGAGCGGCTATCCTATGCCCTCGGGTGGATCGTCAGCGCAACGCCGAACGGGCGCATCATCTGGCACAACGGCGGCACCGCGGGCTTCGGCGCCCATGTCGGGTTTCTTCCCGACCGCAATGTCGGCATCGTCGTGCTGACCAATGCCCAGAACAGCGGCTTTCCCGACGCCATCGCGCATTGGATGTATGACCGTCTCCTGGGCAATCCCACCGTCGACAACGTGGCCCTCGCCCTCGAGGCGGCCCGGACGAAGGAAGCGGAGGAGCGGGAGACGGCGGCGCGTCCCGCCAAGGCTCCTGCGCCACAGGACCTCTCGGTCTTCGCGGGAACATACACATCGTCCATCCTGGGCGACGTGACCGCCAGCGTCGCCGGACCTGCACTGCGCCTCAAACTCGAGGATACGGAGGCGATGCTGACGCTGGAGCCGCGCAGCGAAGACGTCTTCGATGCGCGACTCGATCCGGTGGGGCCCTATGCGCCCGTGGTCGCCATGGGGGGTGACGAGGTTCTGACGCAAGTGCGTTTCGAGCGCGACGAGAAGGGAGCCATCAAGCGGATGCGCTGGACCTCCCCGACCCTGCCGCAGGTCTTCGGACGGCAGCCATGAGGGGGACAAACGCCATGAGGCCGATGAAACATGTCATGCTCGCGGTGGCCGTCTCGGTCATCACGGGTTTCCCCGCAGCAAGCGCTTTCGCCCTGCCCGTCGCGCCGAGGCTCGAACCTGCGGCGACCCCGGCGCAGATGGGAATCCTCGACCTCTTCGCGGACGACGACGACTATGTCCACGACCGTCACTACGACTGGGACCAGTATCGCAATTCAACGAGCCGCAAGGAGCGCATCCGGGATTACTACAGGATGCAGAAAGAGGCGGAGAAGGATTACTGGCGCGCCCAGAAGCAGATGCAGAAGGACATGATCAAGCGCCAGCGCGGCTGGTGAGATCAGGGCCCTGCGAGGATCCCCTCGATGATATGGACGACCGCCGCCGCTTCGCGGAAGGTCGCGAGGCGGTTCTGCCGCCCGGCGAGGAGCTTGCCGAACTCGATGATCTGATGGGAGTCCGCCCGCGC
This sequence comes from Microvirga sp. BF8, assembly GCF_059888585.1. Taxonomy (NCBI): domain Bacteria; kingdom Pseudomonadati; phylum Pseudomonadota; class Alphaproteobacteria; order Hyphomicrobiales; family Methylobacteriaceae; genus Microvirga; species Microvirga sp. BF8. The sequence continues at coordinate 4,169,309 of NZ_CM187619.1, read as the reverse complement.
GGGGGCGATCTCCTCGTCTCGAAACTGCAGGCGGTACCACTCGCTCATGACAGCCTTGCCTTTCGGCCCTGCCACCTCGAGGCGGTTGAAATCCTCGAGATCCCCCTCCACCGCACCGTCGATGGTCATCACGCAGGCAGGAAATTCCACCATGGCGCGGATGCGCGTCTCGGTGCCGTCAGAGCCGCGCTCCACGCGATGCTCCACCAACCGCGCCGGTCCGAAGAGGCGCAATGCCAGGAAGACCACATGGGAGACGACCTCGCGGGTAAAGCCGCCCTGTTCCGGGCCGGCGAGCCACCCGGCCGCGCCATGTTGCCATCCGCGGGGCCATGACCTGAATCGCACCGTCAGATGAGCGGAAAGCGTGTCGCCGAGTGCGCCGCTCGATACGATCTCCTGAAGCCGGACGGCGGCGGGCGCCGTCGCGAACGGGAAGTTGACGGCGGCCGCGATGCCGGCACGCTCGACCGCTTCGATGCAGGCGTTCGCCGATTCCGGCGAAACGGTCAGCGGCTTCTCGCAGAGCACCGCCTTTCCCGCCCGGGCTGCCGCCGCTACGAGCGCCTCGTGGGTCGCGGGCGGCGAGGCGATATAGACTGCGGCGATGGCAGGGTTGCTGACGAGTTCCTCGACGCTGGCTGCCCGCGTCACATCGGATTCGACGGGAGCCGGATCGTATCCGGCGACAATTCTGAAATCCGGGTTCGCCTTGAAGCTGTCGATCAGTCGTCGGCCCATGGTGCCGAGACCGATCACGCCGATGCCGTATGTCATTCCACCCGCCCTCGCTCTCGCCGCGAGGCTATAAAGCATTTTCCGGCGAAGTGGACTGGGATTCCGTCGGGCCGCGCAGCGCCCTCAACGCGTTCAGGATCACGGCCACATCGATTCCCTCCTGGAGAACGGCGCCCTCGATCGGTTCGAGATAGCCGAACGCGGCGGCGACCATCCCCAGGAGGGACAGGCCGATGCCCGCATACACGCTCTGCAGGGCAATCGCGCGGGAGCGGCGGGCGATGCGGATGCCGGATGCGATGCGGTCGAGCCGGTCCACCAGCAGAACCACATCCGCCGCTTCCGCCGAGGCAGCGGCTCCCTTCGCGCCCATGGCAACGCCGAGATCGGCCGCAGCCAGCGCCGGCGCATCGTTGACGCCGTCGCCGACCATCATCACGGGGCCACGCGGCCTCTCCGCCGCGACCACGGCGATCTTCTTGTCGGGACTGAGTTCTGCATGGATCGCGTCCAGATGCAGCCCAGCGGTCACGGCTTCCGCAACCGCCCGCCGGTCTCCGGTCGCCAGAACGATCCGTGCGACGCCGAGCGCCCGCAGGTCGTCGAGCAGCCTGGCCGTGCCGGAACGCAACGAGTCTGCCAGGGTGAGACTGCCTGCAAAGCACCCATCGACCGCGACGCCGACGCGAACCGAGCCGGCCTCGTGTCCGCTGCCATGCAGGGCCGCCCCTCCATCTGAGGAATGCCTCGCCACGAACCGAAGGCCGCCGACGACGACGGAATGGCCATCCACCATGCCCTGGAGCCCGTCCCCCGGGGTCTCGGCGACGGCTGTCGGAACGGAGAGCGAGAGGCCATGGCTCCGCGCCTCGCGCACGAGCGCCTGGGCGATTACGTGGCTCGACGCCTGGTCGAGGGACGCCGCCAGCGCCAGGAGCTGTGAGGGCGGCATCGCGCCGGCGGGCTCGATCCTGGTCAGATGGGCTTCGCCATGGGTGAGGGTTCCGGTCTTGTCGAGGACGAGGCTGCGGGTCCGGGCCATCACTTCCAGTGCCTTGCCCCCCTTTACCAGGATGCCGGCCTTGGCCGCCCGGGATACGCCCGCAATGATGGCAACCGGTACAGCCAGGATCAGCGGGCAGGGTGTCGCCACGACCAGGACGGCCAGCCCGCGCACCGGGTCCCCGGTCCAGATCCAGGCGCCGCCTGCCAGAAGGACGGTGATGGCCAGAAACACAAGGGCGAAGCGGTCGGCGAGGCGGGCCATGGGCGCCTTCGAGCGCTGGGCGGCCGCGACGAGGCGAACGATGCCCGCATAGGTGCTCTCATCCGCCCGGTGGGTGGCGGTGAGATCGAAGGCATCTCCTGCATTCGCGGAGCCGCTCATCGCCGCCTCGCCCGGTTGCAACTGCACCGGAACCGATTCGCCTGTGAGGGCCGATTGGTCGAGAACGGCGACGCCGTTGACGAGAGTGCCGTCCACCGGGACGATTTCGCCCCTGCGCACCAGCAGCCGGTCCCCGGGCTTGACGAGCGCGAGAGGGACTTCGCCGAGGCTGCCATTCGTGTAGCGCATCGCGGTGCGGGGCACCCGCGAAAGAAGCGCGGTCATGTCCCGCGTTGCGCGCCGCTCCGCAAAGCTCTCGAGGTACTGCCCTCCTGCATACATCAGCGCGACCACGACGGCTGCAAGGGTTTCGCCCAGCACGAGGGCTCCGGTCATGGAGAGGGCAGCGACGATATCGAGGCCGACATCGCCGCGGCGCAGGCTGCCGACGATTTCGGCGAGGAGGGCTGCAAGGATCGGAGCCGTCGCGAGTGCCCAGATCCGTGCGGGCCATTCCATGAGTCCGGCTGCATAGGCCGCGGCCCCGAGAAGGAGGCCGGCTGCCGGTATGGCAACCAGGACCGGTCGCGAACGGTGCCAGATCGTCACCAGAAACGCGCCCGCCGGACCGGAACGGGAAATTGGATCGTCAGCCGCCACGGACAGGAACCTTTGTGATAATTTTCTTACCAGATTTTCTTCGTGGAAAAAGTCGACATAAAGAAATGGCAGTGTAGACCTGTTTCCTCACAGACACACGGACCCGGGAATTGCCGGACCGCGTCCGTTCGCGCGCCTGCACGGTCGATTACCTTGCTCCCCTATGGTAATGCTGCCCCAACGATGCTTGATCCTGACCCGGTCTGAGGTCAGGACGGCACCCGAAGCCTAGGAAGTCTCATGCATTTGTCGAAGTCCGCCGTCCTTGCCTCCCTGCTCGTCGCCAGTTCCGTCGTGGCTCCTGCCCAGGCCGCGGATCTCTTTTCGCCGGCGCCTTTCGTGCCAGCCGGCTGGATCGTGACGCTGAAGGGCAACCTCAAGGTCGGCCCGTCCTATCCGGGCGCGGATGATTTCAGTGTGATCGGCTTTCCGTCCCTGAGCTTCCGCCGCGCGGGGACGCCTGAGCTCTTCAGCGCCCCGGACGACGGTCTCAGCTTCTCCGTCCTCGAGGAATCGGCGGTCCGTGTCGGTGTCGTGGGACGCTTCCAGGGCGGGCGCTATCTGAAGGACGATCGCCGCCTGTTCGGTCTGGATAAGATCGACTGGGCCGTCGAGCCCGGCGTCTTCGTGGAATATTGGCCGCTCCAGTTCCTGCGCGCCCGCGCCGAGCTCCGGCATGGCATCAACGGGCACCACGGCTTCGTCGCCGATTTCGGTCTCGATTTCGTGCAGACCTATGGCGCCCTGACCTTCTCGGTCGGCCCGCGCCTCGCCCTCGGCGACAACGATTTCACCAAGACCTATTTCGGCGTGACGCCGCTGGAGGCGGCTCTCAACGGCCAGGTGACGCCCTATAAGCCATCCGGCGGCATCACCTCGGTCGGCGCGACCACGGGCGTCACCTATCGGTGGTCGGAGCAATGGTCGACCACGGCCTATGTCACCTACAAGCGCTTGGTGGGCGACGCGGCCGACAGCCCGATCGTGAAGCGCTTCGGCTCGGAGAACCAGTTCGGTTTCGGCCTTACGGCGGCGTATTCCTTCAGCACGGGCCAGTGATCGGACGTGCGTCGAGCGGGTCGGGTTGGCCCGCTCGCCGGAGCGCCTGAAGCCGGCTGAGCCTCAGCGGGAATAGATGGCGGAGTTCCCGCTGTGCTCCTTGACCTCGACGCTTTCGAGCCACACCCGGCCACCGGTCTCCTTGTGCGCGAAGGCGGCGACGTAGTCGAAGACGTGCTTGGCCGTGGCCTCGCAGCCGACAGCGGGAAGGATGCGCAGGTCGACCAGGCCGTCGCGGTGGAGGGTTTCGAACCGGGCCAGTTCGGGATCGTCCTCGGCGACCAGCATGGTGTGGTCGAACATGTGCTTCAGCCACTCCTTTACCGGCTTCAGCCCGCCGAAATCGAGACACCAATGGCGCTCGTCGAGTTCGTAGGTTGCGAACACGAACCGGAAGGCCAGGGCGTAACCGTGGATCAGCCGGCAATGGGAATGGGTGGCGCGCCACTGCCGGAAGCAGCAGGACAGGCCCTCATTATGGTCGTAGCTCTTCGTGGACCGGTAGATTTCGCGGGCGACGGCTTCGGCGCCGGAATCCAGTCTGGTCATCGCGACGGATACGTTCATGGGGCTGATCTCCGGGTTTTCTGTTCGAGATGGCCTAGTCGGCGTGCTGGCGGTCGAGGGTTGTGCATTCGTCGATGAATTCGCGCTTCAACTGCCCATCCGCCGACAGGGCGCCCCAGTAATAGGTGTTGACCATGCGGCTGCGCCGCGATGCCCGGACGCCGCGCTGCGTCTTGCACATATGCACCGCGCTGACGCGCACGGCGAGGCCGCGGGGCTTCGTCATGTCCAGAATGTACTGGCCGATCTGCTTGACCATCTCCTCCTGGATCTGGAGCCGTGACGCGAAATGCTCCACGATCCGGTCGTACTTCGACAACCCGATGATTTTTCCGTCGGCCGCCGGCAGGATCCCGATATAGGCGTGTCCATAGATGGGCATGAGATGATGCGCGCACATGGACCGTACCTCGATCGGGCCTGTGACGATCATCTGGTCGTAGGCCTGCGCATTGTCGAACTCGGTGATCCGGGGCGGAGCCGTGTAGCGTCCTTCCAGAATCTCTTCGACATACATCTTCGCGACCCGCATCGGAGTCTCGCGGGTGTTGTGATCGTTCTGGTGATCGATGCGGAGGATGTCGAACAGTTCTTCGATCTTCATGGCCGCGGCTGCAATCATGGCGGCCCGCTCGGCCTCGTCGAGAGGCTGGCTCAAGGCCTCGTTGCAAAGCTGCGCCGGCTTTGTCTCCCGCGTGTGAAAGTTCATGATTTGCCTATAGTTTCCAATTCTTTAAGATGCCACCTGATGTCTTAACGTAGCATGAAATATTACGTAGTTGACCTGCAGCACTCAGAGCTAGCTATAACCTCTTTTTGTTGCTATCAAAATTAGTATCGAAGCTTCATTTCAGTTTTATGCCGAATTAACGGGTTGCGTATCCGGCCTTGGGCCGGGAACGGAGAAAAAAATGTCAGTCGCCAAGACGAAACAGGTTATCATTGGGGCGCTCATGGGTCTCATGGGCATGGCCGTCGCCAGCCTGGCAATGGCCGATCCGCTTCCCGTCCCGACCGAAAAGCCGATCCTGACGATCGCGGGCAAGATCGGCACCACCAACAAGAATGGAGAGGCCCAGTTCGATCGGCCCATGCTCGAATCCCTCGGCCTTCTCACCGTGGAGACCACGACGCCGTGGTATACCGGCCCGGTGAAGTTCGAGGGCGTCTCCCTCGACAAGCTGATGAAGCTGGTCGGGGCCTCCGGTGAACGGGCAGTCGTCGTTGCGCTCAACGATTACAGCAGCGAGATCCCGGTAGCAGATTTCGCGAAGTATAACGTCATCCTCGCTCTCAAGCGCAACGGCGAATACATGCCGGTGAAGGACAAAGGGCCGCTCTTCGTGATCTATCCGTTCGACAGCATGCCGGAGCTGAAGAGCCAGACCTATTACGGCCGCGCCGTGTGGCAAGTTGCCAAAATCATCGTGAAGTAGCGACGGAGGCGGCGCGCTGATGAGCTTCGACGGACCGTCGTTGTCGCTGCGGATCCTCAAGGCGGTCCTCGCCATCGTGATCGGCTGCTTTCTCCTGTCGGCGGCCTATATCTCGAGCCTGGTCGTCGAGCGACAGGAAGCGCTCAAGCAGGTCTCCCGGTACAACACGTCCTGGCTCGCCAGCCAGGCGGTCTCCGAGTTCACCCGCCTGGAGCAGCGACTGAGCGCCTTCAGCGCCCCCGACGGGGAGGTCGACAAGGCCGAGGTCGAGCTGCGCTACGATATCCTGGTCAGCCGCGCCAAGCTTCTCAACGACGGCGAGTTCGAGGATTTCGTCAAGAGGGACCCCGAGCGCCAAGCCACCGTCACGCAGCTGCGCGAGGCGCTGACTGCAACGCAGCCGCTGATCCAGCAGCTCGACCAGCCGGGCAATGCCCACAAGGCCCTGATCCTTCTTCAGCCCCTCGAGACGAAGATCACGGCGCTGGCCTCGGCGGCGAATCATTATGGCGCCCAGCGCGTGACCGAGGATCAGCATGAGCTGATTCGCCTGCACTGGCTGTTTTCCAGCCTGGCGGCGGGCCTCATCGTCTGCGGCTTCATTCTGCTCGGCCTCCTCGGATGGCACAACCGGCTGCTGACCCGGGCCCATCACGATCTGCGCTTCCTGGCAGAGAACTTGCAGCTGACCTCGGAGGAGCTGAAGAAGGCCAACAAGGCCCTCGGCAATGCCTACGCGGAGCTTCAGCACCAGAACGGCGTTCTGCAGATCCAGGAGATCGAGCTGCGGACGCAGAACGAGCGGTTCAACGCCGCGCTCAACAACATGTCGCACGGCCTCTGCATGGTGGACAGCAAGGGCCATATCATCGTGTTCAATGCGCGTTTCGCGCACCTCTTCGAGCTGGAGAGCTCGGTCCAGCCCGGCGCGACGCTCAACCAGTTGATCGGCTATGCGGATGCCCGGGGCCGGGAAGGCGCAGCGGCCCTGCGGCAGATCTGCGCGGAGCAGCAGGAGCTGATCCAGAGCCGGCGCAGCGCCACCTTCATTCAGGGCCAGCCGGGCGGCCGGACCATCGCCGTGTCGCATCAGCCCATGAGCGACGGCGGCTGGGTCGCGACTTACGAGGATATCACAGAGCGTCGGCAGGCGGAGAGCCAGATCGCCTACATGGCCCACCACGATGCCCTGACCGATCTCGCCAACCGGGTTCTGTTCCGGGAACAGATGGAGCGGGCGCTGGCCCAGACCCATCGGCACGAGACCGGCATCGCCGTGCTCTGCCTCGATCTCGACCGTTTCAAGGACGTGAACGATTCCCTCGGGCACGAAACCGGCGATGCGCTCCTGAAGGTTGTGGCCCATCGCCTCCAGGACTGCGTGCATGACGGTGACGTCGTCGCCCGTCTCGGCGGCGATGAGTTCGCGGTCCTGCAGATGTCCGTGCGGGAGCCGCACGATTGCGCCGTGCTCGCGATGCGGATCGTCGAATCCCTCGGTGCGCCCTACGATATCCACGGACAGGAGATCGTCATCGGCACCAGCGTCGGGATCGCCCTGGCATCCGAGGGAAACCCATCGCCCGATCAGCTTCTCAAGCATGCGGACCTCGCCCTCTACCGCGCCAAGTCCGTCGGGCGTGGCACGTTCCGCTTCTTCGAGCCTGAAATGGACGCCCAGCTGCAGGCGCGGCGGGTTCTCGAGGTCGACCTTCGCAAGGCTCTGGCCAATGAAGAGTTCGAACTCTTCTACCAGCCGCAGGTCGATATCCGGAAAATGGAGATCACCGGTTATGAGGCGCTGCTGCGGTGGCGCCATCCGGAACGCGGCATCGTCTCTCCGGGAGAGTTCATCCCCGTCGCGGAGGATATCGGCCTGATTTCGCCGCTGGGAGAATGGGTTGTCCGCGAGGCTTGCCGCGAAGCCTCGACCTGGCCGGCTCCCATGACCGTCGCCGTCAACCTGTCGCCCGTGCAGTTCCGGAACAGGCACCTCGTGCAAAGTGTGAAGGAGGCGCTGCAGGCCTCCGGCCTCTGCCCCAGCCGTCTCGAACTCGAGATCACCGAGTCGGTGCTCCTGCAGGACAACGATACGACGGTCGCCACCCTGCATCAGCTCCGCAAGCTCGGGGTTCACATCGCCATGGACGATTTCGGGACCGGCTATTCCTCCCTGAGCTATCTGCGCAGCTTCCCCTTCGACAAGATCAAGATTGACCAGTCGTTCGTTCAGGGCCTCTCCTCCCGGGCGGACTGCCTGGCCATCGTGCAGTCGATCGCGGGACTCGGCGCCAGCCTCGGCATGAGCACAGTAGCCGAGGGGGTGGAGACTGAGGATCAACTCGTCCAGCTGCGCGCTGCCGGATGCTCAGAAGTTCAGGGCTACTATTTCGGGCGTCCCAAGCCGGCCCGGGACCTGGTCCATACACTCGACGCCGGCAGCCTCGCCCGGGCTGCCGGCTAGGGCGACGCTCGCCAGAGACGCCGGAGACGATCCTGTCGGATGGGCAAGCGAGCGCGAGCGCCGATCTGTCTCAGTGGGTATTGAAGGTCCAGAGGAGGTTTGCCTTGAGGGTGTGGTCCTGGGCGCGGCGGCCGATCTGGCCGCTGTAGCTGAGGCCGAGGCTGAGCCGGTCGGCGGCCTGCCAGGCGAGCCCGGCCTCGGCGACGAGGGCATCGCGGTCGAGCGGCACGCCGGCGACCGCAAACGGGCTGGTGCCGCCGGCAAAGGCCAGGAGCGCCGCCGGCGCGACATCGCCATAGGCATGGCGCCAGCCGAGCAGGCCGCGCAGGGTCAGCGGCCCCTGGTCGCCGATCTGGGCCGCGCCGCGCAGCCCCACCGTGGTGGTGGCGAGATCGAAGCGCTGGCCAAAGCCGGTGAGCGCCGCCGCGCCGCCGGTCTCCTGGAAGCGGTCGGTGTCGAGCCGCAGCACGGATGCGCCGGCGAACGGCTCGAGGGCGGCCGCTCCGAGGCCGATCCGGTAGCCGATCTCGCCAAACGCCTGCAGGGTCGAGCCGTCATAGGCGGCGCTCACGGCATCGGCAAAGCCGGGAAAGGCGATGCTGCGCCGGGTGGCGATGTCGTGGCGGGCATAGGCCGCGCCGAGCCGCAGATTCAGGTCGCCCCACGAGCCTGTGCCGTAGAGGGCGCCGACCACGCTCTCGCTGGTGCCGGAGGAGAGCCGGGCATCGACGTCGAAGCGGGTGCGGGTGAAGCCGCCGGCGAGGCCGAGGCGCAGGCCGTCGGAGACGAGCGCATCGGCGCCGAGCAGGAAGCCGCCGGTGGCGGTGGCGAGGCTGGCGGCATTGCCGTCCGAGCGGCGGCGGCCCCAGGCGCCGAAGCCTTCGCCCCACAGGGCATAGCGCGGCTCGACCGGGGCCAGGGCCACGGGCTGCGGCGCTGTCCCGGGCCGGTCGGCGGCAAAGGCGGCAGGATAGGGGCCCTGGGCCAAGAGCGGCACGGACGAGCCGATCAGGGGCTGGCGCAGGCGGGCGAGCAGGGCGGTCTCGACCAGGCGGGCATCGCCGTAGGCCGCCGTCACCGCACCCGCATGCGCCTCACCCGACAACGCATCGAATGCCTGGTCGGCCGAAGCCGCATCGAGCCGCATGATCGCATCGTCGAGCAGGCTTCCCTGGCCGAGAGCTTCGATGGCCGCCGCCACGTCCTTGCCGTCGAGCGAAGTCTCCGCGTTGGCGAAGGGCACGCCGTTGCGCTCGAAGCTGACCGTCACGCTGTTCCCGGAATAGCGCAGTCTGGGGTCGAGGAAGGCAGAGACGCTGTTGGTGCGCAGGGTGCCGAAGACACCGGTCGCACCGCCTGCCGAGCTGACGATTTCGATTGGCATGCCGACAGGTGCCAGACCGTCCACCAACTCCACGTCCAGAGTTCCACCGGCGAGATTCGTCGTTCCGCCGACCACAAGCCGGTCATGGGCTCCCCGGTCGTTGGCGTCGACCCGGTAAGTCGAGCTCGACAGCAGGGTGGCGTTGCCCGTGATGGTCAGGGTACCGAATGTGCCGCCTGCAGAGCCGCCCGGCTCCAGGGTGCCTGCGAGGGTGAGCGGAGCCTGGATGACGCCGGTTCCACGCAGCGTTCCGGCGGCGCCGACCGTCATGGACGACGAGACGGAGCCCGTCAGGGTGAGAATGCCGCCGAGCACGTCGGTGCCGCCCGCATAGCTGTTGGCGCCCGTGAGGACGAGATTGCCGGAGCCGCGCTTGATGAGTCCGCCCGCGCCGACGATATCGTTCGACCACACCGAGTCGTAACCCCTGGTGTTCACGTCGAAGACCGGCGCGAAGCCCTCAGCTCCGAATTGCTTAGGGCCTTTCACGGCGCGTCCCAGATTCAGGAGGCCGCGACCATAGATCTCTTTCGGACCGATATTATCCGTCGTGGTCAGCATCACCTCGATGATCTGACGCGCCGTCATGTAGGGGAATGCCTCCCGCAGTACGGCGGCGGCACCGGCGGCGACGGGCGCCGCCATCGACGTGCCGACCATGGGCGCATAGGTGCTGTAGGGATAGGTCGAGAGGATCTCATAGTACTCTTTGCTCTGCCCGGGGAGAGCATGATCCCCGCCAGGGGCGGCAAGACACCAGAGGAAGGTCACGCCGCAGCGGTTGCTGTAGCTCGAGATCTGGTTGTTGCGGTCCGTCGCGACGACGGCGATCAGCGTGCCCTGCAGATCGGAGAAGTCGAGATTGGCATAGTGGGGGTCGGCGGGATCCGCGTAGACATAGGTCGAAGGATCGTTCGGATCGTCCCCATCCGTGACGAACCTGTAGGCCCCCGCCTGGGTATTGCCGGGACGGATATATGGAAAGAAGCCAATCCCATCGGGACTCGACGCGGCGATAGGCTGGTCCTGATACGAGTTTCCAGCCGAGAAGATGAGGACGATATCGGCATCGGCCGCGGCCTTGACGGCGTCGTGCTCCGCCTGGAGGGACGGTCCGATGAGGAGCTTGTCCGCCATCACTTGGTGGGTGGGGTTGACGACGTAATTGCCGGGTGATGCGGGATCCCGGATCCAGCGCGGCGGAAGCGGATTGGGGCCATAGCTTCCGTTGATGACCTTGGCTCCGTTCGCAGCCGCATAATACAGGGCGGAAAGGGTCGGGTCGTCCTGCTCGCGTTCGGTCGCGACTTCAACGGCCCGCAGGGGCAGGATCGTGGCATTGTAGGCGACGCCCTGGGTTCCCACGCCGTTGCGCGCGGCGCCGATGATGCCGGCGACATGGGTGCCGTGACCAGCGATCTGGCCGTTTTCTTCGAGATCCGACATGAAGCCGGGCGGTTCATTGGCTGCGAAGGACCGCAACAGGGGCGAAATCCGTCCGGCAAATTCCGGATGATGGATGTCGAGGCCCGTATCGATCACTCCGACGAGGACGCCCTTGCCGGTGAACCCCTGTGCATAGGCCTCGGCGGCGTTGATTTTTCCCAGGAACCAGGACCGATGATATTCGTCCGTCTCGAAAAAGGTGGGGGAGGAGGACGGACCCGCCGCATTGGCGCGTATGGAGGACAGTCCCCACAGGTTCCATGCCGGCGCCGAGTAGGCCCGAATGCCGAATGGCTCCTCCAGGAAGAGCGGCAGGCGGGCAACCGAAGCGTCTTCCGCGAAGGCATTCGAGGTGCCCGCGCAGAGGCCGAGCGACGCTGTACCGGCCAACAGGCTCGCGGCAAGAAGGCGCGCACGAAGAGAAACGCGTGCACCCGCGCGAACGCGAGGCCCGAAGGAAGATGCTGTCATAATGCCCCCAAAGAAATTCCAACGCGTCTTTTGAAAGACGTCGTGATTTGAGGGGGCAGACTAAGAATTTAGGCCTGCAGGTCTAGCGGCATTCCTTTGCGGAACTTGCGCTTTTCACCGCGTGTTACTCTGGCGCAACTGCGAAGGCTGTAACAATTCGAACCTCAGCCGAGCGGCCGGAACACGCGACTTTCCCCACGTGGCTTTTGCCGCCCGGGCTGGTCGGCGATCTGGCGTGGAGCGCGCCGGTGCTTGGCGGCCGCCCGCCTGTGGACGCGGATTACGCGGTGGCGCGGGCGCTCTGCCGAGGCTCCCACGACGCCGCCGATCACGCCCCCGACGGCCGCGCCGATGGGGCCCCCGACGACCGCACCCGCGAGGGCGCCGGTTCCGGCGCCGGCCGCGGTGGCAGCCTGCGCCCGGGCCAGTGTCGGAGTCAGGGCGAGGGCGGTCAGGGAGATCATGGCAAGAGCGAACTGACGCATCGGCAATCCTCATGGACAGATCCCCGGCAACGCCCGTCGCTCGGGCAGGGTTCCACTGGCGAATGCCGGTCGCCCGGACTTCCAGAGCTCAAGGCCGGCTTCAGGGGAAGACCGCGACACTCTTGATGTTGACGAATTCATGGATTCCGAAATCGGAGCATTCGCGCCCGTGGCCGCTCTCCTTGACGCCTCCGAACGGCATGCGCGGGTCGGATCGCACATTGCCATTTACGAAGCTCATGCCGGATTCCAGCGCCTCCGCCGCGATCCGCTCGCCACGGGCGAGATCCCTCGTGATGACACCGGATCCCAGGCCGAAACGGGAATCGTTGGCGATGCGGATCGCGTCGCTCTCGTCCACCGCCTCGATGATGGCAGCGACAGGTCCGAAGAGTTCCTCGTCATAAGCAGGCATGCCAGGGCGCACATCGGTCAGCACCGTCGGCGGATACCAGGCGCCGGGGCGGTGCGGGACAGTGCCTCCGGTCAGCAGGCGCGCGCCGCGGGCCAGGCTGCGGCGGACCTGATCGTGAATCTGGTCACGCGCCTTCACGCTTTCCAGGGGACCGAGTTTCGTCTCCGTGCTGCGCGGGTCGCCCATGGCGTAGCGCTCCATCTCCGCCGTGAGGGCGCGCTCGAACGCCTCCCGGACCGGCGGCACGACAATGAAGCGTTTGCCGGCGATGCAGCTCTGCCCGCCGTTGACCATGCGGGCGGTGGCGCAGACCTTGGCCGCCTGTGCGATATCCGCGTCCTCGAGCACGAGATAGGCATCCGACCCGCCCAGTTCGAGCACGGTCTTCTTCAGGGCCTCCCCCGCAGCCGCTGCCACATGCCGGCCCGCTGCCACGCTGCCGGTGAGGGTGACCGCAGCGATGCTCGGGTCGTCGATGAGGAATTTCACGTATGCGCTCGGGATCAGGAGCGAGCGGAAAATATCGTCTGGGAACCCGGCCTCGCGGAAAACGCTCTCGATGGCGAGGGCGCATCCGGGAACATTGCTGGCATGTTTCAGCACCGCCGTGTTGCCCGCCATCAGGGTCGGCGCGGCGAAACGGAAAACCTGCCAGAACGGGAAGTTCCAGGGCATGACGGCGAGGACGGTCCCGATCGGATTGAAGGTGACGAATGCCTTGTGTCCATCGAGGGCAACCGGCCGCCGGCTCAGGAACGCTTCCGCATTGTCGGCGAAGTAATCGCAGTTGAATGCGCACTTCTCGACTTCCGCCTGCCCATCGGCAAGCAGTTTGCCCATCTCCGCGGTCATCGTCTCGGCGAATTCCACCTGGCGGCTGCGGAGCACGCGGGCGGCTTCCTTCATGAGGCGAGCGCGCTCGGAGAAGGATACGCGCCGCCATGCCTGAAAGGCGTTGTGGACATCCCTGGCAATGGCCAGGGCCTCCGGGATCGAGTGCCCGTCGTAGCTGCGCCCAGAGTTTCCTGTTGCAGGATTGACGGTCTCGAAACGGGGCTTTTCGGCAGAGACGGGATTGCGATGGTCGGACAGCGAGCTTTCGGCCATTGCGGCCTCCTTTCAGGAGGCGGCTCCGTTCAGGGGCGAAGGAGCCGCAATACTGTCTCCGATAAGCCTGCGGCCGAGGCTCGGTTCCTCGCTCAGGCTATCCCATCCCGTGGCCGTCCCTCAATGGGCTATCAGGATCGGGAGGTCCGACCGTTCCAGCATGTCGCGGCTGGTGCCGCCGAGGATCCATTCCCGTGTGCGGGAATGGCCGTACCCGCCCATGACGATGAGATCGACGGACATCCGATGGGCCTGCTCGAGAATGACGTCCCCGACGGAGCGTCCCTTGCTCTCGACAAGATTGACTTCGACCTGCGTTCCGTAGCGGCCGAGATGCTGCGCGATGTCGACGTCGATGGTGGGCTTGCCGGGACCCGATTGTTCAGGGTCGACGACAAGGACGCCCGTGCGGGTTGCCTTTTCGATGAAGGGAGCCGCCTCGGCGATCGCCCGTGCCGTTTCGCGAGTGTCGCGCCAAGCGACCAGAACCCGTCGGATCTCGTCGGAGGGTCTTCTCTCCGGCGGGACCACATAGATGCCGCGTCCGCTTCCGAAGAGCACGGCCTCGAACAGGTCGTCCCATTGCGCCCCGTCCTTGCCATCATAGGGTTTCTTGGCCACGAAAAGATCGGCCCGCCGGGCCTCCGAGACCGCTTCCCCGATCAGCTGACCGAGCGTGCCGTCGAGCCTGCGTACTTCGTTGGGGACGCCGAGGCGCGAGAAACGTTCGACGAGGCGCTGCTGGATCCGGTCGCCGCTGCGTCGGGCCTCCTCGTCGAGTTCGGCAATCACCTCGGCCGCCGCGGCGCCGCCATCAAGCGGAACCATGGGCGCCAGATCGGGAAGCGTGTTCGTGAAGAGCCCCGTCACATGAGCCTGGCACGTGGTCGCGACCGCCTCGGCGTGCGTCAGGCGGAGCTCGTCGTCCGCGCTTCCATCCAAATGAACCAGAACGTCCTTGATCATCATGTTCTCCATGCAGTCCGGGCGACGAGAATCCGCACGGGCTATCCGTCTATCTCGATACCTTGCGCATTCAACACCGGGTTCGGTTTTTTGTCCTTGATTTTAAGCAAAGCCTGAGGATCTTTTCGGACCGTCGGATCGACCGCCCGCCGGACAGTCATGCATCGAGGGCGCTTTCCAGGGTAAACAGCTCCTGGGAGCGCTTCACGCCGCGCAGGGCATAGCGGCCGACGCACACGAACTGCGTACGGTCGGACGCGGTGGCAGCAGACGAGAAGGCCGAGGAAAGAAGGACATTCCGCTCCACCGAATGGCAGAGGGCGGCGATCCGGCTGACTTCGTTCACGGCAGGACCGACCACCGTGAAGTCGAGACGGTCCTGGCTGCCGACATTGCCGTAGAAGACCTCGCCGATATGCAGGCCCAGATAGGCTTCGGTCACAGGAAGCCCGAGCGCCGTCCGGTCTCGATTGAGGGTCTCGATCTTTCGGCGCATCGCATCCTCCGCCGCGAGGGCCTGACGGCAGGCGAGGCCCTGATCCTCAGCCTTGAAGATGGCGAGAGTACCGTCGCCGATGAGCTTGAGAACATCCCCGCCGGCCTCGTGAATCGATGAGATGATCGCCTCGGAATAATCGTTCAGGAAAGGGATGATCTGCTCCGGCGTGGAGCCTTCGGCGATGCGGGTGAAGCCGCGCAGATCGCTGTACCACAGCACAGCGGAGATCCGATCCGTGACGCCGCGCGCAATTCGCCCGCTCAGCACCCTGTGACCCGCGTCGCGACCAAGATAGGTCTCGACCAGGGTCTCGGCGATCCGGGTGAGCGAGCTGCATTTCATGGCGAGCGCCAGGGACGGAACGAGTTTGCGCAGGCTCGCGATGTCCTGGTCCGAGAAGCCCGACGGCGCATCGGTCGTCCAGGAGGAGAAGATGCAATCCATCTCGCCGATCACGCCTCGGGCCGTGAAACGCTGAATGAGCGCCAGGTAGTCGGTCTGGCCCAGAAGGCGCAGATCCTCGAGAATGGGAAAGTCGACCGGGTGATCCGGACCGATCCGACGACGGAGAAGGTCCTCCCCCTTCTGATAGAGATGAAAGTAAGGGCTGCGCCGCCAGATCTGGTCCGACTCCGTTCCTTCGCTGCGACGGCCGTATTCCGAAACGGGCTCGAACTCCGCTTCGTGGAGCCAGCGGAAAACCCGTCCCTCGAAGACGGGATGCAGCGTGTCGATGCCCATCGTCGCGCGGCTGACCCGGAGCCCGGCCCCGACCAGGCGGCTGCAGAACTCGCCAAGCAGTTCCGTTTCCTCCGTGCCGACCAATCCCGCTTCGGTCACCCACTCCACGATGCTTTTCGCCTGGACAACGTCCATGGAACTGCTCCTTGGGAAACGGTAAGGGATGGTTGGGCGGCACCTCGGCCGGGCGGGTCTATAGCACGTCCGGGGCTTCGGCCCCAGTGCCCAAGGACATGAGCATCGCCCGCAGCGGTAACCTCAGCCCCATTTCACTGGGGTGATCCTTCGGGTCGCTGACAGGGAGACCCGGTTCCGTGCAAGGCATCGGTCACGTCGCCCGACCCTGCGCAACCTGCGTGACCGGAATGCCATTGTCGCCGAGGGCAGGAACCAGAACGGCGGCGCCCTGCAGGCGCCCGCCGCGCAGGTCGGCGAGAGCCTCGTTGGCGGCCTCAAGGGGATAGGGCGTGGTCTGCGTCCTGATCTGCGCTTTTGGAACAAGGGACAGGAAGTCCCGCGCATCCTGCCGGGTCAGGTTGGCCACGGACAGAATCTGCCGTTCCTCCCAGAGGAGGCTGTAGGGAAATTGCGGGATGTCGCTCATATGGATTCCGCCGCAGACGACGCGCCCGCCTTTCCTCACGGCGCGCAGTGCCACCGGCACCAGGTCCCCTACAGGTGCAAAGATGATGGCGGCATCCAGCGCCTTGGGCGATTCCTGATCCGAGCCACCGGCCCAGGCTGCGCCGAGCTCCCGAGCGAATTCCTGTGCCGCCTCGTCGCCCGGCCGGGTGAAGGCGAAGACGCGCCGGTTCTGCCAGCGGCAGACCTGCGCCAGGATATGGGCGGCGGCTCCGAATCCATAGATGCCGATATCGCTGCCTGATCCTGCCGCCACGAGGGAGCGCCAGCCGATCAGTCCGGCGCACAGAAGCGGTGCAAGCGCCACCGGATCGCCGTCCTCGGGAAGCTGGAACGAGAAGCTCGCATCGGCGACCGCATGAGTCGCGAATCCGCCGTCACGGGTGTAGCCTGTGAACAGCGGTGCATCGCACAGGTTCTCGTGCAGCGAAAGACAATAGGCGCAGTGGCCGCAGGTGTGGCCGAGCCAGGGAATTCCGACCCGGTCGCCGATGGCGAATCCGCTGACATTCGTGCCCAGTGCATCGACGCGCCCTACGATCTCGTGGCCGGGAACGAGGGGAAGCTTGGGATTGGGGAGATCGCCGTCGACCACGTGAAGGTCGGTCCTGCAAACGGCACAGGCTTCCACCGTGACGCGGATCTCACCAGCGCCGGGGACAGGGAGCGGCCGCGTCTCCCGAACGAGGGGCGTACCGATGCGATGGAGCACCATGGCGTGCATGGAACGAAAAGGTCTCATGCCGCAGACAGCCCGACAAGGGGCAGATCACCGACGCGTCATGGCGTCATTTCCGCGCCGATTCGCTCCTCCAGGGAAGCAAGCTCCCTGAGGTAGGGACTGCGTCGCTCCTCGTGCTGCCGCCGGAGTTTTGCAGCCCAGACGCGCTTGGTCTCGTCATCTCCGCCCGCATGCGCGATGGCATCGAGGTTCCGCCGGTAGGCAAGATCGATATCGGCAAGATCCGACAGGAGGAATTGCAGGCGGGGGAGGATGTCGGGCGAGTACACCCGGTCCTTCGGGGATGTCGGCCAAAGGTTCAGCAACTCTAAGCCTGTGGTCATCGTCTCCTCCGTTCCCGTGTTGCGGCGCCGGACCTCGGGCCCGGCATGTTGAACGATAAGGCGATTTCGATGCCGCGAAATTGATCGCGATCAATCAACGGGGAGAATGCCCATTGCCAAGGTCATGAAAGCATTTCAGGCCGGTGCCGGCGCTCTGCCTTAGCCTTCAGGACCTCACCACGAGTCGTCGGATCATGATACCCTGCTCCCGGATCAGATGGGAGGGGTGAATATGCCTCGGATGAAAGTTGCGATCTTCGCAGAGCCGGGACGGATCGTCCTCGATGAAAAGCCTATCCCGGATGTCGGCCCTCTCGATGCTCTGATCCGGATCACCACCACCACCATCTGCGGAACCGATATTCATATCCTCAAGGGCGAGTATCCTGTTGCGCGCGGGCTGACCATTGGCCACGAGCCCGTCGGCATCATCGAGAAGCTCGGCTCGGCCGTGAAGGGCTACCGCGAAGGGCAGCGGGTGATCGCCGGTGCGATCACCCCGAGCGGGTACAGCGAAGCCTGCCTGTGCGGATGTCATTCGCAGGACGGTGCCGGCACGAAGCACGGCTGGAAGCCCCTGGGCGGATGGCGGTTCGGAAACACCATCGACGGCGCTCAGGCCGAATACCTGCTCGTTCCCGATGCGATGACCAATCTCGCGCCGGTCCCAGAAGGGCTGGCCGACGAGCAGGTCCTGATGTGTCCCGATATTCTGTCGACCGGTTTCTCCGGGGCGGAGAGCGGGGGTATCCGCATCGGAGATATCGTGGCCGTCTTCGCGCAGGGGCCCATCGGGCTCTGCGCCACGGCCGGGGCGCGGCTGATGGGTGCCAGCACCATTATCGCGGTCGAAAGCGTGCCCGCGCGCATGGAAATTGCGCGGCGGATGGGAGCGGATCACGTGGTCGACTTCACGAAGGCCGATCCGGTCGAGGAAATCAGACTTCTCACGGATGGACGCGGTGTCGATGTCGCCATCGAGGCTCTCGGACGCCAGGAGACCTTCGAGGCGGCCCTTCGCGTGCTGCGCCCGGGCGGCACGCTCTCCTCTCTCGGGGTCTATTCCTCCGACATCAGGATCCCCCTCGACGGGTTCCTGGCCGGTCTCGGCGATCACACCATCAGGACAACCCTTTGCCCTGGCGGAAAGGAGCGCATGCGGCGGCTGATCGCGACGGTCGCGTCGGGCCGGGTCGATACGACGCCGCTCGTGACCCATCGCTTCAAGCTCGACGACATCGAGGCGGCCTATGACCTGTTCGGCCACCAGCGCGACGGGGTCCTGAAGGTGGCGATCACGCCCTGAATCCCGGCCGCTCAGTGCGGTGGCATCTCCGCTTTCGGAGGCAGGGGAAAGAGCGACACGAATCGTTCGGCCAGCGCGCGGTCGCCCTCGATCTGCAAGGCTCCTGCCGCCTCGAGGATGGCCAGGGGCTGGCCGCCATAGATGGCGGCGGCAACAAGCGGGGCCGCTCCCGTGAAGATCAGATCGGCTCCGTCCAGCGGAGCACGCTGGATGTCGATCCCTTCCGCTGACAGATGGCCGAGATAGGTCTCTTCCCCGATGCGAAATCCGATCCGCGCATCGATTCCCTGCGCCTTGCCCGCATCGAGCATCGTCCGCATCGACAGCATGAGGGAGACGGCGCTGAACGGCAGGTTCGGATCATGCGCCGGCGAGCGGGCTGCCCAGCGGCCGAGTGCCTGGAAGATAGGCTCGCTCTCGTAGCCCCACGCAGTGAGCTCATAAACCTGGGTCGCGGCGGGCGGAGGGAGCTTGCGGCGAATGAGGATGCCGGCGTCCTCCAATCCTTCCAGCCGCTGGGTCAAAACATTCGCGCTGATGCCTGGGAGATTGGCCCGTAGATCGCTGAACCGCCTCGGACCGAGCATGAGTTCGCGGATCACCAGAAGCGCCCAGCGCTCTCCGACCAAATCGAGGGCATGAGCGGTCGCGCAGGCATCCTCGTAATGCCGTCGTGAGGAGGACTCGGACTTTTTAGTTATTTTTTCTAACTTCATAGTTGCTTTTTATAACTCTGTGCGCCATGAGTGTCAAACCGGATCAACGGAGGAAACCATGTCCAAGCTGATTTTCGTCAACCTTCCCGTCAGTGATCTCGAACGCGCGACAGCCTTCTACGAGGCTGTCGGCGCCGCGAAAAACCCGCAGTTCTGCGACGACACGGCGTCCTGCATGGTCATGTCGGAGACCATCCATGTGATGTTGCTGACGCACGACAAGTTCCGCCAGTTCACACCCAAGAAAATCGCCGACGCGAAGACGACGAGCGAGGTTCTGATCTGCGTGTCGGCCGAAAGCCGCGACGATGTCGACGAGACCGTCTCCAAGGCCGGCAAGGCTGGCGGCCGCACCGATCCTGGCCCGAAGCAGGACTATGGCTTCATGTACGGCCGCAGCTTCGAGGATCCCGACGGCCATATCTGGGAAGTGATGTGGATGGACGTCGAAGCTGCCATGAAGGCCCAGGCAGAGACGGCAACGGCCTGAGCACGGCCGAGAAAGAGGGAGCACAATTCATGACCTTTCAACCTGCCGCCCACGAATTGTCCGTCACGCGGCTGATCGCGGCGCCGCCCGAAACCGTTTATCGCGTCTGGACCGAGCGTCTTGGCGAGTGGTGGGCGCCGCGCCCCTATTCCACGCCGGTGGTCGACATCGATCTCCGTCCCGGAGGTCGGGCCCGCATTCTCATGAGGGCGCCCGATGGGTCCGATCTGTCCAACGAGGAAGGCGTCTTCCTGGAAGTCGTGCCGAATCGGAAAATCGTGTTCACGAATGCCTTCACGGTCGGGTGGGTCCCGCAGGACCCGTTCATGGTCGTGATCGTCACCTTCGAACCAGAAGGAACCGGCACCCGCTATACGGCGCGCGTGCGGCATTGGAACGACGAGACCCTGAAGCGCCACGAAACAATGGGCTTCCACGAGGGCTGGGCCATCGTGGCGGGCCAGCTCGCGGAGCTCGCCGAACAAAGCCGTGTCGCCGCAACGGCCTGAATCGCCCCATGCAGCGCGGGTGTCGCTTCGCACCGCGCCGCTTCTCCTGCGGGCCGAGGCCGTGCTTGGTCCTCCGGCAGGGCCATAGACATCCCGCCGCCACTGCCAGCTTTGTTGCGCCGGAACAACGAGCCGCCTGCCCGTTCACGCTAGAAGACACGCCAGGAGTGTTGTGAACGGGCAGCAATGTCCACTCGTGACTGGCCGGTGCCTCGACCCGTTTCTGAAGCATCCCTCCCATGCGCTTTCTGCATCATCCGACTTCAAGAGTGGCTGCGTCATGGCAATCGACATCGACATCCAGAGTGGCGCCGTTCAGGTCGAGGCTTCCCTTGTCGGCAAGGGCCTGAGCCTCGAACCCTCGCTCGTTCCTGAGCTCCTGCGCAGCGGTGCGATCACATGCCGGTTCGAGCGGGGTGTCGACGAGGACGAGGGTTCGTTTCGCGTTTCCTTTTTTCACGATAGCCGGCGGCTGCGCATCGTCTTCGATGGGTCTGGACATGTTCTGCAATGGTCGACCATCGACTTCGGAGATCGGCCGCTGCCAGCCGCGCTCCACAGGCCCGGCCCTTGATGACGCAATGAGCCCGCACGGGCGATGAAAGCTGGCGGCAACTCCGCAACGGGGCGAGGACAGAATGACCGGTAAGACATTCATTTCGACCAAGACCTACGATCACAGCCTGGGTCTCAGCTGCGCGTTTCGGCAATGGCGTGCCGAATCCCATTGCCGCTTCCTTCACGGCTACTCCATCGCGGTTCATTTCGAGTTCGAGACGACGGAGCTCGATTTCCGACACTGGGCCGTCGATTTCGGGTCTCTCAAGTCCCTCAAGGGCTGGCTGGAGGACATGCTCGACCACAAGACTCTCATTGCGGAGGACGACCCTGCGCTACCCTATTTCCGAGAGGGCCAGGAGCGGGGTGTGCTGGATCTCGTGGTCGTGCCCTATGTGGGGTGCGAACGCTTTGCCGAGATGATCTTCGATGCGGCGGAGGTGTGGCTCCAGGACAACGGCTATGCCCCGCGCGTGAGGCTCCGCAAAGTGCAGGTGAAGGAGCACGGGGCCAATTCTGCGATGGTCATCAGGGGCGAGTAGGGCCACGTCCCGGGGTGGCCGGCCGCTACTCTTCGGGTTGCGATGGCGCGCGGATCAGCCGGTGGATGGCCGGCTCCCGGAATTCGGATTACCGGGCTGCGATCTGATGCGTGCTGCCGAGCGACGCACTCTTCTTGCCCGATGCATCGAACTGCTTGAGATAGGCGATCAGGTCCTTGATCTTCTGCTCGTCCTTGATCCCAGCGAAGATCATCTTGGTCCCGGGGACCTTGGCCTTCGGATCCTTGATGTACTCGGAGAAGGTCGCTTCATCCCACGTCAGACCGGAATTCTTGTTGGCGGGCGAATAGTTGTAGCCTTCGACGCTTCCTGCCTTGCGGCCGATGACCCCATTGAGCTCCGGACCAACGGCGTTCTTGGCGTTCTCGCCGATCTGATGGCAGGCCCTGCACGGGGCGAACACCTTTTCACCGGCGGCGGCATCCTGGGCATGGGCAGCCATCGGGCTGAAAGCCAGGGCGATCGGGACAAGGACGGCCAGGCGCATTGCAGTTTCCTCACGTTTGGGTTGTGGTGGCGCACGACAAGATAGCGCATTGCGCAGCCGATTCCAGCCCGGCGTTGTTCCTGAAACCCGAATGAGGCCGGTTGCGTTCTTCCGACTTGCCTCTGATGAAAGGTCCGAGATGACTCATGTCGTACTTGAGAACTGTATTCGTTGCAAATACACGGACTGCGTGGAGGTTTGCCCCGTCGACTGCTTCTACGAGGGTGAGAACATGCTCGTGATCCATCCGGACGAATGCATCGACTGCGGCGTCTGCGTTCCGGAATGTCCGGCGGAAGCCATTGTTCCGGACACGGAGACCTTCGATCCGGTCTGGCTCTCGCTCAACCGGGATTACGCGTCCCAGTGGCCGAATATCACCCGCAAGAAAACACCACCCGACGACGCCGATGCCATGAATGGCACTCCAGGCAAGTACGGCAAATATTTCACCCCGGAGCCGGGAGCGGGTGACTGAGACAAGCGATCATGCGGGCCATGGGGTGAGGCAGGTCCTGCAGCCAGAGACTGGCGTCGATCAATCGGATTTTGTCTTCGAATCCGGAATCGTTCCCGTCGAGGCAGGCTGTCCATTCGGCGTCGCGCGTGCGCTCTGCAGGATCGTCTGTGCATTGGACAGCTGTGCGCGAAGTTCGGGAATGGCACTGCCTGCCATGTCCCGGAGCTCCGTAGTCCCTCCAAGCTGCTCGACGGCGCTGATCGTCTGCGGATAAGTTTGCGCAACCCATTGCGCCACGCTGATACCGAACTGAACCTCGTCCGCATCGCGCGCCAGGTTGTCGAACGAAGCCCGTTCCTGCGGCGGCATCGACTCTGCCGTGCGCAGATCCGGGGAGAGAGCACTCAGCGCGCGGTTGATGCGGCTGTTCGTGAGCACCATCTGATCGCCAAGATCATGGACCGCACCACTGGTGTGGCGCTTCGAGGCGAGGTTGCCGTATTGCTGAGCCGTGACAGCGCCGCGGGCCACGGTCTCGGCGGCTTGGCGCATCTCGGGTGAAAGGGAGGTCGCGCCCGACTGAGTTCCCCCGAGCTGAGGCGCATGGGCAGCTCCTCCATGGCTTTCCGGACGGCCACCATCCTTGTGAGGATCCGCAGGCGGGTTGCTGGTCGGGTTCGGCTCGGCCCGCGAAGGAGTCATCGAGCGCTGCTGGCTCTGCTGGGCCCACACAGGCTGAAGCGACATGAGCGCGCATAAGGCTGTGGCCGCGAATCGCACCTTCATCATCGGATCTCCTGACATCCAGGTTGGAGGTCAATGATCAACGGTAGATGAGGTTTCTATGGCGTTCCTGCCGCGACTGGCATGGCCATGCTGCGGGAGCCAAGCTTCAACATAAACGATGTCAGGCCAACGTGAAGCTGAAGCGCCAGCCTCAGCTTCTCTCGTCGGAACCTCATCGGTTCTGTCGTTCAGGAAAATCGAGATTTCCGGCCTTGATCATGTCTTCGGCCCCGCGTGCTGCCGCGGCTTTGATGTCTTCGAACAGCAGCGCGATCTCCTCAAAAACGCTGAGATCCGTCTCATCCATCGTGACAGTATCGAGCTCGCCGACAAGCTCCAGAAGCGCTGCAATGCGCTCCGCCTGATGACGAGCATCGAGAATCGCACCACGAAGCTGGCGCCGGATCTCCAGTGTCTCGAACCGTTCCAACGCCGCGTCGAGCTTGCCGCGACAACGGCAATCCAGATCGAGTGCGCTCACGACGGCCCGCACACGTGTCAGGACATGGGAAGGGGTAAGCCTCGAGCCCTGATCGGTGCCGATATCCACTTCATGCAGGACCGGTTTCATGAAAACTCCTCCCTGATCGATCACTGGCCGCGAGTCCCGGAACCCTCTGCCAGCATGAGAAGATTGTGAGGATCGCAAATCACGATCTTCTGTCGCCCTCCGCGGACCCAGCCGCGATCCTCCCAGGCGCTCAGAATGCGACTGACATTGTGAAGAGTCGTTCCCGTGACCTCCGCCACATCCTGACGGGAGATCGGGAAGTCGATCTGCACTCCCTGCTCGACCTTGCGTCCCGTCGTCTCGCTCAGGCGAAGAAGCGCGTTCGCAATGCGCCGCTCGACCTGCTCCGTGGACAGTTCGACAATCCGACCATGAGCATCCTGCAGCCGTGTCCCGACAGTCTGCAGCGCCGCCACCGCAAGAGACGGTAGCATCGCCACAAGATCGGGCCAGGTCGATGACGGCCAGGCAAGCGCAATGGAGTCGACCGCAGCCGTTGCCGTCGCGGGATAGGTGTCCCGGCCGAGCGCAATCGCGACCCCGACCAGCTCCCCCGGAATTGCAAAACGTACCACGACCTGTTGTCCGTCGGCCGTGGTCTTCGTTACACGCAGGCGGCCATGAAGAAGGACGAAGAAAGAGCCGGCATTCCCGTCCTGCTCAAACAGACTGGTGCCTTTGGGACGATAGGCCGACTGCGCCTTGCCGATGGCAATGTCGAGCTGGCTGGATGTTGCGCCTGCAAACAGGGGCAGGTCCTCGATGAGGGAGCGGTCGATGAGGGCCATTGTCATCGCTTCCTTGAAAATGGCGCGAGACGCCACGGGCGTTGATGGCCGATGGCGTCAAGATGAATGCGAGGCCCGGGAGGTGAGCCCGGGCCTCGATGAGAGAGCGTTAGTGGCCGCTGGTCGACTGAGCCGACTTCTGGGGATTGAAGTCCTTGAAGATCGCCTCGTTCTCCGGTCCTTCGACTTTCAGGATGCCAGCCAACCCACGCTCCACGCGGCTCAGGGCGTGATCGACGAGGACGTAGTTGCCGGGAACTTCGACCTTGAACTCCACCACACTGGCACCGCCCGGAGGGGTCGTAATGGTTTGGACGTCCTTGAGCGGCGCCGAGCTCAACGAGGCCATCGGATAGGCCTTATCGAAGATCTCACCGATCACATGGAACGACGAGGTGTAGTTGGGTCCGCCTACACCGAAGAAGATGCGCACGGTCTCGCCGACCTTTGCCTTGAGCGGATTCTTCTTCAGAGCCTCGGTACTTCCGTTGAACACGAAGTATTCTGGCCGCTCGCTCACCAGCTTTTCATAGCTTTCCTCCACGAGACCCTTCGTTCCGAACGCCTGCTCCGTATAGATCTCACCCTGCATGACGTAGAACTCGTGATCGACCTTCGGCAGGCCTCCTTCCGGCTCCACGAGGATCATGCCGTACATGCCGTTGGCGATATGCTGGGCAACCATCGGAGTGGCGCAATGATAGACATACAGGCCGGGACTCAATGCTTTGAACGAGAACCCGCGGCTTTCACCTGGAGCGGCCTCCGTAGCCTTTGCGCCGCCACCAGGACCGGTCACCGCGTGGAAGTCGACATTGTGCATCATGACGCTGTCATCATGATTCTTGAGATTCACCTCGACAGTATCGCCGACCTTGACCCGGATGAACGGTCCCGGAACCTTATTGTTGAAGGTCCAGTAATGGTAGGTCGTGCCGTCGGCCAATTGCCCTGTCACCTCGGTGGTTTCGAGATTGACCTTGATGTGCTGCGGGCCACGGGCCTCGATGGGCTTGGGAAGATCGGTCGGATCGCGCACCACGTTGACAGGTGCCTGCGGCGTGCCAGATCCTGCGGGATGGCTGTGCATCTGCTCGACCGCCGGCGCGGCGGCAACCTTGTCGAGTGCATAAGCAGGCAGGGGCTGCGTGAGCAACGCTGCCGTTCCAAGAGCAAGAGCAGCAGCAGTCGCAAGCAGCGGCCGGCGTCCCGAGATCTTCAGGGTTCTCATCGTCGTCTCCTCTAAGGGACCGCTGGCGGAACGTCTTGGTCCGTCATCGGATGAAAACCTTCTACTATGCCGCAGCGCATGGTTATTTGTTGCAATGCAAACAAGCATGCGAAAGAAGCCGTGTGGACAAAGCAGTCGCAAGTTTTGATTCAAATCAATGCAAGTTTTAATTCAGTTGACGGGCCCGCTCTCCCCACAGCGCCGAAAGCTGCCGTTTCGTTGATCGAGGTCAAAGAACCCCGGCCCGGTCGTGTTTAGAGAAGTTCCATGTTTACCGGCGGCATCGCGCGATGGATTCATCGCGGAGCGTCGCAGCCGAAAGGGACTCCAATGAAAGACGACTTGAGAGCGCGCTACGGCGAGGAGCGGCTTCCCCGTTACACGAGCTACCCGACAGCACCACAGTTCTCCGATGCAATCGGTCACTCGGAGTATGCAGATTGGCTCGGGTCGCTTCCGGGCGGAGCCACCGCTTCGCTTTACCTGCATGTGCCCTTCTGCCGCTCCATGTGCTGGTACTGCGGCTGCCACACGACTATCACCCAGCGGGATGCGCCGATCGTCGACTACCTGGCGGTGCTCCGCCGCGAGATCGGCCTCGTTGCGGATCGTCTGAGCGCCCCTTTGCCGGTGCGCCATGTTCATTTCGGGGGAGGGACACCGACCATTATGGAGCCATCCGAGCTCCTTGGTCTCGTTGCGCTCATGCGGCAGAAATTCGATCTCGACGACGACGCAGAGATCGCTGTCGAGATCGATCCTCGTACCTTGACCCGCACCATGACCACGGCGCTTGGCGAGGCCGGCATCACCCGTGCAAGTCTGGGTGTTCAAAGTTTCGATCCGGTCGTCCAGCGTGCCATCAACCGCATCCAGAGCTTCGAGCAGACGGCGAAAGCCACGAACGGCCTGAGAGATGCAGGTGTGCGTGGTATCAATTTCGATCTTATCTATGGACTGCCGTACCAAACGGTCGAATCCTGCATCGAAACGGTCCGGCAAGCCATCACGCTTCGTCCCGAACGCTTCTCCGTGTTCGGTTATGCCCATATCCCGACTTTCAAGAAGCATCAGCGCAAGATCGACGAGGCCGCGCTTCCCGATGGTGCTGCCCGATATGCCCAGGCCGAGGCTATCGCCGAGGCGTTGATCGAGGCCGGATATCGCCGGATCGGCCTCGACCATTACGCGCTGCCTGAGGATTCCATGGTGAAGGCTCAGGTCGATGGAGTCCTCCATCGCAACTTTCAGGGCTACACGACGGATCCGAGCGATATTCTGATAGGCTTCGGAGCCTCGGCCATCGGACGGCTCGGCCAGGGCTACGCTCAGAATGAAGTCGTTCTCGGCCGCTATGCCGAGCGCATCTCGCGTGGCGAGCTGGCCACCGCGAAGGGTTACGCGCTGACGGTAGACGACCGCCTGAGGGCCGACCTGATCGAGAGAGTGATGTGCGACTTTCGGGTCGACGTTGCGGAAATTTGCAACCGGCACAGCACGGCCCCCGAGATCGTCCTGCAATCGACTCCCCGGCTCGAAGGGCTGGCGAAGGACGGGATCATCCGCCTCGAAGGGACGGTGCTCTCGGTCAATGAGGACACGCGATTCCTGGTAAGAAGCGTAGCCTCCGCATTCGACGCTTATCTCGGCGACTCGGGACGCACGCACAGCCGCGCTGTGTAACCCTCCGGGGAGGCTGGCCATGGGTGCAGCGTGGCCAGCCTCGCCCCTTGCGCGCCATGGTGGAGCTGAGGCGGCTCACGCGCAGGATCTCACTCTTTGAACCTTGCCTGTTGTCTCGTTCCGCTCCTCGCGGACCGGGCAATCCTGCCAGCTCCGGAATTTCGGCGCCTGACGCGCCTTCGCGGGCGGGCAGGAGAACGGAACCGTTTCCTTCTCGCCCGTAACGTAATTGAACGCTTCCTTATAGACGCACTCGGCGCAGGCCGGCCCGGCCGAGAAAAGGAGCACCGTCATCAGAATCGTTCTCGTCGACATTGTCCCGTGGACCTTCATTGAATGCTTGTCTAACGCACCGCATGAAAAGCGGACCCGGATTCCGCACGATAGCTGCCTTAGTATCGGACCGATCCCACCCGTGGAATCCACCCCTGGATCCGATGGCTCTAGCGCACCACCTGCCGATAAATGGCGGGGAGGGCAGCGGGGAGCTTCGAAACCTGGCTGACGATAGCGTAGCCGCCGCGGCCGAAGAGCGTCGGGAAGTAGGATTGCGCCTCGCGGTCCACCGTTACGCCGAACACGGTCACCCCGTTGCGCCGGGCCTCCATGACGGCGCGTCGGGTGTCCTCGATGCCGAATCGGCCTTCGTAGTGGTCGATGTCATTCGGCTTGCCATCGGTGAGGACCAGAAGCAGCCGCTGGCGGTTGGGGCGCTCCGACAGTTTCGCGGCGGCATGACGGATGCCTGCGCCGATGCGGGTGTAGTAGCCCGGTTTCAGGGCCGAGATGCGGCGCATCACGGCGCTATTCAGGGGTTCGTCGAAATCCTTCACCGTTTCGACCCTGACCCAGGAGCGGCGGCGGGAGGTAAAGGTCATGATCGCGTGAGAGTCGCCGCAGGCAGCCAAACCATGTGCCAGCACCAGCAGCGCTTCCTTCTCGACGTCGAGAACCCGCCGATCGTCCATCCATGCATCGGTCGACAGCGACACGTCGACGAGAAGGGTCACTGCGAGATCGTGGGCCTGGCGTCGACTGGCGAGATACACCCGGTCGGAGCCGGTGCCCCCTGAGCGCAGGTCGCTGCGCGCGCGAACCAGCGCATCGACATCGATCTGTTCTCCGTCGCCTTGCGCCCTCAGGATCTCATGCTTGGGCCGAAGCGCCTCGAATTGCCTGCGAACGCGACGGATCCGGCGGCGGGCTTCCATATCCGGCTCCCAAATCTCGCCTTGCTCGGATGCCGGCGCCGCAAGGACACGGCAGTGATGCGGCAGATAGGCTTTCCGTGTGTAGTCCCATTCAGGATAAGTGATGTCGGCGGTGAGCGCAGCGGTATCGACGGCTTCGGGCGGAAGATCGAGATCGAATTTGAGTTTCGTCGCGGGCTTGCCGTGATGCTTCGAGAGCGGAATTTCCTCCGCTTCGTCGGCGGCCTTCTCGGCATTCTCGTCCTCCTCGTCGTCGGAAGGTCGACTGACGTTGACCATCTCGGCCATGGCGAGAATTTTCTCGAAGCGGTTCAGGATGAACGGATCCGAACGCTGAGCCTGGTCAGCTTCACGCCGGACGGCAAAACGCCTGCGCGTATCCGAAGCAGCCAGCGCGCCGGGCGCCGAAGGCTCGTCGCCATCGCGGCTGGATGTCCCCGCCTCGCGTGTCCAGGTGTCGCCCCACAAAGGGACCGGCAGGAGGGGCTGATAGGTGGCAGCCGCCCGCCAGGAGATCAACTCGTCCGCAGTCGCTGGATTCCCGAGCGGCGGAGCCGCATCGGCGTCACCCAGCAGCGACCGTGCGATCTGCTCGATCCTGTTTTCCAGCGGCGGCAGCGAGCGTTTGGGCCGCGCCTCGAGCAAGGCCAGGCACAGCTCCCTGTAGGGTTCGATCAGGCCGGGGCACGCGTCAAGGACGCGCGCGACCGTCTCCTTCGCCCTTGTCAGACTCGCCAGGTCCCGGCGCAGGGGATCCGTCTCCTCGATCGGGCTTGTGGGGACAAAGGCAAAATAGGCGGCGAGCCAGAAGTAGAGGAGACGATTCAGAGTGCTCGAAGGAAAGAGCTCGATTTTCGCAGGCAGGAAGAGGGTGGCAGGATCGCGCCCCGGCTGCTCCAGCCTCTCTTCCGCGATCCCGATCCGCTGGCGCAGATTGAGGCGGTGGGACGAGGCGCGGGCGGCAGTGCCTGCAAGTTGAACGCCGACTTCTCCGCCGAGGCCGCGAAAGAAGACGCCGAGCGGCCCCCGTACCTCATCGAGAGAGACCCCGAGTTCCGGATAGCGGGGATAGCTGGCGGCGCGGCCCACAAGTCGGTGCCAGAAATGGCCGACCGTCTCTTCGAGTTCCAGAAAGTCGAGCATGATGCCGCTCCGGGTCAGCCCAGCGTCGCGCGGGCGACTTCGATCAGTGCGTTCTTGACGTCGAGATCGTCGGTCAGAGGCTCAATCATGGTCGCCGTCACGGCCAGCTCGGGCGCGACGCCGGCGGCCATAAGCGAGGCGCAATAGACGATCAACCGTGTGGAGACGCCTTCCTCCAGGTCCTGACCCTTCAGCGCCCTCAAGCGCCGGGCCAGAAGCAGGAGTGGGCGCACGCGCTCCTCGGAGAGGCCGCTTTCCGAGGTGACGACGGAGACCTCATGATCGATGGGAAGGAAATCGAACTCGATGGCGACGAAACGCTGGCGTGTCGAAGGTTTCAGCGACTTCAGGAGCGTCTGGTAGCCCGGATTGTAGGAGACGACGAGCATGAAGGAATCCGGCGCCTGCAATTCCTCGCCTGTGCGGTCCAGTGGCAGGATGCGACGGTCGTCGGTCAGCGGATGAAGGACCACCGTGACGTCCTTGCGCGCTTCCACGATCTCGTCGAGATAGCAGACGCCGCCTTCGCGCACCGCGCGGGTGAGGGGGCCGTCCGCCCATACGGTATCGCCGCCCTTGAGAAGATAGCGGCCTGTGAGATCGGCGGCGGTGAGGTCGTCGTGACAGGAAACTGTGTGAAGGGGCAGCCCGAGCCTTGCCGCCATGTGAGCGACGAATCGTGTCTTGCCGCAGCCTGTCGGACCTTTCAGGAGAAGCGGCAGGCGCTTGCGCCAGGCAAGTTCGAAGAGGTCACACTCGTTTCCCGTAGGGACATAGTAAGGCAGGTCCGTTGACGGGCGCGGTACGGTTTGAAGAAGCGGCCTCATGTCGAATCCTTTGAAACTGAATCGGTTGACGCGTGGGGCGGCGGACCAGCCGCCCCACGGAGTTTACTCGGCAGGCTGGAGTCCCTGGGTGAGGCGTGGGGCCCGTTCGCGGCCGGGGACCAGCACCGCATAGATGAACATCAGCGCGGAGATGAGGACGAACGCGCCGGAGCCAAGGCGGACCCAGTAGAAGAGAGCCAGCTGGTCCTGGACTTCCATGTAGGACTGCCCGAGCACCCGCTGCAGATGAACCTGGATGATTCCGGCAAAGGTCAGAGCGAAGGTCATGACCGACATGGCGGTGCACATGATCCAGAAGCTTACGATGCTGAGCCACTGGTTGTAGGGTGCGCGGCCGCGGATCTGCGGAATGGCGTAGGCCATCACGGCGAGGTTGAGCATCACGTAGGCGCCGAAGAAGGCGAGGTGCCCGTGGGCCGCGGTGACCTGCGTTCCGTGAGTATAGTAGTTCACCGATGACAGCGTATGCAGGAAACCCCATACGCCAGCTCCGAAGAACGCCATGACCGAGCAGCCGACCGACCACAGCAGCGCGGCGCGGTTCGGATGGCGGCGACCGGCTTTCCAAGTCATCTGCACCGTGAACACGATCATGGTGAAGAACGGCGCGACTTCAAGTGTCGAGAAGAGCGAACCGATCCATTGCCAGTATCCCGGAGCCCCGATCCAGTAGAAGTGGTGACCGGTTCCGAGAATGCCCGAGAACAACGCCATGCCGACGATGACATAGAGCCACTTTTCCACCACTTCGCGGTCGATGCCGTTGAGCTTGATCATCAGGAACGCGAGGACCGAGGCCATGATGAGCTCCCACACGCCCTCGACCCAGAGATGGACGATGTACCACCAGTACATCTTGTCCACGGCGAGGTTCGCGGGGTTGTAGAAGGCGAACAGGAAGAAGATCGCCACGCCCCACAAGCCGAAGAGCAGGATATTGGTGACAACCGTCTTGCGGCCCTTGAGAACCGTCATCGTGATGTTGAACAGGAACATCAGGCAGACGACGACAATGCCGACCTTGATGATGAACGGCTGTTCGAGAAATTCCCGGCCCTCGTGGATCTTGAACAGATAGCCGACCACGGCAATGGCGGCTGCCCCCAGAAATAGCCAGAACTGCAATTTGGCGATCAGCGGGCTGAAGAGTTCTGTCTCCGATTCCTCGGGAACGAGGTAGTAGGTCGCGCCCATGAAGCCGATCAGGAGCCACACGATCAGAGCATTCGTGTGCACCATGCGGACGATATTGAAGGGAAGAAGTTCAGACAGGGTATTGGGCAGCACATAGATCGTGCCGGCGAGTACGCCGAACAGAACCTGGGCCAGGAACAGGCCGAGTGCTCCATAGAAATAGAGCAGAGCGACTTTTTGGGATTGGTACTTCATGATGTCGGTCCTGATCTCAACCCGCCTTGTTCGGCGGCCAGTTTTGGGTCTTGATGTGGCTGGTCCATTCTAGGAAATCGGCGAGATCGTTGAGTTCCTGGTCGGTCAGGTTGAACTGCGGCATCTGGCGGCGGCCCTCGATCCCAGAAGGCTGGGCCTGCATCCAGGCCTTCAGCATCTCGCGGGCAGTCGCCGGATCCTCCTTGCCGCCATAGCGATCCCACACATTGCCGAGTTCAGGCGCGAAGTAGGCGCCCTCGCCAAGAATCGAGTGGCAGTTGATGCAGGAATTCTTCTCCCACACGTGCTTCCCGCGGGCGACCGAGGCGGACAGCGTCGACGTGTCGGTCGATGTGGTGTTCATGTAGTAGTGGCTGTGGGCGGTCAGGCCCACGAAGATGGCGAAGAAGAAGAACGAGCCCCCATAGAACACGTTTCTCGCCGCCGACTTGGTGAGGGCTTCAGCCATCACGCAATCCTTTCTGAAATTTCTGGGAGGCGGAGATGCAGGACAGGCCGCAATGCCAGGATTGTTCAGGCGGAATGCGCGAATGGCTCGCTTGACCGTGAGAGTTCGACATGGCGGCTTGCTTCGAGTCGGAATTGTGCGCCCGGCAGGGCGGACGACGGGCAAGCTACAGGAGCGACACAATCGCTCTTTGCTCTGGGACAAGCTTTGGAGGAGAGAGAGCGCGTCAGCCGTGCAAGGAAGGCAGGGCGGCTGCCATCCAGGCAGCCGCCGCGATGAGCAGAAGCCACGAGGACAGAAGAGCGCTCCAGCCTGGCGGCACGTTTCTCAGCTTCAGAAAGTCCAGCAACATCCACCGCCCTTTGGCCACGGCCGCAATCAGCACGATGCCGTCTGTCGCGAGACCGGCGATGCCGGCATGCCCCGAGAACATGCTCAGGCTGGTAAGGATGATCAGGAATGCCCAGGTGCGTGTGACCTGCCGGGTCGGAGAGTGCGTCATCATGTCACCTGACCAAGTAGATCAGTGGATACATCACGACCCAAATCAGATCGACCATGTGCCAGAAAGCGGTGCCGGTCTTCAGATTCTCGAGACTGTCATACCGCGCGACCGCTGCGAGAATGATGGTTCCGAGCAGAACATGGAGAAGATGAAAGCCGGTCAGGAGAAAATAGAGAGTGAAGAACGTATCCGTCTCCAGTCCGATGCCCGCACGCGCTGCAGACGCGTATTCCGTGAGCTTGATGCCCATGAAGGCCGCGCCCATGGCCATGGCGCCGGCAAGGAGCATGCGTGCGGATCTGCGCCGTCCAGATGTACGATACTCCACCGCCAGCGCGGCGAACCATCCACTGGTGATCAGGACGATGGTGTTCACACCCCCGAGAAGGGGATCGAGATGCGCCTGGCCCGCCGCGAAGAGAGCCGGCTGAAAGGCGCGCGTGACGGCGAAGATCAGGAGGAGCAGGCCGAAGGTCACCACCTCGGTCAGGATGAGCAGCCACATCATGGGGTGCCCTGGCAGGTCCGAGAGTATGCCCCAGGGGCGCTCCTCTTCTGCAGTCAACATGGTCGTGCCTTCCGAAGTCGTCCTCGCGAACCCTCTAGCGCCGGATTCCGGGCCTCCTCGTTGCGCTGGCGCAAATAAGCAGGCTGCGCGACGGGGCATAGATGCAGCGGTCAGACAACAGGAACGAGATCATGAGTGACGCGCAGGTCGGGCTGGTGATGGCGACCCCCCTCATCATCATTTTCGCCATTATGCTTCACCGGATGGGGGTGCTGCGCCTGACCGGTACTGTCGCCGCCGTGACCATGTCCGTTGTCATTGCGGCGGCCCTCTTCTTCACCCAGTAAGGTGCTCGCCTTCGTGGAGGCACTCCTCAAAGTGTGGAAGGCGTTCGCTCAGCCCATGGCAGCGAGACCAGCAAGGGGGTCCGGTCCAATGAGAAGCGCATGCCCCTGGAAGACGAACCAGAGATAGAGCGCAGCAGCGATCGACGCAGGCAGGATCAGCGGAGTGAGCGAGCGCCACTTCGCCCGCCCGGAAAGGACCGCCGCAAACGGGACAATCGACGTGCCGGCGCTCAGGGCGCACCAGCGCTCCGGCCCAAGGCGCTTACGCGCTTTGACATCGAGGAGCGCAAATCCGAGCAGGGAAAACAGAGCCATCGTGCCGAACAGGATGACGGCGACCAGACTCCCGTTCGGTGGGATGTGCGACAAGGCCCAGATCAGGAAGGCCCATAGAACCGGATGCCGGCTGATGGCCGTGACCGGGCCAGGCGACGAGCCGCTCCGGAAGGAGATCGAGAGGGGATTGGGCTCCGTCAGACCGGCGACGAGAAGAAACGCCGCCATGGGCATGGCGATGAAGGGGACATGCCATTGCCAGGGGGCGGGCTGCCAGAGCCAGATGGTCTGTGCCTGCTGGGCTGCCATGATCAACCATCCGAGCAGGACGAGAGAAAGAACCGAGTAGGCCGCGAGATAGGTTCTCCTCCCCATCCAGGTGATCAGCGCACCGCGCAATCGCGGACTCGCGGGAAAGAGATGAGCCGCAAGGAAAGCTGCCAGTGCGACGAAGAACTCGATCATAAGATGCTGTTCCGGGCCCTGAACCAACCGGATTGCGGAGCCCGGTCAGGCTCCGCCCCAGTCGGCTGATAAGAGTGCTTCACGCGGCGCGGCTGATCCGGATCCGCCAGAGGTCCGGACCCTGCTCCTCATAGTCCCACGCGAATTCTCCGGGTCGCTCGGCATTGAACTGATAGAGCAGCGGCCTGGGGTCATGGTCATTGACGAGCAGGAAAGCTTCGCCCGGAGCAAGCTGATCGAATGTATTGAAAATCAGCGGATGGCGCATCCGCGGCATGATCTGGCGGACATCGATGACGGTCTCGGAAACATTGCAATTGCACATCAGACAGCATTCCTCAGAGCGAGGGGCGGCCGAGAAGCTCCTGGCCGCGAGCGGTGACGAAGTCCGGTTTCCAGACAGGATCCCAGACCAGACGGACGTCGACACGAGGTACGTCTAGAAAGCGATGCGCGAGACGCTCACGCACCTCATCCACGATCATTTCACCGAGCGGACAGGCCCGCGTGGTCAGAGTGAGGGCAACCTCGACAGCATCAGGCGTCGACCTGGCCTGATAGACCAAGCCGAGGTCGACGATGCTGAGGCCTATCTCCGGGTCCATGACATCTGCGAGACAGTCCAGGATGGCCGGATCGAGGGGCTGCCGCCCATTGGGAGAATTGCTCATCGATGGTCCTCGTTTCGACGGCAGGACCCTGGCCGAACAAAATTATCTCTTCTTTGCCCTGCCTCAAACAAGGCAGGGATTCACCGGTCATGCCAGTTTGCATCCTTGTTGTTGCGCAAAGATGAACGCTGAAATTCCGTTAGCGTGGAATGCATGAACCAGATTATCAACCTGGAGGCTGTGATGTCTGTTGAAGCCACCCAGCTTGTCGATGACGTCATGCGGCAATGGCCCGCGACGATCCGTGTCTTTCTCAATCACAGGATGCGCTGCGTCGGCTGCCCGATCGCATGCTTCCATACCGTCGACGATGCCTGCCGTGAGCATGGGGCAGACCCTACGAAGTTCCTGGCGGATCTGCGGAAGGTCGTCACCGGCGAAGAGGCTCGCATCGTCGCTGCGGACTCGGGTACCCCACTCTAATTTGGCGTGCCTTCGGCGAGCAGGAACAGCTTGTGGGGGTCGCGGATCGTAATCCTTTGGCGGCCGCTTTCGACGAGGCCACGATCCTCCCAGGCACTTAGGATACGGCTCACGGTATGGAGTGTGGTCCCTGTCATCTCGGCCACGTCCTGACGCGAGATCGGGAAGTCGATCTGGACGCCATCCTCGGCCTTCCGCCCCGCCTGGTGTGCCAGGCGCAGCAGCGCATGCGCGACGCGTTTCTCGACCTGCTCCGTCGAGATCTCGACGACACGGGTGTGAGCATCCTGGAGGCGGCTTCCGACAGTCTGCAGCGTATTCACCGCGAGCGAGGGGTGTCTGGCAATGAGTCGCGGCCACGCTACGGACGGCCAAACGAGGGCGATGCTGTCCACGATGGCCATGGCGGTCGCAGGATAGGTCGCACGGCCCATGGCCATGGCAATGCCAAAGGGTTCGCCCGGAGTGACGAACCGGACCACGACCTGTTGCCCGTCCGGCGTGATCTTCATGACACGCAAGTGCCCATGAAGGAGGATGAAGAAGGAGTGCGCCTCCTCGTCCTGCTGAAAAACGGGTGTTCCCTTCGGATACCGGATCGATTGCGCCTCACGCAGAATTTGGTCGAGATCGTCCGGGGCGAGCCCGGCGAACATCGGAAGGTCGGCCACGAGGGATTTGTCCAAACTCGACATCGGGCAAGGTCCAACTCAACTTAGAGTAATACGATAAGAGCCTCCCGGAACGATTGTCCCGTCGGGCGCACCGGCTCGGAGGTTCATGGCCGGCGGAAGCCTGGGTGCCATGAGCTACTCTTGCCGGTCCTTTTACCCCAATGAGATCAAAGGAGGAAATCAGGTTGTTCGGGCCATAGGCGGTCAGGCGTGGGAACAGTCTGGCCGGCCCGCACGAGCCACGGTTTCGAAGGGCTTCTCTCCGGCCGTCCTGTTTCCGGATAGTGTTTCATAATTTCAGGATTTGAGCCGGGCAAGGTCGCGAATTCCAGCAGATGCGTGAAACGTACGGCTCCTTGTTCCAGAACAAACACCCGCCGCTAGCCTGGGCGTATCACCCTCCGCAAGAGCTTCGCCCGAAGCTCACAGGTTCGCATCGCAACAGGAGAAGAATCATGCGGAAGGTCATCATGCTCGGCGCTCTCGTGGCGGCGCTCGGTTTCGCAGGTGCGGCAAGCGCGGCCGAGGTCGAAATCAAGATGCTGAATAAGGGTACGGAAGGCGTCATGGTGTTCGAGCCGGCGCTGGTGAAGGTGAATCCAGGCGACACGGTCAAGTTCGTAGCGGCTGACAAGGGCCATAACGTCGAGAGCATCGAGACGATGCTTCCCGAAGGCGGCAAGGCCTTCACGGGCAAGGTCAACGAGGAGGTGACGGTCACCCTCGACAAGCCCGGCGTCTATGGCTTCAAGTGCAAGCCGCACTACGGCATGGGCATGGTCGGCATGATTGTGGTCGGCGAGCCCGCCAACCTCGATCAGGCAAAGGCTGCCGCACATCCCGGAAAGGCCAAGCAGGCATTCGCCACCCTGTTCGACAAGCTCGCCACGACCGCCA
The DNA here is from genome assembly GCF_059888585.1 of Microvirga sp. BF8. Lineage (NCBI taxonomy): Bacteria > Pseudomonadati > Pseudomonadota > Alphaproteobacteria > Hyphomicrobiales > Methylobacteriaceae > Microvirga > Microvirga sp. BF8. The sequence continues at coordinate 4,131,923 of NZ_CM187619.1, read as the reverse complement.
CTGCCGCAAAGTAACTGCCTGTTTCCAGGCCGACTGTACCGCCGCGCCGATTTCCGCGCGGCGGTGCCAACTCTGTTCCGGCGTTCGATGACAACACTAGATATCAGCTTCAAACCCGAACGCGCTCATCTGCGCAAACCGAAGCGAGGCATCATCGCGGAACGCGTCGTCCCCCAGTCCGTCTCGGGGCGGTATCGGCGCCTGAAGTGGACGGCATTGGTCGTCTGCCTGACGGTCTACTATGTTCTGCCGTTCATCCGCTGGGAGCGCGGTGCGGGTCAGCCCGATCAGGCCGTCCTCCTCGATTTTGACCGGGGTCGCCTGTACTTCTTCTTCATCGAGATCTGGCCACAGGAGGTCTACTACCTGACAGGCCTTCTGATCCTCGCAACGCTTGTTCTCATCTGGATCAACGCCGTCGCAGGACGGGTCTGGTGTGGTTATTTCTGTCCCCAGACCGTCTGGACTGATCTGTTCCTGCTTGTTGAACGCTGGATCGAGGGCGACCGCCGGGAGCGCCTGAAGAAGCACGGGGCTCCTCTGTCGCCGAAGCGCGCCCTCGAAATCGGGCTCAAGCATGGAGTCTGGATCCTGATCGCTCTGGGTACGGGCGGCGCATTCACCCTCTACTTCACGGATGCGCCGACGCTCATCCGCGAGCTTTTCGCCGGACAGGCCTCTGCGATAGCCTATGCCTGGGTCGTCATTCTCACCTCGACGACATACACGCTGGCCGGCTTCGCGCGCGAGCAGGTCTGTACATGGATGTGCCCCTGGCCGCGTCTGCAGGGCGCCATCTGGGATCCGGAAGCACTGACCGTCAATTACCGGGATTACAGAGGCGAGCCGCGCGGCTCCGTCAAGAAATCCGCCGAGCTGAGGGCCAAGGGCGAGCCCGCAGGCGATTGCGTCGATTGCCTCCAATGCGTGAATGTGTGCCCCATTGGGATCGACATCCGCGAGGGCCCGAATTTCGCCTGCATCAATTGCGGATTGTGCGTCGATGCATGCGACGGCGTCATGGGGAAGGTTGGCCGCCCACGCGGACTGATCGACTACGAGGCATGGGCCAATATCGAGCGGGAGCGCAGCGGTGCCCCGGCGCGCCGGCGTGTGGTCAGGCCGAAGACAATCGTACTTGGCCTCGCTGTCATGACGTTGGCCACAGTCATGGGTGCAGGCCTCAGCATGCGCGGCGATGCCAAGATCGCCGTCATTCACGACCGCAATCCCGTTGCTGTGCGGCTGTCGGACGGCAGAACCAGAAACGGATATACAATCCGTCTCTACAATAAGGCAGATCATGAGCGCTCGTTCCGCCTTGATGTAACCGGACTGGCGGCAGCGACCGTCGAGGTCGTCGGTGACGACTCGCTGGTCGGCGTCGCCCCCGATGCAACGCGTGAATTGCGCGTGCTCGTATCGGTGGCCCAGGCGGACAGACAGGCCGTCGCCTTCGTGGCAACAGATATCGGCACTGGCCAGTCCGTAACTGCGCAGGATATCTTCATTCCCCTCGAAGGAGGCCAATGATGGCTCCGATCCTACGCCTGCGGGACTATAAGGGCCCGGCGCTGTTCTCTTACGGCTTCCGTCCCTTCTTTCTGTTCGGGTCACTTTATGCCGGCCTCGCGATCCTTGCATGGTTGCCGATGTTCTATGGGGAGCTCGAGGTGACGACCGCGTTCGCGCCCCGGGACTGGCACATTCACGAAATGCTCTACGGCTATCTTTCAGCGGTGATTACGGGCTTCCTCCTGACGTCGGTTCCGAACTGGACAGGGAGGCTTCCGCTCCAGGGGCGGCCCTTGCTCATCCTTGTCCTGGCTTGGGTCGCCGGACGCCTTGCGGTCACCACCTCGGCTTGGATCGGGTGGGAGACCGCAGCTGTCATCGACAATGCATTCCTCCTCCTCGTTGCGGCGGCAACGGCCCGCGAAATCCTCAAGGGACGAAACTGGCGCAATCTCAAGGTCCTGATCGTCCTCGGCGTCCTTACCGCCGGCAACATCGTTTTCCACCTCGAGGCCCATTTTCTCGGCGCCGCGGATTACGGCGTCCGCCTCGGGATCGGCGCCACCATGATGCTGATCATGCTGATCGGCGGGCGTATCCTTCCGAGCTTCACCCGCAACTGGCTTGTCCGTGAGAATCCCGGACGGCTACCGGCGCCGTTCGGCCCCTTTGACATGGTCTCCATGATCGTTGGCGGTGCAGCGCTCCTGCTTTGGATTGCAGCTCCATCCTGGCTGTTGACCGGGGTTGCCCTGATCGCCGCAGGCCTGTTCCAGGCGGTGCGACTTGCCCGCTGGGCAGGCGATCGCACCTGGCGGGATCGGCTCGTCCTGATCCTGCATATCGCCTATGCCTTCGTGCCGATCGGCTTCGTCCTCACAGGTCTTGCATCGCTGAACGTTTTGCCGACCGCTGCGGGAGTCCACGCCTGGACAGGCGGTGCGATGGGAATCATGACTCTTGCCGTGATGTCGCGTGCGAGCCTTGGCCACACAGGAAGAGCGCTTGTCGCTACCGTGGCGACACAGATTCTCTACGTCCTGGCTGTTGTTGCGGCACTGGCACGGATATGCGCAGCCATCCATCCTGCCTGGAGCGATACGCTGCTCCATGTGGCCGGCCTCGCATGGGCCGGCGCCTTCATCGGCTTTGCCCTGGCATACTGGAACGTGTTCACCCGCCCGCGCATCTCCGGCTAGGGCCATCTTCCCGCGGGCCGGTGCTGCTGCTGCCCGAGCCCGCCCCAGGGCTCCGCAAGTGCGGCAATGTCGAGGCCGAGCAGATCGATGGCTCGCCGGGCGGTATGGTCGATGATCTCCATGACCGAGTGCGGCTTGCGATAGTAGGCGGGAACCGGAGGCGCGATGATCGCACCGATTTCGGTTGCCGCTGCCATCATCCGGATATGGCCGAGATGCAGGGGCGTTTCTCGCGTCAGGAGCACAACGCGGCGTCGCTCCTTCAGATGGACGTCTGCCGCGCGGACCAGAAGATTGTCGGCTGCACTGATTGCAATGGCGGACAAGGTCCGCATCGAACAAGGCGCGACGATCATTCCCGCCGTCCGGAACGATCCGCTGGCAATGGTCGCGCCCACGTCATCGATGGGGTGGTGGCAGGAGACCCTGGCACAGGCTTCTGACAGCGCTTCGGGACCAATCTCGTGGGCGATCGTCCGCTCCGCGCTGCGCGAGACGACAAGATGGGTTTCACAACCTGCCTCTGCGAGAAGATGCACGATTCGAATTCCGAGCACGGCGCCTGAAGCGCCGCTGATGCCGACGACAACGCGGGGTGCCATGATCAGGACACCTCCCGCGTGGCTGCCCCGAGACCGAGCCGGGTCCAGAGTTCATCGACCCGCTTCGCGACACTGCTGTCCATTCTAAGTACCTGTCCCCACTCGCGATCCGTCTCAGGCGCAAGCTTGTTCGTGGCATCGATGCCGAGCTTGCCCCCGAGGCCCGCCTTTGGTGAGGCAAAATCGAGATAGTCGATGGGTGTGTCCGATATCGTGACGAGGTCGCGGGAGGGATCGGAACGGGTCGCCACTGCCCACATCACATCATCCCAGGAGCGGATATCGACGTCCTCGTCGACCAGGATGAGAAGTTTCGTATAGGTGAATTGCGGGAGAAGCGACCATAGCCCGAGCATCACGCGGCGCGCTTGTCCGGCGTAGCGCTTCGCGATGGAGACGATGGCGATCCGATAGGAGCAGGCCTCCGGCGGCAACCACACATCACGGACTTCGGGAAACTGCCGAATGAGGATTGGAACGAACAATTCGTTGAGTGCCTCGCCGATGCGGGACGGCTCGTCCGGTGCGCGTCCGGTGAAGGTCGAAAGGTAGATCGGTTCAGGACGCGTCGTGATGGCCGTCACCTGCAGGACGGGGAAGCGTTCGATGGAATTGTAGTAACCGGTGTGGTCGCCGAAAGGACCTTCGGCGGCCGTTTCGTCTGGCGCTACGAAGCCTTCGATGACGATTTCCGCTTCGGCGGGAACCTGGAGGGGAACGCTCACGCAAGGCCTCAGCCGCGGACGTTGCCCGCGCAGAAGGCCGGAAAAGCGAAGCTCCGACAGGTTCTCCGGAAGGGGGAGAACGGCCGAGAGAATGGTGGACGGATCGGCGCCGATAACGACGGCGACCGGCATCGGCTCGCCGGCGGCTTTCCACTGGTGATGATGGCGGGCGCCCCCCCTATGTGCGAGCCAGCGCATGATCGCGCGATCCGGCCCAAGGACCTGCATGCGATAGACACCGACATTGTAGTCGTTCACGCTTGCCGTATCCCGTGGACGTGTGATGACGAGGGGCCAGGTGATGAGCGGCGCCGGTTCCCCTGGCCAGCAGATCTGTATCGGAAGCCGTCCCAGGTCGATGGCGTCTCCCGTCAGAATGATTCGTCGCTCGCCCTTGACCTCCTTGGAACGCATGGCAAGTGCGGCGCGTGCCAGCGGAATCTTGCTCCAGGCATCCGCCAGATTCTGCGGCGGGCGCGGCTCGCGCAATTCAGCGAGTGTTTCGCCGAGACCACGCAGACCATCCGCCTGGACGCCAAGACCCCAGGCAACCCGCTCGACGGTGCCGAAGAGATTGACGAGGACCGGCATTGCCGCCGGCTGCCCGTTCGGCCGAACAGCATTCTCGAACAGGAGAGCCGGTCCATTCTCCCGAAGAACCCTCCGATGGATCTCGGTGATCTCGTGCGCAACCGAGACCGGTTCCCGAATCCGGACGAGCTGCCCCTTGGTTTCGAGAAACGCCATGAAGTCTTGCAGGTCCGAGAACGAGGGCAGGTCACGGTGGGACATCGGCATCCTTCAGAGTCTGAACTGCCTCATTGGCGGAAGAAGATGCCGGCGTCTTTGATCCAACTCAAACACAAGCTTGGCAGCTTGCTGTAGAGGAGCATCAAGGATGCTCTCATGACGCCATTGCACAGACCTGTTGCGACCCTCCCATCCCTTGTCTCCGCCGCTCTACGGCCGCTTCCTCTGTCGCCGCTGCAACTGTTCCTGTCGGCCGTGATGCGACGCATCGTGCGGCACCATCCGCGTATGTTCGAACGCCTCGGGCCCTATGCCGGAAAGCGATACGGCCTGGCGCCAACAGATCTGCCGCTGGCCTTCATTCTCGACACAACGCCGTGCGCTCCGAAGGTGGTCGCGGTTCGATCCTTGCCGGTACGGCTCGATGCCCGAATCTCGGGACCGCTTCTCGCCCTGATCGGCATGGCGGACGGGTCCTATGACGGCGACGCGCTGTTCTTTTCCCGGACCATTGTGGTCGAGGGAGATATCGAGGCGGTGCTCGCTCTCCGAAACGCCGTTGACGATGCCGGCGTCGATGTCCTGCGCGAGGGCGCGGCTCTGCTCGGGCCCCTCGGACAATTCGGAGAGGCATTTTTACGGCAACGCAGGCAAGGCATGGCGAGCGCCAGGCCCGAGTCCAAGGAATTCTCCCCATGGAACTGATATGCCCCGCCGGAACGCCGGCCGCCCTGCGCGCTGCCGTGGACGCCGGAGCCGACGCAGTCTATTGCGGCTTTCGCAATGAGACCAACGCCCGAAATTTCCCCGGCTTGAATTTCAGCCCGAGCGAACTCTCCGAGGGCGTAGCCTATGCACATGGGCGCGGCGCGAAGGTTCTTGTGGCAATCAACACGTTTCCTCGTGCCGGAGCAGTCGCATTGTGGCGCAAGGCCGTCGACGATGCGGTGACGACCGGTGCCGATGCGCTTATCCTCTGCGACCTCGGTCTGATGGCGTATCTTGTCGAGACGCATCCCGAGGTCCGTCTGCACATTTCGGTGCAGGCCGCCGCAGCCAACCCCGATGCCATTCGCTTCTATGTGGAGCGGTTTAACGCGAAACGCGTCGTCCTGCCACGTGTGCTGAGCGTTCCTGAGATCGCGGCCATCACGCGCTCAACGCCATGTGAGGTAGAGGTCTTCGTCTTTGGCGGATTGTGCGTCATGGCAGAGGGGCGATGCTCGCTTTCGTCCTATGCTACAGGTCTTTCGCCGAACATGAACGGCGTTTGCTCGCCGGCAAGCCATGTGGCCTACGAGGAGCAGGACGGAGCGATCCTTTCCCGCCTCGGAGGCTTCACGATCAATAAGTTCGGAAGAGGCGAACCGGCTGCCTATCCGACCCTGTGCAAAGGGCGCTTCCGAACGGATCTCGGGACCGGCTATATCTTCGAGGACCCAGTTAGTCTCGACGCCGCCACCCTTCTGCCCGGCCTACGAAATGCAGGCGTGACAGCCTTGAAGATCGAGGGTCGCCAGCGCAGCCGCGCCTATATCGAAAACGTGGTGCGCTCCTTCCGCGAGGCGCTGTCGGCGCTCGAGGATGGACGCACCATTCCCGCCGGCATGCTTCAGCCGATGAGCGAGGGCCAGAGCAATACTCTCGGTGCCTACCGCAAGACATGGCGCTGAGCCAGGAGACCCATCATGAAGCTGACCCTGGGACCCGTTCTCTACAATTGGGAGCCGTCGGTCTGGCGGGACTTCTATTTCCGGATTGCGGATGAGGCGCCGGTCGACAGCGTCTGCATCGGTGAAGTTGTCTGCTCGAAGCGCCTCCCCTTCTTTCAGGATCTGGTTCCTGAAGTGGTTGAGCGTCTCTCGGCCGCCGGCAAGGAGGTCCTTCTGAGCTCGCTGGCTCTCGTGACCCTCGACCGGGAGCGCAAGCAGATGGCCTCCCTTGCGCAGGAAGCGGATCTGCTCGTCGAAGTCAATGATATTACGGGCCTTACCCACTTGGCGGGACGTCCCCACGCGATCGGGCCGTATGTCAACGTCTACAACGAGACCACCCTGGCCTGGCTTGCGGGAAACGGTGCCCGGCGCGTCTGTCTGCCGCCGGAGCTTCCGGCATCGTCCATCGCTGCCTTGGCGAAGGCATGTCCCGATGTGGAGCTCGAGGTCTGGTCGTTCGGGCGTATGCCTCTGGCAATATCGGCGCGCTGCTATCATGCCCGACTGCATAAGCTGACGAAGGACAATTGCCAGTTCGTCTGCGGCAAGGATCCGGACGGGCTGCCGACCGATACCTTGGACGGGCAGGCGTTCCTGGCCGTGAACGGCGTTCAGACGCTCTCTTCGACCTATGTCAATCTGATCGAGCAGCTCCCCGACCTCGCAGCCATGGGCGTGGCCTCGTGCCGCCTTTCGCCGCAGACCTGCGACATGATTGGCGTGGCGAAAATCTTCCGTCGCGTTGCCGACGGGACGCTTGGCTCCGCAGACGGCAGAGAGGCCCTGGACGAGCTCTGCAAGGGGGCTTCTTTCTCGAATGGATTCCTGAATGGCAGCGCCGGCGTCGACTACCGCGTCGGCGATCCTGTTCACGCCGCGGGCTGAGAATTTCTGGAATTCCTTTGATCTGGCGCAAAGCCGTCGGAGCCAATCGTGTCACAATAATTCTATATCATGGAGGTTTCCCATGAGTTTGATGACCACGATTGCGTCTTGGCGATCCGGGCGGGCAGCGCAACGGGAGCTGGAGAATCTCGATGCGGACCAGCTTCGGGCTCTGGCTGAGGATGTCGGGATCTCCACAGACCGCCTGATCGGCCTGGCGGCGCGCGGCGCGAAGGGCGCGGAGGAGCTGCCGCGGCTGATGCGTGCTCTCGGGCTCGTTCCCGAGAAGGTCGCACGCACGCATCCGGATGTCATGCGCGACATGAGCATCGTCTGTTCCGGCTGCGAGGCCGCAACCCACTGCCGGAACGCCTTGGATTCGGGATGGGCACCGGTGGTACAGCGGTATTGTCCGAATACCGTCACACTCAAGGCACTGCTGGCCGAAGGATAGTTCCTCCGCTTCGAGGCTGCGATGTTTCAGGCGCTGATGACGCGCCTCTCGCCCTGGGCAGTGACCAGCCGGACCTCTCCCGTTCCGATCTCACGGAGGGTCCTGGAAATCTCCGTGCTGGGCAGAAGGCTGAACGCCGTCGACAGCGCATCTGCCGCGGTCGCCGTGGGCATGATTACAGTCACGCTCCGGTACAAATGGCCCGACATGCCGGTCCGCGGATCCAGCAGGTGGTTGAACCGCCCGGCGGGATCGAAGCGGAATCCATAACCGCCGGATGTCGCGACCGCCCGGTCGGCGACATCCAGGGTCTCGCCGACGTTTTCCGGCTGATCCGGGTCGGCGATACCGATGCGCCAGGGCGTTCCGTCGCCGCGCACGCCAAGCACTCGGCTTTCGCCCATATCGACGAGACTGCTGGCGATCCCGTTTCCACGCAGAATGTCCACGATCCGGTCGGTTGCATAACCTTGGGCAATGCCGTTGAAGGTCAGCTCCATCCCAGGACGCGCAAAGGTAACCCGGTTCCTGTCGAATAGGACCCGATCGATGCCCACTCGTTCCAGTGCAGCACGAACGGAAGGCTCATCGGGTCCGTCCGGATTCGCCCCGCCTCGTGTGAAGTGATCGCGGTAAAGTGCCCACAGGGCCTGCACGGTTGGATCAAAGGCGCCGCTTGTCAACTCGGCGTAGCGGCGGCAGTCGGCCAGGAGCGTCACGAGTTCGGCGGGCGGCGCGACGAGTATGCCGTGCCGGTTGAGTGCGGACAGCGTCGAGTCGTCCCTGTAGAGACTGAAGATCTGCTCCAGGCGGCGCACTTCCTCCAGCGAACGCTCGATCAATCGCTGGGCCGCAGCGCGGTCCTGATGATGAATCTGCAGGGTCGCGACCGCACCCATGGCCTGGCCCTGCCATGTTACGAGCTGAGCCTCGGCCCTTGCTCGGTGTCCGAACGGAAGGAGGCTCAGACCGGCCGCAGCCGCAGTGATACCAATGACGCGTCTGCGAGAGAGGAGAGGGGACATGGCGGTTTCCTTAATGCGCATGATCCGCTTTTGGCTCGGCGGGAGCGGCGTGGCCGTCATGTCCGCCCATGTCAGGTTGTTCTCCGGAGCCCGTCGTCTCGCTGGTGCCGAGGATGTAATCGCGCGGCACATCGGCGAAGGCTACGACGCGGCCGCCATTCTCGGCCGCGAATTTCTCCGCGGCGCTCCGGTCCGAGAACGGCACGGCTTCCTCGGCCCCCATTCCGCCTTTGGCGCGGCTGCCGATGACGAAGGAGGCCTGTTTCGCGTCGATCCAGTTGTCCTCGCCGGGCTTGTCCCAGGAAGGTGCCCTGGACATGTCGGAAACATAGATCGCACGGATATCCTTCGGCTCCTCAGGCAGCAGGGTGAAGGAGATCGCATCCCGGGCTGATGAGAACCAGACAGGCTCCTTGCGACTGGCCAGGATGATTTGGCCCTTCGGTCCGGAATGCTCGAGGACGTTCATGCCGCAATAGTGGCCGATTGCGGCCGCTGTCAGAGTCTGTGGAGGAGGCGGAGCTTCTACGGTCTTCTTGTCGTTGCAGCCGGATAGCATCAGCGCACCGGCGAACACCGCAAGGAGGGCGAGTCTTCTCATAATTCTCTCCTGGAAAAGGCAAACGCCGCGAGTGCCAGCGGGACGAGAGCCCAAGCGGCCAATGCGGCGAGGAGGGCAGACGGACTTAGGGTTGCGTTCTGCGCGACCCCGGCCATTCCGGAGAAGGAGCTGATATTTGCAAATCCCGTCAGGTTGAAAAGGCGATAGGCATCCGTGGGGTTGAGCAGGAGGAGGGTATTGAGGAAGGCGCCCGACACGATCTGGCCCTGGTCGACGACGAGCAGACCGAGAAGCGCCATGTCATAGATCAGCACGAAGACCAGCCAGATGCCGATTGCGATCCCGCCGGCAGTGCCGCGCTCCCGGACAAGGGCGCTGACCAGATAACCGACAGCGATGAATACCGAACCGAGCAGCACCGAGGAACCGATCATGGAGGCGAAGGCCCTCCAGCTTTCGGCGTCGATGGCGACGCCGGTCGCTGCCAGCGCCGCCGCTGCCGCGCCGTAACCCAGGAGCGTTGCGAAGGCGAGGATGGACAGGTGGCCTACGAATTTGCCGAGCAGCACCTGCCATCGCGCCACGGGATAGCTCAAGAGCAGGAGCATGGTGCCGCGTTCCATTTCGCCGACAATGGCGTCGTGGGAAATGAGGAGGGCAATCAGTGGCAGGAGGAAGATGGTGAGACTTGAGAGACTCACGATCACGACATCAAGTGCCCGGACCCCTACGGTGCCCGTAGGCGCACTGCCGAGGAAAGTCAGCGAAAGGGAGAGCGCCGCAAGAAGAAGGGTCGTGGCGAGGACCCAGCGGTTGCGCAGGCCTTCCTGGATTTCCTTGCGCGCGACGACCAGAATATTTCTCATCGCGCCGGCTCCTGCGTGAGGAGGAAATGTGCATAGAGCTCGTCGAGCGTCGGGGGCACGACATCGAGGTCTTCGACCGGAGCGCCTGCAAGAGTGGCACGACGCAAGACCTCGATCTTCCGCTCGGGCGCCGCATCGATCTCGACCATGTGGCCGTTGACCCGGCGCCAACTGTCGACCGGCCCAAGCCAATCCGAGACATTGGCGAGACCGGCATCGGTCACCTTCAGACGTATGCGGGTGGGCAATCGGGCGATGTGGCGCAACTCGCCAAGAGTTCCGTCTGCGACCTTGATTCCCTGGTTCATGATGATCACGCGTCCGGCACGCTCCTCGAGCTCGGTCAGGGCGTGCGAAGAAAGGAGGACGGTCGCGCCCCGCGCCCGAAGCTCTTCGACGATTTCATAGAAACTCTGGCGCAGAGCCGGGTCGAGACCGGTGGTCGGCTCATCGAGCAGGAGCACCTGCGGCTCGCCCAGAAGCGCCTGGGCAAGGCCAAGTCGCTGACGCATTCCCTTGGAATAGGTCCCGACCCGCCGGTCGGCCGCATGGGTCAGACCCACGCGTTCGAGAAGCGGCATGACGGATTGTTTGGGTTCCTGCTTGAGGCGCGCATAGAATGCGAGTGTCTCGCGCCCGGTCAGAGCCGCATTGAAGGAAACGTTTTCCGGCAGATAGCCCAGCCGCCGCCTCGCAGAGAATTCTCCGGCAGCCGGGTCGTCGCCGAGTACGGCAATCTTGCCGCTGGTCGGACGGATCAGCCCGAGCATGAGCTTCATCAGAGTCGTCTTACCGGCGCCGTTATGTCCAACGAGTGCAACGGTCTCGCCCCTATGCAATTGGAAGGAGACGTCGCGGACGGCCTCCACCTCGCCGAAGCGCTTGACGACATTGCAAATCTCAACGGTCGCAGTCATTGCCTGGCTCCTTCGACAGGCTTCGGACGCGCGAGAGGCGCCATGAGGGGGTGGCTGTCGACGACGCCGCCTGGAAGAAGGGCGGGAAACTGTGCCTGCGCCCATCGGATCACCTGTACGGCAGGGCTGTTCATCAGCACCTTGGCCTGTGGCGCCGTCCAGAGCACCCTGTCGACAAGGTCGTTCGGGCGATAGGCGCTATCTCCCAGCCCGTCTCCATTGAGGTCGAATGCCGGGTTGTCGCTCCAGTAGTTGCCACGCCCGTTCTTGGACCAGTCGAGATAACGGGTGCCCACATACTTTACCTGGTTCCGATTCTTCACGAAGGCGTTGCCAACAATCTCATTTCCTTCCGACCCTGCAGTGAAATGGATGCCGATCTCACAGCCTTCGAACCAGTTGCTACGAAAGACGTTCTTGTTCGCATTGTAGATAAACACGCACTTCGTGGGGCCCGGGCGAGCGCCCGCGGTCTGGTCCGGTTCGGCCTCACCGGATGCTGGGAGGCCATGCTCCTTGGCCTCGTTTGTCCGCATACCGGCCATCGTCCAGCGTTCGGCAGGCTGCAGACGTCCCAGGACCGTATTGTCCGTGATCTGCGAATAATTTGCATAGTTGAAAAGAAAGCCATGATCGCGGTCGCCGTTTGACACGTTGCGACTGACCTTCAGGCGGTGCGAAAACATGATTGCATAACCGACCGCGTTATCCAGCGAAAGATTGTCCGTAATTTCACTGTCATTGGTGTACATGTAGTGGATGGCAAAGCGCAGGTCGCGGAATTGATTGCCGCTGAAGACATTGCGCTTGCTGGTAATGACGAAGATGCCGTCGCGGCCGTAGCGGACATCGTTGTCGATCACCTTGGCGCCTGTGGCGTTCCATACGGAAATCCCGTTGCCTGCCTCGTTAACGCGCCCTTCCTGCAGGCCGATGATCTGATTATTGCGCGCGGTCGAATTCTCTGCCCCATGCAAGTAGATGCCGTAAAGGTTTCCCTCGATGCGGTTATTCTCGACGACGGCTCCCGTGGCGGATTGCTCCACGAAAACGCCGGAATCCATCTGCGGCAGATCCATGCCGGAGCCACGGATCGTCAAGCCCCGAACAGTCGCGCCAGGTGCGGCAATCGTGATGACGCTCCCCTTGCCAGAGCCGATGAGAACAGCCCCCGGCTCTCCTTCCACCGTCAGTTTGCGCCGGATCAGGATCGGTCCGCGGTGCTCGCCCGCTTTCAGGAACACGATGTCGCCCTCGGCCGCGCCGTCCAAAACGCTTTGAAGATTGTCCTTGCCCGAATCGACCAGGACTCGCTCGGCCCAGGCAGGAGAAGTGAGACCGGCAGCGAAGATCGCCGCCAGTCCCAGGCACGGAAGCGTGCGTGTCGGGCCCATGCCGTCAGACGCCTTGTGGATCGACGAACATGCGACCCTTCATTTCCATGTGCATCGCATGGCAGAACCAAGAGCAGTAGTACCAGTACACGCCCGGCTTCGAGGCCACGAAGGTTACCGATGCCGTCGCCTGTGGCGCGACCTCCATGTTGATGCCGTAATTGGTGATGCAGAAGCCGTGGGTGAGGTCCTCGACCTCGTCGATATTGGTGACGTAGACCGTGACCTCGTCACCCTGCTTGACCTGGAAGCTCTCCAACCCGAAGGCCGGCGCCGAGGAGGTCATGTAGACTCTCACCTTGTTGCCATCACGAACGACTTTCGAGTCCGTTTCCAGCGTCACGCCGTCGGCCTTCGCCTGCTTTACCGCATCCTCGAAGAAGGCATCGTCGCGCTTCCAGATGCTGATCGGGTTGATCTTCGAACGATGCACGATGGTGGCATCGTGCGGCTCGGCGAAGCTCGGGCCATCATGGACGAGGACCATCTTGTCGCCCGAAATGTCGATGAGCTGATCGTTCTCGGGCTTGAGCGGGCCGACGTTGAGATAGCGGTCCTTCGAGAACTTGTTGAGGGAGATCAGCCACTTGCCGTCGGCCTCCTTGGTCTGGCCCATGGAAGTATGGTTGTGGCCAGGCTGGTAGTGAACGTCGAGCTTCTGAATGATCGGATTGACCTTCTCGCCCTTGTAGGCGCGCTTGGCCAGATCGATGTTCCACTTCACGACCTGGCTGTCGAGGAAGAGCGTCGTGAAGGCATTGCCCTTGCCATCATAAGCCGTGTGCAGAGGACCGAGGCCGAGCTCGGGCTCCGCCACCACAACATCACGCGGCTTGATCTTGTCGTCGAAGAGGTCGTCGAGCTTACGGGCGTCGAAGACGGTGACGGTCGGGGAGAGCTTGCCGTTAGCAACGAAATGGATGCCGTCCGGCGCCGTGTTGATACCGTGCGGGCTGTTCGGTACCGGAATGTAGCGGGTGAACTTCGACCCAGCGCGACCGTCGACAACCGGCACGCCGCCGAGAGTCTCGAATTCCCCGTTCTTCACAGCCTCTTCGATGCGCGTGAGATTGAAGACAACGACCCAATCCTGCTCCTTCGCCATCATCTCGGCGAGAGTCACGCCTTCCTCCGAGTTGTAGCAGGTGGCCCATGCATACTTGCCCTGGTAATCGCAATCGACATTGTCGAGGTTTCCGTCGACCCTGACCTGCCAGGCGACCTTCATGGTGTCGCCGTCGACGGCCGAGAAGATCGCCGAGTACTTCTTCGGATCATCGAGCACCTTGCCGTCGTTCGGGATCGGCACGCGGTCCTCGCCATTGGCGAAGACATAGCCCGTTCTCGGGTACTTCTGCACCCGCAGCCCGTGAACCGTGTACTGGTTTGGCAGCTGGATGATCTTGTCGCACTTCATCACATCGAGGCGAATGCGGCAGACGCGGGTATTGGCCTTGTCGTTCGCGAAAAGATAGCGCCCGTCATAGGTGCCGTCGGTGAAGGACAGATGCGGGTGGTGCAGGTCGCCGTTGAGATAGATGCCGCCCTTATCCTTCAGGAACTCGCGCGCCTCCGGCGTCAGGCCCTCGGTGAGGATCTTGCGGCTCTCGTTCGTCTGGCCCCACCCCGTAGCACTGTCCCGGTTGAAGACCGGAATCCGCATCAATTCGCGCATGGACGGCAGGCCGACGATCCGGACCTCGCCAGTCTGGCCACTCGAGAAGAAGGTATAATATTCGTCGAGTTCGCCGGGCTTGACCTCATATTTGTTAGGGGCGGCAGGGCGGGCGGCGGAAGTGCCAGGAGCCGTCTGCGCCTCGGCCGCGGTGATGACGCCGGACGTGGAGAGGGCGACGCCGCCGGCTGTGCCCGCCGCACCGGCTACCGCAACGGCCGCGGTCGTGCCGAGCATGTCGCGTCGGCTCAGTCCTTTTTTCTCTTCGTTTGCCATTCAAAAGTCCTCCTGCTCAAGAACCTGTTGTCGGGACATCTGCCGTGGTCGGCTCCCGAACGGGTTTTCCCATGTGGGTGATGATGGGCTTATTGGGTCCAGCGCCGCCGTCTTTGTCCCCGCGCATAGAGGCGGACGAAAGTGCCTCCCGCTTTTCGCGCTTGAGACGGACCTGGATCATGTGCGGGCAGCGGTGGTCGTCATGGTAGAGCTCCTGGCAATGCATGCAGTAGATGCATTCATTGACATTGATATGTCCTTCGGGGTGGATCGACTGGACTGGGCACTCCTTGGCGCAGCGCTGGCAGGGGGATCCACATTCCGGCCAGCGTTTGAGCCATTCGAAGGTCCGAATTCGCCCTGGGATGGCGAGGGCCGCCCCCAGGGGGCAGAGATAGCGGCAGAAGAAGCGCTCGATGAAAAGCCCGGCCGATAGCAATGTCAGGGCATAGATCACGAAGGGCCAGTCACGAACGAACTTCAGAATTATGGCTGTCTTGAACGGCTCGACCTCCGCCAGGGCCTCGGCAAAGGCGACGGAATAGAGCGACATTCCGAACAGCCCCAGGAAGATGATGTACTTGATCGGCCACAGACGCTCATGCAGGCCCCAGGGCACATTGATCTGCGGGACCTTCAGCCATTGCGCGACGTTGTTGAGAAGCTCCTGCAGTGCGCCGAAGGGGCAGAGCCAGCCACAGAAGGGGCCGCGCCCCCAGAACAGCAGGCCGGCGGCGATGGCAGCCCAGAGGATGAAGATAAGAGGCGCCGCGAGGAAGAACTCCCAATTGAAGTTCGTGATCAGCGAATTGGTGAAGGTCAGGACGTTGACGACGGAAAGCTGAGCGTTGGCGTACCAGCCGAGCCAGACCAGAGTGAAGACGAGATAGGCGCGGCGCACCCAGACATAGACCTTGGGTCGGCGGACCAGGGAATCCTGGAAGAAAAAGATTGCGGTAAGGACGAGGAGGGCGAGGGCAGTGATCCCGATGGAGACCGTGTTGGTCTTCCAGATCTTGAGCCAGAGCGGTTCCTCGACGCCTCCCGCGGCAAGTGCGTCAGCGTCGTTCAGCGAAGCGCCGGCCTCGCCCGTGGCGGGAGCCTGCGTCGACGGGCCGGGCTGCGGTTGAGCCTGTGCGGACGGAGCCTGCACTGGCGCCGGCGGTGTCGCTTGGGGTGGAGGCTGCTCGGTCCGCAGATATTTGTCGGGCAGCGTGTACTCGACATCAAAATTGAGAAATGCCTTGTCTCGCGCGCCGACGTTGCGCTGCACGAGCAGCCGCAACTGCCAGGGCTCAGCAAGGTCGAGCTTGAAATCCTCAGGCACAACGAACAGGCCGATCTCACGGATATCCGGCGCCCCGGCTGCAGCAAATGCTCCAAGTCGGGTATGGTTGCGATCGCGGAAACGGGTGCTTTGGCCGTCCTGGAGCAGTTCGATGCGGTCGAATATCCCGCCGCGCACGTAGCCAGAACCCTTGAACGAGTACGCTCCGTTGCCTGCAACGACGATTGCCTGCTGTCCCGGCTTCAGCCGTGCCTTGAGCTGATCGTAGCCAGCATCGCCAAGCAGACTCCGCCCGATGGTGGGTACGCTGACAGGCGCGAGATACAGGTCGATGAACGTGTCCGATGGTTCGCCGGGTTCCGGATTGTCGGCCGCTGCCTGACTGCCTGCCTTTGCGAAGGCCTCGTTGACGTCGCCGATGGTGAGCGACAGCCGGCGCACCGAGCCGTCGCCAAGAAGGGTCTGCCAGTCCAGAACTTCGCTTTTGCCGAGATCGACAGCTCTGACGGCAGCCGGAGCCGCAGCGACCGCCGCAGGAGGTCCTGCACCGAGCCGGTTGCTTCGGATGAGTCGCACCGCGGAACGAACGACGCTGTCACTCATGACGAGGACGGTAACCGTGGCTCCGCTGACGATGTCAACCTGTGGGGGGCGCTCGGCGCCGGAGGCAACCGGCTTCATGTCCTTGCCAACCAGCGTATTCAGCGCATCGACGATGCGGCGCTCCGGGATGCCGATGAGGACAATGGGTTCCTTGTGGTCGACGAGCTTGACCTTGGTGATGACCCCTTTCGGGTCGATCCCGACGAGAAGGTTGATGGGTTTGCCTGAATAGCCGGTCGCATTGGTGACGTCGGTGTTGAGATAGACGTAGCCCAGCAGGCGGTCACCTTGGTATGTCGGCACGAGGGGCGGATTTCCCTCAGCCGGCCCAAAGCGGTCGGCTCCGGGGAAGAATTCGCTGGGCTGTGCCTTCGGCAGGTAATCCTGAAGCTGTCCTGCGGCCAAGGATGGCCCTGTCCACGACAGGAGCATCATGGTTCCGAGCAGGACCAGGACACGGAGTCCCAGGAGGTGCGCGAGGCGTTGGAATGGGATCAAAATTGCAGGATGCAGGCTTGCCACCAGGGGACCGTCCAGCTTCAGATGCCTCTGAACCGAAAATGTAGAACCTCTGACGGAACAGAAACGTTCCGCCATCGGCCAAACGATTATGGAGCCGGAAAGGCGATTTCCAAGCTCGAGACCTTATAGAATAGTTCGCATCGGCCAGACATTGATTTAACGCAAATTGACGACCCGGAAGTCTTTCGTCAACCTCGAGGGCCCCTCCCTCACGCTTCATGGAGAGAACGATGTCACTGCTGAAGACCGAACCGGCAGGTACCGTAAAATCCCTGGAGGAGCTTTTCGCGATCGCATCTGCCATGGAGCAGGAGGCTGCGAGCCGTTATGCCGAGATTGCCGACCGGATGCGGAGAGAGGACAACCCTGCACTGGCCGAGGTTTTCGAACATCTCTCCGTCGAGGAACAGGGCCATCTCGACAGTGTCGTACACTGGTCACAGAAGACTCGAGGGCAAAGTCCCGATCCGGCCCGAATTCGCTGGCAACTTCCGGAAACCTTCGACGACGAGGGAGCTTCGACGACGGATCCTCGGCTCATGAGTGCCTATCGTGTTCTGTCAATGGCCGTCCGCAACGAAGAGCGTGCCTTTGCATTCTGGAGCTATGTGGCCGCTCACGCAGAGTCTGCCGAGGTTCGCAAGGCCGCGGAAGTCATGGCCCATGAGGAACTCGGACATGTGGCAATTCTCCGGCGCGAGCGTCGGAAGGCTTTCCATGTTGCGCGCAGGCAGCCGAGCAGCGACCTGGGGCCCAATGGGGATCCTGCCGCCTTGGAGAGGCGGCTGGCCGAGCTCTTGACAGTTCTCGCTGCGAAGGCACCAGATTCGGCGCGCGCACATCTCGCGGGACTGATCGAAGAAGCGAGACGCAACGCGGAGGAGCTTGAGCGATCTCCCATCGTGATCGGTAGTGACCCATCCGTCCGCAACATCCCGGACGATCCGACGGCTCTCGCCGAGCTGCTCACCGACCGCTACATTGCGGCCGGCGATGTTCTCCGTGACGAAGAGGATTTGGGGCGGGCGCAGGCGTTGGCAGGACGCGCCATTGCGCGCCTCGTCTGGCTGAGATCCGATCTGCCGGAACTGCAAATTCAAAAGGCCTGATGCCCTACGGCTTCACCGTGATACTGCCTTCAAGGGTTGATGCCTCGAAGTCGCTGACGAGGATCTCCACCTTGACTTGCCAGTTACCGGAAAGCGGCAGGACGAGGCCGTCCACCTGCCATCCGTACCGGCCTACCTTACGCGCCGATCGCTCGAGAGGTTCGATTCCTGCATCCGGCTTTGCGAGAGTGAGCGTCACTTCCTTGGGATCCAAGGGCTCCGCACGACCGGAAGCGATCGCGATTCGCGCCTTGGCAGCGCCCGCGCGCCCGGGGAAGAGAGTGATCTGTGCCATGAGATCCGGCGAGTGGAGATGGACACTGGCGGGCGCGGCCATGTCGGCTGCAGCGCCGAGGGTCCGCGGCGGCGGCGTGAACCGCCACAGACTCACCAGTGCAAGGATAGCCGTAGCCAGGAGGATTTCCGCTGCGATGGAGCGGACGAGCCACCTGCCACCGGTTCGTCCCGAGGAGATCAAAGCCGGGGTGAGCCAGCGCCGATTCAAGGCTGCAAGGCCGAGGAGGCCCATGAAAAGCACCAGCTTGGCGATGAGCACGCGGCCATAGGCGGTTTCAGTCAGATCGGCGAGCCTATCGACCTGGATCAGTGCCAGAACCACACCGGCCAGTGTCAGGACGGCGACGGCGACGACGGCTCCGGTCGAGAAGCGGCGGACGACGGGGAATGCCTGAGCCTGCGCGTGATTGATAGCCAGGATCAGGGGAATCAAGGCTCCGACCCAGTAGGCAACTCCCAAGACATGGAAGAACACCGCCGGGCGGGTCACCCATTGCGGGGTAGCAGCGCTCGCATGACCGCTCACAGCCAGGGACAATCCAACGCCGATCAAAGCGGCAAGGCTGCATCCGCGTCGCCATTTCCTTGGTGCCTTTAGGCTGATCGCTGCTAGCAGCAGGGCAACTAGGCCGCCCGCCACTGTCGATCCGTACGAGGTTGTCCACCCGGCCATCCAGACCGCAGACGTGCCCAAAGCCGACAGTGGCTGCCCCAGGGCGTCGAGACCTTGAAGCCCTAGAGACGCCAGTGCGGCGACCATCCCTATTGCGATGAAAGTTTCCAGCGGACGCGCCGCTTTTTTGGATGGCAGGTCCTGAGCGATCCAGGCGCTGAAGAAAGCCCCTCCGGCTCCCACGAAAAGGCCCAGGTAGAGGGCTACGCGCGCCAACCAGAGCACCGTCCGGGCACCTGCGCTTTCCTCTCTGCCCGCGCCACTTGCCATTCCGGTTGGAGCACCGATGGAGAAAAGGAGTGAACCTCCGACCGGATGGCCGTCGCCCGAGGTCACGCGGTAACTGAGGATATGGCTGCCGCGGGGAAGTTCCCGCGGCACCGCAATGTCGAGGGTGTCGCCATGGGATATCACTGGCAGGTCATGATGCATCCGGCCTTGAGAATCCGTCAGGCCGATAACCAGGATTGATACGGGCTCATTGAAGCGCAGGCGTATCGCCGCCGGTGCTTCCTGGAGCACGGCACCGTCCGCAGGGTGGGAATCGACCAGCGCCGCATGGGCAAGAGCGGCCCCGGAGCCACATGTGGCTGCGAGCAGAAGCCAGAGAAAGGTGAATATGACGCGCACGACTAGTTTGCGGGGAGCCGCGGGGCGGCTTCCCTCGCTTCACTCAGTGAGTTGCAGTCTTGGCCGGGAGGAGTTTCAGACCGGGCGCCGGGTGCTTGTAGTCGTCCGCATTCTTGCCCTCGGCCGGGATTTCGATCCACCGGTCTGCCTTTCCATCACCGCATTCCTGCACGGTTGGAAAATATAGCATAGTATCCGGCTTCAGGCTGCCGCTCAGATAGGCCCGGAAGACAAACTCGTCGTAATGCTCGTCGGGCAGCTTGCCGGTCCAGACGATCTCACGCACGCCTTCCGCCATTGGCGCCCCGTAGTAATCATAAGCCTTGTCATAGTTGGCCTTGACCGTTTCCAAGGTCCAGCCGGACTTGGGCATTGGCTTCACGGCTATGACGCCGTCCGGAATGCGGACGCGCAGCTTGAGAGTGGGCGCGCCTTCGCAGCCATGGCCAACGCGCAGAACCGCCTTGTAGGTGGAATTAATGGGCGCCTGCTGTGCCTCAAGCGTCGTATGAGCCGAAGCCGGGCAGGCGAGTGTCAGGAACGCGCAGGCGGCTACCGCCCCACGGAGATGGATCGAGGTCATGGGTTTGTCCTTGTCCGTTTGAGTATGGTCGATCGACGAAGGTCAAACCGGCACGGGCGGTGCCCGTGCCCCGACAGGATGGAAGTGGTGGCAGGGGTGTCGCTCTGAAGCTTGAGAGGCTTCGAAAGCGAACGCGGTCGCGGAAGGTTCGGATAAAAAGGCGCAGACGTAGTCGCTTGGCGGACTGGGTAGTCCGGGGCAGAGACTGAGGATGCAGCACGATGCCTTATGCGTCGCGGCTTCCTTAGGGACCTTCGTGCCACGGTGAGCCGTCTGTTGCGGGCGGTGGGCATGAACGCTGCCGGGATCACGACCGATATCGGGCCCGCGTCCGGCCCCGAGCGCCATGACCACGACATGGAAGATCAGCGCGACGACCGAGGCGAGCGCAGCCGTGTTCCGAACCCGCCTAGCTCCATACGCTGCCTGCCCCATCGCGAAACACCTCGGATCTCAGGTCACACGATCAACATGGAGATGAAGGGCTTCGCGCCGTGCATCCGAACCCCGGCGGGCACGCCACGAGACAACGACAAGGCTAACGACAAAGCTGGCGAGCGCGAGAACGGTGAGAATTCCGCTTCCCTTTCGCCCGGCATCCCAACCGGAAGCTCCGGCGCCCACCCGCAGGGCCAAGGAGGCATGCAGAAGGAAGAGCGGAGCATAGAGAATGGGTGAATAGGACACTCGGATCCGTGCCACCGCCGGCAGGATGATCAGCGCGTGCCCGAAAACCATGGAAAGAACGAACCCGATCAGGATGGCATGGAGCGCGATGTCGTATCCAAAAGTGTCGCTGCCCGGAGGAAAGGCAATCAATGACACCCCAGCCACGCCCAGCCACGCATATCCTGCCAGCATGCAGGCCGCCATGAAGCGGACCTGCTCTGCCCTGCGGATATTCCGGCAAGCAATGTCGTGCCGCAGCAGCCACAGGGTGGTGCCGACAAGCGCGATGCCGAAGAGGATTGCTCCATTGTCGGTCATCAGGCTGTTCTGTGCACCGACGAGAAGGAGGCCGACGGCGAACAGGAAAAGGGGTTCGCTGCCGCGGCGACGTGGCGCGAGACGGCTGAGTTCCAGCCGTTCCCCGGCAATGGTGAGGATGAGAAAGGTAAGCCACCATCCAACCAGGTCAGGCACGGTATGGCCAAGCAGCCAGAGCACGTTACCGGCAAGCCAGGCGAGGGCGCCGAAGAGAAGGGCCCCCGTGAACACGGCCGGTTGCCGAATCGTGATCAGGAGCGAACTGCCGGCTAGCGCCGCCGCTGCAACAGCGTATGCCCCAGCGCCCAGAACTACAGGTGCTCCGGCGACCAGGGCCAATGTCCCAAGGCCAGCGAAGGCAGGAGCGACATAGCTCCATCGCCGGCCAAGTGCTACGGCCCGCTCCAAGCTGATGAGGGTCCCGAAAAGACCGGAAATCATGAGGGGACCATGCAGAGCGGCAAGGGCAGAGCCATGGGGCAATGCCCATCCAAGCCGCCAAAGTGCCCCGCAGATTCCACTGAATAGAGCGAGCGCACCAAGGGCGAGAAGGGCGATGCGCACCCACATCCGGCTCGTGGTCAGTCGGCTGGACGCGGCCAAGCTCTCAGGTCGGAAAGGGGTGGTAGGGTATCCGGCGGACATCAGGTTCGGAGCCTCACGGTGACGACGCACTCATGCCCGGTCGCGCAGCCCGTCTCTTTGATATCGCGCAAACGGGATCACGAAATTTTCTGATCAGGTCACGCTATGTCCTGAAGAAGAGCCGGCGGTGTGGGCGGCCACCTGCCTTCCCGAAGGATCGTCCCGGACCAGAACACGATTCCGACGAAAGCAGCTTCCTGGACGGCGGAAAATGCTCTAACCGATTGCTTTCCGGGCAGATCTCGCGTGAACCAAGCTCCATGAAAGCACCGCAGCGGCAGAAGCTTCTTGACGCCGTCTATACCCGTGATGGCGGGCGATGCGTCTATTGCGGCATTATGGCCCGTCGCCCCGGGAAGGGCATGAAGCGCGGGCCCGATCTGGCAACCCTCGACCACATCATTCCACGCTCGGCAGGCGGCCCCCTGAACCAAAGTAACCTCGTGCTGGCCTGTGACGCCTGCAATAATGAGCGGGGAGTCATGGACTCGGACGTGTTCCGCGCACTCAAAATGCCTGGCCGGCGAGGGGCTTGAGGCTATCCGGCAAAATCCCGCGTGGCCGGGTCAGACATCCGGAAGAAGGCGACCAAGAGACAGGGCAGAAGATCCCCGTCCCGAGTTCGATGCTGCGGAGGCCTATGTCGGCTCCAAAGTGAGCTGGCGGCCGCAGGGAAAACCAACCAGCGCGGGCATGACAACCGCCTGTAGTACGGGTCCAAGGGCGCAACTCGAACCGCTCGGTTGCAGGTTCGGTCAATAAAGCTTGTCGAGCGTGATTGGAAGATCCCGCACCCGCTTTCCCGTAGCATGGTAGATCGCATTGGCTATCGCGGCCGGAACGCCAACGATGCCGATTTCGCCTAACCCCTTTACTCCAAGAGGATTGACGATGTCGTCCTGCTCGTCGACGAAGATTACCTCGATGTCATGCACGTCGGCATTCACCGGAACATGGTATTCCGCGATATTGGCATTCATGATGCGGCCAAAGTTGTGATCGATCAGGGTCTCCTCATGCAGGGCCATTCCGATGCCCCACACGATCCCGCCCATGACCTGACTATGGGCTGTCTTCGTGTTCAGGATGCGCCCGGCCGCGATTGCGCTGACGACCCGCGTCACGCGGACGACGCCTAATTGTTCATCGACCTTGACCTCAGCAAAGATTGCCGAATGGGTATTGTTCGCAAATGATTTGTCATGTGCGAACGTCGTGGCTTTCTCAAGGACGACGCGATCCAGGCCGCCATGCTGCATCACATCCGCAATCGAGACCGTGCGAGTTTCATCATGCTTGCTGACGATCGCGCCGTCGGAGAGGATAACCTCGTCAAGCACAGAACCTGCAAGTGGAGAATTGGGCATCTCCTTTGCCCGGCGCAAAAGCTCTTCGCGAATTGCATTCGAAGTCGTAATGATCCCATTTGACACCGACGCTGCTATCCATGATCCGCCCTCCACCGGAGATTGCGGCAGAGATGAATCACCCAGCCTGACATCGATGTTTTCGAGCGGCAGCCCAAGCGCATCAGCCGCGACCTGCGCCATGATCGTATAGGTTCCGGTGCCGATGTCGGATGTGGCGCACGAGATCTCGGCATGCCCATTTGCGGTCAGAGCGATGCGAACCGTGATCGGCACCTGCAGGGCCTCCCAGATCCCTGTCGCCATGCCCCAGCCAACCAGATCGCGGCCATCGCGCATCGTACGAGGTTCTGGACTCCGCCTTTCCCAGCCAAATGCCTCTGCGCCTTGCCGATAGCATTCGCGCAGGTTCTTGCTGCTGTAGGGCAAACCTTTGTTCTGGTCTCGATCCGAGTAGCAACGCATGCGAAGCTCGAGCGGATCAAGCTTGAGTGTCACCGCAAGCTCGTCCATGGCCGATTCAAGGGCATAGACGCCGGTCGCAGCGCTCGGAGCGCGCATGTCGCATGGGGTTGCAAGATCGAGCCGCGCCAGCCTATGGGCGTATCGCGCGTTGGCGCTTTTGTAGAGCAGGCCCGACCATGGTGTTTCACGGCGATGGAAGTCCTCATACTGGGACGTTATCGTAACCGCGTCATGCGTCATCGCCTCGATCGTTCCATCAGTATTCGCGCCCAGCTCGATTTGCTGAATCATTGCAGGCCGATACCCGAGCGAGTACATCTGCTGGCGCGTGAGAACGACTCGCGATGAGCGCTCCAGCGCGCGCGCCGCCAGCACAGCCAGCACGACCTGGTATTGGGGCCGCAGGCCCGAGCCAAATGCGCCACCGACGAAGTGAGACACGACACGGACATCCTCCGGCATCAGGTCGAAAATGCCACACACGTAGCGATGGATGTTCTGAACACCCTGAGTCTTGTCGTAGATCGTGAGCTTGCCGCCACCGTCCCATGTCACCGTCGAAGCATACGGCTCCATCGGATTATGATGCTCGATCGGGACATAGTACTCGCCCAGGTGGCGCACCTCAGAACCGGCAAGAGCGCGTGCTGCGTCGCCCCGCGGCTTCGCTGGCTCTTTCAGGGCTAAGGTGTCATCCCGCTTCCTGAACAGATCGGTGACATGCGCTTCCGCTTCATATTTCACGCGCACCAGCGAAGCAGCGAAGCGCGCAATCTCGGAATCCTCGGCCAAGACCAGCGCAACTGGCTGCCTATTGAACAAGATCCTATTGTCATACAGCGGCCGGAAAGGTGAACCCCGATCGGGTGCCACTTCATCCTTGTAAGCCTCGTCGTTATCGGCCATGTGCGGCCTGTTTTCGTGCGTCAGGACAGTGATGACGCCGCTGATTTTCATGGCTTCACTGACATCGATACTTGTTATGCGTCCTTTTGCAATTGTCGAGCTGACAACACTGCCATGGACAAGATCCGGCACGTTGAATTCACCGGCATATTTCGCCGCACCCGTGACCTTATCGCGTCCATCGACACGAGAGGTCGGGCGACCGATGTACGTTGTCATTGGTTTGCTCGCTTGACCTATCTGTTTATCGGCAGGCGCCGCCGATGCTGCATCCGCGTGTCCGGTTCCAAGCACACCGACAGCGACGGCACCCTGAAGAACATAACGGCGGCTGAAACCGCCTGGATGGGAAGGCGTATGGCGACGACTTGCCATCGCTTCCTCACGCGATTTTCTTGTCGGTCTGTGATTGTGGCGTGCCTTGTGACGCCTGAGTCAACGCTCGAACGATCGCACGGCGAGCAAGATCGATCTTGAATGCGTTATGTCCGAAACCTCGGGCACCACGCAATGCAAGGTCCGCGGCGCGTCCAAAGATATCCGGGCCCGCGACCTGCCCAGCCAGCACCGCCTCAGCCGATCGATCCCGCCAAGGCTTATGGGCAACGCCGCCAAGTGCAAACCGGGCTTCGCGGATCGTATCGCCGTCCATATCGAGTCCGACCGCGACGGACACCAGCGCAAAGGCATAGGATAGGCGGTCGCGAATCTTGAGGTAGGTGTAATTCCTGGCAAAGCCGCGAGCGGGGAGCTCCACTGCGGTGATGACTTCGTTGGCGTCCAGATTGGTGTCGCGTTGAGGTGTGTCGCCAGGCAAACGATGAAAGTCGCCTATGGAGATGATCCGTTCGCCTGCCGGCCCGACAACGTGAATATTGGCCTCGAGCACGGCGAGCGCCACGCACATGTCGGAGGGATGGGTCGCGATGCACATGTCGCTCGTTCCCAGGATTCCGTTGATGCGGTTGACGCCCTCTATTGCCGAACAGCCACTACCCGGCTCGCGCTTGTTGCAGGGAGTTGCCACATCATAGAAATAAAAGCAGCGCGTTCGCTGCAGCAGGTTGCCGCCGGTAGACGCCATATTGCGCAACTGGGCCGACGCACCCGCCAGAACGGCACTTGCGAGAACCGGATAGCGGTGCGAAATCATCGGATCCCAGGCGAGATCGGAGTTGGATACCAGCGCGCCGATCCGCAAGCCGCCATCCGCCGTCTGCTCGATCCTGGAGAGCGGCAGCCGCGTGATATCGATCAGCCGAGTAGGACGCTCGATATCTCCTTTCATAAGATCGAGCAGATTGGTTCCGCCGGCGATGAATTTTGCTCGGGGATCTGCGGCAATCTGCCGGACAGCGTCGCTGACGTCGTAGGCCCGCGCGTACCGGAAATTGATCATGTTGCCCCCATCGCCTGCTGGATTGCCGAAACGATGTTGGGGTAGGCGCCACAGCGGCAGATATTGCCGCTCATTAACTCACGGATTTCGTCAGGACTCCTTGCCTTGCCCTCTGCGATCAATCCCACCGCAGAGCAGATCTGACCCGACGTGCAGTATCCGCACTGGAACGCATCATGATCGATGAAAGCTTGCTGTAGCGGGTGCAACACGCCATTCACCGCAAGTCCTTCGATTGTCGTCACTTCGGCGCCGTCCTTCATGACCGCGAGCGTCAGGCAGGAATTGATCCGCCGGCCGTCAACCAGCACCGTGCAGGCGCCGCATTGCCCGTGGTCGCAACCTTTCTTGGTTCCAGTCAGATCGAGATGTTCGCGCAGCGCGTCGAGCAGGGTGGTCCATGGAGCGACATCAAGCCTGGTTCTGCTGCCGTTCACGATCAGCTCGACTGGAACAGAGTCCGGCGATGGGATGGTTGCTTGAGCAGACGCATTCGATTGTACCATGCGCGTTCTCCGCATACCGAAGAAGTACTAGCCATGGAGGAGCTTGGTCGCACAGGTCCTGTGCGAGACTCAAATCAAGGGCGCCAATATACACGAAGTCGTCGCATGCCCAAACTCGTATTGCAGAGTTTCCAAGTCTTGCCGTTGGATCGGTCTGGTTACACGCTCGGCAGGCCTGACTATATGTCCATTTTGGCGTATAATGATTCTATTATGGCTATGGTCCGGATGGCGGCCCGGTGTGGTCACGACGCCCGCAGCCATCGGCGCGGGTCCTCCCGCCCTGCCTGGTCCCCGGACAATGCCCGGCAGAGCTCCTCCATCGAGGCAAGACTATGGATGGGGCGGAATTCGTGCACGTGGGGCAACATAGCCCGGATACCGGAGGCGCGAGCCTCGAAGGCGCCGAATCGCAGAAGGGGATTCAGCCAGATCACACGCCGGCAAGAACGCTTCAGGCGATCCATCTCGAAAGTCAGCTCGCTGGTCACCTCACGCTCAAGTCCATCGGTGAAGAGCAGCACGATCGCGCCCTGACCAAGAACTCTGCGGCACCAGTGACGGTTGAACTCGTGCAGGGCATGGGTGATCCGTGTGCCACCTTCCCAGTCCTGCACGCGCTTCGATGCGCGGGCGAGTGCTTCATCCGGATCCCGGCCACGCAATTCATGACTGATGTTGGTCAGGCGCGTTGCGAAGACGAAGGAATGCACCCGCCGCCTCTTTTCAGTCATGGTGTGCAGGAAGTGCAGGAAGAGACGGGAATATTCCGCCATGGACCCCGAGATATCCATCAATGCGACGATGGGCGTATGCCGAACCGCGGGGGAGCGATAGGCAAGGTCGATGACGGCGCCGCCTCCGCGGAACGATCTCCTGAAGGTCCGGCGCGGGTCGATCCGCCGGCCTTGATGATCGATCAGAAAGCGGCGCGTGAGCACCGCATCCTTCGGGAGGGAAAGTTGAGCGATGAGACGTTTGGCCGTCCCGATTTCGTCGGCGGACATCTGGGCGAAATCCTTCGACTTCAGGACCTCTCGATCCGAGATGGTAAGGCGTGCAGAGAGTTCGGTTTGTTCCGTTGGATCGGGTTGCTGCAGTTGGGGCGCAGCCATGGCCTCGGCGACCCGCAAGGCGCCAGCCATCGGCTTGTCGTCTTTCTTCGTTGAGCCGGGGGAAACAGGTGACATCTGGGCGATCAGCTTTTCGAGCAATGCGCGCCGTCGCCAGAAGATTCCGAATGCTTGATGAAACAGGATGCTATGCTCGTGCCGCTTCACAAAGACTGCGTGCAGCGTCCAGTAGAAGTCTTCACGTGTTCCGATCTGGGCGGCCCCGACCGCCGTGATTGCATCGAGAACCGCGCCCGGACCCACCGGCAGACCCGCAGCCCGCAAAGCCCGTGCGAAATAGGCGATGTTGTCCGGGAGGCGGCCCTGCCCGCGGGGCGGCTTCATTGCTCTAGGTTCCTCAACCCGCCCTGTATCCTATCGAGCAGCTCTTTGGCCTGGCTGCTTTGGATCTTCTGGATGTCATCCTGATACTTCAGCAGGACACCGAGGGTGTCCGACACGAGGGCCGGGTCAAGCGCCACTGCATCGAGTTCTACCAACGCCGATGCCCAATCGAGCGTCTCTGCAACTCCAGGCGCCTTGAAAAGGTCCTCTTTGCGGATGGCCTGCACGAAGCCGACGATCTCCTGCGACAATCGCGCTGGAGCACTCGGCACGCGGCTTTTCAGGATGGCGAGTTCGCGTTCGGCATCCGGGTAGTCGACCCAGTGGTAGAGACAACGGCGCTTAAGCGCGTCGTGAATTTCCCGTGTGCGATTGGACGTGATGATCACGATGGGCGGGTGCTCGGCCCGAACCGTCCCCAGTTCCGGAATCGTCACCTGGAAATCGGATAGCACCTCCAGCAGAAAGGCCTCGAAGGCTTCATCGGTGCGGTCGAGTTCGTCGATCAGAAGGACCGGAGCGCCCCCAGTGTCCGGTTCAAGCGCTTGCAGAAGCGGCCGCTTCACCAGATAACGTTCGGAGAACAGGTCGCTTTCGAGCGTGTCTCGGTCAACAGGGCCACCTGCCTCGGCGATCCGGATCGCCATCATTTGGCCGGCATAATTCCATTCGTAGACAGCAGCGGTGACGTCGAGCCCTTCGTAACATTGGAGGCGAATGAGCCTTCTCCCAAGCGCTGCGGACAGCACCTTCGCAATCTCCGTCTTGCCGGTGCCGGCCTCTCCTTCCAGGAACAGCGGCCGTCCGAGCCTGAGCGCGAGGTAGAGCACCGTCGCGAGGGCGCGGTCGGCGACGTAGTCTGCGCTCTTCAGCAGAGCCAATGTCTCGTCGATGGAACCGGGTCTGTCAGCCACAAGCTTCGCTGCTCCACAAGGACCTCGGGCCCGAACCTCGTCCGGATCCTCGTGTCTCTATCCCTCTTGTCCAGTCTTGCAGCCGTGTCGTCTTCGACAGGACTTGCCTTGGCAGACCGGGTATTCAGGCGCCCGATGCGGCCGCCTGCACGGCTCGGCGCGCCATGACACCGACAAGATGGGCACGATAGGCCGCATCCGCATGGATGTCGCTGTTCATGCCATCGGCGGGTACCGTGATCCCGTTGAGGGCGTCGCCGGTGAAGGTGCGGCCCAGTGCTTCCTCCATCTCCGGTACGCGAAAGACACCATCGGAACCCGCTCCTGTCACGGCAACCCGAGCCCCGTCCGCATGCCTGACCACGAACACGCCGACGAGGGCGTAGCGTGAGGCCGGATGGCGAAACTTGGCGTAGCCTGCCTGTAAGGGGATAGGGAACGAGACCTTCGTGATGATCTCGCCTTCCTCAAGAGCTGTTGTGAAGATGCCCTGAAAGAAGTCATCGGCCGCGACCTCACGCTTGTTGGTGACGATCGTGGCATTCAAGGCCAGGCAGGCTGCAGGATAATCTGCTGACGGATCATTGTTGGCAATGGAGCCTCCGATCGTACCGCGATGGCGAACATGCGGATCGCCGATGAGCTCAGCCAGTTCGGCGAGGGCCGGAATAGCCTCCCTGACCTCAGTCGAATTCGCGACCCCCGCATGTTTGGTCATGGCGCCGACCGTAATCGAGCCGGCATCACGTCGAATCCCGTGGAGTTCTGCGATCTGACCGAGATCAATCAGGTTGGCCGGGGCTGCCAGGCGCATCTTCATAGTCGGCAGCAGGGTATGCCCGCCCGCGATGAACTTGGTGTCTCCCAACGCGGTGGCAAGGCTTACGGCCTGCGCGACGCTCGTCGGACGGTGATATTCGAATGCGTACATCCCGGTCCTCCCTTATTCCGCCGCCATCGGCATGCGCGCCTTCTGTGCAGCCCGCCACACGGCCTGCGGTGTTGCAGGCATGGCAATGTCCTCGTGGCCGAGCGCATCCGTGATCGCGTTGATGACGGCTGGTGGCGCAGCGATGGCGCCAGCCTCGCCGCAGCCCTTGATCCCAAGCGGATTTGAAGGGCATGGCGTCACCGTCATGCCGACCTGGAATGACGGCAGGTCGATGGCACGGGGCATGCAATAGTCGTTATAGCTGGCGGTCACGAGCTGGCCGCTCTCGTCATAGATTGCTCGTTCCAGAAGCGCCTGCCCGACACCCTGGGCGATGCCGCCGTGAACCTGCCCTTCAACGATCATCGGATTGATGATCACCCCGAAGTCGTCCACCGCCGTCCAGCGTTCAATCTTGGTGACCCCCGTATCGGGATCGATTTCCACCTCACAGATATGGACGCCCGCCGGGAAGGTGAAGTTCGTAGGATCGTAGAACGCTCCCTCCTTCAGTCCAGGCTCCAGGTCCTGGCCGGAGAACTTGTGGGCGACGTAGGCCTGTAGCGCCACTTCTCCGAAACCGAGCGTCCGGTCCGTTCCAGCGACTCCGAATTTGCCGTCCTTGAACTCGATGTCGCCCTCGGCCGCCTCCAGGACATGGGCGGCCACCTTCTTGCCCTTCGCAACCACCTTGTCGAGCGCTTTGGCGATGGCCGACATGCCAACTGCGCCTGACCGCGATCCGTAGGTTCCCATGCCGAACTGCACCTTGTCGGTGTCGCCATGGACGATGCTGACCTGATCGATCGGAATCCCGAGACGGTCGGAGACGAGCTGGGCGAACGTCGTCTCATGGCCCTGGCCGTGGCTGTGGGAGCCGGTCAGCACCTCGACGGAGCCGGTGGGGTTCACACGCACCTCGGCGGATTCCCACAGGCCGACGCCCGCACCCAGTGATCCTACCGCCTGCGAAGGAGCTATTCCGCACGCTTCGATATAGCTCGAGAAGCCGATCCCCCGCAGCTTACCGCGGCGCGCGCTCTCACGCTTCCTTTCTCCGAAGTTCTTGTAGTCTGCGAGCTCCAGCGCCTTGTCGAGCGAGGCTTCATAATCTCCCGTGTCGTAGGTCATGATGACCGGGGTCTGGTGCGGAAATTCCCTGATGTAGTTCCGCCGGCGGAATTCCGCCGGATCCTGGCCAAGCTCGCGAGCCGTCTTCTCAATGAGACGCTCGACCACAAAGGTTGCTTCGGGCCGACCCGCGCCGCGATAGGCATCCACCGGCGCGGTGTTCGTATAGACGCCGTCCACCTCGCAATAGATCGCCGGAATGTCGTACTGGCCCGAAAGAAGAGGGGCGTAGAGATAGGTTGGGACGGATGATGAGAAGGTGGAGAGGTACGCGCCGAAATTGGCAATCGTCTGAACCCGTAAACCGAGGATCCTGCCATTCTCGTCCGTTGCCAATTCGGCATGCGTGACGTGGTCGCGGCCGTGCGCATCCGAAAGGAAAGCCTCGGTACGGTCCGACGTCCACTTCACCGGTCGCTTGACCTTCTTTGCAGCCCAGACGCACACGGTCTCCTCGGCATAGATGAAAATCTTCGAGCCGAATCCACCGCCGACATCCGGAGCGATCACACGCAGCTTGTGTTCCGGGGCAATGCCGATGAAGGCTGACAGAACGAGGCGGGCGACATGGGGATTCTGGCTTGTCGTATAGAGGGTATAGGTATCGGTTCCCGAATCGTATTCGCCGAGCGCCGCGCGCGGCTCGATCGCGTTGGGAATGAGCCGGTTGTTGACGAGGTCAAGCTTCGTGACGTGTTTTGCCTGCGCAAAGGCGGCTTCGGTCGCTCCCTTGTCGCCGAGATGCCAATTGAAAACGGTATTGTCGGACGAGACCTCGTGGACCTGGACGGACGAACTTCGTGCCCTGGCAGCATCGGCCACTGCGGGGAGGACATCGTAGTCGACCACGATCGCTTCCGCTGCATCCTTGGCCTGGGCCAGCGTTTCCGCGATCACGACCGCTACGTGATCGCCCACATAGCGGACCTTGCCTTGCGCGAGCGCCGGATGGGGCCCGGCCTTCATGGGTGTGCCATCCTTTGAATGGATCATCCATCCGCAGATGAGGCCGCCGATTTTATCTGCGGCGAGATCATCGCCCGTGAAGATGGCCACCACACCCGGCATGACCCGAGCCGCCTCGGTATCGATGGATCTGATCGTCGCGTGCGCATGCGGCGAGCGGAGGAAAAAGGCAGAGGTCTGGCCGGGTCGATTGAAATCATCCACATAACGTCCCTGGCCGGTGACGAAACGCTGGTCCTCCTTCCGGCGGACGGGCGCGCCGATCCCTGTCGCGGTCATGGTGTCCTCCTAGTCTGCCTATATTCAAGAGGTGGAAGCGGAGCGGGAACCTCGAAGGGTATGCCAGGGTCTAAGGAGATGGCTTCGAGGCTCGCCTGGCGCATACCTCTCGCTTGAGGGGCGTTCGCTTTAGACGAGCGTGCTGAGCATGCGCTATTCTGCAGCTTGCCTGAGGGGTGCCTGAGCCATCGCTCGGGCACCGGCGGCAACTGCCTTGACGATGTTGTGGTAGCCCGTGCAACGACACAGATTGCCTTCCAACTCGGCCCGAATGGTCTGCTCATCGAGTTCGGTCCCCTTTCGGCTCACGATGTCGATCGCGGACATGATCATGCCTGGCGTACAATAGCCGCATTGTAGCCCATGGTGCTCGCGGAAAGCCGCCTGCATGGGATGCAGCTCGCTGCCTTGGGCGATGCCTTCGATCGTCGTCACGATGCTGGCATCAGCCTGCACCGCGAGAACCGTGCATGATTTCACGGCTTGGCCGTTCAGATGCACGACACACGCGCCGCACTGGCTTGTATCGCAGCCTATATGTGTTCCGGTAAGACGAAGGTTCTCGCGTAGGAACTGCACGAGAAGGGTACGGGGATCGATATCTGCGGTGACGGGTTGACCGTTCACCGTCATCGAGACGGTGGCCATGCGTGACTTCCTCCTCGGACGCCGGCAACCCGGCCAACCTTAAGGTGGTCTCAGGCACCGGCGGGCTTATTCTCATTGGACCGGTCGAGCAGGGACGATCAGTCGAGGTCGAGTGTGAACCGTGCCGGGAGTACGGTCAAGCATTGAAATAAAGTACGAGGGACCGCAGGAACGGCCGTTCAGGCGGCATTCTCTTCGCTCGCGGCAGGCGAGAGAGCCTTGGCGAAATTCGCGAAGAATTCGTCGGCATATTTCTTTGCGACTCCGTTGACGACCCGTCCGCCAAGCTGGGCAATCTTGCCGCCGACCTGGGCTGCGACATCATAGAAGAGTTTGGTTCCATCCTCGGCATCCTCGAGCCGGACCTTCGCTCCGCCTTTGGCAAACCCGGCAACACCGCCCTGTCCTTCTCCGCTGATGGTATAGCTGTTCGGAGGATCGAGATCAGTCAGGCTTACGCCGCCCTTGAAGGTCGCCTTGACGGGACCGACGGCGATTTTCGCGGTTGCCCTGAATTCCGTATCGCTCACTTTCTCCAGGTCCTGGCAGCCGGGAATACACACCTTGAGGACGGCGGGATCGTTGAGCGCCGCCCACACCGCGGCCCGGTCGGCCGGCAACTTGACCTCGCCCTGCATCGTCATCGCCATGCCGCGCTCTCCCATCGTCAGACATCTCTGTGGCAGAGTATGGAGCAAATCAGGCAGCGCGCCACCGCCAAGTGTTGCTGCACTGCAATCCGGTTTTGATGCGCTGCGTCAATTGCAGGCCCTGGGCGACAAAAGGTGGATGCTGATCTCAAATTCGCGTTCGTTCGGGCTTGAACAAGCCGCCGATTTGCCCGGCATCCTGTGCCGGTTCATGGTATCACTTCCGTTCCATGCCATCGGCGAGACATCCTGGTTAGCCCCCCGAGGTTTCCAGAAATCGCGGTGCTGGCCGCCTGTCCTGCCATGTGCGTTTCGGGCTGGCTGTATTCCGGTTGCAGTCCCTGTGCCGGGGATGGCAGTATCGGCTTGCAGCTTGTGCCTTAGAGGCATCGCTATTGTCTGGAGATTGCAATGCTCTCGACGGATACGGACATTCTCAAGATGGCTGAACTCTGGCGGCGCCGGGACAAGGGCGTTGCGCTTGCGACCGTGGTCGAGACCTGGGGCTCGGCGCCTCGCCCTGTCGGCAGCCATCTCATCGTTGATGAGGATATGAACTTTCTCGGATCTGTTTCCGGCGGATGTGTTGAAGGCGCAGTCATCACCGAGGCCCTGGACATCATCGCGGACGGGAAGCCCCGGATGCTGGAGTTCGGCGTTGCGGACGAAACAGCCTGGCAGGTGGGACTTTCATGCGGCGGGCGGATCAGGGTCTATGTGGAGCGGGTAGACTGAGGCGGCCATATCGGGAACAGCAATGCCGTTCCTCACCGGGGCTCCGATGCAGGGACGGTATGGTCGACGCCAGGGCCTGTCTACGTTGAAGAGGATCGTTTCGATGATTTTGGACGCCATTTCGCCAGGAGGTTGAGGAAGGCGCATGCAACTGAGCCTCCTATCCGATCTCAACGCGGAGAGGGCAGCCCGACGGGCTGCGGTTCTCATCACCGATTTGGCGTCGGGAGAGCAGCGCCTTGTTCGCGAACAAGAAGCTGCGGGAGATCCCCTATCCAGCGAGCTGCAGCAATTTCTGCGCCAGGGCAAAAGCGGCCTGGTGGAGCGGGGCGGCCGCCAATTCTTCCTGACCGTGCAGGCCCCGCCCGTACGGGCTGTCATCATCGGCGCCGTCCATATCAGCCAGGCTCTCGCTCCCATGATGAAGGGACTTGGTCTCGAGGTTACAATCATCGATCCACGTACCGCCTTTGCCACTCCAGAAAGGTTTCCAGACATCTCGGTACGGGCAGAGTGGCCGGATTCGGTCCTGCCGGATTTGAAACTCGATCGTCATACTGCACTGGTGGCGCTCACTCACGATCCGAAAATCGACGATCCGGCGCTCGCCGCCGCCTTGGGCTCCCAATGCTTCTACATTGGAGCGCTCGGCTCGAGGAAAACTCATGAGCGACGGGTTCAGCGGCTTGTCGAGGCGGGCTTCACGGAGGCGGACCTTGGTCGCATCCATGCTCCCATCGGGCTCGACATCGGCGCTGCCGTACCTGCGGAGATTGCCGTGTCGATTCTCGCCGAGATTATTTCAACGCTGCGAAAAGAGCGGAGGCAGTCCGCGTGAAGTTCGGCCTTGTCCCCGTAGAGGAGGCTGTTGGCGCGTTGGCGGCTCACAGCGTACGGGCAGGCGAAACAATGGTGAGGAAGGGGTGCCTCATCTCATTGGAAATCGCGACGCAGCTGAAGCAGGCTGGCGTCGAGAGGATCATCGTCGCACGGCTGGAACATGATGACATCGGCGAGGACAGGGCGGCCTGCCG
Source organism: Microvirga sp. BF8 (assembly GCF_059888585.1). Classification (NCBI taxonomy): domain Bacteria; kingdom Pseudomonadati; phylum Pseudomonadota; class Alphaproteobacteria; order Hyphomicrobiales; family Methylobacteriaceae; genus Microvirga; species Microvirga sp. BF8. The sequence continues at coordinate 4,096,638 of NZ_CM187619.1, read as the reverse complement.
GCTCGCCGATGCCCTTGCAGGAGAGAATATCCTCGTCGAAAAACCGTTTACAGGACGCTCCAACCTCTATGCCGGGACCTCAGGGATTCTCCTGATCGACATCGATGCGATCAATGGCATCAATGCCATTGATGAGGCCATGACCGTTGCGACCTTGCCATCCTGCAAGCCGGTCGTCGCGGGCGAGATGATCGCTACCGTCAAGATCATCCCCTACGCGATCCCTGAGTTTTTGCTGGAGAACGGCATCGCCAGGGCGGGTAGGGGGGCCTTGCGCATCGCTCCCTATGCGCGCCGACATGTCGGTGTCATCTCGACGGTTCTGCCGGGGCTCAAGCCGACCGTGATCGATAAGACGGTTGCCGTGCTCGCCAAGCGCTTGCAGCCGGCGAATGCAACCATTGTCCGGGAACGCCGCGTACCCCATGAGGCGACTGCGCTGGCACAGGAGCTGGCGGACCAAGTTGCAGGCGACACGCAGCTCGTCGTCGTGTTCGGTGCCTCTGCCATCGCTGACCGCCGCGACGTCATTCCTTCTGCGATCGAGATGGCCTGTGGGCATGTGGAGCACTTTGGAATGCCCGTGGATCCGGGAAACCTGCTTCTCCTCGGCTCCATCGCAGGCAAGCCGATCCTTGGTGCTCCCGGCTGCGCTCGCTCCTCGAAAGAAAATGGATTCGATTGGATTCTGCATCGCGTCCTGGCAGATATTCCTGTCACCCGCGCCGATATCATGGCCCTCGGCGTCGGGGGCCTCCTCATGGAGATCGTGAGCCGGCCGCAGCCGCGTGCCGGAGGCGAGAGCGGGACGAGAGATGAGTGACGTGGCGGCTATCATCCTCGCCGCCGGGCGCGGCACGCGATTCGGCGATTCCCCGAAGCTGCTGGCTTCCCTTGGCGGCAAGTCCTTGGTGCGCCACGTGGCCGAGGCTGCGGTCGGTTCCTTGGCCGATCCTGTGATCGTGGTGACCGGCCATCGTGCCGGGGAGATCGAAGCTTCGCTGGAAGGGCTACCGGCCGAAATTGTCCGAAACACCGATTTCGCGAGCGGACTCTCGACGTCGTTGAAGGCAGGGTTTGCGGCGCTGCCTTCCGAAGCCCGGGCTGCCGTAATCCTCCTCGGGGACATGCCGCTCATCACGACCGATCTGATCGATACCCTTGTACGAACATGGCAAGCGAAGGGCGAGCCCGTGGCGTTGATCCCGACACTGAACGGCAAACGCGGCAATCCGGTCGTGGTGTCGCGTGTCCTTGAAGGCATGATCCAGGCGCTTTCAGGGGATGTGGGCGCAGGTCCGGGCCTTCGCGGGCGAAGCGACGTCATGGAGTGGCCGACGACGGACCCTGCCATCCTCCTGGATGTCGACACACCGGACGGAATGAGCAGCCTCCGACCTTAGGCTGAACCGGCTTCGCCGCATCGAGGAAGCGCGCAACCGAGAGCCCACCGATGCGGAGCCTTTGCTTAACGGCAAACTCGTTGAGCTTGGCCATGCATTGCTTTCCAGGCCGAACCTGGGAGGGCAGCCTTGCCCTTCCCGGGCCTCTTCAGCAATGCGTCAGACGTCGAGATTCGCCACGGAGAGAGCATTCTCCTGAATGAACTCGCGGCGGGGTTCCACTACGTCTCCCATCAGCTTGACGAACAGGTCGTCCGCATCGGTAACGTCCTTCACTCGGACCTGCAGGAGCGAGCGCACGTCGCGATCGAGGGTGGTTTCCCAGAGCTGCTGTGCGGTCATCTCTCCGAGGCCCTTGTAGCGCTGGAGCGTCAGCCCCTTGCGGCCGGTGGTAAGGACCGAGCTGAACAGCGTCTGAGGCCCGTCGATCTGCATCTCGTCGCCCTTGCGTACGAGGGTCGCCGGCTTGGCATAGACATCCTGCAGGGAGGCCGCGCGCTCGTCGAGCTTCTTGGCTTCCTGGCTGGCGATCAGGGCCTGGTCCAGTGTCGCGACCTGGCGCACGCCACGGACGGTCCGGAAGAAGACGTAGCCGCCATCGCGCACCTCGCCCGCCCAGCCGCGTTCGAGCTCGTCCGAGATCGTATCGAGGCGCTGGGCGATATAGGCGGCCGCGGCCGGTCCCCGCTCCGGATCCTCCACCACGTCCGGACGCAGCGCGCCGGCAATCGCCGCCTGCTCCACAGCCTTGCGATTATAGCGCGTATGCAGGCCGGAAAGGACATGCCGCACGAGGCGCGCCTCGTCGATCAGGCCCTTGAGCTGCTCGCCCTGGAATTCCAGGCCCGAGGCCAGGCGCAGCGATGCGCTGTCGATGCCCGCATCGATGAGGAAATCCTCAAGGGCGCGCTCGTCCTTGAGATAGATCGCATGCTTGCCGCGCGTCGCCTTGTAGAGTGGCGGTTGGGCGATGTAGATGTGGCCGCGCTCGATCAGCTCCGGCATCTGCCGGAAGAAGAACGTGAGCAGCAGCGTTCGGATATGGGAGCCGTCCACATCCGCATCGGTCATGATGATGATGCGGTGGTAGCGCAGCTTGTCGGGATTGAACTCCTCGCGGCCGATGCCGGTGCCGAGCGCAGTGATCAGCGTGCCGATCTCCTGGGACGACAGCATCTTGTCGAAACGCGCGCGCTCGACGTTGAGAATTTTTCCGCGCAGGGGCAGCACGGCCTGGAAGGCGCGGTCACGACCCTGCTTGGCGGAGCCGCCGGCCGAGTCGCCCTCGACGAGCAACAACTCGCATTTCGATGGGTCGCGCTCCTGGCAATCAGCGAGCTTGCCGGGAAGCGATGCGATATCGAGCGCGCCTTTCCTGCGCGTCAGCTCGCGGGCCTTGCGTGCCGCCTCTCGGGCGGCCGCAGCCTCGACGACCTTGCCGACGAGAGTCCTGGCCTCGGCGGGATGCTCCTCGAGCCAGTTGCTGAGAGCTTCGTTCAGAACGTTCTCGACGGCCGGACGGACTTCGGACGAAACGAGCTTGTCCTTTGTCTGCGATGAGAATTTCGGATCCGGCACCTTCACGGAGACCACGGCTGTCAGCCCCTCGCGGCAATCGTCGCCGGTGAGAGAAACCTTTTCCTTCTTCGTGAGCCCGGAGGATTCCGCATAGCCGTTGACCTGGCGGGTCAGGGCCGCACGAAAGCCTGCGAGATGCGTTCCGCCATCCCGCTGCGGGATGTTGTTCGTGAAGCAGAGCACGTTCTCGTGGTAGCTGTCATTCCACCACAGGGCAGCCTCGACGCCGATGCCGTCCCTTTCGGAACGGATCATGACCGGCTGCTGAATGAGGGGCGTCTTGGCACGGTCGAGATAGCGCACGAAGGCCTCGACGCCGCCTTCGTACATCAGCTCCTCGCGCTTGCGCTCCGCATGGCGGTTGTCGGTGAGGATGATGCGTACGCCCGAGTTCAGAAAGGCGAGTTCGCGGAGGCGATGCTCGAGGGTGGCATAGTCGAACTCCACCATGGTGAAGGTTTCCGGGCTCGGCAGGAAGGTCACCTCCGTGCCGCGCTTGCCTTCCGCATCGCCGACCACGACCAGCGGAGCCACTGCATCGCCGTTGCGGAACTCCATGAAATGTTCTTTGCCGTTACGGTAGATGCGCAGGCGCAACCAGGTGGAAAGCGCGTTCACCACCGACACGCCGACGCCGTGGAGACCGCCGGAGACCTTGTAGGAATTCTGGTCGAATTTACCGCCGGCATGAAGCTGGGTCATGATGACCTCGGCGGCCGAAACGCCCTCTCCCTGATGGATATCGGTGGGGATGCCACGGCCGTTGTCGGTCACGGTGACCGAACCGTCGGCATTGAGCGTGACGGTCACCTCTGTCGCGTGGCCGGCGAGAGCCTCGTCGATGGCGTTGTCCACCACCTCGTAGACCATGTGATGCAGGCCCGAGCCGTCGTCGGTATCGCCGATATACATGCCGGGCCGCTTGCGCACCGCGTCAAGGCCCTTGAGCACCTTGATCGATTCCGCGCCATAGGCGTCGACATTCACGTTGATTGCGGGTTCGGCCATTGAGGATCCTTCGGAGCGCGGCGGGAAAAATGGATGCGCGCCCCATGTTTGATTCGTTGAATCAACTATTTAGTCATTCCCGGTTGAAATTTCACCCCCACGCGCGTATGCGCGCGTGAAAAGGCGCCGGAATCCACGAAAAACAATCGAATCGGGAGCCAGCCCGAGGTCTTCCGCTGCGGAAGCGGGATGCAATCCTACCGCGCCGCCACCGCGGCCGCAGCGCCTGCCATGACGGTGCCGGTGGTCCGGTTGAGGATCCGGAGGGCCCGGGGGCTGGTAAAGAGCCGGCGAGCCCTGGAAGCGAGCACGATATAGGCGCCCAGTACGACGGCCAGAACGCTCAGGGTCGCGAGCACGAGCTCCGCATAGCCGAGCAGGCCCACCCGGGTGAGGTCGAGGATGGTCGGCAGGAGTGCCAGATAGAACACCATGACCTTCGGGTTGCCCATGGTCACGGCGAAGCCTCCGAAGAACAGCTTGAGCGGATGCTCGGCCTTGCCGTCCGCCACCACGGCCCGAGCCGTCGCCGGTGCCGTCCAGAGCCTGTAGGCGATATATAGGAGGTAGGCTGCGCCCGCGTACTTGATCACGAGGAAGACGCCATGGAACGTTTGCGCCAGGGCGGCAAGGCCGACGATGGCAAAGGTCAGCCAGACCACGTCGCCGATCGCAAGGCCCGCGCCAAAGGCGGCAGCACCCCGTGTTCCGCGCCCCAGGACCCGCGCCACGATGGCGGCGATACCCGGGCCCGGCGAGGCGGCGGCGATGAAGAGCGCCGTAGCGAAGACCAGAATGCCTGCAAGATCCATGACGATGCACCGGAAATGGCGAAAGTGGGCGTCAGGGGCTTATACGACGGTCCAGGCCCTCACGCCAGCGCCGGGGCGGCCGCAAGTCAATCGTTCTGGTTGTAGATCGAGCCGGGGAGCACCTGGAGCAGATCGGCACGGCCGGCGAGTTCTGCGAAAAGCCCAGGGTCCGCCCCCGTCATCCAGACCTGGCCGCCCAGGGATTCCAGGGTGTCGAACAAGCCGGCCCGTCGCTTCGGGTCGAGATGGGCCGCGACCTCGTCGAGGAGGATGAAGGGCGCGATCCCGCTCATGCTGCCGACGAGCCTCGCATGGGCGAGGACGAGGCCGATGAGCAGCGCCTTCTGCTCCCCTGTGGAGGCCATGCTGGCCGGAATATCCTTCGGCCCGTGGCGCACGAGAAGGTCGGTTGCCTGGGGCCCGATCAGCGCCCGCCCGGCCGCCCGATCCCGGGCGCGGGCGTCACGCAGCATGGCACGATAGCGGTCCTCAGCATCGACGGCCGGTAAGGTCGCGACCAGAGCGTCGATTTCGCCCTCCAGGGTCAGGGTGGCGAAGGGAAAGGGCGAGGCATCGTCCCGGGTGGCGAGGATCAGGGCCGCCAGTCGCTCGACGGTCTCCCGGCGCGCCGCCGCCACGGCGATGGCGAGCTCCGCCACCTCCCGTTCGAGGGCATCGAGCCAGAGCCGATCGTCGGGCGTGTCCTCGAGAACCCGGTTGCGCGAGCGCAGGGCCCGCTCGAGCGCGTTCACCCGGGTGCCGTGCTCGGCATCGACGGCCAGGACGAGCCGGTCGAGAAAGCGGCGGCGGTCGCCCGCGGGGCCCCGGAACAAGGCATCGAGATCCGGGGTCAGCCAGACGATGCGCAGATGCTCGGCAAAGGCGGCCGGAGAGGAGGCCGGCATGCCGTCGATGCGACAGATCCGCGAGGCGCGAACCTCGTCGCCCGTCCGCTCGAGACCGGTGCCGAGCCGGTGCTCGCCATAGGGTGTTTCCAGGGTCAGTGAAACGGCAAAGGATCCGGCGCCGCCGTGGCGCGTCATGTCGGAGAGTTCCGCGCGCCGCAGGCCGCGTCCCGGCATGAACAGGGAGATCGCCTCCAGGACGTTGGTCTTGCCGGCGCCATTCTCGCCGACCAGAGCCACGAGCGGACGCGAGACTGCCAGGTCCAGGCTCGCATAGGTGCGAAAATCCTGAAGCATCAGGCGCGTGATCAGGGAAGCGGCGGGGGGCGCAGGGGGCATGTCAGATCTCAGCCCCTTTTCCGGGACTCCCCCAAAAAGATCAAGCGCGGCCGTCGTGGCCCGGCATATTTTGGCGCGGGCCGAAGCATTTCAACGGGACAGCACGGGAGGCCCATGGAAGGCTCGGCAATGGACTCGAACGATCCTGGGAGGAGAACGATGATTGCCGTGATTTTCGAAGTCGAGCCGCGCGACGGGCATCGCGACGAGTATCTCGATATCGCTGCCTCGCTGCGCCCGCTCCTCGATGGCATCGACGGTTTCATCTCGGTGGAGCGGTTTGCGAGCCTGACCCGGCCTGGAAAGATCCTCTCGCTCTCCTTCTGGCGTGACGAAGCCGCGGTGAAGGCTTGGCGAATGCAGGCCGAGCATCGCATGGCGCAAGCGCGGGGCCGGGACGGGATCTTCGATCATTATCGTCTGCGCGTCGCAGAGGTGTCGCGCGATTACGGCCTGAATGACAGGGACCAACTTCCGTCCGACCTGCTCCCGGTTCCGCGCCATGGGGATCCTGCGCGCACGGATTGAGGCCGCCCCGCGTCCTGAGCCCGGCTCTCCGAATGCGCGTTGCCTTTCGCTGCGGACCCGATCCACGCCGCCCGGTGGACCTGGGCGGCGCGATCACGAAGGGCGGGCAACGCCTACACCCGCATCGGCATCAGCACGTAGAGCGCTGAAGCGCCCTCGCGATCCTGCACCACCGTCGGGGAGCCGGGATCTGCCAGCTTGAACAGAGCGGTATCGCCATCGAGCTGGGCCGTGATGTCGAGGAGATAACGGGCGTTGAAGCCGATATCGATCGGCGCGGCATCGTAGTCGACTTCGATTTCTTCCGTCGCGCTGCCGGAATCCGGATTGTTGACGGTGAGCGTCAGGCGTCCGTCGTTGAGAGCGAGCTTCACCGCCCGGCCGCGCTCCGACGAAATGGTCGAGACCCGGTCCACCGCCTTGGCGAAATCGGCGCGCTCCACCGTGAGCAGCTTGTCGTTGCCGGCGGGAATGACGCGCTGATAGTCGGGGAAGGTCCCATCGATGAGCTTGGAGGTCAGCACCACGCCGTCGAAGGTCAGGCGGATCTTGGCCGAGGAGAGCTCGAGCGTCACGGATTCGCTGCCGTCCTCCACGAGCTTGACAATCTCTGCCACGGCCTTGCGCGGAATGATGATCCCAGCCATGCCCTCGGACCCCTGAGGCGCCGGCAGCTCGACCCGGGCGAGCCGGTGGCCGTCGGTCGCCACGGCGCGCAGCATGGTCGTGCCCGAGACGTCGATCGTGTGCAGGAAAATGCCGTTGAGGTAATAGCGCGTTTCCTCGGTCGAGATCGCGAACTGCGTTTTCTCGATCAGGCGCTTGAGGTCGGCGGCAGCCAGCGTGAAACGATGGGGAAGATCGCCGGCGGCGAGATCCGGGAAATCGCTCTCCGGGAGCGCCTGCAGCATGAAGCGGGAGCGGCCGGAGCGGATCTGCATCTGCCCCGTGTCGCCGGGGGTCTCCAGGGAGACCTGGGCTCCGTCGGGCAATTTGCGGACGATATCGTAGATCATGTAGGCGGGGACAGTGGTCGAGCCCGCATCCGTGATGTCGGCCGGGATCGTCTCTGTCACCTCGATATCGAGGTCCGTCGCCTTGAGGCGCAGGGTTCCTTCCTCTCCACGCAGGAGGACATTCGACAGGATCGGGATGGTGTTGCGGCGCTCAACGACCCGGTGAACATGCCCGAGTGCCTTCAGGAGAGCGGCGCGCTCGACAGTAACTCTCATAGCCCAACACCCATTCTCGTTGGAATTATTGGCCGGCGATCCGGCAGGTGGACGGATCCCAAGGGCCGGGAAGATTGGCGAAGGTCGCCAGCAAAAGCAAGCTCCGGCCGAGCTTTCCTCAACAGGGCGCGTAGGCCGTCGGGCCTGATCCCGGACCGGGAGGCGGGAGCTGACGCCGGTCCCGGCGCCCTGACGCGCCCGGCCCGGCGCCGGAGCTTATTCCTGCAGCATACGCTTGAGAAGCTCGACCTCGTCGGAGAGGGCGTTGTCCTCCCCCAGAGCCTTCTCGATCTTGCGCACCGCATGGAGAACGGTGGTGTGGTCACGCCCACCGAAGCGGCGCCCGATCTCGGGCAGGGAGCGAAGGGTCAGCACCTTCGACAGATACATGGCGATCTGGCGGGGCCGCACCACTGCGGCGGTCCGGCGCTCGGACAGGATATCGGAACGGGAGACGTTGTAGCGGGAGGCTACGAGCTTCTGAATGTCCTCGATCTTGACCCGTTTGGGCTCGCGGTTGCGAACCAGGTCGCGGATTGCGGCCTCCGCAGTCTCGAGCGTGATGGCGGAGCCGGTCAGGGTCGCGTGGGCGAGCAGCCGGTTCACTGCGCCTTCGAGATCGCGACCATTGGCGGTGATGGCGCGCGCCACATAGGAGACCACGCTCGGGCTGACCTCGAAGGTGGGATGGACGGCCCTCAATGCCTCAATGCGGGTCGTGAGGATCGAGGCGCGCAGGGCCTCGTCCAGGGCCCCGACCTCGACTACGAGGCCGCCCGCAAGGCGCGAGCGCACGCGCTCGTCCAGGCTCTCGAGATCCGCCGGCGGGCGATCCGAGGCAACGACGATCTGGCGCCCGGCGTCGATCAGGGAGTTCAGGGTATGGCCGAATTCCTGCTGGATCTGCTTGCCCTGGATGAATTGGACATCGTCGAGAATGAGCAGGTCGATGCCGCGCAGGCGCTCCTTGAAAGCGAGCGAAGTCTGCGCCTTCAGGGACGCGACGAAGCCATACATGAAACGGTCTGCGGTGAGATAGATGACCCTGCGGCCCTGGCTGCGCACCTCGTGACCGATGGCATGGAGAAGATGGGTCTTGCCGAGGCCGACACCCGCGTGGAGATAGAGCGGGTTGTAGATGGCCTGGCCGTTCTGGGCATGGGCCACCCGGTCGGCGGCCGCATGGGCGAGGGCATTGGAGCGTCCGACGATGAAGCTCTCGAACGTGAGGCGCGGATCGAGCGGAGCGCCGCCGAGATCGGACGCATCGTTTCGTTCCTCCTGGTGGGAGGGAAGGACGGGCTTGGCCTCGTGGACCGCGGGAGCGCTCACCGGGACCGGAGACGCACTCGGACCGGCGGCCGGCCGTGCGGCCGCCTCGATCATGCGGCGTTGGGCTGTCCCTTCGCGGCCCGTGGTGCTGCGCACGCCGATCATCACGCGCTCCACATTCTTCGCTTCGGCGCGATAGAGGGCGAGCACCCGGTCGGTGTAATGGGATTCGATCCAGCTCTTCAGGAAGCGGGTCGGCACCGTCAGATAGGCGCAGCCATCGACGACCGCATCGAGTTCGAGCCGTCCGAACCAGCTGGCGAAGATATCCTCGCCCAGCTCCGCCCGGAGCCGCCGTTTGACCCTGGCCCAAATATCGGGCGCGCTCTGTTCGCCCGACGCCTCGATACCGCTCTCGTTCGGAGCGGCATAGGTGCGATGATCCTCGCTGCGATACATCAATATCCCCTCCAAGAGGTTCTCCCCGTCCCAGGCAGAGAACCCCTACGCCAAAGCCTGTCTCAACGTCAGGGACAGACCTACGCCAGGTTTCTTGAAAACCTAGCGCCCCCAATACTAACGATGATTATTGTTTTACGCTTAAGTACAGATGATCGAGATCGATCACTTGCTTCCCATCCCCTCAAGCTTTTTCAAGTGAAACCACAAAAAGGGGGTGAGCTTTCTCTTGCTTCTTAATTCTTGAAACAATGCCCTATCCCCACCGTTGAGTGTTCTACCTTGCGACTTGAGTGAATGACTTCGGGCCGCCGAAGTGAGATTGACCTTACACAGGGGGGTAGGGTCGAGCAATACGGCCGAGTCGGTCGAATCGGGCCAGAGCAACTCCCAAACCTCCCGCAATCCCGTCCACAGCTTTTCCGCCGGGGCCATAAAGTCCTGACTCTCCAATTGATTCACAGTTCCATCACAGCTTGGCAGCAGGCCTGAAAAAGAGTTTCCCCGCAACCTTGATTCAGGAGCGATTCGCGGCGGGCTCGTGCCTGATTCCGATGCTTTGCGAAGCTTTGCCTGCTAAGCTCTTGAACTTGATGGCAGTTTCCTGCGCATTTTAAAGTCGCGCCCGGCGGCAAATCACCCCTCCAACGGACATGAGAGTCAAGGGGCAATGTGGATAAAGCGAGCGCCTCGAAAGCTGTGCGCGGACATGAAAAAACCCGGCGCTCAGGCCGGGTTCTTCCATTCTCGAATTGAGACGGCGAAAGCCGTTTTCAGGCGCTCAGCGTCTTGATGCGCTGTGCCAGGCGGGACACTTTCCGCGATGCCGTATTCTTGTGCACGATGCCCTTCTGGGCGGCGCGCATGAGCTCGGGCTCGGCGGACCGAAGCGCGGCGACGGCCTCGTTCTGGTTGCCGGAGGCAATCGCCTCCTCGACCTTACGGATGAAGGTCCGCATACGGCTGCGGCGCGAGCGGTTGACCGCGGTGCGCTTCGCGATCTTGCGGGTCATCTTCTTGGCCGACACGGTGTTGGCCATGGCCAGTCCTCGTTCTCTAAAATCCGACACGGTCGAGCCGGAGATTCCGGCGTGAGACGGCGATCGGTTGATTGCATGGAAACCGAAGAGCCCGCGGGGCGCGCGGGCTCATGTGGGGCGGCTTATACCGGCGTGTATGCCGAACGTCAACGCTTAGCGGGGTTTGCGTGTCAAAAAAGCGCTTCGAGCCCCAGCCGCCACGGATTGGCGGGGTCGAGAAGAAGCTTGAGCGCCATCAGGCTCGAGACCACAACCAGCAGCGGACGGATGATTTTGGCTCCGTGGCGCAGGGCCAGCCTGGAGCCGATCTGCGCTCCGAGCAGCGAGGCGACGGCCATCACCAGCCCGACCGGCCAGACCACGGCGCCAGTCGCCGCATAGAGAAACAGGCTGCCGAGATTGCTGCTGAGGTTGAGCAGCTTGGTATGGGCCGTCGCCCGAACCACGCCGTAGCCGAGAAGGGTGACGAAGGCGAGCATATAGAAGGAGCCGGCGCCGGGACCGAAAATGCCGTCGTAGAATCCCACCGCCACCGGCGCTGTCAGGCCGAAGGTGAGAGCGGTCATGCGGGCATGGGCATCCTCGTTCCGCACCTTGGGCGACAGGGCGAAGAACAGGGCAATGGCGATCAGGAGGAGCGGGATCAGCCCGTCGAGAACGGGCTTGGGCAGAAACCGGACGCAGAGCGCACCGGCCACCCCGCTCAGGAAGGCGATGATCGAAAAGCGCCAGGCCGAGGACCATGCGATCAGACCCTTGCGGCCGAACGTATAGGTGGCCGAGGCAGCGGCAAACGCGCCCTGCACCTTGTTGGTGGCGATCGCCTGGGCCGGGTCGAACCCGGCGATCATCAGGGCGGGAACCGTGAGGAGCCCGCCGCCGCCGGCGATGGAATCGACAAATCCGGCCAGCAGAGAAATGGCGGCCAAGGCCGCCATCGTGTCGAGGTCCAGGGGGGCCACGGATCAGCGGTCGGTGAACTGGGGCGCACGCTTCTCGACGAAGGCGGCCATGCCCTCCTTCTGGTCGGCTGTGGCGAACATGGCATGGAAGACGCGACGCTCGAAGCGGATGCCCTCGGACAGAGACACCTCGTCGGCGCGGTTGATGGTCTCCTTGGTCATCATGACGATGGGCTGGGACATGGAGGCGATGGTTTCCGCGGTCTTCAGCGCCTCGGCGAGAAGTTCGGCCGTCGGCACGATCCGCGCCACGAGGCCGGAGCGCTCGGCTTCCTCTGCCCCCATCATGCGGCCTGTCAGACACATCTCCATGGCCTTGGCCCGGCCGACGAGGCGGGTGAGCCGCTGGGTACCCCCCATGCCGGGCATGACGCCGAGCTTGATTTCGGGCTGGCCGAACTTGGCGTTCTCGGCGGCGATGATGAAGTCGCACATCATGGCGAATTCGCAGCCTCCACCCAGCGCGAAGCCCGCGACCGCCGCGATCATGGGCTTGCGCCGGTTCGCCACCCGGTCCCAGCCGCCGAACTGGTTGTCGGCATAGACCTGCGGATAGGTGAGGGCCGCCATCTCCTTGATGTCGGCTCCGGCGGCGAAGGCTTTTTCCGAGCCGGTCACCACGATGCAGCCGATCCCGGCATCGGCTTCGAACCCGTCAAGGGCATGGTTGACCTCGCCGAGCAGGGTCGAGTTGAGCGCATTCAGCGCCTGCGGTCGGTTGAGGGTGATGAGCCCGACCTTGCCGCGGGTCTCGACGATGATCGTTTCATAAGCCATGCCGTCGCCTCCTCGATGGAGGCTCACCGGTAGGCGAGGTGCTTGTGGCAGGCAAGAAAAAATCGTGAAAGGCATCCAGGCCGGCCGTGGTGGTCCAGCATCCACGGCCGACCGGGCGGTCTTCCTCAGCGCGCCACCAGCCGGCGATAGAGATGCCAGGTCGAATGACCGAGGATGGGGATGACGACTGCGAGGCCGAAGAAGAGGGGGATGAAGCCGATGAAAAGCAGCGCGGCCACGATCAGGCCCCACACGGCCATGGGTCCGGGATTGGCACCCACCGCCTGAAGCGACGTCTGGACTGCCGTGGCGGCACTGACATTGCGGTCGAGGAGCATGGGGAAGGACACCACGCTGATCGAGAGCACGAGCGCGCTGAAGACCAGTCCGACGGCGTTCCCGACGACGATCATCGTCCAGCCCTGACGGGTCGTGAGGACCTCCTGCAGGAACGCCATGATCGAGGTGGGGACGGAGTTGCCATAGATCGTGTGATAGAGCGCCTGTGCCGTGGCAAGCCAGAGGAGCAGGATCACCACGAGCAGCACGCCAAGGGCGGCGATGGAGCCGATCGAAGGCGAGCGCAGGACCCGCGAGGCTTGCGCCAAGGTCAGCTCCTCGCCCCGTTCGCGGCGACGGCTCAGCTCATACAGACCAATGGCGGCGAAGGGACCGACCAGGGCAAAGCCGGCGACCAGGGGAAAGAGCAGCGGCAGGACGTTGTTGCCGAAAATGGCGCCTGCGAGAAAAAGGCCGAGAATGGGATAAATCAGGGCAATGAAGAAGGCGTGCGTCGGCATCGCCATGAAATCGTCGATCCCGCTGCGGAGCGCCTCTTTGAGATCCGCCATGCCGATGGTCCGCACAACGGGATTGTCCAGCGCAGAGCCTACGCCGGGCATCGCATGGAGTTTCGCCATAGCCATAACCTCCGAGAACCTCTGTTCGGGCAGTCACGACGCCGACGTGGTGCAGTGGGCCTTTGCCCCCGGGAGGCCGCTGACAACGCGGAGCCACAATCTGCCCATCGACGCATCCAGTGTAGCTGCGTTCGCGGGATCTGTCTCCTAGGGGGCTCTCACACGCCTGTCATTCCGGGCCGGCGCTGAGTTTCGTTCCGGAATGACGGAACGCATCACGGCAATTTCTACCGTTGGCAGGTGGGGCAATAGAAGGTCGAGCGTCCCGCCTGCACGAGGCGCGCGACCGTCCCCGTGCAACCGGGTGTGACGCAGGGTTCGCCCTCGCGGTCATAAACCCGGAAACGATGCTGGAAGTAGCCCAGCGACCCGTCGACCTGGGCGTGGTCGCGCAGGGTCGAGCCGCCCGCCTCGACGGCCTCGTTGAGCACATCGCGGATGACCTCCGCCAGCCGATGCGCCTCGGCTTTCGGCTTGCCACTGGCCGTGGCAAGGGAGCCCGCAGGGGCCTCCGGGTGGAGCCCGGTGCGGAATAGCGCTTCGCAGACATAGATGTTGCCGAGGCCGGCGATGAGGCGCTGGTCGAGCAGCGCCGCCTTCAGAGGCGCGCGTTTGCCCGCAAAGAGCTGCGCAATGGCCTCGCCCGACAGGGCATTCCCGAGAGGTTCGATGCCCATCCCCTTGAAATGCCGGGAGGTCTCGACCCCTGACCGTGGCACCAGGTCCATGAATCCGAAGCGACGCGTGTCGTTGTAGGTGACGGTCGCGCCATTCGACAGGGCGAAGACCACGTGGTCATGGGCGCCGACGGTCCCATGTTCATGGTGAAAGTCCCCCGGCGTCACGGTCCCGCCGGCCTGCCTGACGAGAAAGCGCCCCGACATGCCGAGATGCATCACCAGGACTTCCCCCGAGGACAGATCGGCCAGGAGGTACTTGGCGCGGCGGCCCAGGGCGGTCACTTCCTGTCCCTCGAGCCGCTCCACGAACCGTTCGGGAAAGGGAAAGCGCAGGTCGGGCCGGCGCTGGACCACTTTCGTGAACCGCGCCCCTACCATGGCGGGCTCCAGGCCCCGGCGGACGGTTTCGACTTCGGGGAGTTCGGGCATCAACCATCTCTTCGCGTCAGGAGGCTCCTTACATAGCCATCCGGGCCCTCTTCCGCTATGGATCGCGGCAACAGGCGACGAGAGGTGTGAGAGATGACCGACGAGAAGACCCATTTCGGGTTCCAGTCCGTGCCGCTCGACGAAAAGCAGGGCCGGGTCAACGAGGTCTTCCATTCGGTGGCCGATCGGTACGACCTGATGAACGACCTCATGTCGGCCGGACTCCACCGGCTCTGGAAGAACGCACTGGTGTCCATGCTTCGCCCGCCGCGGGACCGCTCCTTCCGCCACCTCGATGTGGCGGGCGGCACCGGGGACGTCGCGTTCCGCATCCTCGACGCCGGAGGCCCGCAGACCCACGTTACTGTCCTCGACATCAATGGCGACATGCTGAAGGTCGGCCAGGAGCGGGCAGGCCGTCCGTATGACGGGCGCATCGATTTCGTCGAGGCGAACGCGGAGGCCCTGCCGCTCGGATCGAAGGCCTTCGATGCCTACACCATTGCTTTCGGCATCCGGAACGTGCCGCGCATCGATGCGGCCCTGCGCGAAGCGCACCGTGTGCTCAAGCCCGGCGGACGCTTCCTGTGCCTCGAATTCTCGAAGGTGGACGTGCCCGGCCTCGACCGGATCTACGATGCCTATTCCTTCAATGTGATCCCGCGGCTCGGCCGGATGGTGACGGGCGATTCCGAATCCTACCAGTATCTCGTCGAATCGATCCGGCGCTTCCCGCCCCCGGCCGCCTTCGCCCGAATGATCGAGGAGGCCGGATTCAAACGTGTCACCCACCGCCCCCTGACGGGCGGAATCGTCGCGATCCACTCCGGCTGGAAGATCTGACGTGATCGGCAGCCTCGTCCATCTCTCCCGCAACCTGCGTGCCGGCTTCATTCTGGCGCGCGAAGGCGCGCTGGCGCTGATCGACCCCAACGTCCTGCCGCCGGCGGCGCGGATCGGCCTGCGCTTCGCCCGCATGATCGAACGACGACAGGCGGGCGACGGCGCGGCGCGGCTCTCGGCCGCCCTGACCCGGCTGGGACCGTCCTACGTGAAGTTCGGCCAGTTCCTCGCGACACGGCCCGACATCGTCGGCGTCGCAGCCGCCCGCGACCTGGAACACCTGCAGGACCGCATGCCGCCGTTCCCTCGGAAAGACGCGGTGCGCATGGTGGAGCTGGCGCTGGGCCGTCCCGTCGGGGAGCTCTTTCTCGAGTTCAGCGAGCCGATCGCGGCAGCATCCATCGCCCAGGTCCACAAGGCCGTCATCCGGACCCCGGAAGGGCCGCTGACGGTGGCGGTGAAGGTGGTCCGGCCCGGCGTGCGCGAGGGCTTCGCCCGCGACCTCCAGGCCATGCGCGCAGCCGCACGCCTGTTCGAGCGCCTCGTGCCGGATGCGAAACGCCTGAAGCCTGTCGAGGTCGTCGAGGCGCTCGCCCGCTCCGTCTCCGTGGAGATGGACCTGCGCCTCGAAGCGGCCGCCGTCTCGGAGCTGGGAGAGAACACGAAGGACGATCCCGATTTCCGCGTGCCGAAGCCGGAATGGGATCTCACCGCCCGCGACGTGCTCACCATCACCTGGATCGACGGGATCCGCCTCAACGACATTGGGCGGATCGAGGCCGCGGGCTTCGACCGGGTCGCCCTGGCACGCACGGTGATCCAGTCGTTCCTGCGCCACGCCATCCGCGACGGTTTCTTTCACGCGGACATGCATCCGGGCAACCTGTTCATCGACCCGCAGGGCCGTCTCGTCGCGGTGGATTTCGGCATCATGGGCCGGCTCGGCATGAAGGAGCGGCGTTTCCTGGCCGAAATTCTCCTCGGCTTCATCCGGCGCGACTATCTGCGGGTCGCGCGGGTGCATTTCGAGGCGGGCTACGTGCCGCCGCACCATTCGGTGGAGGATTTCGCGCAGGCTCTGCGCGCCATCGGAGAGCCGATCCATGACCGGCGCGCCGACGAAATTTCCATGGCGAAGCTGCTCTCGCTGCTTTTCGAGATCACCGCCCTGTTCGACATGGCGACGCGCATCGAGCTCGTCATGCTGCAGAAGACCATGGTGGTGGTGGAGGGCGTCGCCCGCAATCTCGATCCGCGGCTCGACATGTGGACCACCTCGGAGCCGGTCGTGCGGGATTGGATCGAGCGCCATCTCGGGCCCATCGGCCGGATCGAGGAGATGGGGTCCGGCCTCGCGACGCTCGCCGGGCTGGCCGCCGACGTGCCGGACATGGCCCTCCGCGCCAAGCGGGTTCTGAACCAGCTGGAGGACGTGACGGCGCAGGGCGTTCCCCTTCACAAGGACAGTGTCTCCGGCATCGGACGCGCGGAGGCGCGTGGCAACCGGTGGAGCACGGTGGCCTTGTGGATCATCGCGCTGTCGCTGATGATCATGCTGATACGGGGTTACTGAGACATGGCGCTGTCGGGCAAAAGGATCCTTCTCGTCATCGGCGGCGGCATCGCGGCTTACAAGTCCCTCGACCTCATCCGCCGCCTGCGCGAGCGTGGTGCGTCCGTGCGCTGCATCCTGACCGCCGGTGCGCAGCACTTCATCACGCCGCTCGCGGCCTCCGCCATTTCCGGCCAGCGCACCCATACGGATCTCTTCGACCGGGAAGATGAGGCCGATATCGGCCATATCCGGCTCGCCCGCGATGCGGATCTGGTCGTCGTCGCGCCTGCCACCGCCAATCTCATGGCGAAGATGGCGGGCGGGCATGCGGACGATCTGGCCTCGACCGTGCTGCTCGCCACCACGCTGCCGATCCTGATCGCGCCGGCCATGAACGTGCGCATGTGGCTGCATCCGGCGACGCAGCGCAATCACGCGACGCTGCGCGCGGACGGCGTGGCGGTCGTCGGGCCGAACGAGGGCGCCATGGCGGAAGCGGAGACCGGGCCGGGCCGCATGGCCGAGCCGCTGGAGATCGTCGCCGCCGCCGAGAATATGCTCAGCCCGTCCGGGCCGCTCGCCGGCAAGCATGTCCTCGTGACGGCGGGGCCGACCCACGAGCCCATCGATCCGGTGCGCTACATCGCCAACCGCTCCTCCGGGAAGCAGGGATACGCCATTGCCCGCGCCGCTGCCGAAGCGGGTGCACGGGTTACGTTGGTTTCCGGCCCGGTCGATCTTCCCGATCCACCGGGGATCTCCACCGTGCATGTGGAGAGCGCCCGGGAGATGTTGCAGGCCGTCGAGCGCGCATTGCCCGCCGATATCGGCATCTTCGCCGCCGCCGTCGCCGACTGGCGGGTCGACCGTGCGGGTGATCAGAAGATCAAGAAGAATGCTGGCGCCCTGCCGGAGCTGCGCCTGACGGAAAACCCTGACATTCTCGCGACCATCTCCCGGCGCAACGAGGGCCGTCCGCCGCTCATGGTCGGGTTCGCCGCCGAGACGGAGCACGTGATCGAGCATGCCCGGCAGAAGCTTGCCAAGAAGGGCTGCGACCTCATCATCGCCAACGACGTGTCGGCGGAGACGGGTGTGATGGGCGGCGACAGCAACACGGTTCATCTTGTCAGCGCGTCGGGCGTCGAGACATGGCCGACGCTCTCGAAGACGGATGTTGCGCGCACACTGGTCGAGCGCCTCAGTCGGATGGCGGGGAGTGCATGAGGATGACCTCCGTTCTTCGCGTCCAGCGCCTCGCCCATGCCGGTGACCTTCCGCTTCCGCGCTATGAGACGGCGGGAGCCGCGGGGATGGACCTGATCGCAGCCATACCCGACGATCAACCGCTCGTCGTCGCGCCGCTGGCGCGGGCCCTCGTGCCCACGGGCCTCGTGATCCAGCTCGAGCGTGGTTTCGAAGCCCAGATCCGTCCCCGGTCGGGCCTCGCCTTCAAGCACGGCGTAACGGTGCTCAACGCACCCGGAACAGTCGATGCGGACTATCGCGGAGAGGTGCAGGTGCTGCTCGTCAATCTGGGCCAGGAGCCCTTTACGATCACCCGGGGCATGCGCATCGCCCAGATGATCGTTGCGCCGGTGACCCGGGTCGAGCCGGTTGCGGTCGAGGCGGTCGACGACACCGCGCGGGCACAGGGCGGGTTCGGGTCGACCGGGCTCGGGGGGAGAGGCCGATGAACTTTCTCTCGCGCCGGTCGCTCCTTGCCATCGCGGCCGTCACGGACATCGCATTGCACGCCCGGCCGATGCCGGTCTCGGCGAAGGCGTTGGCCGCCCGGCACAATTTGCCGCCGCGTCATCTCGAGCCCGTCCTCCAGGCTCTTGTCCGCAATGGCATCCTGAAGGGTGTGCGCGGACCGCGCGGTGGTTACGAACTGGCTCGGGAGCGCCGCAGGATCAGCGCCGGTGACATTGTGCGGGTCGCGATGACGTCCCATGAGGAAGAGGATGTGTCGCCCCAGCCGGAATCGCACTTGGCGGAGGCCGTGGTCGCGCCGCTCGTGAAGCGGGGAATCGATGCCTTTCTGGCGGAACTGGATCAGGTGAGCGTGGACGAGCTTTGCAGCCGGGCGCAGGCTGAGACCGCGGCAGAGCCACCGTCTCCCGCCGATTTTACAATATAGAGATGTATTAGTAGGAATTAATCGACAGGAATCGTTAAAAACGATAGATATCGCTCTGACCCAAGGAGAGTTCCATGGCTGACACTGCTCAGAAGCCTGGCCGAGGCCGGATTTACGGCTCCATCACGGAGACTATCGGCAATACCCCCCTCGTCCGCTTGAACCGCCTGCCGAAGGAGCGCGGGATCGACGCTGAGATCCTGGTCAAGCTCGAGTTCTTCAACCCGATCTCGAGCGTCAAGGACCGTATCGGCGTCAGCATGATCGATGCCATGGAAGCGGCGGGAGCGATCAAGCCGGGAGCAACCCTGGTCGAGCCGACCTCGGGCAACACGGGTATCGCGCTTGCCTTCGTGGCAGCGGCGCGGGGCTACCGGCTGATCCTCGTCATGCCGGAGACCATGTCCCTGGAGCGGCGCAAGATGCTGGCCTTTCTCGGTGCGGAGCTCGCCCTCACGCCGGGCCCGCAGGGCATGAAGGGCGCCATCGCCAAGGCCGAGGAACTCCTGAAGGAGATTCCGGGATCCGTGATGCCGCAGCAGTTCAAGAATCCTGCCAATCCGGAGATCCACCGCAAGACCACCGCCGAGGAAATCTGGAACGACACCAACGGGCAACTCGACGCCTTCGTGGCCGGTGTCGGCACCGGCGGCACGATCACCGGCGTCGGACAGGTGCTCAAGCCGCGCCTGCCGAACCTGAAGATCATCGCGGTGGAGCCCGAGGACTCGGCGATCCTGTCGGGCGGACAGCCGGGGCCGCACAAGATCCAGGGCATTGGCGCAGGTTTCGTACCCGACGTGCTCGACCGTTCGATCATCGACGACGTGGTCACGGTCGGCAACCAGACCGCCTTCGACACGGCCCGTCAGCTTTCGAAGCTCGAGGGCATTCCGGGCGGCATTTCCACCGGCGCCAATGTGGCGGCGGCGCTCGAGGTCGCGGCCCGGCCCGAATTCAAGGGCAAGCGGATCATCACGGTCGCCCCCTCCTTCGCCGAGCGCTATATTTCGAGCCCACTCTTCGAAGGGCTCTGATCCCTTCCCGGCAGGATTATGGAGGGCGGCTGCGGCCGCCCTTTTTCTTTTCCGTGTGGTCGAAGCGTGGCCAGAACCTTCACCCTCCCGCCGGGTTGCCCTTGAAACGCAAGTTCAAGGAGATCTGCCATGGCGGACAGGCGCCCACCCCATTCTTTGAAAGACCAGACCGCGGACCAGATCCGCAACCAGCAGCGCAGTGGTGGCGTTGCCGATACCTCGAACAAGGGTCCCGAAGCCAACGACACCATGCGCAAGGTCTGGGACGAGCCGGGCGGCGAGGCTTATGCCTATCGCCAGTCCATGGGTGGCGCAGGCGGTCGCGATGAAGGACATTCGGACCTGACGGCGGCGGAAACGCCGGAGGCTACCAGGCATCTGAGCGATCCCACCCTGTCCCCGAAGGACAAGGACGCCACCGCCGAGGCCATCGAGCGCGCCACCGGAAAGAAGGGCTGAGCCCATGCCCAAGAAAAACGACAACATCGTCGGACAGGCCGAGGGACCCCCGGTCAATGGCGGCCATCAGACCTCCCAGCAGGCCGATCTCGTCGAGCAGGATGGCGGCGGCCTGAGCGACGTGGAGCGCAGCCGCATGAATCCGGGCCGGCCCGATAACGCCAACCCGGGTCTCGGAGGCTCGTCCGGCGGCCATTCCGATCAGGTCGCGTCCCGTGGACCCGCAGAAAACCGCAAGGTCGCCGGCGGCCTCTCCCGATCCGAGCGGACGAAGGGCATGGGCGATGCTGCCCGGAACCGACATAAGGAGCCACGTCACCGCCCGACCTAAGTCATTTCCAGACAATATTGATCGAGGAGATTTCTCCATGGGCTACGCCAGTTACGGCAACAACAGTCAGCAGGACTCCAAGGCGCCTGAGAAGCCCGATCCCAAGGCGGCTGGCCAGACCCCGGAGAAGGGCCAGGACCGCCCCGGGTTCGATCTGGGCGGAGCCAAGGACCGGGGCGGCCAAGCCGCCAAGGATCTGCCTGCGGCAGGACCTCACGATAAACCCGGTCTGACGACCGACGAGAACACTCCCGGCACGGGCACCCTGCCCGATGCCGGTGCGCGCGACGCAACCGATTCCACCAGCGGCTAGGACACGATGATGAGCCAGTCCGACAGGAAGCAGCGTCAAGCCCGGGACGCCGATATCAGCAAGCCCCGCCTGACGCCGCAGGGCCGGACGAGTCCCGACGCGGCCGGGGAGGATTCCACGAATCCCACCGGTCCCGGTGCGAAGAAAGGCCAGACCGACAAGGCGGAAGGATAGCGACAACGGCCGGCGTGACGGAGACGCCGGCACTGCCCGCAGGTATCGGGTGGCCGCCGCGCGGCATGGCGCCTAACCCTGGGCAATCACGGATCTTTGCCCTGGATTTGCCATGTCCCCCTTGCCTGCCTCCTTCCGGTCCCTTGCCTGGTCCAATCTCGCTGCCCAGTCCGCGGAGCAGATCGGATTGGCCGCGGCGCCTCTGATCGCCGTTCTGACGCTTGGCGCAGGACCGGGAGAAACGGGCCTTCTCGCCGCTGTCCAGGCTCTGCCCTTCCTGCTTCTCTCCTTTCCCGCCGGCCTTCTCGCCGACCGGGCGCCGCGCCGGGCCGTGATGGCCGCGGCCGAGGCCTTCCGCTCATTGGCCCTCCTGGCGTTGCCCGTTCTGGCCATGCTCGGACTGCTGTCTATCCCGCTCCTCGCCGTGATCGGCTTCGCAGCCGCCACCGGCACCGTGGCCTTCAGCGTCGCCGCTCCGGCGCTGGTTCCGTCCCTCGTGCCGCGCAGCCTGCTGACGAGGGCCAACGGACAGCTCGAACTGGCCCGCAGCATCGCC
This sequence comes from Microvirga sp. BF8, assembly GCF_059888585.1. Lineage (NCBI taxonomy): Bacteria > Pseudomonadati > Pseudomonadota > Alphaproteobacteria > Hyphomicrobiales > Methylobacteriaceae > Microvirga > Microvirga sp. BF8. Next base: position 4,074,883 of record NZ_CM187619.1, on the reverse strand, counting down.
TTCGCGGCCGGCCCCGCCCTCGCCGGCGGCCTGGTCGGCTGGGCCGGGCCGTCACAGACCTTCGTGCTGGCGGCGGCGCTGTCGATGCTGGCGGTTGTCTTCCTCGTTCGGGTGCCAGAGGCGCCGCAACGCCCTTCGAGCAGGCCTCATATCTGGCAAGACCTGAAGGACGGCGCGGGCTTCGCCTGGACCCATCCCTTCCTCAGGCCGATCCTTCTGACAGCGGTGGCCTGGAATCTCGCCTGGTTCGTGCTGCAGGCGGCGTACGTCCCCTATGCGGTCCATGTCCTCGGACTGACCGCTTCGGGCATTGGAACGTCGATGGCGACCTACGGCATCGGGATGATCGTCGGCTCCCTGCTGGCGTCACGGCTCGTCGCCCGTCTCAGCTTCGGGACGGCCATCGTAGTCGGACCCATCGTCTCGGTGGCGGCGGCCCTGGCCATGGCGTCGACGCTCTGGATTCCGTCCGGCCACCTCGCCGCGCTCTCGTTCTTCCTGTTCGGCGCCGGGCCGATCCTCTGGACGATCAGCCAGACCACCCTTCGCCAGACGGTGACGCCGGTCTCCCTTCTCGGACGCGTATCGGCCCTGGTCATGACGGCGACGGCGGGCGCGCGTCCGATCGGAGCGGCGGCAGGCGCGGCCATCGGAGCGACCTACGGACTCGGGGCCTGCATCGTCGTGGCCGCTGTCGGCTTCGTGGTTCAGCTGCTGATCATCCTGTCCTCCCCCGTGTCGAGGCTCGCCGCGCTGCCGGAGCCCGTTGTCGACCCCGCTGCGGCAGCAGCGGGGTGAGGCAAGGGACGGCAGAATAAAAAGCCGCCCGAAAGGGCGGCTTTTCGCGTTTTCGAAAAACGGGCGGTCCCGATCAGGCGCTGATCGCTTCCTTCGAGCGCTCGGCGCGCTTGCGCTCGTTCGGATCGAGAATCGCCTTGCGCAGGCGGATCGACTTCGGGGTCACTTCTACGAGCTCGTCGTCCTGGATCCAGGCCAGAGACTTCTCCAGGGTCATGCGGATCGGCGGCGTCAGGCGCACCGCTTCGTCCTTGGAGGTCGTGCGGATGTTGGTGAGCTTCTTGCCCTTCAGCACGTTCACTTCCAGGTCATTGTCGCGGCTGTGGATGCCGACGATCATGCCCTGATACACCTTCCAGCCCGGCTCAATCACCATCGGGCCGCGATCCTCCAGGTTCCAGAGGGCATAGGCCACCGCCTCGCCCTGGTCGTTGGAGATGAGCACGCCGTTGTTACGGCCGGCGAGTTCGCCCTTGTAGGGCTCGTAGGCATGGAACAGGCGGTTCATGATCGCCGTGCCGCGGGTGTCGGTCATCAGCTCGCCCTGATAGCCGATGAGGCCACGGGTGGGAGCGTAGAACACCAGGCGCTGGCGGTTGCCGCCGGAGGGGCGCATCTCGACCATCTCGGCGCGGCGCTCGGACATCTTCTGCACCACGACGCCGGAGAATTCCTCGTCCACGTCGATCACCACCTCCTCGACCGGCTCGAGGAGCTGGCCGGTCGCCTCGTCCTTCTTCATGACGACGCGCGGACGCGACACGGCGAGCTCGAAGCCCTCGCGGCGCATGGTCTCGATCAGGATGGCGAGCTGCAATTCGCCACGGCCGGAGACGTAGAACGAATCCTTGTCGGCGGCTTCCTCGATCTTGAGGGTGACATTGCCTTCCGCTTCCTTGAACAGACGGTCGCGGATCATGCGGCTCGTCACCTTGTCGCCCTCGGTGCCCGCGAGGGGCGAGTCGTTGACGATGAAGGACATGGTGACGGTCGGCGGGTCGATAGGCTGGGCCTGGATCGGGATGTCGTTCTCGGGCGCGCAGAAGGTGTCGGCGACCGAGCCCTTCTCGAGACCGGCGATGGAGACGATGTCGCCCGCCTCGCCCACCTCGATGGGCTGGCGCTCGAGGCCGCGGAAGGCCAGGATCTTGGAGACGCGGCCGGTCTCGACCACCTTGCCGTCACGGTCGAGCACCTTGATCGACTGGTTCGGCTTGACCGAGCCCGAGGCGATGCGGCCCGTGACGATGCGGCCGAGGAACGGGTTGGCTTCGAGCAGGGTGCCGAGCATCCGGAAAGGACCCTCCTCGACCTTGGCCGGCGGCACATGGTCGAGCACGAGGTCGAACAGCGGGGCGAGGCCCTGATCGCTCGGCCCCTCCGGCGACTGCGCCATCCAGCCGTTGCGGCCCGAACCGTAGAGAATGGGGAAATCGAGCTGCTCGTCCGTGGCGTCGAGCGCCGCGAAGAGATCGAACACCTCGTTGATCACCTCCTGATGGCGGGCGTCGGGACGGTCGATCTTGTTGATGGCGACGATGGGGCGCAGGCCGATCTTGAGGGCCTTGGACACCACGAACTTCGTCTGCGGCATCGGCCCCTCGGCCGCGTCCACGAGGACGATGGCGCCGTCGACCATGCTCAGGATGCGCTCCACCTCACCGCCGAAATCGGCGTGGCCGGGGGTGTCGACGATGTTGATGCGGGTGTCCTTCCAGACGACCGAGGTCGCCTTGGCCAGGATCGTGATGCCGCGCTCCTTTTCCAGGTCGTTGGAATCCATGGCGCGCTCTTCCACGCGCTGGTTCTCGCGGAAGCTGCCCGATTGCTGGAGCAGCTTGTCGACGAGGGTGGTCTTGCCATGGTCGACGTGGGCGATAATGGCGATATTGCGCAGCTTCATCAGGCGAGACTTTCAATGCAAAACAGCCCGGTTCGCGGCAAGCTTGGCCGCGCCCCTGGCTCAACCGGGCGAAAAATTGATTGCGCTGCAATATCGTGATGCGCGCAAACCGGCAATAGGGCAGGCGGTAATATTAGAGCCCGCAGCCGCATGACCGCCTTATGACGGTTCATCACGATATGGGTTGTCGGGCCCGGTTTTTGCAACCCCGGCGCCCGAAGATACCGACCGGCCGACCTGCGGCACGGAGGGCATGGAGGATTGTCCGGTCCGGAAACGCCATTCGGGGCGGACGCTGCGGACCATCATCATCTCGCCGATATTTTCCATGGTCACCAGCCCGACGAGATGCTGGGCCCCGTCGAGGACGAACAGGGCCGGGGCCTTGGTCGCGGTGAGAAGGGCGAGGGCGGCGTCGAAGGGCTGGTGGTCAAGAACCGTCGGCACGTCCCGCGTCATGGCCTCCAGCACCGGTGTCGCCGCGCCGCCCTGATGCAGAGCCTGGATCAGGTTCTCCCGTGTCAGCAGCCCGCGCGGAACCTTCGCACCGTCTACGACCGGAAACTCCTTCTGGGATGTCCGGAGCATGAGATCGACTGCGTCGTCCAGGGTCGCGGAGGTGGGCAGCGTTTCGAGGGAGGTGATCATGACCGACTTCACGGGCATTCCCCTCGTCGCGTCGCGGAACGCCATGTCCTGGGCCTCCGCCGTCGCGGCGAGATAGATGAACAGGCCGATGACGATCAGCATCGGGCTCACGAACAGGCCTATGAGGGCGAACAGAAAGGCCGCGCCCTGTCCGATCCGGGCGGCGACGCGGGTCGCCTCCAGCCGGTTCATCCGCATGGCGAGAAGGGCCCGCAGTACACGCCCGCCATCCATGGGGAAGGCCGGAAGGAGGTTGAAGACGACGAGGAAGACATTGGCGGAGGCCAGCCGCGCCAGGAGGTTCGCACGCGGCTCGTCGAGCGCCGTCAGCGCCGCTGCGTCGAAGCCGAGCCCGAGAACGGCCATGAGCACCGCCGCGATGACCACGTTCACCAAGGGTCCGGCGATGGCGATCACCAGCTCCTCGCGGGGCTTTTCGGGGATGCGTTCCAAGCTGGCGATGCCGCCGATGGGCCACAGGGTCACGTCCGGGGTGCGGATGCCGTAGTGCCGCGCGGTCAGGATATGCCCGAATTCATGCGCCAGCACGCAGGCAAAGAGGAGCACCATGAACAGCACTCCCTCCAGTGCCGCCTCGCGCCCGCCCATCCGCCAATAGGAAGCGCCGATCCAGACGAGAAACAGGAGGAAGGTCACATGGATGCGCACCACCGTGCCGGCGATGCGCGCGACGGGAATGGACCAGGTCATGAGGCTCTCCGCCAGCAGGCTCAACTCTCAAGGTAGGGTGTCGCAGGGGCATAAGGAAGACGGCTTTTCGCGCCGTTGCAGCATCACGGTTCTCTCGGACACGGGCGGTCGGGTCCTCATGGATAGCGACAGCCACGCCGCTTCGGCCTCCGGGCTTGGTGGCCCGGAGGGGAGGCCGGCTCGAGGGGGGCGCGGTGTCGGCTCCGGCTCGGGTGGGATGGGAGTGAAGCGAAGAGCCGAAGCGTCATCGCGCACGGTTTGTTGCGGCGGACAGGCGGCGCAGGGCTGGCCTGCTGCCCGGCGCGGACACCGCTGTTCGCGACAGCGGGCGGCGGCGGACCAACCGGCAGCCCCGGGCACAGCCTGGGCCCCCCGCCCGGCAAAGGCGGCGTGACCTTGCCTGCGGGACCGTTCCCACCGCCACACCAGCGACGCCTCGCGCGCGCGCCCCTCGCTGCGGCGGGACAGGTCATGATATAGCCTAGCTTGAGCGCGGCGTCAAGAACAAAGACGGAACACCGGCCCGGCTGAGGGTTCACAGTGGGAGAGCGGCGCCATCCGCGGCGCTTCCCGCTGCACTGGAAGCGGTGATGGGGTCCGGGCCCAGCGCTCTGCGCTGTCCCGGAATGACGAGGGTGGTTCGGCGCATGGTCCTCCCTGTCCCCGCCGGAGAGGCAGGCGCGGCGGCAGGCTACTCCGCGGCGACGGCCGACGGTTGCGGGAGGCGCTTTTCGAAACCGGCGGCCTCGAGAACCTCCGGCATCGGATCAGAGAGCCGAGATCAGGGTGCCGCCGAGAGCGCTGAGGATCACCACCAGCCATGGCGGCGTCCGCCACATGAACAGCAGCAGGAACGCAACTGCCGCCAGGGCGAAATCGGCCCGGCCGAGGATCCCGGCGGTCCAGACCGGATGATAGAGCGCCGCCAGGAGCAGGCCAACCACCGCCGCATTGACGCCCTTCAGGGCCGCCTGCGCGGTCGGCGTGCGCCGCAGATCCTCCCAGAACGGGAGGGCGCCGACGACCAGCAGGAACGACGGCAGGAAGATGGCCACGAGGCACAACGCCGCCCCGGCCCAGCCATGTGGCTCCGGGCCCATGACGGCGCCGAGGTAGGCCGAGAAGGTGAAGAGCGGGCCCGGCACCGCCTGGGCCGCGCCGTAGCCCGCGAGGAAGGCATCGTTCGAGACCCAGCCCGGCGGCACGACCGAGGCCTGGAGCAGCGGCAGGACCACGTGGCCGCCGCCGAAGACCAGGGAGCCTGCCCGGTAGAAGGCATCGAACAGGGCGATGCTCTGGCTTCCTGTTGCGGACGCCAGGAACGGCAGACCGACCAGGAGGGCGAAGAAGGCGACCAGGGCAACGGCGCCGGCCCGCCGGCTCACGGACAGGGGAAGCTCGGCATGGGCGATGGGTCCCCCACCCCTGAGGAGGGTGACGCCGACGAGGCCGCCGAGCACGATGGCGCCGATCTGTCCCCAGGCCGAGGGAACGGCCAGGGTGATGGCGGCGGCCGCCACCGCCAGGGTGGCGCGCTCCCGGTCCGGCGTCAGGGACCGGGCCATGCCGAGCACGGCCAAGGCGACGACCGCCACCGCGGCCACCTTGAGGCCATGGAGCCAGCCCGAGCCGAGAGCCTGGCCCAGGAAACCGACGCTGAAGGCGAACAGCACCAGGGCGATGGCGGAGGGCAGCGTGAACCCTGTCCAGGCGGCCAGCGCCCCGAGGTAGCCGGCCCGCGACAGGCCGATGGCCATGCCGACCTGGCTCGAGGCCGGTCCCGGCAGGAACTGACACAGGGCAACGAGATCCGCATAGGCCCGCTCGTCGAACCAGCGCCGCCGGACCACGAACTCGTCGTGGAAGTAGCCGAGATGGGCGACAGGACCGCCGAAGGAGGTCAGACCGAGCTTGAGGAAGGCCGCGAAGACCTCGCCCGCATGGCCGTGGGGCGTTTTCTGAGATGTTTCGCGCTTGGACATGAGCATCGGTTCGGCCTCGGGAAGGGCCGGTGGAGGCGGGGGGCTTCCGGCCGGCAGAGGAACCGATCCTAGAAGACCGGGTTGGACTCACAATCCGCCAAAAGCTCCGCGGCGTCGAACGGACTGCCGATCCCAGGAGGGGTACATGGCCAGCGAAGCCGACCGCCATCCGCGGCACCATACCCGGAAGATGCAGATGCGCCTCCAGGAGATCATCGACCACCTGCGTCAGGACATCGACACGGTCGACGAGCCGCAGCTCAAGGCCATGTTCGAAACGGCCGCAGAGGTACTGGGCGGGCTCAAGAAGGCATTCGGCGACTACGAACGGAAGAACGAAAGCGCCTGGCAACGCTGAACCGTCCCCGATGCGGATCCGGGGACGGAGGCCGGGAAAGGCAGCGCCTCTCCGCTTACAGTCCCAACTTCTTCTTCCGCTGCGCCAGCGTCCGCAGGCGGAGCGCGTTGAGCTTGATGAAGCCGGCGGCGTCGCGGTGGTCGTAGGCGACGGCGCCTTCCTCGAAGGTGACGAGGTCCTGATCGTAGAGCGAGTAGGGGCTTTCACGGCCGATGAGGTGGACGCCGCCCTTGTAGAGCTTGAGCTTGACCTCGCCGGTGACGAATTCCTGGCTCTTGTCGATCATGACCTGGAGCAGCTCGCGCTCGGGCGAGAACCAGAAGCCGTTATAGATCAGCTCGGCATATTTCGGCATCAGCTCGTCCTTCAGGTGAGCCGCGCCGCGGTCGAGAGTGATCGACTCGATGCCGCGATGGGCCAGGTAAAGGATCGTGCCGCCGGGGGTCTCGTACATGCCGCGGCTCTTCATGCCCACGAAGCGGTTCTCGACGAGGTCGAGGCGGCCGATGCCGTTGATGCGACCGAGCTCGTTGAGCTTCGCCAGCAGTGCCGCCGGGCCCATCTTCTTCCCGTCGATGGCGACCGGATCGCCCTTCTCGAAGGTGATGGAGATCACGGTCGGCTTGTCGGGGGCCGATTCGGGATCGTTGGTGCGGGAATAGACATAGTCCGGCACTTCCAGGGACGGGTCCTCCAGCACCTTGCCCTCGGAGGAGGCGTGCAGGAGGTTGGCATCCACCGAGAAGGGCGCGTCGCCGCGCTTGTCCTTGGCGATCGGGATCTGGTTCGCTTCCGCGAACTCGATGAGCTTGGTGCGCGAGGTCAGGTCCCATTCACGCCAGGGGGCGATCACCGTCACGTCGGGCTTGAGGGCATAATAGGAGAGCTCGAAGCGCACCTGGTCGTTGCCCTTGCCGGTCGCGCCATGGGCCACCGCGTCGGCGCCGACCTTTTCCGCGATCTCGATCTGCTTCTTGGCGATCAGCGGCCGGGCAATGGAGGTGCCGAGCAGATAGAGGCCCTCGTACTGGGCATTGGCCCGGAACATCGGGAACACGTAGTCGCGCACGAATTCGTCGCGCAGGTCCTCGATGAAGATGTTCTCCGGCTTGATGCCGAGGAGCTCGGCCTTCTTGCGGGCGGGCTCCAGTTCCTCGCCCTGGCCGAGATCGGCGGTGAAGGTCACGACCTCGCAGCCATAGGTGGTCTGCAGCCACTTGAGGATGATGGAGGTGTCGAGGCCGCCGGAATAGGCGAGCACGACCTTGTTCACGCGCTTGTCAGCCATAGCAGGAGTTCCAAGAAAGAGAGGACAGGGCGACTTAGAACGGAAGCTTGGGCGGCGCAACCGGGCATTTTCCGCTATGCGTCCAGAGCATCCCGGATCGGAAACGGCGCGGCTGCCTCGCGCTACTGCGATGAACTACCGATGGCCTCTCATGCGGTCGAACGGGTCCAAGAGGGAAAGGCCTGCCCGCCCGAAGCCACCGTCGTAACGAGAGGCCCCGTGTCATGCCCCGGCCGACCCTCGAATTCTGGTACGAGTTTGCCTCGACCTATTCCTATCTTTCCGCCATGCGCATCACGGATGCCGCCGAGGCGGCGGGCGTTACCGTGATCTGGCGTCCCTTCCTGCTCGGCCCGATCTTCGGGGCGCAGGGATGGGACACCTCGCCGTTCAATCTGTATCCGGCCAAGGGCCGCTACATGTGGCGCGACATGGAGCGGGAGGCGGCCCGCTTGCGCCTGCCGTTCTATCGGCCCAACCCCTTCCCGCAGAACAGCCTTCTCGCCGCCCGCGTCGCCCTGGTCGGTCGCGACCGGGGATGGACGCCCGCCTTCACCCAGGCGGTCTTCACGGCGGAATTCGGCAAGGGGCGCAATATCGGCGACCCGGTCGTCCTGTCCGACATCCTGGCCGGGATCGGTGCCGATCCGCAATCGGTCATCGAGGAGGCACAGGCCGAGGCCGCGAAGACGCGCCTGCGCCGCGCCGGCGAGGAGGCCCAGTCCCGCGGCCTCTTCGGGGCTCCCACATTCTTCGCCGAGGACGGGGAGATGTTCTGGGGCAACGACCGCCTCGAACAGGCCCTGACCTGGGCCGTCGAACGGGTGCAATGCTCGCAGCTGCCGGTGTGATCTAAGGAGCCTGATGTCCCGGGCGGGCGGGCCTGAAGGCGGGGACGCTGTGAAATGGCCTGAAACCCTTGTGAAGGGCCGCGAAAGGCGATAGATAAGGGCCATCCGACAGGACAGGAACGGTCGCTGAAAGTTTGGGTGCGTCAGGCGCGCCCTTGCCGCGCTTCCGAAAATGCCTGCCGGAGCAAGCGTTTCCATCCGTCGATGATACGCCGGCCCGCTCCAAGGAGCGGCATGCCGCGGACCTGGCCCTCGAGGGGCGTCCCCGGCAGCGGCGGCTGGAAACGGCCCGTTCACACGAGCCGCCGGCGTTGCCCCTACAAGATGGGCCATTCAGGAGAACATATGTCCGCAGCATACCAACAAGCGCCGAGCCGTGAGGATTTCGCGGCCCTGCTCGAAGAATCCTTCCGTACGTCCGAGATCAGCGAAGGCTCGGTCGTGAAGGGCAAGGTGGTCGCGATCGAGAAAGACGTCGCGGTCATCGATATCGGCGCCAAGACCGAGGGCCGCGTGGCCCTGAAGGAATTTGCCGGCCCCAACCGCGATCAGACCATTGCGGTCGGCGATGAGGTCGAGGTCTATGTCGAGCGCATCGAGAATGCGCTGGGCGAGGCCGTCATCTCCCGTGACAAGGCCCGCCGCGAAGAGTCGTGGGTGAAGCTCGAGAAGGCCTTTGAGGCCGGCGAGCGCGTCAACGGCGTGATCTTCAACCAGGTGAAGGGCGGCTACACCGTCGACCTCGACGGCGCCGTGGCGTTCCTGCCGCGCTCCCAGGTCGATATCCGCCCGGTGCGCGACGTCACCCCGCTCATGGGCGTGGCCCAGCCGTTCCAGATCCTCAAGATGGATCGCCGCCGCGGCAACATCGTCGTGTCGCGCCGTACGGTTCTCGAAGAGAGCCGCGCCGAGCAGCGTTCCGAGCTCGTGGCGAACCTCGAAGAGGGTCAGGTCATCGACGGCGTGGTCAAGAACATCACCGAGTACGGTGCGTTCGTTGATCTCGGCGGCATCGACGGCCTGCTGCACGTCACCGACATGGCGTGGAGGCGCGTGAACCATCCGTCCGAGGTCGTGAACATCGGCCAGACGGTCAAGGTGAAGATCATCAAGATCAACCACGACACGCACCGCATCTCGCTCGGCATCAAGCAGCTGCTCGCCGATCCGTGGGAGGGCATCGCTGCCCGTTATCCCGTCGGCGCCAAGCTGAAGGGCCGCGTCACGAACATCACCGATTACGGCGCGTTCGTGGAGCTGGAGCCGGGCATCGAAGGCCTGATCCACGTGTCCGAGATGTCCTGGACCAAGAAGAACGTCCATCCCGGCAAGATCATCTCCACCTCGCAGGAGGTTGAGGTCGTGATCCTCGAGGTCGATCAGGTGAAGCGCCGTATCTCGCTCGGCCTGAAGCAGACCCTGCAGAATCCGTGGGAGGCCTTCGCCGAGAAGCATCCTGTCGGCTCGGAAGTCGAGGGCGAGGTGAAGAACAAGACCGAGTTCGGTCTCTTCATCGGTCTCGAGAACGACGTCGACGGCATGGTCCACCTCTCGGACCTCGACTGGAACCGTCCGGGCGAGCAGGTCATCGACGAGTTCAAGAAGGGCGACATGGTGCGCGCCCAGGTTCTCGACGTGGACGTCGAGAAGGAGCGCATCTCCCTCGGCATCAAGCAGCTCGGCGGCGATCCGTTCGCGGAAGCCGGCGAGATCCGCAAGGGCCAGGTCGTCACCTGCGAGGTTCTCGAGGTGAAGGACGGCGGCATCGAGGTGAAGATCGTCGATACGGACCTCACCACCTTCATCAAGCGCAACGAGCTTGCGCGTGACCGTGCCGACCAGCGCCCCGAGCGCTTCGCGGCCGGCGAGAAGGTCGACGCCCGCGTCACCCAGTTCGACCGCAAGGCTCGCCGCGTCACCCTCTCCATCAAGGCCCTCGAGGTCGCGGAGGAGAAGGAAGCCATGGCGCAGTACGGCTCGGCCGATTCAGGCGCGTCGCTCGGCGACATCCTCGGCGCGGCCCTCAAGGCCAAGACGACGGACAAGAAGTAATCCGGCCGGCAACGGCTTGGATCGCCCCGACCTCGGGGCGATCCGGGATCAGAAACGAAACCCGCGCGATCTTCGCGCGGGTTTTTTGTTATGATGGTGTGTTGTCCACCGGAGCCGCCGCATGGGAAACAGTGGGAGCGAGGATCCCGGACCGCTCGCCAGGGCCCGCCGCTGGGCGCGGGCGGTCAGGACCGATGTGGTGGCGCTCTATCTCGCGGCGCGGGATCCGCGGGTGCCGCTGCTGGCGAAGCTCGTGGCCGGGCTCGTCGCGGCCTATGCGCTCAGCCCGATCGATCTCATCCCCGATTTCATCCCGCTCCTCGGCTATCTCGACGACCTGGTGCTCGTCCCGCTCGGCATTCTCCTGGCGATCCGGCTGATTCCACCCCCGCTGATGGAGGAGTTGCGGGCAGAGGCGAGGACGCGGATGGAGCGGCCGGTGAGCCGGGCGGCCGCCGTAGTCATCATTCTGCTGTGGGTTGCCGCCGCGGCATTCCTGATCCGCATCTTCTGGCCGCGTCCAGGGATCTAGAAAAGAGCCGCTGCTTCATTGGCGCGCGCCCTTGCCGCCCTATCTGCTTCCGCCATAAAGCATTTCTCCCGGCCGGATCCGGCCGGGGAGGATGCAGTCAGGAAGACCTTGCGCCGCTTTCGGAGTCGATGAATCCGAAAAAGGGCTTAAGGTAGGACCTTCAGGGTTTGCCAGAATCGCGAGACGAGACCGATGCCGATCGACGCCGAAGCCATCGCCGACCGCCGCCGCTTGCGCCGCAAGATCACCTTCTGGCGCGTCGTCGGGGTGCTTGCCCTCATCGCCGCCGTCCTCGTCCTCGGCTATTCCGCCTCCGACCGTCTCGGCTTCCCGGCGAGCGCCCAGGTGGCGCGCATTTCGGTCAGCGGCCTGATCACCGGCAACCAGCGCATGGCGGACCTCATGGAGCGGGTCGGCAAGGCGCCCTCGGTCTCGGGCGTCGTGATCTCCATCAACAGCCCGGGCGGCACCACCACCGGGTCCGAGGAGCTTTTCCGCAACATCCGCCGCCTCGCGGAGAAGAAGCCGGTCGTGGCCTTCGTGGACGGGACGGCGGCCTCCGGCGCCTACATCACGGCCATGGCGACCGATCACATCGTTGCCCGCGAGACCGCGCTCGTCGGCTCCATCGGCGTCCTCTTCCAGTACCCCGACGTATCCGGTCTCCTCGATCACGTCGGGGTCAAGGTCGAGGCGATCAAGTCGGCGCCCCTCAAGGCGGAGCCGAATCCCTTCACGCCCACGAGCCCGGAGGCCCGCGCCGCCATCATGCAGGTGGTGGGCGACACCTATGACTGGTTCAAGCGCCTCGTCCGCGAGCGGCGGCAGATGAACGATGCGGAGCTTGCGGCCGTGTCCACGGGCCAGGTCTTCAGCGGCCACCAGGGACTCCCGCTCAAGCTCGTGGATGCCCTCGGCACGGAGCGCGACGCCATCGCCTGGCTCGAACGGGAGAAGGGCGTCCATCCGAACCTGCCGGTGCGCGACTGGAAGCCGCGGGGCGAGCGGGACCTGTCGATCTTCGCCCTGGCCGCCGCCGGTGCCGACCTGATGGGCCTCGAGACCCTGGCGGGCACCCTGCGCCGAAGCGCCTCCGGACTCGAGGCGGCGCGGCTTGACGGTCTTCTGGCCGTCTGGCACCCTTCCGAAAAGTAAAGTTGCATCAAAGATATAACGCCCAATGATAAAATCCGAACTCGTGCTCAAGATCGCTGAGCAGAACCCGCATTTGTATCAGCGAGACGTGGAGAACATCGTGAACGCGATTCTCGACACGATCGCCGACGCTCTGGCGCGGGGGGACCGGGTTGAGCTTCGCGGCTTCGGGGCGTTCTCGGTCAAGAAGCGGGATGCCCGGACCGGGCGCAATCCGCGCACCGGCGAATCGGTCGAGATTTCGGAAAAGGTCGTGCCCGTGTTCAAGACCGGCAAGGAAATGCGCCAGCGCCTCAACACGTCGCCGAGGCCGCTCAAGGCGGCAGCGGCCCAGTAACGGGAGAGGATGGCTTCGTGGTTCGGTTTCTCAAGGCGCTCGTCCTTTTGCCGGTTGCGGTTCTCATCGTGCTGCTCGCGGTCGCGAACCGGTCGCCGGTGACCCTCTCCCTGGACCCGTTCACCCGCGACGTGCCTGAATTCGCCATGCAGCTGCCGCTCTTCGCGGTGATCTTCCTTGCCGTCATGGTCGGCGTGGTGATCGGCGGCACGGCGACCTGGCTCGCCCAGGGCAAGCACCGGCGTGCGCGCCGCCAGTTCCGCCGCGAGGTGACCAGCCTGCGCAACGAGACCGAGCGTCTGCGCGCGCAAGGCCAGACGACGTCGTCCCTGCCGTCCCTTCCCCCTTCTCGGACTCCAACCTTCTAACGTTCATGCGCGTCATCACCTCTGCCGAGATCGATCGGGCCCTCAGCTTTCCCGACCTGATCGATGCCCTCGGCGATGCCTTTCGCGGCGACATGGTCGCCCCCGTTCGTCACCATCACGACATCGAGCGTCCGGGCAGCCACGGCACGCTCCTGCTCATGCCCGCCTGGACGGGCCCGGCCGCGGCGGACAGCTTCGTCGGGGTGAAGATCGTCTCGGTCTTCCCCGACAATGGCGCCAGGAGCCTTCCCAGCGTCATGGGCACCTATCTGCTCATGGATGGAGCGACCGGGGAGCCCCGCGCCGCCCTCGACGGCACGCGGCTCACGGTGTGGCGCACGGCTGCCGCCTCGGCCCTGGCGGCACGGTTTCTGGCCCGCAAGGACACCCGGCGCATGGTCATGGTCGGATCGGGCGCCCTCGCGCCGTTCCTGATCCGCGCCCATATGAGCCAGCGCCCGATCGCCGAGGTGACGCTCTGGAACCACCGGCCGGAGAAGGCCGAAAGCCTCGCCGCGGCGCTCCGGGCCGAGGGGCTGCCCGTGACGGCGGCGACCGATCTCGAAGCGGCCGTACGCCAGGCGGATCTCGTCTCCTGCGCCACCCTGTCCACCGCGCCCGTCGTCAAGGGAGCCTGGCTGAAGGCCGGCGCGCATCTCGACCTCGTCGGCGCCTTCAACCTCTCCATGCGCGAGGCGGACGACGAGGCCCTGCTGCGGGGGCAAGTCCATGTGGACACCCAGGCCGCCAAACACGAGGGCGGGGACGTGGCGGTGGCCCTGAAAGCCGGCGCGATCCCGGAAAGCCACGTGAGGGGCGATCTGGCCCTTCTCTGCCGCCATGCTCCGCCGCGCGCCGAGGACGCCATCACGGTTTTCAAGTCGGTCGGGGCCGCCCTCGAGGATCTGGCTGCGGCGATGCTGGTATGGCGCAAGGTCGCGCAACCGGGATAACATGCGGCCATGGACACCCTGATCAAGATCTGCGGGATTTCGACGCCCGAGACCCTCGACGCCGCCCTGGACGCCGGCGCGGACCTCGTCGGCTTCGCGCGCTTTCCCAAGAGTCCGCGCCATGTGAACCTGGATCAGGGCCGCGCCCTCTCCCGGCAGGCCCGGGGCCGGGCGCAGCGCGTCGTGCTGCTCGTCGACGCGGACGATGCCGCCATCGCGGAGGCGATCGCGGCGCTCGATCCCGACCTTCTTCAGTTGCACGGCCGTGAATCGTCGGCCCGGGTGCGGGACATCCGCGCCCGTTTCGGGCGGCCGGTGATCAAGGCCATCGGCATCGCCGACGCGTCCGATCTCGCCGCCCTGGCACCCTATGAGGAGGTCTCCGACCGCCTCCTTCTCGATGCCAAGCCCCCGGCCCGGGCGGATGCGCTGCCCGGCGGCAACGGCCTTCCCTTCGACTGGCGGCTCCTCGCCAGGCTTGACCCCAGCCTCGCCTTCATGCTGTCAGGAGGGCTCACGCCCGACAACGTGGCCGAGGCCATCCGCCTGACCGGAACGCCGGCCGTCGACGTGTCGTCGGGGGTGGAGCGCGGACCCGGGATCAAGGATCCGTCCCGCATCGAGAATTTCATCAGGTCGGCCCGTGCGGCATTTGCCGCGAAGGGTCAATAAAAACGCGCATCCCCGTCGGAAATCCGCTATCCATCCCGGCGAATGCTCAACAGCGCAAGGCGAAAACAGGCGTGACAGCTCAGGCGCAACCCAATTCCTTCCGCACCGGCCCGGACGAACGCGGCCATTTCGGCACGTTCGGCGGCCGTTTCGTGGCCGAGACTCTGATGCCGCTCATCCTCGACCTGGAAAAGGCCTACGAGGAGGCCAAGGCCGACCCGGCCTTCCATGCCGAGATGGCGTCGATGATGACCCACTATATCGGCCGCCCGAGTCCGCTCTATTTCGCCGAGCGCATGACCGAGCATCTCGGGGGCGCGAAGGTGTACTTCAAGCGCGAAGAACTGAACCACACCGGCGCGCACAAGGTGAACAACGTGCTCGGCCAGATCCTTCTCGCCCGCCGCATGGGCAAGAAGCGCATCATCGCCGAGACCGGTGCCGGCCAGCACGGGGTCGCGACCGCGACCCTCTGCGCCCGCTACGGGCTGGAGTGCATCGTCTATATGGGCGCCGTCGACGTGGAGCGGCAGAAGCCCAACGTCTTCCGCATGAACATGCTCGGCGCCAAGGTCGTGCCGGTGCAGTCGGGCACGAAGACGCTCAAGGACGCCATGAACGAGGCCCTGCGCGACTGGGTCACCAATGTCGCCGACACCTTCTACTGCATCGGCACGGTGGCGGGACCGCATCCCTATCCGGCCATGGTGCGCGATTTCCAGTGCGTCATCGGCAACGAGACCCGCGAGCAGATGATGCAGGCGGAAGGCCGCCTGCCGGATTCGCTCATCGCCTGCGTCGGCGGCGGCTCCAACGCCATCGGCCTGTTCCATCCCTTCCTCGACGACCGCGGCGTCGAGATCTATGGCGTCGAGGCCGCGGGCCACGGCCTCGACAAGCTCCATGCGGCTTCGCTGACCGGCGGCCGCCCCGGCGTGCTGCACGGCAACCGCACCTATCTGCTGATGGACGACGACGGCCAGATCCAGGACGCCCATTCCATCTCGGCGGGCCTCGATTATCCGGGCATCGGCCCGGAGCATTCCTGGCTGCACGATGTCGGCCGGGTGACCTACATCTCCGCCACCGACCAGGAGGCGCTCGACGCCTTTCAGCTCTGCTCGCGGCTCGAGGGCATCCTCCCGGCGCTGGAATCGAGCCATGCCATCGCCAAGGTCATGGAACTCGCGCCCAAGAAGCCGAAAGACCATCTGATGGTCGTCAATATCAGCGGCCGCGGCGACAAGGACGTCCCGCAGATCGCCGAGATTCTGGGGACCAAGCTGTAAGGCAACCCCTTCGTCTCTCCCCGCCGGGGAGAGCTCGCGAGCCCATGGCGAGCGGGTGAGGGCTTGTGTCCCGCCCGGCTTGGCCTTAACCCCTCACCCGGCGCTCCGCGCCGGCCTCTCCCTGAGGGAGAGGTGGAGAAGAGCCCATGACACAGCGCATCGAAGCCCGTTTCGAGAAGTGCCGCGCGGAAGGCCGCGCCGCCCTCGTGACCTACATCATGGCCGGTGATCCGGATCTCGAGACCTCGTTCGAGATCATGCGGTCCCTGCCGAAGGCGGGCGCCGACATCGTCGAGTTCGGCATGCCGTTCACCGATCCGATGGCCGACGGCCCGGCGATCCAGGCGGCGGGCCTGCGGGCCCTGAAGGGCAGGCAGAACACCGTCAAGACCCTCGAGCTCGTCCGCCGCTTCCGGAAGGAGGACGGCGAGACTCCCGTGATCCTGATGGGCTATTTCAATCCCATCTATGTCTATGGGGTCGACCGCTTCCTCGCCGACGCCAAGGAAGCCGGCGTCGACGGGCTGATCGTGGTGGATCTGCCCCCGGAGGAGGACGACGAGCTGTGCCTGCCGGCCCTGAAGGCCGGGCTCGCCTTCATCCGCCTCGCGACGCCGACCACCGACGACAAGCGCCTCCCGGCGGTGCTCGCCAACACGGCCGGGTTCGTCTATTACGTTTCGATCACCGGCATCACCGGCGCGGCGACCCCCGATTTCGGCAAGGTCGCCACGGCGGTGGAGCGCATCAAGCGCCACACGCCCCTGCCCGTTGTGGTGGGCTTCGGCGTGAAGAGCGGCGCCCATGCGGCGGCGGTGGCTCAAGGGGCGGACGGGGTCGTGGTCGGCTCGGCGCTGATCGACGCCCTGAAGGGCACCCTCGACGCCGACGACCGCGCCACCTCGCACACGGTCGAGGCCGTCACCACATTGGTGAAGGAGTTGAGCGAGGGCGTGCGCTCGGTGGCGAAGAAGGCCGCTGCGTGAACCATGGGCGGCGAGACCGGGCCTGGCCCGGTTCTTCACGTCCGACCACGCTTCAAAGCGTGGATGCCCGGATCCGGTCCGGGCATGACGAAAGGGTATGAGTCATGAACTGGATTTCCGAAGTCGTCCGACCGAAGATCAAGACGCTCTTCAAGCGTGAGACGCCGGACAATCTCTGGATCAAGTGCCCGGATACGGGGCAGGTGGTCTTTCACAAGGATGTGGAGGCGAACCAGTGGGTCATTCCCGGTTCGAACCACCACATGCGCATTTCCGCCACCCAGCGCCTCGGCCTGATGTTCGACAGCGGCACCTGGCTCGATGTGGCGTTGCCAGAGGCTCCCGTCGATCCGCTCAAGTTCCGTGACGAGAAGCGCTATGTGGACCGGCTGAAGGATGCCCGTGCCAAGACGGGCCAGCAGGACGCCTTCAAGGTCGGTTTCGGCCGCGTCGAGGACGTGCCGATGACCATCGCCGTGCAGGATTTCGGCTTCATGGGCGGCTCCCTCGGGATGGCGGCCGGCGAGGCCTTCGTGAAGGGTGCCGACACGGCACTCGACAAGAAGACCCCCTTCGTCCTCTTCGCCGGCTCCGGCGGCGCGCGCATGCAGGAGGGCATTCTCTCCCTCATGCAGATGCCGCGCACCACCGTGGCCGTCCGGCGCCTTCGCGATGCGAGGCTGCCCTATATCGTCGTCCTCACCAATCCGACGACCGGCGGCGTGACCGCGTCCTACGCCATGCTCGGCGACGTGCAGCTCGCGGAGCCGGGCGCCCTGATCGGCTTCGCCGGTCCGCGGGTGATCGAGCAGACGATCCGCGAAAAGCTGCCCGACGGCTTCCAGCGCGCGGAATACCTGAAGGACCACGGCATGGTCGACATGGTCGTGCACCGGCATGACCTGAAGCCCACCATCGCCCGGCTCTCCCGCCTTCTCACCAAGGCTCCGGCCAAGGCCGCCTGAACGGGACAAGCAGGGTGATGGATTCCTCCGATGCGCTGATCGCGCGCTTTCTCGCCCTGCACCCGAAGACCATCGACCTGTCGCTCGGGCGCATCCAACGGCTTCTGGCCCAGCTCGGCCATCCCGAGCGGCGCCTGCCTCCCGTCATCCACGTGGCGGGCACCAACGGCAAGGGCTCCACCATCGCCTTCATGCGGGCGATCCTCGAGAGCGCCGGCCTCGCGGTGCATGTCTATACCTCGCCGCATCTGGTGCGCTTCCATGAGCGCATCCGCCTCGGCCGGTTCGGCGGCGGCCGCTATGTGGAGGAGGACCGGCTCGTCGAGGCGCTGCGGCGCTGCGAGAAGGTCAACGCGGGCGCGCCGATCACCGTCTTCGAGATCACCACGGCCGCGGCGCTGCTGCTGTTCTCCGAGGAGCCGGCCGACGTGCTCCTGCTCGAGGTGGGGTTGGGCGGTCGTTTTGACGCCACGAATGTCGTCGATGCGCCCGCCGCCGCCGTCGTCACCTCCATCGGCCACGACCACGCGGAATATCTCGGCACGACCCTGGAGGGCATCGCCCGGGAAAAGGCCGGCATCTTCAAGCGCGGCTGTCCGGCCGTCATCGCGGCGCAGGATTATCTCGCCGCCGACGAGACCCTGCGCGACGAGGCCGAGCGGGTCGGTGCGGCTCCCATCCTTGTCGGCTCGCAGGACTTCTCCGTGCATGAGGAGGGCGGCCGTCTCGTCTATCAGGACGAGAAGGGACTCCTCGATCTGCCGCGTCCGAAACTCGTGGGGCGCCACCAGTACATCAATGCGGGGACCGCCGTCGCGGCTTTGCGGGCAGCCGGGTTCGACCGCTTCGAGACCGCGGCCTTTGAGGCAGGATTGACCCGGGCGGAATGGCCCGGCCGCCTGCAGCGCCTCGCCAGGGGCCGCCTGCCGGAGGTCGCGCCGGAAGGCTGCGAGATCTGGCTCGACGGCGGCCATAACGCCGATGGGGGCCGGGTGCTCGCCGCCGCCATGGCCGACCGGAGCGACAGCAGCGACGTGCCGCTGGTGCTCGTCGTCGGCATGCTGGGGACCAAGGATTCGGAGGCGTTCTTCAGGAACTTCCTCGGGCTCGCCCGGGAAGTCATCGCCGTGCCGATCGCCGGCCAGATCGCCGCCCGCCCGGCGGAGGAGGTGGCGAGCATCGCGGAAAGCGTGGGCCTGACCGTTTCCACGAAGCCGAGCGTCGAATCGGCCCTCGCGTCGCTGCACGACTATGTCTGGGATCGCCCCCCGCGGATCCTCATCTGCGGCTCGCTCTATCTCGCCGGCGAGGTTCTGGCGGCCAACGGGACGCTGCCGGAATAGCGGCGCACCCGGTCATGCGGAGGCGTTTCCATGAGCAGCATCCGGACTGACAGCACACATGAAAAAGGGGCCTTCCGGCCCCTTTCAAAGTCCTTGGGTTGAGGGAATCAGGCGGAGGCCTGGATCCACTTGGCGAGGTCGCCCTTCGGGGCGGCGCCGATCTTCTGGGCCACGACCTTGCCATCCTTGAACATCATCAGGGCCGGGATCGAGCGGATGCCGAGCTGGGACGAAACCTGCGGGTTCTCGTCGACGTTGAGCTTCGCGATCTTTACCTTGCCGGCCATCTCGTTGGAGATTTCCTCGAGCGCCGGGCCGATCATGCGGCACGGGCCGCACCATTCCGCCCAGAAATCGACCACGACGGGTTCGGAGGAATTCAGGACGTCCTGCGAGAAGCTCGCGTCGGTCACCTTCACGGTCGCCATACCATCACCTTTGTCATTTCAGCGCGACTCAGCAGCGAGCCGCTCGACGATTCCATCAAGGTAAGAACGGCCCAAGGTGGAATCAAGCAACGGCCCTGCGCCGGCCACAGATCATGCAGCCACAAAAGTTAGTGCCTGGTTCATCTCCGCCTCCAACATCTCGTGGATGACGGGCCCCGCTGTCCAGACCAGGAACGCTCTCACGGCCTTCTCCGGATAGATCTCCTGCAGCAGCCGCCGGTAGAGGGCGAGCTGGGCCACATAGGAGCGCGGGGGGGCCTGGCCCGGTCGTGGCGGACGCGCCGTGGTCTTGAAATCCGCCACCAGCACCTCCCGGTCGAGGATGGCGAGGCGGTCGATCTGGCCCGAGACGAGGATGAATCCTTCAGAGGTCTCGATCCGCCCTGCGATGGGCGCCTCGGCACGGGAGCCGGGCCCGAAAAGCGGGGCGATGGCTTCGTGGTCGATGACCGCGAGCGCGTGGGCGACGACGGTTTCGCGCAGTTCCTCGGGCAGACGGGGTGCGCGCGCCTTCACATAGGCGCGGGCCATGGGCTCCCGATGCGCCCGGGGCAGGCTCGGCAGCCGCTCCAGAAGCGCATGGATCAGGGTGCCGCGCAGCCGGGCCTCCGGCGCATAGGGGCCATCTCCGGGGCGCGTCATGCGGTCGGCCGCTCCGAGCGCGCTGGAGGGCCTGATCGGCGGCAGCGGCTCCGGCTCCGGTTCCGCCTCGCCGGTCAGCCAATCGGGGACGTCGACGGGGGCGAGGGCGGCGGCCTCCTCCGCGGACGCCGCCAGCCCGGAGTGATCGTCCTGCCACAGGACCAGGGGATCGAACGGGACTGCAGGCAGCTCCTTGCCATGACGGGCGGCAAGCCAGCCCTGGCGCACCATCTCGCACCAGGCCTCCTGGGGCGAGTCCTTGCGGCCGGTCAGATAGGGCGCGATCACGAGCCGGTCCTTCGCCCGGGTCATGGCGACATAGAGCAGCCGGTTGTGCTCCTCGTACCCCTTCGCGTGCAGCGCATTGCGGGCCGCGCCCATCGCCGCGCAGTCGGAGTTCTTTCCCGGTGCCCAGACCGGGACCGTGGCTCCGCTGACAGGCAGCTGGAGGAGAGGCGGATCGCGGCCGAGCACGTCGCAGCCGTCGATCAGGATCACGATCGGCGCCTCCAGGCCCTTGGCCCCGTGCACCGTCATCACCCGCACCTCGTTATTGCCCGAGTCGAGATCGCGCTTGATGGTGTGAGAGGCCGATTCGAACCGGTTGAGGAACACGGTGAGCGAGGGTGTCTCCGTCTGCTCCGCCTGATGGGCGAAGCAGAGAAACGCGTCGATGGCATCGCCCGCCTCGCTGCCGAGCCGCGCCACGAGCCGCCGGCGCCCCTGCATCGGGCCGAGCAGGGTCGCGAAGAAGCCGAAGGGGCCATGGGTGCGGGCGAGACCGCGCCATGCCCCTAGGGCATCCAGCGCGCGAAGGGCCGCCTTGTCACCCTCTTTCGCGTGGCGTTCGAGAGCCGACAGAAGCGATTCGTCATCGGGACGGCCGGCCGCGATGCGGATCAGGTCATCGTCGGTCAGGCCGACCAGGGGCGATTTGAGGGCCGTCGCGAGAGTGAGATCATCGTGCGGAAGAAGCGCCGCGCGCCCGGCCGCGACGAGGTCGAGAACGGCGATATGCTCACCGATGTTGAGTCGGTCGGCGCCCGCCACCGGCACGCCAGCTTCCTTGAGGGCGCGGATCACGGCCTCGAACGCCGCGCCGCGCTTGCGCACGAGCACAAGGATGTCACCGGCGGTCCAGATCCGGCCGCGCTCGTCGCCGCTGGTCGTCCAGGTCAGAATAGCCTTTGCGATGCGCCGCGCAACGATTACGGGGGGCGCCTGCTGTTCCTGCCCGTCGACGGGCAGGACCCAAGCTTCCGGCTCCTCCTCGTCGGCGGGCGTTTCGGTGGGCCAGAGTTCCACCTGCCCCGGAGCATGCGGGCGGGCCGTCTCGTGCACCGTGCCGACGGCTTCGTCCTCGAAGGACAATCCCTTGAAGTGCCGCGGAACCGCGAAGGTGGCATCGACCGCCGAGAGCACCGCGCGCGTGGAACGGAAGGAGACCGTCAGCCGCACATCCTCGAAAGGCAGGCTCGCCGCGGCGACCTTGCGCGCCCATGCCTGCCGGCCGGCCTCGAACTCCTGCGGCGCCGCGCCCTGGAAGCCGTAGATCGACTGCTTCGGATCGCCGACTGCGAACAGCGTCCGGATCCGCCGTCCGCTTGCGCCATGTCCGGACGTAAAATCCTCGGTGATGCGGCGCAGGATTTCCCATTGTTCGGGATTGGTGTCCTGCGCCTCGTCGATCAGCACATGATCGATGCCGCGATCGAGCTTGTAGAGGATCCAGCCCGCGTCGTGGCGGGACAGAAGCGTCAGCGTTCTGTCGATGAGATCCTGGAAGTCGAGCGCTCCATAGCGTCCCTTTGCCCGCTCGACGCGTGTGCCGATCTCCGCGGCGAGCGTAAACAGCGCCCCTGTGCGCTCGAGCGCGCGGGCAGCCTTGCGTTTGTCGTCGAACTTCGAAAGGCGCTCTTGCTCCTTGAGCATCCGTTCGAGGAGGACGCCGTCGACATCCTTGGTCAGGAAGGCGGAACCTTTCGCCTTCGTACCATCCTTGTTGAAGAAGACGCTGAGATAGCGTCCGAGTTTTTCCGCCGGGACTTCGATGAGCGCCGCTTCGGCCAGAAGTCTTCCACGTTTCTGGTCCGTCACCTTCCCGCGCAGCAGGTCCTGCGCGATGCCGGGCCATTCCGACGGAGCGATGCCGTCTTCGAGCATGGCGCGCTCGATGGATGCAAGGTCTTCCCCAGGCTCCAGCCCAAGAGCCGTCCGTATGCGTGCGAGGCCGGCATCGAGACCATTGGGATGATGAAGAAACGCCTTGCATCGCAGCGCCGCGTTGAGCGCCGCCGTCATGGTGTCGCCGGCGGCCTCCATGCTCACGACCGCGAGCGCCTCGTTGAGATGCGGATAGTCGCCGCTCGCGGCATCGGCCAGCACGTTGGCGGTTTCCTGCGCCAGCATCTCGTCGGTCTGGCTTTCGTCGAGCACCGCGAAGCGCGCCGGCACGTTGGCCTCGAAGGGCACGAGATGGAGGAGCCGCTCGCAGAAAGCATGGATGGTATCGATCTTGAGTCCGCCGGGCGTTTCGACGGCCCGTGCGAAAAGCGTGCGTGCGAGCCGCACCTGCTCGCGGCTCGGGCGCTTTCCCTCGAGCTCGGTCAGATCCGCGATCAGGCTGTCCTCGTCGAGCGTCACCCACTTGCCGAGGCGTTCGAACACGCGGATCGCCATGTTAGCGGCGGCTGCCTTCGTAAAGGTCAGGCAGAGGATCCGCCCCGGCGGCGAACCGGCGAGCAGGAGACGCACCACGCGGTCGGTCAGCACCTTCGTCTTTCCCGCGCCGGCATTGGCCGACACCCAGGCGGAGGCGCTTGGATCGGCGGCGCGGCGCTGGGCCTCCTTGGTGTGATCGGGAACGACGAGATCGGCTCTCATTCGAATCCCTCCCCGCCGCCATTGCTGGCGAGAGACCATTCCTTCACGCGGGCCAGATGGTCGTATTCGGAAAAGCGCCGGGCATATTTCGGGAAGGGCCGCGAGACGTAGGGCGCCTCTCCCGCCGCATAGCGGGCGATCATTCCTTCGAAGCGGCGGCGATGTTCCTCGACGATTTCTGCAACGGTGCGCGTCTCGTCCCGTCCCGGCTTGATCTCGCGGGGATTCAGAGGCGTGCGTCCTCCGGTGGTGTGCACATAGAGGAGCTCTGGCGTGTCCTTCGCGACCGGCAGGCCCTTGAAGGCGCCGCGCATCAGCATCATCGCCTCCAGCGTGAGCTGCGGCGAGAATCCCGCATAGACCTCGCGCACGCCGGGCGGCTGGCCGGTCTTGAAATCGACGATGGTGAAGCCGCCGTCGCGCCGGTGCTCGATGCGGTCCGCGCGGGCGCGCAGGGTGAACACCGAGCCGTCGGCGAGGGTGATCGGCAGCGCGCCCGAGCGCTCGGGATAGACTTCGACGAGGTCCGGACGCCGGCCTTGCTCCCACTCCACGAAAGCCGCGGCGAGGCGCGTGAAGCGCGGCCACCATTCCGCGTAGAGCTCCGGAAACGCCGTCTCGATGGCGGTAAAGGCCTGCGCGCCGCGGCCGAGGAGATCTTCCAGGGCGAGCGCCGGAAGCGCCTTCGGATATGTCTCCGCGAAGCCGCCGAGCACATCGTGGATGATGGTCCCGCGATCGGCGGCGGTGGGCGCGACCGCGATCGCGTCGAGTGCGTCGAGCTTGAGGATGTGCCGGGCGAAGATCGAATAGGGATCGCGCAGCAGCGTCTCGATTTCCGTCACGCTCAAGGAGCGCGGAAACAGGGCCGGATCGGGCCTCGGCCGCGGGCGTGCCAGAGGCGCGCTGGCGGGCGGCGCATCGAGGCTGCGCGCGAGACGGCGATAGCGCTCGCCCGCCCGCACCATGCCCTCCCAGGCATCCTTGCCGGTGAAGGCCTTCAGGCGCTGCAGGAATCGGGAGGGAACCATAGGGGAGCCGTCGCGCTTCTGGGCGCGGGTGACGATGACGTCGCGGGTGCCGAGGGCCTGGACGAAATCGTGCGCAGTCTGGCCGATCCGCCGTTCCGGCGGTGCGAGGCCGATGCGCGCGCGCATGGGGCGGTTGAGGAACGAGTCCGTCACCGTGCGTGGCGGCCAGGTGCCCTCGTCGAGCCCGCCGAGGACGACCCGGTCCACGGAGAGCAGGCGCGCTTCGAGGAGACCGAAGATCTTGAGACGGCGATGGGTCGAGCGCGGCGAGGGACTCAGGCTCTGCTGCTTTGCGAGCGTCGTGAAGAAGGCCGGGTAATCCGTGAAACGACCCTGCAGCGGCTGGTCCTCTTCCTTCCGGATCTCGGAATATTGCAGGTCGTCGAAGAGCGCCTCGAGCGATTCCATCGACGGGTCGCGCTCGACGCGCTCGGCTTCCTCGGGGGGAAGATCCGCGAGAGCGGCAACGGCGCGCCGGTGGTCCTCCGTCAGCGCGATCAGGTCGAGAATGCCCTCGCCACGGCAGGCGGGCGTGAAGTCGCCGAAGGCGATCTCCAGGCGCTGCAGAAGCGCGTCCGCGAGATCCCATTCCTCGTCGCTGAGGCGCCTGCGCGGCCGTGGTGTGCGATGTCCTTTCCCGGCGCGGTTCTCCGCAAGTGCAAGGCGCATGCCTGCGAAGCCCGGGGCCGGCGCGGGGCCGCGCAGCACGCCGATTTCGAGAACCCCGGCCGCATGCTCCACCGTCTCGCGGGGCCAGCCCAGGCGAACCAGCGGATGGGCGAGGAGCGCAAGAACCCGCAAAGGCTCCAGATTGTCCGCAGCCGCATCGGCGGCAAGGCGCGCGAGGCGTCCTCCCAGCGTCTCCGAAAGGGGGACGCCGGCGGAGTCCTCCACCGCAAGGCCCCAGCGCGCCAGTTCCGCGGCGACCCTGGTCGCCAGCGCCCGGTCCGGCGTGACGAGGGCCGCCGTGCGCTCCGGCTCGGCCAGGGTCTCGCGCAGCGCGACGGCGATCGCAACCGCCTCTTCGCGCTCGTCCGTGGCCTCGATGACGGTGAGGTCCGCGCAGCCTTCCTCCGCAAGGGCGAGACGCTCCTGCGTCGGGATCTGCGCCCAGCGGTCGGTCGTGTCCGCCGGCCGCAGCGCCTCCGACAGCATGCGGTGGCGCGCCCTGGCGGCCGCGGGAAGCGCTCCGAGGACGGTGATCGACGAGCGCGGCACGCGCAGGTGGCGATCCACAAGGCGCCGCAAGGCCGCCTGGGGATGGCTGTGGACCGGATCCGTGTCGCTGTCCGCGATATCGCCGATGGAGGCCCAGCTCTCCGGGTCGAGATCCGTGTCGAGGCCGGGCAGGACGACGGCGCCTTTCGGCAGGCGGGCGATGGCAGCGATGAGATTGGCGGTGGCCGGGATCGAGCCCGTGGAACCGGCAACGATCATGGGGCCGTCCGGCCGGTCGCGCAGGAGACGCCTCGCCTCCGCCTCGATCAGCGCGCCCCGGCGTGCGGCCGGGTCGCTCGCCTGTCGTTCGGCGAGGATCTTCGGCCAGTTCTCGCTGACGATCTGCACGAAGTCGCGGGTGATCCTGAAATACTCGGAATAATCGGCATCGACGGCGAGTTCGAGCGCATGCCAGTCGACGCCCTCGGTCGTGAAGGCATCCATCAGGGTCTCGAGATCGCCCGCGAGACTCACCGCGTCTGCGGGCGATCCAGGGACGAGGAAGGGCACGTCCGGCCCGAGTTGCAGGAGCGTGCGATCCACTTGCGCCGACCAGCGCTGGATCAGCCGCGTGAGGATCAGGCGCCGCTCGAGCGGTGGGATCGGCGGCTTCAGGGATGCTGCTTCCTCGAGCGGGGTGCCCTCGAGGCCGGTGAGTTCGAACTCGGCCTCGTCCGCTTCGCCGAGCGGCACGATGCGCGGCAGAAGCTGCGCGCGCCCGCCGCCGCGTTCGGCGAAAAGCGTCACGAGTGCCCGCGTCGCACGGCGTGTCGGAACGTAGAGAGTGACATCGGCGAGGGCGGCGGGGTCGTCGGGCAAAGGACCGACGAGGCACCCATTCATCAGCGCATCGACGAGAGTCGGCAGAAAGGGACAGCCCGGCGGAATGGAGAAAACCCGCGAGGAAGTGTCTCGAGTCGGGGCAACGCGCCTGGAAGAAGGATCGTCGCCCCGTTCCGGGGTAGATCCATCATGTCCGATCGTACTCGACATCGCGCGCCTCACCGTGCATGGGCGGCAAGGCACTCTTCCGCCTCAGCAATGGCCTGAGGCTCACCAACATGCAGCCATTGCCCGTCGAGGCGCAACCCGTAGAGGCGCTCTCTCGCAATGGCGCGATCATAGAAAAGGTTCGCCGAGAATGGCCCGTCCGGCGTATCGGCGACGAGTTCCGGCTTCACGATGGCGACGCCCGCGTAGACGAAAGGCACCGATTCATCGCCCCTGCGACGCTGCAGGCGGCCATCCGCATCCATGCTGAAATCGCCACGGCCCTCATACCCAATGCTTGTGGATAAAGGGGCGACGAGCATCAGCACATCCATCTTTGCCGGATCCCAGGCCTTCCTGAGGCGGGACAGATTCGGTTCCGCGCCTTCGACCCAGATGGAATCGGAATTGAACGTAATGAAGGGATGTTCGCCCAGAAGAGGCAGCGCCTTCTTCACGCCGCCACCGGTTTCGAGCACCGCGTCGCGTTCGTCGGAAATGACGATGTGCGGCATTTTGCGTGTGCGCAAGTGTGCTTCGAGCATGTCCGCGAAGTGGTGGACGTTCACGACGACGGTGGCGATGCCGGCCTCGTCGAGCCTGTCGAGGGCGAAGTCGATCAGGGTCCTGCCGCCAACTTTCACCAGGGGCTTCGGCATCGTCGCGGTGATCGGCAGCATGCGTTTGCCGAGGCCCGCGGCGAGGATGATGGCGGCGGTGGGGGCGTGGGACACGTCGGTCAAGGACAAACTCAGGGCGCTGGGGGAAAGTCGTCGGCGGGCAGATGCGGAATGAGGCGGGGCAGATAGGCCTCGTACCATGCACGCAGCCGCGACAGGGCGGGATGAGCGAGGTTGCGGGCGAGATAGGCCTCGATCCGCGGCAGGTGCTTGAGGTAGTGCGGCTTGCCATCGCGCCGGTCGAGCCGCGCGAAGATGCCGAGGATCTTCGTGGCGCGCTGCGCGCCCATGATCGCGTAGGCGCGCGCGAAGGCCGCCACGTCGAAATACGGATCGCTCGCCCTGCGCTCGCGGGCATAGAGGCCGATCAGCTTGAGTTCGAGGTCCGGCGGCACGGTTGCCCGTGCATCCTGGAGCAGGGAGGCGACATCGTAGGCCGGAGAGCCCAGGACCGCGTCCTGGAAATCGATGATGCCGACGCGCTGCAGGCCTTCGCGCTCGGGCATCCAGATGAGGTTCGGCGAGTGGTAGTCGCGAAGGGTCCAGGTCGTCGGGCCCGCGAGAATTTCCGACAGGGTGTCCGTCCAGAGGTTGACGAACTCCGCCCGCGCGGATCCCGAGAGAAGGCTGCCGATGATGTGCGGCACGTACCAGTCGGGCAGGAGCTCCACCTCGATGAGCAGTGCTTCGAGATCGTAGTGCGGCAGCGCGTAGTCCAGTCCCTCCGTTACCGGCAGGACCTCGGGCAGGGCCATGCCGTGGAGACGCGTGAGAAGCCGGACCGCTTCCGCATAGCGCTCCGGGATCGGGCCGTTGGCATCGACGACCGGTTCGCTGCCGAGGTCCTCGATGATCAGGAGGCCCGTGTCGAGGTCTTCGCCAAAGATCTCGGGGGCGCTGAGTCCAAGCGACCGAAGGCCCTTGTCCAGGGCGACGAAGGCGTGGACGGTCTCGGCCAGCTTCGCGATGGTGGTGTAGGGCTTGCCGCGGCGCACGGGCGGTCCGACGGGCCGGGGCGGCGAGATCATGAGAAGCGCGGTCTCGCCGTTCGGCTTCACGAGGCGCTCGTAGGAGCGGATCACCGAAGCATCGCCCGGCATCGGCACCCGGATCGCATCCCTCCAGCCGCTGCGCTCCACGAGGGCATGGAAGGCTTTCAGCCTTCGGAGCCGCACGGCGAAACCGCCGGTACCGGTCACGACCGCGACCCGGCCCGCGCCTGCGCCGCCAGGGGCGAAGTCAAGGTGGATGTCGAGACGTTCCTCCTTCAGGGCTTCGTCGGCGCGCTCCGGCCATTCGACGAGAGAGATGGCGTTCTCCGTCATCTCATCCCATCCGAGTTCATGAAGTTCCTGACCGCCGCCGAGGCGGTAAAAATCCGCATGCACGACGGGATGGTGCGCTCCTTCATAGGACTGAACGAGGGTGAAGGTCGGACTCGGCACTTCGAGATGCGGGTCTCCGGCCAGTCCCCGCACGAGAGCGCGCGCCAAGGTCGTCTTGCCGGCGCCGAGACCACCGGAGAGAGTCACGAGGTCACCGGGACGCAGTTCATCGATCAGAAGCCGGGCGAAACCTTCCGTGGCCTCCTCGTCGGACAGGGCGACGATCCAGGCCGGATCGTTCCAATCGTCTTGCGCGGTCATGAGAGCCAATCCATTCGCCATCGCTGTTCCTATTCCGCAGCCAGCGACGGGACCGCATGATGCGCGGAACGGCCATCGGAGGGCGACTCATATCGCTCGTTGGGGAAGATGCAGGTCACGACCGTGCCGGCTCCGAGCGTCGAGGCCAGTTCGATGCGTCCCCCGTGTAACTCTACGAAGGAGCGCACGATCGACAGTCCCAGACCGACGCCGCGATGGCGCGTGCCGAGCGTGTGGCTCTCGAACCGGTCGAAGATCCGCGCCTTGATCTCGGGCGGGATGCCACGGCCCTGATCCTTCACCTGGAAGATCACCTCGCCATCGCTCTTGCGGGCGGAGACGGTGATGCTCTGGCCCGGCGAGGAGAAGCCGACCGCATTGGACAGCAGATTGAACAGGATCTGCCTGACGCGCTTTCCGTCCGCCACGAAGGAGCCGATGTCCTCGGGAGCGTCGATGATCACCTGGAGGGACGCTTCGGCCAGCCGGTCCTCAAGCCCGCGCATGGCGGCCTCGATGGTGGAACGGATGTCGACGATTTCGGGGGTGAGTTCGAGGGAGTCGGTATCGATGGAGGCAAGGTCCAGGATGTCGTTCAGGATCGCGAGCAGCGAGGCCGAGGACCGCATGATGTGGTCGGTGTAATCGCGCTGGCGCGGATTGAGCGCGCCCGTGCCGTCGTCGCTGAGAAGCTGTGCGAAGCCGATCACGTTGGTGAGGGGTGAACGCAGCTCATAGGAGACGTGATGGACGAATTCGTCGCGCAGGCGCGACGCTTTCTCCAGGGCTTCGTTGCGCTCGGTCAGCGCGCGTTCCACGTTGACGCTGGCGGTGACGTCGATGAAGGTCAGGAGCGTGGCTCCGTCCGGCAACGGCTGCGCGCCGCAATCCAGTGTCGAGCCGTCGCGCCGCTCGATCCGGCAGCTGAAGCCCATGCGCATGTCCGGCAGGCCGGCGACCGCGCCGCGAATGTCGACCCAGGGCTCGTCCCGCGGAGCGAGGACGCGGCACGTCTTGATGATCGTATCGATATGGGGATGGTCCGCCGTCATCTCCGGCGGGACATTCCACATGTCCATGAAAGCGCGGTTCGAAAGCTTGAGCCGCCCGTCGGAACCGAACACCGCGACACCTTCCTTCAACGTGTCGAGGGTTTCGCTTTGGACCCTTGTCAGCGCCGTCACCTGCGACTCGAGCTGGATATGCTCGCTGACGTCGTCGAAGAGATAGGTCACGCCGCCCTGCGGATTGGGATTCATCACGACGCGCACGGTGCGCCGGTCGGGCAGGTGCCACCAGGTCTCGTGCGAATCGACGGCACGGTAGCTGGCAAGGATTTCGGTCTTCCAGGCGCGGAAATCCGCATGCTCCGGCAGCTTGCGCGCAGCATAGAGCCGATCGAGCACTTCGCCGTCGGTGGGACGGGAGGCGAGGAACGCGGGATCGAGGCCCCAGAGCTGCTGATAGGCGGCATTGCTGAAGATGAGCTGCTGCGATCCGTCGAAGATCGCCACAGCCGTGGGCAACTGGTCGAGCGTGCGGACATGGGCGTCCATCTGCCGTTGCAGGTCGGTGCGCACGGCTTCGAGTTCCGACACGTCGATGGCGATGCCGGCGCTCCCGCTGGGTGTCGGATGCTCCACGACGTCGAGGATCGAGCGCTGCCCTGCCATCACGGCCGTGACACGGGCCGCGAAGGTCGCGCCGCTCTGGCGCCGCCGCTGCGACTCCTCCCGCGTCCGCTGACTCAGGAGATCGAGAGAGCGGGCCGCCGCGTCCGCGATGTCGGCGGCTTCGATGGAGCGCAGATAGGCCTGGTTGGCCCAGATGAGCCTGTCCGTCTCGTCGCGGATCCAGAGCGGATAGACGATGGCGTCGAGCAGGGTCGTCATGGCCCGCAGATCGTCCTGCGCCACGGCGAGGTCCGACCGTACCGTGAGCAGCTCCGCCCGGTCGATGGTCACGTCCCTGAGACGCAGGATGGCACGGCCGCCGACGGTGCGTCCCTCCACATCGATGAAGCGGTGTCCGAGGGTGCGGGCGGTGAGGCGGAAGATCTCGCCGCGCTCCCGGAGCTGTTCCAGGGCCGTGTCGAGGGCTGCCGCGTCCGCTGCGGCGAGCCAGGCGCCGAAGGCGAGAGCACGCTGGGCGGGCGCGCCTTCGGCGATGATCGAGGGATCTCCTTCGAACCGCGGTTCGGCATCGCGGCCCTGCCAGCTCACCAGGAGCTGACGCTCGGACCCCATGAGGAGAGTCGCACGGTCGTCGGCCCCGCGTAAGGACGCCACCTCGGCGCGCAGGGCCCGCTCGATCCGGGTATGGCGCCGCTGCTCGCGCAGGAGCATCAGCGCCGACGTGGTGGAAAACGCGACGAGCCCGAGAAAAAGGCCGAAATAGGCAGCGCTTTCGAGCTTGAGGTCCTGGAAAAAGCCCAGGATGTCGGCGGCCCCCTCCGGGAGCGAAAGCGGGAGCTCGGCGCCGAGGGCGGGCCAGGATGTCCCCGCCAGGAAGGCTGCCGCCAGAGGCGCGAAGGCGGGCATGCGCGGTCGCTTCCTGCCCTCGCTGCCGTCGTGACGCTCCCTCTGCCGGGCCATCCCGTGCTGTCCTTCCCTCGTTTGGCGCCCTGACGCCAGGCCAAAGCCGTCCCTCTCCCGGTGCGCCCTCGGCGCCGCTGGAATGGGTCTCGATCTATCCATGAACGGAACTGCGTCCCGGTTCGAAAAACCCGACACGACCGGACGAATCGCGTTCACTCTAGACCACCCCCGACTCCGCCAGAAAGGGGGTTAAGGTCCCCTTAAGCTTCCTTTGGAGAACCTGTGGACAATCTGTCGGCGAGCATTGCAGCGGAGCCACAGCTCAGGGTCAAGCCTGCCGAATCGGAGGGGCAGCGGAGAAAAGGAGGCATGAAAAAGCCCGGCATTGCCGGGCTTGTCCAAAGACCCTTCGGAGGGTGCTCAGTAGCGGTAGTGATCCGGCTTGAACGGGCCCTTCTCGGATACGCCGATATAGGAGGCCTGGTCCGGGCGCAGCTTGGTGAGCTTCACGCCGATCTTTTCCAGGTGGAGCGAGGCGACCTTCTCGTCGAGGTGCTTCGGCAGGGTGTAGACCTTGCGCTCGTACTTGCCTTCGTTGGTGAAGAGCTCGATCTGCGCCAGCGTCTGGTTGGTGAACGAGGCCGACATGACGAAGGAGGGGTGACCCATGGCGTTGCCGAGGTTCACGAGACGGCCTTCCGAGAGCAGGATGATGCGGTGCCCGTCGGGGAACTCGATCTCGTCGACCTGCGGCTTGATGTTGTTCCACTTGAGGTTTTTCAGGCCTGCGACCTGAATCTCGTTGTCGAAGTGGCCGATGTTGCAGACGATCGCCCGGTCCTTCATGGCGCGCATGTGGTCGAGGGTGATCACGTCCTTGTTGCCGGTGGCGGTGACGAAGATGTCGGCGCGGGAAACGGCATCCTCCATCGTCGTGACCTCATAGCCTTCCATGGCGGCCTGGAGGGCGCAGATCGGATCGACTTCGGAGACCATGACGCGGCAACCGGCCTGCCGGAGCGAGGCGGCGGAGCCCTTGCCCACGTCGCCGAAGCCCGCGACCATGGCGACCTTGCCGGCCATCATCACGTCCGTGCCGCGGCGGATGCCGTCCACCAGGGATTCGCGGCAACCATAGAGATTGTCGAACTTCGACTTGGTGACCGAGTCGTTGACGTTGATGGCCGGGAAGAGGAGCTTGCCTTCCTTCGCCATGATGTAGAGGCGATGCACGCCCGTTGTGGTCTCCTCCGAGACGCCCTTGATCGACCGGGCGACCTCGGCGAACCAGCCCTTCGGCTTCTCCTTCAGGAGGCGCTTGATGAGGGCGAAGAGAACCTCCTCCTCTTCGGCGCCGGGCTTGTCCAGGAATGCGACGTCGCCCTGCTCGGCGCGCAGGCCGAGATGGACGAGCATGGTGGCGTCGCCGCCATCGTCGAGGATCATGTTCGGGACGCCGCCGCCGTGCCAGTCGAACAGCTTGGCGGTGAAGTCCCAGTACTCCGTCAGGGTCTCGCCCTTATAGGCGAAGACCGGGATTCCGGCGGCGGCGATCGCGGCGGCGGCGTGGTCCTGGGTGGAGTAGATGTTGCAGGAGACCCAGCGGACATCGGCGCCCAGAGCCTTCAGGGTCTCGATCAGGACCGCGGTCTGGATGGTCATGTGCAGCGAGCCGGCGATGCGGGCGCCCTTCAGGGGCTGCTTCGGCCCGTATTCCTCGCGCACCGCCATGAGGCCGGGCATCTCGGTCTCGGCGATCGAGATCTCCTTGCGGCCGAAATCGGCAAGGCTGATGTCTTTGACGAAATAATCGTGCGCGGCGCTCGCGCTTGTCACGGCAGCTTGGCTCATGGGGCTCTCTCAGGCTCTTTCGTTGCACCGGATGAATTGGTGCCGTGTCTATCAGAGAGCCGTCGACGAGGCAATCAAGATATAAAGATGTCTTTATATGTTCCCGGTCACTCGTCCTCGCCGAACTTGTTCGAGACGAGGTCGTCGATGGCCTGCAGGCAGGAATCGGCGTCCTGTCCCTTGGCGATGACGGTGATGGTGGTGCCCTGGGCCGCAGCCAGGGTCAGCAGCCCCATGATCGATCGCCCGCCCACGGTCTCGCCGCAGCGGGTGACGGTGACATCGGAACCGAAGCGTTCCACGGTCTGCACGAACTTGGCGGAGGCGCGGGCGTGCAACCCCCGCCGGTTGGTGATCCGGATCTCCCGGACCTGGGCGCCATCGGGGACGGAGGTTGGCGGGCAGTCACAATCCTCGTCGACGGAACGGTCCATGTGAGTCTATTTCCCGGTCAGAACACGCGATGCAATGTTGATATATTTCCGACCCGCTTCCTGAGCATGGGAGACGGCGTCGGTCAACGATTCCTCGTCGCGGACGCTGGCCAGTTTGATGAGCATCGGCAGGTTGATCCCGGCGACGACTTCGACCGAGCTGCCGTTCATGCACGACAGGGCCAGATTCGAGGGCGTTCCCCCGAACATGTCGGTGAGGACCACGACGCCCTGGCCCGAATTGACGCGACAGACCGCGGCCATGATGTCCTTGCGCCGCGTTTCCATGTCGTCGTCCGGTCCGATCGTGATCGTTTCGAGCTGCTCCTGGGGCCCCACTACGTGCTCGAGCGCAGCCTTGAACTCTGTCGCGAGTTGCCCGTGGGTGACGAGCACCATGCCAATCATAATGTTACTGGTCCGATCGCTCCTTTGAGCGGAGCCGCTATTTTGTGCACCGCGAAGCTAAGCGCAAGAGCAGAGAAGATAAAAACTTCATCACACCGTCACCACCGCGTCGTAGACACCGCTCAGACTGCCCAGGGCGATGTCGAGCAAGGGTGCCCCAGTTTGGGCGCGGATGCGACGGAGCAAGACGCCGCAGAGCAGAATGTGGGAATCCGCGGCTTCGGGATGGCGAAGCGGCTCCTCCTCCGAAAGGTCGATGACGAGCCGGATCACCGCGGCTCCCTCGAACGGGCCCTGCACGATCCCGATACCCCTGATTTCCCGATAGCCGGCGATGGATGCGACCGGTCGCGCCACCAGGCGGCCGTTGCGCGCCTGCAGCCTGGTCCGGTCGTCGCTGACGAGGCAGGCGAAAAGACCGCTCGCATGGGCCTGCCGCACCAGCTCGCGGGCGAGGGTCGACTTGCCGGAGCCGGATGCCCCCCGGATCAGGATCCCCGCCTCGCCGATCATGGCGCAGCCGGCGTGGATCGTTCCGTCGCCCGTCATGGCGGTCACCCCTGCTGGCCGGCCGCCGGCAGGCGGATGACGAAGCGGGCGCCGAGCCGCCGCGGCTCGCCGGTCTCGTCCGGCGGCCCCAGGCGATTCTCGGCCCGGATCGTGCCGCGATGCGCCTCGATGATCTGCCGGGAAATGGACAGGCCGAGCCCGGAATTCTGGCCGAACCCCTGTTCGGGCCGGTCGGTGTAGAAGCGCTCGAAGATCCGGTCGAAGGCATGAGGCTCGATGCCGGGGCCGTCATCCTCCACGACGATCTCGACGTCGCCCTTGCGCCGGCGCAGGAAGATCCGCACCGTCCCGCCGGGGGGCGAAAAGGAGCGGGCATTGTCGATCAGGTTGTTGAACACCTGGCCCAGCCGGTTGTCGTGGCCTAAGATGGTGAAGAGCTTGCGCCCTTCCGGCTCGACCTTGAGGAGCACGACAGGATCACCCTCGCGCCGGCGCTCGTTCGCCACCGACACCACGGCTTCCAGAAGTCGCGCCATGTCGATCGGCTCGGCATCGGCACGGGCAAGCTCGGCATCGAGGCGCGACGCATCCGAAATATCGCTGATCAGCCGGTCGAGGCGCCTCACGTCGTGCTGGATGATCGACATGAGACGTTTCTGGGAATCCTCGCTGCGGGCCAGAGGGAGCGTCTCCACGGCGCTGCGCAGGGAAGTGAGGGGGTTCTTCAGTTCATGGGCAACGTCCGCGGCAAAGCTCTCGATGGCATCGATCCGGTTGTAGAGCGCCCGTGTCATGTCGCGCAGCGCACCGGAAAGATGGCCGATTTCGTCGGAGCGGTTCGTGAAATCCGGGATCTCCTGGCGCGACTTCGTTCCCCATCGGACCCGCTCGGCGGCTTCAGCCAGGCGCCGGACGGGACCGGCGATGGCGCCCGCGAGCAGGAGCGAGAGCACGATCATGACCAGCGCGGCGATCACGAACACCTGGAGCAGGGCGAAGCGTTCCGAAGCGATGATGGCGTCGATGTCCCCGCCCTGCGTCGAAAGCAACAGAACGCCCTGGACCGCCCGGAATCGCTGGACCGGAACGGCGACGGACACGATCGTGTCGCCGCGGGCGTCGGTGCGAACCTCGGAGGCCCGCTGGCCGCCGAAGGCCTGCTGCACCTCCGGGAGGGACTTGCCGTTGCTGGGTCCCGGTTCCTCATAGACCGCGCGTTTCTTCCGTCGGAACAAGCTGCGGATGGTGTTCCAGCTCCGCTCGATGAAGCTCGTATCCTCGTCCGCAACCGGGGGCAGGTCCTGGCGGAGAATGTCGCCACGGGAATAGAAGTTGCGCGAGTCGAGCAGGAGAGCGCCCTCCCGGTCGAAGATCCGGGCGCGTGTCCGGGTCGGGGTCACCAGGCGACGGAGGAGGGGAGCGACCCGCTCGGGATTGATCGAGAACTCGAGCGGCGAAAAGCTCTCCTCGTTGAACCTCTCCGTCTGGCCGGCTTGCATCTGCAGGAGCTTGTCGGGATCGATGGTGATCGTGTCGGTTTCCACCGTCGCCGAGCTGGCAATGGCGCCCGCGATGATCTCGCCCTGCGTCAGGAGGCTGAGGACCCGGGCCTCGATGAGTCCCTGCCGGAACTGGTTGAGGTAGAGGAAGCCGATGAGCAGGGCGACGAGTCCGCCGAGATTGAGCACCACGATGCGCCGGGTCAGACTCGACGAGGCGCGCTGCGTCAGCATGCGGCCAAGGCGCCTCAGCCGCGCAAGCAATCCGCGCGGTGGAGGAGGGTCGTCGGTCACGGCTTCAACGTCGATCGGGTCAGCCTTCATGCCTCTCTCAGGGCTTTCGGGCGTCAGCCTTCCTTGAAGCGATAGCCGACGCCGTAGAGGGTCTCGATCATTTCGAAGCTAGGGTCAACCGACTTGAACTTCTTGCGCAGGCGCTTGATGTGGCTGTCGATGGTGCGGTCATCCACGTAGACTTGGTCGTCGTAGGCCGCATCCATCAGCGCATTGCGGCTTTTCACCACGCCGGGGCGGGTCGCGAGTGCCTGAAGGATCAGGAATTCGGTCACGGTGAGCGTCACTGGCTCGCCCTTCCAGGTGCAGGCATGGCGCTCCGGATCCATCTTGAGCTGGCCGCGCTCAAGCGCCTTCGCATCCGCCTCGCGGGGGGAGGACTGATCCCGTGGTGCGAAGCGGCGCAGAACCGCCTTCACGCGCTCGACGAGAAGCCGTTGGGAGAAGGGTTTCCGGATGAAGTCGTCGGCGCCCATCTTGAGGCCGAACAGCTCATCGATCTCCTCGTCCTTGGAGGTCAGGAAGATCACCGGCAGATCGGATTTCTGACGCAGCCGGCGCAGGAGCTCCATCCCGTCCATGCGCGGCATCTTGATGTCGAAGATCGCCAGATCCGGCGGGGCATGCTTCAGGCCGTCGAGAGCCGAGGCACCGTCGGTGTAGGTCTGGATCCGGTATCCCTCCGCCTCGAGGGCGATGGAGACCGAGGTGAGGATGTTGCGATCGTCATCGACGAGAGCGATCGTTGGCATGAACTCTTCCTTGCTTGAATCGACCGGCGGCGGCGCGTTCCGAAATAACGCCTGAGGCGAGAAAACGTGCCGAACTGTGCCTTTCTGATGGCATAAGTAAGGTTTCCCCGGCAAAGTGCCAGGGGTCGGCAAGCCGTTCCGGATATTTAACGATGTCACCTCAACCGTAGATGAACGGGTATTAGGTGGGCCCCATGGCAAAAATGGAATGAAATGGAACGCCGTCGGTTGACGGCGACGCTTCAGGTCTTAAACAATCCCCCCGCCTCGTGCGGAAGGAAACCTTATACCGCAAGGGGCCGTTAAGAGACAGCGCCATCTGGCATGGCATCCGGGCCGCTTCGCGCGGCCGGCGATCAGGAGAAGTCTTTCGTGGACACTATCGGCGTCTTCAACAGCGCGCATGGCGCTGAAGCCATCGGCTTCCGCAATCTGAAACGGGTCTTTTGGAATCTCGAGGCCCCAGCCCTTTACGAGCAATCCCTGACCAGGGGTGAAACCCAGCTCGTCCGCGGTGGGGCGCTCCTCGCCGAGACCGGCGTGCACACCGGCCGCTCTCCCAAGGACAAGTTCGTCGTCCGGGACGCCGCAACCGAGGACGCCGTGTGGTGGGACAACAACGGCGCCATGACGCCCGAGCATTTCGAGACCCTGCTGCAGGACTTCCTGGCCCATGCCAGGGGCAAGGAACTGTTCGCCCAGGATCTCTACGGCGGCGCCGATCCGTCCTATCGCGTCAAGGCGCGGGTCTTCACGGAATACGCCTGGCATTC
This sequence comes from Microvirga sp. BF8, assembly GCF_059888585.1. NCBI lineage: Bacteria > Pseudomonadati > Pseudomonadota > Alphaproteobacteria > Hyphomicrobiales > Methylobacteriaceae > Microvirga > Microvirga sp. BF8. Next base: position 4,037,095 of record NZ_CM187619.1, on the reverse strand, counting down.
CCTGTTCATCCGCAACCTGCTCATCCGTCCCGAACTGGGCGAGCTGAAGGATTACGTTCCGGAACTCACCATCATCGACCTGCCCTCCTTCAAGGCGGATCCGGCCCGTCACGGCTGCCGTTCGGAAACGGTGATCGCCTGCGACTTCACGCGCAAGATCGTGCTGATCGGCGGCACGTCCTATGCGGGCGAAATGAAGAAGTCTGTCTTCACCTATCTCAACTACGTGCTGCCCGGCGAATACGTCATGCCGATGCATTGCTCGGCCAATGTCGGCCACTCGAATGACGTTGCGGTCTTCTTCGGGCTCTCGGGCACCGGAAAGACGACATTGTCGGCCGATCCGAACCGGATCCTGCTCGGTGACGACGAGCATGGCTGGAGTCCGAACGGCGTCTTCAACTTCGAGGGCGGCTGCTATGCCAAGACCATCCGCCTGTCGCGCGAGGCCGAGCCCGAGATCTTCGCCACCACCGAGCGCTTCGGCACGGTGCTCGAGAACGTGACTGTCGATCCGATCACCCGCATTCCCGATTTCGACGATGCGTCGAAGACCGAGAACACACGCTGCGCCTACCCGCTCGACTTCATTCCGAATGCCAGCCCCACGGGCCGCGCGGGGATTCCGAAGAACATCGTGATGCTCACCTGCGATGCCTTCGGCGTATTGCCGCCCATCGCGAAGCTGACCCCGGCTGAAGCCATGTATCACTTCCTCTCCGGGTACACCGCGAAGGTGGCGGGCACGGAGAAGGGCGTGAAGGATCCGGAGGCGACCTTCTCCACCTGCTTCGGTGCGCCGTTCATGCCGCGCCATCCGTCCGTGTATGGCAACCTGCTGCGGGACCTCATCGCCAAGCACCACGTGGATTGCTGGCTGGTGAATACCGGCTGGACCGGCGGCAAGTACGGCACCGGCCGGCGCATGCCGATCCGCGTCACGCGCCGCCTGCTGACCGCCGCCCTCGATGGCTCGCTCTCTCGCGCGGATTTCCGCCGCGACCCGTATTTCGGTTTCGCCGTGCCCACCTCCGTGCCCGGTGTCGAGCCGCACATCCTCTACCCGGTCAAGACCTGGGCGGATAAGGCGGCTTTCGCCCAGACCGCGAAGCGCCTCGTCGACATGTTCAACGAGAACTTCAAGCGCTTCGAGGATCATGTGGACGCCGATGTGAGGGCAGCCGCCCCGCAGACCTCGATTGCGGCCTAGGTGCTTTCCTGCTTTGAAGGGAAGAGGCGGCGGCTTTCGGGCCGCCGCTTTTCGTTGAGGTGTCGGAAATGGACGTACTTGTCATCGGTGCCGGGGTTGTCGGCCTCGCCGTTGCCCGAGCGCTCGCCCGGCGCGGCCATAGCGTGATCGTCGCCGAGGAGACGGGCGGGATCGGCAACGGCGTGTCCTCCCGCAACAGCGAGGTGATCCACGGGGGCATGTATTACCCTTCGGGCTCCTTGCGCGCCCGCCACTGCGTCGCCGGACGGCGGATGCTCTATGCGTTCTGCGAGAGCCACGGCGTTCCCCATGCCAGGTGCGGCAAGCTCATCGTCGCGACGAACGATCTCGAGCAGGCGAAGATCGAAGGCATCTACGAGCAGGGCATCGCCAACGGTGTCGAGGGATTGTCCTTCCTGAGCGCTGCCGAGGCGAAGGCCCTCGAGCCAAACCTCGCCTGCACCGGCGCGGTGCTCTCCCGCGAGACGGGGATCGTCGACAGTCATGCCCTCATGCTGGCCCTCCAGGGCGACCTCGAAGCCGCGGGCGGCATGATCGCCTTCCACTCCCGGGTCGAGCGTATCGCGCGGGCAGCGAATGGCTGGGAGGCGCATACGGGCGGCGCGGAGCCGGCGGCCCTTCCCGTCGATGCCGTGATCAATGCCGCAGGCCTGGGCGCCCAGGCACTGGCCCTCACGACGGAGGATTATCCGGAAAGCCGCGTGCCGCCGCTGGTCCTCGCCAAGGGCAATTATTTCGGCTGCCTCGGCAAGCCCGCCTTCTCGCACCTGATCTATCCTGCCCCCGTCGATGGCGGCCTGGGGACCCATGTCACCCTGGATCTTGCCGGGCGCATGCGCTTCGGTCCGGACGTGGAATGGATCGAGCGTGAGGCCTACCAAGTCGATCCGCATCGCGCCGAGAGCTTCTATGCCTCCATCCGCCGCTACTGGCCCGGCCTCCCCGACGGCGCGCTGGTGCCCGATTATGCGGGCATCCGCCCGAAACTCACCGGACCCGGTGAGAAGGCGGCGGATTTCATCATCGATGGTCCCGCGGAGCATGGCTTGCCCGGGATCGTGCACCTCTTTGGCATCGAGAGTCCCGGGCTGACCTCGAGCCTGTCGATCGCGGAAGATGTGGCGGATCGGCTGGGCGACTGATCTCCTCCATCATTCCGGGCCAGGCCCATAGGCCGTCCCGGAATGACAGGAGCGGCCCCCCTAATGCCGGAAGAACAGCAGGGTCGCGACGATGAAGATCGGAATCAGGATCAGTCCCGACCAGAGGAGATAACCGAAGAAGCTCGGCATGCTCACGCCGTTCTCGCGGGCGATGGCATAGACCATGAAGTTCGGAGCGTTGCCGATATAGGAGTTGGCGCCCATGAACACGGCGCCGGCCGAGATGGCGGCCAGGGTCAGCGCGCCGGTCGTCATCAGATGCTGGGGATCGCCGCCGGCGAGCTCGAAGAAGACGAGATAGGTCGGGGCGTTGTCGAGGAACGACGACAGGCCGCCGGTGAGCCAGAAATAGGCGGCATTGTTGGCGCTGCCGTCCGGATTCGAGACCAATGCGACGAGGGGTGCGAAGGGCCCTTCCGCGCCGGCCTTGAGCATGGCGAGCACGGGGATGATCGCCACGAAGATGCCGGCGAAGAGCTTGGCGACTTCCTTGATCGGGCCCCACGAAAAGCCGTTCTCCTCGCGGCTCGCCTGTGGGGTCAGGGCGAGGGAGACCAGGGTCACGGCGATCATGATCGCGTCGCGCATCGCATTGGCGGTCTCGATCTCCGTGCCGAAGAGGGTGAAGCGGCCGAGATCGGCGGTGGCGCTGAAGAGAATGGCACCGATGATGACGAGAATCAGGATGAAATTGATGCCGCCCTTGATATGCACCGGCTGGTCCGGGGTGGGGTCGGGACGGACGCGCCCCTCCTTGCGATAGAGATAGGCATCGAAGACGAAGAAGAGCGCGAGCAGTACGACGCTGACGAACACGGTTTCCGGAAAGAGATGGGTCGTGGTCCAGAAGAAGTCGACCCCGCGCAGGAAGCCGAGGAAGAGCGGCGGGTCGCCCAGCGGAGTCAGCGAACCGCCGATATTCGACACCAGGAAGATGAAGAACACGACCACATGGGCATTATGGACGCGGTCGTCGTTCGCGCGCAGGACGGGGCGGATCATCACCATCGACGCGCCGGTGGTGCCGATGAGGCTCGCCAGCACCGTGCCGATGGCGAGCAGGACGGTGTTGGTTGCCGGCGCGCCGTGGATATTGCCCCTGATGAGGATGCCGCCCGCGACCGTGAACAGGGCGAGCAGGAGCAGGATGAAAGGAATGTATTCGAGGAAGGCCGTATGGACGAGAGCACTGACGGCCGTCGATGGCCCATAGGCGAGAGCCATCGGAACGAGGACGAGAAGTCCCCACAGGGTGGCGATCTTCCCCTGGTGATGCTCCCAGGCGTGGGCCGCCAGCAGCGGGAAGAGGGCGATCGAGAGCAGGATGCCCGCGAAAGGCAACGCCCAGACCGGGCCGAGGCTGCGCCCGTCGAGCTCCGCCGCGAAGGCGGCCTCCGGCAAAACGATCAGCGCTGCGGCAAGCGCCAGGCTCAAGGCACGAAGCATAAAAATCCCCCCTCGCCAGTGCGGCTGGCCAAATGCCGCTGCGTTGTGCGACGCCGCGACGTTTAGAGCAATTTGGCGGAAAGTGGGAACCGGTTTTCAAAACCGAGGGGCGACGGCACTCCCCGCGAGGCATGGAATGGGATACCGCCGGCCCGTTAACCGGCTGTTCACCCTGTCCGAAAGACAGTAAAACAACGTTTCAGACGGTGCCGCTCGGGGACTGGGAACAAAGATGTGCCGCTTTCTTGCCTATCGGGGAGAGCCGATCTTCCTGACCGACCTTGTCTGCGCGCCTGCGCATTCCCTTGTCCACCAGTCGCTCCACGCGGTGGAGGCCAAGACAGAGACCAACGGGGACGGGTTCGGCATCGGTTGGTACGGCGAGCGTGACGAGCCGGGGCTCTATCGCGAGGTTCGCCCAGCCTGGTCGGATGAGAACCTCAGGAGCCTGTGCGATCAGGTACGCTCCCGGCTTTTCTTCGCTCATGTGCGCGCCTCCACCGGCACCTCCACAACCCGGGCCAATTGCCATCCCTTCGCCCATGGGCGTCACCTTTTCATGCACAATGGCCAGATCGGCGGTTACGGGCGAATCAAGCGTCGCCTCGAGGCGCTCATTCCCGACGAGCTTTACGACAAGCGGCACGGCACGACGGATTCGGAAGCGATCTTCCTCCTCGCCCTTGCCAACGGACTCGAAGCCAATCCCGTGGCGGCCATGGCACGCACCCTCAAGCAGGTGCGCGGCCTGATGGAGGAGGCCGGCATCGCCGAGCCCTTGCGATTCACGGCTGCCGTGACCGACGGCGACAGCCTCTGGGCTTATCGCTGGTCCTGCGATGGCCAGCCGCCGACCCTGTATTTCCGCGAGAGTGCCGGCAACCTTCTCGTGGTCTCCGAGCCCATCGACGACAAGGCCATGGGCTGGCGCGAGGTGCCCAAAGGCTGCAGCCTCGCCGCCCGCGTCGGCAGAAACGTTGCGGTCGAGTGCCTCAACGAGGCCATGGGTCGCCTGGCGGCCTGAGGCTTTTGTCCGCGCCCGCCTCAGGCTGCGTCGCGGGAGAGATCCGGCGACGAGATGAGGGGGAGGAGGGCGCCGCGCAGGGCCTCCATCTGGAGTTCCGTCTCCGAGACGGGAGCCATGGCCTCCGAGGCAGCCGCCATCCTGAGGCGCGCAATCTCCGCAGTGAGCCGGGCATTCTCGGCCGTCAGGTCCGCCAGACGGGCTTCCATCTGCCGGACCCGGACCAGGGCGGCATCGCGCTCCGCTTCGCGCAGATTCACCCGGTCGCGCCAGAGGCGGGTCGCAATGGTTTCTGATTCGTCGCTCATCGGATCCTCCGCGCATGCATCGCGGACATCCATGGCCTTGGCTGTCGCCGCGCCGCGGACCGCCCGCGGCCCGACATTGCGCATGTGACTGTTAAGGCATCGTTGCCGTTTGCCTGAGGGACATTCCAGCCGATGCTCGTGTCCTCGGGCGGCGCACGCCGGTCACGGCGAACCGGCTCCTGTAAGTGCGCTAGCCGTCGAGTTCGGGATAGTGCCGGAAAATCCCGTCCTCGTTGAAGGGGATGCGCCGCTCGCTGGCGAGATAGGCCCTGATCCGTGGCCTCACCGCTACGGCATCGCACAGGGCCGCGACGTGCGGGGTCTTGCGCAAGGCCCGCCTCGCAGCCTCGGGAAACGCGTAGGAGAGGCCTGCCAGGACCTGGAAAAGGGACAGGTCGGCATAGGTGGCCGCCGCGCCAACGAGGTGAGCGTGGCCGGCCTGGTTCCGCTCGAGGATGGTCTCGAACCAGCCGAGGAATTTGGGCATGCGGTTCCGGCGAAACTCGGCGGCTCGGCGGAGCGCTTCCTCCCTCTGGTCCTCGTAGTAGAGGCTGATCGCAACCGGGTGATGCGTGTCATGGGCTTCCCCGACGAAATCGGCGATGGTGAGCTGGATCTGGTGCGTCCACAGCCCGCCCGCCGGGTCCTTGGGAGCCAGACCGTGCCGGGCGCCGAGATAGAGAAGAATCGCCGCCGTCTGCCCGATTATCGTATCGCCGTCCTTCAGGAAGGGCGGAGCGAATGGCGGCCTGTCCGAGGTCTCCATCAGGCGCATCATGGCAGACATGCCCTTCGGCTCCCGTGCCACATCGACATAATCCGCACCTGCATCCTCGAGCGCGAGCCGCACGAATTCCCCGCGTCCCTGGATGCTGGGCCAATAGTAGAGTTCGTAGGACATGAAGGGCTCCTGACACGCCCTCGTCACCCGATCGACCGAGGGTTTCGACGAACCACCATCTGGCGCAGGGGCCGGGTTGGAAAAGGGTCTCGCCAGCAACAAAAAGGCGCCCGATGCGGGCGCCTCCTTGCTTGCGGTCCGGCACTTCGCCAGTCCGATGGTCAGATCGCGAAGAAGTCGTGATAGGTCATCTTGAGGCCCTTCTTCAGCGTAGCGAAGGCAACGGCTTTGTGCGCGCCGATGCCGTCGTCGTCGTAATAAAGGACGCCCTTTTTCTTGTCGTAGATGATCCGGTCATCCTTATCGTGAGCCTTGGCGCCGGTGTAGAACATCTTGCTCGCAAGCGCGGCCGGCTTCGTGAGGGAGCCTTTCGAGCCGACCTTGAAGTACTTGTTCTCCAGGTAGATCGAATCGTCCTTCACCACGAAGTCCAGGATCTTGTCGGCATTGCCTTTCGTCTTCGGGTTCGAATCGAACACGAAGATGTCGCGGCCCGTGCCGCCTGTGAGCTTGTCGGCGCCGAGCCCGCCATGGATCCGGTCGTTACCGCCATAGCCGAGGAGGGAGTCGCTGCCGGCATTGCCGTAGATGATGTTGGCGCCATCGTTTCCGGCGAGGAGGTTGGCGTAGGCGTTGCCCTTCAGGGTGATCGAGGCGGTGCCGGAGCCGGTGATGTTCTCGATCCCGACGAGGGTGCCGAGATCGTAGCTGACATTGACGATCACCGTATCGACATCGCCGGAGCCGCTGTCGCGAACGACATCGCCGACATTGTCGATGTAGTAGACGTCGTTGCCCGCGCCGCCGTCCATGTAGTCGGCGCCCGCGCCGCCGTTCAGCATGTCGTTTCCGCCATAGCCGAGGAGCGTGTTGTTGGCGCTGTTGCCGACCAGGCTGTTGTTCCAGCCGTTGCCGGTGAGGCTGATCGCATCGGAGCCCGTGGCAATCATGTTCTCGATATAGGCTTCGAGCGTGTGACTGACGGAAGAATAAGCCGTGTCAATGCTCCCGTCGGCACTCTCCTGGAGCACGTCGCCGGCATCGTTCACGATAAAGGTGTCGCCGCCGGCCCCGCCGATCATCACATCGGCGCCAGCGCCTCCGTCGAGATAGTCGTTCCCTGCGCCGCCATTGAGCACGTTGACGCCTGCGCCGCCGACGAGGTTGTCGGCGAAGTTCGAGCCGATGACGTTCTCGAAGTTCGTATAGGTATCGCCGGCTGCATCGCCCGCTGTACCCTTGCCTTCGGCGAGGTTGACTGCGACGCCCGCGCTCGCCCCTTTGAAGGTCAGAGTGTCGATTCCATCCTTGCCATCGAGGTTGTCGCCAGAGAACTCCGATGGGGCATAGATATCGCTATGCGACGTGCCGGTCACGGTGACCTTGGCCGTCCGGAGGTCCAGGACGGTTGTGGAGATCAGGCCGTTGCCAAGGGACGGGTCGTGCCATGAAACGGCCAGGCGCCCGTCGGCCGTTTCCGAAATGGCCGGGTCCTTCTGCGAGCCCGGACCGTCGAGGGATGCGCGGGCATTGACCTTGAGCGGCTGACCCGCCACGCCGTCGGCCCCGACGATGCGAACGTAGACGTCGCCGAAATCAGGGCCGTCCGCCGCAACATAGGCGACGGCGAGTCCGCCGCTCTTCAAGGCCGTCGCGCTCACGCAATCGAAGTCGGAATTCGGCTTCGCCCCGCCGATGCTGGTGACGAGATCGTTGCCGAGCGTATCCTTGCTCGGCGTGCCATTGGCTTCATAGAAATGAGCTTCGACCCCGGAAGCGCCCTTATCAACGATAAAGGCGAATTTGCCGTTCGGGAGGCCCGTCGCCGGATCCTTCAGCGCGACTGCATCGGCCCTCGTGCCGGAGATCGTCAATCCAGCACCCACAGCACCATCGGATATGATTTTAAAAGCGACATTGGTTGAATCGCTCTTATAGGTCACGAGATGCTTGCCCCCTCCAAGAAAGGCAACATCCGGCAGATCAACCCCAGAGCCAGTGGCAACCTCAACAAACACTCCGTTCTGAATGAACTTAACAGCCCTGGTGGATCCGTTCTTCTCGATGTAGGTCGTCGCCCAGGAGTTTGATATCGTATCGGCGCTCGTCTGTGCCCCGTCCGTATCGGTGATCGCATTCAAAGCTGATGCATCGCCATTCTGTGATCCGTCGAAGTTGAACTTCTGATTGCGCAGCGTACGACCAGAAACCGGGTTGCTTTCCGTCCAGGTGATGACGAAGCCGCCATCCGCATCATACGCGTAGACATCGGAGAATTGCTGCGCGAGGGTTGACGACTCGACAAAGTTGACGGTGCCCGACTTGGCGCCGTTCCCGTCGTAAAGCTGGAACGCGATCTTCGCGTTCTCGCGCCAAGTCACGACATATCCGCCGTTCGGCAGCATTGTCAGCGCATCGCGATCGAGACTGCCGCCGGAGCGGACGGCATCTTCTGTTCCCCAAAACTTGTAAGTCATACTCTTGGTCTCCTTGGCGGAAGGGTTGGCGGCGTTTGCCGGTCGCCCGGGCGAAGTTCTGTCGAGAGGTTGAAGTTGGGCGAAAAGGCCCGCATTGCGGTATGAATTAAGAAATGGTCGACGTAGTCTTGTCAGGCCTGCCGAATTGACATGCAGCCATCAAGCATTGGCCGCTGCATTGTGAGTAAAGCAACTCGATCAAGCGCTATATGACCGCGCGTCATGCCCAGCAACTCTCCATTCGGGGAGGTCGACCTGACAGATTTGCTTTACCTTACGTAATATCTATGGGGTATTTCTTCAGATAAGCCGCTGCGATTGCAGGGATAAATATCTCGGTGCCACATCCGGTCGCATCCGAGGGAAGCAAGCGCGGCTGTGCGTGGGAGCACATGCCTGGTTCCAGGGCCAGCGCATGCCGTTGCGGCAGGTCTGGCTTTCTTTTCGTTGTTCCTGTCCGCTTCAAGCCGAGGCGCCTAGTGCGCCTCGTCCCAGTTCTGCGCGGCGCGGGCTTCCACCGCGAGCGGCACCTTCAAAGTCACGGCGGGGAAGGGCGCCTCCGTCATCACGCGGGAGATGACCGGGAGCGTCGCCTCGATCTCCTCGTCGGGGGCTTCGAAGACCAGTTCGTCATGCACCTGCAGCAGCATGCGCGCGGACAGGCGCTCGGCCTTGAGCGCGTCCTCCATGCGGATCATGGCGCGGCGGATGATGTCGGCGGCGGTGCCCTGGATCGGGGCATTGATCGCCTGGCGCTCGACGGCGGCGCGCTCGGACGGATTGCCGGACTTGATCTGCGGATAATGGCAGACGCGCCCGAACAGCGTCGTCACGTAGCCTTTTTCCCGCGTCGCCTTCTTGATCTCGTCCATATAGGTGCGGATGCCGGGAAACCGCTCGAAATACTGCTTGATGAACGCGGCGGCTTCCGCATTGGGAATGCCCAGGCGCACGGCGAGGCCGAAGGCGGAAATGCCGTAGATGATGCCGAAATTGATCGTCTTGGCCTGGCGGCGCAGGTCCGGGGTCATCTGGTCGAGAGGCACGCCGAACATGGCCGAGGCTGTCGCCGCATGAATGTCCTGGCCCTTGGCGAAAGCCTCCTGCAATTGCGGGATGTCGGCGATGTGGGCCAGGATGCGCAGCTCGATCTGGCTGTAATCGGCGGAGATGATCTTGGAGCCTTCCGGCGCCACGAAGGCCTTGCGGATCTTGCGGCCGGCTTCCGTGCGGATCGGGATGTTCTGCAGGTTCGGTTCGGAAGAGGAAAGGCGCCCCGTCGTCGTCGCGGCGAGGGAGAAGGACGTGTGCACCCGCTTCGTGTCAGGATGCATGTGCTGCTGCAGAGTGTCCGTATAGGTCGATTTCAGCTTGGCGAGCTGGCGCCACTCGAGAATCTTCTCAGGCAGAACGTGGCCGGCCTGCGCCAGTTCGTCGAGCAGGGTCGCGGGCGTCGCCCACTGGCCCGATGGGGTCTTCTTCGCGCCCGGCAGTCCCATCTTGCCGAACAGAATGTCGCCGATCTGCTTCGGGGATCCCAAGGCGAACTTCTCGCCGGCGATCTCATGGATCTCGTCCTCGAGCCGCGCGAGGCTCTGGGCGAAATCGCCGGACAGGCGGCTGAGGATCTGACGATCCACCGCGATGCCGCGCATCTCCATGCGCGCGATCACGTCGACCAGCGGACGCTCCAGGGTCTCGTAGACGGTGGCGCGATGCTCACCGGCGAGGCGGGGCTTCAGCATGTGCCAGAGGCGCAGGGTGACGTCCGCGTCCTCGGCCGCATAGGCCGTGGCCTTCGCGATCTCGACCCGGTCGAAGCTCACCTTGTTGCGGCCGGTCCCGGCGACATCGGAGAAGCTGATGGGAGAGTGTCCGAGATGGCGGCGCGAAAGCTCGTCCATGCCGTGCGAGCCCTTGCCCGCGTCGAGCACGTAGGAGATCAGCATCGTGTCGTCGAGAGGACGCAGGTCGATGCCGTAACGCTTGAACACGACCCAGTCGTATTTCAGGTTCTGGCCGATCTTGAGGACGGACGGATCCTCCAGGAGCGGCTTGATCGCGGCGAGGGCGTTGTCGAGGGGAATCTGCCCGGGGACGAGACCGCCGCCGAAAAGGTCGGAATCGTTGCGGTGCTGAAGCGGGACATAGGCAGCCTTGCCGGGCGCGAGCGCCATCGAGAATCCGACGAGATCGGCGAGATTGGCGTCGAGCGCGCTGGTCTCCGTGTCGACAGCGAGATAGCCCTGTTCGCGGGCCTGCGACACCCATTCCGCGAGGCGTTCGACACTCGTGACCGTTTCGTAGGCCGACACGTCGACAGCCTGCGAGGCCGCTTCCGTGGCGCGCCGTCCGGCAAGCTGGGACGGGGTCCCGAGACCCTCCACGGGCCTGCGCTGCCCGGCCGTCTCCGGAAGGTCGAGCCCGGCGAAGGGATCGATATCGGCCGGGATCGCTCCGCCGCTGGAGAACGGCACGTCTTCTTCCGCGGCGATGGGACCGCCGAAGCGTTGCCAGGTGATCGCCTCGCCGCCGGGCATCAGCCGCGGATCCGGTTCGATCTGGGTGGGGTCCACGTCGTAAAGATCGGCGACGCGCCGGGTCAGGGTGCTGAATTCCATCGCCTTCAGGAACGCGATCAGCGCCTTCGGGTCCGGTTCCGGCAGGCGCACCGCATCGAGCGGCACCGGCAGCGGTGCCTCGCAATCGAGGGTCACGAGCTTCTTCGACAGGCGTGCCGCATCGGCGTTGGTGATCAGCGTTTCCCGGCGCTTGGGCTGCTTGATTTCCCCGGCGCGGGCGAGAAGCGTGTCGAGATCGCCGTATTCCTTGATCAGCTGCGCCGCCGTCTTGAGGCCGATTCCCGGGACACCCGGCACGTTGTCGGAGGTATCGCCCATGAGGGCGAGCACGTCGCCGATCTTCTCCGGCGGGATGCCCTCCCATTTTTCGGTCACGGCGGCTTCATCGAGATTCCGCTCGGGACGGTAGCCCGGCCTGCCCTTGGAGCCCGATTCGAAATCGTAGAAGCAGACGAGGGGACCGACGAGCTGCATCAGGTCCTTGTCCGAGGACACGATGAGCACGTTCGCGCCCCGCGCCTTGGCTTCCTGGGTGTAGGTAGCGATGAGATCGTCCGCCTCGTAGCGGGCCTGCTCGATAGGCTCAAGGCCGAAGGCGCGGATGGCCTCGCGCATCAGGGGCATCTGGACCTTCAGGTCCTCCGGCGCGTCCGGCCTGTGGCCCTTGTAGTTCTCGTAAAGCTCCTTGCGGAACGATCCCTCCGACTTGTCGAGCACGATGGCGAGGTGGGTCGGCATGAGGCCGGCCGCACCGTCGCGCACGAATTGCAGGAGCTTCGACACGAAGAGGCGCACGGCGCCCGTCGGCATGCCATCCGAAATGCGGCTGTTGTACTTCGAGTCCTGGTTCATGGACTGGAAGTAGGCCCGGAAGATGAAGGACGAGCCGTCGACGAGAAACACGTGATCGCCGGCGGTGACGGGGCGGGAGGAAGCCATTGGGTCTCGAATGTGAAGATCTCTCGTGCCAGAGAAATAAGGGCTTCGCGACCCGAAAGCTACGGCTTCGTGCCGGGGGCGGCTTTTTTCGCGCCCGGCCCGCCGCTGGGAACCCACCGGGCTCAGGCCGCCAGCGCCGCGACGATGTCCCGGGTCGAGCGGACCCGCGCCACGCGCGGCAGCGTCCTGTTCACGGCAAAGTCATGGAGGTCCGGTCCGAGGCTGCTCGAGGCGTCGTGCGCGACGAGCGTCGCGTAATTGAGCTGCCACGCATCCCGGACGGTCGATTCGACGCCGAAATTGGTCATCACGCCGCCGACGATCACGGTTCCGATTCCGCGCCGGCGCAGCTGAAGATCGAGTTCGGTCCCGAAGAAGGCGCTCCATTGCCGCTTGGTGATCAGAATGTCGGGCTGGAGGGCGGCGATGTCGGGCGCGAAGGTGCTCCAGTCGGCCGGCAACCCACCAGATGGGAGAACCATCGGCACGTCGGTCTCGCCCTGTGGCCTGTCCCGGTAATCGTCCGAAAAACTCACCCGCACCAGTGCGATGGTACCGCCTGCCCGTGACAGATGCGTGGCAAGCGCCGCGGCGTTGGCCACGACCTGTTCCCGGCTGTTCGGTGTCAGGGGCAGGCCGAGGGTGCCGTTCTGGAGGTCGATGAGAATCAGGGCGGTGCTGCGGGGATCGAGCTTCAGCATGGATGGACTTTCCGGTATCGAGGAGGGATGTCTCGAGCCCGCCCTGGCACGTCGCGAAACATGAGGGTAGGCTCATATTTTGGATATATGAGGATGTCCTCACAAAAAGCAAGGGCAAACACCGATCCGGAAGTGCGCGCCCCCCAGCGCCGCCGCGGGCGCGAGCGCGTCGCCTCCCTTCTGAAGGCCGGTGAGGAGGTTTTTGCCGAAAAGGGGTTCGATGCCGCGACCATGACCGAGATCGCCGTCCGCGCGGGGGCCTCGATCGGCTCGCTCTACCAGTTCTTTCCCACCAAGGAGCTTCTCGCCGACTCCCTGCAGAGCGCGAATGGCGAGGCCCTGTCGGAGATGCTTGGAGCCCTGGAGGCGACGGTGAGGGGGGCAACGCCGGCCGCTCTGGTCGAGCGGCTGTTCGCGGACCTGTCCGGCTTCCTCCTGGCGCACCCCTCCTTCGTCATCCTGTCCGACAGGCCGGCAGGGGACAAGGAGCAGAAGGCGGAGCGGCGGCGACGCATGCGCGGCCAGATCGCCACGCTGCTGACTGTCATCGATCCGCCGCTGTCCCGCGATCGTGCGGAACGAATGGCCGTGATCGTCCTTCATCTGATGCGCGTTTCGGTCGCCATCAGCGGCGAGGCCGACCTGATGATTCGGGACGAGGTCCTGGGCGACCTGCGCATGATGCTGCTTCGCCAGATCGAAGAGGCGGCCTGATGCCTCTCAGGCGGCCTTCAACCGGGCGAGATCGAGATCGAGTTCCCGCAGCGCCTGCATGACGACACCCTCGGTGAGAAGATCCATCGACGATTTCACGACCTGGATCGTGGTCAGGGCGCGCAGGGCGGGAATGGTCTGCGATTCCAGCGCCGCTTCGAAAGAGGGGCCGAGCAGGTCCATGGCCCGGGTGCCCGGGCCGCAGATCACGAGGTGATCCGGCTCCAAAGTCTGGATCAGGATGCTTGCGGCATCGCCCAGAACCTCTCCGGCCTCGCGAAAGAGACTGAGGAGGGCCGTGTCGCCGGCGCGCGCCTGGCTGACGATGGCGCTCATGGCATCCTCGCTCGGAATGAGCACGGACGGCGCCGGACGATGGTCGATCAACTGCGCATCGCGATGGAGCGCATAATCGGCCAGAAAGGCTTCGATGCAGCCGCGGCCGCCGCAGCGGCATTGCGGCCCGCCGCGGCGCAGGCGGACATGGCCGAACTCGCTGCCGCCCGAGCGCGCGCCGCGGTATAGCTCGCCCTGGACGAGGAAGCCGAGGCCGACGCCGTCCCCGATCATGAGGCATGCCGTGCGGCCGGAGCGCAGGGCCGGATCGCGCTGGGCAATGGCGAAGGCCATGGCGCTTGCATCGTTCTCGATCAGCACCGGCTTGTCGAGCCGTTCGGCGAGCCCGGCCGCCAGGGGCAGGTCGCGGGTGCCGAGAACCGGACTCCAGGCCACGACGCCCTCCCTCGTGTCCACATAGCCCTGGCAGGCGAGGCCGATGGCCTTCACATCCGGCGCGCCCGTATCGTGGGCGAAGGCGGTGATCGTTTCCGCGAGTACGTCCAGCAGGGCCTCGGCCTCGAGAGTCCGCAGCGGACGCTCCACATGCCGGCTCGCCCGGTTGCGTCCGGCGCTGTCGACCAGCCGCAGTTCGATGCGATTGAAGCCGGTCCAGACTCCGATCACCGAGCCGAGGGTTTCAGCAAGGAACAGGCGCACCTTCGGGCGGCCTCGGATCAAACCGGGCAGGGCATCCCCGCCCTCCTCGGCAACGAGGATTCCCTCATCGAGAAGGCTCGCTGTCAGGTCCGAAACGCTGGCCGGGCTCATGCCGAGCTGCTGGCCGATCTCTACGCGCGCCAGCGGACCCTCCCGGCGCAGAGCATCGAGGAGGCGCCGTCGGGCTGCTTCGCGGGGGGTGAGGGCCGGGATCGACATCCCCTCATATTTATTCGCGCGCTGAATAAAACAATTCAAAAAATAGGCTTCATCGACCAATTGCTAAGAGCCTGGCCGCTTGAAAGCCAGGTTGCGCAGGATAATTATTTCCACGCTCGAAAAATACACAGGGCGAGACGAGCACACATACCGGCTCCGGCACGCATCGGGGCGAGACGCTCGCCATGACAAAGAGGGCGCTGCGGGGACCGCGCTGCCCCAGGAGGGAAACCGATGTTAACCAGGAAGCATTTGCTTTTCAGTCTTGCCGCTCTCGCCCTGTCGGCGAATGCGGCCTTTGCGCAAGGGAAGGGGCCCGTAATCGGCGTCAGCTGGTCGAACTTCCAGGAGGAGCGCTGGAAGACGGACGAGGCGGCGATCAAGGCTGCCGTCGAGAAGGCGGGCGGCACCTATGTATCCGCCGACGCGCAATCCTCTCCCGCCAAGCAGCTGACGGATATCGAGAGCCTGATCGCCCGTGGCGCCAAGGCGCTGATCGTGCTGGCGCAGGATTCCGACGCCATTCGCCCGGCCGTCGAAAAGGCGGTGGCCGAGGGAATTCCGGTTGTCGGCTACGACCGCCTGATCGAAATTCCACAGGCCTTCTATCTCACCTTCGACAATGTGGAAGTCGGCCGGCTCCAGGCCCGCGAGGTGATGAAGGTGAAGCCCGAGGGCAACTATGTCTTCATCAAGGGTTCGGGCGCCGATCCGAATGCCAACTTCCTGTTTCAGGGCGCCATGGAGGTGCTCAAGCCGTCCATCGATGCCGGAAAGATCAAGAATGTCGGCGAGGCCTATACGGATGGCTGGCTCCCTGCCAACGCGCAGCGGAACATGGAGCAGTTCCTGACCAAGAACAACAACAAGGTCGATGCGGTCGTTGCCGCCAATGACGGCACGGCGGGTGGTGCGATCGCGGCCCTTGCCGCGCAGGGCATGGCCGGCTCCGTGCCGGTCTCGGGCCAGGATGCCGACAAGGCCGCGCTGAACCGGGTCGCCCTCGGCACACAGACCGTGTCGGTGTTCAAGGATGCCCGTGAACTCGGACGCAATGCGGCGGAGATTGCCCTCCAGCTTGCCGGCGGCAAGAAGCTGAACGAGATCAAGGGTTCCATGTCGTGGAATCTCGGTCCGAAGAAGCAGAACATGACAGCGATCTTCCTCACGCCGGTGGCGATCACGAAGGACAACCTCAACGTCGTCGTCGATGCCGGATGGGTGACGAAGGATGTCGTCTGCCAGGGCGTGAAGCCTGGCTCCGTGAAGGTCTGCAACTGAGCGATCCCGTCTTTTCGGGACGACGCTCCGTCATTCCGGGACGCACCTCCTGGGCGGACCCGGGACCCATGAGCACCAGCTCTGTCGGTTCCGGATCCGGCGCTCGGTGCCGTTCCGGAAGGACGCTCTCCTGAAGCGAGCCACGTCATGACCGCACCCGCCACCACGACGGCCCCGCCGCAGAGTTCATCCTCGGATGGATCGATCCTGTCCAAGCTCGAGATCGATGTCCGCATGCTGGGCATGCTGGGCGCGCTCGCGGTCATCTGGATCGGTTTCGATATCCTCTCAGGCGGCCTTTTCCTCACGCCGCGCAACCTCTGGAACCTGTCGGTCCAGACTGCGTCCATCGCCGTCATGTCGACCGGGATGGTGCTGATCATCGTCACGCGCAACATCGACCTGTCGGTCGGAGCCATCCTCGGCCTCGTTGGAATGATCATCGGCGTGGTGCAGGTGCAATGGCTTCCCGGCTGGCTCGGCTTCGAACATTGGCTGACGGCGCCGATCGCGGTCCTCATCGCCGTGGCCATCGGCGGCGCCATCGGTCTCTTCCAGGGCTGGCTGATCGCCTATCTCGGCATTCCCTCCTTCATCGTCACGCTCGGCGGCCTGCTCGTCTGGCGCGGGGCTGCCTGGTGGGTCACGGCAGGCCAGACCATCGCGCCCATGGATACACGCTTCAAGGCTTTGGGCGGGGGTGTCGAAGGGGCGCTCGGAGCCACTGCGACCTGGATTCTCGCGTCGATCGCAGGCGGGTTGATCGTCGTCGCCCTCGGCTTCGCCCGGCGCCGGCGCATCCGCTTCGGCTTTCCCGTGCGTCCGGTTTGGGCCGATGCGACCATCACGGTCCTTGCCTGTGGTGCGGTGCTCGGCGCCGCCGCCATTGCCAATTCCTACCCCCTGCCGGTCGGAACCGCACGGCGCTGGGCGGAGGCCAACGGCATCGCCTGGCCGGAAGGCGGATTGTCGATCCCCCACGGGGTTGCATTGCCGGTCCTGATCGCCGTCGTCGTCGGGCTCCTCATGACATTTCTCGCCAGACGCTTGCGGTTCGGTCGCTATGTCTTCGCCATCGGCGGCAATCCGGAAGCGGCGGAACTCTCCGGAATCAACACGCGCTGGATCCTGATGAAGGTATTCGGCCTGATGGGCTTGCTGTGCGGCATCTCCGCCTGCATTTCCACGGCCAGGCTCAACGCGGCGACAAACTCGGCGGGAACCCTCGACGAACTCTACGTCATTGCCTCGGCCGTAATCGGCGGCACGTCGCTCGCCGGCGGAATTGGAACCATCGCCGGTGCGCTGCTGGGCGCGCTCGTCATGCAATCCCTGCAATCCGGCATGGTGCTGCTCGGGGTCGATACGCCCCTGCAGAACATCGTGGTCGGCGCCGTGCTCGTGCTGGCCGTCTGGGTCGACGGGCTCTATCGCCGTCGCATCAAATGAGGGGGCGTGTCATGCACACAAATGGGACAGCGCCTCTCGTCGAGATGCGCGACATCTCCATCGCTTTCGGAGGCATCAAGGCGGTCGACGGGGTGTCCGTTGATCTGCTCCCCGGGGAAGTGGTCGGCTTGCTCGGCCATAACGGCGCAGGCAAGTCGACGCTGATCAAGATCCTGTCCGGCGCCTACAGGCCCGATGCGGGCGAAATCTACGTGAATGGCGAGCACGCGGATATCGCATCGCCCCGCGACGCCAAGCGCTACGGGATCGAGACGATCTACCAGACCCTGGCGCTTGCGGACAATATTGACGCAGCCGGCAACATCTTCCTCGGGCGCGAGGTGCTGACCTCCTACGGCACTCTCGACGATGCCACGATGGAATCCGAGACCCGCAAGGTGATGGCACGCCTCAATCCGCATTTCCGGCGCTTCAAGGAGCCGGTGAAGGCGCTCTCGGGCGGCCAGCGCCAATCGGTCGCCATCGCCCGCGCGATCTACTTCAATGCCCGGGTCCTGATCATGGATGAGCCGACGGCCGCTCTCGGGCCCGCGGAGACGCAGCAGGTCGCGGATCTCGTTCTTCAACTGAAGAAGGAGGGCATCGGCATCTTCCTCATCAGCCACGACATCCATGACGTGTTCGGTCTTGCGGACCGCGTCAGCGTCATGAAGAACGGCAAACTCGTCGGAACCGCGAATGTCGCGGACGTGACGCAGGACGAGGTGCTCGGCATGATCATTCTCGGCAAATGTCCGTCCGGCGCAACGCCGGGACCCGGCGCAAGCTGAGACGAATTCCGGCGTCGTTGCCGGGATCCGGTTGTTCCATCATTCCACGCCGCGCCAGCGGAGCCTGATACGGGCCGTCCCGGAATCACGGCGAGGTTTCGCGGACCGACCATTGCAGATGCTTGATCGAAAAGGCTCCGTTCATGACCCAGACCATCTATGGCACCCTGAAAAACAAGACCGTCCTCGTTACCGGTGGCGCCAGCGGCATCGGCGAGAGCATCGCGACGGCATTCCATGCGCAGGGAGCAAAGGTCGCCGTGCTCGATTATAATGCTGAGGCCGGACTGACGCTGGCGAAGCGCCTCGGCGAAAGGGCGCATTTCGAGCGCACCGACGTCCGCGACATCCCGGCCCTTCAGGCTGCGATCCGCCGCGCGGGCGAAGCGCTCGGCCCCATCACGATCCTCGTCAACAACGCGGCGCGGGACGACCGGCATACGATCGATCAGGTCACGCCCGACTTTTGGCGTGAGCGCTTCGCCACCAATCTCGACCACCAGTTCTTCGCCACGCAGGCCGTGCTGCCCGACATGGAGAAAGCGGGTGGTGGTTCGGTCATCAATATGGGCTCGACAAGCTATCTCGTCAGCAACGATTCCTTCGTGGCCTACAAGACGGCGAAATCGGCCGTCGTCGGCCTCACCCGGGCTCTGGCGCGCGAGCTCGGACCGAAGAACATCCGGGTCAACTCCATCGTGCCGGGATGGATCATGACCCAGCGCCAGATCGATCTGTGGCTGACGCCGGAAGGCGAGGCGGAACTCCTGAAGCGCCAATGCGTGAAACGCAAGCTCGTGCCGGAGGATATCGCGAAGGTGGCGTTGTTTCTCGCCTCAGACGACGCGGGCGCAATCACTGCGCAGAGCTACCTGGTGGATGGCGGCTGGGTTTAAGGCAGAGGGCAGGACCATGCGGCCGCCCTCTCCCCACGGGTGAGGGCACCTCGGATGTGTCCCGGAATGACAGTAGGCCCCGCGTTCAGGCGCGCGATTCCGCGCCGGTCGCAGGCCCGGTGACGGGCTCGTCCTCTCTCCTCATCGTATCCCGCCTGACTACAAGACACAGGATGACCAGCGGGATTCCGATGGCGGAGGTGGCCGAGAAAAGGAGCGGATAGCCATAGGCGTCGACTACGGCGCCCGATGCGCCCCCGATGAGTTTTCCAGGCAGGGCGTAGAGCGAACTGAGCAGCGCGTATTGCGTCGCCGCGAATCCCGGCGCCGTGAGGCTCGACATGTAGGCGACGAGCGCCGAGCCGGCGAAGCCACCAGCGAAGTTGTCGACGCTGATGGCGAGGATCAGCAGATCGAGCCGTGCGCCCTCGACCGCCAGCCAGGAAAACATCAGGTTCGAGGACGCGGCGATGAAGGCGCCGATCAGCAGGGTCCACCACAGGCCCATCCGCGTCGCCGCCAACCCGCCTGCGAAGGCACCGGCGATGCCGATCCAGACGCCGTAGAGCTTCGAGACATTGGCGATGTCGGCTTTCGAGAACCCGAGGTCGATGTAGAGCGGGTTCGCCATGACGCCAGCGACGAAATCCGGCAGGCGGAAACAGGCGACCAGGGCCAGGATCGGGATGAGGACCAGCCCCTTGCGCTGAAAAAGTTCGCTCAGCGGCTCGACAATGGCGGCGGCGAAGGGCAGGCGCTCGCGCACCGCACCGCCGTCGAGCCGGGGTGCAAGGAGCGTTCCCGCGAGTCCGACGCTCATCAGGGCGGCCATGGCGAGATAGGCGCTGCGCCAATTCACGAATTCCGCGATGTAGAGCGCGCCGGCGCCGGCGCAGATCAGGGCCAGGCGATAGCCGAGTTGAAGGCTTGCCGCCATCATGCCCTGGCGCTCCGTCGCGGCCGCGTCGATGCGCCAGCCGTCGATGACCACATCCTGCGTTGCGGAGGAGAACGCCACCAGTAGTGCGGAGGCGATGATGAGCATCAGATGCGTCTGCGGGTCGCCCAGGGCAATGCCGACAAGACCTGCAGCCGTGGCGATCTGGGACAGTGCCATCCATCCCCGGCGCCTGCCGAGCAGACGCGCGAAAAGAGGCGCATCGTAGCGGTCGACGATGGGAGCCCAAAGGAACTTGAACGAATACGCGAGCGCGACCCAACTCAGCATGCCGATTTCGGTGCGTGAGATCCCGGCTTCCCGCAGCCAGGCGGAGAGGGTGCTGAAGACCAAAAGAAACGGGAGGCCCGAAGAGAATCCGAGCGGCAGCATGAGCGCGACGCGCCCGTCCTTCAGGAGATCCGCGAATGCGAGCCGGCGTTTCCCGGGAGACGACGCTTCAGCCATGGTGATCCTTGTTTGCCTGTCGATCTCGCCCGCCAGGGGTCGAGCCCTCAATCTGAGGGCCGGGCCTTGCGACCCCGTTAACGACGTCCCGTCGCTGCGACCATCGTCCGCTCCGTTCCTGCGACGGGACGCGGGACGATGGACTGGATGTCCTGCGCCACACGGCCGGCGAGGCAATCATAGCCTTTGTCACCCATGTGGAAGCTGTCCGGGGACAGCATGGAGCGCAGCTCTGCCGCGGAACGGCTGCCCCATTCCTTCATCATCGCATATCGGGAGAAGACCGGGACATGCCGTTCCTCGCCGATCAGGCCGACGGCCTGCACGTATCTCTCATACCGTGCGATGTCCCGGATCGTCGGAAAATACTGCTGATCGAGCAGGATCATCTCGGTCTTCGTGGCCTTCGCCGCCGCGATCCCGCGCTCGAGCAATGATCGGAAGTTATCCTCCGCCGCGCCCGACACTGCATCGTTGGTGCCCACCTGCCAGATGACGAGATCATATCCGCCGGTTCTGAGGGCCTCTTCCAGACGGAGCACGGTCTGGCTCGCCTTCTCGCCGCCGATGCCGGCATTCACGACCGCCACCTTCTCATGCCAGAGGTTGGTCAGGTCCTCCTGAAGCTGGGCCGGATAGGCCCGATCCGGAGCCGAGGCTCCGACACCTTCCGTCGAGGAGGAGCCGATCGCCAGGATGCGCACGGGTTCGTGGCGGTTCAGCTTCTGCGCGATCGCGCTCAGGAGGCCCTGCGGCCTGAAGACTGCTCCGGTTGCGCGGCAGGCGCCGTCATCGGCGCGGGCTGGAACCGACATCGCCAGAAAAGCCAGGCTCAGGGAGAAAAGCGCCCCGGCGAAGCGGGCGACAGGGAGAGACTTCGTGTCCGGCCGTTTTGCGGGCCGCCCGCGTTGAATTTGTTCCATTCCAGATATCGCGCCAGTGCCAGGAGACCAATGACCCCGGCGATGGTGAATATCATACCGATCATGTGCGGACTAGCAGAGGATTTGACGGCGGCAAGCGTCATGATGACCTGCCCGAGAGCGCTCAGCAGCGATCCGACGGCGAAGATCACCAGGCCGTTGCGGCCAAGCCGCCGAAGGTCGGGGCCGATGATCGTGCGCTCAAGCTTTTCGCCGATGCGCCACTGGACGAGGACATAGGCGAGGGCGACGAAGTGCACCAGACGGCCGAGCCCGAGATCGTATTTCGGCAGGTCGAGCTGCGTGAAGGCCGCGTCGCGCAGTCCCGGTGCGAGACCGAACACATCCGTCAGGACGAAAAGTGAGCTCGCGAGGATGACGACGGCGCAGGTCAGACAGGTCTGCGTGCGCGGAAGGGGGCGAGCGGAAAAGACGATGCCCGCGACGATGCCCAGGGTGAACAGGAGCTGCCACGCGAAGGGATTGAAGAACCAGGTCCCCGGTTCGGGCCAGCTGGGGAGCGCAAGCAGGCCGTCGCGAGCCAGCGCATAGATGCCGAAAGAGACGATAAGGGCGAGGAGCACATGGATCCGTGCCAGGATCAGCGCCGCCGGGGCCCAGAGCATCAGCGCGATATAAAGCGGCAGGATGTTGAAATAGCCGAGCTGGTGACCGAGAACCAGGATGCCGGTGACACCCTTCGTGGTGTTCCCGAACACGGCACTGCGCCCATCGGCTTCGATCAGGCCGATGTCGTCGCTGAGCTCATAGCCGATGGAGAAAAGGGCGATGGCGCCCGCCGTGAGAAGGAGATGAATGCGGTAGAGATCGAACGAACGTCGCAGGCAACGGCGCACGACCCCAAGGGCGTCGCCCTGCGGGAGCCTGGGATAGTACACCAGTGCGACCGAGAGCCCCGAGATGAAGATGAAAGCCTCGGCGGAATCGGAAAATCCGAAGCTGCGCGGCGTGAAATGCTCGATGACGTTGCCCGGGATATGGTTGACGAAGATGATGACGAGGACGAGCCCTCGCCAAAGATCGATCGTCCCATTGCGTCCCACGTCCTTCATCGGCTGCACTTCCCATGTCTCCTATTGAAAACGCCAAGGTGGCACCGAGGTTCGACCGAATCGCGGCGATCGTCGCCGCGATGCTGCTACGCGAACAATCCTTGTCAGACTCTTATCGTCTGAATCGTGCGAAATTCCAGCTTGCAGTCCTTCACTTCTGCATGATCATGCTTGCCGTCAATCTAGACCGACATGCATCATTCTGCGCTCCTGTCCGTGCCGAAAGCGACTCTGCTGCTCAGCTTGGCAAGAAATGTCTCGAGGGCCTTCTCCGGCGCGCACTCGGGTTCGGTTAGCACGCGCAATCCCCATTGCTCCAGCACGGCTTCCGCGACGGGGTTGGGGCGAAGCATGAAGACGTACGAAGGCGGCCGGTCTTTCTCGAAACCTGATGCATTCCACGTTTTCCAAAGGCGATGCAGGAGGAACCGGATGTTCAGATCCGACAGGCTGTATCCGACGAACAGGATGGTCCTGCCCCGCGCGTCGGCGCGGAACTTGATGTCGAGGGGCGATTCGAAGGACAGTCGGTCGAGATAGGCGGTCTCTGCAATGACAATGGATTCATCGTCGTCGAAATCGCCGTGATGCCTGACGATCTGGGGAACTCCGTCGCGAATGCACGCAATGTCCTTGGCATTGACGATCTTCACGTACGGCTTGCCGTGCAGTGCGAATGCGGTTTCTAGGTTGCGGTCGAAATTCGTGGTGTAGATGATCGGGAAATCGAGCTCGCAGATGAGCGCATGCACCTTGGACGTTCGCAACGCTTCTTCCGAAAGAGTCCAATTCCGGTCCATCCAGCTTCGCAGCGGCCCGATACTGTCTTTTTTGAGACGGTAGAACTCGGCAAGCGTCAGGTGATTGACATCCGTTTCGGCAAGATCCGCGTCGTCGATCTTCTTCCGGATGGCTTCGACCAGATCGTCCCCTGCATGTCTCCGGGCACCACCCCAATCCGATAACGCAGAAAGCGAAATTCGGGCTCCTGCGCGGAACGGCAAGGCGCGGAAAAGCTTGGCTCCCTGAACGGTACGGAGCAGCCTCGGCCGTGAACAATGCCCCGGGAGGCAGGCAGGTCATGACGCAGTACAGGATCACGCGGAGACAAGTCCTCCACGAAGGGCGGCGGAGCTTGATCAGACTCACGATCATGCGGCCCGATGGGGAGGAAATGACGCGTGAAGTGCTGGTGAGCCCGCCTGCCGCCGCTGTGCTCCCCTATGACGAGGCGCGGCAAACGGTAATTCTCGTTCGTCAGTTCAGGGCTCCCGCCCTGCAGGTCGGCGCGCCTCCTGAACTCCTGGAGGCGATTGCCGGTATCATCGATCCGGGCGAGATGCCGGAGGCCAGCATCCGGCGCGAGGCCATGGAGGAGGCGGGACTTCAGTTGAACGCGCTCGAACCGCTCGGCGCGGCCTGGGCCTCGCCAGGATATTCAACCGAGCGCATCCACCTCTTCCTCGCGCCCTATTCCCTCGCCGACAGGACAAGCGGGGGCGGCGGGCTCGCGGAGGAGCAGGAGCACCTCGATGTCCGCGAAATCGCTGTTGCCGATCTCAAGTCAATGCTGGAGCGCAATGCCCTCTCGGATCTGAAGACCCTCGTCCTCGCCCAAGCGCTGGCCCTGCGCCACCCGGATCTCTTTGACTGAGGCGGCGCTGCGGCGCTCGGTCTAGTTGTCGACGACGCCCGATGCAGCCGCGTCGATCTGCGCAACGATGCGCGGGTCGAGACCAAGCGCACCCGACAGATGAGCCAGAAAGACCCGCTCCTCCACCGTATTCGGAGTGATGATGCGCCGGGCTGCCGTGTAAACCTGGATGGCGGCTTCCGGCGTCTTCACGGAGGCAGCAAGCTCGGCCGCGCTGGCAGGCCGCGACAGTTCCGCCTCGATGAGATGGACGCCCTCGCCATCGATTCCCGCATTCTTGAGCGTCCCGAGGATGCGTGTCCGCTCACCCTCGTCGATCCGGCCATCGGCTGCCGCCGCGGCGATCATCGCGCGCAGAACCAGCAACGCGGTGTTGTCGCCCTCGGCGCTGGTCGGCGCGGGCAGAGCGGCCGGTGGTGCGGAAGCTGGGATCGGCTCGGCATCGATCAGTGGGCCAGGCTCGCCGCCTTTGTTGAGAAAGCGACCGAACAGGGCTGCTCCCTTGTTCTTCGCCTTCTCCGTAAGCTTGCGGCCCGTTTCCGAATTTACGACGGCCTTGGTCACGCCGAGCATGACGGCGTGCACGGCAGCGTTGCCTTGCGGGGTCTTGAGATAATCCTGGGCACGGCGAAGCAGCAGGTCGGTGAGATCCGCTGGCGGCGGAGGCGATGCGGGCTTTTCGGGCTTCGGCGCGGCCGCGTCGCTTCCCGCGGCCTGCGCCGGAGGCGGCGGGGAGGGCCGGTTCGCCAGGTCGATCAGGTCGCTGAGAAGGGAGCCGGCACCGAGCGGGCTGGCGGCAGCCGGCTTGGGCACCTCCGGCGGCTTGCTGGGCGCGGGTGCGGCAGGCGCCTGCCCGCCGGCAGC
Source organism: Microvirga sp. BF8 (assembly GCF_059888585.1). Taxonomy (NCBI): domain Bacteria; kingdom Pseudomonadati; phylum Pseudomonadota; class Alphaproteobacteria; order Hyphomicrobiales; family Methylobacteriaceae; genus Microvirga; species Microvirga sp. BF8. Next base: position 4,012,058 of record NZ_CM187619.1, on the reverse strand, counting down.
AGGCGTTCCCAGTGCGTCGAGAAGTTTCTTGGCATCAAACATGAATCAGCCCCGCTCATCCATGAAATTTACTGGAGGATCCAAAATGACGCAAACTCGCGCCAAGTCTATGGTCGTTCGTCCCAAATAACGGCGTATCGTCTTCTAGAAGATCATGCCGAGGAAACTCCAGACCATCATGGCACCCATGATGTAGTAGATCCATTTCGGCATCCCCGTATTCGTGCTCTGGCGGGACTGCGCATCGACGGCGTTGATCAATTCGGCCTGGACCTGCTGCCCTTTCAGGACCAGCAATGTCAGTCCCTGGATGGCCTCCGCCTGGGCGTTGAGAAGCGTCATCGTGTGCGGCTGCCGTGCCTGCTGATCCGGCGTCGTGTCGTTCAGATGGGCAAGCGATTGTCCGATCTGGCTGATGGCGCCACGCATCACGTCGAAATTCTGGCTCTGCTCGGCGAGGAGCAGGCGCGCCTGGGTAATCGGATCGGGAGCGTTCTTCTGGGCCGCGTCGGAGAGATGCTGGATCAATCCCTCCTGGCCCTTCGTGAGGGCCACCCGCACGGCCTTGCCGGCATCGGAGGCCAACGCCGCCTGAGTCATGCTGACGGCCTTGCCGACCAGCTTGTCGGCATTGGGACTGGCGGGAGATTGGTGACTTTGATCCATGGGGGCGGCTTTGGCTGAAAGATTCGGATGAAGAGCGCTCTCATAGCTCAAATGATCTTCGAGAGCTATGCTCTATCGTTCCAAAGATCGATATTCCTTTGCGTTACCTCGCAAGCAGTGCGCCAGAACACCCGATGGGAATCAAATCAGATCCGGGAAAGCTTGGCCGTTCGAAGCCGCTCGGCATGCCAGCGCAGGTGATCCTCGATGAAGCTGGTGATGAAGAAATAGGAATGGTCGTAGCCTTCCCGGAGGCGCAGGGTGAGCGGTTGCCCGGCCCTGGCGCATGCCTCTTCGAGGAGTTGCGGCTTGAGCTGGCTTTCCACGAAGCCGTCTGCGGTCCCCTGATCGACGAGGAGATCAGGCACCCGCGCACCGCTTTCGATCAGGGCACACGAATCGTACTCGCGCCAGCCAGCCCGGTCGGGACCGAGATAGGCCGTCAGAGCCTTCTCGCCCCAGGGGCAGTTCATGGGCGAGGCGATTGGCGCGAAGGCCGAGACGGCCGCGAAGCGCCCGGGATTGCGCAAAGCGATGGTCAGCGCCCCATGCCCGCCCATCGAATGTCCCATGATGCCCTGGCGCGTCATGTCGGCGGGGAGTTCCGCGCCGATGAGTGCAGGAAGCTCGCGCTCGAGATAGGTGCGCATGCGGTAGGTCTTTCGCCATGGTTCCTGCGTGGCGTCGACGTAGAACCCGGCTCCGAGCCCGACGTCATAGGCGCCCTCCGGATCGTCCGGCACGCCCTCTCCCCGCGGGCTCGTATCCGGCGCGATCAGCAGGAGACCGAGTTCGGATGCGATGCGCTGGGCGCCTGCCTTCACGGTGAAATTCTCCTCCGTGCAGGTCAGGCCCGACAGAAACCAGACCGTCGGTACCGGTCCTGCGGCCGCCTGTGGCGGCAGGTAAGCGGCGAAACGCATGGGCGTGCCGGTCTCAGCAGAGACATGGCGAAAGACGAACTGCGTGCCGCCGAAGCAGCGCGACTGCGAAAGGACCTCGAGCGCCACGGCGATCCCCACTCAATAGATGACGACGGAGCGGATCGACTTGCCCTCGTGCATCAGATCGAAGGCAGTGTTGATCTCGTCCAACGGCATGGTGTGGGTAATCAGGTCGTCGATGTTGATCTTGCCCTCCATGTACCAGTCGACGATCTTCGGCACGTCCGTGCGGCCCCGCGCGCCGCCGAACGCCGTGCCACGCCAGACACGTCCGGTCACGAGCTGGAACGGACGGGTGGAAATCTCCTTTCCCGCTTCCGCAACGCCGATGATGATGCTCTCGCCCCAGCCGCGGTGGCAGCATTCCAGCGCCTGTCGCATCACATTCACATTGCCGGTAGCATCGAAGGAGAAGTCCGCGCCGCCGCCGGTAAGATCGATGATCGCCTGCACGACCTTGTCGTTGCCGACCTCGTTCCGGTTGATGAAGTCGGTCATGCCGAACTTCTCGGCCATGGCGCGCTTGGCCGGGTTGATGTCGACTCCGATGATCTTGTCTGCCCCGACCATGCGCGCGCCCTGAATCACGTTCAGCCCGATGCCGCCGAGACCGAACACGACGACATTCGCCCCAGGCCACACCTTGGCGGTGTAGATCACCGCGCCGATGCCTGTGGTGACGCCGCAGCCGATGTAGCAGATCTTGTCGAAAGGTGCGTCCTCGCGCACCTTGGCGAGAGCGATCTCCGGCAATACGGTGAAGTTGGCGAAGGTCGAGCAGCCCATGTAGTGGAAGACCGTGTCGCCGTCACAGCGAAAGCGCGACGTGCCGTCGGGCATCAGGCCCTGTCCTTGCGTGGAGCGGATCGCCGTGCACAGGTTGGTGCGGCGGGACAGGCAGGATTTGCACTGGCGGCATTCGGGCGTGTAGAGCGGAATGACGTGGTCACCGGGCTTGACGGTGGTCACGCCGGCGCCGACCTCGCGCACGATGCCCGCGCCCTCATGACCGAGGATCGCCGGGAACTTGCCTTCGGAATCGAGACCCGAGAGCGTGTAGGCATCCGTATGGCAGATTCCCGTTGCCATGACCTCCACGAGGACTTCGCCCGCCCGGGGGCCTTCGATGCGAACGGACTCGATGGTGAGAGGCTTGCCAGCCTCCCATGCCACGGCTGCTCTGGTTTCCATGCCGATCTCTTCCTTCTGATGTTGCGGGTGACTATGTGAACCGGGAGGGCACGAGGTCAAGAGAAGGGATCCGGTACCCGCGGGGGTTCCCAAGGTGGCCCCGGATTCCCTATCTCGGTTCGATTGCTCCTATCACGTCGCTATTCAAGGTCTTCAACGTGTCAGATGTCCGCGCCGCCATCATTCCCGTCACGCCGTTCGAGCAGAACTGTACATTGCTGTGGAACGACAGCACCAAGATTGGCGCCGTGATCGACCCAGGCGGCGATCTCGACCGCATCCGTGCAGCCATCGCTCAGAGCGGCGTCAGAGTCGAGAAGATCATCCTCACCCATGGCCATATCGATCATGCCGGAGGCGCGGCCGAACTGAGGGAGGAACTCGGTGTTCCCATCGAGGGACCGCACGAAGCAGACCGGCCGCTGCTGGTGGGTCTGCCGGAACAGGCACGGATGTATGGGCTTGACGGGGTGCGCGCGGTCACGCCTGACCGATGGCTGAACGAAGGCGACACGGTCGTCGTCGGCGACCTCCCCCTCGAGATCTTCCACTGCCCCGGCCACTCGCCCGGCAGCGTCGTGCTGTTCGCACGCAAGGAGCGCTTCGCTCTGGTGGGCGATGTGCTGTTCAACGGTTCCGTGGGTCGAACGGACCTGCCCGGCGGCAATGGGGCTGCCCTGATCGACTCCATCAAGACGAAGCTTCTGCCGCTCGGAGACGATGTCACCTTCATCTGCGGCCATGGCCCGACGAGCACGATCGGTCACGAGCGGACGACCAATCCTTTCCTTCAGGAGGGGATGCTCGCCTGACGGGCCCCGCTTGGTCGCGATCCCAGGGCACTGATCGGAACCGGGGTCCGTCCACGCACAGGGACCTGAGTTTTCCGCGACAGGCGATCCGATGCCTAACGGCTCCAGACGCCGATTCGGGCCTGGCGGGCGTGCCCGGCCGCAGCTTTCATCTCTTCCGTGGCCTGAGCGGTCGCGCGGCCGCCGCCGTTGTAAAGAACGACCGTGGACAGATCCTTCCCATCGATCTGACAGCGATAGGTGTTGGTGGAGGCGACCTCTTCGCAGGCCACCTCCCGTCCTGACAGGTAGCGGACGAGATCGTCCGGCTTGCCGCCACCGGGCGCCCATTCCACGCCGAAGAGGCGAAGGACGCGACCATCGAGAGACAAGGTGGAGGTGTCGATCACCTCAGGCACCCCACGGAGGGAGCCTGCCTCCAGCCCCGTCGATGGGGTGACCGCTCCCGTCTCTGCGGGATCCCGGGAGTCGCCGCCCATTCGAACCAGGGTGAAGGTCCCGAGGGCGAGGAACGCTGCGAGCCCGCCGAGAACGAGCGGCCTTCTGTGCCAAAAGCGGTCTTTGCGCGCAGGATCGGCAGATGCCTGCACGGTCTCGCGTGCCCGGCGAAGCAAGACTGGTACGTGTCCGCCGAGGGCGCTGAGTTTTTCACCCTGACGAGCGGCGGCGCTTCTCCAGCGGGGCGCCTGCCGGTGGAACCAGGCATTGATTGAACGCCAGGTCGCGGGCAGAGGAGACGAGCTCCTCGCCTGTCGCGCCCCGGAGATTGGCGACGACGAACCGACGTCGAGCCAATCCCGATCCGGAGCATCCGCGTCGTGACTCGCAGGCACGCTCTCGGCGTCGGATGGCTCGTCCGTCGCGGCTTTGAATAGCGCGGGTCTTGTCCGACGAATGTCCTCCAGAACCGAGCGCACGACAGTTTCGGCATTCTCCTCGCCGTCAGGGCGAGGGGTTCCGGTCTCGTCCAAGGCGACGACCGTCAGCACGCCGTCTCTCTCTGAGTACCGCAACGAACTTTCGACGATCAGCTCCAGGGGCTGGCGGGCCTCATCGGTCGGATGAAACAGATCGATCTCATGGCGGATGACGGCGCGCACCCGTTCGCGCATGGCCTGCAGACCATCGGCCATGCTTGCCTGGTCGTGACCATCGAACTCAGTCATCGTCCGAATCCTCCGGCGTCATGATCTGGTCGTCGGCGCCCTGGTCCAGCACGAGACTGCCCTCGGCCGAGATGATGGGCTGGTTGTCGACGACGCTCACTACGAGTTGAAGGGCTCCGGTGCCCTGCGTCTGTCGACCCCGCCGCGGATTGGCTGCGCTGAATTCGAAAATCGCCTGCACGGTGCAATCGTTGCCCTGCGCTTCGCAGGCGACCTGAATGGTATCTTCGAGGGGGCGGTACTGACGCTCGGGCCAACGGCGAATGAAGCGCCGCTTCTCGCGCATGAGGTTGCGCAGGCTGACCAGCCTGCCGTGGAAGAGCACGCGCGGGGCATAGAATTCCGCCGTGGCATCGAGCGTGTCGTCCGTCGCGGCCGACCAGGACCGGAGATAGCGGATCGTCAGATTTCGCGCGGCTTCGGTGCGCTCAGGGTGCGGGTCCCCCTTTGCCACCGCTGGAGCGCTCCGCTCGGGAGGACCGACCTCCGCGGGCGGCGGTGGGTTCGATCCTGCCGTATCGGAAGGCGCCGGGGTAACCGGTGGCGGAGGGGGGGCAGGTTCGGCGGGTGCAGGCTGCGCCTGGGGTGGAGAAGATGCTCCCAGATCAGCGGGAGGATCGACCCAAGGCCGGTTTGCCTGGGCTTGCGCGGCGGGGCCGATGGCGAGCACGGCGACAAGCAGGGCCGTCGTTCTCAAGAGATGTGTGCCGGTCGCCGCGATGGTTTTCACGCTTCTCACCTTCCATTGCGGGAGAGAAAGCGGTTTGGAGCGGCCGAGGTTCCCTACGGACAGGTGTTTCCGGAGGAGGGGGCGCTGACGTTGTCTGGCGCCTCCCGGAGGGTCAGCAGCCGGTGATCCTTGGTGTCCGTTCGACTTCGAGGGCGAAAATCGGGCGCAGCCTTGTGCCCAGGACATTGCCGGCGAAGGCCGCCACGAGCCACACCCAGCCATGCAGGGAGCCGGAAGCGATGCCGGAGAAATAGGCGCCGATGTTGCAGCCATAGGCGAGGCGCGCGCCATAGCCCAGGAGCAACCCGCCCACAATGGCGGCGATCGCGGAGCGCAGGGGGATGCGCCAGACGGGAGCGAAACGGCCGGCGAGGGCGGCCGCCAGGAGGGCGCCCAGCACGATGCCGATATCCATGACCGACGTGACGTCGTTGAAAATGCTGCCGTGAAGCTCGGCTTGGCGGGCGGGCGACGACCAATAGGGCCAGCTCACCACGTCGAATCCGATCGCTTCGGCGATCTTCGAGCCCCAGAGAGCGAAGGCCGATGTGATGCCCCAGGGGCGTCCGGCCAGTGCGAGGGTCGCGAAGTTCAGGAGCGCCAGGGCCACGGCGCCGGCCACCAGCGGCCAGGGGCCGCGCAGGACACGGGCAAGGCCCGTGCGCGGCGGCGAGGCCGCCACGTCGAGGCGGCCGTGACGGCGACGCTCGAAGATCATCGTCACTGCTGCAATGGCACCGAGGACCGCCAGTTGCACCGCAAGCGAGATCCAGGGCCCCCAGAGCTCGATGATCGAAACCTTGGGAAGGCTCGGCAGGGCCGCCCACCAATGGAGGTGGGCCGCACCGATGGCCGAGCCGGCGATGAAAGCCGCCAGGGTGATCAGCATGCGGGTCGAACCGCCGCCCACCGTATAGAGCGTACCCGAGGCGCAGCCGCCACCGAGCTGCATGCCGATGCCGAAGATGAAGGCGCCGAACACGACCGAGATCCCGGCAGGGGAAACGAGGCCAGAGACCGGCTGACCGAACAGGGATCCCGAGGCGAGTACCGGGAAGAACAGAATCGACGCGACGGCGAGCATGACCATCTGGGCGCGCAGGCCTTTGCCCCGCCGGTCCGAGATGAAGACCCGCCAGGCCGAAGTGAAGCCGAAAGCGGCGTGATAGAGCGCCAGACCCATCGCCGCGCCGAGAACATAGAGAAGGGCCTGGCGCGGATGGACGACGGCACCGATCAGAACGGCACCGGCGGCGATGCCGATGCCGGCGGCAAGCGAAGCCTGGGGATTGGCTCCAGATCCCGCACGGACAGGCCGAGGGGGCGCCGAAGCGACGGCGGATCCTGACATGTTGGACATCCTGGTCTCGGAATGGCGGCCGTGCCTTTCCGGTTCGGGCCAAGTGGCCTACGAATTCACATCGTCAAACATGAGCTCTGCTTAATTTACATTCAAGATGCAAATCCAGAAATTATAAACAGACAATAAATGTTATTTATCCTCTGGGGCCCGCCGCAGCTGGGAAGGCAGCCTTATAAGCCACAAGGCGATGGCCAGCGCCATCAGCAGCAGGGCCGATACGAGCCCTGTGACGCCCGGCCAGCCACAGGACGACCAGAACACCCCGCCCAAGGTGCCGATCGCACTCGAGCCCAGATAATAAGAAAAGAGATAGAGGGCGGACGCCTGCGCCTTCGCCGTCTGGGCTCGCTGTCCGACCCAACTGCTCGCGATCGAATGCGCGCCGAAAAACCCGAAGGTTACGGAGACGACTCCGAGCAGGATCACAGGCAGGGACCCGGAAAGTGTAACGACCGAGCCGCCAAGCATGATCAGGATCATGGCCCAAAGCACTTTTCTTCGCCCGAGCCTCCCGGCAAGATCACCCACGAATGTCGAGCTGAAGGTGCCGACGAGATAAATGACGAAGATCGCTCCGATGGCGGTATGGCTGAGGCCGTAGGGCGGCGCGATCAGGCGGTAGCCCAGGTAATTGTACAGGGTCACGAACCCGCCCATCAGCAGGAAGGCTTCCGCAAACAGTGCCCGGAGCCCCGGGTCGCGCAGGTGCGTCGCGAAAGAGTCCAGAAGCGCTCCGGGATTGGCACGTTGTGGCTGGAAGTGGCGTGATTCCGGCAGGCTGCGCCATGCTGCGAAAGCGGCAGCGATGCCGAGGAGGCCGATGGTGCCAACGGCGACCCGCCAGGATGCGAGGTCGGTGAGAACTCCGGTAATGATGCGTCCCGCCAGGCCGCCGATGGCGTTGCCGCCGATGAACAGGCCCATGGCGAGGCCGACCGACCGGGCATCGACCTCCTCGCTCACATAGGCCATGGCGATGGCTGGGAGGCCGCTGAGGGTCGCACCGATCAGCAGGCGGGTCAGGAGCAGCGTCTGCCAGTCCCACGAGATCGCGGAGAGTACCGTCAGAAGGGCCGAGGAGAAGAGGGATGCCACCATCAGGGGCTTGCGGCCCCAGACCTCGGAGACGGACCCGGTAACCAGCATGGTGACGGCGAGCATTCCCGTGCTCAGCGAAAGGGAGAGGCTGCTGGCGGCGGCGCTGACCCCGAACTCCTGCGAGAAGACGGGCAGCAGGGGCTGTACGCAATAGAGGATGGCAAAGGTGGCAAAGCCGGCGGCGAAGAGGGCGAGATTCAGGCGCCTGAAGGCGGGCGTCCCGCTTTCGAGCCGTCGCGCTTCCTGTGCGCCATGCTCATGCATTCCATTGCTCCACGCGCTATGTCCTGTCCTGTTCCCCGCTCAAAAAGCAAGGCTTTGCGAAAAGGGGGCCAGGATCCATTCCGCCCATGCATGGAATGCCTGTCGCCTTTGCGCTTTTCTTTCGCGGCGAACCATTGCTCATGGCAGGGGGTTGATAGATCGTCCCATCCAGCACTTCCTGGACGATACCGATTTTCGAGACATTCATGGTTGCTCCTTCGATGGCCCGACGGGCCGCATCCGCCGCGGAAGCGGATTCTGGCCGTATCGCGTCGACATCGCAGTTCCGGGGCACCGTCCTCATGGTGGTCTCGACGGTCTTCTTCGCCTGTTCAGACGTCGTCACCAAGGAGCTTGCCGGCCGGCTTCCGGCCGTGGAAGTCGCCTGGCTGCGCTATGTCACCTTCGGACTCCTGGTGATCCCCTTTCTCCTCGCTACCGGCGGCGGCACAGCCCTGCGCTCCCACAGCCCGAGCCTCCAGGTCCTGCGCGGCCTCGGCATGGTCGGATCGGCTCTGTTGTTCACGGCAGGCCTTCCCTATCTTCCCGTCGCCGAGGCGACAGCGATCTACTTCGTCTCTCCGATCCTGATCATGGCTCTCTCCATTCCTTTCCTTGGAGAAGTCGTCGGCTGGCGCCGGTGGAGCGCGGCCTGCGTCGGCCTCCTCGGCGTTCTCCTCGTGATCCGTCCCGGCACGAGCACCTTCGAAGCGGCCGCGATCCTCCCGCTCCTCGGTGCCACGAGCTGGGCCACGGCCGCCGTCGTCACCCGCAAGATGAGCGGCAGGGATCAGGCCGTGACGACGCTCGCCTATTCGGCCCTGGTCGGCGTGATCCTTCTCAGCCTGTTTCTGCCCTTCGTCTGGGTCGCTCCAGGTCTCTCCGAGATTGGTCTCGGCCTTGCCATGGGCGTCCTTTCGACCATGGGGCACTGGCTCGTCATTCTCGCGTATCGCCATGCCAACGCCTCGGCAATTGCCCCCTTCTCCTATGTTCAGCTCCTGTGGGCGGGCTTTCTCGGCTATCTCGTGTTCGGGTCCATTCCTGATTCCCTCACGATCGCCGGAGCCGGGATCATCGCGCTCAGCGGCCTCTACACGGCCTATCGCGAACGTGTCCGGGCGCACTCCGCGAAAGCCTGATCATGTTGGCTGACCTAACGTTAGGGTGTAGGCTCCTCAGCCTTGATCGTGCTGTCGGGAGTTGCTCATGCCCGGAGAGAGCACATCGCATGTGGTCGGGAGCCCGCGCCGTCTCGCGGCGATTCTTGCTGCGGACATTTCCGGGTACAGCCGCCTCATGGGATCGGACGAGGAGGGGACGCTTGCCCGCCTCAAGCGGCACCGGCGCGAGCTGATCGAACCGACGATCCAGGAGCATTACGGCCGTCTCGTCAAAACCACGGGCGACGGCTTCCTGGCCATGTTCGACAGCCCCCTCGAGGCCGTCCGCTGCGCCATCGTGATTCAGCAATCCATGGCGGCCCGCAACACCTCGCTCCCGCCGGAGCAATGGATCCGCTATCGCATCGGCGTCAACCTCGGTGATGTGATCGTGGATCCCGACGACATCTATGGCGAAGGGGTGAACATCGCGGCGCGGCTCGAGAATCTCGCCGATCCCGGCGGAGTGTTCATCTCGGGCGGCGTTTACGAGCAGATCAAGAACAAGCTGGTCTGCGGCTACCAATCCCTTGGCGACGAAAAACTCAAGAACATCACCGACCCTGTGCGGATCTACCGGGTCCTGCCCGATCCGGCCGCGGTGGCGAAGGCGGCACGCAGCCATTGGGGCTGGGCAGGAGCGGGCGTAGTGACCCTGCTGGTCCTGGGGGCCGTCGGCTGGTCGCTGATGAGGCCCGAGCCGTCCGAGGGTGCGCGGCAGACCGCAGGCCTGGAGCAGCCAGCGACAGGATCGGTTCCGGCTCTGCAGCCGCCCCCTGCGGAGACGCAGCCGACAAGCGACCTTGCCAACTCCGGATCACTGCCCGGGATGCCACCGGTCCCTCCGCCCTCCAGCGGCGTCCTGCCGATTCCGATCGTCCCGGCCCCGCCGGCCCCACCGGCTCCTCCAAAGCCGGCGCCGACAGCCGCCGTGATTCCACCGGCACCCATCAAGCCTGCAGAATCCGGGTCTCATGTCCGCGATTGCCAGGGATGCCCGGAACTCGTCCGCGTGCCGGCAGGAAATTTCCGGATGGGAAGCGATGAGGATCCATCGGAAAAGCCCATCCATCTGGTGCAGGTCGCAGCCTTTGGTCTGGGGCGCTATCCGGTCACGGTCGCCGAATGGAATCAATGTGTCGCTGCCAAGGCGTGCGCCGATGTGGTGCAGGGGGACGAATCCGACCCGGCGCGCAATCTCAGCTGGCTCGACGCCCAGCAATACGTCGCCTGGCTCGCCAGGACCACGGGCCAGCCATACAGGCTGCCGAGCGAGGCGGAGTGGGAATATGCGGCGCGGGCGGGATCCGCCAGCCGCTTCTGGTGGGGCGAGAAGATGGCGCCTAAGATGGCCAATTGCAAAGGCTGCGGCGAGCCTTACGATGTCCATCAACCTCTGAAAGTCGGCAGCCTGTCGGCCAACCCGTTCGGGCTGAACGATCTCAACGGCGGCGTCGCCCAATGGGTTGCGGATTGCTGGCATGCCACCTATCACGGCGCGCCCGCGGACGGATCCGCGTGGGCGGAGCCGAATTGCCGCGAGCACGTGCTGCGCGGCGGGTCCTGGCGCAATGACGCCAGCTATGCCCGGTCGGCCAGTCGCATGCACTACGATACCGGTGTCCGCTATCCCGCGCACGGCCTGCGGGTCGCGCGCTCGCTGTGAAAGGAGAGGATTCATGCCTGCCGACCTTCAGCGCCGCCTCGCCGCCGCGATCGTGCTGTCCGGCTCTATCCTCTCCGGAGCGGCGGCCTCCGCCCAGGCACAGGCCCCAGCCCAGGCGCCGGCACCTCCCCAGGCGCCGCTCCCGTCCCAGGACCCGACCCCGGCGCCATCGGACGCGGTTCTCTACATCATCTACCCCCGCGACGGGCAGCGGATCCGGGGATCGTTCCCTGTCCGCTTCGGCCTGCGCAACATGGGCGTGACCCACGCCGGCGACAGGACACCCAACATGGGCCACCATCATCTCCTGGTCGACGTGCAGGACGCGATCGAGCCGACCGAGCCGCTTCCGACCGACAGGCAACACCTCCACTTCGGGGCCGGCCAGACGGAGACCCGCCTTGACCTCCCGCCGGGGCGTCATACCTTGCAGCTCGTGCTCGGCGACGCAGACCATAAGCCGTTCAAGCCGGTTCTCATGTCGAAGAAGATCACGGTGACGGTCTTGCCGCCGCGGGCGCGCAAGGCACCGCAGACGAGTCGGGCGGAGCGCTGACGGGACGCGCTTGAAAAACCGCGAAATTGTTGGAGATCACCGTCTTCTTTAACTGGCTGTTAACCATAAAACGACGAAATCAGAGCATATAAGGAATCTGATTTCGTGACCATTGCCGTTCGCCCCCGCCCCTCCCTTCGCTTCCGTGGCAGATCGTTTCTGGCCCTGGTTCTCGCGCCCGTCGTGCCGCTGCGGGACTGGCTCGAGGACCTCGACGCGGTGGCTAAAGGATCCCCCGGTTTCTTCGCGGACCGGGCGATCATCCTCGATGTTTCGGCGCTCAAGCCGTCCAAGTCCGAACTTAAGTTCCTCCTCGCGGCCCTCAAGATGCGCGAGATCCGCATCATCGGGCTGGAGGGCGCTGCCCCACAGGTTCTCGACGCCGACATGCCTGCGGCGGTCAATGGCGGCCGTTCCGCCGGAGATATCGAGGTGCCCGATCTCGATGCCCTGCCGGTCGGCGTCACGTCGACACCGGAGCCCGCGGCGAACTCGACTCTGCTGATCGAGGGCTCGCTCCGGTCAGGCCAGTCGATCCTGCATACCGATGGCGACGTAACCATTCTCGGCTCGGTCGCTTCCGGTGCCGAAGTCGTGGCTGGCGGCTCCATCCACATCTACGGCGCCTTGCGCGGACGCGCCATCGCAGGCTGCACCGGCAATGCGCGCGCCCGCATCTTCTGTCGCAAATTCGAAGCCGAGCTCATCGCCGTCGATGGGCTTTACAAGACGGCTGACGATCTGGGGCCGAAGTTCCGCGGTCAGCCGATCCAGGTCAACCTGGATGGCGATGCCATCATCCTGAAATCGTTGGACTGACAGACAGAAAAGAGAGACGACAATGGCCAAAGTCTTGGTCGTAACATCTGGCAAAGGCGGCGTTGGCAAGACGACCTCCACGGCGGCTCTGGGCGCTGCGCTGGCCCATGGCGGTGAGAAGGTCGTCGTGATCGATTTCGATGTCGGCCTGCGCAATCTCGATCTGGTCATGGGCGCTGAGCGGCGGGTCGTGTTCGACCTCATCAACGTCGTGCAGGGCGATGCGAAGCTCAACCAGGCGCTCATTCGGGACAAGCGGATCGAGAATCTCTCGCTGCTTCCCGCTTCGCAGACCCGGGACAAGGACGCGCTGACCGAAGAGGGCGTGGCCCGCGTCCTGACAGAGCTTCGCGAGAAGTTCGATTGGATCGTGTGCGACAGCCCGGCGGGCATCGAGCGCGGCGCAACGCTCGCCATGCGCCACGCGGATGTCGCGGTGGTCGTCACCAATCCGGAAGTCTCCTCCGTCCGCGATTCCGACCGCATCATCGGCCTGCTCGATTCCAAGACCGAGAAGGCTGAGAAAGGCGAACGCGTCGAGAAGCATCTGCTCCTGACCCGTTACGATCCCGTCCGCGCCGAGCGCGGCGAGATGCTGAAGGTCGACGATGTGCTCGAGATCCTCTCCATCCCGCTGATCGGGATCATTCCCGAGAGCGAAGAGGTGCTGCGCGCCTCGAACGTTGGTTCGCCTGTCACCTTGAACAATCCGACCAGCGCGCCAAGCAAAGCCTATTTTGATGCCGTTCGGCGCCTGAAGGGCGAGACGGTGGAGATGACGGTCCCGACCGACAAGAAGGGCCTGTTCGGGAAGCTGTTCGGACGGAGGGCCGCATGAACTTGTTGAGCTTCTTCAGTCGCCGTACCTCCGCGCCGGTGGCGCGGGAGCGACTTCAGATCCTTCTCGCCCACGAACGTGGCGTCGTCGGCGGCAAGTCCGATCTCGTTGCGGTTCTGCGCGAAGAGATCCTCGCCGTCGTCCGCCGTCACGTGACGATCGAGCACGATGGTGTTCAGATCAAGATGAATCGCGGGTCCGACATGTCGACCCTCGAAATCGAGGTCGAAATTCCTGCTCCTGCCTCGGCAGGAGCCTGACACAAAGTGGAAAGGGCGCCCCGATGGGCGCCCTTACCTTATGTGCTTCGATAGGAGCCCACGCTTAGGCGATGCTCACGCAGCCGAAGAAGATTCGGCTTCTGCAGCGGGTGTCGCCGTTTCCGCATCCGGCCGCTGTGGATAGCTGCGCGGCAGGTTCGAAACGGGACGGTTGGGTGTCGCCGATGGCGTCCGGGCGGTCGCCGTCTGCAGGTCGCCCTGGACGCTCTCGAGCAGGGACGCGATCCAGGAATTGCCCGTTCCCATGCTTTCACGAAGGGCGGTCTTGGCCACGTCGATCTTCGCCGAAACCTCCATGAGGTTGCGGGACTGCAGCGTGGCGAAATCCTGTTCGATGGTCCGCAATTCGCGCAGAAGCTCATCCCGCAGCGAACTCTGTTCCTCGCTCGTGATCAGAGGCGAGGCGAGCATGCCGCGCAGCGCGGCCCAGCGTAGACCGAGAGCGCTGACCGATTGAGATCCGTCAAGGCCTGCGAGATTTTTGGAGTCTGCCACGGCGTTGTCCCTTTTCTTGTGACATTAGAATCATGCCGACCGAGTGAGGGCCATGGTTGTGGCGTGAATCGGGCAAGCGCACGGAAATCACGCTCTCGATCGCATCATTTCGAAGGAGCGCAACACTATCCTTAACGGATCGATAACTTGAAGGATCAGATGAGCGCCGCTTTGCGTCATTCTGTTACCGGATGAAGAAGTAGATCGTCAGCAGGGCGCCGACCGCAATCACGAGCCACCTGATCACCGGTGCCGGGAGTTTCCGCCCGAATGCCACGCCCGCATATCCTCCGATGACGGATGCCGCACCGACGATGAACGTCTCGCGCCAGCTGACCAAGCCCGCAATGATGAACAGGACGACCGCCACGAGCTGGATCACGGTGGAGCAGAGGTGCTTGGCGGAGTTGATGAGATGGAAATCATCCCCCTCCGTGATGGCGAGCGCCGCCAGCATGACGATGCCCATGCCGGCGCCAAAGAAGCCACCATAGACTGCGACGAGGAACTGGAATGCCAGTCCTGCGGCCCAGGCGCGCCGGGAGGGATGCTTGCCCTCCGCGCGGCCGATGGAACGCGCGAGGGAGACGATCTGGGGACTCGCCGCAAACAACAGGGTGGCAAAAAGCAGGAGCCATGGCACCAGCAGCCGAAAGGCGGCGTTGTCCGTGGCGGTCAGGATATAGGCGCCGAGCAGGCCTCCGATCAGGCTGACGATGCCGAGAGCGGCGAATCGCTTGAGGTTCGCCGCGAGCTCGCGGCGGTAGGCCCAGGCGCTGGCAAAATTGGCCGGCGTAACCGCGACGGCGCTCGTGGCGTTGGCCATGATCGGCGGAAGTCCCGCGGCGATGAGCGCCGAGAACGTGAAGAAAGTGCCTCCACCCGCGATGGCGTTGACGAGGCCCGCTCCGAGCCCGGAGGCGGCAAGGAGCGCTGCAGTTGAAAGATCCATGATCGACAATTGTGCGAGAGAGCCCCTATCGGGACAAAGGGATGAACGTGTCTCATAGAGCATTGGGCCTGAAAAGTGGAATCCGCCTTTGGGATCGCTCTGTTGCCCTCATCCATTGAGCAGCGCTTCGTCACTTGCGGAGAACTGGTTCCTTGCCTTTTCGCGCGGGTAGCAAGGGCCCAGGTGGCAAGTGCCAGGTCCGCTTGCCCCGTCGCGAAAGAGGGACGCCCTTGTCAAGGTGTTTGGACAACGGACTGCTGCTGGCCCCCTCACTTCAGCGCGTCGAGACGGGCGCTGGCCTGGTCGATTCCCTGGGCCAGCGCCCGGCCATAGAGGTCTCTCGCCTTCGCGGCGTCGCTCCGGATCCCAACCGCGCCCCGCTCGGACAGGACGTGAGGATCGAACGTTTCCGCGAGGATGAATGTGGCGCGGGCACTGCCTGCCTCTCGCGCCCGTTCGAGCAGGAGACGGGCGCCGCTGATATCGCCCTGCCGGAAAAGCGCATCGCCGCGCATGGTCAGGCGATCCTCCGCCGAGGCGGATGGCAGTGCGACGTTCGTCTCCGGACCACGCGCCGCGGGACGGGCCTGTGTCGACGAGGGCGGTGTCCCACCTTTCTCCCGTGCTGACAATACGGGCGTCGCTTGGGTCACTTCGGCCGATGCGATCGGTTCTACGGCTCCCACAGATGAAATTGTTCCCGTCTCCGCGACCGGCTGGGAGGGCGCAGCGCGATCCTCGGATTCATGCGGCACGATAGCGCGGACACCGATCCTTTCGAGACGGAGTATCAAAGGCGTCGATCCGGTTTCCCTGATGCCTCTCACAACACGGAATTCCTCCAGCACGTCTGCCAGCTGATGCACAGCGGCATCGGCCCGTTGCCGTTCCTGCTGCGCCTCCTCTCTCAGGCGCGCCACGAGTTCAGCAGAGGATGAGGCCTTCTGGCTCTGCGCCTCCTCGAGGGCATGCATCTTCTCCGTGGTGCCGACGAGCTCCTGAACCGCAGCCTCGGCGCGCACCCGCTGCTGCTCCAGAGCCGTCTGCAAGTCAGCCGCATTTCCTGTGGCGGAGGCAGTCTTCGCATGGACGGCTTTGAGTGCATTGAACTCCTCGGTCACCGCAGCGAGGTTCCGGGCGGCCACGTCCGCGCGCTCGCGCTCCCGATCAAGCGCCTGCGCAAGCTCGGTCACTCTGGGCGCTGCCACGACCGCATCGCCCACGTTCTGCTGGAGGCTGGCCTGTCGTGAAGAACGGGCCGCGCCGTCATCGACGGTTTCCGGCAGGTCGAGGGCCTGCAGGGCCTTCGGGAAGTCCGGATGACGCAGCCAGTCGATAAGAATGGAGGCCAGCGCGCCCGCCTCCATGGCCTCGCGGAGCTGGCGCTCTGCCAGGTCGAGATCGTTCTGCCGGATGAGCCTCTCGAGATTGGCAGCCATTTTCTTGTGCTCGGGCAAGGTCACGATAAGCGGCAGCAATCTCGTGATGTCCTCCGCCGGGATGAAGGGCTGGACTATCGGTCGGGCATTCTGTTCCCGATCCAGGTCGATCCCTTGCGCTGGCATCGCGGCGTTGGCGGCAGTCGATGATGGCAGGTCATTCGCCCTTGCGGACAGGGGGATGGCCAAGAGGGATACCAGCAGTATTTCTGCTGCGATCGTACGGGCGGAACCCGGCGGCAGATGATGCGGTGACGCGCGCTTGGCGGCAGCTACGGACGAGAAAATCGGGTCGTCGCATCGTTTCATGTCGGACCTCCTCGGCGGGGGTTCCCCTCCTGCAGTGGATCAATCCTGCCGGGTCGCGCGGCGGGCTGCTCTCTGTCGATCGTTCTGCCAGGCGAGGAACTCCTGGAAAAGGTGTTCCCGCTGCGCCGCGGAGGCCGGGGCCCCTTTGTCGTTCAGGAAGGCCTCGAAGCCGCGGAACTGATCTGTCGGCCCCTTCGCCGAGGCAGTCCGGTCCAGCCACTCCTGTGCCGGTTTGATCCGCTCCCACCCCGGAACTTCGGCGGCGAGGTTGACTTCCTTCCACTTGGGATGACGTCCCGGCTGCAGAAATTCATCGAACTTCGAGAAGAAGGCGTTCACGAACCGCTTCACGCGGTTGTAGCGATCCGAGTTTTCCGGCCAGTTGAAGACCGCGAGCAGGCTGCCGACCGCGAGCGTCTCGACCGGTCTTTCCGCATCGATCAATCGCGGATAGTCAGTATTCGTCAGGCGCGCCGGAAAATAGGTTTCGGCGATCTCCCCCTCGAACGGGATCGGCAACAGATGGAAGCGCCCATCGCCCTGGAATTCCGTCATCGCGCGCACAGGGCGACCGGCGACATAGACGGCCGCTTGAATCTCTCCTGACCGCAGGCGCTCATAGGAAGAACCCTGATCGAAGGTCGTGAGCTCGGGCTTGATTCCCAGTTTCTCGAAGATGATCTGCGCGGTGAGGTTAGTGCCGCTTCCGGCTTTGTCGATATTCACTTTCTTGCCGTCGAGTTGCCGGATGTCGGTGATATCGCGGCTCGTCAGGATGTGGACTTCTTCGTTGTAAAGCCGCGCGATGAAGCGCATCCGCTTGACGGCCTCGCTCTGGAGATTCTCGGTCTTCAACTGCTCGCGGGCGTCCATCTGCACAATGCCGATATCCACCCCTCGCAGGAACATGACATCCCGTAGATTCTGCAGCGAGCCACGCCCGATGATCGGAAGAACGCGCAGGTTCTCGTCGTCGAGCACATTGGCCAGATCGGCGGCAATACGGATGTAGGTGCCGTCAGCCCCTCCCGAGATGATGCCAATCGTCCCCGCATTGGCACGGGTCGCATTCGCCGGCACATCCCTCGCGGAAGTCCCGACCGTGCCGGCAAGGAGAAGGGTCCCTGTCAACAGGATGCTTCGCGCGAGACTTCGGAGAAGAATCGAATAGCGTGGGCCTTCTGCCCGTAGACTTTCCTGCCGATGGCGAAGCGGCGTGAAGGGGTTTGGTACCCATCCTGACATCGAAAGTCCTCCCCGGACTGCCTTTGACATCGTTCTTCGTTGCCGATCCTGGTCTTCCGCAATGGAGTTGTTGTATTCGCGTCAAGACTGATCGGGGCAATAAGGCATTTGATCGTAGAACGATCAGCAGTCCGGTCAATACAATTCGAGATTGAGCGAAATAACCACAAAGAGCTAAGCCTAACTACAAAGTAATATTGCTTGTCTATATAATCCTGTCTTGGCGGTATATTTGCAAATCACCAGAGTTAATTCGCAAATCTGTAGGATGGTTGACCTCGATATCGCTCCGCGGGACCTCTGATACTATAGTTTATGCGGAGCGAATATCTCTGTGCCGGCGCTGAATATGCACGGCGCCGAGACGTCGTTTCCTTATGATCGGATGCAAGTCCGTCGCGCTGCCCCAAGTGTGGTTCCGTCCGCCAGACCGGTCGATGCGGTCCGAACCGGTCGGGAGTGCTCTCCGGACGGAAAGGGCTCGGGCAGTTTGGCGAGAGGGGGCTGGAGAAACCCGCATCGCATCCTGTACAAGGCCTGAGCACGGTGAAGCAGGGATGCAGACAATGATCCATCGAGGAATTGTTGAGGCGATCGGCAACACGCCGCTGATCACATTGCGCAAGGCTTCCGAAATCACCGGCTGCACCATTCTAGGCAAAGCGGAGTTCATGAATCCCGGGCAATCCGTGAAGGATCGGGCGGCGCTCTTCATCATTCAGGATGCGGAGAAGCGCGGCCTGCTGCGCCCGGGAGGGATTATCGTCGAGGGGACTGCCGGGAATACCGGCATCGGTCTCGCCCTCGTCGGCAACGCGCTCGGCTATCGGACGGTCATCGTCATTCCCGAAACCCAGACGCAGGAAAAGAAGGACATGCTGCGCCTGTGCGGCGCGGAACTCATCGAGGTCCCCGCGGTGCCTTATGCCAATCCGAACAACTACGTGAAGGTATCGGGACGCCTCGCGGAGCGCCTGGCCGCCTCCGAGCCGAACGGCGCCATCTGGGCCAATCAGTTCGACAACGTGGCGAACCGCCAAGGCCATGTCGAGACCACAGGGCCGGAGATCTGGGATCAGACCGAGGGTAGGGTCGACGGCTTCATCTGCGCCGTCGGGACCGGCGGCACCTTCGCCGGTGTCGGCATGGCTCTCAAGGCACGCAACCCTAAGATCATGGTCGGCCTTGCCGATCCCATGGGCGCGGCGCTCTACAGTTACTACACATCCGGCGAGTTGAAGTCCGAAGGTTCATCCATCACGGAAGGCATCGGCCAGGGCCGCATCACGCGGAACCTGGAAGGGTTCGCGCCTGACATCGCCTTTCGGATCCCGGACGAGGAGGCGCTGCCGATCATCTTCGATCTCCTGGAAGGCGAAGGCCTTTGCCTCGGGGGCTCGTCGGGAATCAACGTGGCCGGAGCCATTCGTCTCGCGCAGCATCTTGGACCGGGCCACACCATCGTCACGGTCCTCTGCGATTACGGCACGCGCTATCAGTCCAAGCTCTTCAATCCCGCCTTCCTGCGCTCGAAGAATCTACCCGTTCCAGCCTGGCTCGAACGGTCGAGCACGCTCGACCCCGGGCTCGTCTGAAGGGCGGACGGGACCGCTCAGGGCCTTGCCGCATCGAGACAACAGGCGGTGTCATAAAACTCCGCGTAGTCGACCGCCTTTCCATCCCGAAGGCGCCAGATATCCATCTTCGGTGTATCGGCGACCTTGCCTGTCGCCCTGTTGCGCCAGGCGACCCTTCCGACAACGACGACCCGGTCGCCCTGGGCAATGAATTCGTTCATGTCGTAGCTGACCATTTCCCAGTCCCGCATCAGTCCGTCGAGATAGCCGAGGATCTCCGCCTTGCCGGCCCGGCGTGCGGTAAAGGGCATTTCCGGACGTCCATCGGCCAGCGAGCCGAGCGATGCATCGTCGGACATGATGTTCGCCCAGCACGCGGAATCGGCTCCCTTCCTGTCGACCCATTGCGTGTAGGCTTCCTTGAGAAGGGCGATGTTCTCGCTCTCGACGGTCATTGGACCCTCCTTCAAACGGCGAGGCCTCGCCTCCAGCCGGTTTCGGCCGATAGTGGGCATGGCTGTCCGGCGACACAATGACGATGAATGCCAACCCGCGTTCCTGAAGGCGCCCATCAGCCTCGGTCGGGCCGCGATCAGCGCCCGAGCGCTTGCATCTGCGGGGCCGCGTAGCGCGTTCCGGCGGCGGCGCCCAGGGGAAGGATGCGGTCGATACGCGCGCGATCGTCGTTGCTCAGCTCGACCTGGAGCGCACCCACATTCTCCTCGAGATAGCGCCGCCGCTTGGTGCCCGGAATGGGGACGATGTCGCTCCCCTGCGCCATGACCCAGGCCAGTGCGAGCTGAGCCGGAGTGCAGCCTTTTTCCTCGGCCATCATCTCGATTTCACGCACGAGGTCGAGGTTCTTCTGGAAGTTCTCGCCTTGGAAGCGCGGCGTATTGCGCCGGTAATCGTCTGCGTCGAGATCATCGACGCTCTTGATCTGGCCCGTCAAAAATCCGCGCCCGAGAGGCGAATAGGGCACGAAGCCGATGCCCAGCTCACGGACCGCCGGAAGAATCTCGCTTTCCGGATCGCGGCTCCACAGGGAGTATTCAGTCTGCAGCGCCGTGATCGGATGTACCGCATGCGCCCGGCGGATCGTGTCGGGACCCGCCTCCGAGAGGCCCAGATATCGCACCTTTCCCTGGCGCACGAGATCAGCCATTGCGCCGACGGTGTCCTCGATGGGTGTCTGCGGGTCGACCCGGTGCTGGTAATAGAGGTCAATCACCTCGACGCCCAGCCGCTTGAGGCTCGCCTCGCAGGCCTGGCGGACATAGTCAGGCTTGCCGTTGATGCCGAGATATGTGCCGTCCGGCGCCCGCATATTCCCGAACTTCGTCGCCAGGACGACCCGGTCGCGCCGGTCACGGATGGCCCGGCCGACGAGTTCCTCGTTGCGCCCGACACCGTACATGTCCGCCGTGTCGAGGAAGGTGACGCCGAGTTCGACCGCCCTGTGGATCGTGGCGATGGCCTCGGATTCGTCGCGGCCGCCGTAGAAGTCGGACATCCCCATGCATCCGAGGCCGAGGGCCGACACGTCCAGATCACGAAGGCGGCGATGTTGCATGACCGATCTCCAAACAGGATTCGAAGCAGGATTCGATAGAAGGTCCGATGAGGCCCGGCATCCGGAATCGGCATGAGGGGCGAGACGAGGCCGTCCGTTCCGACAATCCGCCGAGCGACCGGGGTGGAAGATGTCCCCACCAGGCGTTCCGTCAAGCCGTCCGGCCACATTCCGATCCACTTTCTCCATGGATCGGAGCAGCCCGCTCCCAACACGGCCGGTCTAAGCGGGCACTCCCTGAGGAGCGTGGGGCCTCGGCGGGCCTGACCGGACCCGGCCAGAATGATGCAGGTCTGAAGGCATCGGTCTGTTCGAGGAGCGCTGGCGTCCATTGGTCCCGGAGAGGTTGCCCTTGAGCGCCTAATCGGGTAGTGGAGGTGCTAGGCCGTGCGCCTCAAGCACCCGTAGCTCAGCTGGATAGAGCGTTGCCCTCCGAAGGCAAAGGTCACACGTTCGAATCGTGTCGGGTGCGCCAATCTCGAATTCCCGCTAGGCAGGGGTTCCATGAATGGCCTGGACGCCGAAATAGTCCCTGAAATCAAGCTGCGATAGCGCCGGCATCGCTGAAGGGAAACGCTTCCCTCCGGCGTCCTCAGGAAGGCAGCAGGACGTTCCGCGTCGCGCCGAAACCTGGTCGGTGCAAGGGGCAGGTGGCTGTCGTCATTCCTCGGTATGACAACAAAAGAGGCTCCCCGAAGGGAACCTCAGTTTACCAGAGGGAGAAAACCAAGCTGTCAGCCGAGAATCAGTCTCGATCCGCCACCCGGGCCGGTCAATTCAACAAGTCTTTCCGATTGTGAAGAGACAGCCATCCTACACTCGGCGGCTGGCTAACGCAGGTATAGCCAACAAAGCATTGTGGGTTATCCGCCGTCGGCACCCACGCCGGACGGGCAAATTCGGTCGTTAGGCAGAAGGCCTGGCTTCTGACATAGCGGTCATAGGTGTACGGCCCGGTCCCCAGGACGATGGCACCTTGACGGGTGACAAGGGCATTGGCCCGACTGCAGCTCATTCCAGGAGTGAGGGGCCTCGTTTGGGCCAATGCTCCGTCCACCAGCAAGCTCGTGACGGCGAGGGCCAGGCACAATCTTTTCATTGCGACCACCGCATATGAGGACAATCGGCACATTCGCAATCGCACATAAGAGTGAACTGCTCTCGGCCACGTGCCCGTCAAGACCCTGTGCGTCAGCGGCGGGCTCGCCCCTTCCAAGCCATCACGGGAACGATCAGTGGCCAGCCCAGCGCCGCGATGAGGACATGACTCAGACGGACATCATCATCTTCGATGCCCGTCGAGAGGACCAGCAGCGCAACGGCAATGCCAAAATAGGCAATGGCCAACTCCCTCATTCCGATCCCCTTCGCATCGTCCCGGTCGTTGCACTACAGGGAAGGGACAAGCTGGGCCATGTGGTGGGACGCCGCGATGTCCCATCCGTGATCGCCCTGTCGCGCACCTGCCACAGGGCGTGACTCTTCAGTTCATTCTCCGCTGCCATCGAGTCGTCGGGCTCGACCCGCTTAGAGCACTTTCGGGAAATTGGGGTCCGCGTCAGTGAAAGTGGCAACCGGCTTTCCGTTCGAGAATGCGATACATCAATCCCTTCGGAGCGGTTTAACGATCCCGCGACAACAACAAGGGGGGATGGCAAAGGAAGCCAGCGTTTTGGAACTCCTCCTCGTAGCCTACACGTGGCAGGCCGTCGGTGTCTGGCGCTCGGCTACGAAGAATCCTCAACGAGGTGGTTCACGGTTCTGGGCGGGGATTGCCAAGGCAATGGTCGTCGTTGGCGTGTTACGGCTCATCGGCGAGCTCGCAACAGGTGTGGCACCGATTTACAGCCGCTTTGTCGATATTCTCGTTGTCGAAGAGCCCAAGAGACAGCTGAGCGTGAGTTCCAGTACGGGCGGAACGGTTCTTGAATTTAATGGAGAGATCAAGGTTGGAGCCCACAAGCTGTTTCTTGAGGGCCTCAGAGCGACCCCGAACGCCAAGATCGTGAAGCTTACAAGCAATGGAGGCTGGATATCCGAAGCTCAAGATATTGCGCGAGAGGTGCAGGCGCGAGGACTTAAGACGGTTATCACTGATTACTGCGTATCGGCATGCTCTCACATTTTCCTCAGTGGAAGCGAGCGATGGATCGCTGACGAAGGCAGACTTGGGTTTCACGCCCCATCAAACCAGATTACAAATCAAACCGATAAGGATGATATTGCAAAGGAAAAGCGAGCGCTTGTTGATCTGGGCGTGCCTCCTGCGCTTGCCGACAAGGCGATGGCGACGCCCTCCACGTCCATGTGGTATCCCACCGAGATCGAGCTGGAACGCGCCAAACTCATCAGTGGTGTGCTTGACCGTTCCAGTTTCGAAGAATCAGGCCTGATCGTAAAGGTAAGCGTCGAGGACCGTCTCCGCGCGGCACTTGCGAAGCATCCGGTGTTCGAGGTTATCCGCGTCGCCGAACCCGCGGTGTTCGAGAAGCTCGTGGCAGGAGGATCCGCAGCGTTCGCCAGGGATGGTTCTGTCGCATCTGCTGCGTTGAGCATGAGGGCGCTCTACCAGCCTATCGTGGAAAAATATCTCCCTCTGGCATCCGACAGCGCACTGATGCAGATGGTCGCAATCAGTCAACAGTATCTTCAACGCCTGCGGCGCGACGACGTGTTGGCGTGCGTGGCATTGTCAGATTCGAGCAAAGCGCCCAACAAGCGCGTGGATCTTAGCCAGTACAAAGACCTCAGCGCGAAAGAGATCGAACTCCAGGCCGAAATCATTCGGACTGGGTCCCGGACGCCGGCGCGTGTACCTTCGGCCGCTGAAGTGATGAGCGATCTGCAGGACGTTCTCACGAAGATCGAACGCAATCTACCCGGCAAAGTCGCCCTCTTTGACAGAGCGAGCCTGCTGCCATCAGAATATGATGCGTATTGTGAAGTGAATATCGAATTCTTCAGGCAGATCTCTTATCGAGATCGCCTGAGCCAGGTTAGGTTGTTGAGACACATCTTCTCGAAAGTGTGATGTCGGCTTGACACCCGGCACATCTTCGCTCGCTTCCGGAGCGAAAGGGAAGCACGGGTCATTACCCGCGCCCGATGAACGGCATCTTGGTCGCCATCACGGTGATCGTCTGAACGTTGGCTGTGAGGGGTAGTCCAGCCATGTAAACGACGGCGTCGGCTACGTGGCGCGGATCGATCGTCGGTTCAGACGCAACGGAACCGTCGGCCTGGAGCACGCCACTCGACATTTTGGCGGTCATGTCGGAGGCGGCATTGCCGATATCGATCTGCCCGCATGCGATATCATAAGCCCGTCCATCGAGGGAGGTCGACTTCGTCAATCCGGTAATGGCGTGTTTCGTGGCCGTATACGGGGCTGAAAGGGGCCTTGGTGCATAGGCCGAGACGGATCCGTTATTGATGATGCGTCCGCCGCGTGGCGTCTGGGATTTCATCAGCCGGAAAGCCTCTTGCGTGCAAAGGAAAGCGCCGGTCAGATTGGTGTCGACCACACTTTTCCATTGCTCGAAGGAGAGGTCTTCCAGGGGAACCGGCGGCGTGTTGATGCCAGCATTGTTCACCAGGAGGTCGAGGCGCCCGAAGCGCTCGCTGGTCCTGGCGAAAAGGTTGGCAACGGAGGAGGGGTCCGTCACATCCGTCGGGACCGCGAGCGCCACGGCCCCCGAGGTCTTGAGGTCCTGCTCCATTGCCTCGAGAGGTTCCCTCCGGCGACCGGCGAGCACGACACTGAAACCGGCTTCCGAAAGGCCCCGCGCAATCGCCTGCCCGACGCCGGTTCCAGCTCCGGTGACGATCGCGATCTTCTCATTGTCGGCCATAGATTTTCCTTTTCACAGCGCGTCAATAGGTTGCGCGTCCACCGGAGATATCGAATACGCCGCCTGTCGTGAAAGAGCATTCTTCGCTGGCGAGCCAGCAGATCAGCGACGTCACCTCTTCGACCTTGCCGAACCGCCCCATCGGAATTTTCGAGAGCATGAAATCGATATGCTCCTGGCTCATCTGGTCGAAGATCGGCGTGTGCACCGCCGCAGGCGTGACGCAGTTCACCGTGATGTTATTCTTCGACAGTTCCTTGCCGAGAGATTTGGTCAGCCCGATCACTCCTGCCTTCGATGCACTATAGGCCGACGCGTTCGGATTGCCCTCCTTGCCGGCAATGGAGGCAACATTGACGATCCGGCCGTATCCGCCTTTCAGCATCTCGGGGACGACGGCCCTGTTGCAGTAGAACAGGCCATTGAGATTCACATCGATGACATGCCGCCAAGCGGCGACCGGATATTCCCAGAGCGTGGTGTTCGGGCCGGTGATGCCCGCGCACGCGACCAGTATGTCGATGCCGCCAAGGGCGGAGACGGTCTTGCTGCAGGCTTCGTCGACGGCGTCGGGGTCCGTGATGTCCACCTGGATGGCCGCGGCGACGGAATCCTTCACCGCCTCGGCGGTTTCAAGGGCTCCCGCATTGGCGTCCCAAATGGCGATCGTGGCGCCCTCGCTGCCCAGCCTCGCGCAGACACCGAGACCAATTCCCGATACGCCGCCCGTCACGACGGCTCTTCGCCCTTCGAACCGTCTTTTGCCGCTCATGGCACTCCTTCCCGAAGTTTCAGTCAGCGATCTTTCCACCGAGCTCGTCCTCGATGTGGATGCGGATGATATCGTCGAAGCTTTCTTCTGCCTTGAAGCCGAGGCTTCGCGCCCGCTTGGCGTCGAAACGTCGGGGCCATCCTTCCACGATCTTCATGACGACCGGATCCGGTTCGCGGCGAATGAGGCCTGCCGCCCGATCCCCAGCGATCCGGCGCAGGGCCGCGATCTGCTCCGCCACCGTGACCGAGACGCCGGGCATAGTGAGGCTGCGCCGTGATCCAAGCCGCGTGCCGTCGAGAGTTGCCGCATGGATCAGGAAATTGACGGCGGAGCGCGGCGAGGCGTGCGTATGCCGTACGTCCTCCGGAACGGGCAGTATCGCCTCCTGCCCGTTCAGCGGTTCACGGATGATGCCGGAGAAGAAGCCCGAGGCAGCCTTGTTGGGCTTGCCCGGGCGGACGCAGATCGTCGGCAGGCGAATGCCGACACCGTCGAAGAAGCCACGTCGCGTGTAATCCGCCAGCAGGAGTTCACCGATGGCCTTCTGCGTGCCGTAGCTTGTGAGCGGCGTGAGGAAGAACTCATCCTCGATCGGATCGGGAAAGGGTGCGCCGAATACCGCGATGGAGGATGTGAAGACGATTCTCGGCCGGTAGCCGTCGCCGACAGCGCGAATGGCTTCGAACAGCTCGCGGGTTCCGTCGAGATTGATGCGGTAGCCCTTCTCGAAATCGGCCTCCGCTTCCCCCGAGACGATGGCTGCAAGATGGAAAACAACGTCCGGACGATCCGCGATCAGCTTTGCGGCCTCGCCGGGAGCAGAGAAATCTGACGTGGCTGTCGCAACGGCGAAGGAAACATTCGCAGGAGCGGCGGGTGCGACAACGTCGTGCAGCGTCAATTGGGTGATGCCTTGTCCGCCGAGGTGTCCCTCCTGTGCCAGGCGGTCGGTCAGTTTACGCCCGACCATGCCGGCCGCACCGAGGACGAGGACTTTCATCAGCATGCTTTCCTTTGCGTTCGGCCTAGTCTGACGGGCGACCACCGCCTTGGCAATAAGTGTTGCGGTGCCGACCAAAGTCTAATGCGCCTCCTCACCGGAAACTATGCCGTACAGGAATGCGGTGCGCCGTCGCAACCGTTGTTTCCATTCGGAAAAACAGGCTCGCGCTCCACTGAGCGGACGCATTCTGCGAAGCGGCTTGATCTTCTGCTGATCCTGCTGGAATAATACTATTAATCGTAGTGCAAGCTCGCGCCAGACGAGCAGCTTAACGATGGGGGCTGGGAGGAAGCGCATGGTTCAAGGCCGTGAAACGGCATTGACGCGCCGGCCGCTTGCCATGAGCAGGCGCCGGCCACACAGTCCCGTGGTGCACCTCCTCTTCTTTGGAACAGAGCAGGTGTCCTTTGGCCTCCGTTGAAATTCGAGACGTCAAGAAGGCTTTCGGTGCAACCCAGGTGATTCACGGCGTGTCCGTGGACATACAGGATGGCGAGTTCGTCATTCTCGTGGGCCCATCGGGATGCGGGAAATCGACCCTGCTGCGGATGGTGGCCGGGCTCGAGAACATCACCGGCGGCGAGATCCGCATCGGGTCGCGGGTGGTGAACAACGTTCCACCCAAGGAACGGGACATCGCCATGGTGTTCCAGAACTACGCGCTCTACCCGCACATGACGGTCGCGGACAATATGGCGTTCTCCCTCAAGCTCAAGAGCGCGCCGAAGTCCGAGATCGATACGAAGGTCAAGCGTGCCGCCGAGATCCTGGGGCTGACCAAGCTCCTCGACCGCTATCCGCGGCAGTTGTCCGGCGGCCAGCGCCAGCGTGTCGCCATGGGCCGGGCGATCGTGCGCGATCCGCAGGTCTTCTTGTTCGACGAGCCGCTGTCCAACCTCGATGCCAAGCTGCGGGTGCAGATGCGCACCGAGATCAAGGCCCTGCACCAGCGGCTCAAGACCACGACCGTTTATGTCACCCACGACCAGATCGAGGCCATGACCATGGCCGACAAGATCGTGGTGATGCACGATGGCGTGGTCGAGCAGATCGGCGCGCCCCTGGAGCTCTATGACCACCCGGTCAATCTCTTCGTCGCCGGCTTCATCGGCTCGCCCGCCATGAATGTGCTGGAGGGGCGGATCGAAAGCGCAGGCTTCGCCATGGGCGACCTGATCCTGCCGGTTCGGAACGTGCCTGCCGCATCGGTCGGACGCCCTGCCTATTACGGCATTCGGCCAGAGCATTTCCATCTCTCCGATCAGGGCATTCCGGTGGAAGTCAGCGTGATCGAGCCAACCGGCTCGGAGACGCAGGTTTTTGCCAGGATCCGGGGTCATGAGATCACCTGCGTGTTTCGCGAACGCATCAACGCCCAACCCGGTGAGGTCATCCGGATCCAGCCGGATCCCGCCCTCGTCCACCTCTTCGACAAGGAAACCGGGCGGCGCATCAACTGACTTCAAGCCTGCGGCCCTGCCGGGAAGGTCGTGGCGCTCTTCTAGAAATCCCGGGCTGCGGAGGAAAACGACGATGACCCTGTCTAGACGTGATCTGCTTCTCGGAACCGCCGGTGTCGCGGCGGGTGCGGCGGGGGCCCAGCTTCTGGGCGCCATGCCAGCTTTCGCGCAGGCGGCAGCGCCAAGCTACAAGCCGGAGCAGGGCGCTTCGCTACGGGTGCTGCGTTGGACGCCGTTCGTCAAAGGCGACGAGGATTCATGGCTCGCCAACAGCAAGAAGTTCACGGAAGCAACCGGCGTCGAAGTCCGGGTCGACAAGGAGAGCTGGGAGGACATCCGTCCGAAGGCGGCCGTGGCCGCCAATGTGGGCTCTGGTCCTGACGTCATGCTTGTCTGGTTCGACGACCCGTTCCAGTATCCGGACAAGCTCCTCGACGTGACCGACATCGCGACGAATTTCGCGAGCCGCTATGGCGGCTATTATCCGGGCCTCGAAGGATACGCGAAGAAGGGCGACAAGTTCATCGCGCTTCCGCTCGCAGCCATCGGCAACGGCATCCTGTATCGTGAGAGCATGCTCCAGCAGGCCGGATGGTCGAAGTTTCCAGAAAAGACGGATGAATTCCTGGAGATGTGCAAGGCGCTCAAGGCCAAGAGCAAACCTGCGGGCTTCGCGCTCGGCAAGGCCGTTGGCGACGGCAACAACTTCGCGCACTGGATCGTCTGGAGCCACGGTGGCAAGATGGTCGACGAAAGCGGCAAGGTCGTCATCAACTCGCCGGAGACGATCAAGGCGCTGCAATATGCCCGCGACCTTTATCAGACCTTCATCCCGGGCACGGAAAGCTGGCTCGACATCAACAACAACCGCGTCTTCCTTTCCGGCGACATCTCGGTGACCGCTAATGGCGTGTCCCTCTATTACTCTGCCAAGAACGATCCGAAGATGGCGGAGATCGCGAAGGATATCCGCTCCACGGTTCTTCCCACGGGCCCCGTGGGGCAGCCGGTGGAACTCCATCAGACCACATCCGCGGTCATCTTCCAGTATACCAAGTATCCCAACGCAGCCCGAGCGTACCTGCAATACATGCTCGACAAGCCGCAGATGGATGCCTGGATCTCGGCCTCGAGCGCCTATTGCTGTCCGCCGCTGAAGGGCATGATCGACAATCCGGTCTGGACGGCGGATCCCGTCAACGAGCCCTTCAAGCGCGCGTCCTCGACCCTTCGGCCCAATGGCTATGCCGGTCCGCTCGGCTATGCGTCGGCCGCGACCATGGCCGATTATGTGATGGTTGACATGGTGGCCGAAGCCGCCACGGGACAGCGCACGCCGGAAGAAGCGGCCAAGCGCGCTGAGCAGCGCGCGAACCGCTATTATCGCGTCTGACGTACGAACGGGCGGCGCTGTCCAGGCGCCGCCCACATTTCTGGAGTCACCGGAGGCGCCTATGGCCGGAGCGGCCCTCACTCACACGGATGCGTCGACGGCGCCTGTGCGCGAACCGCTGCTGCAGCGCAGGGGTTTCATCGGTTTTCTCTTCATGCTGCCGGCAGCTGCCTTCCTGCTGATCTTTCTTACCTATCCTTTGGGTCTCGGCGTGTGGCTCGGCTTCACCGACACACGCATCGGCCGCGCCGGTGTCTTCATCGGCCTGGAGAACTATCAGCTCCTGTGGGAGGACAGCCTCTTCTGGCTCGCCGTGTTCAACACGATCCTCTACACGGTTGCTGCATCCATCCTGAAATTCGTCCTGGGCCTGTGGCTTGCTCTTCTGCTCAACGAACATCTGCCCTTCAAGGCTCTCATCCGCGCGGTCGTGCTCCTGCCATGGGTGGTGCCCACGGTCCTGTCCGCCATCGCGTTCTGGTGGATCTATGATGCCCAGTTCTCGATCATTTCATGGTCGCTTATAAAGCTCGGCCTCATCCAGTCGCCGATCAACTTCCTCGGTGACACCACCAATGCCCGCATCACGGTGATTCTTACCAATGTCTGGCGCGGCATCCCCTTCGTCGCAATCACCCTGCTGGCCGGGCTGCAGACGATCTCGCCCTCCCTGCACGAGGCCGCCACTCTCGACGGCGCCACATCCTGGCAGCGCTTCCGCTTCATCACGCTGCCGATGCTGTCGCCGTTGATCGCCGTGGTGATGACCTTTTCGGTGCTGTTCACCTTCACCGATTTCCAGCTCATCTACGTCCTCACCCGCGGTGGCCCCCTGAATGCCACCCATCTCATGGCCACCCTGAGTTTCCAGCGTGCCATTCCCGGCGGCCAGCTCGGGGAGGGTGCAGCGATCGCCGTCGCAATGGTGCCGTTCCTCCTGGCTGCGATCCTGTTCAGCTATTTCGGGTTGCAGCGGCGACGTTGGCAGCAGGGAGGAGGCGACTGATGAGCTATTCCGCAAGGCCGGCCGACCCCGCTCTCGCCGACGAGAGCATCGGAATGAGCTATCTGAACCGGCTGCCGCGCCGGGTTGTCACGATCTACCTGCCGCTCGCGATCTTCGTCTTCGTGCTGCTGTTCCCGTTTTACTGGATGGCCATCACGGCACTGAAACCCAACTCGGAGCTGACGAACTTTCGGGATTACAGCCCCTTCTGGCCCTCGCAGCCGACCCTGCAGCACATTCGCTACCTGCTGTTCGAAACCTCCTATCCGGCCTGGCTCCTCAATACGATGATCGTGGCGGTGGGATCGACAGTGCTGTCCCTGGCCGCATCCGTTTTTGCAGCCTATGCGATCGAGCGGGTCCGGTTTCCCGGCTCCCGGTGGACCGGTCTTGCGATTTTCCTTGCCTACCTGGTGCCGCCTTCGATCCTCTTCATTCCCCTGGCGGTGATGATCTTCAAGTTCGGGATCTACGACACCAAACTCGCCCTGATCTTCACCTACCCGACCTTCCTGGTTCCCTTCTGCACCTGGCTGCTGATGGGCTACTTCCGGTCAATCCCTTACGAACTCGAGGAATGCGCGCTGGTCGATGGTGCGTCGCGCTGGCAGATCCTCACGCGGATCATGCTGCCGCTTTCCGTTCCAGGCCTGATTTCCGCAGGAATTTTCGCCTTCACCCTGTCCTGGAACGAGTTCATCTACGCGCTCACCTTCATTCAGTCCTCCGAGAACAAGACGGTCCCGGTCGGCGTGCTGACCGAACTGGTTCGCGGGGATGTCTACGAATGGGGCGCCCTCATGGCGGGCGCGCTTCTGGGCTCCCTGCCGGTGGTGCTGCTCTACTCGTTCTTCGTGGACTACTACGTGTCCTCGATGACGGGTGCAGTAAAGGAATAGGGCGCTGGAAGCCTAATGGGCCGCGGCGCCGCCGCGGCCTTCGCCAAAGGCGGACGATGCATGGATGCGGCGGATCAGTTCGTCCACCTCGTCCCGCGTCTGATAGATGCCGAAACCCAAGCGGAGACGGTTCCCGCGCAGGTCGGTCACGACACGCTGCGACCTCAGCCGTTCATGGACCTGTTGCGCATCGGGCGTCTCGAAGGTCAGGAAATTGCCGCGCCGAGGCTCCTCACTCGGCACCACGAGGGCCCCGGACGAAAGCCCGGTGCAGGCATCCAGACGTTGGAGAAAGTGCTCTTGCAGCAAAAGAGCATGGTCGTGGATGGCTGCAACACTGATTCCATCGTCCGCGAGCCAGCGCATGACCGCGTTGAAGCGATAGACTCCCGAGGGATCGAAGGTTGATCCCATGAAGCGCCAGGCGTCTTCGCTGTACGGAACCTGCCTCCCCTGAGTCTTCGCGAGATTCCCGAAGGCCGCATACCAGCCAGTGTCCCGTGGCCGGGGTCCCCAGCCGGGTGGGCAATGCATGAAGCACGCGCCTTCTCCGGCCATGGCGTATTTATATCCGCCGGCGAGATAGAAGGCCCGACCCGCCAGCCGGGAGAGGTCGGTCGGGCGGGCCATGAAGCCGTGATAGCCGTCGATGACGAGCATGGCGTCGCCGGCATCGGCGGCGATTGGCTCGATATCGACAAGAAAGCCCGAATTGAAGAATACCTGACTGACGAAGACGAGATCATGGCCCTGGCCGGCGGCGGAGCGGAAACGCTCGCCAAACGTGGCGAACGGTCCGGCCGGAATCCGCGTGACCGCGACGAGATCGTCCTCCTCCAGGCGCGCGATCTGCCGGCTGAACGAGTGGAACTCGCTATCGGACGTCAGGATGCGGATCGGCCTGGTGACCGGGAAACAGGACAGGATGCGCCGCAGCAACTCATGCGTATTGGGAGCGACCGTGATGGTAAAGGGGTCGGGAAGGCGCAGGTGACCTGCGATATGCCTTTGAAACTCCTCCAGCACCGGCCCGAGGATGTGCTCCCATTTGTCGTCCATAAGGCGTGCGGCATCGTCCCAGGCCTGGATCTGCGCGTCCCGTGTCACGTCTGGCCACGGATGGTGGCTATGCGCGGCAAAGTGAAGGCGCCCGGGCGCGGCGTTGAGGAACCGGGAGAAGCGGCTACGGAGATCGAGCATCGGAAAATCCGTTTCGTCAGAGTCTGGTCCGGACCGACCACAGTTCGGGAAAGAAGGATTTCTCCAGCGCCAGCCTCAGATAGGCCACGCCGGCGCTGCCGCCGGTGCCGCGACGCATCCCGATGATGCGCTCGACGGTCTTCATGTGCCGGAAGCGCCATTGCTGAAAGGCATCCTCGAGATCGACGAGTTCCTCGGCAAGTTCATAAACATCGAAATGCCTGTCGGAATGCCGATAGATCTCTTCCCACACGGCCTCGACTCCGGGATGCGCCGCATAGGGCTGCGTCACGTCGCGGGCGACGATCTCGACGGGAATTGGGTAGCCGCGCCTCGCCAGCAGGCGCAGGGCCTCGTCGTACAGGCCGGGCTCCCGATAGGCCCGATCGAGCCTCTCCGCAATCTCGGGCCGGTGGCGATGGGGCGCGATCTTCGCCGCATCCTTCGCGCCGAGCTTGAACTCCACCAGTCGATACTGCCACGATTGGAAGCCCGACGAGCGCCCGAGGGATGGCCTGAAGCGGAGATAGTCGGACGGCGTCATGGTCGAGAGGACGGTCCAGGCCTGGATCAATTGCTCCTGAACGCGGTTGATGCGCGCGCAACACTTGAAGGCCGGCTGCAACTCGTCGCTGCGGATATGGCCGAGGGCCGTGTCGAGCTCTCGGTTCAGCAGCTTCAACCAGAGCTCCATCACCTGATGAATGACGATGAAAAGCAGTTCGTCATGTTCTCCGGTCAACGGAATCTGGGCCGAAAGTAGCGTATCCAGATGCAGGTAATCGCCGTAGCTCATTCCCTCCGAGAAATCGGTGTGGATGCCTTCGGTGCCAGAAGAGGCGTCACCCATGTCCTTCGGACTCCGTCCGGTTCCCATTCGGTGCTCCCGTCCTTCGAAGTGTACCGATCCTATGGAACCGGCGCCGGGATGTAAAACCCGCACCATGTTGCACCGTCGTGCCGGCCAAAAATCCGGACCGGATGAAAAGTGGTGCGCAGCATCGAACCTTCGACAGCCCGGGACTATGTTCCGGTTGCGCGGCGGGGTAGGTTGCGCCTCTTCATTTCGAACCGACCGGATTCGCCATGCCTACCTTCCTCTGCTCCGCGTGCGGAACATCGTATCCACCGGCGGAAGCACCGCCGCCGGCCTGCCCGATCTGCGAGGACGAACGACAATACGTCCCGCCGGGCGGGCAGTCCTGGACGACGCGGGAAAAACTCGCTGCATCGCATGCGAATGCGTGGCGCCTGCATGAGCCGGATCTGTACAGCCTTCACACAGTCCCGGCCTTCGCCATCAACGAGCGTGCGTTTCTCCTGCGCACGCCCGGCGGCAATGTCCTATGGGACTGCATCGCCCATCTCGACGACGCGACCATCGAGATCGTCCGAGCCCTTGGCGGCCTGTCGGCCATCGCGATCTCGCATCCGCATTACTACACCACCATGCAGGACTGGAGCCACGCTTTCGGAGACGCACCGATCTATCTCCATGCGGCCGACCGGCAATGGATCATGCGTTCATCCGACGCCATCGTCTCGTGGGAAGAAGAATTCCGTGAGATTCTCCCTGGCGTGACCCTGGTGAGACTCGGCGGGCATTTCGCAGGCGGCACGGTGCTGCACTGGTCGGGAGCCCATGACGGGGAAGGCGTTCTCCTGTCCGGAGATGTCGTTCAGGTCGCGGCGGACGTGCGACGGGTCAGTTTCCTGTGGAGCTATCCCAACATGATGCCGTTGTCGGCAGCAGAGGTCCGCCGCATCGGCGCACGGCTGGAGGGGCTGGACTTCCAGCGCATCTACGGCGCCTTCGTCGGCAAGGATGTCAGGGCTGGCGGCAAGGCTGTCGTCGCACGCTCGGTGCAGCGCTATATCGAGCTGCTCGGTTGAGGCAAGTCCATTGACGTTTGACGGCCGGCCCATGATATGACAGAGCGTCACAGGAGTTCGATGCGTCCCATGGCTTCCCTTTTCTCAGACTTATTGTCCCGCCTGACCGGGAAAGGAGCTTCGGAGGCCAGGCCTGAGCCGGTGGCAGAGGCGGTCGAGTACAAGGGCTATCGCATCCGGCCCGCACCCTATGCCGCGAAGGGCCAGTTCCAGACTGCCGGCAGCATCGAGAAGGATTTTCCCGACGGAACGAAGGAGCATCGTTTCGTGCGGGCGGAGACCCATGCGAGCAAGGATGACGCAATCACCTT
Source organism: Microvirga sp. BF8 (assembly GCF_059888585.1). Classification (NCBI taxonomy): domain Bacteria; kingdom Pseudomonadati; phylum Pseudomonadota; class Alphaproteobacteria; order Hyphomicrobiales; family Methylobacteriaceae; genus Microvirga; species Microvirga sp. BF8. The sequence continues at coordinate 3,977,120 of NZ_CM187619.1, read as the reverse complement.
CTCGATCACCAAGGCGAGGCAGATCATCGACGAGCAGGGCGACAGGCTGTTTTCCTGACGGACGAGCCGTCACCATGTGACGGAGCGAGGCTGGCCGGGCTTCCCGAATGCGCATTCGAGCGCCTTACGGTCCCATTTCGCCGTATCAGCCGCGGCGTCGTAGGTCGATTGCAGGAAGGACAGCAAAGCGTCGTCGGGGCAGCCGGCCCGCCGTACGTCCTCATATGGCAGGATGAATTCGCCGAGCTGCGTATTGAAGGATGCGGCGGGGGGCCTGACGGGCCGTTCGCGAAAGCCTTCCGGTTCGGGATAGGCGTAGGAGTAGAAGGCCGCATGCGGAAACGCATCGTTTCCTGGCCAGAACCCCGCACTGCTCACCTCGTGCGAATAGGCCTCGCGCGCCACGGCGTCGGGGAGGTGGGGCACGCCGCCCGGATGCGGTGGGGCCCTACGACCGGAAAAGCGGGTCACGGCGAGATCAAAACTACCCCAGAAGAAGTGGACCGGGCTGCATTTTCCGAGAAAGGCCGTGCGGAACAGCTTGAACACGCGGTCGACCTGGATCAGGACGCGCCAGAAACGATGCGCTGCGTCCGGATCGTAGGCGCGGTGCATATTGTCCTCGGGAAAGGGAATCGCCGTTTCGATCTCGTTTGGAACCGGATGGATCGTCGCGACAAAGCCCAGCTCCGCGAGCGCGGCGAGATAAGTGTCGTAGAATGCGCTGACCGGCTGGGCGGTCAGGGAAAGTGAGCGCTCCATGCCGGCACTGGTGCGGATCCGCAGCACATGGGCGATGAAGTCGAACTCGATCTCCATGATCTCGCCGTTCACGCTAAAGGGCGAGGTGCTCAAGCCCCTTGCCGTGACGTAGAAAACAACATGCCACGAATGATTGAGCCAGGGTGTCCGGGACAGACGCGTCTTGCCGACGATCTGGGTCCAGAGCTGAAGGGTCATCGCCGTGTCGCGCCATTGCGGGTAATCCAGCGCGGGCCACAGGGATTGTGCGGAGGTCTCGCTGCTCCTCATTCGGGTCATCCTCATCCGTCGTGACGGGAGCGGAACGCGTGAAAGGACACGCTTCCTCTGAACTAGGGCAGGCATGACCGCAAGGAAGCCTCTCGCCGGCAGGAGAGCATGCCGCTTAGCGGAACCCCTCGCGAACGGAGCCCGCAGCGCAGGAGGTCTGCCCCAGTCCAGGGCCACAGGCGACGCTTCCCTCCCATCGATCGGCAGTGACGCGCGCTGTGTCGCCCTGGACATGGACGGTCGCAGTCTCGGCCGATCCATAGACCGCGCAGCCGCCGGACAAGAAGGCGATCGCCGCTGCGATGGCCCATGCGAAACGCGTCATGAGGACCTTCTCCCTGTGAGTTTCCGGCGAACTGTCACATGGGAATGTGGGTACAATTTGAACCTGCGCAGCCCGTTCCGGGGATCACGCCTTCGCCAGCATCCATTCATGGGCGGGATCGTTGTGGAACTTCCAGATCCGCTTCGGTCCCGCCATGACATTCAGGTAGTAAAGTTCATAGCCATGCGGCGCGCCGACAGGATGGTAGCCCTTCGGCACCAGCACCACGTCGCCGTCGCTGGCGGCAAGCGTCTCATCGAGGGAGCGGTCATCCGTATAGACCCGCTGGAGCGCGAAGCCGGTCGGTGGGTTGAGGCGATGATAATAGGTCTCCTCGAGAAGCGACTCGTTCGGCAGCGCATCGCGGTCGTGCTTGTGCGGCGGATAGCTCGACCAATGGCCGGAGGGCGTGATGACCTCTACCACGAGCAGGCTCTCCGCTGGCTCCGTCTCGGGCAGGATGTTGCGCACATGACGGGTGTTCGTGCCCTTCCCGCGCGTCTCCTGGCCGACCTGATCCGGTCGGATGACCCTCGCCGGCAGCTTGCCCTCTGCCGGGGCGGTGCAGACCGCGATCTCGCAATCGCCTTCGGCCATCATGGACCATTCGGAATGGGCGGGCGCATAGAGTGCCCATGGGTCGGGTTCGAAGGGCGAGGAGCGTCCGCCGATCGTGCCGAAATCCTGACCCGCCGCCGTCGCCTTCGCACGGCCGGCCAGCATGACGATGCAGGCTTCCCGGTCATGGGTGTCCTGCCGCAGGCTCTGCCCGGCTTTGAGGCGAAAGACCTCGAAACCCACATAGGTCCAACCGGCGGAGGCCGGCGTGATGGCATGGATGCGCCCATTCGGATCGGGCTGCGACGGCTTGATCAGAAGATTCGGCATTTCTGTCCTCCTAGCGCAGCCCGGCTTCCTTCAGGAAGCGGGTGAGGTTGGCAAAGCCCATCTCGGCATAGGTAAGCGGGTGAGCCTTCTTGGGATCCTGCTCGGCCTCGATCACCACCCAGCCGCTGTAGCCCGGCAATTCCTTGAACACGGAGACGAAATCCACCATTCCGTCGCCGGGGACAGTGTAGACGCCCTCGAGCACCGAATCGAGGAAGCTCCAGTTCCGGGCCTTCGACGTCTCCATCACGGCCCTGCGAACGTCCTTGGTGTGCACATGGCTGATGCGGTTGCGGTAGCGGCGTGCCAATGCCGCTGGGTTGGCGCCGCCCCACGTGGCATGTCCCGTATCGAGCAGAAGATGGGCAGCGTCGCCGGTCGCATTCATGAAGGCGTCGATATCGGCCTCGGATTCGACGATGGTGCCCATGTGGTGATGGTAAACGAGGCGCACCCCTTCCTTTAGGGTCTGCTCCGCCACCTGCGTGACGCGGCGACCGAACTCGGCCCAGTCGCCCGCCCTCATCACCGGGCGCTGCGACAGGGGCTTTGCGCGATCGCCGTGGATGGCGTTCGAGGTCTCGGCGAAGACGAGGACATTCGAGCCCATCGCTTTGAGAAGATCGAGATGCGGGCGCAACGCCTTCATCTCCGCATCCGCATCGCGGGTGAGGAGCTCGGCGGAATACCAGCCCGAGACGCAGGCGAGTCCGAAGGGAGCAAGCGCTTTCTTCAAAGCCTCAGGCTCGCGGGGGAACTTGTTGCCGAGCTCCATGCCCTCGAAGCCGGCTTCCTTCGCTTCCGCGAGGCAGACCTCGAGCGGCGTCTCGCCGCCGAGTTCCAGCATGTCGTCATTCGACCAGCCAATGGGGTTCGCCCCGATCCGGATCGTCATGGTTGTTCTCTCTCGTTGTGCTGTTCAGTCGCCCACCCGCTGTGAGGCGAGTGCGCTCTCATAAGCCTTGCGCGCTTCGTTGACCTGCGGCCGCACCGAGACTTCGGGCACGGCCACGTCCCACCAATGTCCGCCTGCATCGGTCGAAGCTAACGGGTCGGTGTCGATGACGATGACGGTGCTGCGCTCGGCCTTGCGCGCATCCTTCAACGCCGTCTCCAATTCGCCGATGCCTCTCACCTTGACGGTATCGGCGCCGAGGCTCGCCGCGTGGGCGGCGAAGTCGATGTCCGGCAGGGTCACGTGGCGCGTATGCTGCAGCAGATTGTTGAAGCTCTCGCCACCCGTCGCCCGTTGCAACCGGTTGATGCAGCCGAAGCCCCGATTGTCGAGAAGGACGATCGTGAGCTTGAGACCCAGCATCACCGAAGTGGCGAGTTCGGAATTCATCATGAGATAGGAACCGTCGCCGACCATCACGGTGACATCGCGGCTCGGATCCGCCATCTTCACGCCGAGGCCGCCGGCGATCTCGTAGCCCATACAGGAATAGCCGTATTCCATATGGTAGCCGCCGGCCTGCGCCGCCCTCCAGTGCTTGTGCAACTCACCGGGAAGTCCGCCCGCCGCGCAGACCACCACCCCGCCGGGGGGGGCGTTGCGCTGCACGGCCCCGATCACCTGTGCATCCGAAGGCAGCTCCGCGTTGGTAGGATCCGTGAAGTGCGCGGATTCCTTGAACCAGCGCGCCTTCTCTTCCGCTGCCTTTGCCGTCCATGATTCGGGGGCCTTCCAGGCGCCGAGGGTCTCGCTCAGCTCCTCGAGCCCGGCCTTGGCATCGGCGACGAGGGACTTCGCGTTGTGCTTCGTTGCGTCGAAGGGAAGAACGTTCAGCGCCACGATGCGGCGGTTCGGATTTTTGAAGAGGGCCCAGGAGCCGGTGGTGAAATCCTGCAGGCGGGTGCCGACCGCAATCACCACATCCGCCTCTTCCGCAAGCGTATTGGCTGCGCCCGTACCCGTGACGCCGATGGCGCCGAGATTGGCAGCGTGGTCGTGCGGCAGGCTCGATTTGCCGGCCTGGGTTTCCCCAAGTGGAAGGCCCCGCTTCGCAGCGAAATCCGCGAGGGTCTGTTCGGCGCCGGAATAGAGCACGCCGCCTCCGGCCACAATGAACGGCTTCTTCGCCTCACGGATGATGGCGGCGGCTTCTGCCAGCTCCGTCCGGTCCGCCCGGATGCGACGCGGGTTCCAGATCTTTTCCGCGAAGAAGGTTTCCGGATAATCGTAGGCTTCCGCCTGTGCATCCTGACACAGGGCAAGGGTCACGGGGCCGCATTCTGCCGGATCGGTCAGCACGGTCATCGCCCGTTGCAGGGCGGGAATGATCTGCTCCGGCCGCGCGATGCGGTCGAAATAGCGCGACACGGGTTTGAAACAATCGTTCGCGGAAACCGTCCCATCCGAAAAACTCTCGATCTGCTGCAGCACCGGATCGGGCCTGCGATTGGCGAAGACGTCGCCGGGCAGGAGCAGCACGGGCAGGCGGTTCACGTGGGCGACGGCCGCGGCCGTCACCATGTTGGTCGCGCCTGGTCCGATGGAGGTGGTGCAGGCCATCATGCGGCGACGGCGGGAGGCCTTGGCGAAGGCGATGGCCGCATGGGCCATGCCCTGTTCGTTGTGGGCCCGATAGGTGGGAAGCCGGTCGCGCACGGCGTGCAGGGCCTCGCCCATGCCGGCGACGTTGCCGTGCCCGAAAATGGCCCAGACGCCTGCGAAGAGAGGCAGGATCTCTCCGCCGATTTCGGTCTTCTGCATCGTCAGGAATCGAGCGATGGCCTGGGCCATTGTGAGGCGGATCGTGCTCATGCGGGCTCCTGTTCAAATCGGGCAGGCGGCAGGGGGTCGCCATCCAGAACGTCAAGTGCGGAACCGGTCAAGAGCCCCGCAGATCGTGGTGTTCGTCAGGCGGCCTTCGCTTGTCCGGCGACACGCTGCCACGCATCGACGAGGCGCTGGAATCGCCCGGCCATATCCGCGACAGCAGCCTCGTCCGTGATCTCTCCCGAGAGCCAGCTGCGGGCGGCCTCGCTGAAAATGGTGCGCCCCACCGCGAAGCCCTTCACCCAGGGCTCCTTGGCAGCGGCAGCGAATGCCGCCTCCAACTCGTCCTCCGGCGCTTCCAGGCCGAGCAGGACGATGCCGCGGCAATGAGGATCGTTGTGCGTGATGGTCTCGCCGACCGACTGCCAGGCAGCTGCCTCCGTCTGCGGCTCGAGCTTCCACCAATCCGGCTTGATGTCGAGATCATAGAGGCGCTGCAGCACAGCGGCGACCGTGTTCGTCTTCAGGGGACCATTCTTCCCGGCGATGATTTCGATCAGCAGCTCGCGACCGATCCTGCGCGCGGCGTCATGGAGACGAAGCAGCTCCCGTTCCTGCCGCGCCTTCAGCTCAGGCGGATCGTCCGGGTGATAGAAGCACAGGCATTTGATGGTATGGCCGACGGGCCATTCGAGGAGCTGCGCGCCGAGGCTGCCGCCATTCTCGAAATCGAGCGGACGCGATCCGGGGCGCTCTACCGGGCGTCCGATCCAGAACGGATGGTCCGCGGCGCGGAACAGCGCCTCGCGGCCATAGGTACCGTCGAGAAGCATGCCGAATCCGGGCCTGCCGTCGGCGACGCGCGCGGCGGCCTGCACGGCGAGCACTTTGAAATCCGAAATTCTTTCGACCGGTGCTCCCATGTCTTTCGCCATCGCTTCGAGTTGCATGCGATGATCGATGGCGAGCGCCATAAGGCTGTCGGGGCCGGGCCGGCGGGTGGTCGCCCAATGGATGTGGTTGATCTTTTCGTCCAAACGCAGGGCCCGGTGGGGACTGCCGTTCTTGAGAAAGTGCTGGAGCTCGGTGAAGGTCGGGATTTCGGGCGAGCACAGGAGGCGCGAGACCGCGAAGGCGCCGCTCGCATTGGCGTAGGCGCAGCAGGTCTCGAGCGCCTCGTTCTTCAGCCAGCCGCGCAGGAAGCCGGCGAGGAACGCATCGCCGGCGCCGAGAACGTTGTAGACCTCGACCGGGAAGCCCGGGCCTTTCACGCCTGCATCGAGGGAATCCGGAATAGCGCCGGGAAAGACGACGCAGCCCATCGGCCCGCGCTTGCAGACGATGGTCGCGGTCGAAACATTGCGAATGTTGCGGATGGCCTGGAGCGTATCCTCCGACCCGCCGGCGATGTGCAGTTCCTCTTCCGTGCCGACGATGAGGTCGCATTCCGCCAGGATCGGCTTCAGGTGTTCCGTCACCGCATCCGACCGCACATAGCGCGAATCGCCGGCGCCATGGCCGAGAAGGCCCCAGAGATTGGGTCGGTAATCCACATCGAACACGACCTTTCGACCGTGAGCCTTCGCAGCGCGGATTGCTTTCCTCTGAGCGGCAGCGGTGTTCTCGCGGGAGAAATGCGTGCCTGTCACGACGATGGCGGCCGCGGAGGCGATGAAGGCCTCGTCGATATCGTCCGCGGTCAGCGCCATGTCGGCACAGTTGTCCCGGTAAAAGATCAGCGGAAAGGAATCCTCGTCGCGCACGCCGAGGATCACGAGCGCAGTCAGGCGCTCGCTGTCCGTGACGATTCCTTGCGTCGAGACGCCCTCACGTTCCATCTGCTCGCGGATGAAGCGGCCCATGGCCTCGTCGCCGACCCGGGTGATCAGGCCCGATTTCAGGCCCAGGCGCGCCGTGCCGATAGCAATGTTAGCAGGGCAGCCGCCCACCGCCTTCGAGAAGGAGGCCATGTCCTCCAGCCGGCCGCCGACCTGCTGACCGTAGAGATCGACGGACGAGCGGCCGATGGTGACGACATCCAGAATCGGCTTCATGATCATACTCCGGAGCCGGCCCCGCGGCCGGGCGCAGGTCTCTGACGGACCCTTGCGGCAATAGAATGTTTATTCTATTAGCAGCTTGGTCTGGAACATCAATTCCAAACTTGCTTCTAAGCTGGCAAAACATCTCGGGGACAACATGATCAGGATCGCCGTTCTGGGCGCGGGCCGAATCGGCCGCATTCATGGCCGCAATGCCGCCACTCATCCGGAGGCCCGCCTTGTGGCGGTGGCGGATCCCCACGGGCCCTCCGCGCAAGAACTTGCGGGAGCGACAGGGGCGGAGGTCGCCTCCCTCGATACGGTCGTCGAGCGGGCCGATGTGGATGCCATCCTGATCTGCACGCCGACGACCACCCATGCCGATCTCATCGAGCGCGGCGCGCGGGCCGGAAAGGCCGTGTTCTGCGAGAAGCCGGTCGATCTCGCCAGCGCCCGGATCGAGACCTGCCTCGCCGCCGTCGAGAAGGCGGGAACGCCGCTGATGATCGGCTTCAACCGGCGCTTCGATCCGAATTTCGCCAGCCTGCACCGGCGCCTGGCAGACGGCGAGGTCGGTGAGGTCGAGCTGGTGACGATCCTGTCGCGCGATCCCGGCCCGCCGCCAGTCAGCTATATCGCCACTTCGGGCGGTCTGTTTCGGGACATGATGATCCACGACCTCGACATGGCGCGTTTTCTCTTGCTCGGCGACGAGCCGGTGGAGGTCCATGCGGTCGGCTCGTCCCTCGTCGATCCCGCCATCGGCCAGGCTGGGGATGTGGATACCGCGGCGGTGATGCTGAAGACCGCTAAGGGCCGAATCGTGCAGATCTCCAATTCCCGCCGCGCGACCTATGGCTACGATCAGCGAATCGAGGTGCATGGCTCGAAAGGCATGATCCGTGCCGGGAACATCCATCGCACGACGGTGGAGGTGGCGAACGCCGCCGGAATTACCGCCGATCCCGTGCAGGATTTCTTCCTGGAGCGCTACGCGGACGCCTACCGGGCGGAACTTGATGCTTTCCTGTCTGCCGTGAAGAAGGGCACCGTGTGCGACCCGACGGGCTATGACGGCCTCAAGGCGCAGCGCCTGGCCGATGCGGCAACGGAATCCGCAAAGAGCGGGAAGCCGGTGAAGCTCTAGCAAGCGTCCGGGACAGCTTGCAAATCCGACGATCTCGGCCGGGCTCGCCCGGCCGTTTTCGTTCCGGGGCTCATGCTCCTGCCCGTTTCTCCGCTACCCCGACCACGAGCGCCATCGCCAGGGCGAATGAAGCGGAGAGCGAGCGGAAGGCCCCGAAATCCGCCTCCGCGATCTCGAGCCAGACGGCGGCGCTGCTCACCAGCGGCGAGAATGCCGAATCGGTGATGGCGACGACCGGAATCTCCCGTCGCGACGCAGTCGCGGCCAGGTCGATGGTCACGGGGGAATACGGAGTATAGCTGATCGCGAGGACCGCGTCCCGGTCGCTGGCGGTGGCGAGCTGTTCGGGACCCAACTGCGCGACGTGGTCGATCAGGATGGAGCGGACCCCCAGCTTCCCGAACGCATAGGCGCAATAGGCCGAAACCGGGAAGACGCGGCGCGCGCCGAGCAGATAGATCGTGTCCGCCTTGGCCAGGGCCGCAATCGCGCGGGAGAATTCCTCCATGCCGATCGAGCTGCGCATACGGTCCAGAGAAACGGCGGCTGCCTCCGTAAAACCGTCGAGGAGCGATGTGGCGTGGAGATGGGATCCCTCCGAGGCGCGCAGGCCCTGGAGACGCTCCCGGTAGTCGGGAAAACGCTCTCGCAACCGATCGCGGAAGATCTGCTGCAGGTGGGAGAAGCCGTCGTAGCCGAGACCCTTCGCGAAGCGGATCAGCGTCGAGGGTTGCACACCTGCATGGTCGGCGATGCCGGCCACGGTGCCGAATGCCATTTCCTCGGGATGCTCGAGCGCGAAGGCGGCGAGCTGCTTCAGACGCTTCGGGAACGTCTCGCGCCGCCTCAGCAAGAGGAGCTTCAGGCTTTCATAGTCGTCCGGCACGGGATCCGGCTTCGCCTGCGACGGGGCCTCCATGCTTCTTTCGATCCTCCTGCGCCCTATCTCCGACGGCGAGAGGAGACCTTGACACCGATCCGTCAAAAATGGAATAAAAATTCCACAATTAAGAACAAAAGGTTTGATCGTTCCGTTTTCGAGGGCGATCCGACTGGCAGAGGAAACGCCGCGCTTGCAGATGATTCGCTCAGACGAGTCGTTTGCTCACCTTCTGCGGAACTCAATCGCGCGGCATTCGAGCCGTATCGACGTCGCCAAGCCGGAAGCACCGGCCGCGATGAACAACGAGACCCTTCGGGAGGAAAGCCTATGAAATCGTTCATCACTGGTCTTGCTGCCGCCGCAGCCCTGACCCTCGCCGCCGCGGTTCCGGCCGTGGCTCAGCAGAATGCCCGCATCATCGTCGTCAGCCATGGTCAGGCCAACGATCCGTTCTGGTCGGTGGTGAAGAACGGCGTCACCGCCGCCGGTCAGGACATGAAGGTGCAGGTGGATTACCGGGCGCCCGAGACGTTCGACATGGTCGCCATGTCCCAGCTGATTGACGCCGCAGTCAACCAGAAGCCGTCCGGCCTCATTGTGTCGATTCCGGATTCCTCGGCCCTCGGTCCGTCGATCCAGAAGGCCGTGGCCGCCGGGATCCCGGTGATCTCCATGAATTCCGGATCAGACGTGTCGAAGAAGCTTGGGGCGCTGCTCCATGTGGGCCAGGACGAACTCGATGCCGGCAAGGCCGCGGGCGCCAAACTCAAGGAGATGGGGGGCAAGGTCGGCCTGTGCGTGAACCACGAGGTCGGCAACGTGTCGCTCGACCTGCGCTGCAAAGGCTTCAGCGAAGGCTTCGGCGGCAAGGTCACCGTTCTGCCGGTCTCCAACGATCCGTCCGACATTCGGGCCAAGGTGAAGGCGGCGCTGTCTTCGGACGCGTCCATCGACACCATCATGGCGCTGGGAGCGCCCCTGTCCGGAGAGCCGACTGTTGCGGCAGTGAAGGAGGCCGGCAAGACCGGCTCGGTCAAGGTCGCCTCGTTCGACCTGTCCGCCAACTTCCTGAAGGCCGTGTCCGCGGGCGAAGCCGCCTTCGCCATCGACCAGCAGCAATACCTTCAGGGGTACCTGCCGGTTGTCTTCCTGGCGCTCAACGCGAAGTACGGCCTGATCCCGGGTGGTGACGTGCCGTCGGGCCCGAACCTGATCACAAAGGACAAGGCCGCCCAGGTGGTCGATCTCTCGGCCAAGGGCATCCGCTAGGCGATTGCGCGAGGCCCGCGGTCGCAGCCGCGGGCCTTCGTCCATCGAGGCTGTCTCCAGAGGGAGGTCCCCATGACGGACATCAGTCACTCGACCGCGCCTGTCGCACCGGTCCCTCCCGGTCCCGCGGCGGACGAGCGTCTGAAGGAAGTGTCGCTCCTGACCAAGATCATGCGCCGTCCCGAGCTCGGGGCGCTCGCAGGTCTTGTTCTGGTCACGATCTTCTTTCTCTCGACCGCGGATTCCTCGATGTTCACGCTTGCGGGCGTCATGAACATTCTGGCCCCCGCCGCGCAGCTCGGCATCCTCGCCATCGCGGCGGCAATGCTGATGATCGGCGGTGAATTCGATCTTTCCATCGGATCGATGGTGGCCTTCGCCGGCCTGATCTTTGGAACTTTCCTGACCCTGACCGGCTGGCCGCTTCTTCTCGCCATCGCGGCGACCTTCGTCCTGGCCGCCCTTCTCGGCGGACTCAACGGCCAGATCGTCATTCGCACCAGGCTGCCATCCTTCATTGTGACCCTGGCCTTCCTTTTCATCCTGCGTGGCCTCTCCCTCGTCGGCCTGAAATGGGCGACCGGTGGGTCGACACAGATGCGCGGCATCGGCGACAGGGCGGGCGAGGGCATCGTCCGCGAGATCTTCTCGGGCAATGCGCTGGAAGGCGTCTTCGCCTGGCTCGCCGCTCATGACATCATCGGCAAATTCCCGAACGGCACTCCGACCGTTACCGGGGTTCCCGTCTCCATCGTGTGGTTCATCCTCTTCGCCCTCGTCGCCACCTGGATCCTCCTGCGCACGCGTGCCGGAAACTGGATCTTCGCCGCGGGCGGCGATGCGAACGCGGCGCGCAATTCCGGCGTTCCTGTCGACCGGGTGAAGACCGGCCTCTTCATGCTCACGGCATGCGCCGCAGCCCTGGTGGCAATCCTGACGGTGCTGGACGCAGGCTCCACAGATTCCCGCCGCGGATTCCAGAAGGAGTTCGAAGCGATCATTGCCGCCGTGATCGGTGGCTGCCTGCTCACCGGCGGCTACGGCTCGGCCATCGGCGCCTTCTTCGGCGCCATCATCTTCGGCATGGTTTCGATCGGGCTGACCTATACGCGCTTCGACTCGGACTGGTTCCAGGTGTTCCTCGGAGCAATGCTTCTGCTCGCGGTGCTGTTCAACAACTTCATCCGTCGCAAGGTCACGGGAGAGCGCTGACATGGATAGCACGGCTCCGCTCATCGACATCCGCAATCTCGTTAAGCATTTCGGCTCGGTGATCGCTCTCTCGGGCGTGTCGCTCACGGTCAGCCGCGGCGAGGTCATGTGCCTTCTCGGCGACAATGGCGCCGGCAAGTCCACGCTCATCAAGACGCTCGCCGGCGTACATCGGCCGACGAGCGGCGAATTTCTCGTCGATGGCGAACACGTCACCTTCACGAGCCCGCGCGATGCGCTCGATGCCGGCATCGCGACGGTCTATCAGGATCTTGCCATGATCCCGCTGATGTCCGTGACGCGAAATTTCTTCATGGGACGCGAGCCGACCAAAGGCGTTTGGCCGATGCGCTATATCGACTTCGATCACTGCAACGAGGTGACGCGGGAGGAGATGCATCGGATCGGCATCGATGTCCGCGATCCCAACCAAGCCGTAGGCACCCTGTCCGGCGGCGAGCGCCAATGCGTCGCCATCGCCCGCGCGGTCTATTTTGGCGCGAAGGTTCTCATCCTCGACGAGCCGACTTCGGCGCTTGGCGTGGCGCAGACCTCGATGGTGCTCAAATACATCCACCAGGTGCGCCAGAAGGGCCTCGGCGTCATCTTCATCACCCACAATGTGCGCCACGCCTATGCGGTGGGCGACCGCTTCACGGTCCTCAACCGAGGCCGGACTCTCGGCACCTATACCAAATCCGCGATCCAGATCGACGAGTTGCAGAATCTCATGGCCGGGGGCAAGGAACTGCAATCGCTCTCGGCCGAACTTGGCGGCATGGTGTGACATGAAGGCGCTCGGCATCGGACTGATCGGCACGGGTTTCATGGGCAAGTGCCATGCGCTCGCCTGGAACGCCGTCGCACCGGTGTTTGGCGATGTGCCCCGTCCGCGTCTCGCGATGCTCGCGGAAGCCTCTCTTGAGCGCGCGGAAGGGAAGGCGCGGGAGCTTGGTTTCGAGACAGCCACGGATGACTGGCGCTCCCTGGTCGAAGATCCCGCCGTCGACGTGGTGTCGATCACGGCGCCGAATGCACTACACCCGGAAATGGCCGTTGCGGCACTGAGCGCCGGCAAGCATGTCTGGTGCGAGAAGCCCATGGCGACGACGCTCGCCGATGCGGAACGGATGCAGGACGCCGCCCGTGCCTCGGGCACGGTGGCGGCACTCGGCTACAACTACGTCCAGAACCCGGCAATCCGCCTGATCCAGCGCATGCTGAATGACGGCCGGATCGGCGACGTCAACCATGTCCGCGTTGAAATGGACGAGGACTTCATGGCCGATCCGGACGAGCTCTTCTCCTGGAAGAGCGAAGCCACATCCGGTCATGGCGCACTGGATGATTTCGGTGTGCATGCGCTCAGCCTGATCCAGGTTCTCGTCGGCCATGTCCAGCGTGTCTGCGGTCACATGGCGAAGCCCTATGCCGATCGCCCCATGAGAGAAGGTGGGCGGCGCGGGGTCGAGACCTATGATATCGCCACGACGCTGATCGAACTGGAGAACGGTGCATCCGGGCTCATCGCCCTCAATCGGTCCGCCTGGGGGCGCAAGGGGCGCATCTTCGTGCAGATCTTCGGGTCGAAGGGTACCATCGTCTTCGACCAGGAGCGAATGAACGAAGTCCAGCTCTACACGGCGGAAGGGCCGAAGGACGTTCAGGGCTTTCGCACCATCCTGACCTCGCCGCACCATCCGCCCTACGACAGGTTCATTCCTGCCCCTGGGCATACGCTGGGCTTCAACGAACTGAAGATCATCGAGTGCCGCGAGCTGATCCGCCGCATCGCCGGCGAGACGGCGCACATCATTGATTTCGATGACGGCATCCGTATCGAGCGCGCCGTCGACGCCATTGCACGCAGCGCCCATCAGAACCGATGGGCGGAGGTCGGGAGAGCAGCGCTGAGCCATGGCTCCGAACGGGCGCGGTCGTGCGAGAGCGGATCCCCGACCGCCGATGGCGAGCGCGCCGGCTCCTCGAGCCATCTGCCGTAAGTCAAGATTGGCCCCAAGGTACGCAAACCGGGACAACGCGGCCAGGACGGCACTCGATCCATAGTGAGCTGCGCCGATCGACATGCTCGAGCAGCAGCAACAGATGAGGATTGGATCAGCCAAGGATGGGCGCGTGATCGACAGATCGATCAGCGTGCACATGTGACCCTGGATCGGCGCCCGATATGAGCCTCCTGATATTACTTGTACGGTCGAGCGCGGGACGCGGTGGGCTGGCCGGGATTGCACGGCCGGGTCGTGCGCGCTTCGACAGGTCTGACGGAAAGGGCAGTACAACCGAATGGAGTCGCGGATCACTTCCGGCGAAAGCGGTAGCCGGAGTGGCGGGGATGATGGTTCCCCATCCCCACCGTCTCGACTGGATCATCCCCATCATCCGGCAGTGCCACCAGGACTGTCGCCGATTTTCTGCGCAATAATTCCGAGGCGACACGCGCCGCTTGCTACCAGTTCGTAGCCAGGTGCTGCGGGTTTGACATACTCGCTGTCGGCGAGATCCCGCTGAATGGTTCCAAGTGCAGTGACGAGCGCGACGCCATCCGGACCGAGCTCGCTAAGGCTGCTAGGCGGAAGGTCTGAGCTGGCGTTTGATATATTGGCCGGCCCCGACAGAAGCATCTACGAGTGAACCGTCCCGTACAGCAAAGCTGCCACGCACGAGAGTGTGGACGATTGCTCCCTTAAACGTCCAGCCCTCATAGATTGAGTACCCGGCTGATGAAACGACATCTGCGTCGGAAACAACCCACTCCTTCTCCAGGTCTACAAGGGCAAGGTCGGCATCCATGCCCTCGGCAATGGAGCCTTTGCGATGCGAAAGTCCCATGATGCGAGCAGGATTCTCCGCCGTCAGCTCGGCAATGCGCTCGAGTGACAATCCGCGCTTGTGATACCCCTCGCTCAGGAGCACAGGGAGCATGGTCTCCATGCCAGGGCATCCAGGCGAGGCTGACCAGATGCCGCCCTTCTTTGCACTCTTCGGACGATGGACGTGGTCGGTTCCAACCGTGTCGATCTCACCATTCGCCAGAGCCTGCCAAAGCCTCTCGCAGTTCTCTCGACGCCGGACCGGAGGATTGATCTTGCCAACGTCACCACCCTCCCAATCAATATCGTGGGTCAGGTAGTGAGGGCAGGTTTCCATCGTAAGGGATGCGCCGGCCGAACGCTGCAGAAGTCCGGCCTCCAATGCCTTTGTCGACGAGATATGCACGGCGTGGACCGGCGCTCCGACCTGCTTGGCAAGATACGCGATGCGCTGCACGGCCTCAGCCTCAACGAAATCGGGACGGCTGTCATCCCACGCCTTCAGCCCGCCCTTTCCTTCGGGATCCTGCGCCTTGATCCGATCGCGTAACACCCAGGCAACCTCGATGTTCTCCGGGTGCGGCGCTACGAGGCCCCCATGCGCTGCGGCACTCTCGGCGAGGCGGAAAAGGAATCCGTCGTCGATGTCAGGCAGTCCAAGGCGGCTCCCTTCGCCGCCCCGGTTGTTCATGAACAGCTTGAAGCTGACAACCCCATGCTCCGCGATATAGCGAGGAACGGCGCTGAGCTGCTCTTCCGTTGAGATGATGAAGTGATAGCCGAAATCGATACGGGCACCCGCGCTCGTGACATCGAGAACCTCGGAGGCAATATTGCTGTAGTCGCCCGTATCCAGCAAATATGGGATGAAGCAGGTGATGCCCCCCTTGGCCGCCGCCGCCGTCTCCCCGTCGGAGTCGGCGGGGACCATCGGCCGTGCAATGGAATTGCCGTGGCCTAGGTGGAGATGGGCATCGATGGCACCTGGGAGCGCGACGAGCCCGGAGGCATCTATGGCTTCAGTAGCGTGTGCATCTGTCTCGACCGGAAGAATTTTCGCGATTTTGCCATCCGAAATGGCGATCGAGCACGATGTGACACCGGTGTCCGGCAGAACGGCTCTGACGTTGCGAATGATCGTATCGTACATGGTGCTCAGTCCACAATTTGAGTCAGAGCGGAGAGGGTTTCGCTCGTGGTCATGACGTTGGCGTATTTGGAAGCCATATCGAAGAGATTGACCGCATGAGCCGTTTGCGAGCGGTCATAGACAGCGTCATGTGGCACAATGGCACGGAAATTATAGGCAAAAGCGTCGACCACCGATCCGCGCACGCAGCCGGACGTCGTGCAGCCGGTTACAACGACGCTGTCGACGCCCTTGTCGATCAGATAGCTTGCGAGCGGGGTGCCGAAAAAGGCTGACGGATGCTTCTTGGGCAGAAGGACATCCTTCGGCAGTGGCGCGATTTCAGAGGGAAACTCGTAGCCCTTGGAGGCAATCGTCATGAGAGCGGGCACTTTTTCGGCCAAGCGCCCTACATCGAACGCTTCCTTGGGAGCGACGTAGGGGTACATCACCGGCCAGTCACGTTCGCGGAAATAGTCGAGGAGGCTGCGGATATTGGCCATAGCGGCCCATCCCACATCTCCGCACGAGGTAGAGAATTCCTTGATGGATTCCCAGAACGGCAATGGGCTCGTGCCGATCGTCCGGTACTGGACATCGATGATCAGCAGCGCTGGCCTTTTTCCCAGGGATGATTTGCGGCCGAAGCCGGCGGCGTCATAACGGCGCTCATCTTCATCGGGAACGATCCCGCTCCAAGGCATGCTCATCTTCGGCTCCAATCGCTATCAGGTGAATTTCTGTTCGAGGCTGTCCCAATAGGGCTTGGCCACAACGGATTGCCTTTCCTCGAAGCCAGCGAGCTTGTCCGCCACCTGTTCCAGCGAGCCATCCTGGCTCAGCGCTTCAAGGACTTGGCGCGATGCTCGCAGGGAGGCCTGCAGAGTCGCATTGGCATAGAGGGTGAAGGCGAAGCCCATTTCCGCGAACCACGCGCGTCCCGGATCCGGCGTCTTGCCTCCGAAGACAATGTTGGCCACCAGGGGAACGGAGAAGCTCCTGGCGATGTGCTCGAGTTCCACGATGCTCTGGGGCGCCTCGACGAAAATGATGTCGGCGCCAGCCTCTACATAGCTGTGGGCTCGTTCCAAGGCCGCTTCCAATCCTTTGATGGCACGGGCATCGGTGCGGGCAATGATCTGAAGGTTCTGATCCTTTCGCGCGTCGACGGCAGCCTTGATCTTCTGAACCATCTCCGCGCCTGGAATGACATCCTTCCCGGCGAAATGGCCGCACTTCTTCGGGAAGACCTGGTCCTCAATCTGGAGAGCGGACGCCCCGGCTTTCTCAAGGAGCTTCACCGTCCGGTGCATGTTCAGCGGATTGCCGAAGCCGGTATCCGCATCCACGATGAGGGGAAGGTCAACCACATCCGATATGGCGCTGACTGTCTGGGCGACTTCGCTCAATGTCGTGAGGCCGATATCAGGCATGCCCAGCGCCATGTTGGCGATGCCTGCGCCCGTCACATAGACCACCGGGAAGCCCGCATCCTCTATCAGCCTTGCAAACATCGCATTGGCTGCGCCAGGCACGATGATGGCCTCGCGCCTCATCGCGAGTTCCTTAAGGCGCTCATTCTTCGTCATGCTCACATCAACCAAATGAATTCTGATGGATGCAAATTGAGCTGCACACTCGCGATTGTCAACAGTTTAGGCAAACTGTCGACAGAAGGATGTATTTCCCCTGTCCCATAGCTCCTGCCGCCGGCGTCGAGAAATTTTCTAGAAGCACTCTGCTCGGAATCTGCTATAGAATAGCCTCTGTAGATATAACTGAGCATTGAAATCATGTCTGAGCCAAAGCGGCGGGGATCGCTTGTCGACGAAATTATGGAGCAGCTTCTGGGGGTCATTACTTCCGGAGAGTTTGAGCCTGGCCAGCGTATCTCCGAGTCCAGCCTTTCCCGTCAGTTGGGGGTTAGCCGAGGACCGCTACGAGAGGCTCTGGGAAGGCTTGAGGGACGGCTGGTCGAGCGTCGACTCAACCAGGGCGTTCGCATGCGTGGCATGACGCGAGAGGAGATCGAAGGACTCTTCTATGCGCGCGAGGCCCTTGAGGGAATGGCCGCTCGCCTGGCGGCTCAATCCATAACAAATCAGGAAATCTCCTCTATTTATGAGATGCTTGACGCTCACACCATGAACATCAACGGTGAGGCGCAGGCGCGGTATCTGCAGGGTACCGGGGATGAGGACTTTCATTTTGCGATCATGCGTGCCGCATCATGTGCGCCCATCCAGCAGATTCTCATGAACGAGATCTATTTCCAGTTGCGTATCCAGCGCAGGAAGTCCGGTACGCAGCCTGGACGTGCGATGGCTGCGCTTGCTGAGCATCGACAGATCGTCGATGCACTCTCTGCGCGGAATCCAGATCTGGCCGAAGCGGCGATGCGTCTCCACCTTCGAAATGCCCGGATCAGTACGATGGCAGCGCTGCGCGATAAGCCAAATTGCCTACAATCGCAACGAATGGCTACGTAATAATGGTCATTCGGCGGTCATATTGAGCGGATCTCGCGCAGCTGGCGCCCATCGGCGGCCAATTCTAGCCAGACTCGACATAAACTGTTGACAGTTTGAACCGGGCGACTTTACCCTTGGAAGGCAGTGCAGCCTGCCGAAGCATATAATTCCAGGGGAATCAGATGAAGCTTCATTCCAAAAGTGCCTTTCTGTTGGGCCTGCTGGCAGCGACGAGCGTCGCGCTGCCGGCCTCAGCCGAAACCGGTGTCACCTCCGATACGATCAAGATCGGAACCTTCGGACCGATCACGGGTGCAAACTTCGCATTCGGGAAGTTGACGATGAACGGCCTCGAAGTGCTGTTCGACGAGGTGAATGCAAAGGGCGGTATCCATGGCCGGAAGCTTCAACTCGTTCGCGTCGACGATCAATGTGATCCTTCCGGCGCCATCACGGCGGTCCGTAAGCTGATTCACACCGATCAGGTTTTCGCGATCGTGGGGGGCTCCTGCTCCAACGGCGTCGTCGCCGCCAAGGAAGATATCCTGAGCTCCGGCATTCCGTTCGTGAATTTCGCCGCCGCTTCAAATGCCATCTCGGCTCCGAAGCAGCCGACCGTTTTCACATCCATGCTCACGTCGAACCTCGAGAGCGCACTTCAGGCCAAGTATCTTAGCGACAAGGGTATCAAGAAGGTCGCGATCGTCGCCCAGCATGATGCCTGGGGCCGTGACCGTCATACGACGCTCCTTGAGGCCCTGAAGGGCGCCGGAATTGAAGTCGCCGTGGATGAGGAGTTGTCCATGGAGGCCAATGACGCAACCGCTCAGGTGCTTCGCGTCCAGGCCTCGGGCGCCAACACGGTTCTCCTGATCAACTATCCCAAGCCGGCATCCATCTTCCTCCGTGACGCCGCCCGTCTCGGTTTCAAGGCCGAGTTCCTGGGGACGAGCGTGATCCCCGATCCCGTGGCGTTCTATGATCAGGTTGCCGTTCCAGGTGCCACGGATACGTTCCTGACCATTTCGCCCACGAAGTACCCAGTCGAGGCGAAGGAAGCTGCTCCGTGGAGAGAGAAGCTGACGGCGAAATTCCCCTCCGATAAACCGCACTCCTATAACCTGTATGGCATCACCGCCGGCGAACTCGTGGCGAAAGCGCTTGAAGCCGCAGGGCCGGACCTCACGCGGGCTTCCTTCGTGTCGGCAATGGATGCGGTTCGGGACGTGCAAACGACATTTGCGCCGGCCCCGCTCAACTGTGAAACCCATCAGTGCCTGCAATCCGCGGCATGGGTCAAACGCTCTCCAAATGGCACTGCTGAAGTCGTCGGCATTTCGTCGCTGAAGTAGCGTCAACGAAGGACCTGCAGCATGTTTTCGGTTCTGGTCGCGAGCGGCATCGCGAACGGCCTGCTTTACGGATTGATCGCGCTTGGCGTGGTCGTCCTGGCGAAAGCAGCGGATGCCGTCAATTTCTCGCAAGGCGATATTGTCGCTGGAGGCGGATTCCTATCCTACTCGATTCTGGTGGCATTCGGCTTGGGGGCGGCATCGGCGCTGCTCGGTGTTGTGGTCATCTCGGCCTTGGTCGGAATAGGGATGTACTTTCTGTTGCGGCCTCTCCTGAAGCCGCAACATGCTGCAGCTCTGCTGATTGCAACGATCGGCCTGTCCTTCCTTCTCAAGGGGATCATCCGCATCGTTTGGGGAGGGCAGGGGGATTATCTGGCGATCCCCCCGCTCATCTCGGGCCCGCCGCTCATTCTCTTCGGCGGTCGCGTCATCGTCCCGCTGCAATATCTCGTGATGATGGGCGGCGCGATAATCATGCTCGTGCTCTTCTCCCTCTTCTTCCGCTATACGCGCCTGGGTCTGTTCATGCGGGCCGTCGCCGACAATCCTAGGGCGGCCACGATCGTGGGCATTCCGACATCGCTCGTCCTCTGCAGCGCCATCGTCGTCAGTGTTGTCGTCACCGGGGTTGCCGGCTTTCTCCTGGCTCCTTCGACGCTGCTCTATCCCGATATGGGATTTCCACTGTTCCTAAAAGGGTTTGCGGCGGCGATCATCGGCGGGATCGTGAGCCTTCCCGGTGCAGTCATCGGCGGGATCTGCCTCGGGCTCACTGAGGTCTTTGTTTCCGGCTACATCGCTACCAAGGCGCAGGAGCTTTCCGCTTTCGTCCTGATCTTCATCACTCTCGTCTTCTTCCCACGTGGTCTGTTCGGCGCGAAGCTGCGGAGGTCCGTCTGATGCGCGTCCTGAAATCGCGTTGGTTCATCCCCCTGATAGTCACACTCATTGCTGCGGCGATCGGTCTGAACATGAACCCCTACTTCCTGTTCATGTTCAACCGTATGCTGATCTTCATCCTGCTCATCATCGGGCTGAATGTCCTGATGGGCTATACGGGGCAGCTGTCATTCGCGCACGCGGCGCTCTTCGGCATCGGCGCCTACATCACAGGCCTTCTCCAGCTTCACCTCGGGTTGCCCTTCCCGCTGGCTTGGCTGATTGCGATTGTTGGCACAGTCGCCTGTGGGCTCCTCTTCGCCCTTCCGGCTCTGCGCATGTCAGGCATCTATCTGGCCATCGCTACCCTGGCCTTGGCTCAGGCCGTCCATTGGGTTCTCATCAACTGGACTTCGGTGACCTTTGGAGCAGGCGGCTTCAGAGCACCGGCCATCTCATTGGGCTTCGGTCTCGACAAAACCCAAAGCGCCTTTCTTGTGACGCTTGTCCTGTGCTTCGTCAGCTATGTCCTGGTCGGATCTCTCGTACGCACCAGTTTTGGCCGGCGCTTCATCGCAGTGAGGGATAATCAGATCGCCGCCGCCTCGATGGGCGTCAACGTCACGCGCACCAAAGCCATTGCATTTGCCATCAGCGCCGCCTTCGCGGGTCTCTCGGGCGGTCTTTTCTCTGCGCTGCTCGGCTTCGTGGCGCCGGAGAGCTTCAATCTCGATCAGATGGTTCTGATGCAGATCATGGTCGTAGTAGGCGGCCTCGGAACGATGGGAGGCTCTATCATCGGCCCTGTGATCGTGATCGCGCTTCAGGAATATCTGCGTGACTCGCAAGGCTGGCTCGAAGTTATCTTCGGCGGAATGCTGATCGTCTTTGTCCTCTTCCTTCCGAAGGGCCTGACGCCTCTATTCACGGAACTCCGCAACCGTCGCCGTCGTCAGACCGTCGCCGAGGCGCCGAAAACAGGGGAACGGTTGGCCCAGCTCTCCACGGGAGGCAATAATGCTTGAGGTCAGCCACCTCTCTCTGTCCTTCGGTGGCGTAAAAGTTCTCCAGGATGTCACCTTCGCGCTCGAAAAAGGTGAAATCCTCGGGCTGATTGGCCCGAACGGCGCCGGCAAGACATCCGTCATGAACGTGATTACCGGTATTCACCGCCCGCAAAAGGGATGCGTGAGACTGGACGGGCGTGACATGACGGGTCAGGCGGCTCATGTCATCGCCACCGCCGGGATCCGCCGGACCTTTCAGACGAGCCTTCTCTGCGGTGGTATGACCGTCGTTGAGAATGTCATGCTCGGTGTCGAGCCCGAGATCGGCTACGGCTTCGTGCCTGCTTTCTTCAACACAGCTTCTGTCACGCGCCGGGAGGATGAGGCTCGCCGGAAAGCGATGGAAATCCTGGACTGGGTCGGCATGGCCGCCTTTGCGGACCGCCTGGGAACCAGCCTTTCCTTCGGCCAGCAAAGGCTGGTCGAGATTGCTCGCGCCCTCGTGAGCCAGCCCAAGATCCTGCTTCTGGATGAGCCTGCAGTCGGACTGACTGCTCCCCGTGTCGACGAGCTGACCAGTAAGATCAAGCAGATCCGGAAGACCTTCGGCACGACTGTCCTTCTCATCGAACATGTCATGCAGCTCGTCCTGAACTCCTGCGACCGCGTGATCGTCATGAGCGCGGGCAGCGTGATCGCCAATGGAAAGCCCGAGGCGGTCACGGCCGATCCTAAGGTGATCGAAAGCTATCTCGGGCGGGGATACTATGCTGAGAGCTGAGAACATTGAGGTTTGGCGCGGCCAAACGCAGGTCCTGAGCGGACTGAGCCTGTCCATCCGCGAAGGTGTCGTGACAGCCCTCATGGGAGGAAACGGCTCCGGAAAGTCGACAACGCTTTATGCGCTCTCCGGATTGGTGCCTCTTAAGTCCGGCGAAATCTACGTCGGTGATCGACGGCTGACGGGTGCCGGTCCAAGAAAGGCAGTCGAGGCCGGGATCGCCCACGTCCCGCAGGGGCGCGAGGTTTTTCCGTCCCTGACCGTTCGCGACAATCTCATGGCCGGAGCTGCGACCGTCTCGAGCAGCAGACTACGGGCGGAGAGAATGGATCGCGTATTGTCGATCTATCCGATGCTGTCGCAGAAGCTCAAGCGTCCGGCCGGAGCCCTCTCGGGCGGCGAGCAGCAGCAGGTTGCAATCGGCCGTGCCCTCATGAGCGACCCGAAAGTCATCATGATGGATGAACCGTCCGCAGGATTGTCGCCGACAATGGTCGATACGCTGATCGATACGATCCGCACCCTGGGCGAGAATGGCCTGACGGTTCTCCTTGTCGAGCAGAATGTCGGCGTTGCCATCCATTCGGCCGTTGATGCCATCGTGCTGAAGGCTGGAAAGATCGCTCTCAGCCGCCCTGCCGAAGAACTCTTGCGGGATAAGTCGCTGCTTGCGGCCTATCTGGGCCACTAGGACTGGATCGTATCCATGAGGTTTCACGGAAAAGTCGTGGCCATTAGCGGCGCAGCCGGCGGAATTGGGGCCATGACCGCAGGCAGATTTCGCCGGGAGGGGGCCGAGCTGATCCTTATCGATCAGCCAGGCGAGGCGCTGACAGCCCTCGCTGCGGAATTGGGCGCCAAGCGCATCGTCCATTGCGATCAGACGCAGAGCGAGCAGATCGTCCGGGCCTGCGAAGAGGTCGGGGAAGTCGACATCTTCATCAACAATGCCGGGGTGATTCTGCGAAAGCCGCTGTTCGAGCACAGCTTTCAGGACATCGATTCGGTCTTCGGCATCAACACGATAGGCTCCATGAAGCTGGCAATCGGTCTGGCGCGCAGGATGCGCAAGAGCACCGGTGGGCGCGGTGGCGTCATCGTCAACGTTGCGACACAGCATGCCTTCGGCGGCGGTGGCGGACGGGCCGTCTATGCGGCGTCGAAAGCCGCGATCGTGCAGTTCACCAAGGCTTCCTCGGTTGAATGGATCGAGGAAGGTATCCGCGTTTGCGGCGTTGCTCCAGGACCGGTTTCTTCTCCGATGACAGAGGTGGCGCGGCAATCCCCTGAATATGTCGCTCAGGTCGTCGCGCGCATGCCGGTCGGCCGCTTCCTCGAAATTGGGGAGATCGCGGACATCATCCTATCCGTCGCGGCACCTGAAATGTCGGCCCTGGTGGGGGCGACCGTCCTCGCCGATGGCGGTGGAACCTTGAGTTAAATCGCTGTTCAGTTGCTAAGTGTCTCGCAGGGAAGTCGAATGATGTCCGCCCACGAAAAATACCCTAATGTCTTCAAGCCTTTCCGCATCGGCAATGTGAGCCTTCGCAACCGTATTTTCCTGCCTGCCCATACCACGAATTTCGCCGAGAACTTCCTGCCGACGGATCGGCACCTCGCCTACCTCCAGGAACGGGCGAAGGGTGGCGTGGCACTGATCTTTCTCGAGCCTTTGCGCGTTCATCGCACGTCACTTGGCCGCGCGGGCGGCCTCTCGGGCGGGGAGCCCGCAGCGGTGCCGATGCTCCGTCGCATCACGGATGCCATCAGGAGCGAAGGTGCGCACGCCTTTACCCAGATCACCCATACCGGACGCCATTCCGATAACTTCACCGAGCGCCTGCCGGCTTGGGGCCCCTCGCCCGTTCCATGGACGACGAGCGGCGAGATTCCCCATGCGATGACCCGCGCGGAAATGGACGAGGTCAGGGAGGCCTATGTCAGCACCGCCCTGCTTGCCATCGAAGCGGGCTTTGAGGGCATGGAGGTGCATTTCGGGCACGGACATCTGCTGCACCAATATCTGTCGCCGGCATGCAACTTCCGGACGGACGATTATGGCGGCAGCTTCGAAAACCGCATGCGCTATCCCCTCGAGATTCTCGACGCTGTTCTTGGAGCCGTCGGCGACAAGGCTGAGGTCGGAGTCCGTGTGTCCGTCGCAGACCTGATGCACGGAGGGATGACGCCGGAGGAGAGTCTGGAGATCATCCGGCTCGCCGCTCAGCGATCCGGCTGCGCGTTCATCCATGCCTCGGTCGCCGCCTATCATTGGCCAAGCATCGGGCACCATGTCGCGGACATGAGCTATCCCCATCATCCGTATCTCGAAGAAACAATACGGCTGCGGGACGTGATCGGCGAAACCCCGCTCATTACCGTTAACCGCTACACCTCGCTGCGGGATTGCGAGGATGCACTCACTACCGGTAAGATCGATATGGTGGGCATGAACCGCGCTCACATGGCCGATCCACGCATCATCGAAAAGGCGTTGGCGGGCGAGGAAGACAATATCCGGCCCTGCATCTCTTCGAACCACTGCATCGGCCAAATCGCCTTTCATCGCCCGATCGCCTGCATGATGAACCCGCGCTCCGGCAAGGAGCGGGAATGGCCCGAACTGCCCGAGAAGACGGATGATCCCCGGCGTGTTCTGATCGTCGGTGGCGGACCTGCCGGCCTCGAAGCAGCCCGTGTTGCCGCGCAGCGCGGACACAAGGTGACCATATGGGAGGCCGCCGGCGAACTCGGTGGGAAGCTCCAGGTTGGCGGCCTCGGTCACAGACGGGGCGACCTGAACAGAATGCGCTCCTATCTTGTCCAGCAGGTTCAGAAAACGGACACTGAGATAGAACTCAACCGCCATGCCACGGCCGAGGGCATTGCTGCCTTTGCTCCCGACGTACTCATTCTAGCAACCGGTGCTCAGGATGAGCCTCTCCCTCCCGGGATGGACGGACGGATCGAAGAGGCCATGCTCGATGTCGGTCAGCACTGGCAATCGCGCCAAGTTGCTATCTGCGATAAGTCAGGCTCGTGGGCGACCCTGTCTGCCGCCGAGACCCTGGCAGCACGCGGCGCTGCCGTCACGGTCTTCTCCGCACCGGACAGTCCCCTTTGGGACGTCAATATCTACAGCCGGATGATAGCCATGGAGCGTCTGGAAGAGCAGGGGGTCAAACTTCGGCCCGGTCATGCGATAAAGTCGATCCAGGATCGGCATGTGCACGCCCGCAACAAGTTCACTGCGGAGACAATCGCCTTCGGTCCTTTTGACGACATTCTGTTCGCATCCCGCGGCATCGGCGCCTTTGTCCTGCAGTCCGAACTTGAGCGATTGGGTGTTCCTGTAGCGGTCGTTGGCGATGCCCGTGCGCCTCATAGCCTGTTTGAAGCAATCTACGACGCTCATGCCGTCGCCCGTATGACCTGATCTTAGGAGAAAGCCATGTCGACTCTTTACACTGCCCGTGCCACTGCGTTCAGCGGTCGCGAGGGGCGCGCGGTGACGGATGATGGTGGGCTGGACGTGCAACTTGTGCGGCCCCGCGAGATGGGCGGGCCCGGCGTAGGTGGAACGAACCCGGAGCAGCTCTTTGCCGCAGGGTATGCCGCCTGCTTCGGCGCGACATTGCAAGCGCTCTCGCGGCCACGTAAGCTCACCCTGTCCCGCAACGAGGTCTCGGCCCATATCGGGCTTGTGAAGCGTGAAGAGGGCGGGTTTGTCCTTTCCGCGGAACTTGACATTGTTCTATCCGGCCTGTCGCCTGAAGAGGCCGCCAGCCTGGTCTCGGACGCCCATAACGTCTGCCCGTATTCCAACTCGATCAAGCAGACGGTGGATGTCGTCATTCGTCACAGGATTGAGTGAACGCATCCACGCGCAGACTCCATAGCGGACGAGACCATTCGCGTGGGCTTATCTGTATCCGGTCTCCCAGTGCCGAAGCATTCGCTGAAACGGCCATTCCAGACCATCGATCCTTGGGCACGCTCGTCCCATCGGGACCGGTGCGACTGGAATGGAGCAATCGTAGGTCAGAAGCGGGCGCTGATGCCGAACACCGGACCGTGCTGGATGATGTCGAATTCATAGCGCCGCTGGCCTTCGCCCTGCGCGTAGTCGACCGACAAGGCGCGATAGCCGATTATCCCCGAGAAGGTGATGCCATTGTAGGTGCCGAAGTCGAAGCCGTAGCCGCCAACGGCCTGCCATGAGAACCTGCTGCCGACGCCGAACCCGCCGATGTCGCCGCGCAGGAAGAGTTCGTGGCCCGGCGCCACGGCATAGCGCACGCGGGCGCCGATCACGGGATCGAGCCAGTCGACGGACCCGGACCGGGCGAAGGCCCGAGCCCCCGCCAGCTCCAGGTCGCCGATGTCGATCGCACCTGCTGCGGCGAACGACAGATCCGCTTCCTGATACCAGTAGCGGGCGCCGCCGAGGACGTCGAAGGCCAGCGGACCGGAGCGCGCAACCTCGTAGGCGGCGCCGACCTCGGCGATGGCCATCGTAACATCCAGACCAAGGGACGTGCCGAGCGTTCCCGTCACACCGGGCGCCAGCGCGCGGGTGCGGATGTTGCCGCCCTCGAGCCCGACCTTGCTCCAGACCAGGTCGCCGTAAAGGGCGAACGGGCCGCGGCGGGCCTCGAAGGTACCCATGAGGGCCAGGAGCGTGTCGCTCTTCTCGACGATGTCGATGAAGCTCGCATCGACCTTGACGCTTCGTCCCCGGACCGTCTGGGTACCGTTCATCGCGGTGAGCCAGCCGTAGGGAACGAACCGGAAGGTCCAGCCGGGTGGAGAAACGGGTGCGGACCCGACAGGATTTGGCGCAGGAGCGAGATCCGCGGCCCGTGCCGCCTGGCTGGCTCCCCCGGCCAGGCAAGACAGCACCGTGGCGCAAGACAGCGCCCATCGTGAAAGGCAGTCCATGGACAACCCCTTTCGGGTCCTGTGATCCAGCCCCCGGCCATTGCAGCCGAGGCTGGGTCCCGCGTCAAGGCGCCGGCGAGCGTGGCCCGGGTCAGCGGTGCACTCGCGCCGCGCCCGCGGCTTGCCAGCCCGGCTGTAGGGCGTATCATGCTCCCAGAAGTTAAAGTCCTGCGTAGGACCTGAGCTCCCGACGATCCGCCTTGGTTCGACAGCTTTGTCGACGTTGCTCCTGTGCCGAGTGGTTGCGTAACCCAAGGGAGGAGCCGATGGATACCTGTAAATCCGTTGCGTCCGCTCACGCGACCCGGCGCGCTCCGCTGCCGGGGCAGCAGGGACGCCGCCATGTCGTCTCTTGAGCGTCACGAGCTGAGCGCCGATGCCGACCCTCGGTCCGGCATGGTCTGGATTGCCGGCGGCACGTTCCGGATGGGCTCGGACAAGCACTATCCCGAGGAGGCGCCCGTTCACCGGGTCACCGTCGACGGCTTCTGGATCGACCGGGCGCCCGTGACCAATCGGGATTTTCGCCGCTTCGTGGCGGCGACGGGCCACGTCACCGTCGCGGAGAAGCCTCCCGATCCGAAGGATTACCCGGGCGCGCTGCCGCACATGCTCCGGGCAGGATCGTTGGTGTTCACCCCGCCGAACCATCCAGTCACTCTGAACGACTGGAGCCAATGGTGGACGTTCCGCTTCGGAGCGACCTGGCGCAGGCCGTACGGCCCTGGCTCCTCGATCAAGGGTCTCGACGACCATCCCGTGGTCCATGTCGCCTACGCCGACGCGGAGGCGTACGCGGCCTGGGCCGGCAAGAGCCTGCCGACGGAAGCAGAATGGGAGGTCGCCGCCCGAGGCGGGCTCGACGGGGCCGAGTTCGCCTGGGGCGACGAGCTGGAGCCGGACGGGCGGCAGATGGCGAACTTCTGGCATGGCCGGTTTCCGCACCAGAACCTCTCGCCTCATGCCTACAAGCGCACCACGCCGGTCGGTACGTTCCCGCCGAACGGCTACGGCCTCGTCGACATGATCGGCAACGTCTGGGAGTGGACGAGCGATTTCTACATGCCCAGGCATCCGGCCGATGCCGCGCGGCCGTGCTGCATCCCCGAGAATCCGCGCGGCGGACGCGAGCAGGACAGCTTCGATCCATGCCAGCCGAAGATCCGGATTCCGCGCAGGGTGCTGAAAGGCGGATCGCACCTCTGCGCCGAGAATTACTGCCGCCGCTACCGGCCCGCTGCCCGCCACGCCCAGCCCATCGACACCTCGACGAGCCACATCGGCTTCCGGTGTGTCAGGCGAGAGTCCCTTGAGACCTGAAAGAGGAGGCTACTCATGCACCACGGAGTTCCCACGGAGGCGCCGAAGCCGGCTACCACAAACCACGAGTCCTGGCTCAAGGGGGCGTTCGCCGGTGCGTACAGCGCGTCGCGGACCGCATTTCTCGGCGCCACCGCACTCATCTCCGCCACCGCCTTGACGCCGGCCGCCGCCCAGGCGCCGTCCCGGCCGAACATTATCTTCATCATGGGCGACGACATCGGCTGGAACAACATCGGCACCTACAACCAGGGCATAATGTCAGGACGGACGCCCAATCTCGACCGGCTTGCATCCCAGGGCATGCGCTTTACCGACTATTACGCCGAGGCGAGTTGCACAGCCGGACGTGCCAACTTCATCACCGGACAGTTGCCGATCCGCACCGGACTGACTACCGTCGGGCAGGCCGGCTCGCCCCTGGGCATGCCGGACGAGGCGCCGACCATCGCGACGGTGCTCAAGTCGATGGGCTATGCCACCGGTCAGTTCGGCAAGAACCACCTCGGCGACCTGAACCGCTTCCTGCCGACCGTGCACGGCTTCGACGAGTTCTTCGGCTATCTCTATCACCTGGATGCGATGGAGGATCCTTGCCAGCCGACCTATCCGCAGGCGCTACGGGACACGGTCGGTCCCCGGAACATGATCCACGCCTTTGCGACCGACCGGGACGATCCGAGCGAGCAACCCCGCTGGGGCCGGATCGGCAAGCAGCGGATCGAGGATGCCGGCCAGCTCTGTCCGAAGCGGATGGAGACCGTCGACGACGAGATTCTCGATGCCACTCTGAAGTTCGTCGACAAGGCCCGCGGCGAGAACAAGCCGTTCTTCGTCTGGCTCAATCCGACCCGGATGCACGTCATCACGCATCTGTCGGAAAAGTACCAGGCGATGCGCACGCCGGAGAACGGTTGGAGCATCTATGAGGCCGGGATGGCGCAGCTCGATGACGTCGTTGGTTCGGTCATGAAATACCTGGACGACAATCGCCTTGCGGACAAC
Organism: Microvirga sp. BF8; assembly: GCF_059888585.1. Lineage (NCBI taxonomy): Bacteria > Pseudomonadati > Pseudomonadota > Alphaproteobacteria > Hyphomicrobiales > Methylobacteriaceae > Microvirga > Microvirga sp. BF8. The sequence continues at coordinate 3,947,881 of NZ_CM187619.1, read as the reverse complement.
ACCATCGTGGTCTTCACGACCGACAACGGGGCCGAGAATTTCACCTGGCCCGATGGCGGCCAGACGCCGTTCGCCGGCGGCAAGGGAACCGCGCTCGAGGGTGGCTTCCGCGTGCCGGCGATCATCCGCTGGCCCGGCAAGGTGCCCGTGGGCAAGGTCGAGAACAGCATCATATCGGGTCTCGACTGGTTCCCGACCCTCGTCGCAGCGGCCGGCAACTCGGGCATCACCGACGAGCTCAAGGCCGGCAAGAAGATGGGCGACATGACCTACAAGGTCCATCTCGATGGCTACGACCAGACTGCTCTCATCACCGGCCAGGGCCCGTCGAAGCGACACGAGATCTACTATCTCACGGAGTCGACGCTGAGCGCAGTGCGGATAGACGACTTCAAGTACCGCTTCACCGATCAGCCGAATGGCTGGCTGGGTGCGACGCAGAAGGTCGACTGGCCGATCCTGGTCAATCTGCGGCTGGACCCCTACGAGCGCACGGGCATGCCTGACGGCAAAATCGGATCGCTCGGCTACTACAACTGGTACGCTTACGAGTTCTGGCGCTACGTCTTCGTGCAGCAGGAGGTCGCGAAGGCCGCCCAGAGCTTCATCGAGTTCCCGCCGATGCAGAAGGGCGGGAGCTTCAACATGGAGGCGGTAAAGGAGCAGATCGAGAGATCTGTGCAGTCGCGCCAGGCCAACTAGGCCTGCAACCCGGATGGTAGCGGGCGCCCCGCGAAAGGGCGCTCGTTCCCGAGGCGATTCCGTGCCCTCCGCCCGTCACAGGATCCGATTGCGGAAAGCAGTCAATGAGGATGCGGGAACGGCTGTGTTGGTCGGGCTGCCCCAGGGGGTCGGGATCACCGAGTGCCCCGGCGGGAGGAACGGGAGCGAAGGTCCTGTCAGGAGGCCATTGAGTATGGCGACGACGTGGCCCTGCCGGCAGTCGAGCACCGGCGCCCCGGAGGTGCCGCCGTTGAACAGGAGGCGGTTGGACCCTTGAACCTCAAGAAGCGCCAGGCCAGCAAACCTGCCGGCGGGATCGTCGGTCGTGCGGATGATTCCGCGTGCTGCCTGCATCCTTCCGCCGGGATAGCCCAGAACAAGAACAGTCGCGCCTTTTGGCAGCGTTTGCAGCTCGATATCGAGCATCTGCGCCTCCGGGAAGGGTTCCTGCAATTCGAGGATTGCGACATCCTCTGCCGTCCTGGCTCCGCTCGCTTGACCTTCAGCGGATCGTCCCCGAACGACGACGCGCAGTTTGGCCTGGGTGATCGTGTCCGGCTCGCCCTCTCGCGTGGCTTGGCGCAGTTCTACATCCTGCCATCCTTCAGCGGGGAGTTCGTTGGCGAAATGCGCTGCGGTGACGAGGATTCGTGGCGAGGCATAGAACCAGGCTGTTGCGCGCTCCCCGATGACTTCCTTGCCTGCGCCACCCGGCCTCGGCTTGTCGTAATACCAGGCAATGCTGACAACGGAACGGGCCAACCCGGACGAGTCGACACAGGGGGTGGCAGGCTCCTGCGCCTCAACCCGCACGGTGGCCCCGTCAAAGCCAATGACTGGAAGCAGCGCCAGACCGGCGGCGCAAAGCTTCGCCCGGACCTGCAATGGCGTACCCATGCATTTCCCCGTTGTCCGCTGCTGGAACTGCGGAACAACGAAGGCGACGCCGACGCAACAGATCCAGGAGTTCCCTCTCAACTCAGGATCGATTGGGGCGGTTCCAGCGTGGCCGATAGAGCTTCACACGCCTGGCATCTGTTCAGGCGATGGCAAAGGAGGCATCCATGTCGCTTCGTCTGTACCGGCTCGGACTTCTCACCCTGTTCATGGCCTGGATCTCCGCGGCGGCTGCACAACCCGATCCGCTGCCATCCTGGAACAACGGTCCCGTCAAGCAGGCCATCGTCGACTTCGTCGGGGACGTCACGCGCGATGACGGTCCCGGCTTCGTGCCGCCGGCCGAGCGTATCGCCGTTTTTGACAACGATGGCACGCTCTGGGCGGAGCAGCCGGTCTACTTCCAGTTCTCCTTCGCGTTTGACCGTGTGAAGGCGCTGGCACCGCAGCACCCCGAGTGGCAGGACGCACAGCCGTTCAAGGCGGTGATCGAGGGCGACGCGAAGGCATTCGCCGCATCGGGCGAGAAGGGAGTCCTCGAAGTCGTGGCTGCCAGCCACGGCGGCATGACGACGGACGCGTTCGCCAGGATCGTATCGGACTGGCTGGCCTCGGCCCGCCATCCGCGCTTCAACCAGCCTTACGACAAGCTCGTCTATCAACCGCAGCTCAAACTCCTCGCCTATCTGCGCGCCAACGGCTTCAAGACCTTCATCGTCTCCGGCGGCGGTGTCGAGTTCATGCGCGTCTTCGCGGAGCGGGCCTATGGTATTCCGCCAGAGCAGGTGGTGGGATCGTCCGCCGTGACGAAATTCGAGACAGGCGCCGACGGCAGGCCGGAGCTCATCAAGGAAGGCAAAGTCGAGTTCGTCGACGACGGTCCGGGCAAGCCGGTCGGAATCAATCGCTTCATCGGGCGCCGGCCGATCCTTGCCTTCGGCAACTCCGACGGCGACCACCAGATGCTGCAATGGACGGCGGCTGGAGACGGTCGCCGCTTCATGGGCATCGTCCACCACACCGACGGCGACCGTGAATGGGCCTATGACAGAGCCTCGCATATCGGCCAGCTCGACAAGGCGCTCGATGAAGCCACTGCAAAAGGGTGGACCGTGGTCGACATGAAGCGGGACTGGAGGACGGTGTTCGCCTTCGAACCGAGATCCCCCTGAACGTGCGATGAGGATCACCGCAACGACAGGAGACAAGTGAGCAAGGATCAGACTGGGCGAGTGCCCAGATAGCGCGCGAATGTGGTCCGGCCCGAGGGCCCAAACAGCACGACGTCATAGGTGTCCGGCGCCATGCCCGCCATCTCCATGCCTGGAGATCCCATCGGCATTCCCGGAACGGCCAACCCATTGGCTTGGGGCCTTTCGGCCAGCAGGCGCTTCACGGCGTCGGCGGGCACGTGCCCCTCGATCACGTAGCCCTCCACCTCGGCCGTGTGGCAGGAGGCGAGATCATCGGGCACCCCGAGCCGGTCCTTCACCCGGTTCATCTCCGGCGTCTCCCGGACTGCGACGGGGAAACCGGCGGACTTCAAGTGGTCGACCCAGCCGGAACAGCATCCGCAGGACGGGTCCTTGTTCACCAGGACGTTCGGCAGACCCGCCTCGGCGAAGGCGGGCCTCATGGCAAGGACTGCGCCCGCGGCGCCGAGGACGGTCAGGAAACGGCGGCGGTCGAGCATGAAATCCTCCTTCAGGCGGCGGACGGGGTGTAGCCCGCTTCGCTCACGAGCGCGTTGATCGAACGCAAATCGGTGCTGCCGACGACGGATACAAGCTTGGAGGCCGGATCCGCCTCGACGCGTGTGCCCGGCAATCCGGTCTCGATGGCCTTCTTGATCGCGCTCGCGCAGTGGCCGCAGGTCATGTCCTCCACCCGCAGGGTAAGAGTGGACGGATCACGGCCGACGGCCTGGATGGACTGGGTCTGGTAGGTGCTGCATCCGCACATGGTGTGCTCTCCAGTTCGGGATGACGATGGGCATTTCCTGCACCTTCCCACGATGGCAAGGTCAAGCGCTTGTTTCGCGAACCCGGCCTTGGCGGCGTTCGCTCTCCTGGGAACCGAACCGCGGCGCTGCCGTTGGCGGAGTGGCCCCAGGAAGGTGTTGTGGCCTGTCTTCGCCTCACATTCCGTCTCCTGACGGTCGCGATACTGGCGCATGCTCCGGTGTGGGCTTCCGCCCGCCATGGGACACGCCCGGCGCGCGTCAGGCGCCGTGCCCTCACGGGCCATGACCTCACTGGGCCTGGAATTGAGGGAGACCCTATGCACCAGATATTCCAAGAGATGCGGGATCGTCGAGTCCCTGCGCTGGTCTCAGACCCGCCTCGGCCTGGCAGTGACCGACTGCCTCGAGCAGATCGGCGATATGCGGGAGCGCGTCGACCAGTGGCGCCGCCGTGCCAAGAGCTGCCGGATGGCGGCCTGATCCACACCGAGCCTCAAAAAGGAGGATAACGACATGTCCAAGTACGTGCGTTTCGGCGTGATGATCGTGACGTCCACCGTCGTGATGTTCGGGCTGATGTACCTGAACGTCTACAGCGCCGATCACATCTACTGGAGCCAGACGAGGGCCTACATGGCCCTGATCATGGGCGCGACCATGGCCATTATCATGCTGGCCTTCATGCTCGGCATGTATGCAAACACCAAGGCCAATCTCGCCATCTTCCTCGCCAGCGTGGCGGTGTTCGCGATCGCCCTCTACCTCGTCCGCAGCCAGGACACGGTCGGCGACGTCGCCTGGATGAAGGCCATGATCCCGCACCACTCCATCGCGATCCTGACGAGCGAGCGGGCCAATATCTCCGACCCGCGCGTTAGAAAGCTTGCCGACGACATCATCAGTGCCCAGCGCCGGGAGATCGATGAGATGAAGGCCCTCATCCGGGCGTTGGAGAACGGCAGCCGGAAGACGTCCGCCGATGCCTCCTAGAACCCATGGCGTCTATGCCCACCACCACGGAGAGAGGCGATGCAAAGCCAGACGCGATCACCGAGGACCGACGACTTCCGCCTCGAGCGCGACGGCGGCAAGCTCATGCTGACCTTCACGCCCGACGGGCGTGTCTACACCTTCTCGATTGAAAACGGCCGCCTGTCGGAGCCCTCCGTGTCGCCGGCCCGCGTGAGCGTCGACGACTTTGTGGAAGACGAGGTTCGCAAGGCCGCGACCGAGCTCGCGCGATTGGCTCTCAAAGGGGGCCCCACGCAGGAATAGACACCGCAATTCACCCGGTCATCCCGTGCCCGGTCAGAGCCGTATCCGGTTCGCGGAGTCAGCGGTTGTCCTGGCTGTCGTCGGCGTCATCATCGTCGCCGGACCCGCCACGCATCATGGGGCCGCCGAGGCCCATCATTCCTCGACCCATCATCCCTTGCCCCATCATGCCGCGGCCGCCCATGCGGACGAGCACCTGCAGCCGTCGTTTCTGAGCCTCGTCGAGTGTTGCATATAACGGTGATGCCGCGTCCGAGAGCTTGCGGATCGCATCCGCTCCCTGGCTCATCCGGTCAGCCATGGCGCGGAGCAGGCCGACCGGATCCCTTGCCATCATCCCGCGTGTCTGACGCATGGCCTGCATATGGCTGAGGTGAAGGGTGGCGAGATTCCGGATCGCGGCTTCGACAGGCGGCCACAGTTTCTCCTGGTCCGCGGTGAGCCTCAACCCGGCGTGGATCGCCGAGATGTGGGCGTCGATGAAGGCGCTCATGTCCTCGGCGGAGAACCGACCCATCGTGCCCCGGCCGGGCCCGCCCATCATTCCTCTGCCCATCATCTGGCCCATGGGCATCTGCATACCGGACTGAGAGGGTGCTGCCTGAGACTGCGCCGGGACGGTCAACTGGGCCTGGGCTACGGCCGTGACGGCCGGGTGGCGCCGATCATGGTCGGCTGGCGTCAGGGCAAGGGCCGGTGCGGCGAGGGTGATCAGGGCGGCGGCGAGAATGGGCGTCTTCATGGCAGGCTCTCCTTTTGAACCCGACTCTCGGGATTGGGAAATGCATGGATGCGCTATCCGTTTCCCTTGTGATCGAGCGCTACGGTCCCGAAGAGGTTAGAGCAGGCGGTGATCTTGGCCCACCAGCAACGGATCAGGGTTTGGCCGTGCACGGGCGGATGGCGTTGCCGATTTCGCTGGCCTGGGAGAGCGGCATGGAGCGAAGCCACCCGTGAACCTTCGCCGTTCCACCGACAAAACCCCAGGCTGAGCCTTTGTTCCAAGATCTTCGTCAGCTTACTGGAGCAAGGCGGACGTGCCATTCTTTGCCCTAATCTCCTGGTCGTGACCTGGACCAGACATGCAGCCGTTTCGATGAAGCCGCTCCGATGCGCTTCGTCCCGCGGCCGGGAATGCAGCGGATCAGTCAGTGTGCGGCGTAGCAGCACTTCCCGTGATCGGCCAGAACGTCGATGATCCGGCATTCGGAAATCCGCTTATGGTCACACTTCACCATGGCCTCAAGCTCATCGCGCAGGGCCATCAGGCGGGCGATCTTGTCGTTGACCTCAGCGAGATGGGATTTGGTGATCTCGTGCACCTCGCCGCAGGAACGGTCCGGCTGGCTTACAAGGCTGAGGAGCTGCCGGATGGCCTCGACCTCAAAGCCGAGTTCGCGCGCGTGGCGAATGAAGTTGAGGCGCTGGACCGCGTCGGAGCCATAGCGCCGTTGCTGGCCCTCGGTGCGGACCGGCTCAGCCAGGAGGCCGATTTGCTCGTAGTACCGGATGGTCGGCACTTTCACCCCGGTCTGCCGGGACAGGCTGCCAATCGTCAGATTCATCACAAAAGCCTCTTGAACCTCTAGTCGCTAGAGGATGTACGGTGCATCCGAATCAAAGTGAAGAGGTTTGTGATGTGTGAGGCGTGCAGTGTGCCCGACACTCCCGAGGAGAGGCCTGAGACCATGTCATCGAAGGAGCAGAGGACCCGCTACCGGGTTACCGGGATGGATTGCGCCTCGTGTGCGGCCAAGATCGACACCGCTCTGCGGCGCGCCCCGGGCGTGGCTGGCGTCAACGTCTCGGTCCCCTCCGGCACCGTGACGGTCGACCACGATGGTACGGTCGTCCCGGCCGCGCTCGCCAAAAGGATCACGACGCTGGGGTACAAGGTCACTGGGCAGGAGCCGGCGGACGTCCGGCGGAAGAGCCATCAAGACCAGGGCCACGAGCATTTCCCCGGCTGCGATCATGATCACGAGCACGGCCACGTTCATGATCACCATGACCCCGATCATGGTCACAAGCATGACGATGATGCTGGGGCCTCCGCAGGCCTGCACGGGCACCTGCACGATCATGGCCGGAGTGATGGCCCGTGGTGGAAGAGCCGGCGCGGCCTCCTGACCATCGCCTGCGGCCTGGCGCTCGTCGCCGCCTACGTCATCGGCCAGCTGCTGCCGGAGACCGGGCACTGGGCCTTTGTCCTCGCCATGGCGGTCGGTTTGGTGCCGATCGCCCGCCGCGCCGTCGTGGCGGCTCGCTTCGGCACCCCATTCTCCATCGAGATGCTCATGACCATCGCGGCGGTGGGCGCGGTGATCATCGGCGCCACCGAGGAGGCGGCCATGGTGGTGTTCCTGTTCCTGGTGGGCGAGCTGCTCGAAGGCGTCGCCGCGGGACGTGCCCGGGCCAGCATCCAGAACCTGACCAAGCTGGTGCCCAAGACGGCCATGATCGAGCGCGACGGCAAGACCGAGGAAGTCCCGGCTGAGAGCCTGACGGTCGGCTCCGTCATCCTGGTCCGCCCCGGTGACCGGATTCCCGCCGATGGCGAGATTGTCTCCGGCGAGAGTTCCGTCGACGAGGCGCCGGTGACCGGCGAAAGCGTGCCCAAGCGCAAGCGCGACGGCGAGACCGTCTTCGCCGGCACGATCAATGGTGACGGCGCGCTGCACGTGCGCGTCACGGCGGCGGCGCAGGACAACACCATCGCGCGCATCGTGCGCCTCGTGGAAGAGGCGCAGGAGAGCAAGGCCCCGACCGAGCGCTTCATCGACCGCTTCTCACGCTACTACACCCCCGCTGTCCTCGTCGTCGGTGCGCTCGTCGCCGTCGTGCCGCCGCTGCTCTCCGGCGCGCCATGGGGCGAGTGGATTTACAAGGGCCTGGCGATCCTGCTGATCGGCTGCCCCTGCGCGCTCGTGATCTCGACGCCGGCGGCTATCGCGGCCGGCTTGGCGGCGGGCGCCCGGCGGGGCCTTCTGATGAAGGGCGGGGCCGTCCTCGAGACATTGGGGACCATAACCGTGGCGGCCCTCGACAAGACCGGCACGCTGACCGAGGGCAGGCCGAAGGTGACCGACATTGTCCCGGTCGCCCGCGCGGAGCGCGAGGTGCTGTCCCTGGCCGCCGCTCTGGAGACGGGGTCCAGCCATCCGCTCGCCACGGCGATCCTGGCGAAAGCGGCGGAGGCCGGCGTGCCGGTTCCGCCGGCTGCGAATGCAGGGGCGGTTGGTGGCAAGGGCGTCACCGGCAGCGTCGGCGGGGTCGCGCTCTTCCTCGGCTCGCCCAACGCGGCCGGTGAGAAGGTGGCGCTCACGGCCGAGCAGACCGCCCTGATCACCGGGCTGAACGAAGAGGGCAAGTCCGTCTCGGTGCTGCTCGCGGGCGACCAGGTTGCCGGCGTACTCGCCATGCGCGACGAGCCGCGTCCGGATGCGAAGGAAGGACTCGAGGCCCTGAGGCGGGCCGGCGTCGACACGCTCATGGTCACCGGCGACAACCGGCGCACGGCGACGGCCATCGCGGCCGGGCTCGGCATCGAGCCCCGGGCCGACCTGCTGCCGCAGGACAAGCAGGCCATCGTCCGGGAGTTGCAGGCCAACGGCCATGTGGTCGCTAAGATCGGCGACGGCATCAACGACGCGCCGGGCCTGGCCGCTGCCGACGTCGGCATCGCCATGGGCAGCGGTACGGACGTGGCGCTGGAGACCGCCGATGCCGCGGTCCTTCACGGGCGCGTGCTCGATATTGCCCGCATGGTCCGCCTGTCACGGGACACCATGGCCAACATCCGCCAGAACATCGCCATCGCGCTCGGCCTCAAGGCCATGTTCCTGGTGACGACCATACTCGGCATCACCGGCCTGTGGCCGGCGATCCTGGCCGACACCGGCGCGACGGTGCTGGTCACTGCCAACGCCATGCGGTTGCTCCGAGCTGGAGGGAAGGTGTAACTCCCTGCAGCATTCCAGCATCTGGCCCGGCGTCCAGCTGATCCTCTCTTCCACCTGCAGAGGGACAAGGAGACCGTCGATGAACGTGGCCGTCAGCCACCGATGGTCCGGAGCCTCGGGCGTATCGACGAGCAGCTCTTTCGTCACAAGACACAAAGGCGCAATCGGGCCGCACGCGGGCGGTGAACGCATGCGGCTCCGGAATCCCGCCTGCGGATATGAGTCATCCGTTACGCGCTACGAAGGCGAAACGCTCGCCCGAGCAACAGCACCGCGATGTTGACAGCGAGTTGCAGGTGCTCAGGCCGTCCGCGGCGCCAAAAGGTTGATCGCGGCTCCCAGGAGACAGATGCCGGCGCCCATGAGGTCCCACCGGTCGGGCCGGACGCCCTCGATGGCCCAAAGCCGGAGCAGGGAGGCGACGATGTACACGCCGCCATACGCGGCATAGGCCCGCCCGGCGGCATCGCTGTCGACGAGCGTCAGCAGGTAGGCGAAGAGAGCGAGCGAAGCGCCCCCCGGAACGAGCCACCAGATGGATTTGCCCAGGCGCTGCCAGGCGCAAAAGGAGAAGCAACCCGCAATCTCGGCGACCGCAGCGCCGGCATATGCAAGAATCGTCATGGGAAGACCCTGTTATGGATCGTCCCGATTGCCAAGCAGTCAGCCATGAAAAGCGCGTCGTGGGTTCGGTCTGCCAGGCGGGCATGATGGAGACGAGCCAAGCCTCCAGTGCGTTGCCCATTCCGGAGTGGACGAGGATGCCGCTGGCGGCAAGAAACGCCACCGAGGTGCTTTGTCCGGTCCGCAGCGAGGCGCGCGTCCCGGTCCCGGAATGACGCGCAAGGAATTCGGTGCATCATTCCATGCAGACCATCGGATCGCATTTCAAGAGCGTGGCCCATCGGGTTGCAGACGCAGGCCTCCGGGTCTGCACGATCCTCTAGGCCGCATGGTCCTTCAGAACCGCAAGGAACGCGTCCGCATAGCGGTCGAGCTTGGCCTGGCCGACGCCGTGGATCTCGCCGAAGGCCCTCGTCGAACGCGGCTTTTTCGCCGCCATGTCGATGAGGCTGCGGTCGGAGAAGATGACATAGGCCGGCACGCCCTCCTCCTTCGCGAGGCGGGTGCGCAGCGCCTTCAGCTCCAGCAGCAACGGATCGTCGCCGGGCACCGCGGCATGAGCCTCGAAGGCGGCGCGCCTGCGGCGGCGTTCCCGCGGCTTCATCAGCACGTCGGAGCGCAGCTCGATCCTCTCCTGACCCTTGAGCACGGCGACGCCCCTGTCGGTCAGTGTCCAGCGCCCGTATTCCGCAAGCTCCAGTCCGACGAGGCCGGCGGCATAGATCTGCCGTAGCAGCGAGCGCCATTCGGTCTTCGAGCGGTCGGCGCCGACGCCGAAGGTCTTGAGCTGGGCATGACCGAAGCGGCGTACTGCATCGGTCTCTTCGCCGACAAGGATGCTGATGAGATGCTCGGTGCCGAAGCGCTCGCCGGTGCGCACGATGGCGGAGAGAAGCTTCTGCGCCTCGATGGTGCCGTCGAAAGACATCACACCGTCAATGCAAAGATCGCAATTCCCGCAAGGCTCCGTGCTCTCGCCGAAATAGGCGAGCAGCGTCTGGCGGCGGCAGTGCGGCGCCTCGCACAAGGCAACGAGCGCATTGAGCCGCTGGCGCTCGACGCGCTTCTGCTCGTCAGAGGATTCGCTGTCCTCGATCTGTTGCCGACGCAGGCGCATGTCGTCGAGCCCGTAGAGGGTGAGCGTGTCGGCGGCAGCGCCGTCGCGGCCGGCGCGGCCGATCTCCTGATAATAGGCCTCGATGGATTTCGGTAGGGCGGCATGGGCGACGAAGCGCACGTCGGGCTTGTCGATGCCCATGCCGAAGGCGACCGTCGCCACCATCACGATGCCGTCTTCCTGCAGGAAGATGTCCTGGTTCCTGGCGCGCTCGGCCTGGGCCATGCCCGCATGGTAGGGCAGGGCACGATAGCCGGCCTGCGACAGCGAATCCGCAAGCCTCTCCGTCGCATCGCGGGACGAGCAATAGACGATGCCGCTCTCGTGGCGATGCTTGTCGAGGAAGGTGAAGAGCTGGCGCTTGGTGTTCTCCTTTGCCTGCATGGCGAGACGCAGGTTCGGCCGGTCGAAGCCATGGATGAAAAGGCGCGGCTCGCTCTCGAACAGGCGATCCATGATGTCGCCCCGCGTCGCCACGTCCGCGGTTGCTGTCAGCGCGATGGTCTGGACGCCTCCCAGGCGGCGGCGGACCTCGCCGAGCATGGCGTATTCGGGTCGGAAGTCGTGCCCCCATTGCGAGACGCAATGGGCCTCGTCGATGGCCAGCAGATCGACTCCGGCCCGCGCGAGCCATTCCGTCGCGTTCGTATTCGCCAGCCGCTCCGGCGAGGCGTAGAGCAGGCGCAGGCGCCTATCGCGGATGGCGTCCGTGACGCGGCGGTTCTCCTCCGCGTCATTGGCGGAGTTGAGGCTGCCCGCCTCGATGCCGAAATGGCGCAGGGCCGCGACCTGGTCGCGCATGAGGGCGATAAGTGGCGAGACCACCAGGGTCAGGCCTTGCCGCACCAGGGTCGGCAGCTGGTAGCACAGGGACTTGCCGGCGCCCGTCGGCATGACCGCGAGGACGTCCTCACCGCCGAGAACGGCACGCACGATTTCCTCCTGCCCTTCGCGGAAGGAGGGGAAACCGAAGACGTCGTGGAGAATCTGTTGCGGATCGATCACGATTGCCGTGTGACTGACGGGCCGGATTCGGTCAATGCGGCATCGGGAATCCGCAAGTACCGGAGCACGCCTCTGGCTGCTGCGACGCCGGTCGCAAAGCAGGCCTGCAGCAGATATCCGCCGGTCGGGGCCTCCCAGTCCAGCATTTCCCCGGCCACGAAGGTTCCGGGCAGACGGCGAAGCATCAGGGTATCGTCGAGTTCCTCGAAGGGGACGCCGCCCGCCGTCGAAATGGCGCGCTCGATCGGCCGGACTCCCGTCAGGACAAGAGGCGCGGATTTGATCAGCCGCGCCAGGGCGCCGGCCTCGGTGGGGAGAGTGGCATCACCCTCGCGCAGGAGGGCGGCGCCGAGGGGCGAAAGACCGGCGGACTTGCGAAGGAATGTCGAAGTCGATTGTCCGCGGCGTGGGGCGCCGAGCCGCTTCTCCAGGCTGTCGACGGAGAGATCCGGGCGCAGGTCGATCCGCACGGTGGCGCGTCCATCCCGGGCGATGGCATCCCGAAGCGGGCCTGAGAGCGCATAGACGGCGCCACCCTCAATTCCATGGGCTGTGACAATGGCCTCGCCCCGGACATGGCGGCCGCCGAAATCAAGCGCGATTCGTTTCAGGGGTTCCCCTTCGAAGCGGCTTCGGATCGCCTCCGACCACGCGATGGCGAAGCCCATATTGGCGGGGCGCAGAGGCGTCACGGTGACGCCGCGCTCTTGGAGAATCGCGGTCCAGTCCCCGGTAGACCCGAGCCGCGGCCAGCTGGCGCCACCAAGTGCGAGGATCACGGCATCGGGTGCATCGAAAGCGGCCTCTCCCCCGGGAAGCGAAAAGACGAGCCGTCCTTGCGGATCCCAGCCGTCCCAGTGATGGCGCAGGGCGAAGCGCACCCCGAGCCTGTCAAGGCGTCCGAGCCAGGCACGCAAAAGCGGCGAGGCCTTGAAGGCCTTGGGAAAGACCCGCCCGCTCGACCCGACGAATGTTTCCTGCCCGAGCCCGTGGCTCCAAGCGCGCAGATCGCCAGGCCCGAAGGCTTCGAGCAGGGGGCGCAGGGCGGGTTCCGATTCGGCATACCGGCCTGCGAAACGCACAAAGTCCTCGCTGTGGGTGAGGTTCAGCCCTCCCCGCCCTGCCATAAGGAGCTTGCGGCCCACGGACGGCATGTGATCGTAGACGGTGACGGACACCCCTGCCTTTGCCAGAACTTCTGCGGCGATCAGGCCCGCGGGGCCTCCGCCGATGACGGCTGCACGAGAGGAGGAAGGAGGCATGCGATGAGCTGACGCGGGAGGCATTCTGGACCCTCGACCGACGACATGGCATGCAGCGGGACGGTCCGGTCGTGCTCCACATGACCGGCATGACGGGTTTTTTCAAGGGGAGCGGCGTCGAACGCCGCCAAGGGGATTCCAATGCGGGCGTTTTTCCTTTGTCTTCTGACCGTGCTGGCGCTCGCCGGCTGCGCCAGCGACCTTCCGCGGACGAGTGAGGTCCTGTCGAGCTCCACGAAGGATGCGGCCGCCGCTGCCGCCCTGATTTCAGCCTACCGGGTCTCCAAGGGCCTGAGTCCGGTAGCGGTTGATCCGCGCCTGAACCAGGCGGCGGAACACCAGGCCAGGGCCGTTGCCGCGGCGGGAACCCTGAGCCACGGCAATTTCAGCAGCCGCATGAACGAGTTCGGCATCCGGGGCTATTCCGCGGAAAACCTCTCGGCCGGTGCCTCCTCGGTCGATGCGGCGATCAAGCGCTGGCAGGCCTCTGCCGGCCACAACGTCAACCTCCTGATGCCGCAGGCCCGCTATATCGGGCTGGCCCGGGCCGATTCGAACAGCCGCTACGGACGCTACTGGGCTCTCGTTCTCGGCCAATAGGATCACGGATACAATATGGGGCGTTGTGCGTTGAGACGTCGGTCTCTACCGTGCGTCCTTCATGACATATCCACAAATCCTCGCCTTTGCCGTCGTCGCCGGGATGATGGCTCTCTTCGTCTGGGGCCGATTCCGGTACGACGTGGTCGCCGCCCTCGCGCTCCTGATCTCGGTGCTGGTCGGTATTGTACCTGCGGACAAGGCATTCTCCGGCTTCAGCGACGACATCGTGATCATCGTGGCAAGTGCGCTTCTGGTCAGCGCCGCGGTGGCACGATCCGGCGTGCTTGAGGCCGGTCTCAACCGCATCGCCCCGTATCTGCGGACGACGCAGATCCAGGTTGTCGCCCTCGTCGCGATCGTGACGCTCCTGTCGGCATTCGTGAAGAACATCGGCGCCCTGGCGATGATGATCCCGGTGGCGTTCCAGATCGCGCGTCGCACGAAAACCCCGCCCTCCAGCTTCCTCATGCCCATGGCGTTCGGCTCCCTGTTGGGAGGGATCGTGACGCTCGTGGGGACGTCGCCGAACATCATCGTCTCGCGGGTGAGGGGTGAACTGCTTGGCGAACCGTTCCACATGTTCGACTTCACCCCCGTCGGCGCGGGGATCGCCGTTGCGGGCGTGATCTTTCTCGCCTTCGGCTACCGGCTGCTTCCGAAGGGGCGGAGGGGTGCCGCGACCCTCGACGAGGCCCTCAACATCACCGATTACGTGACGGAGGCGCGAGTCCCTCCGGAATCCGAGATTGTCGGACAAACGGTTGCCGATCTGCGGAAAATGGCGAACGGGGATGTCAAGGTTGCCGCCATCATCCGCAGCGAGACCCGAAGCTCGTATCCGTTGCCCGACGCCACGATTCGCGGGAACGATGTGCTGATCCTGGAAGGCGAATCAGGCGCCCTGGAAAGCGTTGTTGCCCGGGCCGGGCTGAAGCTCAGCCATGAACATCGGCGTCCCGAGACCGACGAAGCCACCGATGAGATCGGCGTCATCGAGGCCATCGTCGGACCCGGTTCGGTTCTCGCCGGTCTCTCGGCCGAGCGCATCGCGCTTTATGAGCGGTTTCAGGTCAACCTGCTGGCCGTGAGCCGGAGCGGCGTGCGGTTCACGGAGCGGCTGCGCGCCATTACCCTGCGGCCGGGGGATGTGCTCGTCCTCCAGGGCAATCTCAAGAAGTTGCCCGACACGCTGAAGGATCTCGGCTGCCTGCCCCTGGCCGAGCGGGAGATCCGTCTCGGCAATGCACGCCGAAGCCTGCTGCCGATCGCGATTCTGGCGGGGGCGATGGTGCTCGTCGCCTTCGACATCCTGCCCGTCGCCATCGCATTCTTCGGCGCCGGGGTCCTGCTGGTCCTGTTTGGGTCCATCACCTTGCGGGAGGCCTATGAGACCATCGAGTGGCCGATCATCGTCATGCTCGGGGCGCTCATCCCGGTCAGTGAGGCGATTCGCACGACCGGCGGCACGGACCTGATCGCCGCGTGGCTCTCGTCCGTCGCGCAGATGCTGCCGCCGACGGGCGCGCTCATCCTCATCATGATCTCCGCGATGGCGGTGACGCCTTTCCTGAACAATGCCGCAACGGTCCTCGTGATGGCGCCCATCGCGGCGAGCTTCGCGACGCAGCTGGGGTTCAAGCCCGATGCGTTCCTGATGGCAGTCGCCATCGGCGCAGCCTGCGATTTCCTGACCCCCATCGGGCATCAATGCAACACGCTGGTCATGGGGCCCGGCGGCTACCGATTCGGAGACTATTCGCGTCTCGGCCTGCCGCTCTCGATCATCGTCGTGGTGGTCGGCATTCCGCTCATCATGCTGTTCTGGCCGCTGCACTGAGGAACGGACGCAAGACCCGCCCGTTAGCTTCGCAGAGGCAACCATGGAGTATGCGTCATGTCAGAACCCGGACCCTACGATCCGCAACCGCAGCCCCAAACCCCGTTTCCCAATCCCGTGCTTCCCGGCCATACGCCGACCGAGGTTCCGGCCGGCGAGCCGACGGAAATCCCGGCCACCGATCCCGATCTCCCCCCGGCGGAGCCGAATACTCCCAATCCCGGCAGCCCGCCCAATCCGGGGCCGGTGGCCTGAACGCGACGGGAAGCCCGGACCTGGTCCGGGCTTTTCTCTCACAAGCCGCGAATCAGAAGGCGGCCGTCAGCAGGAGCGCCAGACCGGCCGCCGAGGAGGTCAGAGCCACGACCATGGACCAGCAGTGGAGCCGGTCGCGCTCCTCCTGGTTGACCAGAGACCGGAGTCTTGCGTCGGAACGGCCGAGAATAAAGCTGCGGTGCCGCGCCGGAGCAGGGATCGGCCGGACGCTTCCCGACCCGATGAAGGGGCGCTGCCTGCCAGGGACGCCTGAGGTCGAGATCGGTCGATCGAGGGAGGAATCCGAGTTCATGACATTCGCGACGTTCAGGGAACAGGTCATGACCTACCCTCGTCCCGAAGGAGTGAACGGGGAGTAAAGTCCCTGCCGAACCGGAGATCGTCGTAAACCAATTCTTTCCCGCCGGCGCGCCGGTCAGGCCTTCTCCCTATCCGTAAGGATATGATAATACGTATCCATACGGAGCTGATTTCATGAAGAAAGAATTCATATCGATGGCGTTTCTCGCCGTTGCCCTATGCGCCTGCAACGAGACGGGAGGCGCCCGGATGGCAGGGGCGGTCGCCGGCCTGGACCCTACCGGCATCGCGGGAACGGCCGCGAGCTTCGCACAGAGCGCTGCTCCGGCGGACGACGATGCGTCGGAAAACCTGCAGCTGAGCAGGATCGCGACAAGGCTCCGCGATGTTGCCGCCGGCCGGACCGATCGTCCGAACCTGATGGCGGCCGTGGACAGCCAGATGGGTCAGGCCATCGCCATGCAGAACCTGGCCTTGGCGTCGACTATTGCCCAGGCGGCCGTCGGCGGAGCGATGACGGGCGGCGTCGGGCTGCTGGCCGCCGCCCCTGGCATTGCCATGCAGGCCGCATCGACCGGGATGGTGACGGCGCAGATGTCCGCGGCCCGCGGCCAAGTGCAGAGCGCCATGGCCCAGGCCGACGCCGAGCGGGCGGCTTCGCGGGTCGTCCCGCAGGAAGATCGCCCCGTGGAGGCGAACGCGATCCTCTCGGTCATCGACGGGGTGGCCGGGCGCAGTGCCACCTGGAGCAATCCCGAGACGGGCGCTTCGGGCAAGGTCAGCATTCAGCACGTGTCCAACGGAGGAATGCCCGGTCTCGTCTGCCGAATCGTCAATCAGGAGTGGAGAGGGAGCGAGGGCACGCGAAAGGGCGCGACGGTCGTCTGCAAGCAGAATGGAGACTGGTACGATCTTTCCTGAAAACAGGAATCGGGTCGCGGATCGCCCACGGTCATGCCATCAAGGCGCTCGGAACCGTGAGGGCAAGATGGCAGAGACTTCCATTCGGAAAACCATGGCGGCGTCGGACTGGGCGCTTCTGATCGTCCTCTCCGTCGTGTGGGGCGGTTCGTTCCTATTCGTGGGGGTGGCCGTGAAGGAACTGCCGCCTCTTACGATCGTGGCGCTGCGCGTTGTGATGGCTGCCATCGCCCTGAGGCTTGCTCTCGCCGCCCTGGGAATGTCCATGCCGCGGGGGCGGCAGGTCTGGGTCGCATTCCTCGGCATGGGAATCCTGAACAACGCGGTCCCGTTCAGCCTCATCGTATGGGGGCAGAGCCATATCGCCAGCGGATTGGCCTCCATTCTCAACGCGACGACGCCCCTTTTCACGGTCATCGTGGCGCATTTTCTGACCGCCGACGAGCGGTTGACGGGGCAACGCCTCATGGGCGTCTTCGTCGGCTTTGTCGGCGTCGCGGTGATGATCGGAACGGCGGCGCTTTCGGCCTACGATGTCAGCGTCCCAGCCCAGCTCGCGGTTTTGGGAGCCGCCCTGTCCTATGCCTTCGCCGGCGTTTTCGGGCGGCGGTTCCGGGCTATGGGAATCCCGCCGCTGGCGACCGCGACAGGACAGGTGAGCGCGTCGAGCGCATTGCTGCTGCCCGTAGCGCTCGCGGTCGATCATCCATGGGCCCTGCCGGTGCCCAGCACTGGGGCCCTATTGTCCCTGGCGGGGTTGGCCCTCGTCTCGACGGCGTTCGCCTATATTCTCTTCTTTCGCCTGCTCGCACGGGCCGGTGCCACGAATGTGGGGCTCGTGACCTTTCTGATCCCCATCAGCGCGATCCTGTTCGGGATCGTGTTTCTGGGCGAGGAGCTGGAAATGCGGCATGTCGCTGGTATGGCGCTCATCGGCACCGGACTGGTGCTCATCGACGGGCGGCTGGTTTCGGCCCTTCGCGGCTCCGCCGCTTCGGCCGAGCTGCCCGAAGGGAAGCGGGCGGATTGTTGAACCCGCATGGCAGCCATCCTATCTGCGGCATTAGGGACTTCCCTGGGGATATGCTAAGGTCAACCTTTCGAAAGCTTGGCGGAAAGCGCTCTGTCGCCAGGTAAATTCGACCTTTTGCGAACGCAGCCGGGCTGCTCGAGTTCAATCGATGACGCGTCTTGTCCTAAGTCTGTCCGATGATCCGGCTGTCATGGCCGTGGAGCGGGCCATCGCGGAATTTCGCAGTGCGCGCCCGGTCGTGATCGACGGAGCGGAAGGCAGCGTGCTTGCGCTCGGCATCGAAGACCTTGACGAGGCCATGGGAGAGCGGATCGAGGCCGTGGCCGGGGGGCGGGCCCATCTTGTGCTGCCATCGGCCCGCCTGCGCCGGCTGGGGCTCGAGCGCGACGCGGCAGGAGCCGTGGCGCTGCCGTCCGTCGACAGGACGCGGATCGAGATGCTCGCCCTCAAGCTCGACGGCCGCATCGATGCGCCCATTCGCTGCGCGGACGCCTTCGACGAGGAGGCTCTCGAACTGGCCCGCCTGTCTCTTGTTCTGCCGGCGGTGATCGTAGTGCCTCTGGCGGCGGGAATCGTGATCGATTCATCGCTCGCCCGGGTTTCCGGGGCTGCCATCCGCAACCACCGCAGCGCAAAGACGCGGGACATCAGGATCGTCAGCCGGGCGCCCGTGCCGCTCGAGGGAGCTCCCAAGAGCGAATTCGTCGTGTTCCGTGGGGGCGAGGGAATGCGCGACCAGGTCGCCATCGTCGTCGGTTCTCCCGACCTGTCCAAGCCCGTAACGGTGCGCCTGCATTCCGCCTGCCTCACGGGGGACCTCTTCGGCAGCCTGAAATGCGATTGCGGCGACCAGTTGCGTGAAACCATCCACTTCATGGCCCAGAACGAGGGCGGCATCCTGCTCTATCTCGACCAGGAAGGCCGGGGAAACGGAATCGCCAACAAGATCCGCGCCTACAAGCTGCAATCCCAGGGCTATGATACCTACGATGCCGACGAGGTCCTGGGCTTCGGCGCCGACCAGCGCCATTTCGACTTCGCTGCCGTCATGCTGCAGAAACTCGGCGTTTCGGCAGTCCGCCTCCTGACCAACAACCCGGAGAAGATCCGGGCTCTGAAGAAGGCCGGGTTGGATGTCGTCTCGGACCACCGCGTCCTCGGACGGGCGACGGCGGAGAACGTGCGCTATCTCGCCTCCAAGCGCGACCGCGCGGGCCATTACATCGATATCGAGGGATTGCTGGCGTCCTCCGCCAAGGATTGAAACGGCCGCTGCCCGGTCCTGTCCTTCTTTAGTCCATATTGTCGCATGAGTTCGCCGCTCTAACCTTGTTGCGGGCGGACGACCCAGTGGCCTGACCGCCTCAACCACGTACCGGTATCGGCCGGCAGGTCCAGGGGAACGCCCATGTGGAGCCAGGTCTATAATCCGTTCGGGAGCGCTGTTCTCTCGACCATCATCGCGGCCTTGCCGGTCGTCTGTCTGCTCGGTCTCATCGCCTTCGCGAAGATGCAGGCTCATTTTGCAGCAATCATTGCGCTGATCGTCACGTTCCTGATCGCAACCGTCGGATTCGGCATGCCGGGCGGCATGGCCGCCGAGGCAGCGGGTCTCGGGGCTCTGACCGGCCTCTTTCCGATCGGCTGGATCATTCTCAACGTCATCTTCCTCTACCGCCTGACGGTCGAGAACGGCTCGTTCAAGACCCTGCAGGATTCGATCGCCGGAATTACCGCAGATCGGCGTCTCCAGCTGCTCCTCGTCGCGTTCGCCTTCGGCGCATTCTTCGAGGGCGCGGCAGGCTTCGGCACTCCGGTCGCGGTGACGGGTGCGATTCTGATCGGGCTCGGCTTCTCGCCGCTTGCGGCGTCCGGCCTGTCGCTGATCGCGAACACGGCCCCTGTCGCCTACGGCGCCCTCGGCACCCCCATCGTCACCCTGGGCGCCATCACGGGACTCGATCCGATCGCCCTCGGCGCCATGACCGGGCGGCAGTTGCCCTTCTTCTCGCTCATCGTGCCGTTCTGGCTCATCTGGACCTTCGCCGGCTTCCGCGGAATGCTGCAGATCTGGCCAGCCATCCTCGTATGCGGCGTCGCTTTCGCGGTCCCGCAATTCCTGGTGTCGAACTATCACGGCCCCTGGCTGGTGGACGTGGTCGCGTCCCTGGTTTCCATGGCCTGCCTGTTCGGCTTCCTCAAGATCTGGCGTCCCGCCGAGATCTGGACCAGCCCGGCCCTGCGCAGTGGCGAGACCGCCGCAACGCTAGCGAGCCGGCCCGCTTCCCTCAGTGCCGCCGCCACGGCGGAACTTTCGGGAACTCCCCGCCACAGCTCGGGCGACGTGTTCAAGGCCTGGTTGCCATGGATCATCCTCTGTGCCGTCGTCTTCGTTTGGGGAACCCAGACCTTCAAGGATCTCATCAATCCGCTCTATTTCCCGAAATGGACGTTCGAGGGCCTGCACAACATGGTGCAGAAGGTACCTCCCGTTGTGCCGAAGGCCTCGCCCGAGGCGGCCGTCTTTGGCTTCAACATCCTTACCATGACGGGCACGGGCATCCTGCTCGCGGCGCTCATTTCCGGCTTCGTGATGAAGTACTCGCCGCTGCGCTTGATCAGGGCATATGGCGAGACGCTTTGGGTGGTG
Source organism: Microvirga sp. BF8 (assembly GCF_059888585.1). Taxonomy (NCBI): domain Bacteria; kingdom Pseudomonadati; phylum Pseudomonadota; class Alphaproteobacteria; order Hyphomicrobiales; family Methylobacteriaceae; genus Microvirga; species Microvirga sp. BF8. The sequence goes on along the minus strand of NZ_CM187619.1, from coordinate 3,927,433 downwards.
CGCTATTCCCTCCTCACCATCGCCGCCATGCTCGCGCTTGGGACGCTGACCCGTTACTCCGGCATCGATGCAACGCTGGGTCTCGCCTTTGCGCAGACGGGCTGGCTCTACCCGTTCTTCGCCGCGCTCCTCGGCTGGTTGGGCGTCGCGCTGACGGGCTCGGATACAGCGTCGAATGTTCTCTTCGGCAATCTGCAGAAGATCACGGCGGGCCAGCTCGGCCTCTCCGAGATCCTCATGTGCGCCACCAATTCCAGCGGCGGCGTCATGGGCAAGATGATCGATGCGCAGTCCATCGTGGTCGCGTCCACCGCGACCAACTGGTTCGGGCACGAGGGCGTCATCCTGCGCTTCGTGTTCTGGCATTCGATCGCGCTGGCGTGTCTCGTCGGCGTTCTGGTGATGCTGCAGGCCTATGTCTATCCCTTTACGGCCATGGTCGTTCACTGACCCGCGCGTAAGGTCGACATGAAAACGCCGCCGGCTTCGACCGGCGGCGTTCGTCGTTGACGGCTGAGGAGCCGGATCAGCGCGCCGGCATCCCGGCCTCGACGATCTTTGCCCATAGCGAAACGCCGTATGGCGCCGCCTCATCGTCGAAATTGTAGGCGGGGTGATGCAGGCCGGCCGTATCGCCGTTGCCGACGAAAATATAGGCGCCGGGGCGCTCCTGAAGCATGAAGGAGAAGTCCTCGGATCCCATCATCGGCTGGACGGCGCCATCGACGGCGCCCTCCCCCGCGATCTGCTTGGCGACGTCGACGATGAAGGAGGTCTTCTGCGTGTCGTTGACGGTCACGGGGTAGCCGCGCGAATAGGTGATGGTGGCCTTGGCACCGAAGGCGGCGCAGACACTGTCCACGATGGTGCGGATGCGGTCTTCCGCGAGATCCTGGACCGCCGGCGACAGAGTGCGCACGGTGCCAAGGAGCTCCGCCGTCTGCGGAATGACGTTGAAGGTCTCGCCGGCCTTGATTGCACAGACCGAGACGACAAGCGATTCCAGCGGGTCGACATTGCGTGACGCAATGGATTGCAGGGCGGTGATGACGTGGCTGGCCACCAGGATCGTATCGATGCCGTCGTGGGGCCGCGCCGCGTGGGCACCCTTGCCCTCGATCGTGATGCTGAAGCGGTCCGCCGCCGCCATGATCGGGCCCGGCTTGATGGCGAAATGGCCGACCGGGAGGCCCGGCATGTTGTGCATGCCATACACCTCCTGCACGCCGAAGCGCTCCATGAGGCCGTCCTTCACCATGGCATCGCCGCCTCCGCCGCCCTCTTCGGCCGGCTGGAAGATCATGATGGCGGTGCCATCGAAATTGCGGGTCTCGGCGAGATATTTCGCGGCGCCCAACAACATGGCCGTATGGCCGTCATGGCCGCAGGCATGCATCTTGCCGGGCGTCTTGGACTTGTAGGGCAGGCTGGTTGCTTCCTCGATGGGCAGCGCGTCCATGTCGGCGCGCAGGCCGATCACCTTGCCGGAGGCGTTCGTGCGTCCCTTGATGACCCCGACCACGCCCGTCTGCCCGATGCCCGTCACTACCTCGTCGCAACCGAAGGCCCTCAGCTTGTCGGCGACGATTCCCGCCGTGCGGTGGACGTCGAAAAGAAGCTCCGGATTTTCGTGGAAGTCCTTGCGCCAGGTGGCGATCTCGTCTGCGAGATCGGCGATTCGGTTGATGATCGGCATGGAAGATCCTTGCTCAAATTGGCAGGGGCCAAACGAAGCAGAGGAAGGCGCTGTCCGTCAATTGTAACAGGTAAACAATACGCCGCCTTTCTTCAGCGGCCGCGGTGGAGAACGGCTTTCGGGCGGATGGTGCGGAATTGCCCCCGTTCGATGGCGACAAAGACCAGCACCACCACCACGAGCGCCGTGAACCACCAGATCTGGGCCGTGCCGATCCCGAGGCATCCAAAGGCGTAGGCGGTCGCGAAAGCCGCCATGATCCCCGGCTCCAGGATTGGGCGCTGATCGCCCGACTTGAGCACGGCCGCATGGAGAAGAACGGCTCCCGCGGCCGCTCCGACGAGGCCGAGTTCGTACCAGATCTCGAAGAGCACCGTGTATGGCGCGTTCACGGGCAGCAGGTTGAAGAAACGGCCGCGGAGGGCCGTCTCGAGCCCATGCCCGGTGATCAGGCGAAGCGGTTCGTCGAGAACCACATGCCGCCAGACGTCGAGACTGGCGGCCAGGGGCGAATCGGCCCCCGTGACGGCGACGGCGAGCGGTTTCAGGACAAAGGGTAGCAGAGGGGCGAACAGAAGCAGTCCGGCCATCACCAGTGCAATCAGTCGTGGCGCGCTGCGCGGGGCGATGGCGGTGATGGCAAAGACGATGGCCCCAGCCGCGAGGCCCTGGAGGGCGAGGGTCTCGGCTGCCATGAGCGCTGCAAGAGCGACGATGACGGCGATGAGGAGCGCCTCCAGGCTGCGGCCGCGGGAATGCAGCCAGGCAACTGCCGGCCATACGAGCAGCGCCAGAACGATCATGCCACGCTCCAGGCTCTGCCCGTCCGGATCGAAGCTGAAATCCCCCTCGAAGGCGATGAGCATGCCGAGAAGCGCCGTGAGGCCGACCCCAACGGGGAGAATGTAGAGATTGGCGGAGCGCATGCGGTCCGGAAGCGCCAGATAGCCGGCGAGGCCCAGGAGAGCCATGCTGACGATGTTGAGAAGACGCTCGGATGCCTCCTCAACGAACGGGGTCCAGATCAGGGACAGGGCCGTCCAGACGAGGAGAACAAGACCTGCCGTCCCCCCGGGAGATCTCACGAGGCGCAGAAACTTCTCGCGAGGGTCTCTCGCGCCGCCGTCGATGAGGGCTGCAAGGACCAGCAGGATCACCGCCAGAGGCGCAAGAACCACGACCGCCCGACGGGTCAGCAAGGCGGCGACTGGAATCGCGAAGAGAAGGAGTGCGAAGCCGGTTCGCCGCAGCATCGCTGCGGCGTCGGTGGAGGGATCGGCCGTAAGGGAAGGCGAACGGGCCATGTCAGGCTCGACAATCGAAGGTTGAGGTTCTTTGGAACACGAGCCTAGTGGACCATGGATCCGAAAGCTGTAGGTCCCGTGCAACACCTCCCAGAGGTTTCTGCCTCGGCCCCTCTTCGGGTCATGATCCGCGCGACCTCGTCATTGCTGGCCAAGGACGTGGGCATGGCGGTCGAAGAGCGGACCGGGCAACATGTCCCGCGTCCATGGACGCTCAGCCGTTCCGTCCCCGGATGAGGTTGATGATGCCTGAGAAGTCGTCGCCTTCATGGCCTGCATTGTTGAAGAGGGCATAGAGCTGCGCCGCCTCGGCGCCGAGCGGCGTCGTCGCGCCGGAGGCGAGGGCCGCCTCCTGTGCGAGCTTCAAATCCTTGAGCATTAGGGCCGCCGCGAAACCCGGCTTGTAGTCGTTGTTGGCGGGCGAGGTCGGGACCGGGCCGGGAACGGGACAATAGGTGGTGAGCGACCAGCATTGGCCGGACGAGGTCGAGGCCACGTCGAACAGGGCCTGGTGGGACAGGCCAAGCTTTTCGGCCAGCACGAAGGCCTCTGCGACGCCGATCATCGATATGCCGAGAATCATGTTGTTGCAGATCTTCGCCGCTTGGCCCGCGCCGGCCTCGCCGCAATGGACGACCTTCTTGCCCATCTGGGAGAGGATCGGCTCCGCCTGCGCAAAGGCCTCGACCGTCCCACCCGCCATGAACGTGAGCGTCGCGCCCTTGGCCCCGCCGACACCGCCTGAAACCGGCGCGTCGAGGGAGCGAAGGCCCTGCTCCTTCGCCATGGCATGGGCCTTGCGTGCGCTGTCCACATCGATGGTCGAGCAGTCGATCACCAGGGCGTCGGGCCGCACCTGCCTGAGGATGTCGTTCCAGACCGCAAGCACATGCTTGCCGGCCGGAAGCATGGTGATGACGACGGCGGCGTCCCTCACGCTGTCCTGGGCTGAGCCCGCGATGGCAATGCCGTCCGAACGCGCCTGATTGCAGGAGGCGGGCGAAAGATCGAAACCGGTGACGGTGTGCCCTGCCCTGGCGAGATTGGCGGCCATGGGGCCACCCATGTTGCCGAGGCCGATGAAAGCAATGCTGGTCATGTGTCTCTCGCTCTCCTAGGGACGGTTGCCGCGCCCGACGAGATCCCGCGCCACGATGAGACGCATGATCTCGTTGGTGCCCTCGAGGATCTGGTGGACGCGAAGGTCGCGGACGATCTTCTCGATGCCGTAATCGGCCAGGTACCCGTAGCCGCCATGGATCTGCAGCGCCTGGTTGGCTACCTCGAAGCCCGTATCGGTGGCCATGCGCTTGGCCATCGCGCAGAGCTTCGTCGCGTCCAGCGCCCTTGCATCGAGCGCCGCCGCGGCGCGCCACAGGAACGTGCGCACGCATTCGAGTTCGGTGGCCATGTCCGCGAGCTTGAACTGCAGCGCCTGGAAATCGGCGATGCGCTTGCCGAAGGCCTTGCGATCGTTTGCATAGGCGAGGGCCTTGTCCAGTGCTGCCTGCGCGCCGCCGAGCGAGCACGCGCCGATATTGAGCCGCCCGCCGTCCAGGCCGGACATGGCGATCTTGAAGCCCATGCCCTCGTCGGACAGGCGATTGGCCACCGGCACGCGCACATCCTCGAAGATCACCGCCGCCGTCGGCTGGGCATTCCAGCCCATCTTCTTCTCCTGGGCTCCGAACGAGACGCCGGGCATGTCCTTTTCGATCACCAGGGTCGAAATGCCGGACGGGCCTTCCGCGCCGGTGCGGACCATGGTGACGTAGATGTCGGAGACACCGGCACCGGAGATGAACTGCTTGACGCCATTGACCACGTAATGGTCGCCGTCGCGCACCGCCTTCGTCTTCAGGGCAGCGGCGTCGGAGCCGCTGCCTGGCTCCGTCAGGCAATAGCTGGCGATCAGGTCCATGGTGACGAGGCGGGGAATGAAGCGCTGGCGCTGCTCCTCCGACCCATAGCGGTCGATCATCCATGTCGCCATGTTGTGAATCGACAGATAGGCCGAAACGGCCGGGCATCCCGTGGCAAGCGCCTCGAAGATCAGGGCCGCATCGAGCCGCGTCATGCCCGAGCCGCCGACATCGTCGCGGGTATAGATCGCCGCCATGCCGAGTGCGGCAGCCTCGCGCATCACATCGACGGGAAAGTGCTTCTTCTCGTCCCATTCAAGCGCATGGGGAGCGAGGTTCTCGGCCGCGAAGGCGAGTGCCATATCGCGAATGGCAGCTTGGTCTTCAGTGAGGGAAAACTGGGTCATGATCCGGGATGGTATCCCCTTTAACAACATGGCCGGGAGCCCGGCCATGTCGCATAATGGATCGAAGCCTGCCCAAGTCTAGGGCGTCGTTCGTCTCACTGCATCGTCGGAATGGCGAATTCCGCGCCTTCCTTGGTGCCGGACGGCCAGCGCGAGGTGACTGTTTTGGTCTTGGTATAGAACCGGATCGCGTCCGGGCCGTGCTGGTTGAGATCGCCGAAGCCGGAACGCTTCCAGCCGCCGAAGGTATAATAGGCGAGCGGCACCGGAATTGGCACGTTGATGCCGACCATGCCGACGTTCACCTTGGCGGCGAAGTCGCGGGCAGCATCGCCGTCGCGGGTATAGATCGCGACACCGTTGCCATATTCATGTTCGGTCGGAAGACGAAGAGCCTCGTCGTAGTTCTTGGCGCGAACCACCGAAAGCACGGGGCCGAAAATCTCTTCCTTGTAGATGCGCATGTCGGGACGCACATCGTCGAAGAGGCAGCCGCCCATGTAGAAACCGTTCTCATAGCCCTGCATGGTGAAGTTCCGGCCGTCGACCACGAGCTTGGCGCCTTCTTGGACGCCGAGATCGACATAAGCACGCACCTTGTCGAGATGGGGCTTGGTGATGAGGGGACCGAAATCGGCGGATGGATCGGTGGAAGGGCCGACCTTCAGGCTTTCCACCCGCGGGATCAGCTTGTCCATAAGCGCATCGGCGGTGGCCTTGCCGACGGGAACCGCGACCGAGACCGCCATGCAGCGCTCGCCGGCCGAGCCGTAGCCTGCGCCGATCAGTGCGTCCACCGCCTGATCCATATTGGCGTCGGGCATGATGATCATGTGGTTCTTCGCGCCGCCGAAGCACTGGGCGCGCTTGCCATTCGCGGCAGCGCGGGCATAGACGTACTCGGCGATGGCCGAGGAGCCGACGAAGCCGATGGCCTTGATGTCGGGATCGTCCAGGATCCCGTCGACGGAGTCCTTATCGCCGTTGACCACGTTGAGGATGCCGGCGGGCAGGCCCGCCTCGATCATCAGCTCGGCAAGGCGCATCGGTACGCCGGGATCACGCTCCGACGGCTTGAGGATATAGGCATTGCCGCAGGCAATGGCGGGCGCGAGCTTCCAGAGCGGGATCATCGCCGGGAAGTTGAACGGCGTGATGCCGGCCACGACGCCCAGAGGCTGGCGGATCGAATACATGTCGATGCCGGGGCCGGCGCCCTCCGTGTATTCGCCCTTCAACAGGTGCGGAATACCGGTGCAGAACTCCGCTACCTCCACCCCCCGCTGGATGTCGCCCTTGGCGTCAGAGATCGTCTTGCCGTGCTCGCGGGCAAGCAGCTCGGCCAGCGGATCCATCTCCTTGGCGATCAGTTCCAGAAACTTCATCAGGACGCGGGCGCGGCGCTGCGGGTTGGTGGCGGCCCAGGCAGGCTGCGCCGCCTTGGCGTTCTCGACGGCCTGGCGCAGCTCGTCCTTGGAGGCGAGAGCCACCCGGGCGATGACCTCACCCGTCATGGGCTGGAAAACCTCCGCCGTGCGGCCGGACTTGCCGGGTACGTGCTTGCCGCCGATGAAATGTCCGATCTCGCGCATGGCGTCTTTCCTCCTGAAAATATGTGGCGGGCTCTTCTGTACCATTGTCAAAATCGCACGACTATGGGCGTTAATGAAGTGGCATTGTGCAAAAACACCAATGCAACCGGGTATCCACGATGAGCGCCTTCAACTGGGACGACCTTCGCTTCTTCCTCGCCGTAGCGCGAGCGGGGCGCCTCACCGCTGCCTCGCGACAGCTCGAGGCGGATCATACCACGGTCTCCCGCCGCATCGCCGCTCTCGAGGGAGCCCTGAAGGCCAAGTTGTTCGAGCGCAGCCCGCAGGGCTACGCCCTGACCGAGCAAGGCGAGCGCCTCTTGGCCAGCGCGGAGAGCATGGAAAGCCAGGCACTGGCCGTTGCCAGCGAGCTCGGCGGTTCCGATCTCGCTCTCTCAGGAACGGTCCGAATCGGGGCGCCGGACGGATTCGGCACCTATTTCCTGGCGCCTGAACTCGGTGCCCTGGCCGAGCGCCACCCCGACCTCACCCTGCAGATCGTGGCTCTGCCACGGATCTTTTCCCTATCGAAGCGGGAGGCCGACATTGCCATCACCCTCGAGCAGCCGACGGAAGGCCGTCTGGTTTCGCGAAAGCTCACCGACTACCGGCTGAGGCTCTATGCCTCGGAAGGCTACTTGAATCGTCACGGCCCGATTGCGGAACCGTCAGACCTTGCCGGCAAGACCCTCGTCACTTATGTGCCCGACCTCCTCTACAGCCCCGTGCTCGACTATTTTTCCGGGCTGGAGAAGCTCACTCCACGCCGCTACGAATGTGCGAGTGTGGTTGCGCAGGTCGAGGCCGTACGGGCGGGTGCGGGTATCGGCGTGCTGCACGATTATGCGATCCGGCAGTTCCCCGAATTGCGCGTGATCCTGCCCGGCATCTCCCACTTGCGGACCTATTGGCTCGTTACCCATGCGGAAGTCCGTAGCCTGCGCCGGGTGGAGGAGGTCCAATCGTTCATTCTTGCCCGGGTCAAAGCCAACCGCGGCCTCTTTGCATAGGGGGCGAGACTTCACGCGGACCTTGAGACGGTCTAAGGCTTTTTCAACAAAACCACGGAGTTCTCGATGCCCTCCAAGCTAGACCAGTTGCGCGCCATGACCGTCGTCGTCGCCGATACGGGTGACCTCGATGCGGTCCGCCGCCTGAAACCGCAGGATTGCACCACCAACCCGACACTCCTCCTCAAGGCCGTCGAAAACCCGGCCTATGCGGCCATCGTCGATAGTGCCCTGGGCTGGGGGCGCAGCCAGGGCGGCTCGCGGGAGGGTGTGATCGCCGCCATTTGCGACCGCCTCGCCGTTGCATTCGGCACGGAACTCGCCGGCATCGTGCCTGGACGGGTCTCGACAGAGGTGGATGCGGACCTTTCCTTCGACACCGCGGCCACGGTGGAGAAGGCCCGCGCGATCATCAGGGCCTACCAGGAGCGCGGCATCGGCCGTGAGCGCATCCTCATCAAGGTCGCCTCCACCTGGGAGGGTATCCGCGCGGCGGAAATTCTTCAGAAGGAAGGAATCGACTGCAACCTGACCCTTCTGTTCAGCCAGGTCCAGGCTCAGGCCTGCGCGGAGGCTGGGGCCTATCTCATTTCGCCCTTCGTCGGCCGCATCCTCGACTGGCACGTGAAGGCGGGCGGCGGTCCCTATGCGGGCGATACGGATCCCGGCGTGCTCTCGGTGCGCCGCATCTATGAATCCTACAAGGCGCAGGGGATCAAGACCGTCGTGATGGGAGCGTCGTTCCGCAATGTCGGCGAGATCGAGGCCCTGGCCGGCTGCGACCGCCTCACCATCTCGCCGGCGCTTCTCGACGAACTGGCAGTGGCGCAGGGCGACCTGCCGCGCAAGCTCTCGCCCGACAATGTCGCCAAGGTCCAGCCTGCATCACGTCTCGACGAGAAGAACTTCCGCTTTGCTCTCAACGAAGACGCAATGGCGACCGAAAAGCTTGCCGAGGGAATCCGCTCCTTCGTCAAGGATCTGCGCACTCTGCGGGCCCTGGTCGCGAAGCATCTCGAGGAGGCGAAGGCCGCCTGATGAAAATGGCCCTCGTCGTCATCGATGTGCAGGCGAATATTCTGGCTGTGCCGGGAGCTGCGCGCCCGGCCGTCCAACAGCGCTTCCATGAGGTCCGTACCCGGATTGCCGGTCTCGTCGATCAGGCAAGGGAAAGCGGGGCTCCGATCATCTTCGTCCAGCACGATGGCAGCCTGGGGCATCGCCTCGAGGCTGGGACGCCGGGATGGGAGATTTGCGGCGATCTGCATCGCGCGCCCGAGGACATCGTGGTTCGAAAGACGGCCTGCGATTCCTTCTACGAGACGGATCTTCAATCGGTGCTGTCCGAACACGATGCCAAACATCTCGTGATCGCCGGCCTGATGACGCAATACTGCATTGACACGACATGCCGCCGCGCGGTCACCCTCGGCTACGATGTCTCGCTCGTTGCCGATGCTCATACGACGGCGGATTCCGATCGTTTCACCGTCGAGCAGATCGTGAGCCACCACAATGCCTTGCTCGACGGCTTCGATGCCGGACCGGCGACCATTGCTGTCGTTCCCGCAGGCGAGATCCGCTTTAGGGCAAACAGGGAGGCCGCATAGGATCTCCCCGCCCTGCTGAAGCCTTATGCGCGACCGGCAAGCGCCTTCTCGCGGATCGCCGAGAGCGACATGGCCGGGGTGATGGCCTCCGGGTCGAGAATGCAGTGCAGGATGGCGGGTTTGCTCGAGGTCAGCGCTCGCTGAAGCGCCGGCCCGAATTCCTCCGTCGTTTCCACCCGCTCGCCATAGCCGCCAAAGGCCTTGGCGTAGGCGGCGAAGTCCGGGTTCTTCAGCATCGTTGCCGAGACGCGGCCGGGATATTCGCGCTCCTGATGCATGCGGATCGTCCCATACATGCCATTGTCGATGAGCACGACGAGGATCGGCAGGTCATATTGCACGGCCGTCGCGAATTCCTGCCCGTTCATGAGAAAGTCGCCATCGCCCGCGAACACCACGACAGGGCTGTTCGGCTGGATGCGTTTTGCGCCGACCGCGGCGGGGACGCCGTAGCCCATGGAGCCGGACGTCGGTGCGAGCTGCGTGCCGTAATGACGGAATGGCCAGAAACGGTGGATCCAGGTGGCGAAATTGCCGGCACCATTGCAGAAAATCGTGTCGGTCGGCAGCGCCTCGCGCAGATGGGCCATGACCTCGCCCATCTGCAGATTGCCGGGATGGCGGATCTTCGAAGGATCGCTCCAGGCCAGATAGTTCGCATGAGCGACATCGGTGCCCTCGCTCCAGCGGATCGCGCCGGGAGCCCTGAGGCTTTTGAGAGCGGATGCGAAGGCCACCGGCGAGGCGTTGATGGCGAGATGCGGGCTATAGACGCGGCCGAGTTCGCTCGAATCCGGATGAATGTGTACGAGGGTCTGCCGAGGCGCGGGAATATCGAGCAATGTGTAGGCTTGGCTCGGGATTTCGGACAGCCGGCCGCCCACGAGCAGGACGAGGTCCGCACTCTTGATGCGCTCGAGAAGCTTCGGGTTGACGCCGAGGCCGAGATCGCCCGCATAGGACGGGTGGTCGGCGGAAATGAGCATCTGGCGACGGAAGGTGCAGGCCACCGGTAACTTGAAGTCGGCCGCGAAGCGCGAGAATTCAGCAACCGCTTCGGGCGACCAGCGGCTGCCGCCGATCAGTGCGATGGGGTTCTCGGCCTTGTGCAGCAGCGCCTCGAGTTGTGCCATCTGCTCCTGCCCGGGATAGCTTTCGATCACCGTATAGCGCGGCGCATCCGCGACGCTTGCGACCTCGGTGAGCACATCCTCGGGCAACGCGATCACGACCGGGCCGGGTCGGCCTGATGTTGCGACATGGAAGGCGCGCGAGACGATTTCGGGGAATCGCGCTGGATCGTCGACCTCGGTCGCCCATTTGACCATGGCGCCGAAAGCTGCGCGGTAGTCGAGTTCCTGGAACGCCTCACGCTCGCGCATTCCGCGCTCGATCTGGCCGACGAACAGGATCATCGGCGTCGAGTCCTGCTTGGCGATGTGCAGGCCCGGGGAGGCATTGGTGGCTCCTGGGCCACGGGTCACGAAGCAGATGCCCGGGCGGCCTGTCAGCTTGCCATAGGCTTCCGCCATCATGGCGGCTCCGCCTTCCTGTCGGCAGACGGTGACATTGATGTCGGCATCATGCAGCGCATCGAGCGCCGCAAGATAGCTCTCTCCCGGAACGCAGAAGATGTGATCGACCCCTTGGAGGAGAAGCTGGTCGACGAGAATCTGGCCGCCGGTGCGGGAGGGCGCTGTCATGGGAGGCTCACGAAGAAAGGAGGGAACTGACGAAGAGAGGAGAGGAGAGGAGAGGGGAGGAGGGCAGCGCTGTGCCGCCCTCCGCTATGGGACACGGTCGTCTCAGGCGTCAACGTCGAACTTGACGCCCTGGGCGAGCGGAAGGGTCGTGCCGTAATTGATCGTGTTGGTGGCGCGGCGCATATAGGCTTTCCAGGCGTCCGAGCCGGCCTCGCGACCGCCGCCGGTCTCCTTCTCGCCGCCGAACGCGCCACCGATCTCCGCACCGGAGGGTCCGATATTGACGTTGGCGATGCCGCAATCCGAGCCCGCTGCCGAGATGAAGGTCTCAGCCTCGCGCATGTCCAGCGTGAAGATCGAGGAGGACAGGCCCGCCCCGACCGCGTTGTGCTGTTCCAGGACCGCGTCGAAGTCGGAGTAGCGCATCACATAGAGGATCGGCGCAAAAGTCTCGCGCACCACAGGACCCTTCTGCTCCGGCATTTCGACGAGGGCCGGCCGGGCATAGTAGCCATTGGCGCATTCGCCCTCTGTAAAGCGGCCGCCGCCATGGACGATTCCGCCCGCCGCGCGTGCCTCGTCGAGGGCGCGCTCCATTCCATCGAACGCGGCCTTGTCGATCAGGGGCCCGACGAGGACGCCGTCTGCGCGCGGATCACCGATCTTGACGCCGGCATAGACCTTCTTCAGGCGCGGCACGAGCTTGTCGTAAACGCTTTCATGCACGAAGAGGCGGCGCAGCGTTGTGCAGCGCTGCCCGGCCGTGCCCATGGCCGCGAAGGCGATGCCGCGGAGTGCCAGATCGAGATCGGCCGTCGGCGCCACGATGGCGGCATTGTTGCCGCCAAGCTCGAGGATTGCCCGGGCGAAGCGCGCCGCGAGCTTGGGGCCGACCTGGCGGCCCATGGCGGTCGAGCCGGTGGCGGAGAGGATCGGTACGCGATGGTCGTCGACGAGAATCTCGCCGATTTCTCGGCCGCCGAGGAGAACCGAGGACAGGCCCTCCGGCACGCCGCCGAAGCGCTTGGCGGCGCGTTCGACGATGGCCTGGGTCGCAAGCGCGGTCAGCAGGGTCTTCTCGGAGGGCTTCCACACCACGGAATCGCCGCAGACAAACGCGAGCGCCGCGTTCCACGACCACACGGCGACAGGAAAGTTGAAGGCGGAGATGACGCCGCAGACGCCCAGGGGATGCCAAGTCTCCATCATGCGGTGATCGGCGCGCTCGGTGGCGATGGTGAGACCGTAGAGCTGGCGCGACAGTCCGACGGCGAAGTCGCAGATGTCAATCATCTCCTGCACCTCGCCGAGGCCCTCGGAGGTCACCTTGCCGGCCTCCAGGGTCACGAGGCGGCCGAGGTCGTCCTTGGCTGCGCGAAGCTCCTCGCCGATCAGGCGCACGAATTCCCCGCGCCTCGGGGCAGGAATCTTGCGCCAGGCCTTGAAGGCGGCGTCGGCACGGCCGATGGCGGCCTTGGCATCGTCCGGGGTCGTTTCGCGGATATGGACGAGGGTCTCGCCGGTGATGGGCGATGTGGCCGGTCGACCGGCCGGCGCGAAGACGCTCTCCGGAACGCCCAGGCGCTTCAGGATGGAACGGGCTTCCTCAGCGATGCTCGACAGAGCGGCGGGAACGGCCTTGAGGGCAGCTTGGTCGCGGACGGACATCTTCAATCTCCCATGGGAAAGGGTGTTCGGGCCCGATCGGGCCCGCCACCTCCGCTTCTCGTTTGAACGAAAACGGTGGCGGCCTTACGTGCCACCGTCTTAAAGCATGATCGGGAAAAGCGAGAACCGCTTTTCCCGAATAAGATCATGCGTTTTCGGAAAGACCCTGAACCTGGTTCTCCCGTCCTGGAACAAGGAGAAGTTTCAGGCTGTTATGCGGCGAGACCGGCCTTGTCGTCGAGGCGCTCACCGGCATAGACCCGGCCGAAGCGGTTGGCCAGGAAGGTGTCGAGGTCGATCTCCTCCTGCCGCCGGAAACCCTGTTTTTCGATCTTGCCGGCGACGAGCAGGTCCAGCATGGCGCAGATGCCCGCCGCCGTGGTCACCTGGATGGCCGTACGCTGCCGCCCCCCGATGGTCTGGCCATAGATGCTGCGGGCATAGGTTTCCTGCACGTGCCGGCCGTTGCGCTCACCAGTCACGGTCACGAACACGATTACCATATCCTGCATGGTGGAGGGTACGGCCTGCTCGAGGATGTCCTTGAGGACCTCACGGCGGTTGCGCAGCTGAAGGTCGTTCAGGAGGACCCGCATCAGGGCGCAATGGCCGGGGTAGCGGATGGTCTTGTAGTTGAGCGTCCGGACCTTGCCCTCCAGGGTTTCGCACAGAGTGCCGAGCCCGCCCGAGGTGTTGAAGGCCTCGTAGCGCGTGCCATCGAGGGAGAATTCCTCTAGCTCTTCCATGGCAGGAACTTCACGAAGCTTGCCGTCGACCACTGCCTCGCAGCGCTCGATATACTCGTTGATGACCCCGTCCGTACTCCAGGTCAGGTTATAGGAGAGGGCGTTCGAAGGGTATTGCGGCAGGGCGCCGACCCGCAGGCGAACCGTGTCGAGCTTGTCGAAGCGGCTGGCGATGTCATGGGCGACGATGGAGATGAAGCCAGGAGCGAGGCCGCACTGCGGAATGAAGGCCGTTGTGGCGCCTTCCGCGAGCTCCTTCACCATGCGCGTGGTGGCGACATCCTCGGTGAGGTCGAAATAGTTGACGCCCGCTAGGCGCGCGGCCTGGGCCACGTGGCCGGTCAGGTGATAGGGGGCAGCGCTCAGGACCGCGTAGTGTCCCTTCAGGGCAGCCTGCAGGGCAACCGCGTCGTTGAAATCGAGCTGGACCGTCTTGACGCCGTCCCTGGCAATAGCCGCGAGAGCGGCCGCGGAGGCATCCGCAACGGTCACGGCGTAGTCGCCAGTCTCGTGCAGCATGTCGGCGATGGTGGAGCCGATTTTGCCGGCACCGATGACGAGAGTGGAATGCATAACTGAACCTCCGGGTTATACTGGAAGAAAAAGGCATGTGACTGCAGAACGCCATAGACAGGACGACGAAAAGCCGAATAGTTTACGGCGAAACGCCGTAGTGAATGGCCATAACGATGCTCGATGCGACGGACCGCGCCCTGATCGCCCTGCTCCGCGAAAATGCCCGGATCGGCCACGCCGAAGCCGCGCGGCGGCTCGACCTCTCCCGCACGACGGTGCAGGCTCGGGTCGAGAGCCTTGAGAGGCGCGGTGTCATCGTCGGCTATACGGTCCGGCTGGCCGAGGAGGTGAGCCGCCGCATGGTGCGGGCGCATGTCACCATCGTCGTGGCACCCAAGGCCTCCGCGAGTGTCGTTGCCGCATTGCAACGCATGGAGGAGTTGCGCGCTTTGCATTCTGTTGCCGGTGTTTTCGATCTTCTTGCGGTGGTAGAGGCTGAGGATGTTCCCTCCCTCGACACCGCCATCGACCGAATCGGCGCCATAGAGGGTGTCGAGCGCACCCAGTCCTCCATCATACTTTCAACGAAATTCGAACGATGACCTCCACCGCTTCAAACTTCGCCGATGTCGTGATTGTCGGAGGCGCCGTCATGGGTTCCTCCGTTGCCTTCCATCTGCTCTCCGATCTCGGGTTCAAGGGGCGCGTCATCGTTGTCGAGAAGGATCCGACCTACACGCTGTCCGCGTCGGCTCTGTCGGCGGCGTCCATTCGCCAGCAATATTCGAGCGCGGTGAATATTCGCATCTCGCTCTACGGTATCCAGTTCCTGCGCAGCATCGGCGAACACCTCGCGGTGGATGGCGAGCGGCCCGAGATCGACCTTAAGGAAGGTGGGTATCTTTATTGCGCGACGGCGGCTGGCGCTCCTGTCCTCGAAGAAAACCAGGCGCTGCAGACCGCGGAAGGCGCCGATATCCTCCTGCTCGACCCGTCGGCTCTGAGCGCACGCTTCCCCTGGCTCAACGTCGAGGATCTTGCCGCCGGCACCTGGGGCCGCACCGGAGAGGGCTGGTTCGATGGCTGGGGCCTGCTCCAGGCCTTCCGCAAGAAGGCCCGCTCTCTCGGGGCGGACTATGTCAAGGGAGAGGTGGTCCATGTCGAGCGAGACGGTGGCCGCGTGGTTGCCGTCCGGTTGGCCGACGGAACGCGCATCGCCTGCGGCAGTCTCGTCAACTGCGCCGGATCGGGCGGTCGCGCAGTCGCCGCGATGGCGGGCCTCGAGATCCCGGTTCAGGCAAAGCGCCGCTACGTCTTTACCTTCACGTGCCGCGACAGGGTGGATAATTGCCCATTGCTGATCGACACGACGGGGGCCTATGTCCGGCCCGAGGGAGAAGGTTTCATTTGCGGGGCGTCACCCGAAGCCGATCTCGATCCGGATTGGAAGGATGAGGATCCTGCCTCCCAGGAAATCGATTTCTCGTTCTTCGAGGAGTTCATCTGGCCTGCGCTGGCCCACCGGATCCCAGCTTTCGAGGCCATCAAGACGGGCCGCGCCTGGTCGGGACCCTACGACATGTCGCTTCTCGACCACAATGCCATCATCGGCCAAGCCGGCGACATGGAGAATTTCTACCTCTGCAACGGGTTCTCCGGCCATGGCTTGCAGCAAGCACCCGCGATCGGCCGGGGGCTCGCCGAGCTGATCCTTCACGGACGTTACAAGACGCTGGACCTCTCGGAGCTCGGTTATGAGCGAGTGCGAGCGAACCGCCCCCTCCTGGAGCGGAACGTCATCTGAACGAGAGGCTCGACAAAATAAGGTTCGTTCACGCGCTCCGATAGGACCAGACGGCAGAGCGCCGATCGGTTTCCCGATGAAGCGGGCCCTTCACGTCGGCCATAACCCCGTCACGGCGAAGCTCGTTGACGCCAGGGCGCTCTTCCCGTCCTTCGCCAGGACTTCCGATCGGAACAGTACTGCGGCCTGACCGCGCATCGCCCGCCCCCAGGTCTGAGGTCCCGAGATCATCCGCGCCACCGGCCAACGCTCCCATGCCGGGAAGCGAGTCGGTATTCGTCAGTCCTTCAGCCGGAACGCCTGCGGCAAGGGGCGTGCCGGCCTCGGACGTCCCTGCATCGTCATTCCCACTGGCCCCGTCGAGACGGACAGGCTCGAACATTTCAAGGGTGCGGATGGCGTTGTCTCTATCGGCTGAGCCGACCTGCGCGGCGACAAGGGTATGGCCCTGCCTCAGATTGCGCTCGAACGCACGCAGGTCCTCCTCGGGCAGCGAAAGTTGCTTCAGAGCGTCGAGGACATCGCCGTGATCTGCGGAGAGGGACCGAAATCCCGAAATGGAGGATATCTTGCGGCTTGTGGGAATGCCCATTGCCGTCATCCGGGATGAAGCTATTCCCACTTCCATCAATGCCTGCAGAGCCTTCTGCGCCTGTCCGCTATTATTGAAGATCGCCGTCACGAGATGGGGCATGAAAGTCTTCCGTTGGGGGAACGATTTCTTCAACGAATTCAGTCCCCCGACGTTCCGGCCCACCATTAAGCCTGACAAAAGAAAGGGCTTCCATTTTGGAGCCGGCTATGCTTGTCATGTTTTTGTCATAAAGCCGTCATCCCACCTTTGCGTTGGGGTGATGAACGACCAAAACGTCCCTGGTGGGATGATAAGGGAGAGACCGGTTATGAAGCATAAATCCTTCCTCGCCGCACTGGCTATCGGCCTTGCGACGAGCACCTCGGCCTTCGCGCAGACGGAAATCCAGTGGTGGCATGCCATGACGGGCGCCAACAACGACGTGGTGAACCGCCTCGCAGAAGAGTTCAACAACTCGCAGAAGGACTACAAGGTCGTCGTTAGCTACAAGGGCCAGTACGCCGACACGATGAACGCCGGCATCGCCGCTTTCCGCGCCGGCAACGCTCCCCACATCCTGCAGGTCTTCGAGGTCGGCACCGCCACCATGATGGGCGCCAAGGGCGCCATCAAGCCGGTCTACCAGCTCATGGCCGACGCGGGCGAGAAGTTCGATCCCAAGGCCTATCTGCCGACGATCACAGGCTATTACTCGACCGCCAAGGGCGAGATGCTATCCTTCCCGTTCAATTCCTCCTCGATGGTCATGTGGATCAACAAGGACGAATTGAAAAAAGCTGGCGTCACCGAGATTCCGAAGACCTGGCCTGAAGTTTTCGAAGCCGGCAAGAAGCTGAAGGCTGCCGGTCACAACACCTGCGGCTTCACCTCCGCCTGGACGACCTGGGCGATGATCGAGCAGTTCTCGGCCTGGCACAACGTGCCGCTCGCCACCAAGGCCAACGGCCTCGACGGCTTCGATACCGAGCTGAAGTTCAACTCGCCCCTGCATGTGAAGCATCTGCAGAACCTGATCGACCTGCAGAAGGATAAGACCTACGACTATTCGGGCCGCGACAGCCGCTCCGAGGGCCGCTTCACTTCCGGCGAATGCGCCATCATGCTGACCTCGTCGGGCTTCTACGGCAATGTGAAGGCGAATGCCAAGTTCGACTTCACGTCGGTGCCGATGCCCTATTATCCTGACGTAAAGGATGCTCCTCAGAACTCCATCATCGGCGGCGCTTCGCTCTGGGTCATGGGCGGCAAGTCGGATGCGGAATACAAGGGCGTCGCCAAGTTCCTCGCCTTCCTGTCCGATACTGACCGTCAGGCCAAGCTGCACCAGGAATCGGGCTATCTCCCGATCACCAAGGCAGCCTACGAGAAGACCAAGGCTTCCGGCTTCTACGAGAAGAACCCGGTCCTTCAGACCCCCCTCATCGAGCTGACGACCAAGGAGCCGACCGAGAACTCGCGCGGTCTGCGTCTCGGCAACATGGTTCAGATGCGTGACGTCTGGTCTGAGGAGATCGAGGCTGCTCTGGCCGGACAGAAGTCCGCCAAGGACGCACTCGATGCGGCGGTCGCCCGCGGCAACCAGCTGCTCCGCCAGTTCGAGCGGACCGTCAGCCGCTAAGGTTTTCGTTTGAAATCCATCTCATCCCGGGCGGCCCCTGGTCGCCCGGGATGATCTTATGAGTTGAGCCTGCGGCTCAGGAAATATCCCTGTTCGCCGCCACCGGATGCCCGAGCACGATGGAAAAAAGAGCATTCTTCTCCAATAAGATCCTGCCTTATGCGTTGCTCGTTCCGCAGCTGGCGATCACGATCATTTTCTTCTACCTGCCTGCATCCCAGGCCGTCTGGCAATCGTTCCTGCTCGAGGATGCGTTCGGGCTTTCGAGCGAGTTCGTCGGCTTTGAAAACTACCGGCATCTGTTCCAACAGCCCGAATATTACAGGGCGATGGTCACGACGGTCGTATTCTCGTCCTCTGTCGCGTTTCTGTCTCTTGCCTGCTCACTGCTTCTCGCGACGCAGGCCGACAAGCAGCTGCGCGGCGGCGAGGGATTCAAGACCCTGCTCATCTGGCCCTACGCGGTCGCTCCGGTCATCGCTGGCGTCCTGTGGATCTTCATGTTCCATCCCACCCTGGGCACGCTGTCACGTCCCATCAAGGCGATCGGGATCGACTGGAATCCCATGCTCAACGCGAAGCATGCCATGATCCTGTTGATCCTGTCCGCAACCTGGAAGCAGATCAGCTACAACTTCCTGTTCTTCCTCGCCGGCCTGCAGGCCATCCCGAAGAGCGTGATCGAGGCCGCTGCAATCGACGGGTCGGGGCCCATCCGGCGGTTCTGGACCATTATTTTCCCGCTGTTGTCGCCGACGACGTTCTTCCTCATCGTCGTCAACATCGTCTATGTCTTCTTCGATACCTTCGGCATCATCGATGCCGTAACAGGTGGTGGTCCGGCGGGCCAGACGACGACGCTCGTCTACAAGGTTTATGCGGACGGCCGTCTCGGCGGCGATCTCGGCGGCTCGGCCGCGCAATCCGTGATCCTCATGATCATCGTGATCGCGCTCACCGCCGTTCAATTCCGATATGTTGAGCGTAAGGTGCAGTACTGATGGTCGAGAATAGACGCTACAGAAACATCCTTGCCTTTTTCGTCCTGACCATCGGCGTCGTCATCGTTGCATTCCCGGTCTATCTGGCCATCCTGGCCTCCACCTTCGATGCCGCGACGATCATCAATGGCAATATGCCGCTCGTCCCGGGCGATCAGGCGATCGAGAACTATTCCCGGACGCTTTTCGTCGGAGCGTCCCGGACCTCCCGTGAGCCGGTCGGGTTGATGATGACGAATTCGTTCATCATGGCCATGGGCATCGCGATCGGGAAGATTCTGATCTCGATCCTGTCCGCCTTCGCGGTCGTGTATTTCCGCTTTCCGCTCCGCAAGACGGCTTTCTGGGTGATCTTCATCACCTTGATGCTGCCCGTGGAGGTCCGCATCTATCCGACCTACAAGATCGTTGCCGATCTTGGCCTGCTTGACACCTATACGGGCCTCATTCTCCCGCTGATCGCATCCGCTACGGGCACGCTTCTGTTCAGGCAATTCTTCATGACGGTTCCAGACGAGCTTCTGGAAGCCTCCAAGATCGATGGTGCCGGTCCGTTCCGCTTTTTCAAGGATACCCTTCTTCCTCTGTCGATTACGACGATCGCGGCTTTGTTCGTGATCCAGTTCATCTATGGCTGGAACCAGTATCTCTGGCCGTTGCTGATCACCACCAAGAGCTCGATGCAGACTATCGTTATCGGCATCAAGAAGATGATCACGACTCAGGACGCCCTTACCGAATGGCAGATCGCCATGACCACTGCCGTGCTCGCGATGGTACCGCCCGTCCTTGTGGTTGTGTTCATGCAGCGCCTCTTCGTGAAAGGGCTGGTCGAAACGGAAAAGTGACGCGCATTCAGGCGTCGCTTCCCCGGAGACGGGGAGTTCGAACGAATTCAGACGGAAACGACCTTTCGTGTCTCGATGAGCAGCACGGGTCGATTTGAAGGATTGAGACGATGGCAGGCGTAACGCTCGATACGGTGCGGAAGATCTATGCAGGCAATGTCGAGGCCGTGAAG
The DNA here is from genome assembly GCF_059888585.1 of Microvirga sp. BF8. Classification (NCBI taxonomy): domain Bacteria; kingdom Pseudomonadati; phylum Pseudomonadota; class Alphaproteobacteria; order Hyphomicrobiales; family Methylobacteriaceae; genus Microvirga; species Microvirga sp. BF8. The sequence continues at coordinate 3,907,280 of NZ_CM187619.1, read as the reverse complement.
GGCGTTTCGCTCGGCATCGAGGACGGATCGTTCTGCGTCCTGGTTGGCCCATCTGGCTGCGGCAAGTCTACACTGCTGCGCATGATTGCCGGTCTCGAGACGATCTCCGGCGGCACCGTCAAGATCGGCGAGCGCGTCGTGAATGAGATCGAGCCCTCGGACAGGGATATTGCCATGGTGTTTCAGAACTATGCGCTCTATCCGCATATGAGCGTTTACGACAACATGGCCTATGGCCTGAAGAACCGCGGCACACCCAAACCCGAGATCGAGAAGCGTGTGAAGGAAGCTGCCCGCATCCTCGCCATTGAGTCGTTCCTGGATCGCAAGCCGCGCCAGCTTTCCGGCGGCCAGCGCCAGCGCGTCGCGATGGGTCGCGCCATCGTCCGCAAGCCGCAGGTCTTTCTGTTTGATGAGCCGCTCTCGAACCTCGACGCGAAGCTGCGCGTTCAGATGCGCGTGGAGATCAAGCGGCTCCAGCGCGCGCTCGGCGTGACGTCAATCTATGTGACCCACGACCAGGTCGAGGCGATGACTTTGTCCGACAAGCTCGTGGTGATGAGCGGAGGGCAGATCGAACAGGTCGGCACCCCGTCCGAGGTTTACCGCCGCCCGGAAACCCGTTTCGTAGCCACCTTCATTGGCTCTCCGCCGATGAACATACTTCCGGGCAAGGTCGAAGGGCCCGGCCGGGTTTCAGTGGGTGGGCAGGTGATCGCGGTGACCGATATGCGCGATGGGCTGACCCCCGGCACCCCCATCGAGGTCGGATTGCGGCCGGAGGACGTGCAGGCCGGGACAACCGGCACGAGCACGCTGGCCCTGAATATCGATTTTGTCGAGGAACTCGGCGCGACGCAGCTTTTCCACGGCAAGGTGGCCGGATCCGAATTCGTGGTGCAGGCCTCTACTGGTCAGATCCCCGCCGATGCCGGTCTCCTGACGCTGTCCATCGACCCGGCCAACGTTCACCTCTTTGATGCGCAGACCACGAAGCGCCTCGGACGCGTTTGAGCGTATCGGTCGTTCGGGAGGCTCGACGCGCACGTGATCGGGCCACCAGACGGACGGAAAGAGCCCGCTTGAGCCCATTGCTGTTGCACCTCGCGAGCGGCATCTTTATGCCTCGTTGAAACACGAGGACGCGGCATGACGGTCAAGGTCGACGGAGCCAAGCTCAGGATCAAAGATGTGGCGCGCGTGGCGCGCCCTGACGGCAGAGGGCGCTTTGAGAAGGCCGCCCTCCATCCCCTCGCGCGGGACCGCATTGCAGTGACCCGGGATTATATCGACCGTCACTGGATGCATGACGATGCGCCGCTCATGTATGCGTTCAACACGGGGGTCGGGCTGTTCAAGGATCAGCGTGTCCTGATCGCCGACATGGCGGATTATCAGCGCAAGTCCATCTATGCCCACGCGACGGGGGTAGGAGAGCCTTTCCCGGAGGACGTGACCCGGGCCATGATGCTGCTGCGCGCCAATGCCTTCGCCTCCAACTATTCCGGCCCACGGGTCGAGCTCGTGGAGCGACTGATCGACTTCCTGAATGCGGGGCTGCATCCCGTCATCCCGCAAAAGGGGTCAGTCGGTGCCTCGGGTGATCTTGCGCCGCTGGCTCATATGGCGGGCGCTGTCTGCGGTTTCGCCGAAGCCGAGATGATCTACAAGGGGCGGCGCATGCCCGCGCGCGAAGCCATTGCGAAGGCGGGCTTCGATCCTGATTTCGATCTTGGCGCCAAGGACGCTTCGGCCCTCATCAACGGATCGACGGCATCGCTCGCCCTCGGCGCGCTCGCCACGATCGACGCCCGCCGTCTCCTGAAGCACGCGGACATCGCCATGTGCCTTTCACTCGAGGCCATGCGCGGGGAGCTCGCAGCCTTCGACCCAAGAGTGCACAGGGCGCGACCACACCCCGGCCAGGCTCGGATCGCACGCAACCTCCTGCGAATTCTGGAGGGCACGAAACGATGCTCGCAGGCAGCCCGAGATGTCGTCTTCCCCGACGAAGCGCGCCAGCCCGGTACGCCGGCGGCTCCCCGTGTCCAGGACGTCTATTCCCTGCGTTGCACGCCGCAGGTCCATGGCCCGGCCGTGGAGGCGGTGGACTATGTCGAGCGTATCATCGGTACGGAGGTGAACTCGGCCACCGACAACCCGCTGATCTTCGATGACGGCGAGGGCGGATATGTTTCGATTTCGGGTGGACATTTCCACGGCCAGTATGTGGCGCAGGCCATGGATCTGCTGGCGATCGCCATGGCAGATCTCGGGTCGATCTCCGAGCGTCGCCTTGCTCGCCTGATCGACCCAACCATGTCCTATGGACTTCCGCGGAATCTCCTGGCCGGCAAGCGGGGCCTCAATACGGGCTTTGCCACGGTGCAATGCTCTATGTCGGCACTCGTCATGGAGAATCGCGGTCTTGCGACACCCGGTTCCGTCGATTCGATCCCCGGCAAATCCAATGCGGAAGATCACGTATCGAACTCGACCTGGTGTGGACGAAAGGCGCGAACCATCGTTGAAAATGTCGAGCAGATCGTAGCAGGCGAGTTGCTGATGGCGGCACAGGCGCTCAGCCTCGTAGCGCCGCTCGCCGATAACTATGCCCTTGGCAAAGGATCGGCGGCCGCTCTGGAAGCGATCCGTGCCGTGGTTCCGCCCGCGCTTGATGGCGATCGCTGGTATGCGATGGAGATGCGCCAAGCTCTCGATCTCGTGCGCTCAGGCGCCGTGGTCGAGGCCGTCGAGAGTGCAGTCGGCGTCTTGGAATAGACAACGAAAAGGGCCCGGAAACGGGCCCTTTTCCAAAAGCGGTTCAGCGGCAGCGTTGAACGGTGCGATACACGACGCTGCCGTTCGGGCGTACGACCCGCTCCCGGATCGTCCGGCACGGTCCCCGGCGATAATGCCTAGCCGGCCTAACTCCACATTCGCGAATCGTCCGATATACGACGCGGCCGTTCGGACGGACGGTGCGAACCCGACGTGTCACGCAAGCGACATCCTCCACGAGAGAGGGAGCCTGGACTTGGGCTCCGTTAAACCGAGCCTGTGCTTCTGGAGCGACAAAGAACCCAATGCCAAGGGCTACGGCAAATGCTGGGAGGACAATGGCTCGCATAATCCGATCCTTCGATATGTTAGAATGACCGACAATAACGGAATGAAGAAGCCAAGGTTCCAGAAAAGGTGACATTCGAGAATGCAGCCCCGTGTCATTATCAAGCGAGTCGCCGCAGCTGATTGCACCGAACTCATTGCGGCAAATCTCGCAAGTGTCGATGTGCATGAACCGTGGGTTTATCCGTGCCGCGATACCGCGGGCTTTCAAGCCTACTTGGCGCGCAGCGATGGTGTGCGGTCGGAAGGCTTCATTGCGCGCGAGCGTAACACCGGCCAGATCGTCGGCGTTGTGAATATCAACGAGATGGTCCGGGGCCTCTTTCAGAGTGCCTATCTCGGTTACTATGGCATGGTCGGATGGCGGGGGCGTGGCCTGATGCGCGAGGCGGTCGCCCTGGTGGTGTCGCATGCCTTCGAGATCACGGGCCTCCATCGCCTGGAGGCCAATATCCAGCCGGGGAACGAGCCATCTCGCACACTCGTGAAACGGCTCGGCTTCCGGCAGGAGGGCTACTCGCCACGCTATCTCAAGATCGGCGGGGAGTGGCGCGATCATGAGCGTTGGGCGATCCTCTCCGAGGACTGGGACAGGCGCTAGACGTCGTTCCTCAGTCTTTTCTGGAAGAAGAGGCGGCTGTTCCCAATGGGAAAGTCCTTCAACTCGCCGAAGCGTTCATAGCCCAGTCGCTCGTAAAGCGCTGCGGCGTCGGGATTGAGCGTGTCGAGCCATGCGGAATGACAACCTCGTCGAAGTGCCTCTGCTTCCGCCATTTCGATCAGGCGGCGCCCGATGCCACGCCCGCGCAGGCGCCCGGGCACGAAAATCAGTTCGATCGAAAGCCATCCGCGCCCGGTGCGCGCCCAGAGGCCGCCCAGAATCGTCTCGCTTCCCGGCTCGCGGATGACGACGGCGAGATCTCCGGTTGGGAGGCCGGGAGCAAGAACTTCGCGATTGAATTCACGCAGCCGATCCCGGATCAGGTCGTAAATGGCCTGATCGGGTGAGGCCAGCAATTCGAAGTCATAGATCACGAAGCGATCTTTTTGACGGTGTCCAAGAGAACGCGCGCAGCAATGTCGGCATCTTCCAGAGTGATCGACTCCGCCGGGTTGTGACTGATGCCACCTTTGCAGCGCACGAACAGCATCGCGACAGGGCAGAGCGCTGCCATCGCGACCGCGTCGTGACCGGCACCGGAGGCCAAGACCCGGGGAACAATGCCGAGAGACGTGATAGAACCCTCCAGCATCATCATCAGAGCCTTGTCCATCGGTGTCGCAGGCGAATCCATGAAAGGCTCGACGGTGAATGTGACACCGCGTTTCGTCGCGATGCTCTCACATTCGGCAAGGATGTCGGCGACCATGTCCCGTCGCACCATATCGTTCGGCGAGCGCGCATCGATCGTGAAATCGACGCGTGCCGGGATAACATTGATCGCACCGGGTTGAACCTTCGTGACCCCCACCGTCGCGACCGTGTCCGTCCGGATGGATCCTGTCCGCTCCACGGCGACGATCATTTCTGCGGCAGCGGCGAGGGCATCACGGCGCATGGGCATGGGAACTGTCCCTGCGTGACCTGCTTCTCCGATCACTGTCGCACGGGCCCGCGAGACTCCATTGATCGCGGAGACGAGGCCGACAGGCAGGTCGTCCGCTTCGAGCTGGGGTCCCTGCTCAATATGGACTTCGAGATAGCCGCGGTACCGCTCCGGGTTCCGGGTTATCATTGCGATCCCTTCCGGGTCCCCGCCAAACTGCGCCAGAGCTTCCCTCAGGGCGATGCCATTCTCATCGGTTCCATCGAGCCAATCGGCGTTGTAGTTGCCAGATAGCGCATAGGAGGTCGAGAGATTGGTCGGGAAGCGCGCATTCTCCTCGTCGCCGAAAGCGACGATTTCAATAGGGCAGGCGGGGACGATGCCTGCATCCCGCAGGGCCTCGACCGCGACGATGCCGAGCACGACACCGAGCGTCCCGTCATAGCGGCCTGCATCGATCACGGTATCAATGTGGGAGCCGATGATCAGCGCGGGCGCGTCAGGATTGGCGCCATCGATGCGGCCGATGACGGAGCCGAGTGCATCGATGTAACTGTCGAGGCCGGCATTCCGCATGAGGCCGAGGGTCGCTTGCGCCGCGGCGCGATGAGCCTGCGAGAGATAAAGGCGCGTCAGGCGGCCGGGCTCGTCGCTGTAGCGCGCGAGTTCGTCGAGCATCGCCAGGGCTCGGCGACCAAGGATCGGATCGAGGCGGTTCGTCATGACGGAGAAGACTTTCAGGAACCCGTGCTATCCGCAAGCGAAAGCTGCTCCAGCGGTAGGCCGCGTCAGGCTGCGACACCGAGCTTTTTCTGCAGACTCGTCGACGAGGTTGTGTATTGGAACAGGAGCTTCTTATGGGGATACACGTAGTGATGCACTCTCTGAGCGGCGAGAGCCCCCTCATGGAAGCCGGAAAGAATGAGCTTCAGCTTGCCCGGATAGGTATTGATGTCGCCGATGGCGAAGATGCCGGGAATATTGGTTTCGAATTTTTCAGTGTCGACCGGGATGAGGTTTTCGTGAAGGTTCAAGCCCCAATCGGCGACGGGGCCGAGCTTCATGGTGAGCCCGAAGAACGGCAGCATCACGTCGCAGTCGATATCGAAGGTCGAACCATCGTCCTTCTTGATCGTGACACCTTCGAGCACCGGTGGTGCCTTGCCCTTGAGTGATGTCACTTGGCCGAGGTGGAGGTCCATGTCCCCGGCGGCCACGAGAGCACGCATCTTCTCGACCGTATGGGGGGCGGCGCGGAAGGCGTCGCGACGATGAAGCAGAGTGAGACGCTTTGCGAGTGGTTGAAGATTGACCGTCCAATCGAGGGCGGAATCGCCTCCGCCGACGATCAGGATCCGCTTGTCGCGGAACATTTCCATATGGCGCACCGCATAGAACACGCCGGTACCCTCGAAGGCCTCGATATTGTCGATTGGCGGCTTCTTGGGCTGGAACGATCCACCTCCGGCCGCGATCACGATAGCCTTGCAGGTAAACGTGGTCTCGTTCTCCGAGGTCTTTACCCGGAACAGGGGCTCGTCCGGAGTTCCGATCGATTCGATGCTCTCCACCATTTCATTGAGATGGAAGGTGGGATGGAATGGGTCGATCTGAGCCATCAGATTGTCGACGAGGCCCTGGCCCGTCACCATCGGGAAGCCAGGAATGTCGTAAATCGGCTTCTCGGGATAAAGCTCGGCACATTGACCGCCCACCTTGGGCAGGATGTCGATCAGATGGCATTTGATATCCAGGAGCCCGAGCTCGAAAACAGCGAAAAGGCCCACGGGCCCTGCACCGATGATGACGACGTCCGTTTCGATATTGTCAGTCATGAACAGGCTCCTTCGAGAGACCTTCGAAAAGCACGGTCTCCCGTCTTTGGCAATGCGGCAGGCTGGGCCGGTTGGTGGGATCAGCTCCCGGTGGGAGCGAGGGTAACCTCAAGGCCGTCGAGCTCGGGAGTCCAGATAATCTGGCACGACAGGCGGGAATTAGGCTGCGTGACGACCGTGTCGAGCTGATTCTCTTCCTCTTCCGTCGGGGGATACAGTTTCGGAAGCCATTCGTCCGCTACGAAGACATGGCAGGTAGCGCACTGGCAGGCGCCGCCGCATAGGCCTTCGATGGGTAGGCCCCAGTCCCGGATAATCTCCATCACCCGCCAGCCCTCGAGGGCCTCGAGGGTATGGCGCTGGCCGGAGCGGTCGGTCACATGGATGACGCCCATGGAAGGGGGAATTCCTCAGATAAATTTCGGCAGGCGGAGGGCAAGGTGCGGAGCCGCACCAGCCGGGCTCGATATCGGACCTTTGGCCCGTTCCGTCAACGTTTGTGCGTCGCGATCCCTGCCTTCTTCAAGCATTGGCAGGTGGAAGGCGCCCGCGGAGAAGCTTTCCGGCCTCAAACACCCAGGGTCTGCGTCCTCAAGGCCTCATTGCCGAGAAAGTCAGCCATCGACCCCTGAAATCGCATCTCACCCCGCTCGATGACGCAGGCCCTGTCGGAGACCGCTGCCGCGAAGGTCCAGTTCTGTTCGGATAGGAGAATGGCTACGCCTTCGTCCTTCATAGCGCGCACCGCCTCCGCCAGGGCCTGAACCAAAACCGGCGCGATGCCCTCCGAAGGCTCGTCGAGAAGGATGGCAACAGGATTGCCCATGAGGGTGCGGGCGATCGAGAGCATCTGCTGCTCTCCGCCAGACATTTCGTGGCCTCGCCGACCCCGCATCGCAGCCAGGTTCGGGAAAAGTCTGAAAAGCCGCTCCGGTGTCCAGGGCGAACGGCCGGCCCGTCCGGCCTGGCGGCCCACCTCGAGATTCTCGTCGATTGTCAGGTCGGTAAAGATCCGCCTCTCTTCCGGCACATAGCCGAGCCCAAGGCGAGCGATCTTGTAGGTGGGAAGACCAGCCAGAGAGCGACCCCTGAAGTCGAGACGCTCTGCCCGCGCGGGAACGAGCCCAAGGATGGCCTTCAGGGTCGTGGTCTTGCCTGCGCCATTGCGGCCGATCAAAGCCATAATCTCACCAGGATGAAGCTGGAGCGACAGGCCGAACAGAACCTGGGCACGGCCATAGGTCGCCGTCAGCCCCACCACGTCCAGGAGCGGTGCACTCATGACGGTCCCACCACGAGTGGCCGAAGGACGTGAGCGTCCCCGAGATAGGCCTCCCGGACTCGCGCATCCTGTCGGATGACCTCGGGTGTGCCAACCGTGATGACCTCGCCCCGCAGAAGTACGAGCACGCGGTCCGCATGGCCAAAAACCACATCCATGTCATGCTCGGTGAAAAGGATTCCGATCTGGCGCGTCCGTGCGATCGAGCTGGTCAGTTCCATGAGCGCCGAGCGCTCCGCGGGCGCCATTCCGGCCGTCGGCTCGTCCATGAGGATGAGCTTCGGATTTCCTGCGAGGGCCACGGCGAGTTCCACCCGCTTCACGTCTCCATAGGCGAGTTCCGCGCAGGATCGCGCGGCGACGCCTTCCATGCCAACCTGGGCCAGGAGCGCCATAGCCTCGTCCCGATGGTGCTGCCGCGCAGGGGACCAGAGGGCTCGGCTTTCGTGATGCAGACTGATCAGCGCTATCTGCACATTCTCGACAACAGTCATGGAGGGAAATGCCTGTGCCACCTGAAATGTGCGGCCAATGCCCTTCCGAAACCGCACCTGTGGCGAGGCATCCGTGATGACGGCGCCATCGAGCAAAATCCGCCCTTTGTCGGCGCGCAGCTGACCACCGATCATGTTGAATACCGTCGACTTGCCCGCCCCGTTCGGCCCGATGAGGGCGACCATTTCTCCTCGCTGGACCGTGAAGGTCACATCTCGCGCTGCAGCGACGGCACCGAACGATTTGGTCAAGCCCTGAACGTCGAGCAGTGTCATGAACGTTCCTCGCGCCAACCTTCAACGGTGCCAACGAGCCCGCGCGGAAACACCAGAACCATGGTGATGATGCTCAGGCCAAGAAGCAGGCGCCAGAAGGGGGTCAGTGGCATGATCTGATCCCTGAGGGCATGGAGGACTGCGGCGCCCACCGAAGGGCCTGCAAGCGTCTCGATGCCGCCGAGCAGCAGCATGGTAAGTGCATCGACTGAGGTCGAAATACCCAGCAGGCTCGGATCGACGGAACCGCGCGAAAATGCATAGAGGCCGCCAGCCAATCCGGCGCTTGCGCCAGCGATGATGAACGCCATCCAGCGATGTCGGCGGATGTGGAGGCCGATGGACTCCGCGCGGGGCTGCGAATCTCGCGCTGCGCGCAAGGCATAGCCGAAAGGGGCATCGATCACGCGGGTAAGCAGGAGTAGGGCTGCCGCCGTGACGGCGAGAGTCAAAAGATAATAGGCCGTGCGCCCCCCAGCCCAGGGGGAGGGCCAGATCCCGACGATGCCATTGTCGCCGCCGGTGACGTCAACCCATTGAAAGGCGACCGCGTACAGAATCTGCGCGGCCGCAAGCGTCATCATGGCAAGGTAAATTCCGGAAAGGCGGACGACGAAGGCTCCAATCAGTGCCCCACCACAGGCCGCAAGAAGCAGGCCGACAGGCAACGCGGCCTCCATCGGCGCTCCCAGCCACCTGACGGCAAGCCCCGCCCCGTAGGCTCCCAGCCCGAAAAAGGCGGCATGACCGAAACTGACGAGGCCGCCGACTCCGATTAGCAGCTGCAGACTGAAGGCGAAGAGGGCGAAGATAAGGATCTCTGTCGCGACTTTCAGGAGGTATGAATCCGCTACAAGCGGAAGACCGGCCAGAAGGACAAGAATCGCGATTGCGATGATGGAATTGTGACGAGAGGGTATGCGGCTTGCGATGCCGATCGCATGGGGCCCAACGATCGTCTCGGGACGCCCGAAGAATCCATAAGGCCTCACAGCGAGCACGACGGCCATGAGAAGAAACACAACGACGAGCGTACTCTTGGGAAAGATGAGGATGCCGAAAGCCTGCAGTTGCCCGATGATGAGCGCGGCAAGAAAGGCGCCGGGCACGCTGCCCATGCCGCCGACCACCGTGACCACGAAGCATTCGGCAATCACGGACAGATCCATTCCCGTATTCGCTGCCACACGAGGGATCTGCAGCGCACCGCCGAGGCCTGCGAGGAAGGCGCCCAGAAACAATGTGCCCGTGAACAGGAGCGCCTGGTTCACTCCCAGCGCCGCGACCATTTCCCGATCCTGCGTCGCCGCACGGACGAGAATCCCGAAACGGGTCCTGCGCAAGAGTAGCCAGATGGCGCCCAGGACTGCCAGGCCGGCACCGATGAGCGCAAGCTCGTAAGACGGAAAACGATGGCCGAGAATCTCGACCGGTTGACGCAGGCCGGGTGCACGCGGACCGAGAATGTCCTGCGGGCCGAAGACCTGGACCACGAGATCCTGGAACACCAGGACGACGCCGAAGGTGGCAAGGAGTTGAAAGAGCTCCGGCGCCTGGTAGATGCGGCGTAGAAGAAGGACTTCGAGCACGATGCCGATCAGGCCGATAGCAAGAGCCGCGATCACAATGCCCGCCCAGAACGAGACAGGTCCGTAGGAGAGTTCGAGCAGCCGCGGCACGAGTGTCGCCGCCGTATAGGCTCCGACCATGTAGAGAGAGCCATGTGCAAAGTTCACGATGCGCGTCACCCCGAAGACGAGGGTGAGGCCGCAGGCGGTGATAAAGAGCGATGAGGCGCTGGCAAGTCCGTTCAGCGCCTGAATGGCGAGAAATGTCAGGTCCATCGAGATGCCCCACTCCTCGAGGAGAGGGCTAACCCGCGCGAGGCCATAGCCGCATCAGTCCTTCCGAATTGCCTTCACCTCGGCCTCAGACGGCATGAATGATGTGCCGTCATTGTACCCCCAGTCGGTCATCCCGCCATTCGCGCCCTTGAGGACGAGCTTTCCAACCCAGGCACCCATGGTCGATTGATTGTCGATGCCGCGCATCGTCACCGGTCCGATCACCGTGTCGAATTTCGCGTCCTCGAGAGCCTTGATCAGAGCATCCGTCTCCACGGATCCGGCACGCTCGATCGTATCCCGGATCATGTTCACGACGATGTAGCCGAGAAGCGAGCCGAGCCGCGGCGTATCGTTGTACTTCGCGCGGTAGGAATCGACGAAGGCTTTGTGCCTGGGATCCTGAATCTGATCCCAGGGATAACCGGTGACGGTCCAACCTTCTGGAATCTCATCCTTGAGGGGGAGAAGCCATTCGGGCTCCCCGGTCAACAGCGATAGGATCGTCTTTCCTTCGAACAATCCACGCGAGTTGCCCTCGCGGACGAATTGCGTGAGGTCCGGCCCAAAGGTGACGTTGAAGATACCGTCCGGCTTTGCCTGTGCAAGGGCGGACACGGTGGCTCCGGCCTCAATCTTGCCAAGCGCCGGATATTGTTCCGCAACAATCTCGGCGCCCGGGACGCGCTCCTTGATCAGGCGTTTGAACACTTCAGCGGCGGACTGGCCATATTCGTAGTTGGGCGCGATGATGGCCCAGCGTTTGGCGCCGGAGGCCTTCGCCTTATCCACCAGCATGCCCACCTGCATGAAGTTGCTTGGCCGAACGCGGAAGGTATAGCGGTTGCCCTGCGCCATAGTGATGGCATCAGTCAGCGGCTCGGCGGCGATATAGAGGATCTTTTTCTGGTTGGCGTAGTCTGCCATGGCGACGCCTACATTCGACAGGAAGGAGCCGAACAGGAAGGAGACGCCCTCGCGTGTCACGAGCTCCTCCGCTACACGGGTCGCATCGCCAGTCGTGGCTCCGTCGTCGCGGGAAACGATTTCGATCTTGCGGCCGAGCACGCCGCCCTTGGCATTGATCTCGTCGAGGGCAAGTTGCCAACCCTGACGGTAGGGCACAGTGAAGGCGGCCCATTTGGCATAGGAGTTCAATTCGCCGATTTTGATTGGAGCGGGTTGCGCTTGGGCAGCGGGTCCTGCGAGCGCCAATCCCAGTCCGAGAACCATCCAGCGGGCCGCCGACGTCTTCACCATCTGTCATCCCCTGCATTTAAGGATCAGCGAGGGTGTAGGGCTAATCGTACCGGGAAGGAAGCCTCAATCGTCTGGAGAAGAGGAATTCCTGCCTTGCCACGGGTGCGACGCCGGTGCCAATCTCATACGTCTCCTCGCCCTCCGTCACTAGCGCTGCGCCATGCTCCTTGATCACGATCCTGCCCGCGCCTTCATGCCGTATCCGCCCGCCGATGTGCCGAATGCCGAAAACGGGCCGCTCACTGGCTTGAGCTTTGCTGTCAAGGACCTGTTCGACGTAGCCGGCTACCCAACGAGCGCAGGTTCTCCGCAGATGCTGGCCATGTCTGGCATCAAGACCCGGACCGCACCCATGGTGCGGAAACTTCTCGATGCAGGCGCACGTTTCGTGGGCAAGACGATCACGGATGAGCTTGCCTTCTCCATGAGCGGCAAGAATGCCCATTTCGGCACGCCTGTGAATGGGCGGGCACCCAACCGGATTCCCGGTGGCTCCTCGTCCGGCTCGGCGTCGGCAGTGTCGAACGGCTTGTGCGACTTCGCTCTCGGCACCGACACGGGAGGATCGATCCGGGCCCCGGCCAGTCATTGCGGCCTCTTCGGCATTCGTCCGACTCATGAGCGGATCAGCCTGGAAAACTGTCACGACCTAGCTCCATCCTTCGACACCTGCGGCTATTTTACCCGCGATGGTGCGGTCTTCGAAAGCGTCGGCAAGGTGCTCCTCGGTGCTGACAGCGTCCCCCTGCCAGCTCATCCCCGGGTGTTGGTGGCGAAGGACGCGTTTGCCTTACTCGACGGCGCCGTTCGATCAGCTCTGGCTCCTGCCGTCCGACACGTTGAAATGGTGCTGGGTCCGATCCGGGAGATTGCAGTGGCGGGCGAAGGGTTCACGACCCTCTACTGGGCCATGCGCTACATCCAGGGCCGGGAGGCCTGGAGCGTCGACGGCGCCATGATCGAGCGCCTGAAGCCACCGCTGGGCCTGGGCGTCACCGATCGTTTCGAATTTTCGAAAGGGATCACCGATCGCCAAGTCGCTGAAGCTCAGGTGATTCGCAACGCCTTTCGAGAGCGTTTCAAGGCCGCACTTGGCACGGACAGCGTTCTGGTTCTGCCGAGCATGCCGGATGTGGCACCGCTCCTGACCGAGAGCGACGAGACGCTGAACGACTACCGCAACAAGGCCTTGAATCTGCAATGTCTCGCGGGGCTTTCCGGCCTGCCGCAAGTCTCAATTCCTCTTGCGACCAGGAGTGGGGCGCCACTTGGCCTGTCCCTGCTGGGCCCTGCGGAGTCCGATCTCAGTCTCGTGGCTCTGGCAGCCCGAATCGCCAGAGCCGGAGGGATCGGGGCTTGAATCGATCCGCATCCGGCCGAGTTACGGCCAGAGGGGAAATGCCAACGGCACGGAGAGGGGCGAAGATGAGCCATCCGATCGTCTATGCCAAAGTTCCACACGTCGTCGTGCCTAGCGCCTGTACCCTGGGCGAAGGCGTGGTCTGGGATCACCGCACGGAAACCTTGCTTTGGGTCGACATCAAGAATCCGAGCGTGTGGCGCTATCGACCCGCAACGGGCCAGCACCAGCGCCTCCAGGTGCCCGAGGAGGTCGGCTTTGTCGTGCTCACTCTCGACCCAAATGTCGTCATCGGCGGCTTCAAGTCAGGGCTTGCCCGGTTGGATCTTTCGAGCGGCGAACTCATTCCCGTCGTGGCGCCGGAGCCTGGCCGGCCGGGCAATCGCATTAACGACGGTCATGTGGGTCCTGACGGCGCCATTTACTTCGGCACCATGCACGACGCGGAGACGGCGCCGACGGGGGCGTTCTGGCGTTGGGACGGCAAGGAACTCTCCTGCTTTCATGAAGGCATCGTTGTCACGAACGGTCCAGCCTCGAGCCCGGACGGGAGGACGATGTACGCGACCGACACGACAAGCGGGATCATCTATGCCTTCGACTTCAATAGGGGCCGGTTCGGGAAGCCGCGCATCTTCGTCCAGTTCGAGCAAGGATGGGGACATCCGGATGGGATGACGGTCGATCACAGGGGCCATGTCTGGGTGTGCCATTGGGGAGGGTCGCGCATCACGCGCTTCACGCCAGATGGGCAAGCTGAACTCGTCGTGCCTGTTCCCACGGCAGAGGTAACGAACTGCGCATTCGCAGGCCCGGATCTCAGGACGCTCTACATTACTACAGCCAGCATCGGCCACGATCCTCACACCGATCCCATGGCTGGACATCTCTACGCCGTCGAGACAGGCACCCACGGCGTCACGGCCAACATCTTCGAGGGATAGGTCATGACGGTCAGTCGGTTCGGATCTGTTGACGAGGGAGAGGTCCAGGAAATCGTGCTGGAGGGTCCCGACGGGGTGGAAATGCACGTCCTGACCTGGGGCGCCGTCATCAGGGATCTGATCGTTCCCACGCGGCAGAGGAAGCAGCACGTGGTCCTCGGCCTCAATACGATCGAGGATTACAAGGCCCACTCCCCTTATTTCGGCGCCATCGTGGGCCGATACGCCAACAGGATCTCACAGGCGCAGTTCACGCTTGACGGAGTAACCTACAAGCTGGATGCAAACGAGGGAAGAAACCAGCTTCACGGCGGATCGCGCGGCTTCGGGACCCGCCTCTGGACCGTGATCGACCTGCATCCGTCCAGTGTCACGCTCGCCCTCGTTTCCCCGGACGGGGACATGGGCTATCCCGGCCGCCTGATGGCGACCTGCACCTATTCGCTTCTGGCTCCTGCCACGGTGAGAATCGCACTTGAGGCTGTTTGCGACCAGGCGACGCCGGTCAATCTGACCACGCATAGCTATTTCAATCTCGATGGCAGCCCGGATATCTGTTCGCACCACCTCATGATCGCCGCTGATTACATCACCCCCACCATGCCGAATCTCATTCCGACGGGCGAAATCAGAAGCGTGACAGGATTGCCATACGATTTCCGGCATCCCCGGCCCATCGGTGCAGCCCAGTTGCTGAAGGAACGAATCCCCTACGATATCAATTACGTCCTGAATGGAAGCGCGGGCGAGCTTCGCCACGTGGCGTTACTGCAATCCCTCGGCAACAATCTTGCGATGGAACTCTGGACCACGGAGCCGGGAGTCCAGTTCTACGATGGGCACATGCTCGATGTCCCGGCCGCTGGCCTGAATGGTATCCATTACGGACCCCATGCCGGACTCTGCCTTGAGCCGCAGCGGTTTCCCGACGGCCCTAATAACGCCCATTTTCCTGCCTGTATTCTGTCTCCCGGTTTGGTTTCCCGACAAATCAGCGAACTTCGATTCGTCTCCTTTTGAGGGAACTTTGCCGTTTGATGAGCTGTTGTTTTCGTAAGGCGCTTTCCGTGGGCGCAGGTGAGGGGAAGACCGATATGCCGGTGCTCGATGCGAACGCCTTGAAGTCTGACCCGCAGGGAGCAGCCTTCCTGTTGAGTGTTCTGCGTCAGCCTCGATCCGCGTCGCCACTGGAACGGACGATTCCCCCCAACCGCAAGCCGGCCTGTTCTGCGAAGCCACGTGAATGGCGCCTCCACACGGCTACAGCGCTTTAATGCTTACGCCTCGAGCGTGACAGGAGCCGTCAATCCCCGTTTGACCAGAAGCGCATCCGGCGTCGGCAGGCGACCCCGGAAGGCGATGTACGCCTCGGCGGGATCGCGCAGGTTTCCCGCTGAATAGATGTAGTTCTTCAATCGTGTCGCGACTTCCGCATCGAAAGCATCGCCCGCTTCCTCGAATGCGTTGAAAGCGTCTGCATCCAGGACCTCTGACCAGAGATAGCTGTAGTAGCCGGACGAATAGCCATCTCCCGAAAAGACATGCGTGAAATGAGGGGTCCGATGACGCATGATGATTTCACGCGGCATGTCGATCCGGTCGAGAGATGCTCGCTCAAAGGCGCTCACGTCCAGTTCGTTCGCGTCCGTCAGACGATGGAGATCGATATCGACAAATGCAGAAGCGAGATATTCCACGGTCGCGAAGCCCTGGTTGAAATTTCGCGCGGCCATCAAGCGTTCCAGCAGGTCTTCCGGGATCGGTTCGCCGGTTTTATAATGGATCGCATAGCGACGCAGCACGCCCGGCTGCGATAACCAATGCTCATAGAGTTGTGACGGAAGCTCGACGAAGTCGGTTGAAACACTTGTCCCGGCCAGCAAGGGATAGGTTACGTTGGAAAGCAGGCCATGCAGCGCATGGCCGAATTCGTGGAACAGAGTCCTTGCATCGTCGAAGCTAAGGAGTGATGGCTCGTCCCGCCCTCCTTTGGAAAAGTTCATGACATTGACGATAATGGGCCGAACATCTCCGCTCAGCTTCTCCTGCGAGCGGAAGGAACTCATCCAAGCTCCGCTTCGCTTGGAGGCGCGGGCAAAATAATCGCCGATGAAGATGCCCACAAATTCCCCGGACATGTCATTGACTTTCCATGCGCGAATATCCGGATGGTAGCGGGGAAAGTCCTTCAACTCTTCGAAGTTCAGACCGAAGAGACGATGTGCCGTATCGAAGGCGGCAGCCACGATCCGGTCGAGCTGGAAGTATGGCTTGATAGCGGCTTCATCGAGATCATGCTTGGCGCTTCGCACCTGTTCGGCATAATAGCGCCAGTCCCATGGTTCTATGATGATGTTATCGCCATGTGATTGCGCATGAGACTGAAGGTCGTCACGCTCCTGCATGGCGCGCTGCCGTGCCGGCAACCAGACCTCCCGCAGAAGGGAAAGAACCGCCTCCGGTGTCTTGGCCATGGTATCGGCGAGCTTGAAGTCTGCGAAGGTGTCGTAGCCCAGGAGCCTCGCGCGCTCGGCACGCAGGCGCACCATTTCCGCGATGATGGTGCCATTGTCTGCAGCGTTACCATTCTCACCGCGGCGCGCCCAAGCCTGGAAGGCCTGTTCTCTCAGGTCGCGACGGCTCGAAAATTGAAGGAACGGCTCGATGCTGGAGCGCGACAGGGTGATGACGTACTTTCCCTTCAGGCCGGCGTCTTCGGCAGCCTGTGCCGCAGCCTCCCGCAGGAATGGAGGCAAGCCGGCGAGATCGTCTTCAGTTTCAAGGACGAGACGGTAAGCCTTCTCGTCGGCCAGCACGTTCTGGGAAAACTGTGTGCCGAGGCTTGCAAGGCGCTCGGTTATTTCCGCGAGGCGCTTCTTGTCCTCGCTGCCGAGACGCGCTCCCGCACGGACGAAGATCGTATGGTAACGATCGAGAACGCGCGACTGCTCGGAGGAAAGGTCAAGGCGATCCTTCTCTCCATGGAGCGCATCCACACGTTGGAACAGAGCCCCGTCCATGAAGATACTGTTGCGATGCTTGGCGAGAAGGGGTGCCATCTCACGCTCGACGGCCTGGATAGCATCGTTTGTATGCGATCCAGCGAGGTTGAAGAACACCCCACCGATTCGCTTGAGTGCCGCGCCGCTGCGCTCCAGAGCCTCAATGGTGTTGGCGAATGTGGGAGCGGTGCCGTTCTCGGTAATGGCGGTGACTTCCGCCTTCTGTTCTGCGAGAGCTCTATCGAAGGCAGGCCGATAATGCTCTGGCAAGATGCTCTGGAAGGGCGGCAGCCCGTAAGGCGTCGTCCATGGTTCGAGAAGGGGGTTCGCAATCTGGTCTGCCGCTGATGATGCCATGACGATCTTCATTCCCGCCGTTCCTACAATTCCTTATTACCTATCCTGGTCGATGGGCGAAAGAGGACTGGGTTCGAACTCTGGATCGCACGCGAGATGGCGATGAAGAAAGGACAGGGCACGCCGCGTCGCATCCTTCTGGGTTCTGTCCCGAAACCCATGGCCTTCGCCCGGATAGACTTTCACCTCATGGGGGATGTCCCTGTGCCGCAGCAGAGCTTCGATGGCATAGGCGTTGACCACTGGCACGATCGGATCGAGGGCACCGTGCAGAACGAGGGTAGGCGGCAAGCGGGCGTCGTGACTGACGGCGCCCTGTGGCAATGGTCCGAAAAAACTGACCATTGCCCGGATTCGGGAATCAATGCTGGAGACAGCCAGTCCTAGCGCCGCTCCCAGTGATATTCCGACAAGCCCGATTCTGCTTTGATCGATCTCGGCTCGGCCGGAAACCCAGGCCAACGCATCCCGCACTGTCTCGGTCCAGGGCAAGAAGTTCTGGAAGAGGGTCGCGAACGAGGCACGCTGCTCTCCTGTTCTGTCGAGATAGTGGATGAGGTGGACTCGATACCCTGAAGCGGCGATTGCTCGGGCGCCAGTGCGATATTGTGCATTGAGTCCCAGGCCATCAGCTCCGTGAAGCATGATTACTGCTGGGCTGGATGGGAGTTGCATTGTTTCGAACACTTCGACGGCAATACCCCTCCCGCCGCTGGAAAAGCTCCGGCGTGTTTCAATGACCGTCATCGGTTCGGATTCTCCGATTTGGAGGGACTGGGGCAACGGGATGTCGGGTCGCCCCAATGAGGATTGGTCCCGATATTTCTTCACGCGGCGACTGGAATGGACGTCCTTAAAGGGTCGCGAGGCATGGCATGAACGCGCTGCCCTAAGATCCTTCCTCTCCGAGGTGGGGTGGAGAACCGGTACTGCCAGATGGCAAAAGGTCCCATTCGTGGAACGGCCAAGGATCGTTCAGGGGCCAGGAGCGTTGTAGGGAAGCCAAGAACTGTCCCACGGTCTCGGAGAAGAGGGATTCATGTCCGCTGCCCAGCCGTCTACACCCCCTCAGACCGAGGTTCCCCCGCCGAGCGTCCCCGGCATTTCCGGCCTAATGACCCTGATTGTTGGCATCGTGGTGCTGGCAGCGCTCTATATCGGACAGGATGTCTTCCTGCCGATCGTGCTTGCGATTCTGCTCGCCTTTGTGCTTGCCCCCTTTGTCGATATCATGCGGCGATGGCATTTGGGCCGCGTCCCCTCCGTCATCATCGCCGTTCTGGTCGCTCTCGGCATCATTCTTTCGCTCGGCACCGTGATCGGCTTCCAGCTCGCGGGCCTCGCGACGGATCTCCCACGCTACCAGCATACCATCAAGGAGAAGGTCGGTTCCCTCAGGGAGGGAACCCTCGGGCAGATACCCTCTCTCCTTAAGAACATGGGCCGGGAATTCGACCGTGCGGTCCAGCAGAATCCCGAGGAAAAGCAGGCATCCACGCCTTCTCCGGCTCCTTCGCAGGAGCCCGAGCCTCCGGCTCCTCTTCCGGTGGAAGTGCATCAGCCCGATCCGACGCCTGTCGAACTGGCTCGGAACTTCGTGTTGCCGCTGCTCCAACCCCTTGCGACGATGGGTATCGTGTTCGTCGTCCTGGTGTTCATCTTGCTTCAGCGTGAGGACTTGCGTGACCGCATGATCCGCCTGTTCGGCTCCAGCGATCTGCACCGTACCACTCTCGCCATGGATGATGCCGCTCGCAGGCTCAGCCGCTATTTCCTAATCCAGCTTGGCCTCAACACGGCATTTGGCGTCTTTGTGGCCATCGGGCTATGGGCCATTGGTGTGCCGAGCCCGCTGCTCTGGGGCGTCTTCTCGGCCCTGATGCGGTTCGTGCCCTATATTGGGTCTTTCATTGCCGCCGCGTTCCCGATCGCGCTGGCCGCCGCCGTCGACCCTGGGTGGAGCATGGCCGTGATGACGGCGGCCCTGTTCCTGCTCGGCGAGCCGCTCATGGGACATGTGATCGAACCTGTTGTCTACGGACAAAGTACTGGGCTTTCGCCCTTCGCCGTCGTCCTTTCCGCCATCTTCTGGACGTGGGTCTGGGGTCCAGTCGGACTGTTGATCGCGACGCCCTTGACGCTCTGCCTCGTCGTGCTGGGGCGCCACGTGGAGAGGCTCGAGTTCCTGGATGTCCTCCTCGGTGACCGGCCTGCCTTGACGCCAGCAGAGAACCTCTATCAGCGCATGCTGGCTGGCGATCCCGACGAGGCGCTCGAATCCGCAGAAATCTTGCTTCGGGAGCGTTCGCTCACATCATATTACGACGAAGTTGCCCTTAAGGGACTGCAGCTGGCGGCCAACGATGCAGGTCGCGGGGTGCTGACCGTCCACCAGCTGGAGCAGGTCAAGGACGTGGTCGCAGCGCTTGTCCAGGACCTGGATGGACATGACGATGTGGAGCCCGAGCACAAGGAGACGGAGGATGAGCCCGTGGCATCTCCCGTGAGTGAGAAGCCAGTGATCAAGGAGCCCGCCATTGGGCAGTCGCCGCCCGTGGCGGCGCCGATTCCCGAAGAATGGCGGGCCGAAGGCGCAGTCCTGTGCATCGCCGGCAGGGGCCCCCTCGATGAAGCCGCTGCCTCCATGCTGGCGCAGCTGCTTGACAAGCACGGCCTGGGGACCCGCACGGTACCCTATGCGGCCGTCTCCCGCGTCGGAATCGCGACCCTCGATGTCACGAATGTTCGGATGATATGCCTGTCCTATCTCGAGATTGGCGGCACTCCGGCTCACCTGCGTTATCTGCTGCGGCGTCTTCGTAACCGCCTGCCGAATTTACCAATCCTGGTCGGTCTCTGGCCGATGGATGATGCGGTGCTCAGCAATCAGAGCCGACAAGCGTCACTCGGTGCCGATTACTACGTATCGTCCCTGCGCGAAGCCGTTGTCTTGTGCGTGAAGAGTGCGACAGGTGAGGAGAAGTCATTGGAGGACAGATCCTCGTCTCCGTCGCAGGCCGTTCAGACCATGCCGGGGGCGGCGCGCCTGCCGCTCCCAGCCTAAGGGCAAAAACGTCAAATAGGTGGGTTCTCGAGGAAGGTTTCGGCGTAATGACACGCTACAAGACGTTGGTCGAGAGGGCGCAGGGCGGGCCGCTCGGCCCTGCATCGTTCCGTTACGAAGGGGCAGCGTGTCGAGAACACACAGCCTTTCGGCGGATTGAGCGGCGAAGGCAGCTCGCCTTTCAGAACGATGCGTTTGCGCTTCTCTCCCCCCGTGCCGGGCGTCGATGACAGGAGCGCCTGTGTATAGGGATGCAAGGGACGTTCATAAATGCGCGCCTTCGGCCCCTGCTCAACGGCAAAACCGAGATACATGACCAACACATCATCCGCGATGTAGCGAACAACGCTCAGGTCGTGCGAGATGAACAGATAGGCGAGCCCCATCTCCTGCTGCAGGTCGGCCAGCAGATTGAGCACTTGTGCCTGGATCGAGACGTCAAGCGCGGAGACGGGTTCGTCGGCGACGACGAGCTTGGGTGAGAGCATGAGCGCGCGCGCGATGGCGATACGCTGGCGTTGGCCACCCGAGAACATGTGCGGATAGCGATCGTAGTGCTCGGGCCGCAGGCCGACCTTCGCCATCATGGCGCGCGCCCGCTCGGTTCTCTCGGCCGAGGAGAGGCTGGTATTGATCGCAAGGGGTTCCTCAAGGATCGTCCCGACCTTCTTGCGAGGATTGAGCGATCCATAAGGGTTCTGGAACACGAGCTGCACCGTGCGGCGCAGATCCTTCGCCTTGCCGGCCGGCGGATGAATGGCATCCATGCCGTCGAGGTTCAGCGTGCCCTCGGTCGGCTTCTCGATCAGCGTCACCATTCGAGCAAGCGTAGACTTGCCACACCCGGACTCGCCGACGACGGCCAGCGTCTTGCCGGGTTCGATGGAGAACGAAACGCCTCCTACGGCCTGCAGGCGACCAGGCTCCTTGAACAGTCCGCGACGCACCTCGTAGACGCGCTTCAGATTGCGAGCTTCAACTACGGGACCGGTCACGATGCAGCCTCCGCGTCAAGAGGGTGATCGGCCTTGATCCGTTCCGCACGGCTCGGGTCGCCGAGAGGATAGTGGCAACGGATCTGTCCACCGGCCCAGGAACGGAGTTCAGGGCGTACGTTGCGCGAGTGCTCCGTTGCGTAGATGCAGCGGGGGCTAAACAGGCAGCCCCGCGGACGGTCGTAAAGGCCGGGGACGACACCGGGGATCGTCGAAAGGCGCCCCCCTTTACTGTTCTCCGGCAAGGCGGCGAGGAGAGCTGCGGTATAGGGATGCTGAGGCGAGGTAAAGAGTTCGTCGGCCGCGCGCTCTTCCATGATCTGGCCGGCATACATCACCATGATGCGCTTGGCCGTCTCGGCAATGACGCCCATGTCGTGCGTGATCATCACCAGAGCCATGTTACGCTCCTTCTGCAGATTAACCAGAAGGTCCAGGATCTGTGCCTGAATGGTCACGTCGAGAGCGGTCGTCGGCTCGTCCGCAATCAACAGCCTTGGATTGCAGGCGATGGCCATGGCAATCATGACGCGTTGATTCATGCCACCCGAAAGCTGGTGCGGATATGCTGATAGGCGGCTCTCCGGCGATGGAATGCCGACTTGGTCCAGAAGCTCAATGGCGCGGCGGCGGGCTGTCTTGCGGTCCATGCCCTCATGCAGCCGCAGCGTCTCGGTGAGCTGGAACTCGATGGTGAAGCAGGGATTGAGGCTGGTCGTCGGTTCCTGAAAGATCATCGCGACGTCCTTGCCCGTAAGCTTGCGACGGTCGCGGTCGGAGATCGTCAGAAGATCACGGCCGTTGAACGAGAGCTTATCCGCCCGCACTCGCCCGGGGAAAGGCACCAGGCCCATGAGTGCCAGCATCGTGACACTCTTTCCGGAGCCAGATTCGCCGACGACGCCGAGTACCTCGCCTTCCTCAAGCTTGAGGCTGACACCGTCGACGGCACGCATGATGCCGCCCTGGGTCGGGAATTCGACCGAAAGATTTTCAATTTCGAGCAATGCCATGATCAGCGTTTCAATTTAGGATCGAGGGCGTCGCGAAGGCCGTCGCCCAGAAGGTTGAAGGCCAGCACAGTGATAAGGATTGCAAGGCCCGGAAAGGTCACGACCCACCAGGCACGGAGCACAAACTCGCGCGCGTCGGCCAGCATTGTGCCCCATTCCGGCGCCGGCGGCTGTGCGCCGAGGCCGAGGAAGCCGAGCGCCGCGGCATCGAGTATCGCGGTCGAGATGCCGAGTGATGCCTGCACGATCAGCGGTGCTGTACAGTTGGGCAGCACTTCCTTGAACATGAGACGCAGCGTGCTGGCGCCGCTCACGCGGGCAGCTGTCACGTAATCTTTCGAGGTTTCCGTGATGACGGCGGCGCGCGCAAGACGAACGTAGTGCGGCAGGATCACGAGCGCGACGGCCAGCATCGAGTTGATAAGGCCTGGTCCAAGCACCGCGACGATGACGATGGCCAGCAGCAGACTAGGCAGGGTCAGGATGATATCCATCAGGCGCATGATGAAGATCTCTGTGACGCCGCGGCTGAAGCCTGCGACCAAACCGAGCACTGTGCCGAGGACGATCGAGATCGAGACGATCACGATACCGATCAGAAGCGACAGGCGCGATCCGTAGATGAGGCGCGAAAGAATGTCGCGACCGATCGGGTCCGTTCCGAGCGGGTAGGCGAGGCTTCCACCCTCCTGCCAGAAGGGCGGCTTCAGAGCAATGGACGTGTCCGTGACATAGGGCGAGTGGGGCGCAAGGACATCGGCAAGGAGTGCGACAATCACCACGAAGGCGATGACGACAAGGCCTCCGACTGCGCCCTTGTTGGCGCTGAAATAGCCCCAGAACTCACGGAGCGGGTGTGGGGGCGTTGCCGTTGGCACGGCGACTGCGGGAGCTTCCATGGTTTCTGCGGTCATCGGTTATGCCTGATGCGCGGATTGATAAGACCGTAGGCGAGATCGACGAGAAGGTTGACGCTCATCACAACGATACCGAGGAGAAGGGCGCCACCCTGGAGGACCGGGTAGTCTCGGCGGAAGATGGCATCGATCAGCCACTTGCCGACCCCCGGCCAGGAGAAGATCGTCTCGGTCAGGATCGCACCAGTGAACAGAACACCAACCTGGAGACCGATCACGGTGACAACAGGAATAAGCGCATTGCGAAGAGCGTGCAGGGCGATCACGCGAAAACGGGAGAGTCCTTTCGCCTTGGCCGTGCGGATGTAATCCTCGCCGAGAACCTCGAGCATGGCAGATCGCGTCATGCGGGCGATCACGGCAAGCGGCACCGTCCCGAGAACAATCGTCGGGAGGATGAGGTGCTCGACTGCGGAAGCGAAAGCTCCCTCCTCCCCCGACAGGAGGCTATCGATGAGAAGGAAGCCGGTGACCGGCTCGATGTAATAGAGAACGTCGATGCGGCCGGAGACCGGAGTCACATCGAGTTGCACCGAAAAAACCAGGATCAGGATCAGGCCCCACCAGAAGATCGGCATGGAATAGCCGGTCAGCGATATGCCCATGACCCCATGATCGAAGATGGAATTTCGTCGGATCGCCGCGAGCATGCCGGCGGGGAGTCCTAAGACTAGGGCGAAGAGGATCGCACAGATTGCCAGTTCCATCGTGGCCGGGAACAGCGATTTGAATTCCTCCCACACCGGGGCTTGCGTGACAATGGACTTGCCGAGATCACCCTGCAGCACGCGTGAGATGTAAATGCCGTATTGGACGAAGACCGGCTTGTCGAAGCCGAACTCCTTACGCAGCTGCTCGTGTCGCGCGGCATCGATGCCGCGTTCGCCAGCCATGGTCTCGATCGGATCGCCCGGGACGAGACGGATGAGGAAGAAGGCGAGCAGCGTGATCCCGATGAAGGTTGGGATGATCAGGCTGACGCGTGTGAGGATGAAGCGGAACATCGTTTGAATGTAAAAAGGCGGAGCGGCATTTCAGCCGCTCCGCCAGAGGTGGGATGAAAGAGCTTACTTACCTTTGATGTCCACACCATAGAAGGTGTGACGACCGAAGGGGGAGAGCTTGAAATCGACCACTTCCTTGCGGACCGGCTTCAGCTGCACCGCGTGAGCGATGGTAAACCAGGGCGCCTTCTCCTTGAAGACGACCTGAGCCTGCTCATAGAGCTTCGTCCGCTGGCCGATATCGGTCGTGACCTTCGCCTTGGTTACGAGATCGTCGAAGCTCTTGTCGCAGAACTTCGCAACGTTCGAACCAGAGGCGCTCTTTGCCGAATCACAGCCAAGGAGGGTGTGCAGGAAGTTGTCCGGGTCGCCATTGTCGCCCGTCCAGCCCAGCATGCCCATCTGGTGCTCGCCGGCCTGCATGCGCTTGCGGTACTCACCCCACTCAAAGCTCTTGATTTCAGCTTTCACACCGACTTTGGCGAGGTCGGCCTGCATCAGCTCTGCGATGCGCTTCGCATTCGGGTTGTAGGGACGCTGGACCGGCATGGCCCAGAGATCGGTCTCGAGGCCGTTCGGATAGCCGGCTTCCGCAAGCAGCTTCTTGGCGGCCTCCGGATCGTAGGGATCGTCCTTAACGGCGTCATTGTAGGACCACATGGACGGCGGGATCGGGTTTTTCGCCGGAACGCCGCTGCCGAGGAACACGGCCTCGACGATAGCCTTCTTGTTCATCGCCATGTTCAGCGCCTTGCGGACGCGGACATCGTCGAAGGGCTTCTTCGTCGTATTATAGGCAAGATAGCCGATGTTCAGGCCGGCCTGGGCGAGGATGGTGACATTCGGATCCTTCTCCATGGCCTGGAGATCCGCCGGGTTCGGATACGGCATGACGTGGCATTCGCCCTTCTGGAGCTTTGCCCAGCGCACGGAGGCATCCGGCGTGATCGAGAAGACCAGATCGTCGAGCTTCGCCTTGCCGTTCCAATAGTCAGGGAACGCCTTGTAGCGGATGATGGCGTCTTTCTGGTACTGCACGAGAGAGAACGGACCCGTGCCGAGCGGCTCTTGGTCGATCTTTTCAGGCGTACCGGCCTTCATCATGGCATCGGCATATTCCTTAGACTGGACGCTGGCCCACATCATCGCCAGGTCGGCAAGGAAAGGTGCCTCGGGGCGGTTGAGCGTGATGCGGACTGTGTAGTCGTCCACCTTCTCGACCGACTTGAGGAGGGCAGGCATGCCCATGTCGCCGAAATAGGAATGATTTGGACTCGTCACCTTGAAGAAGGGATTGTCTTCCTTCCACTGGCGTTCGAGCATGAAGACCACGTCATCCGCGTTGGCATTGCGTGTGGGGGTAAAGTTCTTGTTGGAGTGCCACTTGGCATTCTTGCGCAGATGGAACGTATAGACCGTTCCGTCTTCCGAAATATCCCACTTTTCGGCAAGGCCGGGGACGACCTTCGTGCCGCCGCGCTCGAACTCGACGATGCGGTTGTAGATCTGCTCGCTGGCGTCAAACGAGGTGCCGGTGGTGTTGACGCCGGGATAGAAGTTCTCGGGGCTGCCCTCGGAGCAATACACGAGCGTCTTGGCCGATAGCGGAGCGGCTGCCAGGAACGCCGGAACGCAGACAGCTGCAAGAAGAGCTGATTTCTTCATTATGAAAGTCCTCTGAGACGGCTCTGGATTATGGCCGTTCCGCGACAGAGTTAAGGTGCGAACATCGTTCAATGTCAATCTGTCCCTCCCTGGATTCAAAACTTTTGGAAAAAATATACCATTTCAGCCCCGGGGACGCAGATATTCGGGTTAGGAGCCGTCAAATTTGCGCGACTCCGACGGCGGCCGCCCGGCCGTGAGCCGTGTTCGAGAGGAAAATTTACCAATCTGCGGGGCTGTGGATGGAAGATAAACGATCCCGTAGCGGAACCTTGGGCCCCGACCTAGTCCCACTAGGGAAGGGACTTTCCCGCCTTGGCCGAAGCCTGGACGGCCTCCGTCACCTTTGATGCCAGTTCACGCTGGTTGAAAGGCTTGTGCAGCATGGGGTAGCCCTCCGGCATGCGCTCCGGATCCGCGTATCCAGTAACGAGGAGGACAGCAACGTTCGGCCGATGCCGGCGGGCCTGAATCGCGAGTTCCAGCCCGGTCATGCCCGGCATCGCGAAATCCGCGATCAAGAGATCGATTTGGTCGTCTGCCTGGAGGATATCGATGCCCGAGGCGCCGTCGGAGGCCTCTACGACCCGGTGCCCCATTTCCGTCAGATAGGCGGCCGTAACGGCTCTCACGTCCGGGTCATCATCCACGAGCAGAATACGCACCCGGTGGATCGATGACGCAGACGCGATCTCCTCTGGATCCGTCTCGCGCCGGTCTGCAGCGGTGCGGGACAGATACAGCTCGACATTCGTGCCAACGCCGACCGTGCTATCGATGGTAACCGTCCCGCCTGACTGGCGAGCGAGCCCATAGGCCATAGGAAGGCCGAGCCCTGTGCCCTTGCCGACTTCCTTGGTGGTGAAGAATGGCTCGAGTACTCTGTTCAGAATGTCAGGAGGAATGCCAGCGCCTGTATCAGCCACGGAGACAACAACGTAATCGCCGCTCTCTAAGTCGGGGATCTGTCCCTCCGAGACGGTCTGGTTCCGTGTCGACAACGTGAGCGTGCCGTTTTCGGACATTGCGTCGCGGGCATTGATGCAGAGGTTCAGCACAGCAAGTTCGAGCTGGTCCGGATCGACGATAGCCATCCAAAGATCCTCAGCGAGGTTCTTCTCGACACGTATCACTCCTCCTAAAGTGCGTAGGAGAAGGTCATTCATGTCTCCGATGACGCGATTGACATCTACGGTCTGAAGCCGAAGGTCCCGCTGACGACTGAAGCTCAGGAGGCGCTGGGTCAATGAAGCACCCCGCTCGGCCGCATAGATCGCATTCTTCAGAAGCCTGTTGAGGCGTGGATCGTCGGGTGCTCTGCGTGAAGCAAGATCTAGACTGCCGAGAACGGCCATGAGGAGGTTGTTGAAATCGTGCGCGACACCGCCAGCCAATGTTCCCAGCGCCTGCATCTTGTCGGCCTGCCGCAGTCGCATTTCCATCAACTTGCGCTCTGTGATGTCGCGCTCAATCGTCGCGATCGTCGTCACATTGCGAGACTGGTCGAGGATCGGAATCTGGGTGACGAGGAACCATTGGGAGTTCCCATCTGCACCGTACCGCTCCTCGACCTGCTCGACAGGGCCGCGAGCTTCAACAGCCTGCCGTTCGGCCTGGACAATGGCATTGGACCGATCTCTCGAAACGAGGTCGCTCTCCTTTCGACCTAGGCAGCCCTCGACGCTCAGGTTGAGGCTTGCTGCCTTGCTGCTGTTTACCCGCACGAAACGGCCGTCGGGATCCTTGAAGGAAATCTGGTCGCTAATGCTCTCCATAAGGCCACGGAGCAACGCCCGTTCAGTGTTCAGCTCACGAGCCAGTCGATGCCGCTCGGATGCGGATACAACCATGCCAGACAGCGCTGCAGGATCCCACGGCTTCGGTGCGAAGGCCATGATCCGGCCCTTGTTCACCGCGCCGATCACTGCCTTTAAGTCGGCGTAGCCTGTGAGCAGAATGGCCTCTGCGTCGCTGTGCACGCGTGCCTTGGCCAGAAACTCATCTCCCTGCATCTCGGGCATACGTTGGTCCGAGATAATGACCGCAACATCGGGTTCCTTTCGAAGAATCTCGAGTGCCTTGGTGGGCGACGACGAAGTCAGCACCCGATAATCTTCTTCGAACAGATCTTCGATCGCGACAAGAATGTCCGGTTCGTCATCAACGACCAGAATCGTGCCAAGCTTGGAGAGAGACTCGTTTGCCGCGGTCATTCAACGTTCTGCCTTGGGATTGTAACGGTGAAGCGGGCGCCGCCCAACGGACCCTCGTCAACCGCTATCGTTCCCTTGTGGGCCTCGACAACGCTATATGCGATCGCAAGGCCGAGTCCAGTTCCTGCTCCGACCGGCTTGGTCGTGAAGAACGGTTCGAAGATTCGCTCGCGCACCTGTGCCGGGATGCCGGGGCCGGTATCGCTGATCTGGATATTATATGTTGTATCGTCGCTCGACGTTTCAATCTGGATGGCGCCCGTTCCAACAATCGCATCGGCGGCATTGCCAATGATGTTCATGACCACCTGATTGAGCAGTGCAGGGGAACAGTACAGATCGGGAGCTCCACCATAATGGCGGCGGACGTCAATGCGCGTGCCAAGCTTATGGCCGAGCAGCGCGAGAACCGTCTCGATGGATTCGCGGACGTTGATCGTTTGAAATCCGCCTTCGTCCAAGCGTGAGAAGCGCCGCAGGTTGAGAACGAGTTCCTGAATCCGCCCCAGCCCCAGTTTCATCGCACTAACGCGCTCAAGGGCCTTACCAAGGGGGCGCTCAAGTCCGAGCTCGGCCGGCACCTTGCCTGAAATATCTTTGAGCAGACGTTCGATCGTCCCCTGGTGCGCCATGATGAAGGCCAGCGGATTGTTGATTTCGTGTGCGATGCCCGCCACTAGCTCGCCCAGAGAGGCCATCTTGGCCGCTTGCACGAGCTTGGCTTGGGTCTCACGGAGTTGATGGTTGGCCTGCTCGAGCTGAAAATTGGCTTTCGCGAGCGCTCCTGCAAGGGAAGCCCGTGCTTCTGCTGAGGCCGCCTCGGCACGTGCCCGCTCGACGGCAAGATCCCGCTCTCGCAACTCTATTTCGATGCGCCAGTTTTCATCCTGCAAAAGCTTTCGCCGGACAAGGGCCCGAATGCGGACCCGCATCGCGTCCGGCTCGGCCGTCACCGGGACGACGTCGTCTGCTCCGACCGCGAAGGCACGGGCCAGGATGTCGCCCCCCTCTTCGTTGCCCAGGCCAACGATGGAAAAACTGGGCAGCTCCATTCCTGGCAGAGTTGCAAGGCCGCGATAGGAATTCAGCTGCCGGCACAGCTCGATGCCATCGAAGCTTGGACTGAGAATGTTGACGAGAATGCAGTCCCACGACACGCCGGGTCCACTGACGAGCTTTAGAGTTTCAGCCGGTGTCGAAGTCATTGTGACCTCATACCCTTCACGGCTGAGCAGGTCCTGAAGATGCGTCCGCCGGGTCAGGCTGTTGTCGACGACCAGGAGGCGGGCGCGCCGGAACGTACTGAAGCTCGGAGCCTCCCGCCCTTCCTTGAAATCCGGCGCGGACCGACGCCGCATAAGCGCCTTGATCCGAAGGATGATCAGATCCTGCTCGGCCGCCTTCGAGATATAGGCATCCGCCCCGCTTTCAAGGCCCTGCCGCTCGACAGCTCGTTCCCGCGCTTCTGTAAGCATGATGACCGGAATGGCACGGGTCCGAACGTTCAGGCGCATCTGGCGCGACAACTCGTCACCGTTCATACCCGGTAGGTGGTAGTCGGCGATCACAAGGTCAGGTAGTCCCACATTGAGGCTGTCGAGGGCGGCTTCCGCGGTGGCTTGCCAGTCCACAGCAAATCCATTTGTCTGCAACATATGTCGGAGTTGGAGCGCCTGGGTCTCCGAGTCCTCGACAAGGAGAATGCGAGCCGCCGGCGCGGCGGGACTTGTGCTCATTCACCATCTCCTCTGGCAAGGCGGAGGAGGCGCGGGGCGATGAGGTCGAGCGGCAGACTGACACGGGCGCCACCCATGCGAACAGCGGCGGCCGGCATACCATAGACGACCGCTGTGCTCTCGTCCTCCGCGACCGTATAGCCCCCGACGTGGCGGAGGTCCGTAAGCCCCTTCGCACCATCCTCTCCCATGCCGGTAAGAAGAACACCCAGGCCCTTCCCACCAGCGGTCTCGGCAATCGATTCGAACATCAGGGTCGCGGAAGGTCTTTGTCCGCCGACCGGAGGCGAGGCGCTCAGGCGCAGGGTTCCAGCTGGCGACAGCAGCAAATGACTGTCGCCCGGGGCGACATAGACCTTACCCGACAACGGAATTTCCTGATCCCGGGCGAGGCGGACTTCGAGAGCGACCAGCCCATTCAGCCAGGAAGCAAAACCCTCCATGAAGGGCGCACCCATGTGCTGGACCAGAAGAATGGGGATCGGAAAGTCTCCCGGCAGAGCACTCAGGATCTTAGCGATGGCGGGAGGTCCGCCCGTAGAGGCGGCTATGCCGAGAACCGCAGGCCGAACGGAGCTGCCGACCTCGTCCCTCCAGGACGGCTGCGTTCCCGTCTCCGACCGCCATGCGAATGATCTCCGCCGCACTACGGAAACCTGACTCATGATGTAGAGCTGGGTGCAAATTGTTTCGGCAATACTGTCATATCCGGCACTTGTGACGCCGACGGGCTTCTCCACCACGGACAGTGCGCCCGCACGCAACGCATTCATCGAAATCCGAAGTGCGGAATCCTCCACGCTGCCCGCGATCACCACAATCGGTGTCGGGCGCTCGGACATGATGCGGCGGGTCGCTTCGAGGCCGTCCATGCCGGGGAGGCGGATATCCATGGAAATCACATCGGGCTGAACACGCCCGATCTCCCGCAGAGCCTCCTCTGCGGATCCAACTGCAGCGGCCAGGATCAAGCGCGGATCACGAGCGATGATATGAGCGAGAAGCTGGCGAATGACCAACGAATCCTCAACGACCATCACGCGAACGCGCGATTGCGAGGCGGCGGTCATAGAAGCTGTCCTATCGTTGCCAGAAGCTCGCGCTGGTCGAACTTCTGCTTGGTGATGTAGGCACTGGCTCCGAGATCGAGTCCTCGACGAACGTCCGCAGGATCTGCCCTTGAGGTCATCAGGATAACGGGTGTCGCTGCCAATCGCGGATCTGTCTTGATCGCCTGCAGAAGGCCAAATCCATCCATACGCGGCATCTCCACATCAGCAATGATGAGATCAACCATCTCCTCACCGGAACGTAGCACGTTGAGGGCATCGATACCGTCGACGCTCAGCAGAACACGGTAACCCTGCGCCTCGAGAATGCTCTTTTCAAGTGTGCGGGTCGTAATGGAATCATCGACGACCAGAATCGCTGGGCCGTGCTCTTTCGCTGTCACCGCCCATTCTGCAAGGCCGAGGCCACCGGCGGCTAGGCGGCTCTCGTTGCGGACCCAGTGCTCAACCAGGAGTTCGGAGCTGAGAACGAGGGCAGGCATCTCGTCGTCCAGAAGAACGGTGCCTGTTACCATGTCGCCGAGACCAATGGCGTGGACTTCGTTCACCAGCATAGTGCGGACATCATGAAGGGCATTGACCGCCAGGGCACAATAGCGGGATCCGTGTCGGACCAGAACGGCTTTCGTATGTCCAGCCTCGATTGGAATTGGCGCATTCGGCGAACCGGTCAGGGCGGCAAGAGCGACGACGGGAACAACAACGTCCTGACCCCGTATATCGATCCGCGCGACAGGACGTCCTTCGACACTTTCCAGCGACTGTGCCCTCAGCCGGAGCAGGCGCTCGATTCCATGTGCGGGAAGTCCGAACGCTCGCCCTTCCGCCTCGACCAGCAAAAGGGGGTGGCGCGCGGCTGTAAAGGGCACGGACAGAAGCGCCTCGGTTCCCCATGGAAAGCGAGGCCTTAGAAGGACGGATCCATGCAGATTGCGGATCGCTTCCGCGACCACGGAGAGCCCCATGCCACGGCCGGACAGGCGGTCGATCGCGCCCGCTGTTGAGAAGCCTGGTGCGAACACCAGCGACAGCAACTGGTCCGTCATTGGCGCTGGGTCGTTGTCGCCCCGCGGCCGGAGCAGACCCCGGTCAATAGCGACCTGCTCGATCCGCACAAGGTCCGGCCCGCGCCCGTCATCACGGACGCTGACAGTGAGGCGTCCACCGCGCGAGGCCAGCTCGAGAGCGACCTCCGTCGCCTCCGGTTTGCCCTTGGCGACGCGCTCGGCCATATCCTCGGCCCCATGGCTGACAGCGTTCCGGAGAAGATGCATGACCGGATCCTTAAGGGCCTGAAGCACCCGGCGGTCCGCCTGGATCTCAAGGCCGGTCACACGGACATTCACATCCCGCCCCTCCTCGCGCGCGATCTCACGGACCATGTGGCCGAACGTTCCAAAAACCGTTTCTGCGGAGACGAGCGAAACCCGCTCGATACCTTCCTGCACCTGTCGAGCAGCCTGATCCATCGTCCAGCTCGACAGCTTGTGATTGCGGGATAAGGCCGACAGTTTACGGAACAGGCCTTTCAGATCCTGGTCAAAATCCCGGAGGCGGGTTGACGTGGTGCGTGCCATTCCGCCTGGAAATTCTGAGACCCGCTGCGGCATCGACATTGAGACCATCTGGGCATGGAGGGCATCCCAGTTGCGTCTCAAGCCCCGGATATCGAGTTCGACCCCATGAAGTGTGGCGGCCATCGCTTCATCCGCCTGCAACTCCGAGAGGAGTTGATGCATAGAAATCGAGAGCTCCTCGATCTGCTCGGCCGCCACCCGAAGATAGGTTCCGGCTCCTGGTTCTGCTGCCTGATCACCAGTCGGTGCAGGTGGCGACTTTGCCACCGTGGGTGCCATCGGGCCAGCAGAACGAGGAGCCTTCGCCCCAGATTTCTGCAATGGTGCCGGTAAGATCTTTTCGGGCGAGGCGCTGCTGGACGGGCGTAACGCCTCGGCAACGCGATCCTCGATGGTATCGAGACTCGTGCGCACTCTAGCGATCGCCGCCTCATCGAGCGCTTGATCATCTTCGATGATGTTTGAGAATAAGGTCTCCAAATGGTGGGCCATCTCCTCGACGGCCGGAAGATCGACCGCCCGGGCGGCTCCTTTCAAAGAGTGGGCGCGGCGAAAGATATCCGCCATCTCGATGGGCACACCGCTTCCTGCCAGGTCGAGCGCCTCCCGGATCGCGTGCAGATGCTCCCGGTGTTCCACCTCGAACGCGGCGAGCAATTGTTTGCGGATGTCCGTCACAGGGCTACTCTTTCAATTCCCCTAGTCCTACACCCGATATCGCTCGACCAGAGCGAGGAGTTGTTGCGACAGATCGGAAAGGTTTGCCGCCGCGGCATCGAGCTGGCGGGTGCCAGCGGCTGTCTGCTGGCTCGCCTGGCGGATGTTCTGGAGCGCACCCATCACCTGTTCAATTCCAAGCTGTTGCTGGTTGGTGGAGGCGACGATCTGCTGGAAGGTCTGGACGCTCTCCTGAACGCGGCTCGAAATCTCCGTAATGGTCTGCTGCGTCATATCAGTACGTTCCTTGCCAGCACCAACGCGCTTGACGGCTTCCTCCGTGAGCATCACAGATGCGTTGATGCCGCGCTGGATATCGCCCAGGATAGAACGAACCTGTCCGGTCGCATCCTTTGCCTGATCGGCCAGGACCTTCATCTCAGAGGCGACAACCGCAAAGCTGCGCCCATTTTCTCCAGCGGCGGCAGCCTCGATGGCGGCATTGAGCGCCAGCAGGTGCGTCCTCTCGGAGATGTCGTTGACGGAAGAGATGATCTCGCCGACCGCCTGGGTCTTTTCGCTCAAGGCCACGATGTTCTCGGCAACGGCCTCCGCCTGCTCGCGGATTGCATCCATCGCCAGCGCTGTGTCGTCGACTGCCTGGAGGCCGGCGACGCTGGTTTGAGCTGTTGCCTGCGCGGAGGCAATGACCTCCTGAGCCCGCTTGCCGATCTGTGCGCCTGCATGAGTAATCTCATCCACCGTTGCGGCTGTTTCCTGTACAGCGGCGAGTTGCTCCTCTACGCTAGCCGCCTGCTCCTGTGTAGACGCGCGAATCTCCGCCGCCGCCGCATTAAGGTTTTCTGTCGCCTCGCGGCTTTGCTTGGCCAACTGCCGCAGGCCGTCGACCATATCGTTGAGGGTTGCTCCTAGGCGTCCAATCTCATCGCTTCCGGCCGTCGCGGTTTGCCCAGCTAGGTCGCCACGTCCGACGCGCTCCACGAACTGCATGAAGGCACTTAGCGGATTGGCAATGGACGAGCGCAGGACATAAGCGATCAGAATGCTCAGAATCGCGACTCCCATGAGGGCGAGTATGATCGAGAGGCGACTTTGGTCGTAGGTTTGCGTGACGCGGCGTTGGCCCGCAGCAATAGCTTCCCCTAGGATTCCCCTTGTCTCCTCCAAGGCTTTCACCCAGTCGCTGCGAGCTGCATTCAGAGAGGTCTGCGTCGTTAGGACAGTTGCAAGGTCATTGCTCTGGAAAGCAGCGAACTGTCTTTCGGACTCGGATTTCAACTGGCGGAACTTTGCGCCGGCTACCGTCACCAGGTCGACGAATCGGCGCCATGCCGCCGCTCTCTGGGTCGATACAGCTTGCGTCTGAAAGTTGTTGGCAGTGGCAATCGTCTGCGACAGAGCGGATTCGGTGGCAGCAGCGCGTTGGGCCCATTCGGCGATCAGGTTCTCGTAAGAACTCTGCTGTTGGCCAAGCGAGCGCAGAAGAAAGCGCGACAAGACCTCCTCGCGAAGGGCGCGCATCTCGTTCTGCTGAGCGCCGATGGCTTCCACCTGCCGCATGAGCGAAAGATCACGCTCAACAATGGTTTCCGTGGAGGCCCGGACATCGTCGAGCTGGTTGATCGCATAGGTACCGAGGCCAACCATCAGTGCAACGATGACGGCAAAGCCGAGGAGGATGCGATTCGCAATCGAGATCGTCACGATGAAGCTCCGGGGGCAGAAAAGGGTGACAGA
This sequence comes from Microvirga sp. BF8, assembly GCF_059888585.1. NCBI lineage: Bacteria > Pseudomonadati > Pseudomonadota > Alphaproteobacteria > Hyphomicrobiales > Methylobacteriaceae > Microvirga > Microvirga sp. BF8. The sequence goes on along the minus strand of NZ_CM187619.1, from coordinate 3,872,281 downwards.
ATGGGGCGAAGAAGGCAGTCGATATCCAGAAGAGATAGGATTTTTTCCTGATCGGCAACATCGGACTGGGCTTTGGCATAACCAATGACAGCCTCCTTGCGGAAACCGCTGCCTTTCTCAGACGCGACCCTCACGACAGCTTCGACGCCGCGAGCGTAATCGACCCGCAACGCTATTCTGGGGGTGGACCAGCGTAGCAGAACGAAGTGCCTGCCACCGCTTTCGGTAGCAGGTGCGATGCCCAGGGCGGCTCCCAAATCGATGACGTTAAGAAGCTGTCCATTTCTACCGAGAAGCCCTACCAGAGGGGAAGGGCCGTCCGGCACGGGAAGGCATTCCCGTGCCGGCAGGACTTCAACCACCGCATCGAGCGGAATTCCGTAACTCTCACGCCCAGCCTCGCAAATCAGCACCGTTGATGAATCAGCAGCCGCCGCTTCGTTCTTCTCTGAGCGGGCTGCCAGTCTTTCTGTTCGCTCGTCGAGGATCTGGCGCGTTCTCTCTTCAGCAGAAAACACTCCCGCACGGTTAATCTGCCTCAGCTTTCGACGAAGTGATTTCGCCATGTCAGCTCCCTATACCGGACTGAACCAGAACGCCAAGGTGCAGGCGCACGAGGTCGCGCATCTCCTGGGCCGTCAGCCCATCGGCCTCGTCAAGCACTGTCTCACCAGGCATGAGGGAAACAATGCGCGCCGCATTGGCGAGGGAGCGTCGTCCCGCCTCAGGTCGCCGATCCGCCAGAAGCAGAAGTCCAAGGTGGTAGTGAGCCATAGCAAAGTTCTTATCGAGATAGATGCTCCGGCGAAAGGCCTTCTCGGCCGTACTAGGCCTATGCATAGCCTGGGCAGTGAGACCTTCGAAATAATGAAGAACCGGGTTCAGAGGGGTGTCCGCAAGCGCCTTTTGGCAAAGCTTTTCCGCCTCACCGAACCGACCCGCATTGGCGAGAGCTCGGATTTCGGCAAGCAGGGTGCCGGGATAGAGTGGCTCGGCAAGGGCAGGTCGATCCACTGACGGAGGAACAGGTTGTCTTCGGGCGGGTTGCCTCGGCAGAGGCTGCCGAACTGGCGGCAAGGGAGGTAGCTGAGGCAGCAGTGGCAGTGCCTGGATGCGCCCAAGGGACGCCTCGGAGCCGGGCGTCGCGGCAGGTCCGCGACGGTAGGCAGTGGTCCCAGGCAGATTGACGACCTCGAGAAAGCTGGCGAAAGTCGGGTTCGGTTCTGCGTGCCCCAGCAGCATCCAACCACCCTCGCGCAGCGTATTATTCAGAGCCCCGACGATTTGAACTACTGCGGCAGGATGAAAATAGATCAATACATTCCGGCACAGGACGAGATCGAACTCAGTGAATTGTAGTGGCGATGTCCCGTCGAGCAGGCTTAGAAGATTGTGCCGTTCGAACCGGACAAGCGCACGATATTCCTTCTTCAATCGCCACCGGCCATCGGATTCCATGGGCTCGAAGAACGTTGCGAGATCTTGGCGGGAAAGAGTCCGGAGCGGCCAGCGGCCGAATGAGGCACGACGCGCCGTTTCAAGAAACGCCTCGTTGATGTCGGAGCCGATGATGCTGATACGCCAATTCTGAAGGTCATCCCCAAGCAGCTGGTTCACCAGGATAGCGATGGAATATGGCTCAGCGCCGGTAGCGCAGCCTGCGCTCCAGATGCGCAAGCGTCGTTCCTTTCGCCGATGTTCGATGATCTCGGGCAAAATCCTTTCCCGAAGGACCGTGAATTGCTCGGCATAGCGGAAGAAGAAGGTCTCCCCGATAGTGATTCCGGCTTCAAGGTGGGCCCATTCCTCAGGTCCGAGATCCGGATCGTCGAGATATTCCAGGTAGCCGGCAGCATCTCCGCAGCCTGTCGCTCGCAGGCGCTTCCTAACCCGCTCCCAAAGCAGGTCATCCTTGTCCTGATAATAATAATGCCCTGTTCGTTCGATCACACGGTTCTTCAAACGTGAAAAACCAGCATCGAATTCGAGTTTGGAAGCGCGTTCCCGGACCATCAAGCGTCGACCGACCATGCATTGAGGCGGTTCTGCGCCTGGTGACTTAATTCGATGAGTACCTGCTGTTCCTGGGCCAGGAGGATTCGCTGCAGAGAAAGCAGGTGAACAAGCCTTCCACCGAAATCAATTTCCGCTTCCACGCAGCCGTTCAAGGTCTCATCTGCTCGCACCGGCGAAAGAAGGGATGGGGAGATCTCCACGTAATCCTCGACCCGATCGACAAGAAGTGCAGTCTGCAGGTCGGGCGCTATCCCTTGTATCAAAACAAGGTGCCGATAAAGCGCGGCTTCGGGAGAGATTCGGTCGTGGTCCATTCCAAATAGGACGTCAAGCTCAATAACCGGAATTGCCGTACCGCTCAGATTAAAGAATCCGGCAACTGGCCGGGGAAGGCTCGGCGGGCGCCATAAATGCGGAAGAGGCAGAAGTTCCTGCACGGCGTTTCGGCGCAACGCACATCGGGTTCCGCCCACGTCAAAGAGAATGATCTGCAGGTTTGCCATGGCTCGCGACTTAAGTATCAGGAGAGGGACATGGATATCCCGGCTCTCGTATATGGATCGGAAGGCTCGGCCTGCAAAGCCCTCTCCATCCGGCGCCGGCCAGTATGGGCGGATCTATCCGGTGATTCCCATGATGGCGTTGGGCCCAATGCCCACTTCATTCGAGTAGCCGGTCCGCTGAACAGCCCGAATAACCTTCGCTGCACCGTCGTAGCGACCCAGCTTGAAGTATGACCAGCCGCACAGCAGTATCAGGTCGTTCTGCTCAGGTACGATCCTGCTTCGTTCTCCCTGGGTTACAGTAATGTCTGCCACTGCCCGTCCCGATAGGCTGCAACGGCGCGGTGGGAGAGGATGGCCGCGCTCAGCTCGGTCCTCCGCGCCAGGGTTTGAGGGCCTGCGGGGCGACCGCAGCGCCACTGGCCAGATCCTTACGCAGATGGGCGCGGAACTTGCCATATGTAGTCTGTTCCCAGGTCGTCGCGCTGCCAGGGCTCACCGCCGATCGAAGGCGGCTACTGCCTCCATCGGACAATACAGCTCCATGAGGTACCAGCCAAGGCTGGGCGCTGCTCCTGGCAAGAGTGGACCCGAATCGCGTCGTTGTGCAGTTGCGGCCGTCGCTGCCCATGTGGGCAACCCGTCGGCGGCTGGGGGCTGGCGCGGCTGCTACATGTCCTGTCAGTTATAGGTCGCCTTGCGCGACTCCTCGACTTTCTGGGCTTTTCTTGCGGGCGGCGCCAATACCGCGACAGCCGTGTCAGAAGGAGCCGGTACCGATGCCGGGGCCTCTGGCTTGATGGGAAGATCCTCGCCTGTACAGAACTTGATATAGTGTGTGTCATTTTAGAGACAGGACGATATCGCAGAGCGCATCAACAACGATTCGACTGATCTCTGCACCTTTTGCCGCTGACGCCCGACTTGGGTCCCCAACAACGCCAGTGCCTCCGGAGATATCTGCCATGGTTCTGAACAGGGAGCCGCGCCCGCTCCTCAGCAGATCCGAGTTCGCCCACTCGTAGGTCATATCGTGACTGAATCCGACAATTTGATCCTTACGGACGCTGACCTGGTCGATATGGAGCATCAACGATGTTTCGAACTCGCATGCATGACCGACGCCACCGAAACCGCTATCCTGTATTTTAAGCAGCGCATCCGTCGCGATCCGCCACCACGTAAGCAGTCCAATCTGGCAATCGCGGTGGCGTGCACCGAAGCTCTCGACAATGACCTGCCCTATAGCCTGGTTGCCGCCGTGGCTGTTGAACAGGAGTATATTGGTAAAGCCGTGCGCAGCGACCGATGCTAGAATATCGGTCACGTATGCCAGCAGGGTCTGATGCTGCACGGTAAGGGTGCCCGGGAAGTCCATATGATGCTCGGATGCGCAGACGACAACCGAAGGCAGGACGAGCACCCGATTCCCGAGCCTTTTGTCGAGTTCATCAAGAAAATGGCCGCCGATCCTGGCGTCCGTTTCGAGCGGCAGGTGGGGGCCATGCTGTTCGATGGCCGCGATATTCATGATGACGGGCGTTGCGCGGTCGAGTGAACCGATCTCGCGCGTCGTGAGCTTCTCCCACCTCATGGCTTCACCGCCCAGAGTTCGATCTCGACAACAAAATCCCGCAGGAGTCTTGTTTCGACCGCTGTCCTCACCGGCAGGGGTTGCGGCATCATCTCGGCATAGACCTCGTTGAAGGCAGGCCAGTCGTTCAAGTCGGTCATATAGACATTGACCTTGAACACATCGGCCAGGGTACATCCGGCGCTGCGCAATTGCATGGCGCAATTCTCGATCGTTGTCCGGGCCTGCGCACGGATATCGGCACCGACAGTTCTTCCGTCGGCTCCGACGCCGGCCTGTCCCGAGATCACGACAATCCGACCCGGGGCGACTTCGATCACCGGCGAATAGGGACCATGGCCGGGCGCCTGTGTGGCGGCCGGAACATGTTTGACAGTTGCAGGAGTATGGCTCGATCCCATGGGATTGGGGAGATAGCCGAGGAAGCCCGCGATCCGCCAGCGCCTCCCGATGTTCCGGCAGAAATACTGTGTCTGCCAGCGCAACGTCACCGTCTCTCCATCGTCCAGACGAATGGAGCCATCGAACTTCTTTCGCGCCAGCGCGAAGTCGCCCATGATCTCGATATCCTGAAGGCCGGTGAGGCCGAAGAGAGATTGTCGCATGCTGTCGTTCGAGATCCGGCCCTTGAGCTCTTTCGCGCCAGCCAGCCAAGCCTCACGATAGCGGTCGATGCTCGCATAAGTGATGCGCCAACTGTCTGGGTTGTCAGAAAACCGTGCGTCGATACCGAAGAATACATCAGGTGCAAAATCGTGGAAATGCGCCTCCCAGTCACCGGCCACGAAAGCGTCGATATCCCGGCGGACGAGCATCTCCCAGATCGCATGACGCGCCTCGTCGGCGGGCGGAAAAGGATTGATATCGCTCATGATCGAGACACCTCAGCGGAATGTCCGCTCCGACACCTTGAAGCGATGGATCGCCTCATCGTCGAGCTCAATGCCAAGGCCAGGGCCTTGTGGAAGGTGGATATAGGGCGGCGTGATGGCGAGCGGCGTCCTGAGCAGATCATGCGAACGGATCATGCGGCCGAAAATGTCGCCCGGCCAAGTGCAACTCGCGGCGGCAGCGCTCTGGTGCACGTACATCGCCTCCAGAATACCAAGGTCCACCTCCGATCCATGCCAGCACGGCACTCCCGTTATCGCCGCAAGATCCGCAAGGGCCTTGAATTTGGCGAGGCCTCCATTGAAATTGAATCCATCGACTGCGCCATGGGCGATGGCGTTCACGGCCTCATAGGGGCGCTGGCCCTGGAAGACATAAGGCAAGGACACGTGAAGGGCGATCGGAATGGCGCTAAACTGACGGAGATTGGCGTAATCCTGGATCATCCACCGCTGGATCGGATCTTCAAGCAGAAGAACGTTGCCGACCTTTTCGAGCTCGCGGATGATCGGGCGCGCATTCCCCGAATTCTCCCACCGCTGGTTCGGGTCGAAGATCACCTTCATGCCAGGAGCGTGCATCCTGATTTCCCTGCACCAAGCCACCACATCATCTTCAAGGTCGCACTTGAACTTGATGCAGTCGAAACCTTGCTCATGATATTGCCTGACCCAGGGACCGATTTCGCCTACAGTACGGTGGCTCGACCACGCGCTGATCTTAACATGATTACGGATTGCGCCACCGAGAAGGCGATGCATCGGGACGCCAAGGGATTTTGCATAGGCATCCCAAATGGCACATTCGAACCCATCATACTCGCGGCACAGCGCAATCGGCAGGTCTTGCAGAGGCATTACGGCAATGCTTTGGCCGAGAAGCATGTTGGAGACATTCTCGATGATCGACCAGTTGTGATCCCGGTAGAACTCCGACAGACCGACGGTCCCGTCCTTCAGCGTCATCCGCAGAATGAGTTTCGGCAATTCGTCGAACTGCACCGACCAGGCCCGCTTTCCGCCGACAGGAAGCATATGGAGCGGCTTGTTCAGGCTCTCGGAATTAATCACCCCAGGGCGAGCGGGAACGATGACCTCTTCGTAGTCGAAACGGACAATGGTTTTGGCGTTGGGATCCATGCGGCACCGATGAAAGTGTAGGCAGGAAGACTAGATCGAAAAAAGTAGTGAAACAACGGAATTTATCGCAATGTTCTGCGTTCTCGTCGTCTGATTTTCATCGCGCTACATTTTCGTTATAGCTCGCAGAGGAGACAGGAGCGAGGTCATGGGACAGACGATTATCGTAACGGGAGGCGCGGGAGACATCGGCCGTGCACTGTGCGCAAGATTTCTGCGGGACGGTCATCGCGTTGCCATGCTCGACAAGGACGCATCGGCCCTCCGGGAAGTCGCCCGTGCGATCGATGCTCCGATAAGCCTGATGCCGGTTGCGGCCGACATCACTGATCTTTCTTCTGTAGCCAGTGCCGTCGCACAGGTGGAAATGCGCCTCGGCCCAATCGATGTCCTTGTCAATAATGCGGGGGGTGTCGTCAGCCCCACCCTTGCCACCACTTCCGAAGCTGCGTGGCTGGCCGATATCGAGCTTAATCTCAATGGGGCGTGGCGATGCGTCCGCGCGGTGCAGGACGGAATGGTCGCGCGCCGCCGCGGAACGGTTGTCAATATCTCTTCGGTCAATGGGACGGGGATCTATGGTTATCCGGCCTACAGCGCCGCCAAGGCAGGCCTCGCGCAGCTGACCCGGTTTCTGGCCGTAGAACTGGGACGGTATGGCATTCGTGCCAATGCCATTGCTCCGGGCAGCGTCAAGACCCAGGCCTGGAAAGCTCGTGTGGAGCAAAATCCTGAAATCTTCGAGCGTCTGAAGCGTTGGTATCCCTTGGGCGATGTCTGCATCCCCGAGGACGTCGCAGGCGTGGCCGCGTTCCTGATCGGACCGGATGCGCGCATGATCACAGGCGTCGTCCTGCCAGTCGATGGTGGATTGTCGGTTGGCTCGGCGACCATGGCGCGCGAATTCTGTGGAGAAGAATTCTAGAGCAAGGCGGCGCACCTCTAGTCCCCAATCGGCTGCGCCTCCGTGTGCCCGTGCAACGCGACAAGGGTTGTCCTGATCCGGTGAAGTTTGCGCGCCGAGACTGGTTGCTTCATTGCCCCGACAAGAGCGGAAAGGCAGTCGATGACGAGGAGTTGGCCGTAGCGTGTGCGGTTCGGAAAATTGAAGTGAACCTCGTCCCCGGGGATGGCGAGCGGCAGAAGCAGGCTCGCATGCGCACTCAATGGAGAGTGTGGCAATGTGATCGCGATGACGACGGCGCCCCGGTCGACGGCAATTCCGGCGGCATCGACGAGAGAGCGCGGCTTGCCCGTTACCGAGAAGATCAGGAACGCGTCGCCTTTGTCGGCGATCGCTGCCAACATCCGCTGTTTGTAAGGATCTGCACTGGCTGTCACCGGCAGGCCGAACCTGAACAGTCGGTTCTCCATTTCCTGGGCCATCACGGCGGAACTGCCACCGACCCCTAGGCACGCGATGCGGTCGGCATTGGCGACCGCCGTCGCGGCTTTCGTCAGCGCATCCTCTTCAAGCCCTGCAAAAGCGGTACTGAGGGCATCCATACCCGATCGATACACGTGTTGCGCAGTAGTTCCGGCATCGCCGGCCTGTACCTTGCGCTCGGCCTCGATGTACATGCGCCCGACCGCAAAGTCTTGCGCCAGCCGCATCTTGAAGTCGCTAAAGCCGTCGCAGCCCACGCGGCGCGCAAATCGCATCACAGTGGGCTCGCTGACCTGCGCCTGTATGGCGAAGGATTTGATGCTGGCACGAGTGGTTCCTTCGATGTCCTGCAGGACAAGGTCAGCGACCCGACGCTCCGCCTTCTTCAAGGTCGGCGCAATTTGCTCGATGGTTTCGATCAGGTTGCTGGAGCAGTTCATTCCATCATTCCGGACAGATCAAATCCCTAGAGACGAACGCCGAGATACGTTCTATCGTCTGCCCAGCTTGTCTGCGTTGATCCCTTTGGGGAAGGGTACAAGATAACCTTTGCTGGATCATCGCGCTCTGCCTCTGCGAAGGCGGTCTCCCAGGATTCGACGCCGAAGCCCTTGCCAGTTTTGAAATATCCATCGGAATAGATTTCGATCGTATCGATATCTTCCCGGTCAAAGCTCTCCATGCGGATCAGGCTTTCCGGCACCGGGAAACCATCGAGGCAGGGGTATCCGAGAATTGTGGCAGGGTCGTTCTGATAACCGCCTTGAGCGTTGACAATGCCGCCGGTCACGAGATGTTCGATCAGGTCGCCAGGTACATGAGGCAGAGCTGCGAGATTGGCACCGATGGCAAGTTCTTCGATTCGGTTCATATCATCCAGGGTTAGAACGCCGTCGAATGAATTCACTGCCTGACGGGTTCCGTGCCAAGTAATGCGTCGCGACAGTTGCTCCCGCATGGTGGCATCGCTCGTCCTATCGCCAATCATGGGCCAAGCCTGCTGCCGCAGGATCGACGTGATCAGGTCCAGGTCCTTCTCCATGCGCAGAGTCTCGCGGCCGTTGAGCCGCACGCCGCTGTCACCGACAAGGATCACGTCGAGACTTCGTTGGTGAACCAGGACCAGGGCGAGCGCCGCCGAAAGGCGCACGTTGCAGTCAGTTCGCGCCCTATCGAGCATGCCATGGGCCAGGTAGGCATTTTCGATCGCCTGAGTGAGACCTCGAACGATCGTCATGCCGTCCGTGGGTGCATCGGGCGCGCTCAGCATGTGCTCGAGCGCGCCCTTGACGATCATGGCAGCATACTGGCCGGACAGGACACCATCATATCGCGTTCCGAGGCGGTCCGTGACTCCGTCGATGACCGCATAACCGCATCCCGGCAGAATGACGAGGCGATCCTCGTTGGTGTGAGGCCTAGAGGGATCCTTTGCCTCGGTAAACGCCTCGATCAGCATGACGTCGTCATCGCTGCAACGCGGATCAGCGGTTCTGCAGGGCAGTTTTCCATTTGGCGATCCATTCAGTGCGATGCTGGGCCACCTTCTTGATGTCGTAATCGACCAGCTTTATCTCGCTGATCGGCTTCAACCCGGCGCCTGTCACGTCCTTGCGTACCGAACGACGGCCAATATCCGATACAAGCTGCTCCTGAACAGGCTTGGACAACAGCCAGTCGATGAAGACCTTCCCATTGTCCGCGTGCGGCGCACCTTTCACGAGCGCAACCCCGTCTGCGACCGTCGAGGATCCGTCCTCCGGATAAACGATCGCGACGTTGCCGCCGCCCTTGACGTAGTCGAGGGCGTTGTCTTCGAGGGTGAGGCCCACAAGAGCCTCGCCATCGTTGACATAGCGTGGGACGGCTCCCGAGGAGTCCGAGAGGTTCATGTTGGCGAGGGTCTTGTTATAAACATCCCAACCCTTGTCGCCATAAGCGAGAAGTACGGTCGCAAGTTGCTGGAAGGATGATCCGGAGGAATCCGCCCGTGCCGATGAGACCTTGCCCTTCCATTTGGCATCGCCGAGCTCAGCCCAAGTCTTGGGGTAGTCGGCCGGTTTCAACTCCTTGTTGTTGACGGCCATGACGAGAAGGATACCCGTATAGGGGATCCATTCGGGGCTGACTTTGTAGGCCTGCAGGATAGCCGCGTCGTCCTTCGGGACGTATGTCTGCAGCAGATCTTTGTTATCCTCCAGCTGTTCGCCGCCAATGCTCCAGATCACATCAGCCTTGGGTGCGGAAGACTCAGCCTTCACGCGTTTGATGATATCGCCGGACCCAGCTTTCACCACGTCGACCTTGATTCCGGTCTCTTTTTCGAATTTAGGAACCAGGGCATCGACGATCGAAGCCTTGTGAGCCGTATAAACGACCACTGACTTATCCTGCGCCATGGCGGCGACGCTCAACGATGTCAACAATATACCAGCCGCCAAACTCACCTTCAGCATTTCATCCCTCCCCAGATTAAGTAGCAAAGCTACGCCATGTTGCTGAAAGCTGTAAGTTTTGTAAAGTCGGCTAACAGCATGACGTAATTATACAAGATGAGGAGCAGGGTGTGGCGGAGTTGAGGATCCAGGGGCTGGCCAAAAGCTATCGGGACGTTCGGGTCCTCGAGGGTATCGATCTCACGATTGCCTCGGGCGAGTTCTTCACTCTGCTTGGCCCAAGTGGGTGTGGAAAAACCACCCTTTTGCGGACGATCGCAGGCTTTCAGCGCCAAGACCGGGGCGAAATTATCGTTAAGGGCGAGCGAATCGATGATAAGCCCGCCCACAAGCGTGACATCGGCATGGTGTTTCAGGATTACGCTGTGTTCCCCCATCTGACGGTTGCAGAGAACGTTGCATTCGGGCTCAAGGCCCGCTCTCTGTCCAAATCCGACATTGAGGCCCGGGTTGCCGAGAGCCTGAAGATGGTGCGCCTCGACGGTTACCAGGCCCGACTTCCCGCGGAAATGTCCGGCGGCCAGCAGCAGCGCATTGGCCTTGCCCGGGCCATGGCAATCCGTCCGACCCTCCTCCTCATGGACGAGCCCCTGTCGAATCTCGACGCCAAGCTACGCATCGAATTGCGCGAAGACATCCGCGATATTCAGCGGCGACTTGGGATCACCACGATCTATGTTACCCATGATCAGGAGGAGGCTCTCGCAGTCTCCGACCGCATCTGTGTCATGCATAAAGGCCGCGCAGAACAAATCGGGACACCTTTCGAGATCTACCGGCGTCCCATCCGCCGCTTTGCAGCGAGCTTCGTGGGCACGATGAATTTCGTGGCAGCCGAACTCGAAGGGGGTCGCCTTCAAGTCGGCAGCCAGTCGCTGGTGTTTCCTCATGCCGGCACAGGCGGCACCTTCGAACTCGCCATTCGCCCGGAGAATGTGATTCTTGGCCGCCAAGGGGCCGATGGAGAGGCGGTGGCCCTGCGGGGTGAAGTTCGAAAAGTTACCTTTCTCGGACGCGAGGCCCACTATTCCCTGAAGACCGAGGCTGGCGAGATCATCGCCCAGGTTGCGGATCCCAGTGCCGACTTCATTGCGATGGAGGGCCAGTCCGTCGATGTTCTCCTGCCTCTCGCGAAGATCGCCTTGTTCGATCAGAACGGAGATGTGGTGAAGGTTGAACGGTCATGATGAAAAGGCGCACTCGCTTCGACCTCTGGACCATTGTCCTTATCGCGGCCTGGGCCGTGCTTCTCCTTCTTCTTGTCTGGCCGCTGTCGTCGATCCTGTGGGCCAGTCTGATCGACAACGAGACCGGGGCATTCACTCTTGTCCATTATGCAGAGATCTTCACTGTCAAGGCGTATCAGCGGGCCATAGGCAATACATTCATCGCCGGGTTCGGCGGTATGGCAGGCGCACTTGTCCTGGGCGTAACCCTCGCCTTCGTGATGACACGCTTTCACATTGTAGGCCGTACGCTGATCCAAACGCTTGCGGTCGTGGCTCTCGTTTCTCCACCCTTCATCGGTGCCTATGCGTGGATCGTCCTGTTCGGCGCCAGCGGCGTCGTCCGCAAGGGGCTCGGATCCATCGGGATATCCATTCCACCGATATATGGCGTGGCGGGGGTCATCCTCGTATTCAGTTTGAAGTTCTTTCCGCATGTATTCCTGATTACTTCGGGCGCGTTGGCTGCCATCAATCGTTCCGTCGAGGAAGCAGCAGAGAGCTTGGGCGTGCCGCCATGGAAGCGCCTGTTCATCGTTACGTTTCCACTCATCCTGCCGGCCATTTCGGCGAGCGCTCTCCTGACTTTCGTGCTGTCGATCGCCGATTTCGGCACTCCGCGCATCATCGGACGCGATTTCAACGTGTTGGCGACAGAGGCTTTCAACCTTTTTGCGGGTGAGGTCGGAGGAAACCCCGGCATGGCATCGGCGCTGAGCATCGTCCTGATCGTCCTGTCCATGATGGTCGTGTTCGGGCAGCGCTGGGTACTGCGCAAAAACGTCTATTACAGCAATCTCATCAAGAAGCCGGAGCGTCAGCGGGCGGTGGGGCTGAAGGCGCTTGGTCTGCATCTCGTCGCCTATGTGATCGTACTTCTCGGCGCATTGCCGGCCATCATCGTGGTCATCTTCTCCTTCCGCCGTACCAGCGGCCCGGTTTTTCAGCCCGGCCTCAGCTTGCAGAGTTATGAGAAGGTGATTGCAACCGTGTCCGACCCGATCTGGAACACTCTGCTGTTCTCTTCGGTGGCGGTCGTCGCCATCGTCATCAGCGGGACCCTGATCGGCTACCTGATCTCGCGGCGGCCAAGCGTCTCTACGGGAGCCCTCGACGCCCTGCTGATGATTCCCTACATCGTGCCGGGGATTGTAATGGGCATCGCCTTCATCACGCGATTCAACGACCCTCCGCTGGCCCTCACAGGAACCGGGCTCATCATCATCCTTGCGGTCTATGTGCGACGCCTGCCTTACTCGGCTCGCTCGGTCGCAGCGGCGTTGAAGCAGGTTGGCCCGAACCTCGAGGATGCCGCCGTCAGTCTCGGCTACGCGCCCGGAAAAGCCTTTTTGAAGGTGACGGTCCCCCTCATTGTTCCGGGGATCCTCGCCGGCGGCCTCATGAGCTTCGTGACAGCCATGAATGAACTGTCATCCTCGCTGGTGCTCTATGTCGGTCGTACGATCACGATGCCGGTGCGAATTTATCTGTCCGTCATGGATGGTGAATACGGAACGGCCTCGGCCCTCTCGACAATTCTGCTCTCGATGACGGTCGTGGCGGTTTACGCCGCTTTCCATCTCTCGGGACGTAAGGAGAGCGCACTCCTCTAGGACCATCGCATGCCTTTCAGGCCGTGTCGCACCCCGCTCGCGACACGGCCTTATTGTATAAATTCCTGTCTTGCGTCGCTGATCGGGACGGCATAACATTATGCATTGCAGCGATTGGGCATCTGCCTGCTGTAACTCCGGTCCTTCCCTTTGCACTTTCCTGTTTTGTCGCTCCCCGCGTTCCCTCGGACGCAGGCCGTTGCTCTTTTCCGATCGTCAGGTCGGTTGACGGAATCCACTTCCATGCAGACCACGTTTCTTCGCAATGCCCTCGTTCTGGGTATGCTCTCCGCTATCGGGCCCTTCGCTATTGATATGTATCTTCCTGCTTTTCCGGCGATTGCCCGGGAACTGGAGGCTGATGTCGGCGCCATCCAGATGAGCCTGATGAGCTTCTTTCTCGCGGTTGCTATCTGCCAGATTATCTACGGTCCCGTATCTGATCAGGTCGGCCGCAAGCCACCGATCTATCTTGGATTGGCCCTATTCGTTGTCGGTGCGATCGGTTGCAGCTTTGCCCGAAGTGCGGAGGCGCTGATTGCGTTCCGGTTCCTCCAGGGGGTGGGGGCCTGCGCCAGCATGGTCATTACCCGCGCCATTATCCGGGATCTGCATACTGGGGCTGAGGCTGCACGCCTGATGGCGACAACCATGCTGGTCTTCAGCGTCTCGCCCATCCTGGCACCTCTCGCAGGAAGCACACTGACGGAATTCTATAGCTGGCGCGTCATTTTCTGGGTTATCGCCGGCATCGGTCTTCTGGGACTTGCCGTCGTTGCAACCCTGCTGCCCGAGACGCGGAAGGCAAATTCCGGGCATCGCAGCATCCGTCAGGTCCTCGGAGCCTATGGAAGCCTGCTCAAGGATTGGAGGTTCCTTGGACTTGTCTTCATCGGGGGGCTCGGTCAGGCGAGCTTCTTCGCCTATCTGGCAGGTTCTTCCGTGGTGTTTATCGAGCATTTCGGCCTCACGCCGTCCCGCTACAGCTTGGTCTTCGCGTCGAATGCGATTGCCTTCATCGGCGGGGCCCAGTTTAACAGCACCCTGATGCGGCGCTTCGGGGCGGAGCGTGTCGTCCGATCGGCTATCAGTATCTTTGCTGTCCTAACGACGGCGCTATTCGTGCTGACGCTGTGGGGGATTGACAGTCCCTACCTCCTTTGGGCGTTCCTGTTTACATCGTTCGGCTGCCTCGGTCTCGTGATTCCCTCGACTGCGATTCTGGCTCTGGAAACTCATGGACCAATTGCGGGAACTGCTTCCGCCCTGATGGGGACGCTGCAGCTTTGCACGGGTGCCGTCATGATCGCCCTGGTGAGCGCCTTCTTCGACGGAACGCCTCGTTCCATGGTGGTCGCCATTGCGGCTTGTGGCTGGGGCGCCTTTACCTTGAGCTGGACGGTTCTGGAACGCCGGGCGTCTTATCCATAATGGCGGGAGCCTGTTGAGCTTTCTCCTTGATCCAGTCTCGGAACGAACGCACGAGCGGCGCCTCTGCCTTAGGCTCTGGATAGACAAGATAATAGGCGCCGCTGCTGACCAGGCTCTGCGGAAACAGGATGATGAGACGGCCCGAGGCGAGCTCGTCAGCAATCAGAAAATGAGGAATGAGTCCGACCCCGAGCCCAGCCACGGCTGCCTGAGCGACCATTGCGAATTGTTCGAACCGCGGTCCGCGAAGTGCGTTCCCAATATCCACTTTTGCGACGATGGACCATTCCGACCAGCTTGTGGAGCGGGTGCTCTGCTGCAGAAGAGTAGCGCGGGCGAGATCCGCCGGAGCTTGGATCTGTTCCCGGCGTCGATAGTCCGGGCTGCAAACCGGGACACATTCTTCGTCCAGGAGATGATCGCACCGGGCACCGGGCCAATGAGGCTGGCCGAAATGGATGGCAGCGTCGAAAGGTTCTGCCGCAAAATCGAATGGGACCAGCCTTACACCGAAATTCACGGTGACGTCGGGATGTTTATCGAAGAATTCGGGCACGCGCGGTATGAGCCAGCGGGTGCCGAACGTGGGCAGGACTGCCAGATTCAGAACCCCGCTAGTCCCAGACAGGGCGATCGCCTGTCGCGTGGCATCCGAGAGCTCGCCAAGCGTATTGCGGACATGGGCTGCATAGATGCGCCCGACATCGGTGAGCACCACTCGCTGCCGGGTGCGGCTGAACAGTGATACGCCGAGGGCGTCTTCCAGTTGCTGGATCTGCCGGGAAACGGCACTTTGGGTCAGGTTCAGCTCTTCCGCAGCCCGTGAGACGCTGCCGTGCCGGGCTGTCGCCTCGAAGGCGAGAAGGTTGCCAACGCTGGGAAGAAAGCCGCGCTTGAACACCAATTCATTCCAATTGCGAATAACCTGCTTCGAAGATGTCGCTTTACTTCCCAGCTGTCCAGGGCGATTTTCCGTCCCAAATTCATCAACTGCATCCCGGCGTCGCTGGCCTCCGCGGCGCCACAGAGGAAGGATCGGAACCATGGCCGGCGCACACGAACTCGCAAAACTCCAGTGGGACGATCCACTCCTGATCGAGGATCTGCTCACCGACGACGAGCGTATGATCCGAGACACCGCCCGTGCCTATGCCCAGGACAAGCTCCTGCCACGGGTTATCGAGGCCTATCGTGAGGAACGCACGGACCGCGCGATCTTCAACGAGATGGGAGAACTCGGCCTTCTCGGGGTCACCTTGCCGGAGGAATATGGCTGTGCGGGTGCCTCCTACGTAGCTTATGGCCTCGTAGCGCGGGAGGTCGAGCGGGTCGATTCTGGATACCGCTCCATGATGAGCGTGCAATCCTCCCTCGTCATGTATCCAATCTATGCCTACGGCAGTGAAGAGCAACGCAAGAAGTACTTGCCGAAGCTGGCTTCGGGCGAGTTCGTCGGCTGCTTCGGCCTCACCGAGCCGGATGCCGGCTCGGATCCGGCCGGCATGAAGACCCGTGCCGAGAAGATCGACGGCGGCTACCGCCTGACCGGCACCAAGATGTGGATCTCGAACTCCCCCATCGCGGACGTGTTCGTCGTCTGGGCAAAATCGGCGGCCCACGACAACCAGATCCGTGGCTTCGTGCTCGACAAGGGGATGAAGGGTCTCTCGGCACCGAAGATCGGCGGCAAGCTCTCGCTGCGTGCCTCGATTACTGGCGAGATCGTCATGGATGGCGTCGAGGTGCCGGAGGAGGCGCTGCTGCCGAACGTGTCCGGGTTGAAGGGCCCTTTCGGCTGCCTTAACCGGGCTCGCTACGGCATTTCCTGGGGCGCCATGGGTGCTGCTGAGGATTGCTGGCATCGGGCGCGCCAATACACCCTCGATCGCAAGCAGTTCGACAGGCCGCTCGCGGCGACGCAGCTTGTGCAAAAGAAGCTGGCGGACATGATGACCGAGATCACCCTCGGCCTCCATGCATCCCTGCGCGTCGGCCGCCTCTTCGATGAGGGCCGCATGGCGCCTGAGATGATCTCGCTCGTGAAGCGCAACAACTGCGGCAAGGCGCTCGATATCGCCCGGCAGGCGCGCGACATGCATGGCGGCAACGGGATCCAGGAAGAGTACCACGTGATGCGCCACGCGCAGAATCTGGAGACCGTCAACACCTATGAAGGGACTCACGACGTGCATGCCCTCATCCTCGGCCGAGCGCAGACCGGGTTGCAGGCGTTCTTCTGAACCATACGGGATACGTGATGATAAAGCCGCTTGAAGGGCTCAAGGTCCTCGAACTCGCCCGAATCCTGGCCGGCCCCTGGGTTGGCCAGCTTCTCGCCGACCTTGGCGCGGATGTGGTCAAGGTCGAGCGGCCAGGCGTAGGTGACGACACCCGCGGATGGGGGCCGCCCTTCATCGAGGCTGCCGATGGAGGCGACCTCTCGGCGGCCTACTTCCATTCATGCAATCGTGGCAAACGCTCCATTGCCGTCGATTTCGAGACGGCGGAGGGGCAGGCTCTCATCCGCAAGCTTGCCGCTCATGCGGACGTGGTTATCGAAAATTTCAAGGTCGGCGGACTGAAGAAATATGGCCTCGACTATGAGAGCCTCCGGTCCGTCAATCCGCGACTCGTCTATTGCTCTATTACGGGCTTCGGTCAGAGCGGCCCCTATGCTGCGCGGGCAGGCTACGATTTCATGATCCAGGGCATGGGCGGCATCATGGACCTGACGGGCGACCCAGAGGGCGAACCTCAGAAGATTGGCGTTGCCTTTGCTGACATCTTCACCGGGGTCTATTCCGTCGTTGGCGTGCTCGCTGCCTTGCGTCGCCGAGACGAAACCGGGGAGGGCGCTCACGTCGACATGGCGCTTCTTGATGTTCAGACGAGCGTTCTTGCCAACCAGGCTATGAACTATCTTGCTTCTGGCAAAGCGCCCCGGCGCATGGGCAACGCTCATCCCAATATCGTTCCCTATCAGGTATTTCCCGTCTCCGACGGGCATGTGATCGTAGCGGTCGGGAATGATGGGCAATATGCCAGATTCGTAAGAGTTCTGGGCCGCCCCGATCTCGCCGAGGATGAAAGGTTCAGGAACAATGCAGGGCGGGTCCGCCACCGCGCCGACTTAACACCCATTCTCACCGAGTTGACCCTTCGAACAACGCGGCAGGCGCTTTTGTCCAGTCTCGAGGTCGAGGGCGTTCCGGCCGGCCCGATCAACACGGTGGCCGATGTCTTCGCGGATCCGCAGGTGATTGCACGCGGGATGAAAATCGATCTGCCAGCGCCCGGAGCCAAGGGCGGAGCCATCCCGTCCGTAAGGTCACCTATTGTCATGGACGGTGAGCCCATGGCCGCTGGGCGGCCCTCTCCACGCCTCGGAGAGCATACGGACGAAGTCCTCGGCGATCCTTCCTGGATGGCCTGAGCAAGCGCTTGTCAGGGAGCTTGCTCGGCGATGCCCTTGTCGAGCAGACGGTCTATAGCACCGACAATGCGGCTCCGGTCGTCTTCCGAAAAGGGGCTGATATCGTGCATTTCCATGCTGCGCAGGCCTTCGACAGCCAGCCACGCCAGCAGGCTGGCATCAAGGTCCTCCGAGGTTGTCCTCAGTTTTTCTAGGGTCTCCCTGACCACATTCCGTACCGGCTCCAGAAGGCGCGGATTTTCGGACGAGGCTGCCAGCATCCCGGTGGCTATTTCCTTCATCTTGCCGGTGCCGCACATCTTGAGAAGAGCTGCCGTGCAAAGGCGGGCCTCAAGGTTACGTCCGGGAGAAAATTCCTTGCGAAGAGACGCTTTCTCGGAGGATACCTCATCCACAAGGCGCTGAATCATTGCCTGCAGGAGTGCGTCCTTGCTCGGAAAATTATAAAGAAGTCCGCCTTTGCTGAGTCCGGATCGTTCGGCAACGGCATCCAGGGTCAGTCGCCCTGCGCCGATTTCGCCAACGAGTTCAGCGGCCGCATCGAGAATTTTTTCTCGTGAACTCTTTCGGCCCCGGATACATGCGAACATTCCCACCTCTTGCACTAAACCGTCCAGACGGTATATAAATGGCGCGGTGGCATTGGCGTCAAGGGGAAGTTGCGCTAAGCCGCACCTCCATTTTCAGATAGGATCCGATTCTTCGGACCTGCAAACTTCGGGACAGGCCCATGAAGCGGCGCATTGTAGTCTCTCTTGTGTTCATTCTTGCGGTTGGACTGTGCGCTGGTCTGATCTGGTTCAACTTTTTCAAAGACAAGATGATCAAGGACTTCTTTGCCAACATGAAGGCACCGCCCCAGGTGATTTCATCGGCGAAAGTGGAAGCCAGGACATGGACCCCTGCGGTCAGTGCAATCGGAACGGCCCGGGCAGCCAATGGCGTCGAACTGTCGTTCGAGACGCCCGGTATCGTGAAGGAAATCAAGTTCAAGGCGAACCAGGAGATTCGCGCGGGCGAGGTCCTGGTCCAGCTCGACGACGCGGTCGAACGCGCCGATCTGCAGGATGTACGGGCTGCAGTGAAGGTCGGTGAGAGCAATTTCGAGCGCGCGAAGACCCTCTCTTCCCGTGGATATGGAACGGAAGCAAACTTCGATCAGGCCAGCGCAGCTCTCGCTGCGGCGCGGTCGCGGCTGGCGCGCATCGAAGCAACCATTGAACAGAAGGCATTAAAGGCACCCTTCTCGGGCGTCATCGGTATTCCGCGAATTGATATTGGTCAGTATCTCCAGCCTGGTACCGTTATCGCAAGCTTCCAGGACCTATCGTCGATGAAGGTCGATTTTACCGTTCCCGAACAGGATGCGAGCAAGATCAAGCTCGGCCAGGACATCCGCGTCGGCGTCGCGCCTAACGATCTCCGTTTTACAGGAAACGTCACCGGTAAGGATCCACGCGTCGACCCCAAAACACGGCTGGTCTCTGTTCAGGCAGTCGTCAGCGTTGGGAAGGATGGCGAAATCCTGCCGGGGCAGTTCCTGCATGTCGAAGCGATTCTCCCGCCGGAGCCGAACGTGATCACCATTCCGCAGACAGCGGTGATCACCAGCCTCTATGGCGACTACGTCTACACCATCGAGCCCGAAGACAAGGGTGGCGAGAAGGTGGATGTGGCAAAGCAGGTCTTCGTCAAGATAGGCCGTCGTCGCGGCAGCGCTGTGGAGATCCTGTCCGGCGTCGAGCCAGGCCAGCAGATCGTCGCATCCGGGCAGAACAAACTTCAGGCAGGATCGACAGTCAAGATCAACAATACGATCGATCTGACGAAGATCGACACGTCAAAACTCGCGACCGAATAGGCTGTATCCCATGAGTTTCACAGAACTCTTCATTCGCCGCCCGGTCCTATCCATGGTGGTGAGTCTCCTGATCCTGCTGCTTGGTGCACAGGGTCTGATGAGCCTTCAGGTCCGACAATACCCGGAGGTTGAGGAAACCACGATCACGATCACGACCACCTACACGGGTGCCAGCGCGGATCTGATGCAGGGCTTCATCAGCACGCCGATTGCCAAGGCTGTGTCAAGTGCGGAAGGCGTTGACTACGTTACGTCCCAAAGTCGCCTTGGCCTGAGCACGGTCTCGGTGCGCATGCGTCTGAATACGGATCCGAATGCGGCGCTCACGGAGGTGACCGCCAAGGTACAGACCGTGCGTGCGCAGTTGCCCACGGATGCTGAGGATCCTGTTATCGTAAAGGGCACCGGCCAGACATTCGCTCTTATGTATCTGACCTTCGCCAGCTCCGAGATGAATCCCGAGCAGGTTTCTGAGTTTCTGACGCGCGTGGTGCAGCCGCGCTTCGCTACCCTGGAAGGCGTCGGGACGGCCGAGATCCTCGGTGGGCGTGACTTCTCGATGCGGATCTGGATCGATCCGGTGCGCCTTGCGGCGCGCAGTGTCACTGCTGGCGACGTTATGGCCGCGGTTCGGTCGAGCAACTTCCTGGCAGCGCCAGGCAAGACGCAGAACGAGTTCGTGGCATACGCGCTCGAGATGCAGACCACGTTCCAGACTCCTGAGTCCTTCGGAACGCTTCCGATCCGCTCCAATGGCGACCAAGTCGTACGTTTGCGAGATGTGGCCGATGTGGCCCTCGGTCCAAAAAGCACAGATACCAAGGTCAGCTTCAACGGTAAGGAAGGCACCTTCATCGGTATCACGCCAACGCCGTCCGCCAATCCTTTGACCGTTGCCGCAGCAGTAACGAAAGCCATCGATGACATCCGGCCGACGCTGCCGAAGGGCATGACGGTCCAGATTGTCTATGATGCTTCCAACTTCATCTCGGCGTCCATCGAAGAGGTGTTCAAAACCATCGGCGAAGCGGCCCTGATCGTCATCATCGTGATCTTGCTCTTCCTTGGATCGTTCCGCTCGGTGTTGATCCCGATCGTGACGATTCCGCTGTCGTTGGTTGGTGTCTGCTTCGTACTCTTTGCGCTGGGTTACTCGATCAACTTGCTGACCCTCCTCGCAATGGTTCTCGCCATCGGCCTTGTGGTCGATGACGCCATCGTGGTGCTGGAAAACATCCACCGGCACATCGAGGAGGGCCTTAAGCCAGTCGACGCCGCCATTGTCGGCATGAAGGAAATCTTCCTGCCGATCGTCTCCATGACCATCACTCTTGCGGCCGTTTACGCGCCAATCGGGTTCACGCAGGGCCTCACGGGCACGCTGTTTCGTGAGTTCGCCTTTACCCTTGCCGGATCGGTCATCATCTCGGGCATCATTGCCGTCACCCTGTCACCGATGATGTCGTCGAAGTTGTTGAAGCCCCATGGTCACGGTGGGCAAAAGGGGTTTGCCGGCTTTGTCGATCGCACCTTCACCCGCGTGGAGAATTGGTACTCGAGAAGGCTGAAGGGATCGCTTGACTATCGGTTTGTCGCGCTGACGATCGTGGCAGTGCTTCTGGGCACGACAGTGTTCCTGTTCATGAAGACGCCGTCCGAACTTGCGCCAGAAGAAGATCAGGGTGCCTATCTCGGCCTCGTCAACGCGCCGCAATACGCAACGGCTGATTATACCCAAGCCTTCTCCTCTCAGTTCACCAATGCTGCCGAGAAGATTCCGGAGATCGACGATTCCTTCCTGATCGTCGGAATTGACGGCGGCGGAGGTGGGTTCGTCGGCTTCAAACTCAAGGAATGGAGCGAGCGGAAGAAGAAGGGCGCCGTCACCAAGCAGGAGATTCAGAATCTTCTGAATGAGAATGCAGGCGTTCAGGCTTTCGTTTTTGCGCCGCCATCGTTGCCCGGCGCAGGCGGCGGTCTGCCGATCCAATATGTCCTGCGTACGATCGGCGATCCCGCTCAAGCCTACGAGGTTGCGGAGCAGGTCAAGCAGAAGGCGATGGCGACGGGCAAGTTCATCATTGTTCAAAACTCCGTCTCGTATCAAACCCCTCGTGCGCGCATCGTGGTCGATCGTGACCGGGCCGCGGCAATGGGCGTGCCCGTCAGCGAAATCGGTAATACGCTCGGGGCGCTCGTCGGCGGTGCTCCGATTTCCAAGTTCGACCGCGATAACCGAAGCTATGATGTCATCAGCCAGGTGCGACAGGCGGATCGCCTGAACCCAGAGCGGCTTGGTGAGTATTATGTCCGTGCGTCCGATGGTTCGATGGTTCCGCTGTCCGCCCTTGTTCACATCAAGACGGATGCATCGCCGGCATCAATTGAGCAGTTCAATCAGCTTAACGCGGCCACGCTATCAGCACTTCCGCTTCCGGGTGTGACGACGTCCGAGGGCCTTCAAACCATCCGTTCTGTGGCGAAGGAGATCATGCCGCAGGGCTTCTATGAGGACTATGCTGGACAGTCTCGTCTGGAAGTCCAGGAGGGAAGCTCCATCGCGCTTGCCTTCGGTCTTGCAATCATCGTGATCTATCTCGTGCTCGCGGCTCAGTTCGAGAGTTTCCGCGACCCATTCATCATTATGATGTCCGTGCCGCTTTCGATGTTCGGCGCCATGATCTTCCTCAATCTGGGTCTCTCAACCTTGAACATCTATACGGAGGTCGGGCTGATCACACTGGTGGGCCTGATCACGAAGCATGGAATCCTGATGGTCGAGTTCGCCAACGATCTCAAGGAGAAGCAAGGCCATAGCCGACGAGAGGCGATTCAGGAGGCGGCACGGGTGCGCCTGCGTCCGATCCTCATGACAACTGCCGCGATGGTGCTTGGCGTGGCGCCGCTCCTCTATGCCAGTGGCGCGGGTGCGGCCGCGCGCTTCTCCATGGGTCTCGTGATCGCCGCAGGCATGTCGATCGGGACGATCTTTACCTTGTTCGTAGTCCCGATGTTTTACACCTTCATTTCACGCGATACGAAAAAGGTTGCGTCAGGAGACA
The DNA here is from genome assembly GCF_059888585.1 of Microvirga sp. BF8. Classification (NCBI taxonomy): domain Bacteria; kingdom Pseudomonadati; phylum Pseudomonadota; class Alphaproteobacteria; order Hyphomicrobiales; family Methylobacteriaceae; genus Microvirga; species Microvirga sp. BF8. The sequence continues at coordinate 3,849,669 of NZ_CM187619.1, read as the reverse complement.
AGCAGACAAGTCCGATTTCCCACCGGGCCTTGGCTGCTGAATAACAAGAAAGGCCGGGCATCAGCCCGGCCTTTCTGTTTCGTTGCCTCGATAGAAAGAGTAGATGTCCTGCCCGCGGGTCAGCGAACCATCTCGCCTTCGACTTCGATGAAGGGTGACAGGGACTTGAAGCCCGCTTCCTCGGCGGCTTTCTTGACCGCTTCGGCAACTTCCTTCGAGTGGACCTCAACTGTCTGTCCCGTTTTGGTGCACACAAACATGATCTTCATCGCGTTCACTTCCGGCTGGCCGTGCGACACGATGTAGGAGTTCTGTGTTGCCAGCCGATGCACGAGCCCGGCATCGCGGAGGAAGTCCAACGCCCGGTAGATGGTTACCGGAGCAAGTCGCTTCTTGTCGCTGCTGAGGCGGTCAACGAGGTCATATGCGCCGACGGGGCCGCCGCTCTGAACGAGTTCGCGATAAACGCGCTCGCGAATTGGCGTCAGACGGAGATTGTTGGCTCGGCACAGATCATCTGCACGCTGGAGGAGCATCTCCTCCTCTTCTTTCCGATGGGCTCGGGCGTTCATACCTGGCTCCTGTAATTTCAAAACCTATACGTTCATATAGGTAAAGCCTCGCTTGCACAATGTGGTATCGTTGCAATTTCTACTTGCAATGTTGCATAGAGACCTATGCTCATGCGCGAAAGTAACCCAAGGTAAGGCAGCGATCGGAGGGATGAAGGCTAGGAATTGCAACAATATAGTGAGAAAGTCTACTCGGGGCAACATCCGCCGCAGATGCCGCGAACCTCGACCGTAACTTTCTTGGGACGGAAAGCATGAGCATCGCTCCAACCAGTCAACCGCGCGTCGATCTGGGCGTCCGTAAATTCCATGACCAGTCCGCAGGATTCGCAGATGGCGAAGGCCGCCATGTCATGATGGTGGGGGTGCCTGCAGGCAATATAGGCGTTCAGGCTCTCAAGCCGATGGGCCAGACCCTTCTCGATCAGTTTCTCAAGCGATCGATAGACCGTCGGCGGCGTTACCGCACCTTTTGCCCGCATCTTGTCGAGAACGTCATAAGCGGAAAGGGGATTCTGTGCCGCTACGAGAATGCGATGCACACGCTTCTGGGTCTCGTTCAAGCCCTCGACGGCAGGATGGTGATGAGTCGAGATCATGCGGAACAGGAACTCCGTGACACGGGCAGGCGGCCGACTGCAGATTGGTCGGCACTGTTCTCACCGGGCAAACCGGGAGCCTGACCACAGCCATTCAGGATACATATAGGCGGAATGGCCGGCAGTTGCCACCCTGGCTTTCGGCCGAATGACAAAGGACGTGCGCAGAACAGGGCTACAGGTCGACCCAGGCCGACTTCTTCCTAGATGAGCGGATTGCCGCCTCCACAAAGCGGACACCACGAACCCCATCTTCCACTGTCGGAACTTGGAGCGAGAAGGGCTCAGCCTCTCGTCCCTCGAGGCGAGCGGTGATTTGCTCAGCCAAGTCCCTGTAGAGTTGAGCAAAGCCTTCGAGGTAGCCCTCTGGATGTCCGGCCGGGATTCGTGAGGCCGCCTGTGCCACGGCTGTCGTGCCGGCTCCGCCGCGCCGGATAAGGCGTGGCGGTTCGCCAAGGGGAGAATGGATCAGGGCGTTCGGATTCTCCTGATTCCATTCAAGTCCGGCTCTCTGGCCGTAAATTCTGATACGCAAACCGTTCTCCTGGCCTGCTGCCACTTGGCTGCACCACAACATGCCGTGCGCGCCGGAGTCGAAGCGCAGCATCATATGCGCATTATCATCGAGCCTGCGCCCGTGAACAAAAGTATGAAGGTCGGCGGAGAGCGACTTGACCTGCGCGCCCGTGATGAATTCGGCGAGGTTGAAAGCATGCGTTCCGATATCGCCGACAGCGCCAGCTGGGCCGGAACGGGCCGGGTCCGTCCGCCACTCTGCCTGCTTGTTGCCGGTCTCCTCGAGGTCCGTTGCAAGCCAGTCCTGCGCGTACTCGACCTGCACGACCCGGATTGCGCCAAGTTCGCCCGCAGCAACCATCGCGCGGGCCTGACGTACCAAGGGGTAGCCCGTGTAGTTGTGCGTAACCGCAAAAATGAGGCCGGAATCTCTGGCAAGCCTTGCAAGATGATCGGCTTCCCGCCGGGTAGTTGTGAGCGGCTTGTCGCAGATGACATGAATGCCCGCCTTGAGAAATGCACGTGCCGCTGCGGCGTGGGCGTGATTGGGCGTCACGATTGCCACTGCGTCGATGCCCTCCCTAAGACGTCGCTCGCGGCGGGCCATCTCGTTGAAGTCACGGTAGATTCTGTCGTCGACGAGCAGTAGATCCTTGCCGGAAAGCCGTGCGCGATCGGGATCTGCGGATAGGGCACCTGCCACGAGCTCCCACCGGTCGTCGAGGCGGGCGGCCATGCGATGAACTGCGCCGATGAAGGCGCCGCGGCCGCCGCCGACCATGCCGAGGCGGAGCCGCCGGCCGAGCTTTCGATTGTCCGAGCCTTTGATTGTCATGCGCGTTCACTCTGCCGCCCTGGACAGGCTCTCGAGGCCGAGCATCCGGCGGTTGGATGTCTCGTCGGCTGTACCTGCCGCAAAATCGTCAAATGCTTTTTCCGTGACACGAATGATGTGGTTCGCGATGAATTGCGCGCCCTCGCGGGCACCGTCCTCCGGGTGCTTCAGACAACATTCCCATTCAAGCACGGCCCAGGACGCGTAATTGTACTGTGCCAGCTTTGAAAAGATGGCGTTGAAATTCACCTGTCCGTCACCGAGCGAACGGAAGCGGCCCGCGCGGTTGATCCAGCTCTCGTAACCACCGTAGACGCCCGTGCGCCCCGTCGGGTTGAACTCGGCATCCTTCGCGTGAAATGCCTTGATGCGCTCATGGTAGAGATCGATGAAGGAGATGTAGTCGAGCTGCTGAAGCAGAAAGTGACTCGGGTCGTAATTGATGCCGGCCCGCGAGTGTCCGCCGACCGCATCGACGAACCGTTCGAAGGTCGCACCGTCGTGAATGTCCTCGCCCGGATGGATCTCGTAGGCGAGGTCGCAATCCGCGTCCTCGTAGGCGTCGAGGATCGGACGCCAGCGACGTCCCAGCTCCTGGAACGCGGTCTCGATCAATCCTGCAGGCCGCTGTGGCCACGGGTAGAAGAAGGGCCACGCCAATGCACCCGAGAAGGTGACGCTCGCCTTCAGGCCCAGTCGACGGGAGGCCTTCGCGGCCATCAGCATCTGATCTGTGGCCCATTCCCGCCGCGCTTGTGGATTTCCTCGCACGGCAGGAATCGCAAAACCGTCGAACGCCTCATCGAAGGCCGGATGAACGGCGATGAGCTGCCCCTGGAGATGAGTCGATAATTCGGTGATCGAGAGACCATGGGACCGCACGACCCCTTGGATCTCGTCGCAATAGTCGTCCGACTGGGCGGCCTTTGTAAGATCGAAAAGGCGGGCTTCCCAGGTCGGAATCTGGACTCCCTTATAGCCAAGTGATGCCGCCCACCGGCAGATTGAGTCGAGCGTATTGAAGGGAGGCATATCGCTCGCAAACTGAGCAAGGAAAAGGCCCGGTCCTTTCATGGTCTTCATGGAAAGTCTCCCATTCTCTCGTCGCATGCGAAGCCGCAGCCTGAATCATCCACCCTTTAGCAGAAGGGTGCCCCTCCCTCCTGCAGGGAGGGGCAGATCTACCGTCACAGTCGTTCTCGCTGTCGTGGAGCCGCAAACACGCATCGACGTCTTTGGCGCGTCGCGTTCTCAGACAAGAAACCGTTACCCACCTTTCAAGATGAGACTCTAGAAGGGTGAGTTGGCGAAGTAGTGCTCCTTCGCATTATCCTTGGTGATCAGCTGGGCATTCAGCACGTAGGTGCCACGCATCGGTGCGTCCGTGAAGAAATGAGCGGCTGTCACATTCATAGCAGTTGCAATCATGGCCGGGGGATAGGAAACGTCGGCAGGAATCATCGTGTCGCCGTCCATGACCCGCTTGATCATTTCCTTCATGCCGGCACCGCCGAGAACGAATTTAATGTCTTCGCGCTTCGCCTGTCGGACCGCTTCCAGCACACCCAGCGCCATATCGTCATCGGACGCCCATACCGCGTCGATCTTGGGATGCTTGGAGAGATAGTCCTGCATCACGCGAAAGGCATCGTCGCGGTTCCAGTTGGCATATTGCTTGTCAATCACTTTTACACCGGAGCCCTCGAGTGCCTTCTCGAAATTGGAAACGCGCTCCTCGTCGATGACTGTCGGGATGCCACGAAAGATCACGACGTTGCCTGACTTAAGTGTGTCTGCGACATACTTTCCGGCGACACGACCGAATTCCGGATTATTGCCCGCAACGTAGATGTCTTGAATGGAGGAATCCTTCAATCCCCGATCAACTACCGTGATGAATGTGCCGCGTTTCTTCACGGAACGCACCGGATCTGTCAGCTCGTCAGAGTTGAAGGGAAGGACGACAAGGGCATCGATCTTCTGCGCGGCGAGATCATCGAGCGCGTTGGCCTGCGAGGCACCGTCTGGGGACGTCTTTACCACAACCTTGAGGCCAGGATAGGTCTTTTCCAGCTGCTTCGCGGCTTCCTGTGCGTGGTACACGACGCCGCCTGTCCAGCCGTGCGTTGCGGCGGGAATGGACACGCCGATGGTAACGTTCTTCTTGTCCTGCGCCATGGCGCTCATTGCAATGCTGGCGAGGACGCCAACCGCAGCTGCGAGTTTCAGAGCTGTTCTCTTCATGTTTCCCTCCCTCATGGATCGTTGAGCCCCATTGGATCAGCAGGCTCGAACCGGCCTCATCGCCCGCGCCTGAACGAGCGCTGCACGAGCATGGCGATAATGATAATAGCGCCCTGAACGGCGCCGACGAGAAATTCAGAAACGAAGTTGGAGAGAACCATGATGTTCGCGACAAGTTCGAGGATGACGGCGCCGGCGACCGTTCCCCAAATCCGGCCGATACCGCCTCGGAGCGCCGTTCCGCCGACTACGACTGCGGTAATAGCCTGGAGCTCCCACAGAAGGCCGGTTGTCGGTGTCGCCGAGCCGAGCCGTGGCACGTAGACGAGAACGGCGATGGCGACGCAGATACCTTGGATGACATAGGTGAGAGTTCGCACACGCCAGATTGGAACACCGGAATAGCGGGCGACATCCTCGTTCGACCCTATAGCGATGACGTGGCGCCCAAACGAAGTCCTGTAGAGAATGAGCGCGCCAACGGCCGCTACCGCCAGGAATACCAGGATCGGTATGGGAACTCCGGCAAAGGTCCCGAAATATGCCGGACGATATAGCTCTCTTAAATCGCCGTTGCGCAGCGTAATTGTTCCACCGGCGGCAAGCCATATTACCAGAGAGCGGAAAATCCCCATCGTACCGAGCGTGACGATAAAGGGTTCGATACGCCCAAATGTGACGATCAGGCCATTCGAAAGCCCGCCGAGTGCTCCGAGTGCGAGAGCTGACCCCATGCCTAAGGCAAGTGTGCCTATGTCTGCGCCTCCGATCCTGTTGAGGACCAGGATCATGGCACCCGCGACGAGGGCCGCCATGGAGCCGACCGAGAGATCAAGCCCTCCTCCCGAGATGACGAACGTCGCACCGACCGCGATGATCGCAATGAATGCGGATCGGGTCACGACATTAAGAAGATTGGAGGTGGTGAGGAAGTCGGGATTGATAAGCGTACCCGCGATCACGAGGATGATGAGTGCGATGAAGGGGGAAAGAGCCCGGATGTCCACAAATGTGCGACGAGGAGACCTGCGGAGAGCGGTTTCGGTCATGCATGGCCCGCGGCAATTTCCGCCGCCCTTTCCTCGTGAACACCAGTTGCGAGAAAGACGATCGAATCTTCCGATAAATCAGGCTCGCTGATCTCGCCGACGATGTGACCATTGCGCATTACAAGAACGCGATGGCACAGGCCGATCAGTTCCTGCAATTCCGATGAGATGACGATTACGGACCGGCCCGTCTCGGCAAGCGAGGCAATGAACCTGTAAATTTGCTGTTTCGTGCCGATATCCACACCTCGGGTCGGCTCGTCGATGATGACGATCTGGGGATCGGCCAGCATCATCTTGGCGAGAAGGAGCTTCTGCTGGTTGCCGCCGGAGAGCTGGCCGGCCAGCATGCGATGATTCCGAGTGCGAATATCGAAATTTCTGATAGCTCCATCTAGTGCGTCCTCCTCGGCACTCCTGTCTACAACGGTGGCGTGAGTGAACTTTCTGAGAGCGGCGAGAGTCAGATTCACGCGTAGGTTTTGCTGCAGCAGAAGGCCCTTGCCCTTTCGATCCTCCGACAGGTAGACGATGCCAGCGGCCATAGCTCCACGCAGGTCCCTGAAACGAACAGGGGTATCGTGGACGCGTACTGAGCCGTGGGCTGGTCGCAGGCCGACAATGCCCTCGAAAAGCTCTGTCCGTCCCGCGCCGATCAGGCCACCAAATCCAAGGATCTCACCCCGCCGGAGTGCGAACGACGCGTTGCTCACGTGGCTGGGGACGGAGAAATCTCGGACAGATAGCACGACATCCTCCGCGGAAGCCTCCTGCTTCTCCGGATAGAGTCTGGACACGTCCCGTCCGACCATGAGGCGTGCCATCTCCAACGGCTCGAGCCCGTCGTTCGTTCGGCAGGCTACTAGCCTGCCATCGCGCAGGATCGTCACCTGGTCGGCAATCGCCTTCACCTCGTTCAGCCGGTGTGAGATATAGAGAATTGCAACCCCTTGGGTCTTCAGCCGCCGAATGATAGCGAAAAGACTTTCTGCTTCGACTGGCGTCAGCACAGCAGTCGGCTCGTCAAACGCTACCACCCGATGCGGCACGAGGAGTGCTCTGGCGATTTGAACGAGTTGGCGGTCCGCGATGGAGAGGTCGCGAACATAAGCATCCGGTTCAATGCTTGTGCCGAGATCTGCAAGAATGACGCGGGTATTTTCGCGCATCGCCTTATCATCGACGAAGCCATACCGGTCTATCTCACGCCCCAGATACACGTTCTGCGCGACTGTTAGGTCGTCGGCGAGAAGGATTTCCTGATGTACGAGGACGATCCCACGGCCTTCCGCTTCGACAGGCCCGGTGAAGGAGACAGGCTTTCCGTCGAGATGGATTGTCCCGCTCGTCGGCGACTGATGCCCGGACAGGACGCGCATGAGCGTGGATTTTCCGGCACCGTTTTCTCCGATGACGGCATGCACCTCGCCCGGTTGGAGATCGAGCGAAATATCGCTCAGGACTTCGATCGAGCCGAAAGTCTTCGAGATTTTGTCTGCACGCAGAACAGAGGCCATGAACTGCTCCGGACCGTGGTCGACAGTGTGGGCCCGCTACTGGGTTGCGGCGGCGGTCGGGCGCTCGGGCGCCCAGAGGTCAGCGTGGCGGAGTCGAGTACAGCATGATTTCCTCCCACGTCATTCTTGCATCCTCTTATGGGAGCTTCGATGACAAGGTTTCCTTGCGCCTTTATAGGCGCCTCGTTGTAATCGATTACATAAACTTTACCGAAATGGACGGTTCTGTCAAACAGGGGTTTCCAACAGGAAGGGTCAGGATGGACGAGGTCGGGCACAAGCGACGTCCGAAACGCCGGGGAGCTCCCTATCGTGCGCCGCGGATTCAGGACGTGGCGAAGCTCGCCGAGGTGTCGACTGCGACGGTGAGCCGTGCTCTGGCGACGCCGCAGCGAGTCTCACCCGAGAAGCGTGCCCGTGTGCTCGAGGCTATCGCACGGACCGGGTACACGCCCAACTTGGCAGCGCGTTCCCTCCGCTCGCAAAAAACCGGCATGGTCCTGGTTGTGCTGCCGGACTTGGCAAACACTTTTTTCTCCAAGATTCTGCAGGGGATCGAGGAAACGCTGTTTGAGGCTGGCTACGGCATGATCATCGGTGATCTGGACGGCTCTCCTGAAAAGGAGGCGCACTTTGCTGCGTTCACGGCTGCAGGGCGAGTTGACGGGGCCATTCTTCTGAACGGGCATCTCTTCGGCCAAAGCCGGGATGGACGGGGGAAGGCTGCCAACATTGATATCCCGATCGTCGCGCTCTGCGAAGCGATTCCGGCGGCAAATATCCCGCAGATCGAAATCGACAATCGCGCTGCGGCAGAGCAAATGACACGATATCTCGCAGGGCGCGGGCATCGTCATATTCTCTATGTGAGCGGGCCATCCGGAAATGTGTTGGAGCGCGAGCGCCTTCAGGGCTATCGGGACGGGTTACAGAAAGCCGGCATCTCCTTTGATCCGGCGTTGGTTCTTTCCGGAGACTACACCATTGAATCTGGAATGCGGGCCGGCCAGACCGTCGTGGAAAGCAGCAATCGCCCCACGGCTGTGTTCTGCACCAGCGATGAGATGGCTATCGGCTTGATACGCACGCTTCGATCCGCGGGTATTCGTATCCCGTATGATATTTCCGTAGCGGGTTTCGACGATATTGAGTTCGCCGCAGTAGCGGAGCCCTCCTTGACGACGGTTCGTCAGCCTCGAAACGAAATGGGTCGTGCCGCCGCCACTGCCCTGATCGCTCTTCTGCAGGACCGAGTAACACCTCTTCGCATTCGCCTTGAGACGGAACTCGTGGTCAGGGATAGTGTCGCAGATCGCTAGAGCCGATTTCACTGTCATGACATCGCGAATCTGCTTGTGAAGTCCATGGCGAGCCATGTGCTCTGACGGAAAATTCGGCTCTCGCTTTGCATTGGTGTGACCTATCGGGTCGCTAACAGGGGACCTCGGGGTCCAGAAATGCTCAATCCAAGCACGACCGGGCCACTGCCCAGGTTCACCAAATGCGACGTAATTTTCTGCAGCATGAAAAAGTCCGGACGGCATCAAGGCCCAGTCGATTGACGATCTGCGCAATCTCCAGCACTATGACATAACTAAGGTCCATATTCTATAAATATGGAATAAGGAGGGGAAGCCATGAAATTTGTCGGTCGTGTCCTTCTTCCGGGGCTCCTTGCCCTCGGACTCAGTCCTGTACCCGTCCAGGCATCCGGAGGCGTCATCAACGTCGCAACGATTGGCGAGCCACCGACACTGGACCCAATGGTGTCCACGGCCGACCTGGTCGGGATCGTGACGCAGCATTTTTTCGAGACACTGTTTACCTTCGACAAAAACTGGAAAGTGACGCCGCTCCTCGCGGAGAGCATGCCGGAAATCACGGACGCTGGAAAAGTCTACACCATCAAGCTCCGCCGCGACGTGACATTCCATGACGGTACGCCAATGGTGGCGGACGATGTCGTGGCCTCCCTCAAGCGCTGGATGGAACTCGCCTCCCGCGGAAAACAGACGTCCGGCAACATCGACAAGGTCGATGTCGTCGACCCTTCGACCGTCCGCATTACGCTGAAGGCGCCCTATGCACCCCTCCTGGCTCTGCTTGCCTTCAACAACTCGGCAGCTGTGATCATGCCGGCCAAGAAGATGGAGAATCCGCTCAAGGAGACGATCGGGACCGGTCCTTACATGTTGAAGGAGCGCAAAGCGGACCAGTATATTCAACTTGTTCGGTATGATGGCTACAAGCCGCGGCAGGGCGAGCCCGACGGCTACGGCGGCGCACGTAAACCTATCCTCGACGAGATTCGGTTCGTTCCGGTGCCGGATCCCAACACGCGGATCGAGGGCGCGATCTCTGGCCAGTTCGATTATGTCGATGCATTGCCAGTGGAAGCCTATGATCGGCTCAAGGGGCAGAAGTCTGCGAAGCCTGTCGTTCTAAAGCCGTTCGGCTGGCCTGTTTTCGTGATGAATACGAAGCAGGGCGTCATGGCCAATTCCGATACCCGCATGGCAGTGCGGATGGCGCTCAGCATGGAAGATATGCTTGCCGCCGCCTTCGGCAGCACAGACTTCTACAGCCTGGATGCCGCCATGTATCCGGAAGGATTTGTCTGGCACACGGACGCGGGCACGGAAGGCAAGTATAACGTGGCCGATGCCGACAAGGCCAAAGCCCTTCTCAAGCAAGCCAACTATGACGGTGCCCCGGTACGGATTCTTACAAGCCGCCAATACGAGTTCCATTACAAGATGGCCCAGGTCGCCGCAGAATATCTGAAGCAGGCAGGCTTCAAAGTAGACATGCAGGTGGTGGACTGGGCGACGCTTACACAACGCCGCGCTGACCCTGCGCTATGGGATATCTATATTACACACAGTCCCTTCCTTCCGGAGCCTGCCCTGATCGGCCAGCTTTCAGAAAGCTCACCCGGCTGGTGGTCTACTCCGGCGCGCAAGCAGGCAGTCGACGCTTTCAATACGGAAAGCGACCCGCAGAAGCGACCAGCGCTCTGGGCCAGCGTTCAGAAGGTAATGTATGACGAAACGCCGAGCATCAAGATCGGTGATTTCAATGCGCTTGCTGCTCAGTCCCCGAGCCTTGAAGGGGTGGTGCCGGCGCCGTGGCCGTATTTCTGGAATGTGTCCGCCAGGAAATAGCCGTTAATATCAGGAGGCGCCTGCCGGCGCTTCCTGGCCCCGTTCACATCGAAAAGAGCCAGGAATGGGTCGCTACGTCTTTAAACGCCTGCTCGGCATGCTCGCGGTGATGTTCATTGTCGTGACAATCGTCTTCGTGATTGTGCGAATTGCCCCTGGCGACCCTGCTGCGGTTATGCTCGGTCCCGATGCCACAGCGCAGGACATAGCCGCTCTCCGCGGACGTCTCGGACTCGATCAGCCGCTTTTGGTTCAGTATGCGTTCTTCCTTGCTCAGCTCGTCCGCGGCGACCTTGGGGAATCCATTTTTCTCAACCAGCCGGTTCTGTCGGCTATCGCCGAGCGTGCGGAGCCGACATTTTTTCTCACCCTGTTTTCCATCGTTATCGCAGCCGGAATTGCGATTCCGATCGGTGTGCTCTCAGCTTATAAGCGCGGCTCTTTCTTCGACCAGACTGCGACCACGCTTGCCATGCTTGCCGCTTCCATTCCGAGCTTCTGGCTTGGCCTTCTCTTCATCCAGTTCTTTGCTGTGCGGTTCAGTCTCTTCCCCGTCTCGGGTTATGGCGGCCCGGGCGCCAGCTTTGGACTGAGACTCTCTCATCTCGTCCTGCCCGCATTTGCCCTCGGAATCGTCTCCTCGGCGTTGATCCTGCGCTTCACACGCGCCAGTATGCTTGATGTTCTGAGTGATGATTACGTGCGCACGGCGCGCTCGAAGGGGATGGGCGAGTTCCGCGTCGTTATGAAGCACGCTTTCAAGAACGCACTCATCCCCGTCCTGACAGTTATCGGTCTGACGGCGGCTCTCCTGGTTTCTGGAGCCGTGGTGACAGAGACGGTATTCGGCCTTCCAGGAGTCGGCAGCCTTGTCGTCTCAGCCGTACTCCGACGTGACTATCCCATCATTCAAGGAGCGCTTCTGATCATTGCAGCACTCTATGTTCTCATCAATTTCCTGATCGACATGCTTTACCTCGTCGTTGATCCCCGGGTTCGCTACTGATGGCCGCTGCTGCTTCCATACCGGATCAGGCGAGCCTCTTCTCTCTCCTAATCCGCCGCAGGACTGTCCTCGCGGGCCTTGCCATTCTCACGACGATCGCGTGCCTTGCGATCCTTGCCCCGGTCATAGCTCCCTATGCGCCCAATAAGCTCTCCATCATCAACCGGCTGAAACCGCCTGGCGGAACCTTCTGGTTCGGAACGGATGAGTTCGGGCGCGACATCTTCAGTCGCACGATCTATGCCGGCCGGTTGTCGCTGCTTGTTGGCGCATCAGTAGTATGCTTCGCCTCAATCTTTGGCATCGCGCTGGGCCTTGTAGCCGGCTTCTTCCGACGCCTCGACGCGCCGACGGCGCGGCTGATCGATGCAATGATGGCTTTTCCAGATATTCTCCTCGCAATCGCGCTTGTCGCGGCACTGGGCCCCTCTCTGGGAACGGTCATCGTTGCGCTCGGGATTGTATATACGCCACGCCTTGCTCGCATTGTCCGCGCCTCGACTCTTGTCATCCGCGAGCTGCCGTATGTCGAAGCCGCGCGGGCGCTGGGAGTTTCGACGTGGCGGATCATGACGCGGCATGTGCTGCGAAATCTCGTTTCACCTATCTTGGTTCAGGCGACCTTTATCTTCGCGTATGCCATGTTAGCCGAAGCAGGCCTCTCTTTTCTTGGCCTGGGCGTCAGCCCCGAAGTGCCAACATGGGGGACGATGATCGCGGCCGGCCGCCAGTATATCGGCCGTGCGGACTGGATGACCCTGTTTCCCGGCGTAGCCATCATTCTCTCCGTTCTTTCGCTGCAGATGGCGGGGGACGGTTTGAGGGATCTCCTCGATCCACGCTTTAGAAAGGATCTTTGAGCCGATGCTTGCTACCGCAAAACAATCGAACGGCCTGCTAGTCACGCGGGTGAGGCCTGTCGGCTTTGGGCCTGGATCGCCACGGGAACTCCTCGATATCCAGATCGGACGTGACGGAAGAATTCAGGCTGTTGGATCAGACCTCAATAGGCCCGAGGGGTTTCGGCAGATTGATGCCGATGGCGCATTTGTGTCCCCAGGATGGACCGATCTTCATGCCCATGTCTGGCACGGCGGCACCGACATTTCCATCCGACCTGAGCTCTGCGGTCTGAAGCGAGGCGTCACGACGATCGTCGACGCAGGGTCTGCCGGTGAGGCCAATTTCCGTGGCTTCCGGGAGTTCGTCATCGAGCCTGCGCGGGAGCGCATCAAGGCATTTCTCAATGTTGGTTCCATCGGCCTCGTGGCCTGTAATCGCGTCAGCGAGTTGATCGATATCCGCTCCATCGATCTCGATAGAACTATCGCCTGCGTCGAGGCGAATCGCGATGTGATCGTCGGCATCAAGGTACGGGCGAGCCACGTCATACTGGGGTCCTGGGGCATCACTCCGGTCAAGATCGCGAAGAAGCTCGCAAAGATCCTTAAGCTGCCGCTAATGGTCCATGTGGGCGAACCGCCCCCGCTCTATGACGAGGTTCTCGAAATCCTTGGCCCTGGGGACGTGATCACGCATTGCTTCAATGGCAAGGCTGGTGGCAGCCTCATGGAGGACGAGGACCTTTTTCAGTTGGCTGAGCGCTGCGCCGGCGAGGGTATCCGCCTCGATGTCGGTCACGGCGGTGCCTCCTTTTCGTTTCGAGTCGCTCAGACTGCAATTGCGCGAGGACTCCTGCCTTTCTCCATCTCGACTGACCTTCACAATCGGTCCCTCGAAAGTCCCGTTTGGGATATGGGCACGACAATGTCGAAGTTGCTCGCAGTCGGAATGCCCTTCGAGGCTGTCATTGAAGCTTCGACCCTCGCGCCGATGTCGGTGATCGGCCTTCCCACGAACGATTTACTGTCGTCTGGCACAACCGCAGAGCTGACGATCTTCGAGGTCGAGGACAGTAATATCAAAATTCGCGACTCGATGGGAGATGAGGCGCATCTCAAGCGTATGATCGTGCCGCGATGGGCGGTTGTGGGAAGCGAGGTGATTCAGGCGAGCCGTTATGAACCCAAGAGCACATACTCGCTCAAGAGCTCCGGCTGCCCGCATTGCGGATGGGTTGGGGCGCAATGAGCCTGTTGCCGGCTGATATCGTCCTACGGGTCGACCGCCTTCGTACTCACTTTCAACTGGGCACTCGCGTCGCAAAGTCCGTTGACGACGTCAGCTTCGACGTGAAGCGTGGTGAGACCGTTGCTGTCGTGGGCGAATCCGGTTCCGGTAAATCAGTCACCAGTCTTTCGATCATGCGGCTTCTATCTCCACCAGGACGGATCGTTGATGGAGAAATTCTCTATCGTGCGAGCGACGATCGCGTGATGGACGTGTCAAAGCTGTCTCGCAAGGACATGCAACGTATTCGTGGCAGAGAGATTGCCATGATTTTCCAGGAACCGATGACGAGTCTCAACCCGCTCTACACGATTGGGGATCAGATCGTCGAAATGATCAGGCTCCACGAGCCGCTGTCCAGGCAAGAGGCGCGGAAACGCGCGAGGAGCATGTTGGAACTCGTCGAGATTCCGGCCGCAGAGCGGCGATTGGACGAGTATCCGCACCAGATGTCAGGGGGCATGCGGCAAAGAGCTATGATCGCGCTCGCCCTTGCGTGCAATCCGAAGCTCCTGATCGCCGATGAGCCGACGACGGCTCTCGATGTGACGATTCAGGCTCAAATTCTTGATCTTCTCCGTCGGCTGCAGGCCGAGATCGGCATGAGCATACTTTTCATCACTCACAATCTCGGTGTCGTCGCTGAAATTGCCCACGAGGTCGTGGTAATGTATGCTGGCCGCGTGGTGGAACAGGCGCCCTCCGAGCGGCTGTTCGAGCGGCAGAAACATCCCTATTCGCGAGGTCTGCTGGCCTGCATCCCCAATGCGTCCAGGGATAGAGGTCCCGGTGGCGACCGCCTGCGTCTCAATCCCATCCCCGGCAATGTTCCAAGTATTCTGGCGCTGCCGGAGGGGTGCAGATTCGCGCCGCGCTGCCCATTGAAGGTCGAGAAGTGTGAGAATGATCCCCCACTGCTCGATGCCGAGCCTCACCATCTGAGCCGCTGCTGGAGGCATGAGGTGCTATGACCTCCTCCGACATTCTTCTCCGGGTCGATAATCTCAGCAAGCACTTCCCAACGAGGTCGGGCTCGGTCAAAGCTGTCGATGGGGTTTCCTTCGAAGTGAGGCGCGGGACCATTGTAGGTCTCGTCGGCGAGTCCGGCTCGGGCAAGACGACCGCCGGCCGCTGTACGCTGCGCCTGATCGAACCCAGTTCAGGCTGTATTATCTTCGATGGCAAGGATCTCGTCGCTCTGTCCGATCGCGAAATGCGATCCTACCGCCGTCGCATGCAGATCATTTTCCAGGACCCCTATTCCAGCCTCAACCCACGAATGCGTGTGGAGGACATCATCGGAGAAGCGATCGACACGCACCGTCTGGCCAAGGGGACGGCGAGACGCGCTCGTATTGCAGAGCTTCTGGCTCGAGTTGGCCTCGATCCAGAGCATGGCAGACGCTATCCGCACGAGTTCTCCGGCGGACAAAGGCAGCGCATTGGTATCGCTCGCGCGCTTGCAGTCGAGCCCGAGTTCATTGTCGCGGACGAGCCGGTTTCGGCGCTCGATGTATCTGTCCAGGCGCAGGTTCTGAACCTCATTCAGGATCTGCAGCAGAGCTTTGCCCTCACCATGCTGTTCATCGCCCACGATCTATCGGTTGTGGAGTATCTCTGCGACGAGGTAGTGGTGATGTATCTCGGGCGCGTGATGGAACGAGGCCCGAGCCGCAGTATCTATGCGTTGCCGCGTCATCCTTATACCCAGGCACTTTTGTCTGCTGCGCCGGTGCCGAACCCCAAGGCTCACCGGCAGAGGGTTATCCTGCAGGGAGATATTCCAAGTCCGATGAACCCGCCGTCTGGTTGTGTCTTCCGCACCCGCTGCCCCTATTCTGTTCAGGCTTGTGGTGAATTGATGCCGTCGCTCGATCCCGTCGCACCCGAGCATTATGTTGCATGTATTCGCCGGGACGACCCCGATATCATTGCTCAAGGAAATAGGCTGTGAGCCAAATACGAGAAGTCGGACACGACACCCCCTACACGCGCCTGAGTCGGTTAGGGATCGTGCTCCCGGAGGCGCCATCTCCCATCGCCAATTTCGTCACGCATGTGCGCGAAGGAAACTTGCTCTTTCTGTCCGGCCAAGGGCCGCAGGAGGTGAATGGGTTCCTCCATAGTGGCAAGGTCGGCGCCGATGTCAGTATAGACGCCGCATACGAGCACGCTCGATTGACGGGGATCAACCTCATTGCCGTCATGCACAATGCCTTGGGTGACCTGAAGCGGGTCAAGCAGGTCGTGAAGCTCCTCGGCATGGTCAACGCCACAGCAGACTTCAGGGACCATCCGCAAGTCATCAACGGATGCTCAGACCTCATGGTTGCAGTCTTCGGCGAGGAAGGCAGGCATGCTCGATCGGCTGTCGGTCTCGGATCGCTTCCTAATAACATCACCGTTGAAATTGAAGCTGTCGTTGCGGTCAGGGATTGAATGCGATGTCAACGCCAGCCCAGAATTGTCTCGACTCGCGCAGCTGCTGCGCGAACAGCGTCTGCATAGAGCTTTCGGGATTGCATGACCTTGTGCTCGGGAAGCACGATGGACATCGTCGCGACGCAGGCTCCTTCTGGGTTGCAGATTGGCGAGGCTATGCAGGCAACGGAAAAGTCGGATTCGCTGATTTGAACCGAGAGGCGTTCTTTCAGCGCCACCCTAGAGGCGTCGGACAAAGTCTTCGCATCGACCTGGGCATGACCTGTCGGGGAAACGCGCGCCGCCCGCTGGAAGAGGGCAAGACGTTCGGCGTCCGGCAGATGACTGACCAGCAGGCGTCCCGATGCGGTCCAGTTCAACGGCACTCGGGTTCCGACGCGGGAAATCACGCGGAAGTGCCCTGGTCCATCCGCCATGGCCATGACCACCATATGGTCGTCGTCGCGTCCACAAATCTGGACCGTTTCTTCGACCTCGCGGCAAAGCTCCTGCATTTCGTGGGTGGCAACATCCAGGAAATCAAGGGATCTCGCATAAGCCAAGCCGTAATGGTAGAGCCGAGGACCGAGCCAGAGACTCCCATCGCTTCTCCGCTGCAGAAGAAGCTTGTCGACCAGGTCGTCAATGATCGCGTAAACCGTCGAGAGCGGAGCGCCGATCGCCTTGGCAACGGCGTAGGCGCTCGCGGGGCTCTCGTTGTCACGAAGATAGTCGAGAATCTGAATCGCGCGGTCGATGCCGCTCACGCGGGCGCCGCGAATATGCTTGGTGCCGGCGGAGAAGCGCGTTCCAGTTGGCGTCTTGGCATCCACGGTCGCAACTCCTGGCATCCTGGGGCATCAAAAGGGTCCCATTACAATAAAGTAACTTCCTGAATAATGGAATAGATCCCCGGCGCTCCCGCTAAAAAAGGACTTACTTCATGGACCAGCACGACATTCGCCGCGAGCTTGGCCTTCGCCAGGTCATCAACGTTTCGGGGACCATGACGTCACTCGGAGCTTCGATCGTGGTTCCTGAAGCCATCGACGCCGTTGCAGCCATTCTTCCGCAGTTCGTGGAAATCGACGATCTGCAAAAGAGGGCAAGCCAAGTCATTGCGAAATTGTGCAACAGTGAAGCCGGCTTTGTGACTGCCTCTTGTTCTGCGGGAATTACTTTGGCCGTTGCTGGCGCAATGACGGGTCCAAACCTTGCCGCAATCGAGCGTCTGCCAGAGACCACAGGGCTCAAGAACGAAGTCCTGATTCAGACCGGCCATATGGTGAGCTATGGCGCTCCCGTAGAGCAGGGGATCCGGCTCTCTGGCGCAAAGGTCGTTCCTGTTGGCCAGGCCACCTCGGCACATGCGTATCAACTCGACGGCGCAATCACCGATATGACGGCAGCCGCAATCTACGTGGTGTCGCACCATACGGTGCAGTATGGCCTGATCCCGCTCGATGAATTCGTCGCTGTCTGCCACGGCCGGGGGGTCCCAGTGATCGTCGATGCGGCGTCGGAGTACGATCTTAAGGGATTCCTTGCCATGGGCGCGGATATCGCCCTCTATTCCTCGCACAAGTTTTTGGGAGGTCCTACGGGGGGCATTGTCGCCGGGAGGACGGAACTCGTCCGGGCCGCCTATCTCCAGAATTCGGGAATCGGCCGCGGCATGAAGATCGGCAAGGAGGGCATGGCCGGCACCATTGCCGCGCTCGAGGCGTGGGACAAGCGCGATCACGTTGCCATTCGTGCGCGGGAGGATGGCTATCTCAGACTTTGGCGCGACACGCTCGACGGTCGCCCGGGTGTGACAGCCGTGATCGAGCCCGATCCCACCCACAACCCGCTCGATCGTCTCAAGGTTTTCGTCGAGCCGCAGGAGGCACATATCACCGCTTGGGACTTGGCCGATGCGCTCTCATCCGGACCGACACCGATTGTGGTCCGTGATCATGAGATTGAGCACGGATTCTTCTATATGGACCCCTGTAATCTTCACCCGGGTCAGGAAAGCGTCGTCGCCCGAAGGTTGGTCGAAGAACTGGAAAAGGCCCGCCAATCAAACGAGATAATTACAACGCCCATCGAGCGGCGGCGCAACCGGCGCGTCGAGGCTCTCATGCGATGGCCGAACTGAGATGTGAGGCGCGGCGTGACAGTGCGGTGAGCTTGCTGCATACTAGACAAGCATAGTGCTCTGCATCCGCGATGCCGAGCGTTCTTCCCGGGATAGACTGATAGTGACGATGAGCGTTCGCGACAGGCTCGAGGCAATTCTCGAACGTTTGGAAAGCCGTGCCCACGATGAGCGCGTCTATCTGAAAATCTACAAAGATGCTGCACGCTCGGCCGCCAATGCCGCAGATGCCCGAAGGCGCGATGGCTTGACCTTAGGGCCCCTCGATGGGGTCATTGCCTCGATCAAGGATCTTTTTGATGTAGCAGGCGAGGCCACGACCGCAGGATCCATTGCTTTTAGAGATCATGCTCCCGCTGAGCAAGACGCTATTATCGTCCGGCGATTGCGCCAGGCAGGTGCCATCGTTCTCGGCAAGACGAATATGGTGGAATTCGCATTCTCGGGAATTGGACTCAATCCGCATTTTGGAACCCCTGGCAATGCGACGGATCCTGATCGCATTCCCGGCGGTTCGTCTTCCGGAGCCGGTGTGGCGGTTGCAGAAGGAACGAGTGACGTCTCCATCGGCAGCGACACCGGTGGTTCGGTTCGCATCCCCGCTGCCTTCAATGGCGTTGTGGGTTTCAAGCCAACGGCACGACGCATACCAATCGGCGGTGCATTTCCACTGTCGTACAGTCTCGATTCGGTCGGACCGCTTTCACGGACTGTATCCGATTGCGCGGCGGCCGACGCCATCATGGCAGGTGAGGAGCCGCTTCCGCTGGAGCCATTTGCGATCCATGCCATGCGTATCGGCATACCACGAGGTCGCCTTTTCTCGCAGACCGAGGCGCTAGTAGGAGACGCCTTCGAGGAGTGCTTGTGCAAGTTGTCAGCCGCCGGAGCGCGCATTGTCGAATGTGACCTGGAGGACCTCTTCGAACAAATGGCCGAGGCTACCTCGGATGCGTCAATTGCATCGGTCGAGGCTGCTGCCATCCATGCGGAATGGATCGAGTCACGAGGCGACAAAATTGACCCTCGGGTGCAAAAGTGGATCGCCTTGAGGCGAAGCGTATCAGCCCCATCCTATATCCGGATGATACGGAAGCGTAGCGACTTGGTAGCGGCAATGGACAAGCGCCTCGTGCCGTTCGATGTGCTCGCCTTGCCGACGACGGCCATCACAGCACCTCTTATGGCCCCGCTCGTGGCCGAGGAGAAGCTCTACAATAGAGCGGATACCTTGATCCTACGCAACACGACGCCTGGAAATCAGTTCGATCTCACGGCGATCTCGCTGCCAATTCCCAACACGTTGCGGCCCGTTGGCTTGATGCTCATGGCGCGCAATGGCCAAGATCGACGGCTGCTTGAAGTCGCGGCAAGCGTTGAAATGGCCCTCTTATCCTAGCGACTGCGTTACGCCCGCGGCTCGATGTGCGAACACGTCACCTCACACGCGCGCGCATTGGACGATGTGCGACCGGTCTTACTGTACGGATCGAGCCGACCGTACGAACCGATGCGATCGGCCGTACTCTGCCGTAGACCGGGCGTGCCCGATAAACGGTGCGGACACGGTACGCCGGATAACGTCTGTAGTAACCGCCCGGGTAATAATTTGCGACAGGATACGCGTAGCGGTACCCGTAGCGTGGATAGGCATAGGTGGGATAGGAATAAGCATACGGCGTATAACCGTAGCCGTAGCCATAATACGGATAGGAGTAGGCTGTGCGGTAGTAGGTTCCGCCATAAGGATAGCCGTAGGAATATGCCCCGTAATAGGGATAGCCCCCATAGGGATACGCATACGCGGGGGTTGCTGCTGCGCTTACAAGACCGCCCAGGATAGCGCCTCCGATCAGACCGCCGGCAAGTGCTCCACCGCCTCCCCATCCGCCGCGGTGATAACCGTAGCCGCCATAATAGCCGCCCCTCCAGCCGCCGAATCCGCCCCGGTAGAATCCGCCGCCGGGATGAAATCCGCCTCCTCGGAACCGAGGCTGGGCCTGCGCATCCTGAACGGTGCCGAGGGTGACCGCCATGCAAGCGGTGCCGATAAGGAGAGCCGACTTGATCATCGCTCGTCTCCAAATGCTCGTGAAGCGAAGTAGCTTTTCCACTTCGATCGGATTTTACCGCACTCTATATGCCTTTTGAGGGAAAACAGTTCCCGCATCCCAGTTTGACGCCACAAAAATTACGTCCGTTCCTATATTGTTCTAATATTCCAGACTGCAGTGCTAGGTAACAGTATAAACAGGGCAATGTCGGAAGGCTTGTCGCGGTAAGGGTTAGCTATGTCTGCTGAAGCCGTCCGCCCTCGATCGCAGGCTAGAGAGGGGCCGCCGCACGTTCCCCACACGGCCAATCAAGGGCTGTGTCCGCACGGTGCGGATTACGATGTACTATGCCAAAGTGGCCAGAGGACGGAACGCCGCCAAGTTCGATGCTCCACTGTGGATGACGTGCTCTGCCGGCATGATGCGCTTCTCCTCAAGCAAAGGTCGTCGATACCGGTCAAGGGAGCGACACTTGCAGAGATCGGGCGACGCGTGTCGCAGTGATGTCCGGATTATACATGTCGCAGTGATGTCCGGATTATACATAATGTGCGCGGCACGCTTACCGAGCCCGCCCACTTTCCCCGTTGTGCCGAGAATAGAACCGGCTCTGGTGGCCCGTTCTATACCCTTCGATGGGTACAGGCTTTTTGACCGGCAAGCTTCGGAAGCAGCTGCAGCGGAAACGCCAAGCAGGCAGTGATATCGCCTGAATTAGGGCGTTGACGTGCCCAGCACGTCGTGTTGCCACAGCAATTAACCGTTTAATCACCACCGCGTGAATCGATGTCTTGCCAAATCCGAATTTCGAAGAATCAGCCGAACTTCGTTCGGACGGCCCCTGGAACGGCGAGCCATGCCGTTGCGGAAGGTATCCAATCACAGAAGATTTTTAGACAACGGCAAATGCCTGCTAGTTCCTTGCGTTCATGGACAATTCCTTCGATTCAGTGGCTCGGAAAAGGCCCTGTCTCGCTGCAGCCTAACCCTCTCTTTACCTGTCCGACCCACATTGCGCATCAACGTCCATCGTGAGGCGAGAGTCTCCAAATTTCGTAGATCAGATGCGTCCGACCAGACCTACCCCGTTTGCACAATCACACCTTCAAGACACTCATGAGCCTGAAGCCGCCGGTTCCAGGCTCGGTCGCGCCCCGGTTCGCGTCATGCGAGACGAGGTGACACAGCCGTCCCGGCATATGGAGGCGCCGCGGCAACGAAGTGCCGGCGCCCACCTGCCGGAAGCGGTGCCCAACTCTCCAGCTGCGCAGACGCCCACAGTTCAGCCAGCCTGGTGGCAGGCCTTTGTGGTTGCTGGTGCTACATGTACGCGCACCCCAGACAGATTTCTTCGGGGAAGCAGCCGACCGGAGAATGCGGTCGAACGCACGACGCAATCGTCCATGCCACCCGTCCGCGCAAAGTCGAACGGTGAATCGATCAAGGTTCAGGTAGATCATCACTCCCCGGGAGAGGAAGAACCAGCTGTACGGAAGCAAATGGCGACACTACTGGCGACTTATCCTGCACCTCTGGACGAAACGTTCCGAGATGCCAACGCGGCTACCGATTCAATGAAATTGGAGCCCGTCTGCCAGGTCAGTGATGTCAACGCATCTATCGATGAAGTCCCAGCCGACACAACTTCTGTCCAGGATGTAGCGGACGTGTCGCAGGAGGCTGTTCGCAGCCCATCTGGGCTCGAGGCGGAGACTATGGACAACGAGGTCCTGTTCGTTTCTCCCCAAGTTGTCTATTCAGATTGGCACTACAGTTTCTACAGGACCAGCGGTGTTTCGGCGGCTCCTCCAGCAAGGGGGATTCAGCTTTCGATGCAAGGGGACCGGAACGGTTCCTGCCTCGAAGAACACGAGAGTGAGCCGATTGACCAGGGATATCTGGCTCTCTATGCCGATCTGGTCCTTGCGCCCTCAATCAGCAGGACTAAGAAGGCTCAATGCGCGGTTGCAGTTCCCGAAGCGGCTCCGACCGTGGGAGCCGATCCTGTTGAAGACTTTGGAGCAGCACACCTTGAGGCTCTTCTCGAGTCAGGTTCTCGCACGCCGCTCCTAGAGGAGCGTCCTACCAGCGCTGCTCTCGCTTCGGCGAAAGATGGTTCCAGTCCGAGCGCCCTTGCTGCCATCACGGATTGCTATGAACTGCCGGCGCTTGGCTACCTTGCAATGCCGCCTGAGCGCCAAGAGCCAATCATGGCCGAGGACATTCTCGAAGAGACAGCCGGTCGGCTTGAGAAGATCATCCGCGATTTCGGCGTGAAAGGGGATGTGATTCATGTCCATCCTGGTCCCGTGGTAACGCTCTACGAGCTGGAGCCGGCACCGGGGACAAAGTCGTCGCGTGTTATGGCCTTATCGGATGATATTGCCCGCTCCATGAGCGCAACGTCGGCCCGTGTTGCCGTCATTCCCGGCCGCAACGCCATCGGCATCGAATTGCCGAACCACAAGCGCGAAACCGTGTTTCTGCGCGAACTGCTGGCGAGCCAGGATTTCGAGATCTCGCAGCATAAATTGCCGCTGTGCCTGGGCAAGACGATCGGCGGCGAGCCGGTGATCGCCGACCTGGCGCGCATGCCGCACCTGCTCGTCGCCGGCACCACAGGCTCGGGCAAGTCGGTCGCCATCAACACCATGATCCTGTCGTTGTTGTACCGGTTCCGCCCCGAGGAATGCCGGCTGATCATGGTCGATCCGAAGATGCTCGAGCTCTCGGTCTACGACGGCATCCCGCATCTTCTCACGCCCGTCGTGACGGACCCGAAGAAAGCGATCATTGCTTTACGCTGGGCGGTTCGGGAGATGGAGGACCGCTACAAGAAGATGTCGAAGCTGGGCGTGCGCAACATCGACGGCTTCAATGCCCGGGTCTCGGAGGCCAAGGCCCGGGGCGAGGTCATCACCCGCACGGTGCAGACGGGCTTCGACCGCGAGACCGGCCAGGCGGTCTACGAGGACGAGGTCATGGACCTCGAGCCCTTGCCCTACATCGTCGTCATCGTCGACGAGATGGCCGACCTGATGATGGTGGCGGGCAAGGAGATCGAGGGCGCCATCCAGCGCCTGGCGCAGATGGCCCGGGCGGCGGGCATCCATGTCATCCTGGCCACCCAGCGGCCGTCGGTGGACGTGATCACCGGCACGATCAAGGCGAATTTCCCGACGCGGATCTCGTTCCAGGTGACCTCGAAGATCGACTCACGCACGATCCTCGGCGAGATGGGCGCCGAGCAGCTCCTCGGCCAGGGCGACATGCTCTACATGGCCGGCGGTGGGCGCATCACCCGCGTGCACGGGCCGTTCTGCTCCGACGAGGAGGTCGAGAAGGTCGTCGCCCACCTCAAACGCCAGGGCAAGCCAGTCTATCTTGAGGCCGTCACAGCAGAGGACGAAACGGAGGTCGATGCAGAGGAAGCTTATGCGCCCGAAGATGAGGACTTGAGTTTCGGATCGGCAGATCTCTATGACCAGGCTGTCTCCATCGTCGTCCGGCACAAGAAGGCGTCGACGTCGTACATCCAGCGCCGGCTGCAGATCGGCTACAACCGCGCCGCCTCGCTCATGGAGCGGATGGAGAAGGAGGGCATCGTCGGCCCGGCCAATCACGCCGGAAAGCGCGAAATCCTCATGGAAAGCCCCGATCTTGAAGGGTGAGCGTTGCTAATGTCCAACCTCGGAGCACTCTCCTGAAGAAGAAAAGCCCCGCCATTTGGTGGGGCTTTTTATGTCCTGAGGTTGGATAGCAGGGCCAGGATGAAGCGAGTGACGGGAATGTCGCTGAACTCGCTTCGTGAATCGATGCAGACATCGCAGCGAGACATGCTGGGAGCTGAGCAGGTCCCTAGAGCAGGATCAGCCCCCTTCGCCGGTTTCTATAACAGTATGGATCCGGTGTTATTGGCGTATCACTCCTGCGCCCATAACGTTCATTTGAGCGGAACCATTTCGTCCTTTGTCCGTTATGTTTCGCCGGTATCCGCACGGGGAAGTCGACGAGACCATTGAAGCGCATTTAGGATCCGGGCTGTACCAATTTGAAATAATATCACGAGGGGCCTATGCCTGAAGTCGAACCTTTCGCTCCGCAGCTTGACGACAGGCTGCTTCTCAAGGCCTTGCGCGCTTTCCGTAAAGGCGACTTCTCCGTCCGGCTGCCGACTGACTTGATCGGCATCGATGGCGAGATTGCCGAAGCGTTCAACGACATTGCCGACCTGAACCAAGGTCTCGCCAATGAACTCGACCGGGTGGCAAAAGTTGTCGGAAAGGAGGGCCGGATCGGCGAGCGAGGCCGACTCGCTGGGGCGACAGGCTGCTGGGACGAGTGTATCAACTCTGTCAATGCCATGATTGGCGATATCGTACAGCCTACCATCGAGGTGGCGCGCGTTATTGGCGCTGTGGCCAAGGGTGATCTCGGTCAGGCTATTGAGCTGGAAACCGATGGACGCCCCCTGCGGGGCGAATTTCTGCGGATCGGTAAGGTCGTCAACACGATGGTTGGCCAGCTCGGAAGTTTTGCGGCAGAAGTGACGCGCGTCGCGCGAGAGGTGGGATCTGAGGGTAAGCTCGGCGGCCAAGCAAAGGTCAAGGGTGTTGCCGGCACTTGGAAGGACCTTACCGACAACGTCAACCTGATGGCGGCGAACCTCACCGGCCAGGTGCGCAACATCGCCGAGGTGACGACCGCGGTCGCGAACGGCGACCTGTCGAAGAAGATTACCGTCGATGTGAAGGGTGAGATCCTGGAGCTGAAAGATACCATCAACACCATGGTGGATCAGCTCAACTCCTTCGCCTCGGAAGTGACTCGCGTCGCCAAGGAAGTGGGATCCGAGGGTAAGCTTGGCGGCCAGGCACAGGTGCGCGGGGTCGGCGGGGTCTGGAAGGACCTCACCGACAATGTCAACATGATGGCAGAGAATCTTACCGGCCAAGTGCGCAACATCGCCGAGGTAACGACCGCGGTTGCCCGCGGTGACTTGTCGAAGAAAATCACGGTCGATGTGAAGGGCGAGATCCTCGCCCTGAAGTCCACCATCAACACCATGGTCGATCAATTGAACTCCTTCGCCTCGGAAGTGACACGCGTTGCGCGCGAGGTGGGTACCGAGGGAAAGCTCGGCGGCCAAGCGCGCGTAGAAGGCGTCGGCGGCGTATGGCGCGATCTCACGGAAAACGTCAACCTGATGGCGGCCAACCTCACCGGCCAAGTGCGCAACATCGCCGAGGTGACGACCGCGGTCGCGAACGGCGACCTGTCGAAGAAGATTACCGTCGATGTGAAGGGTGAGATTCTGGAGCTGAAATCCACCATCAACACCATGGTGGATCAACTCAATTCGTTTGCGGGAGAGGTGACGCGCGTCGCGCGCGAGGTAGGCACAGAAGGCAAGCTCGGCGGTCAGGCACAAGTGCGCGGGGTCGGTGGGGTCTGGAAGGACCTTACCGACAACGTCAACATGATGGCAGCAAATCTCACGGCGCAAGTCCGCAACATCGCCGAGGTGACGACCGCGGTCGCGAACGGCGACCTGTCGAAGAAGATCACCGTTGCCGTCGAAGGTGAGATCCTGGAGCTGAAATCCACCATCAACACCATGGTGGACCAGCTCAACTCCTTCGCCTCCGAAGTGACGCGTGTCGCGCGAGAGGTGGGATCTGAGGGCAAGCTCGGCGGTCAGGCGCGGGTCGAGGGTGTTGCCGGGACCTGGAAAGACCTCACCGACAACGTCAACCTGATGGCGGCGAACCTCACCGGCCAAGTGCGCAACATCGCCGAGGTGACGACCGCGGTCGCGAACGGTGACCTGTCGAAGAAGATCACCGTCGATGTCCGCGGAGAAATCCTGGAACTGAAATCCACCATCAACACCATGGTGGACCAGCTCAACTCCTTCGCCTCCGAAGTGACGCGTGTCGCGCGAGAGGTGGGATCTGAGGGCAAGCTCGGCGGTCAGGCGCGGGTCGAGGGTGTTGCCGGGACCTGGAAAGACCTCACCGACAACGTCAACCTGATGGCGGCGAACCTCACCGGCCAGGTGCGCAACATCGCCGAGGTGACGACCGCGGTCGCGAACGGTGACCTGTCGAAGAAGATCACCGTCGATGTCCGCGGAGAAATCCTGGAACTGAAATCCACCATCAACACCATGGTGGACCAGCTCAACTCCTTCGCCTCCGAAGTGACGCGTGTCGCACGTGAAGTCGGTATCGAAGGGAAGCTTGGAGGTCAGGCACAAGTACGAGGCGTTGCCGGCGTCTGGGAGGATTTGACAGACAACGTCAACATGATGGCGAACAACCTCACAGGTCAGGTTCGGGGGATCGCCAGTGTCGTCACCGCAGTCGCCGAAGGCGACCTCAAGCGAAAGCTGACTGTGGATGCCAAAGGAGAGATAGCGGCGCTGGCCGACACAATAAACGAAATGATCGATACGCTAGCGACCTTTGCCGACCAAGTGACGAATGTCGCCCGGGAGGTGGGGGTCGAAGGCAAGCTCGGTGGGCAGGCAAGGGTTCCTGGCGCTGCAGGTCTATGGCGGGATCTAACGGACAATGTGAATCAGCTGGCAGCGAATCTCACGACTCAGGTCCGCGCCATTGCGGACGTGGCTACCGCGGTTACGAAAGGTGACCTGACGCGGTCGATCACCGTCGAGGCCTCGGGCGAGGTGGCGGCGTTGAAGGACTATATCAACGAAATGATCCGCAATCTGCGCGATACGACACTGAAGAATGCGGAGCAGGATTGGCTGAAGACTAACCTCGCGAAATTCACTCGAATGCTGCAAGGGGAACGGGATCTCTCGACTGTCTCCAATATGATCCTGTCAGAGATTGCGCAGCTCGTGAATGCACAACATGGTGTATTCTATACGGTGGAGACAGACGACAGCGAACCAGTTCTCGAGCTTGTGGCATCCTACGCTTTCACAGAACGAAAGCATCTCGCGAACCGCTTCCGCCTGCGGGAGGGAATTGTCGGACAGGTCGCCTACGAGAAGAACCGGATTCTTCTGACCAATGTGCCGGGCGACTACGTGAAGATCAGCTCAGCTCTCGGCGAGGCGACTCCTCTCAACATTATCGTGCTGCCGGTCCTCTTCGAGCAGGAGGTGAAGGCCGTCATCGAGCTTGCTTCGTTCAATCGCTTCTCAGAAACTCACCAGTCTTTTCTGGATCAGCTGACGGAATCGATCGGCATCGTCCTAAATACGATTGCTGCAAATATGCGCACCGAGGGCCTGCTGAAGCAGTCCCAACTCTTGACGACGGAGCTACAGAGCCAACAGGAGGAATTGAAGAAGACTAATGATCGGCTGGAGCAGCAGGCTGCGACCCTGCGCCAGTCCGAAGAGCTTCTCCGCCAGCAGCAGGATACATTGCAGAAGACGAACGAAGAGTTGGAAGAGAAGGCGCGCCTTCTTGAGTTGCAGAAGCGGGAAGTTGAGGTCAAGAACCAAGAGGTTTCTATTGCGAAGACCGCTTTGGAGGAGAAGGCCGAGCAACTTGCGCTTACATCACGTTACAAGTCACAGTTTCTCGCGAATATGAGTCACGAGCTTCGGACCCCTCTAAACTCCCTCCTCATCCTTTCGAAACTCCTAACAGAGAATTCGGAAGGAAATCTGTCGGACAAACAGTGCGAGTTTGCCAGGACGATTCATGCAGCGGGATCCGATCTGCTTTCTTTGATCAACGATATTCTCGATCTGTCGAAGATAGAATCTGGAACTGTCAGTCTGGAGATTTCCAGCGTTGACCTCAAGGATCTCGTTGACCACATGGATCGGACATTTCGCCAAATCGCTGAGGAGAGAAGTCTCGATTTTCATATCGAGGTCGATCCCAGTCTCCCACCAGCGATCCAGACGGATACAAAGCGTCTCCAGCAGGTGCTTAGAAATCTCCTTTCAAACGCTTTCAAATTTACCGAGCAAGGGGGAGTCACCCTCCAAATCGGCTCGGCAGAGGGCTCGCCATTGCGGGCGGGAAGCGAATGGATAGCCTTGTCCGTGACCGATACAGGCATCGGTATTCCAAAGGAGAAGCAGCGAATTATCTTCGAAGCCTTCCAGCAAGCCGACGGCACCACGAGCCGCAAATACGGTGGAACGGGACTTGGACTCTCCATCAGCCGCGAGATTGCACGCCTGCTCGGAGGCGAGATCGTCGTGTCGAGCGCGCTGGGAAAGGGCGCGACATTCACTCTGTTCCTTCCGATAAAGCCGCCTGCAAATCATATAGTGCCTGCTGCATCGTCCGGTACGCAAATTGGCGTAAGCGCCGAAGGGGAGCCGACGAATGCCAATGACATGAGCTCGTCCATTCTCCGTCAGCCCCCCGCTGCCATGGCGCTTTCTGCATCTCTCGATGATCGACACTCAATCGTTCCCGGGGATCGTATCGTTCTGATCATTGAAGACGATGCCATGTTTGCCTCGGTGCTTCTCGAACTTGCGCGCGAGGAAGGTTTCAAAGGCCTCATCGCGATGGATGGGGCAGCTGCCCTAGCCCTTGCGCATCGCTACAAGCCACATGCGATTACGCTTGATATTGGACTCCCCGATATGGATGGCTGGGCGCTGCTCGACCTTCTGAAGCACGACCCGCGAACACGCCATATTCCCATCCATGTGATCTCGGTGGACGACCAGAAGAAGCGCGGTCTGAGAGCCGGGGCGTTCGGCTTCCTAGAAAAGCCGGTCGACCGAGACGCACTCATGGGAGCCCTCAACCGGACGAAAGAATTCATCGATCGCCCGGTCAAGAAGCTTCTCCTCGTAGAAGACGACGACAATCAACGCATGAGCATCACTGAACTCGTCCGCGATGATCAAGTCGATGTGACGGCCGTCGGGACCGCCGAGGGCGCTCTGGAGGCGATCCAGGCCCGGCGTTTCGATTGTGCAATCGTCGACCTTGGACTGCCGGACATCTCAGGAGCTGAGCTGATTGAGCGCATTCGCAGGACGCCAGGCGGCGAAGAGCTGCCGATCGTTGTCTATACCGGTAAGGATCTGACCAGGACAGAGGAGCGGCGTCTCGAACGGATTGCCGCAACTGTCATTGTGAAGGGAGAGGGCTCGTCGGAACGGCTCCTCGGTGACACTGCGCTCTTCCTGCACCGTGCTATCAATTTGGTGTCCGAGCAAAGTCCGATAATTGTCGAACGCCGGAATGACGGTTCCTTGGAGGGACGAAGTGTTCTGATCATCGACGACGATATGCGCAATATCTTTTCATTAACGAGCGCTCTCGAGCAGCAGGGAATGTCGGTAGCGTTCGCTGAGAATGGAGAGGAGGGGATCGAGAAGCTCAAAGCGATGCCCAGGATCGACCTTGCTCTCGTCGATATCATGATGCCCCAAATGGACGGCTATGAGACTATGCGCCAGATCCGCAAACTTGAGCGCTACCGCGACCTGCCGCTTATCGCAGTTACGGCCAAGGCTATGAAGGGAGACCGGGAAAAATGCCTCGAAGCTGGGGCAACGGATTATGTCTCGAAGCCCATCGACATCGATCAACTGCTCGCAGTTCTCCGGGTTCAACTCGGTCGAAGTGCCCACATCGCAGATGGGCATTCTGCCCCCAATGGTGAAGCGCAATCCAGGTCGAGATCATGAAAGAGCGGTTCAAGCCTCACGAGTCGCGCTCGGCAAGTCTTTTACCGGTACCGACGCGCACGATCCAGGACTTGGTCTCTGCCAAGATTCTTGTTGTGGACGACGACTCCCGGAATCTCAGAGCGGTCGCAGAGATCCTCAACACTCCCGGAATAGAGATCGTCCTGGCGGATTCGGGCGAGGCTGCGCTTCGCCATGTGCTTCAGGATGACTTTGCGGTCATTCTGCTCGACGTGCAAATGCCTCGCCTCGACGGATATGAAGTGGCTGACCTGATACGCAAGCGGCCCCGTTCGTCTCGGGTCCCGATCATATTCCTGACAGCCTATAACAAGGATGACCTTCACGTATTCCGTGGCTACTCTGCCGGCGCTGTCGACTATGTTTTCAAGCCCATCGAGCCCTTGATCCTGAAGTCGAAGGTCGACATCTTCGTGGACCTGTACCGAAAGACCGAGGAAATCCGGCGCCAGGGAGAAGAGGAGCGACGACTCCTCATGGAAAACTTGCGGGTTCGCAGCGAAAAGCTGAAGACAGAGGAAGCGCTGCGGCGGCGCGAAGAGCATCAGTCCATCGTCCTTCAATCTCTCCCAATCGCACTCTATACTTCAACTGTAGGTGGGGATAGTCGTCAGCTCCAGTTCACTAATGAGAGCATTGAGCGAATCACGGGATTTCGGGCTGAATCCTTCGCCGACGATCCGGAGCTCTGGTCTTCCCGTCTCAACCCCGACGACAAGGAACGAGTGCTTAAGGAGCTTCAACGCCTGAGAGAAGAAGGTAGCGTCACGCTTGAATACCGCTGGCTCTGTGCCGACGGCGTGGAACGTCACTTTCTCGATCAAACGGTTCTCATGCGCGACGGAGATGGAGGATTTGGCGAAGTTTTCGGCATGTGGTTCGATATCACGGAGCGCAAGCAGATGGAGCAGGATCTGCTTCATACCAGCAAGCTCGAGGCGATCGGGCGCCTGACGGGAGGAATCGCTCACGACTTCAACAATATGCTGAGTGTTGTGATCGGAAATCTCGATCTTCTGCAGAACACCCTCAGGGGAAACAAGAAGGCGGAACGACGGATTCGAATGGCTATCGATAGCGCTCAGCATTGCGCGGATCTTACTTACCGGCTCTTGGCATTTTCACGTCGTCAGCCATTGCAGGTCTCCACGGTCAATGTGACGACGCTGATGCCCGGATTTCTGGAACTCATGCGCCGTACTCTTGGAGAACACATCAACGCAAATCTCCAGATGGCACAGGATATTTGGCCTATCGCAGTCGACCGGGCGCAGCTTGAGGCAGCCCTTCTCAATCTCGCCGTGAATGCCCGCGATGCGATGCCTGATGGTGGTGACCTGACTATCACGGTCGAAAACCAAGCGGTCGCGGAGGGACAAAGCCATCCTCCTGGCGAGTTTGTGGTTCTAGCAGTCAACGACACAGGCATCGGGATGTCACCGAACGTCCTTCAGAAAGTCTTCGAACCATTCTTTACGACAAAGGAAAGCGGCAGGGGAACCGGGCTCGGACTGAGCATGGTCTATGGGTTTGTCCAGCAATCTCATGGTCATATCGAGATTGACAGCGCTCCCAATAAGGGAACGGAAATTCGAATTTTCCTGCCGCGGGCAAAGGAGAGCAGCGAGATTCCGGCAAGCGCGCAAACGGATCCAGTCAGCCCTTTCGGCTCGGGACAGACAGCTCTTGTTGTCGAAGATAATGCATCGGTCCGACAAGTTGCAACATCAACGCTCAGCTCCTTGGGCTTTGATGTTCTCGAGGCTGAGACCGGCGATGAAGCGGTCCATGTCCTGCAATCGAATGACCAAGTCCGACTGGTGCTGTCCGATGTTCGTATGCCGGGAGAAGTCACCGGAGTTGACCTTGCGCATTATATCAGTAACGAGAGGCCCGATGTGCAAGTTCTGCTGACGACGGGCTATGTCGAAAATGTGGACAAGGTCGATCAGTTCGAACTCCTCTATAAGCCATATCGCGTCACGGATCTTGCGGAGAAAATTCAATCCATGATGGTTCGACGGCAGTCAGATGAGAATAAGGGGTCGAGATCGATCTCTCCCGTTTCCTGACGCCCCCGCGGCACTTTCGCGGCAAGGCCTCGCTCCACCGTAACACCCGTGGCCGGCCATCGACCAGGGCGGAATGGCATCGCGTACACTTGGACAACATCTCGCAAGCTTTCCACTCCACTTCATCTGCTTTATGGATTAACGCTGTATTTCGTGTGGCTGCGCCTTGTCTTTTTGAACGAGGAGCCCGTTGAAGCGAGAGGCCGAAGGTCTGCGAGCCTGCCGGAAGTGGGATCGGTTGAGCAATGATGACGTCGAAGAAGTGGCTGCTCAGAACTGTGGCCGCCGTGGCCGCCGCCGGGGCCATCTATGGGGCATGGTGGTTTCTCCAGCCAAAGGCATTGCCCGCAGGTCTGGCAAGTGGCAACGGGCGCATCGAGGCCGTCGAGATCGATATTGCGACAAAGGCGGCAGGCCGCGTCCGGGAGATTCTCGTCGACGAGGGTGATTTTATCAAGGCGGGTCAGGTTCTCGCCCGAATGGACACCGATGCCCTTCAAGCTCAACTCAAGCAGGCTGAAGCCCAGCGGCAGCAGGCCGTCGTGAGCGTAGAGACGGCACGGCATCAGGTGGTGCAGCGCAAGGCCGAGAAACAGGCCGCTCTCTCCTTGGTAGCCCAGCGCGATGCCGAACGAGATGCCGCACAGAGGCGTTTCGCTCGATCCACGGAGCTCGCGTCGCGGGGCACGACCTCGCAACAGGTGCTGGATGATGACCGGGCCGGCTTCGAAAGTGCGAAGGCGGCTGTCAGCGCAGCCGAGGCTCAGGTCGCGGCAGCGGATGCCGCTGTCAGTACGGCTGAGGCCCAGGTCATCAATGCGCAGGCGGCCGTCGACGCTGCAATAGCGACGGTCGAGCGAATTCAGGCCGATATCAGGGACAGTATCCTGCAGGCGCCGCGGGACGGACGGGTGCAGTTTCGTGTCGCTCAGCCCGGCGAGGTCCTGGGAGCCGGTGGCCGAGTCCTCAACATGGTCGATCTCAGTGACGTCTACATGACCTTTTTCCTGCCGACGGAGGCGGCCGGGCGCGTGGCGATCGGGTCAGAGGCCCGGATCGTCCTCGACGCGGCGCCTCAGTATGTTGTTCCAGCCAGGACTTCTTTCGTGGCAGATGTCGCCCAGTTCACGCCAAAGACGGTCGAAACAGCCAGCGAACGGCAGAAACTGATGTTCCGGGTCAAGGCGCGAATCGGTCCCGACCTATTGCGCAAATATATCCGCGATGTGAAGACTGGTCTGCCCGGCGTGGCGTACGTCAAGATCGATCCAGCAGCCGAATGGCCGTCCAATCTGCAGAATATTCTGAAGTGACAAGGGCCATGGTCAGCGCAGCTTCAGCCTTCGTTGCCCAGGTCCGCGATGTCAGTCTCGTTTATGGCGCGACTCGCGCACTCGACCATATCAGTCTTGATCTCCCGGCCGGCCGTACAGTCGGCGTAATCGGCCCCGACGGTGTCGGAAAATCCAGTCTGCTATCCGTGCTGGCGGGGGCCCGTGCCATGCAAACTGGCAGGATCGAGGTGCTCGGTGGCGATATGGCCCTTGCGCGCCACCGCCAGGATGTGTGCCCGCGCATCGCCTATATGCCCCAGGGGCTCGGCAAGAATCTCTATCGCACGCTCTCGGTATTTGAGAATATCGATTTCTTCGGCCGCCTGTTCGGACAGGACCAGGCCGAACGCAAGCGCCGAATTGCTGCTTTGGTGGAGAGCACCGGTTTGGCACCGTTCGTCGACCGTCCGGCGGGCAAGCTGTCCGGTGGAATGAAGCAGAAGCTCGGCCTGTGCTGTGCGCTTATCCATGATCCCGACCTTTTGATCCTTGACGAGCCGACGACTGGAGTAGATCCCCTGTCGCGCCGCCAGTTCTGGGAGTTAATTGATCGGATTCGGTCCGATCGGCCTGGAATGAGCGTGGTGGTGGCGACTGCCTACATGGAAGAGGCGGCACGTTTCGACTGGCTCGTGGCCATGGATGAAGGACACGTGTTGGCTACCGGCACCGCCCAAGACCTGAGCGATCGAACCGGGACGTCGTCGTTAGAGGAAGCCTTCATCGCATTATTGCCCGAGGACAAGCGCCGCGATCACAGATTGGTAGAGATAGTGCCGCGCTCTGAAAGTGATGCGGAAATCGCTATTAAAGCTGAGGATCTGACCATGCGCTTTGGCGACTTCGTGGCGGTCGACCATGTGAGCTTTCAGATTCCACGTGGCGAGATCTTCGGATTTCTCGGCTCCAATGGTTGCGGCAAGACAACGACCATGAAAATGTTGACGGGGCTCCTTCAGGCGAGCGATGGACGGGCCTGGCTCTTCGGGCAGCCCGTTAATGCGCAGGACCTCGGAACCCGACGGCGCGTCGGCTACATGTCGCAATCCTTCTCGTTGTACGCGGAGCTGACGGTTCGGCAGAACATGGAGCTGCACGCCAAGTTGTTCCAGGTGCCGGACGACGTTATTCCCGGTCGTATCGAGAAAATGGCAAGACGGTTCGATTTGTCTGATGTCCTGGACATTTTGCCGGACAAGCTGCCTCTCGGTCAACGGCAGCGCTTGTCACTGGCGGTCGCAACCATTCATGAGCCTGCGATGTTGATTCTCGACGAGCCGACCTCGGGTGTCGATCCGATCGCGCGCGACGCATTCTGGCGGATCATGATCGATCTCGCCCGCAAGGATGGCGTCACGATTTTCATCTCAACTCACTTCATGAACGAGGCCGAGCGCTGTGACCGCATCTCTCTGATGCATGCGGGGCGCGTCCTCGTGAGCGATACGCCCGCCGCCCTTGTCCAGAAACGTGGCGCCACATCCCTGGAGGAGGCGTTTGTCGGCTATCTGGAGGATGCCGTTGCTGCAAATCGAGCAGGCGTCGAGGCACGCACTGAGACGGGGCTGCAGCTGCCACTGCTGCCAGTAGAGGAAAAAGCAGCTCCGTCGACGCCGATCCCAGCCAGTCCTGCGAGGATTCGGAGGACCAACCGGTTCTTCAGTGTCAGGCGTATGTTCAGCTACAACATGCTGGAAGCGCTTGAGCTGCGACGCGATCCCATCCGTGCGACCCTGGCACTTCTCGGCAGCATCATTCTGATGTTCATCATAGGATATGGCATCAGCTTCGATGTCGAGAACCTGTCCTTTGCGGTTCTGGATCGGGACCAGACGACGACCAGCCGCGATTATACGCTGAACTTGGCTGGATCCCGCTACTTCATCGAACAAGCTCCGATCAAGGACTATGACGATCTCGACCGGCGTATGCGGGCGGGGGAGCTTACGCTGGCGCTCGAAATTCCTCCGGGATTCGGACGTGATATCGCGCGCGGGCGACAGGTCGAGATCGGCGCTTGGATCGATGGCGCCATGCCAATGCGCGCCGAGACCGTGCGTGGATATGTTCAGGGCATGCACAGTCAATGGCTCGCCGGTAAGACGGCGATGGCAGGTCTCGCAACAATCGAAACCCGTTTCCGATATAATCCCGACGTCAAGAGCCTGCCGGCCATGGTGCCGGCCGTCATCCCGCTGTTGCTGCTGCTCATTCCGGCCATGCTCGCCGCCCTTAGCGTCGTGCGCGAAAAAGAGCTTGGCTCGATCATCAATCTCTATGTTACGCCGGTGACCAAACTAGAGTTCCTGCTTGGTAAGCAATTGCCCTATATCGCTCTTGCGATGCTCAATTTTCTGCTGCTGACCCTGCTCGCTGTCACAGTTTTTGATGTACCTCTCAATGGGAGCTTCCTGACCTTAACCGCGGGCGCACTGGTCTACACCTTCTCGGCGACAGCGATGGGACTTCTAATTTCGTCATTCATGCGCAGTCAGATCGCGGCAATCTTCGGCACTGCCATCGCAACTCTGATTCCTGCCGTTCAATATTCTGGCATGATTGATCCGGTTTCCTCGCTGGAAGGTGCAGGTGCCCTGATCGGCCGGATCTATCCGACCACGCATTTTTTGACTATTTCCCGCGGAACCTTCTCGAAGGCGCTAAGTCTGGGCGATCTGCAGAGCTCCTTTTGGCCGCTGCTGATCGCCATGCCGGTCCTCATAGGACTAAGCGTCCTGCTCCTGAAGAAGCAGGAGACCTGACTTATGCGCATTTCCAACATCCTGAATCTTGGAATCAAGGAACTGCGCAGTCTTTCCCGCGATCCGATGATGCTTTTCCTCATCGTCTATTCGTTCACGTTCGCAGTCTATGCCGGGGCCACTGCGATGCCGGAGACGCTGAACAAGGCGCCCATCGCCATAGTCGATGAGGATCGCTCACCCCTGTCGGCACGCATTGTCGGTGCCTTCTATCCCCCATTGTTTCTGCCGCCCGAATTGATTACGCTGGCGGAGATGGACGCTCGCATGGATGCTGGACTGGATACCTTCGCCCTCGACATTCCACCCAATTTCCAGCGAGATGTTTTGGCCGGCCGTCAGCCAGCGATTCAGCTTAACGTCGATGCGACCCGCATGAGTCAGGCCTTCACGGGCAATGGCTATATACAGGCTATCGTGAACGGCGAGATAAACGCCTTTGCCGAGGGTTACCGTTCCGTGCCGATCCTTCCCGTCGACCTCGCTCTTCGGGCCCGGTTCAACCCGCAGTTGGAGAAATCCTGGTTCGGTTCGGTGATCGAGGTTATCAATCAGGTAACTATGTTGTCGATCATACTGACCGGCGCCGCTCTGATCCGCGAGCGTGAGCATGGCACTATCGAGCATTTGCTCGTCATGCCCGTCACGCCGCTTGAAATCATGGCGAGCAAGGTATGGGCGATGGCCTTGGTCGTACTCGTAGCCTGTGCCTTCTCGCTGGCTTTTATTGTACAGGGCCTTCTGGCGGTTCCGATTGAAGGCTCCGTTGCGCTTTTCCTGGTCGGCGCCTTCCTACATCTGTTCGCCACCACATCGATGGGAATCTTCCTGGGCACGGTCGCTCGCAACATGCCCCAATTTGGAATGTTGCTCATCCTTGTCATGATCCCGCTGGAGATGCTGTCGGGCGGAACAACTCCGCGCGAGAGCATGCCGGAACTTGTCCAGTATGTTATGCTCATCGCCCCGACAACCTATTTTGTCATGCTTGCGCAGGCCATCCTGTATCGCGGCGCAGGCTTATCCGTGGTCTGGCCACAATTCCTGGCGCTCCTGATTTTGGGCGCGGCCTTATTCAGCTTCTCTCTGGCAAGATTCCGCAAGTCTATCGCAGAGATGTCATAGGCACCTGTACGGGCGGGCCATGCGAGCAAACTTTGCGCCCACCTTCGGAAATCCGGACCAGCTCCAGCCCTTCAGTGCATTGCTTACGGATGCGTAGATATGCACGAGTCCTGCCGACCTCGCCACGGCGATCCTCCTCTCCATCATTGCGGAACGAATGGGATCAGGGCTTGGGGCCGGATGTCGGAGGCGTGCCGGCGGTCAGGTTGCCGTCCGTGCCGTACTGGAGCACCTGCACCTTCTCGAGGGTGACGAGCCCGCTTCCCATGAGTTCGTCCAGGGCGGGCAGGAAGCCATCGATCTTCTCCTGGCTGTCGACGATCTCAATCACGATTGGAAGGTCCTCGGACAGGCGCAGGATCCTGGTCGTATGAAGTCTGCTCGAATGCCCGAAGCCCATCGGACCGCGCAGGATCGTGGCACCTGCCATGTGCATCTCGCGAGCCTTCAGCACAATGGCCTCGTAGAGTGGGCGGCCCTGGCACTTGTCGTCCTCGCCGATGAAGATTCGCAGCAGCATCGCGTTCCGGGGAATTTGCATGGTCAGGCACCTTTGAGCTGGTTGAGGGACGAAGCGGCGATATGGCCGAGCCAGACCGCCACCAGACACAGAAAGAAGGAGAGGACGATATTGCCCCCGGCGCGTCCGACCTCGCCGTCCCGGATCAGGGCGAGCGTCTGGACGCTGAAGGACGAGAAGGTGGTGTAGCCGCCGCAGAAGCCGACCATGACGAACTGCCGGGTCTCGGTGCTGACGAACAGGCGGCCGTCGGGTCCCGTAATCGTCGCGAAGAACCCGATGATGAAGGAACCGACGACGTTGACGATGAGGGTGCCCCAGGGGAATGTCTCGCCGAAATGGGTGGCGACGAAGCCCGAGGACCAATATCGCGCCCCGCCGCCGAGGGCGCTCCCCACCATGACATAGAGATACATCATGGGCATGCCCCCCTTTTGCCCCGGCCGAGCGGGACGATCATTGCTTGATCACCAGGACCTGACACGGCGCGAGTTCCATGAGGCGGACCGTGGCGCGGCCTATGATACGGTTACAGAGCGCAGAATGGCTCATGTAACCCGCGACCAGCAGGTTATCGACGACGTGCGCATCCAGCCAGACGTTTTCCATTGCACCTCTCCTCTCGGCCTGTGGCCGGATCCAGTGGGTGCGTGGCGGCGTGAAAAAACCCGCTGGCGGCGGGTTTAATGGCTGATCCCCACCGCATGTCGCCACGCGGCAGGAGTCATCAGCCCGGATGGGCGGTTTTGGGGGACTCCATCCCCTTCGACCTGTCCTGGAAAAGGTAGAAAATCGTGCCGTGAACGTCAACGGTGCGGCCGCAAGTGACCTTCGTGCTATGATGCTGCGCCGGGGGCGGAAGGCAGATGCTATGAGCGCGATGGCAGCCCTGGTGCTGGGTGGAGGTGGCCTGATCCTGGCCTGCCTTTGGAGCCTGCATGTCGGGGGGAACCGCCAGGGTCGACGGGGACTCGCCTCCGCCCTGGTCGGCGGGATCGCCGCCATCCTGCGGGCTATCGAGATGCATGACCTCGTCTCCGACCTCGAACGGATCGCACACGGGGAGGTCGGGAGCAATCTCCCCGTCCTGATCCTGCCGCCAGCGACGCTCTACGAAAGCACGGCCGATCGTCTCGATCGCCTCGACCCCCCGCTTCCACGGCAGGTGGCCTGCTTCTATACGTGTCTCCTCACCTTGCTTCGGGACATTGAGGCTCTCGCGAATACCACGTCCGGGACTGCCCGGACCGAGCATGCACAGCGACTTCTGGCGGATCTGCGGGATACGCTTGATCTTGGCGACGACATCCTGCGCGGGTTACGGCCGCTCCTCACACAGGGTCGCATTCGGTTCGAGTTCCGCCGCCGCGTGATTTCGACAGCGCCCGTCTACAGAATGAACCCGTCGTGGAGCTTGAACCATCCTTCTCGTCGCAGTTCCTGAGCTTGGTCTTTCTGCTCGGGACAGGCAAGAATCCTCTGTCAACAGGACACGGCGCATCTCCGGGTGCCTCTTACAGCCACTGATCCGCCGGACAATCCAACAGCCAAGCCCTATCGCAGCTTTCTCCATTGCCATGATCATTGCCTCCTGACGCGACGCAGTTCGCGGCGATCTCGTCAGAGCGGCCGTTCGGACTGTGTGCCAAGCTGTTCCGGGCGGTGATCTATGGCTCTGGTCGACTCGTGAGACACGGATCAAGAATGACAAAGTTCGCAGCCATCTTGCGATAGCTTCCGGTCATGATCACGGTATCGCCGACCTTCAGGTCGTTCGTACTGTAGGTTACACAGAGGACCTTCGCGTCCGGCTCGGTGCAGATTCCCATATAGGCGAGCACCCCGTCGAAGTGCACGAGGCTGAGAGCGCCGACCGCGCTGAAGTCGACCCGATCCAATCCAGGCGGATTTGGAACGTTTTGGATCACATCCTTGATCTCATGGCAGCGGGCGGGTCTCTCCGGAATCATTTCGGCAGGCGCGAACGGCCCCTTGTCCAGTCTGCCTCGCCCCGATACGGCCTGGACCGGCGGGATGACTGCCGCCAGCGTGAGGAGGGCAGCAAACCCTATTTGAACCATATGTCTCATCAGCTGTCCTTACTGAGCAACTCGACGGATTGTTCTGGCCGCCCGGCCCGATGCGATAGGGCCGATTGTCCCAACTGGCGTCTCCCGCGGGCATGCATCCCCGCACTTCAGAAACCACGCAGACACGCCACGCGCATGCAATGCGCGTGGCGTGCACCTTTCATCGCCTCTCGGACAGTTGCAAAAGGCGGGCGATCTCAGTGCGGGCGCGTCACGCCGGACTGGCTGTCCAGCGCGGTCAGGATCCGGTGCGCGGCCTTCACACGGGCGGGGACGGGGAGGTTCTTGTTCGCCAGCATCACAATGCCGATACTTTGGGCAGGCAGAAAAGCCACATAGGCACCGAAGCCGTTTGTCGATCCGGTTTTGTTGATCAGCACATTTTCCTGAGGCGCCAGTGGCGGCGAAAGCCTGCGGACTTCATTAGGCTTGAACATCACCTGGACGGAGTTCCCCGCAAGCAGCCGGCCGAGATCCATCGGATAGGCATACATCTCCCATCCCAGACCCTGAATCATCTCCCCGACTTTATAGTATCCGGTATGCGTTGCCACGATCGCGCGTTGCATGGTCTCGTTCAACCTCGAGCCATTCATATTCGCCTCGACGAAGCGCATGAGGTCGGCTGCCGATATCTTCACGCCATAGGCTTCCGAGTCCCAGATGCCAGGCGTCACCCGGATCGGCTTGTCGTCCTTGGAATAGCCGTAGGCGTAGTCGTCCATCCTGTCCGGGGGGACCCTGATGTAAGTCCGTTTCAGGCCGAGCGCCGGGAAGAGCATGCGTTCCATCAGGTCGTCGAAGGGCTTGCCCATGCTGCTGGCGGCGAGGTGGCCGAACAGACCAATGCTGGGATTCGAGTATTGCCGATGGGTGCCGCCCGGATAGGTCGGGCGCCAGCTTCGGTAATAGGCGATCATCGTGTTCCGATCAGTAACGCCATCGGGAAACTGCAAGGGCAGGCCACCCGCCGCATAGGTGCCGAGATCGAGAAGGCTGACTTGGTCGAAGCTGCTGCCCGCCAGAGCGGGCATATATCGGCTCGCCTTGTCCGAAAATGACAGGGCTCCCGTCACTTGCGCATAGGATGCGAGAGTCGCAGTGAACGTCTTACTGATCGAACCGATCTCAAAAAGCGTATCCTCGGTGACTTTCTGCCCGCTCTCCCTCGAGGCAACGCCGAAATTGAAGAAGTGGCGTTTGCCGTGGACCGTGACCGCCACGGCCATGCCCGGCACCTTGTTCTCTTCCATGACGGCCCGGATCGCTTCATTCACGATCTGCACGAGACGATCCTGGCTGCCGCTCTCAGAGGCATGGACCCCTGGGCCGAAGAACAAGGAAGCGGCTGCAAGACTTCCAAACCATCGCCGTGTGATCATGGCAGTTCCTCCATTGACCGGCAGAACTTGACCAATGCACCGGATTCCCACAAACGAGGAATTCTCGATGAAGCCATTAGAAAAACTTGGTCTTCGGCATGATCCGACCGCATCTTCCCCTCAATGCTTTGCGGGCGTTCGAAGCCTCCGCCCGGCATCTCAGCTTCACCCGTGCAGGGCTTGAATTGCGCGTGACGCAGGCCGCGATCAGCCATCAGGTGAAAGGCCTTGAGGAAATGCTGGGCGTCACACTTTTTCGCAGACTGCCGCGAGGTCTTGCTTTGACGGACGAAGGGCAGGTGCTCGTGCCTGTGCTCACGGAAGCGTTTGAACGGATCGGTGCGACCCTTGGTCGGCTGGAACACGGCCAGATCGAGGAGGTCGTCACGGTCGGGTGCAACAGCACTTTCGCGAACGGATGGTTGCTCCAGCACCTGGACGAGTTCCGAGCCAGGCATCCCCTCATCGACCTGCGCCTGCTGATCAACAACAACCGGGTCGATGTGGCAGGCGATGGACTGGACCTCGCTCTCCGATTTGGCAACGGATCATGGCACGGAACAGAAGCCGTTCATCTCCTGTCGACACCGTTCTCGCCAATCTGTGCGCCTGCGACTGCCAAGCGCCTGCGCCATCCTTCGGATCTCGCACGTGAAACTCTGCTGCGCTCGTACCGTGTTGAGGAATGGCCTCTCTGGTTCGGGATGGCGGAGACCCCATGTCCTGCCATCCGCGGGCCGATGTTCGACAGTTCCGTGACGATGGCGGAGGCTGCCGCGCAGGGTCTGGGCGTTGCTCTCGTTCCGGTCTGCATGTTCCAGCGCGCTCTTGCGGCTGGGCGGCTCGTGCAACCTTTCGAGGTCGAGGTTTTGGCCGGCTCCTATTGGCTGACGTGGCTCAAGTCCAGGGCCCTGACCCAAGGAATGGAGGCCTTTCGGGATTGGCTCGTGCCGAAGGTGGCCAGATTGGGATGGTGACGGTCGCCAGTCTCGACGGGCTTGTGCCCGTTCAGTCCGACAACGGATCGCCTCATGCGCCGCCGCTGGTGCAGAGGGCTTGGAGTGGGAATCGTCGGAAACTGCCCTGCAAACCAGCTAGCGGCCAGTGACTCGAACTGTTGTCCCTCACTCAACGTAGAACTACGCTACGGGAGAACTTGGCACTCTGCGTCCGGAGCGGGAACTTGACAGCTCTGATACAGATCGGAAGGGAATGGCCGCGATGACGACCCCGTACAACCCGAGCCAGGCTTTGGAGTCACCATCGGTGGCGCGCAACCGCGATCCGATCCTGACCGTCCTGAGACGTGTCCTCGCTCCAGCCGGAAAGGTTCTGGAGATTGGCAGTGGGACCGGGGAACATGCCGTCTATTTCGCCGCCGCGTTGCCGCACCTGACATGGCAGCCCACCGACCAGGACGAGCAGGCTCTGAACAGCATCTCTGCCCATCGAGCCGCTTCGGGATTATCCAATCTTCTCGAGCCGCTCACCCTCGATGCCGCCGCTCCGGAGTGGCCGGTCACGGGGGCTGACGCCGTCGTCGCCATCAACATGGTCCACATCTCACCCTGGAAGGCAACACTGGGGCTGTTGGCTGGGGCAGCGCGGGTGCTCCCGCCTGGAGGCGTGCTCTATCTCTACGGGGCCTACAAGGAGAGCGGTGCCCACACGGCTCCAAGCAATGAGGCCTTCGATCAGGACCTCAGGCGGCGGAACCCGGAGTGGGGCGTCCGCGATCTTGATGAGGTGGCGGAGCATGCCCGCGCCCACGGGCTCGACCTCGTGGAATGCATCCCGATGCCCGCCAACAATCTCAGCCTCGTGTTCCGGCGGTAGTGGCACCGGTTAGGTCGAACGGTGTTTTGGGGCTGCGGCTCTGTCAGCGGTTTCCCTGCGACCCGACCGCAGCAGGAGCCAACCGCCGATCAGCATCACGGCACCCCAGGCGAGGAATGCGATGTCCCAGTAGATCCACTGCTCCCGCGGCGCCGTCTCGTTGACGTGATGGATGCCGAGGATCTGGTGGTCGATGATGCCCTCCACGAGGTTGAAGAGGCCGAAGCCCATCAGGAACGTGCCGGCCAGAAGCTTGCCCGACCACCGGACATGGTTGGTGCGGGAATAACGCCACAGGATCCAAAGTCCGAGGGCAGTGAAGACGTAGGTTCCCGCATGGAAGAGGCCGTCCCACAGGGTGTTCACCTTTAGGTTCTCTACGCTCTCCGGCGGGTAGCCGGCGCTGGTGAGCATATGGTGCCATTGCAGGATCTGATGCAGCACGATGCCATCGTAGAACCCGCCGAGGCCGAGCCCGAACAGGATGCCTGCTGAGACCGGAAAGCCTCCGGTTGTTCTTTCATTGCCATTCATGACGGCCTCCTGCGCTCAGATCGGGCCATTTGGAAACGTCCGGCTTGCAAGGAACGGACCGGGCGGCGAAGCGGTCCTGATCGGACCCGAACGCCCGCCGCGCGATGGCACCTGCCTCATCCCTGTGGGCAGCCGTGGTGGCGGCTCCTTCTATGGGCACCTGGATCCGATCGTGAGCGAGGGACGTCGCGGCGGTCCTGGGTTTGTGCCTCCACTTGGCCTGGACCGGGGCGGCAACCTGTCTCTGCATTGTCTTGGTGGCCTGCAGTTCCCTGGCCCCGAAACGGCTCTTCTCCACCGCCCTTCCGAGGATCGGCCGGTGGACGAGAGGGCTCCACTCGCGCAAGGAGATTCCAGGGGCGGGATACTTCCAGAGACGGTCCATGGGGAGAGCCATTCTGTACCACCTCTCTGTACCAGGAGAGTGTTACGGATCCTAGCTGCGCTTGGATCTGAGGCTGGGACCAGGCTTCTGGAGGGAAATGGCGGAGAGGGGGTCCGCCTGCAAACAGTTCGATACCGTCCGATACAGTCCGAAATCCCTGAGAGATATTAGCAATTTAGGCGCTGGAGGCTGTTCGAAGCTGTTCATTCTGTCCTGTACAATCCGGTAACGTTTGTGGGCTGGATTGTGGGGCGTAGGTTGAAGCGGGCAGGGCGGCATCCAGACAAGGCGCTTTCGGCAGTCCGTGTTCGGCAGCTGAGCAAGCCGGGCCGATACGCCGATGGCAATGGTCTTTATCTTGTCGTTGAGCCCACCGGGGCCAAGCGCTGGATCCTCCGCACCGTCGTTCGCGGCAGAAGGCGCGATATCGGTCTTGGAGGGCTTGCACTGGTCACTCTCGCTGACGCACGTGAGAAGGCCGTGGCATATCGGAAAATGGCTCGTGAGGGTTGCGATCCCCTGGCCGAGCGCAAGGCACAGGCTCGAATCCCGACGTTCGCCGAGGCCGCCGAGCTTGTCTATGCCGAATACAAGGCCAGCTGGAAGAACTCTAAGCATGCGGCCCAGTGGATCAACACCCTGAAGCAATATGCTTCCCGGAGCTCGGCCCGCGGCGCATGCAGATGTCGGATTGATTTAACGCTGGGTCACGCTCTGCCGTCGAAATAGGCGGGATGGGAGCGGCCCCCGGCAGGGACGCGGACGTCCCGCCGGACCCGCTTCCAGTGCAGCATCAGCATGTCCCTGACGTAGCTCAAACGTCCGCACTTTAGCGGCGAGCAGACCTGTACACGGCAGCGATTAAGGGCCGAGTTTGACCCGATCCGGACCTTTCAGTGGGAAAGACAGCAATAAGGCTCACCCATCTGCCCGAACGCCTGTGCCGAACATCTGGTCAGCACACCCCGT
Organism: Microvirga sp. BF8; assembly: GCF_059888585.1. Classification (NCBI taxonomy): domain Bacteria; kingdom Pseudomonadati; phylum Pseudomonadota; class Alphaproteobacteria; order Hyphomicrobiales; family Methylobacteriaceae; genus Microvirga; species Microvirga sp. BF8. The sequence continues at coordinate 3,804,740 of NZ_CM187619.1, read as the reverse complement.
GGGTAATCCGCAATCACAGCATGGTCGACATCCTGCTGGATCATGCGAGGTATGAACGCCGCGAAGCCCATGGCCACCATGTCTCGTCGCGCACAATGTGGTAAGCTTGAGCCTCAGCCGACGAAGACCGGGTGCCTGACCGTTGAGCGCCTGGACTGGAGGCGGGATGGGCTCCACGCGACCCGCTCTCACGCAGCTCGCCCTCGGGGCGCTCGTGTGCCTGGTAGGCACCGTCGCATCCGTTCGTGCCGACATCATGGGCAGCGCCCCCATCACCGGAGACGAAGGGACCTTCGGCGGCGCGGGTTCCGGGACCGTGGACTCGGTCACAGGCACGGCCACCGCCTCCTATCCCTTCGCGCTTCCGCCCGGCCGCGGCGGCGTGCAGCCCAGTCTCGGACTCCATTACGTCCACACGCGTGGGCCGGACGTGGCCGGCGAGGGATGGTCGTTGGGCCTCCCCGCGATCGAGTTGCGCGGCATCGCAGGCCGTCCCCCGCGCTTCGATGGGTCCGATCACTACGAACTCTCCGGCGCGCAGTTGGCGGAGATCTGCACGGTGGTGGCGCCAGCCATCTCCACGTCGGACGATTGCCGCACGGACCGGAACCCGTCCTGGGCCGATGGATGGGTGCTTTACAGGTTCCAGGTCGAGCGCACCTCGACAAAGGTGCTCAGGTCGGCAGACGCCCTCACTTGGCGGGTGCTTCAACCAGATGGGGGTTTCACGGAATTCGGCGTGCCGCCCCAGACCGCCGATCACCGCGCCCTCGATGTGGATCGCCGATCCCAGTGGGCCGTGCGCTGGAACATCGTCGGCCAGTCCGACGCGGCGGCCGGCACGCGCAACGTCGTCCGCTACGTCTGGAAGCACAAGCTCCCGGGCGAGGACCAGGACCGCGGCCGCTTGGAGGACGTCTACTATACCGCCCCAACCGCGGGCAGCCTGACCAGCACCGACGAGTACGCGCATCACATCCACCTGAACTACGATGAGCGGCGAATCCCGTTGCAGGTGCAGCCGCCGATGGCCCTGCGGGCGCCCGACGCCCGCCTGAGGCGGATCGCGATCGCCAGCCGCGACCGGGACGTGAACGAGCCTCGTCAGAGGGTGCGCGTCTACGAGCTCCTCTACCACACCGAGCACATGAAGATGCGCGGACGCCCCTTTCTGGCAGGCATCAAGCTCTGGGGTCGATGCGGCACACGGGTGCACGAGCAGCCGATCGGGGATGACCGGGATGTTTGGCAGCTCCCCCAGGACAACACCGCGTGCGCCGACCTGCCCCCCACGACGTTCGACTACACAGAGGAGGCGCATTTCAGGGACTATCCGCCCTACCAGGACGGCATCCTTCTCGGCGGCTTCCGGCAACAGGAGCTGCGCCTGCCGTGGACTTGCCCCCATCCCAGTCATCAACCCCTCCTCGGGGCGGAGGATGTCGCGCTCATCGACATCAACCGTGATGGGCTCGCCGACATCGTGCAGTCGCACTACACCGGGAACCCCATCTTCCTGAACAAGCCCCAGAACGGTGTCAGCGGTGACAGAGACATGAGCTGTGCCGCGCTGGGCCTCAACCAGGATTCCCCCTTCGCGCCGGTGAAGGGACTGACGGCGTTCGGGTACTGGGGCGAGCACTGGCCGCTTACGTTCCTGCGGCGCAAAGGGGGGCCGGCAGCCTACGACGACGGCTTCCCGAAGGAGTTCCGGCGGATCGTGCCGGACCAGCCGGTCGGCGGTACCCCGCAATGGAAGATAACCGGACCGACCGCGCCCAGTGCGCCCACGCTGCCGTCCAAGCTGCCTCCGCCCCATCTGCTCGGCGACCTTGACAGCGACGGACTCGTCGATGCCATTCATCTCGTCACGAGCCAGATAGGTAAACCCATCAAAACGGAGGCCACGCTCTCGCTGCGGAACGTGGATGGAACCGTCGCGGCCTTCTCGAAAAAGGTGGACAGCAATCTCGCCCTGGGCGTGGGGGACGCCTCCTCGTCGCAGTGGCCCGCGCCGCGGTACGCCGCCCTGGCGGACATGAACGGCGACGGGCTGCTCGATTACGTCACCACGCACGACCCAGCGGCCGATCCGGGCGACTTCGTCTACCTGCCGGGCCGCGGCGACGGGACGTTCGGATGCGAGGATATTCCGGACACCGGCTGCGAGGACGCAACGGCCCCGCCCGGCCGGAATCCCGTAACGGGGACGGCCCTGAAGCAGGTCCGCCTGAAAGGCTTCGCCGGGGACCCCATCCTCCCCAGACTGTACCAGAACGGGGCCAATGACATCTTCTTCCACGACGTCAACGGGGATGGCCGCGCCGACTTGGTCTCGTTCATCTCGGCCAGCTCCGGGACCGCGATCGACGTCTTCCTCAACCTCGACGGCCGGACGTTGCGCCACGCCCGCCTGGATCTCTATCCCGACAACCCGCAGTTCGTGCAGCCCATTCGGCGGCTGCTGTTCGCCGACATGAACGGCAACGGCGTCGACGACATCGTGCTGATCAACAGCGTGCCCCACCCGTCCGCCAGCAAGGCGTACTTCTTCGACCTCGAGGGGTTCGACTTCGCCGAAGGCCAAGGCGTCACCCGGCCAGGCCTGCGGGGCGGGCCGGCCCCGGGGCTCCTCCGGCGGATCAACCATGGCGGTGGCGCCACCACCGAGTACTGGTACGACACGGTCGCGAGCCTTGAGGCCGGAGCGGCGGGCGCCGCTCCGGTGTGGCCCAAGGATCCAAACGATCCTGACACGGGCGACTGGCGTTACCACTCGCCGATGCCTCTGCGGGTGGTAACCCGCATCACGACCCAGTCGAACGCGCCCAGCCCCTACGATACCTGGAGCCAGACCACGTTCGCCTACCGCGAGCCGGTCTTCGACACCTGGAGGGGGCGCTTCCGGGGATTCCGCCGGGTCCGCAGCACCGTCGACATCGACTCCGTCGACACCAAGTTCCTCTTCGGCGGCTGCCTCGCCCCGGACGGGTGGGAGCCCGCGCTTCCCCAGACGCCGCGGAGCCGGCCGTGCGCGAACCCGGAGACCGACAAGGGCGACGCCTTGCAGGGCCTGCCGATCCAGGTCGAGCACCTCAACCCCGTCAAGTATGCCTCGACCACGCGCTACACCTACCGGGCCGATGATCGCTCCGTCACGGCCACCCCGCAGGTGTTCACCTATGCGCAGGAGGTCAACACCTTCCTCTATGACACGGCGGCGTTTGTCCCAGCGCCAAAACCATTGCCGATCAACGTCGTCGACCATGGCCCGCGGCTCCCGCCGACCTCGGACACCGTCCTGCTGCGCGCGGAGCCGGTGCGCCTCAGGCAGCGGCAGTCGTACGACGGCGAGCGAAACCTCACCGATGTGTGGGATGACGGGCGCGTCGTCCTGACCACCTCAGTCCCGGTCGATCGCCCGATCCTCAGCCATGTCGACTGGCAGTTCGTGGCGGGTGCCGGGGTCCATCGCCCCTCGAAGCAGCGCACGGCCTATGACGGTACAGGCCAGGTCGTTTCGCTCGTACCCGACGGACCCGCACGGGAGGTCCAGTTCACGTTCGATCCCGCGGGCCGCCTGAGGAAGGTCGAGGCACCACTGTCCGGAGCGCTGCCCCTGGAGCGCTGGCACGAGTCCGGCTCGGCGACCCCGATCGCGCCGGAGCCGGCCAGCGCCGCCACCAACGGCGTGACCCACACGCTCCTCACCCTCGACTACGACCCGTATGGAAATGTCACTGAAAGCCAGGGGGCCGACGGGCAGTGCGAGCGCATCGCGTATTCGCAACCGTACATGGATCTGCCGCAGTCACGCACGCGGTTCGTCAGCGGCTGCGGGGCGATGCAGGACGCCCTGGTGACGATGCTCGACTATGACCGCGGGCTCGGTGCGCTCACGTCCGTGACGAGTCCAAGCCTGTCGCGGTCGATCTTCCGGTACGACCTGCTCGGCCGCGTCTCCGGGGTCGAGGGACCCGACCCGTCCACCCCGCAGGCGACCCTGCCGGAGGTCAGTTATGAATATGAGGCGGTTCCCAAGGGTCCGGTCCATTGGGTCAAGGTCACCCGTCAGTCGGCGGACGCCGGCAACCGGGAAAGCTGGCACTACGCGAACAGCCTCGGGCAGCCGATTGTGACGCTCACACAGGCAGATCCAGGGGCCGGCGACGCCGGCCCCTGGATCGCCGATCCCGGACCCACGCGCGATCTACTCGGCAGGCCTGATCATTGGTTCCGGCCCTGGTTCTACAACGGAGCGCCCGGCGCCTTCCCCGTGGGCACGATCGGGGCGCCTGCGGCCCTGGTGGCATCGTACGAGCTCGGTCGATTGGGAGCCATCAGCCGCGGCAACATGGGGGAGGTTCTGCTGCGGCGCGACCACCACGGACTGACGGTGGACGTCTGGGATGCCGAGAACGTGAAGACCGGGAGTCCCCACGCGGGCGCCTTCGCCCGGCTCGAGAGCGATGGTCATGGCCGCATCATCCGCAGCACAAAGGAGGGAAACGCCCCCGCCGACACGCGCTTCGAACACCTGCCGACCGGGGAGGTTGTCGCGCTGGAGCGGCGCTTCGCCGAGGCCGGTCCGATGCAGGTTACGGCCATCCGGCGCTACCTGCGCTGGAGCCGCTTCGACTCGCTCGGACGGATGGTCGAGAACGCGGAGCCGAACACGACGTCAGCTTTTACGGACGACCCGGCCGACACGGTCGCCGTCGGGACCATGCGGGCATGGCGCTATGCCTACGATAAGAGCGGCCGCCTGGTCGGAACGCGGGACGCGCGGGGGTGCGGCAAGAACCTGGTCTACGATCGTGCGGGCCGGCTGCTCTACGAGGATTACAGCCCCTGCCAAACCTCCCATGAGTCCTACACCGCCCCAAACCCCGCCACCGGCGACGGCACGGAAGTCTTCAACATCTACGATGCGAAGCAGTTGCCCGACCAGCCCTATGACCTCGCTTCCAAGGGACGTCTGGTCGCCGTGCAGGATCGCGGCAGCGAGATGCGGTTCGCCTTCGACGGCCGCGGCCGCGCGGCTGCCGCGACCCGCCGCATGGCGAAGCCCGGTGCGTCCTCGCCGTTGCTGGCGAGCCGCTACGCCGCCCACCTATATGCGATCCGGACGGCTTTCGACGGCTTCGATCGGAGCACGAAGCAATCCACGGGCGCGGACGCCCCCGAGCTGCTGGTGAACGGCGTCAGCGAGTTCCAGCCCCACTACTCGGCCCGCGGCTTGGTCACGAAGATCGAGAGCTCGTACGGGCCGCTGCTGACCGAGGCCCGCGCGGACGCGGACGGATTCGTCACGCGCCTGCGCTTCGGTGATGTCGCCGGCACGCTGGCCGAGATGACCCCGGACGTGTACCGCCGCCTCGAGACCTACAAGCTCTCCCGGACGGCGGGACCCTGGGCAGCCGGGGGTAGCTACGTTCCGCCGGGCGATGGCTCGACGCTCCAGGCGGAGCTCGTGAACCAGAAGTTCCATTACGACCTTGCCGGCAACATCACCCAGGTCGAGGACCTGCGCGATCCGCAGTTCTGGCCGGCGGGCGCTAAGCCGACGGAGTTGGGCGACATCAAGCGTGACGCACAGTACCGCGTCACGCAGACGATCGCGTCCCATGGCAACGATGCGTTCGTCTCCCCCTTCAACTCCGAGATCGCGGTCGGAAGCACCCTTCCGGTTCCGCAGCTAGCGCTGCCATCTCGCCCCGGTACCCTGAGCTATACCTACGACGGCTTCGGCAACCTCCTCGGGAACAGCGAGCTGCCGCAGGCGATCTACGACCGGGGACTGAGCAACGTGACGGTCGGGCATGCCTCGGGCAAGCCCAACCAGCTCGTCACGGCGGCCAACGGAGGGGGCGAGATCGCGGCCTTCCACGACGCCGCCGGCAACCTCGTCGCCCTCGATCTCGAACGGACGGCACCATGCCTCGGGCCAGGTCAGGGGTGCTCGCAGCGGTTCCTCTACGACTGGGACGAGGTGAACCAGCTCGCGCGCGTGCAGCGCTGGGACTATGCGTCCCTCCTGGGCATGCCGCGATATCCCAACCCGCCCGCCGGATCCATGGCGGCCGGGACGCGCAATGCCTACTCACGGGGCGAACGCGTTATCAGGACCGTGAGTTCGGCGGCGGGCGACCGCCACGTGGTTGACGTCTTCGGCTCGTTGCGGCTCGACCGAACCACGTATGACGCGGTCACGAACGATTACGATGGCTCGGCCGAACATCAGCATGTGTACCTGGCAGGCTTCGGCAAGGTCGTGCATGCCGCGGGACTGCCCCAGGCTTCATCCGACCGCCACGTCTTCTTCCTGTTCAACGATCATCTCGGATCCACGAGCGCCGTGGTCGACAAGGATACCAGCGAACTCGTCGAGTACCGTGGCTACCAGCCCTATGGCGCGACCGACTACGACTACCGCCCAGCGCGATGGCAGTCCCATCGCGAGGACATCCACTTCACCGGAAAGGAGGAGGATGTCGCGACTGGGCTGATCTACTTCGGCGCACGGCACTACAGCCCCCACCTCCAGCGCTTTGTCAGCGCCGATCCGCTGACGGTCCACGGCTGGGGCGGCGACGCGAACCCTTATGCCTATGTCGGCGGGCGAGTCGTCGACAGGGTCGATCCTCTCGGTCTCGACGGCGGATGCCTCGGGCCCGAGCTTTGTCCTGCCCCCTCCGGCCCCGATGGCGCGGGTGGTGGGGACATCATCCAGATCCCGATCGACATTGGCGGCGACGACCGCGGCGGCGGTGGAGGTGGAGGTGGAGGCAGTGTCTGGAGCGGCCTTGCGCCACCCTTCCAACCTCCACCTCCACCGCCGCAGGCGGCTCCGCCGGGCTCGTACACTGAGGGAGTTGCGCCTTATAACCCTGGCTCCGACATGGGCGTTCTCCAACACTGGGTTTGGGGCGGGTCCGGGACATTCCACGACGTCGTAACGTCCGATCGGGTTTTGAAGGGAGTTCAGAACTACTACACGGCCGTTACGGCCATTGCCGCCACCACGGCGGTGATCCTGGGCACGCGCGGCGCGATCCTCAGGGCAATGCCCCAGGGGGGGGCATTGTTTGCCAGGTCGGGCCCTGCGGCAGCGTCACTGGGCGCGGCAGTTCTTTCGCAAAACCCCGGCGCGATCGAGGCGCTGAAAGAGGAAACTGAGGAGATCGGGCCACAGTTGGCCGCCGAAGCACAAGCGATGGCTTCGCGCCTGAGTTTCTTCCAAAGCATGCTTCACCGCGCTCAGGCTTATGGTGGGCAGACTCTCGCCAATCTCCGGACCACACGGTTCGACATCATCGGAGGTGGCACGAGGGATATCTCTCCCGCCATACGCAATGCCATGCTGTCGAACGAACTCGAAGTGGCCGCAAAACTGCCTGGAGCGCATGCCGAACGGACCACGCTCTACGTGGCCAATATCCTGAACCAGCTCTTCCCAGGAATGGCTTTGCCAAGGATCATGGTGGCCACAAGCAACTTCTGCACGACAAAGGACTGTCAGTCGCTGATCATCCAGACCGGGGGCATCATTGTGACCCCGCGCATAGCCGTTTGGCCGCAATACCTCTTCTTGGGGAAATAAGGGGGCACGCTTGGGCCGCCGCTGTCGGTGTCCTCACTTAGGTGGGTGGCTGTCACGAAATGTTCGCACTTGTCCGGGGTCGGGACAGTTCGGCGGGCACAGCATCACCAAGGGTTGGTTGCCAGAGGTCGCCGACCATTGCCAGCAGCCGCGACGATGGCCGGCGTCACGCCGCGGGTCGCTCTGCTGTCGCATTCGAGCCTCGGCAGCGCCCCAGACGGCCTCGGCCGTGACGATGCGGGAAGCCCTGAAGCCGATCCAGGGCCAAGCCCCGGATCTTGGGGTCGAGGGTGAAATGCACGGGGATGCGGCCCTCAACAAGGGTGTTCTTGATCACATGTTCCCCAACTCGCGCCTGACCGGGGCAGAAAACCTGCTGGTGATGCCGAACCTGGATGCAGCCAACATCACCTTCAACTTTCTCAAGGCCGTTACGGGGCAGGGAGTCGCGGTCGGGCCTGTTCTGCTTGGGGCCAAGCGTCCAGTGCATATCCTGACGCCGACGAGTACGGTCCGGCGGATTACAAACATGACGGCGCCGACGTCGGTTGAGGCCGCTATCGCTGAGTAGTCCTTGGAGCAATGGAACTCATACCAATGCCAAAGGGCGAACGTGGCGTTATGGCACAAGGCAGACGAAAGCCGAACTTCCGTAGCCATAGGGTAAGCTGACCTTCATAAGGCCACGCCCACCGGCTCAGTTTGACCCTAACCGGACCTTCGTTACCAAGCCCAATGTTCCCTGGGCTCGGAACCGCCGCAACCATTCCCAGGATGGGCATTAGCGCGCTACCCCATACTCCCCGCTGAAGCCAACGAGATGCTGGTGCAGTCGGTCGATCACGATCGTCCGCGTGCTCGTGCGGCGCTCGATCAGCCCGATCCGCCGATAGACCTGCGGGTTTCCGAACGGGGCGGATACGACCTCCCCAAGGGCCTCCTTCAGGGCGCTGTAAGGTGCGACCGAGACACCGAGGCCGTGGACCACGCAGGCGACGACCGCGGTCATGGTGTCGATCTCCGCGATTGGGTTCGTAGCGATGCCGCTTCTTGCCATCTCGGTATCGATCAACTGGGCAAGGCGGAACCTGCTGTTGAACCTCACGTACGGGAGCGCCGAGAGCATTTCCGCCGCAGGCATCTGCAGCGTGCCCGGTGGGGCGATCACGAACAAGGGTTCATTGATGAAGGGACTCCATCTCAGCGCCGGGGGAACCCCGGAGTGCTCGGCCACCATTGCCAAATCAAGCCGTCCCGACACGACGTCGTTCAGGAGTTCGTCGCTGTTGGCGACATGGAGCTTGCTCTTGAGTTCGGGGTAGTCCGCCTTCAATGCGACGAGCGCCCGAGGCAGTAGTGACAATGCACTGGACCGGACGGATCCGATCGTGAACGTTCCGGTGATCGCCTTGCCGGAGATGGCGTCGATTACGTCGTCAGCGGATCGCACAAGGTTGTGCGCGGCTTCCAGCATTTGGAGGCCATGACTGTTGAGCGTCATGGGCCTAGTGGAGCGATCGAACAGTTCAGCCCGAACCTCACTCTCCAAGGCCTGGATCTGCTGGCTGACAGCAGATGGAGTCAGTCCGATGGCATGGGCTGCCTTGGCAAGCGTTCCATGCTCCGCAATTGCGATGAATGTCTTCAATTGACGGATATCCACTTGGCCGACCTAAAACATCTTCAGAAAATCTGGATATGATTGTCAGAATTATTTGCTTTTTTCAAGGAGGTCTCATGCTACGAATCTTCGCCAACAAAACACCGAAGGAAAAGCTTCGGGGCTGGGGAGGATGTGACCCAAGGTGCGATAGCCTCGCTCCGCGTCCTCGCTCGTCCCGATCGAGAGGAGCGCATGGTCAGCCGCAACATCCTGGTCACTGGCCCCGCCATCAATGAGCAGGCCGTCAAGCTCATAGCCGACAACGGCTACAGCGTCGCTTATGTCCCTCCCTATACGAACGAGGACGATCTGGTCCGGATTGTCGCCGATGTCGACCCGGTCGGGGTCGTTGTCCGGATGGGGCGCTTTGGTGCGTCCGCGATCGATGCGGCCCCTTCGTTGCGCGTCCTCTCCAAGCACGGTGTCGGAGTCGACAACATCGACGTCGATGCCGCGACCCGTCGTGAAATCCCTGTTGTCGTAGCAGCAGGTGCCAACGCCCGCTCGGTCGCTGAGCACGCCATTGCCCTCATGCTGACGACAGTCAAGCGCATCGTGCCACTCGACGACAGCCTGCGCGCCGGCCGATGGGAGAAGGCCGGATTTGCGGGCATCGAGGTCAATGGCATGACAATGGGCCTGGTCGGCTTCGGCGCCATCGCGAGGCATACGGCAGTGTATGCGAAAGCCCTTGGAATCCATGTCCGCGCCTTCGACCCCTTTGCCGATGGCGCCGTCTTCGCCGAAGCCGGCGTCACCCGGGACGTTGCCATCGAGGATCTTCTCGCCGCGTCCGACATCGTCAGTCTGCACTGCCCCCTGACCCCGCAGACGCGCAACCTCCTCGACGACAGGGCGATCGGCCTGATGAAACCCGGATCCTATGTCGTCAACACCGCCCGCGGCGGCCTGATCGACGAGGACGCCTTGGTCATGGCCATCGACAGCGGACACATCGCGGGTGCCGGCCTCGACACCTTCGCGACCGAGCCTCCCGCCCAGGATCACCCCTTCTGGGGCCGGCAGCAGATCGTCGTGACCCCGCACATCGGCGGCGTGACCAAGCAGGCCAACGCCCGGGTCGGGGTTGATGCAGTCGAGGGGATCCTGGCCGTCATCCAGGGCCGCGACCCGGGTCGGGAGAGGATCGTGAACTATCGCGCTCTCGCGAAGGCATCGACCTGAGCCATCGGTGCATCGGACTTGCAGTGGCGGAAATCTGAGAGGAGAAGGTATTGAGCATAGGATTTAGGGTCCGGAACCGGGAACGCGCGGTCGACCTGGAATGGGTCGAGAAGTTCAAGGAATTGCCCGTTGCCAACGTCAGCGACAGCATGCACCGGATGAGCGCCGCGGGAGCGCAACTCCGCCCGATGCACCGCGAGGGCAAGCTCGCCGGCCGCGCACTGACCGTGAAGGCGCCGCCTGGCGATAACCTGATGCTGCACAAGGCCATCGATATGGCCGAGCAGGGCGATGTCATCGTCGTGGATGCGGGTGGGGACGTCACCAATTCCCTCATGGGTGAGATGATGCTCGACTACGCCCGCAGGCGCGGGGTTGTCGGCTTTGTCCTGAACGGTGCCATTCGCGACGCCGATGCCTTCCTGGAAATGAATGTTCCGGCGTACGCGGTTGGGGTGACGCACCGCGGCCCGTACAAGAACGGTCCCGGCGAGGTGAATTGCCCGATCGCCATCGGCAGCATGGTCGTCATGCCGGGCGACCTGGTCCTCGGGGATGCCGACGGCGTGGTCGTCGTGCCAATCGATGACGTCGCGGACGTCTATGAGAAGACCGTGGCCAAGCATGCCGCCGAGAACAAGCAGATGGACGCCATCAACGCAGGGACGCACAAGCCGACCTGGTTCAACGAAACGCTCGTCAAACTGGGCTGCGAATTGCCGGCATAAGGCTGTCCCGGCACTCGCTATGCACGGGCGAGCGCCGGGGAAGGTCAAGTCACCGTCGCTCACGCGATGGAATCCAAATGATTTCGGAGGTGAACTCCGAAACGCTTGAGCGGTCACGGTGACCGTTGTCCATGGGAGGAACGAATGAAGCAACTGATCTCGACTACCGCACTTGTCACGTCGATGCTGATCGGCATCGGAACCGCTCATGCCGAATGGCCGAACGACCGGCCGATCGAAATGATCGTCGCCTTCGCGCCGGGGGGCGGCACGGACGTGATGAACCGGACGCTTGCGCCTTACATCGAGAAGGAACTCGGTGCGAAGATCACCATCCTGAACCGGCCCGGTGCATCCGGTGAGATCGCGTATACTGCACTTACGCAAGCCAAGCCTGATGGCTATACGTTGTCCTCTCTCAACACGCCGGGCTACCTGACGATGCAGATGGACCGGAAGGTCCGTTTCGACCCCAAGAAAGTCTGCCTGGTCGCCCGCATCGTCGAGGATCCCGGCGCGTTCATCGTGCAGGCGAACTCCCCGTTCAACTCGCTCAAAGACTTGGTCGCCTACGCCAAGGCCAACCCCGGTAAAGTGACCATTGGCACGACCGGCCTCGGAACGGACGAGCACCTCGCCCTGCTGCAACTGGAAAAATCCGCTGGCATCGATCTGACCCCGGTCACCTTCAACGGTGCGAATGAGGCGAGGACGGCGCTGCTCGGTGGGCACATCATGGCAACGGGAATCAACGTCGGTGAATTCCAAGGTGGTGAGAAGGCCGCGTTCAAGGCCCTCGGCCAGTTCGCCGATCAGCGCGCCGTCATCGCACCCGACCTGCCGACGGCCAAGGAGCAGGGCTTTGACGTCATCATGAGTTCGGAGCGCGGCATCGCCATGGGATGCGAGGTTCCCGAGGCGATCAGGACGAAGTACTCGGATGCCGTCAGGAAGGCTCTCGACAATCCTGAGTTCCAGGCCCAGGCCAAACAGCAGTCTCTTGCACTCTCCTATCGGTCGTCGGAAGAGTGGGGCAAGGAACTCCCGGCAAGGGCGGAGCGTCTCGGCGAAATCTGGAAGTTGGTCAAGGAACAGAAATAATGGCAGGTCCACGCAGGGCTGGCAGCACCGGCGATCGGCCGGACCTCCTGACGGCCATCCTGTTCGTGGGTTTTGGCGCGCTCGGCCTCTGGGCCGGGCGCGACCTGACCATGGGCACTGCCGCCGCGATGGGGCCGGGCTACCTGCCGAGGATCGTCTGCTGGCTCCTGATCGTCGTGGGGCTGACCGTCGGCGGGATGGGACTCTTCCGGGCCCGCGAGGACATCACGATCCCAAACCTCCGTCCTCTTGCCATCATCCTGCTCTCGGTCGTGGGCTTTGCGTTTATTGCCGAGTACTTCGGCTTCGTAGCCGCCTCGGTCTGGCTGCTCCTGGTCGGGAGCCTCGCGGACCGCGAGTCCAGATGGCGCGAGGTGATTCTGCTTACGGTCGGACTGACCGCCTTCGGCGCCCTGGTCTTCATCGTCGGTCTTGGCGTCCAGATGCCGATCTGGCCCTTCTGAGGAGCGGAACATGGAATTCCTTGACCTTCTCATGCTCGGGTTCGGTGAAGCGCTGAACCCGACCAATCTCGCCTTTTGCCTATTAGGAGCGCTACTCGGAACGCTGATCGGCGTGCTGCCGGGCATCGGCCCTACCGCCACGATCGCCGTTCTCCTCCCGATCACCTTCTATCTCCCCCCTCTGGCGGGCATCATCATGCTCTCCGGCATCTATTATGGGGCGCAATACGGTGGATCGACCACCGCCATCCTGGTCAACTTGCCGGGCGAAGCGTCGTCCGTTGTGACGGCGATCGACGGCTACAAGATGGCCCAGAACGGGAAGGCCGGGTCAGCCTTGGCAGTTGCGGCGCTCGGATCGTTCTTTGCCGGAACCGTCGCGACGTTCGGCATTGCCATCGCGGGCCCGACGCTGTCGTCCTTCGCACTCTCGTTCGGTCCCGCCGAATATGTGGCGCTGATGCTGTTCGGCCTTCTGGCCGCCACCGTCCTGGCCCGAGGGTCCGTCCTGAAGGCGATCGGCATGATCCTGTTCGGCCTAGTCCTGGGCATGGTCGGCATCGATGCGGCATCCGGCGAGGAGCGCTTGACCTTCAGTGCGATCGAACTCTTCGACGGCATCGACTTCGTCGTGATCGCCATCGGTGTTTTCGGGTTCACGGAGATCATCGAGAACCTCGAGAACGTGGAAGCGCGCGGCGTCCTGGTCCGCAAGCTCAGCCGGCTCTGGCCGACGCGGGAGGACTTCCACAAGGCCTGGCCGGCCGTCCTGCGCGGGACAGGCGTCGGAACGTTTCTCGGAATCCTGCCGGGTGGTGGCGCTACGCTCGCGTCATTCTGCGCCTACTCCCTGGAAAAGAAGGTCTCGAAAACTCCCGGGGAATTCGGGAACGGGGCTGTCCAGGGCGTGGCAGGGCCCGAGGCTGCCAACAATGCCGGCGCGCAGTCGTCGTTCATTCCCCTGCTCACGCTCGGCATTCCGTCCAACAACATGATGGCGATGATGCTGAGCGCCTTCATCATCCACGGGATTACCCCCGGTCCGACCGTCCTGCAAACCCAGCCGGAGATCTTCTGGGGCCTCGTGGCGAGCATGTGGGTAGGCAACCTGATGCTGGTCGTCATCAACCTGCCGCTGATCGGTGTCTGGGTGAAGCTGCTGACCGTTCCATATCGACTGCTTTACCCGGCCATCCTGTTGTTCTGCTGCGTCGGCGTCTACAGCATCAACAACCGGATCTTCGACGTGGTGCTCGCCGCAGGCTTCGGCCTTCTCGGATACCTCTTCCGGAAGGCGAAGTGCGAACCGGGGCCCCTGCTGCTCGGCTTCGTGCTCGGTCCCTTGCTCGAGACGAACATCCGTCGTGCCTTGGTGATCTCGCAGGGAAGCCCGAGCGTATTCGTCGAGCGGCCGATCAGTCTCGTCCTGCTGCTGGCGACCGCCGCGATGCTCGTCCTCATGGTCCTGCCGTCCTTCCGCAAGACCCGCGAGGAAGCCTTCCAGGAGGAAGAGGCATAGCACCAGGAATGCGAACAACGGGGCAGGGTGTTGCACCTCGCGCACCCTGTCCCTCATCCACGAACAAGTCCATTGTCCATGTCCGACAGCCTCAAGAACCCTGCGCGCATCATCGTGCCCGGTCGCGATAGGCTGCCTGACGAGTCCAGGTGGCATGCGTGATGCGATGAGGAACGGGTGGCATGGAGTCCGCGCGGCGTTGCGCGAGGCTAACTATCGCATCTTCACCATCGGAAACGTGTTCTCGCTCGTCGGGACCTGGGTTCAGCGGGTCGCGCTCGGCTGGCTGATCTGGGAGCTGACAGGCTCAGGGGCATGGTTGGGTGCGGTCGCATTCGCAGACCTGTTCCCGATGGTCCTCGTGACCCCTCTGGCAGGTGCCATGGCCGACCGATCCGATCGGTTGCGGGTCACGCGCATCAGCCAAGCCCTGCTCATGGTGCATGCGGGACTGCTCATCGTTCTCAGTGCTCTCGGCCTGCTCACCCCGATGCCTATCCTATTGATGGCATTGGTCGGCGGCATCGTCACGGCCTTCAACCAGCCCTTCCGCATGGCACTCCTTCCGAGTCTCGTCGAGCGTCCGAACCTGGTGAGCGCGGTTGCGGTCAACTCCGTCGTGTTCAACGTCGCCCGTTTCATTGGCCCTGCCGTTGCCGGTCTCGTCATCACGAAAGGCAGTCTCACGCTCGCATTCGCCATCACCTTCATTACCTTCGCGGTCTTCTCGTGGACGCTCGCCCGCATCCGCCTTGTGAGCCCCGAGGTCGGCTCCTCGAAGGGGACGGGGCTGATCACGTCGATCATAGAAGGCTGGCGCTTCGCTGCCTGCCACGTCGGCCTCGGCGCCATGTTCCTGACGCTGACGGTCGTCTCGCTCTGCATTCGTCCCATCCTGGAGCTCATGCCGAGCTACGCGGCGCTGTTCGGATCGGACGCTGCAAGGTTTGCCTTCATGACCTCGGTGATCGGCCTCGGCGCCCTGGTCGGCGCAGTCTGGCTCAGTCGTCGAACCGATCCTGCATCCGTGGCCACGATGGCCCTGTCTAACGGCCTCCTCATGGGCGCAGCCTTATTCATCGCGGCGGTCGCACAACTGGAATGGCTGGGCGTCGTTGCCTTGTTCATCGTGGGCTTCGGCATGGTCGTGAGCGGGATCGCCAGTCAGACCGTGATCCAGCTTGCCGGGCCCGATCACCTGCGTGGCAGGCTTCTCGCGCTGCACAGCATGATCTTTCGTGGCGCGCCGGCCCTTGGTGCCCTGGTCGTCGGAGCGCTGTCGGACGTGATGGGCCTGAGAGGTCCCCTGACAGTGGGAGCGATCGTGACGTTCGCCTTCAGCGCAGTCGTCTACACTCGGCGCAAGGTCATCCTGAAGAGCCTCGAACTATGAAAAGCGAACTCTGAGCGGGCGATGGTAGGAGAGAGGAACACTCGTATGGAAACTTCTGACACGCCGCTTGGCCTGGAGCGTTCCTCGACGGATCTGGAATCGGCACCTGCCAAGAGCATCGTGCCAACGCCGCCCGCTGCCCTTCCACGGCGTCTTCGTCGGATCCTGGCTCTCGATGATTTCGAGATCGCGGCCCGCCGCCACCTGCCACGGCCGATCTTCGGGTACGTGTCGGGGGCTGCCGAGACCAATGCCACACTTCGCGACAATCGATCGGCTTTCGCGGAGTTCGGCTTCGTTCCCCGGGTGCTCGCCGGTGTGTCCCAACGAACGCAGCAGGTCGAACTGCTCGGGCGTACGTATGCCGCCCCGTTTGGTATCGCTCCGATGGGGATCAGTGCCCTGTCCGCCTATCGTGGCGATCTGGTGCTTGCGCAGGCGGCCGGGGAGGCGAACGTTCCAATGGTGATGAGCGGGTCTTCCCTCATTCCCCTGGAAGACGTCGCCAAGGCGAATCCGGCGGCTTGGTTTCAGGCCTATCTGCCGGGCGAGCCTGATCGGATCCTCGGACTGCTGGAGCGAGTGGAGCGGGCGGGGTTCCAGACACTCGTGTTGACCGTGGACACGGCAGTGCTGGCCAACCGCGAGAACAACGTCCGCAGCGGCTTCTCGACGCCGCTTCGCCCGAGTCTGCGCTTAGCCTGGGACGGAATGATACGACCGAACTGGACGGTGAACACATTTCTTCGGACGCTCCTGAAGCATGGCATGCCCCACTTCGAGAATTCGTATGCGACACGTGGCGCGCCGATCCTCGCCAAGAGCGTGATGCGGGACTTCGGCGCCAAGGATCACCTCAACTGGCGTCATCTGGAGTTGATCCGGGAACGGTGGAAGGGGCATTTAGTCCTGAAGGGCATCATGGCCAGGGAGGATGCCTGCATTGCCCGAGATAGTGGCGTCGATGGCATCGTCGTCTCGAACCACGGCGGCCGGCAACTCGATGGAACGGTCTCACCGTTACGTGTTCTGCCTGCCATTGCGGATGCCGTCGGAGCGACGATCCCCGTCATGATGGACGGCGGTGTCCGGCGAGGTTCGGACGTGCTGAAGGCCATCGCCCTTGGAGCGAAGTTCGTCTTCGTCGGCCGCCCTTTCTTGTATGCGGCCGCCATTGCAGGCGCAGCGGGTGTCAGCCATGCGATCAGCATCCTTTCCATGGAAATCAATCGCAACATGGGTCTTCTCGGCATCAACTCACTAGGAGAAATGAGCCTGGATCGGCTGATCAATCTCCGACATGTTGATGTCAGTAAGGATTGAGAACCATGCCGGGCACCGGATCGGAAGGTCCGGATCTGGCACGCCCGGTGTATCGTGGCTGCTTAAGCCTCGAGTCCGGACGTTGCTCCGGTATGCTTGGTGAGCTCTGAGGCGGCTCGTCGATGAGCCGCCTCTGCGTTTAGATTTCAACCTGTTCTGCAATCAGAAGGGCGCCGTCGACGTCGATCCCAAGATACCGAACCGTGCTCTCGATCATAGAGTGGCCGAGCAGGAGTTGGACAGCCCGGAGATTGCCTGTCCTTCGGTAGATCATCGAGGCCTTGGTGCGCCGGAGTGAGTGGGTGCCGTATGCCGAGGGATCGAGCCCGATTGAGCGAAGCCAGGATGCCAGCAGGCGAGCGTACTGGCGCGTGGTCATGGGTCTCATTCGGTTGATTCTGCTCGGGAACAGCGGCTCGCCTTTGTGCAGGTCCTTCTTCTCCAGCCAGCGTCCCACAGCCTCCCGGGTTTGCTTCGTAATTTCGAACTGAACCGGCCGGCCTTCCGCTGCATGATGCTGGCTCGGGATCGCACCCGCCCATTGAGGGCCACATCGTCGACCCGGAGCGCAACCAGGTCACAAGCTCGTAACTTGCTGTCGAGAGCCAAGTTGAACAGGGCCGGATCCCAGATGCGATGGGCAACCTGGAGACTGACCCGAATGCACCAGATCTCCTTCGCCTTGAGAGGCGGCTTGGGGCCAATCAGCTTGCCCCAGTTAAGGTTTGGTGGTTCGGCAAGTATGGTCAGAGGTACTGTCTTGCGTTGCAGTTCTCCCGAAGCGAAGCCCCGGCAATGAACCTTGGCCGTCTCTTCCGATAGCAGAACCCGGCCGAGCATTCGTCCCAAGCTTTCGTCAGCTTGCCAGGGTAAACGAGACGTCCCTTACTTTGCGCCGATCTCCTGCTCGTGACACATTTCGGACCTAGGGAACAGGTGGAGCTTCCGTCCGCGCCGATTGTCTGCTCTCGTCGGTCATGACGTTAAAGACGTGCTCGTTACGGGCGGGTCTTACTCTTGCGATGTGGCCAAGCCAGCAAGCGTACTGCATGCAGTTTGAACAATGTCGGGCCGGAGGTTCGTGACGCTCAGAAGGAGACCGCGCGGTGCGGAGCCGCGGCAGGCATACCAAGGGGAAAGCGGAGTGGGAGCGATCCCGCAATCCAGCGCGCTTTGCGCCATCGCAATGTCATCGACATCTTCGGGAAGGTAGGCAATGAGGGCTAGGCCCGACATTCCTATATTGCCGATCACCTCACACAGATTTTCGAAGGCGATGGCCCGCCGTTCGGAGTAGAGAGCTTTCATGCGACGTAGGTGGCGTAGGTAATGCCCCTCGGCGAGAAACTCCGCAATCGCCAGTTGGGTGGTTCTGTTGGGAGCAGGTGCCATCACGGAAGCGACCTCAACGAGCCGGTCCGCTATGTTTCGCGGCGCAACAACGAATCCTAGGCCGAGCGCTGGGCTCATCGTCTTGCTGAAGCTGCCCAGATGAATCACCCTCTTGGCCCCTTCCCCTGAGCCAAGGGCGGGAGCCGCCCGACCGTCGATCTGCAACTCGCTGAGATAGTCATCTTCGATGACCCACGCGTCGTTCGCGTCAGCCCAGCCGAGAAGGGCTCGCCTCCTCGCTGAAGACATGGTGATCCCGAGCGGAGCTTGCTGCCCCGGTGTGACCAAGGCCAGAGTGGCATCCGGGGCCTTGGTCAGTCCGTCGTGGACGCAGAGCCCCTCCTGATCGACGGTGATTGCTTCAACCTTGACCCCGGCGAGTTCCAACGCCCGCCGGCCTAGAGGATAACCCGGGTTCTCCATCCAAGCAGAACGCCCATGCGCCTCAAGCGCGGTGAGGGTCAGCGCCAAGCCCTGCCGATATCCGCCGGTGACGATGATCTGATCCGGGTGACACTGGATTTGTCGGCAGATGGCCAAGTGGCCTGCGATCTGAGCACGCAACTCGGGCTCACCGCAAGGATCCGAATAGCCCGTGTAATCAAATGCGTCCGCCCGGACGGCGTTCGTTCGCATCCGCGCCCAAACCTTGGCCGGAAATGCATCGTGCGCAGGTACCCCCATCTTGAACGGAAGCGGCTTGCCTGAAATCGGCTGCCCGAAAGGCAGCAGAGGCCGATCGGACCGGAGCTCGCGCTCCGATGGATGTGGCGGGAGCTGTGAGCGGACGCGGGTGCCGGCGGACCCGGCGCCGAAGATCAGGTTCTCGTCAGCCAGCCTGTCATAGGCGGCACGGATTGTCCCGCGCGCAACGCCCAACTGTGCGGCCAGATCCCGCCCCGAGGGCAAGCGCCCTCCAGGCTCCAGGACACCATCGAGGATCGCACGCCGGAGGCTCGCGTAAATCTGTTCACCGATAGGTGCCGCGACCGTCCGGTCGAAATTGAGGAGGAGGGTAGGGGCTGTCCTTGGACCAGTCATGCTGCAACCTCTTGGGCCTTTCGCGCTTTAACGCGGAGCAGTAATGGTAGCGTTATGACAAGCAAAACCGACCATGTCGAGCAGGAGGCCCCGGAGGCGATGGGCGGCCACGCTCCACCCGGCCGACCGAAGGGGGCCATGAGCCTGTATGGGGCCTCCGTCGAGTACGGACTGCACACGCTGCTATGGCTGCTCTCCAAACATCCCAAGCGCGCCAGCAGCCGCGATCTTGCCGAGATCCAGGGCGTGCCGGCAGCGATGTTGGCGAAGATCATGCCGAAGCTCGAGAAGGCCGGAATCGTCAACTCGAGCGATGGCATCAGTGGTGGATACGAACTGGCGAAGCCGGCGGCGGAGGTATCTGTCCTCAACGTCATCGATGCGATCGAGGGCGACCGTAAGCTGTTCGACTGCAAGGAAGTGCGTCGGGGATGCGTCCTGTTCGGAGGAACACCGCCCGCTTGGTCGATCGCTGGTGTTTGCCGCATCCACGCCGTCATGCTTCGTGCGGAAAGGCGCATGCGAGCGGAATTGGCCAAAACGAGCCTGGCGGATCTCGCGCGCGGCGGAAGACCCGCCGAATTCGAGGCCTTGGTCACGGACTGGTTCCGTGATCGGACGACGGCCCGCGAGGCGGCGCGCCTCTCGGCCCTGAAGGACAGGCGGCGCCCGCCGCGCTGAGGCGCGCATCGACAACCCAGGAATTCCCAACATCGGCCGGGTGCCGGTGACGGGAGAGCTGCGGCCACTTAACGCGAAGAAAGGTAACTGCTATGAACCGCTTGAACTGGTTTGGGACTGCCCCCGACGGCGCTAAGGCGCTGGGCGGCATCCACCACTACGTCACGACTGGCACGAACCTGCCGGCGGAACTCATCCACCTCGTGTTCCTCCGGGTCTCGCAGATCAACGGCTGTGCCCACTGCATCGACCTGCATGCCCGCGATCTCCTCAAGACGATGTCGGTCGATAAGGTGATGCTGGTACCCGCGTGGCACGAGGCCGTGTACCTGTTCTCCGATCAGGAGCGCGCTGCTCTGGCTTGGGCCGAGGAAGTCACCCGGGTCAGCGAAACGCACGCTTCCGACGAGGCCTATGCCGCGGCAGCGGCGGCCTTTGAGCCAAGGGACTTGGTCGATCTCACGATCACCATTGCCGCTATGAACGCATTCAACCGGATGGGCATCAGCTTTCGCCTGAAGCCAGCTGCTAAGGCCTAAATCCGCACGGCCAGGAGCGGCAGTCCCGCTCCTGGCTGCCTACATCGGACCGAACTCGAACGGTTCATTCATCAGCAGCATGTCCTGGCCGCTGATGGATCAACCGAGAAACACGATGCAGCAGTGCGAGGCTTGCCGTCACATGACTTCTTAGGGAATCCATACAGGTTACACTCTTCTGGCAATTCAGAATGTCTTCTAATGGCACCAGGCTGACCTTACTCGGATTTCTGGATCGGTGACGCAACCGGACCTTCATTTGGTGCGCTGAACATTACACTTTGACCCCAAGCTGACCTTAGAAGCGTGTCCATTTAAGACCGTCCTGAATTCACCCTGAGCGGACCTTCTCTGAGGCAACGTAGCTTGCGTCCGGCGTTATGGCATTGGGAGCATGGGTCTTCCTAGGGCACTGTCTGTCAGATGATGAAAAGAAACTATGGTAACGAGTGTGATGACAAGGCGACCGTTGGTCCAATTATGATGAAAATTCCAAGCTAATCCGAGTTAGGCAGAGCAGCGACTTCAAGCATCGCGTCGAGCAAGGCACAGCAAACAATTCTATTTAAACGCGCATTGGATTAGATTCGTGGAATTTCGCTACTGCAATTGAATTTCATCCAGAAAGCTTGTTCCAATTTCAGGATCATCGACATTGAAGACATTGGCAACTGTTGCCGCAATATCTGCCAACGTCTCACGCAAGAAGATTCCTCGCGGCTTGATGCGCGGGTTCCAGACTAAAAGCGGCGTAAATTCGCGTGTATGCTTGTCATGACCAATGGTGGGGTCGTTCCCG
The DNA here is from genome assembly GCF_059888585.1 of Microvirga sp. BF8. Lineage (NCBI taxonomy): Bacteria > Pseudomonadati > Pseudomonadota > Alphaproteobacteria > Hyphomicrobiales > Methylobacteriaceae > Microvirga > Microvirga sp. BF8. The sequence continues at coordinate 3,783,309 of NZ_CM187619.1, read as the reverse complement.
TGATCCCCCGTAATGATCAGGAGATCACGCGGGCCAAGCATACCCATGATCCTGCCGATGCCCTCGTCTGACAGCCGTAGACAGGCAGCATAGCGTTCCGCACTTTCGTCGTGTCCTGCAAGGTCTGTCTCCTGGATATTGATCGCGATGAGGCCGCGCTTAACCCGGGCAAGCGATTGATAGGTTGCGTCCAGGACGGGCTGGGTCAAAACATGGGGCTCCTTATGCGCCCCTTCGCAGGTGATTACGTCTGCAACCTTGCCGATAAGTTCGACCTCAAAGCCTGCCTTCTTCAGAATGGTGGGGACTTGCACATGGGGCTTGGTGCCGCTCGTCAGGTGCCGGACGACATAATTGCTGGTATAGAGGCCAAGAGCGACGTTGTTGACGCCGCACTGCCCCGTACTTCTGCGTTCGGTGCAGCGGCGGATATCCGCCGCGTGGAAACCATATCCGCCCATCGCGACAACACGGCGGACACGAGCCACAGATCTCAGGATCTCACCGACAGCAACAATCTCCTCGTAAGGTTGGTCCTCAATCGAACCGACGCAATGATAGGTTTGCAGAGGATCGCTCTCCAGATTGTCGCCGCAGATCATGCGCCCATCAACGAACAGGGCGGCAAGCCCATCTCCGGCAGGCTCCACGTGGTGCCCATGGCGACGCAGAGCTGCCGCGACATCGTCCCTGACAACCTCAAACAGTTCCTCAGGTACGTCAGGAACACGAGATCCCATGATCACCTGATGGCCCAGGTAAGTGTCTGCTCCCTTATATCCCAGCGAAAAGACACCATGGACGCCAATCGGATCGGCCTCAACGCGCAATCCGGAGGTGGGAGCGACGGTTCCAAGGCCAAGACGCTCCAGATTCGGAAGCGACAACCCGCCCACTGCCTGTACGACGTGCTTTAGAGTGTTCGATCCTACATCGCTCGGCCTTACCAGATGGACATCCGGCATTGCACCCAGACCCAGTGCGTCAAGAACAAGAATGATCACACGATCAAACTGCGGTTGAGGAGAATGCATACTTCGTAGCGCCTTGTGCTTGCCAGGACAGATTAGGTCGGCGAGTTGCCTTCACGTGGCAGAAGATGAATCGCATCTTCATGGAACGTGACACCAACGCGGTCGCCTTCCCTGATCTTCCAGGATTGGCCGAGTGTGGAGCGGACCGTCGTTACAAGCGTAGTGCCGATGCGGACGCGATATTCCGTCTGGTCGCCAAGATACTCTACCTCTTCCACGAGGCCGGCATGACCATCGCCGGGTGGTTGAAGGATGACGGCCTCGGGACGGATGAGTGCCAGCACATCGGAACTGTCCAGAGTGGCCGGAGCCTGAACGCGCAGCGTCTGGCCATGAACATCTACGTAAGCGGTGCCGCCCTCGTGGCCGGTCACTAGCCCCTGAAGAGCATTCACTTTGCCGACAAATTGGGCAACGAACAGCGTGGCCGGTCGCGCATAGATCTCTTCCGGAGGTCCGATCTGCTCGATCTTCCCGGCTCTCATGACAGCGATCCGGTCCGAAAGGCTCATGGCCTCATCCTGATCGTGCGTCACGAACAGCGCCGTCGTTCCCAAACGCCGCTGCAGGCGACGAAGTTCGGACCGGACCTGAACACGCAGCTTTGCGTCGAGATTCGATAAGGGCTCATCAAACAGGAGAAGGTCCGGGTTCATGACCAGTGCGCGGGCCACGGCGACGCGCTGCTGCTGGCCTCCCGACAACTGGCCGGGAAGACGAAGACCGTAATCCTCAAGCCCTACCGCTGCCAAGGCCGTCGCAACATTCGTCTTGATCTGCGGCTCGGGAATACGGCGTAGGCGCAGTGAATAAGCTACGTTCTCGAAGACGCTCATATGCGGGAAGAGCGCGTAGTTCTGGAAGACCAGTCCAATGCGCCGGTGATGAGGTGGAAGGCGTGCAATCGAGCGGGCATCAAGAAGGATTTCGCCTTCTTCGAACTCTTCAAGCCCCGCGAGCGTTCGCAGAACGGTTGTCTTGCCGCAACCAGACGGTCCGAGCAGCGTGACGAACTCGCTCGGTGCAAGGGAAAGGTTGAAGTCCGTGACAACGGGGAGACGGCGGCCGCGTCCGATAGGATACGACTTGTTGAGCCCCTGAATCGAGAGGGACTTAGGCGGTGCGATTTGCATATCCATGAATGCTCTTCCTAGTGGGCCTCGCGCCAATCGCGACCGAAGAGCCGCGGCACGCCGTGGATGATGAGCAGAACCATGAGCACGACGATAACGCTTAGGGCGGCAGCTTCTCCGACATCTCCACGATCCATCTGCGACAGGATGGTTGGCGTGACGAGGGACCAATGCGGTGAAACGACGAAGATGACCGCGCTTAGCGTCGTCACGCTTCGGGTAAATGAGAACACCATGCCGGCGAGCAAGGCAGGCCGCACGAGTGGCAGCAGGACCCGCCACAACGTCTGTCCTGACGTCGCCCCCATGGTCGTTGAGGCTTCATCAAGCGTACGATTGACCTGGTTGAGCGCTGCGACACCGGAGCGGATGCCATAGGGCAGGGAACGTACCGCAAATGCGGCGACGATGATGACCGCAGTTCCGGTCAGCATCAGCGGCGGACCATTGAATGCCAAGCCGAAGGCGAGGCCAATAACGGTTCCCGGAATTGCGAGCGGAAGATTCGCGACGAAATCTAGGACGGAACGCCCCGATGCCTTGCTCCGTGCCACAATCCAGGCAATCAGCAGGCCCAGCACCACAGAGATAAACGATGCAATGACGCCCAATGTGAGGGTATCGAGAAGCGTCCCGCCTGATTTGGTCAGTGCAGCGACGAAGTGTTTGGACGTGAACGTATAGTCAATCCCGAACAATTGGGTCGTCGCGCCGGCTATGACCGTTCCGTACTGAAGGCAAATGATGAAGGTGATCGAGCCGACGAGCAGAAGCGCCGCAGCCTGAACCCCACGATGGCGGACCTCCCGGTGACGGCTTGAACCCTTCGCGCCCACCGACGCAAAGGACATGCGTGCCGTCAGCATCTTATGGGCAAAGAACATAAGCACTGCGGGAATCAACAGCAGCACGGCAAGTGCTGCTCCCCGGGGAATGTCGTACATGCCGATGATCATCTGGTAGATCTGCGAGGACAAGACGGGAAAGTCTCCGCCCAGCAGAAGCGGATTTCCGAGATCCGCGAACGAGTAGCTGAACATCAGAAGCGCCGAGCCAGCAAGGCCGGGCACCAGAAGCGGCAGGCTTACGGTCTTAAGAACCCGCCATCCATTCGCTCCCATCGTGGCCGCAGCCTCCTCAAGGGAAGCGTCGAGGCCTCGAAAAAGATTGAGCATGAGGAGATAGGCGAACGGGAAGTAGGAGATGAGCTGAGCGATGACGAGCCCTTTGAACCCGTATAGACCGGTGCTCTGAATGCCGAACAGCTCGTGCGTAATCAGTCCTCTGCGCCCGTAGAGCAGGATCAGGCCCAACGCCATGAGAATTGGCGGCGAGATTGTAGGCAGGAGAGCAAAGAAGTGCCAGATTGATTTACCCGGGATTGCGACCCGCGCGATGGCATAGGCATACAACGTTGCCAGAATCGTCCCGAGCACCGCCACGGTCGCGCCGAGCAAAAGAGTGTTCCAGAAAATTGTGCGATTGAAGGGGTCGGCTACAATCGCCCCAATGGTGGCCAATGACAAACGGCCGTCGACGATGAATGCCCGTGTGAGCAAGTCGACCATGGGATAAGCTGTGAAAATCAAGACGAACAGAGCCACGACGGGATAGATCACATAGAGTGTCCAATCCCGGCCGTGGCCGCTTTTCGTCACGCTCGTGAGCGTGATCGAAGTCATTCCGCTTATTTCCTTCCTGCCAGGATCTCGTTTTGGAACCGGGCGATGATCGCCTGGCGAGTGGCGGAGCTTCCTGCCCACGCGAAGTCAAAGTCGATGAGCTTTGCGTTCTGGAACGGCTTCACAAGATCGTGAATCTTCGCATTCTTATTCGTCGGAACGTCGAAGTACTCAGAAGCCGCCAAGATCTCTTGGGATTGCGGCGTGACGGCCCAGTCGAGGAAGCTCTTCGCGGCGTCCGGTTCGGGAGCGTCTTTCAGCATAACTGCGCAGAACAAATCATATCCCGTACCTTCTTCGGGCAGGGTCATCTCAAGTGGGAAGCCCTTGTGGATGCTGCCGAGGATGTCATGGGCGAAGAGAATGCCGATCCCGACCTCTCCGCGCCCCACAAGCTGCGTCGGGCCGATGCCAGAGCGGGTATATTGCGAGACGTTGGCATTGAAGCGCTTCAGGTAATCCCAGCCCTTCTCCTCGCCCATCACCTGCAGAACAGTTGTGAGAAAGGTGTAGCCGGTACCTGAGGTGGCCGGGCTTCCGATGCAGATCTGGCCTGCATATTCCGGACGCGTCAGGTCTTCCCAACTTGTCGGCGCCTTGAGCCCTTTCTCTTCCAGAAACTTCTTGTTCGAAGCAAAACCGATGAAGTCGACGTCGATCCCAGTCCAGTATCCTTCCGGATCGACGTATTTGGCTGGAATGTCTTCAGCCCCTTTAGGCTTATAGGGCTGCAACAAGCCATCCGCTTTAAGCGTCATCATCGAGGGAAGGCCGATGCCATACAGGACGCTTGCTTGAGGCCTGTTTTTCTCTGCGCGGATGCGATTGATAGCTTCACCAGCCGAGAGGCGCAAGAAGGTCGGCGTGATGCCTGACTGCTTTTCGAAAGCACTCGTCAGTGCCGCACAGGTGGGATCCGGAGGGCCCATATACAGAGTGAGCTTCTTGGACTGCGCCAAGGCACCAAACGAAGGCAGGAGAGATGCCCCAACAAGACCGCCCACAAACTGCCGACGTGTGAATATCGCCATGTTATATCTCTCCCATTTATGTAACTTTTATATTTCTAATAGAAAATTTGTTCAAAAATGGCGGTTTGTCAAGCTTCAAATGCGGATCGTCGAAAAGTCGAAGAGACCCACATAAATGACTGATGAACATGGATAAATAGACTTCAATGGAGCGCTTATTGCTAGCGACTGGAGATCCGCTTTAGCTCTGGTCCAACCCTACAGCTTAACAAGCATTCAGTGGTAATTCCTATCACTGCAAATTAAAGCGAGAAGGTTTCGGGTAGCAGAGAGGCGACAGCGAAACGTCCTCGTCAGGCAGGTAAAACGGAGATGAGCGTGATTACCTTCGTGAATGCTGCAATGCCATACGTATCGACGCCATCGTCATTCGATATAGGAATCTGCATTGCAACTCCTTCGTTGATTTTCTTAAGGCCTTGCCAGAGTGCTGGTGGGCCTCACGCGGCTAGAACAAGTGTCGTTATTGAACATTCATGGCAGAAATGATAATAATGTTCATTATGGAAGATATGGAGCCTGCCTTCGGATGAAGCGAAATTTGCGGGCACTCCTCAGTCGCTCTAATAAGGATCACGAAGCAAGTGGCTGTAACCAGAAGAATGGCAGATAACAGCAGGCGTGCAAAGCTGAGCAAGTTCCAGGCCGACCAGCAAGAGCTCAAGGTACGGGCTGCGTGGCATTACTTCATCGAAGGCCTGACCCAGGAGCAGGTAGCACAGCAAATCGGCGTCAGCCGGCTCAAGGTCCTTCGGCTGCTTGCGGCGGCTCGGGAGGACGGAACCGTGCAGATCTCCATCGATACGGAGGTCGATTCGATCATTCGTCTCCAAAGGGCTCTGGTGAGCCACCTGGGTCTCTCGGACGCAATCGTCGTCCCAACGAGCGATCAGACGGAGGCCAGCGTCGCAGCCGTGGTCGGGCATGCGACTGGCCGGTATCTCTCAGGCGAATTATCGAACGGGATGTCCGTTGGCGTCGGCTGGGGTGCCACGCTCAAAGTTTGCATGCAGTCCCTCGCGCGACTGGATATCGAGAAGCTTACGGTTGTGTCGCTTTTGGGTGGGTTGACCCATGCAACAATGGATAATCCATCTGCTGTGGCCTGGCGGCTGGCGGATTTCTATGGAACAGATCTCTACCAGATCACCGCACCGGTTTTTGTGCCTGAGCCGGAGATGGCGCGCGCCCTCTGGCAATTGAAGGATTTCCGGGAATTGAGCGTACGCGCTCGGGACGTTGATATTGCCTTGTTGAGTGTCGGCAACGTGAGCGAAGAGGCATCGATCTTTCGCCGCGGCATCCTTGAGTTTTCCGACATGTCAAGCCTCCGGAAAGCTGGGGCGGTTGGCGACGTCTTATGCCACTTCGTCGATGACGATGGGGAAATCGTAGACCATCCGGTGAACCAAAGACTGATGGCTATCCCTCCGACGGCTATCAGAGATGTCGCTAAAGTCATCATATCGTCCGGAGGGCGAAGTAAGGCCCGAATTATCCGTGCGGGTGTGGCTGCAACGAAGGCTTCCGTCCTGATAACGGATGTTTCAGCGGCCGAAGCGATCTTGGAACTGCCTCCCCTGGCACGGGCGCCCGAGAAAAAGCCCGTTAGGCGTCCGTCGACGGCCGAGTTTATCGAGCCATAACATCTCTACGCATGTCGAGTCGCAATCTTATCCGCCCGAGTTGCGTTCCGTTGAGGCCGCACTGTATGGATCATCTCGTATCGTGATCAAGGGCGACCCACGCCTGCGGGCCACAGCCATCTGGTCATTTCTAAAGGGCCGCTTTTGGCACGCCTGAGACCTGCGCTCGAAGGCAGCAATCCTCATCGAAGCGGACGTCCCGAAAGCGTAGGGAATCCCGGTCCCTGGCCCGCAGAGGGCATTCAGATCGGGCTTTCATCGGTTGGGAGGGGCGGTAGCTCAGGTTCCACCCCGGGACCTGACTTGCGGCTGGGCGACATGCGCTCCAGCAAATTCCTCCTCCAGGGCCTCGCCAAAGGTCTGGAGTGAGAACGGCTTTGAGAGCACGCGATTGTGCTCGTAGCGCTGGGGAACGACACTGGAATCGTATCCTGTCATGAAGATGAACGGGATGCCGCGACAATGCAGAACGTCCGCAATGGGATAGACCGCCGCTCCAGCCAGATTGACGTCGAGAACCGCAAGGTCGAGGTCTGCCTCGAGTGCCAACATCATGGCCCGCTCGAATTTGGCGGCCGGGCCAACCACATGGCCTCCGAGATCGCACACCATGTCTTCGATCAGCATCGAGATCATGGTCTCGTCTTCGACGACAAGGACGCGAGGCTTACGGTCACTCTGCATGGACGCTCTCCCGATGGGCCCGGAGCTTCTGAACGGATCTCTGCATGTGCGCCCTCATGTCCCGAACGGACGCCGCTTCTCTCGCTAAGCTCAAGGGATCCTCGCTGCGGATCGTCTGCTCGGTCGGAAAGGATCCTGCCGCCGGTAAGCGGCAGGACCTCCCTGGGATTACCGACGTGAGGTTTGGAGGTCCCGGGCCTCGTCGATGACACGGTCGAACAGGTCGGACTCAGGATCGATGTCGAGCCCGAGCCTCTCATTGAGCGCCTTCACGGGCTGCTCCGGCACCCCCGTCTTCGACAGCGCGGCCAGAGCCTTGGCGGCTTCGGTGATCTCCGCATCGGTAATCTGGTCCTCGGTGTTCTCACCGACGCTCAGGGCTTTCTCATAGGCGGAGATCAGGCCAACCGTAGAGTTCGGCGCGGCGTGCTGCCGGGCCGTCGCGGAGGCATTGACTGCGTTCATGCGCCCGAGCTTGGCCGTGTCCAGGCCGATGCTCTTCGCGTTAGATGCAGCCCTTCTTGCTTCAGAGGAGACCTGCTCTCCTCTTGCTGCGGCATTGCTGGTGCTGCTTCGCGTCTGCCCGGCCAGGGCCTGGCCATGTGCAGAGCCTTTGCCAACGTCGGAGCCGCGGCCGCTGCGCTCACTGGAGCCACTGCGGGCATTCTCGCTGCCGCCGCGAGACCCGCTGCCCCCGTTTCCGCCGCCGGGACTCCCCCCATTACCCCCATGGCTGGAGCTGCCACCGCCGTTCCCGCCAGCGGAGTTCCCACCGGAGTTGCCGCCTCCATTGCTGCCGCCGGAATTGCCGCCGCCGTTGCCGCCGTTTCCACCGCCGTTTCCACCACCGTTTCCACCGCCATTCCCGCCGCCGTCACCACCTTTGGCCTTGGCCTGAGACTGCTCGAGCTTGAGCGATGTGAGATCGAGCGACAGCGGTTGCAGGCTGATCGCGAGGCCCAAAGTCAAAGCCGAAACTGTGAGAGAAAAACGTCGCGTCATAAGGTTTCCTTCCGGTGAACTGAGAGATCCAGTAAGCCTCGTGCATATGACGTATGTGAGAAATTTTCCCACGTCAACTCAGACGTGGGATTGCTTCCCACGCGAAATCTGCTAGGTGGTGGCATGCTCGGCGACGTCCCCCGGACCCTTGAACCAGCCAAGTTGCACGCGCCCCTGGCGCGCCTGCTGCGGCCGCTCGTGCGCCTGTTAATCCGGAGTGGGATTACGTTTCCTATGCTCACGGAGCTCTTGCGCGAGCTTTATGTAAACGTTGCCGAATACGACTTTGAGCTGCCCGGCAAGGAGCAGACGGACAGCCGCGTTAGTCTCCTGACCGGCATTCACCGCAAAGAGATTCGCCGACTGCGCGGGGCAGGGGCGCCGGTGAACGCCGTTCCGGCGACCATCTCGCAGACGAGCCGCATCCTGGCCCGCTGGCTTGCGGATCCAGAGTTCAGCAATGGCAACGGACAGCCCCTGCCGCTGCCTCGCATGGCGGAGCCGGCTCAGCCGTCGTTCGAACGGCTCGTGGCCTCGGTCACGCGCGACGTGCGGCCCCGCGCGGTGCTTGATGAGTGGCTCGACCGCAGGCTCGTCATCATCGATGATCAGGACCGGGCCGTTCTGGTCGAGGCGGCGTACGTACCGCGCGGCGGCGACGACCAGCAGCTCTACTATCTCGGGCGCAACCTGCATGACCATATCGCCGCTGCGGTGGCCAATGTTGAGGCGCCGTCGCCGCAATTCCTAGAGCGGGCCGTCCATTACGATGGCCTGACAAGGGAACTGGCTGAGCAGCTTCAGCATCGGTCCCGGGAGGTCGCGATGCAGGCGCTCCAGAAGCTCAATCTCGAGGCCCATACCGCCAGTGACGGAGCACCGCCCGGACAGTGGCGGTGGAACTTCGGCGTCTACGTCTATGCCGAAGAGGTCGCACTGCCCGCGACCGACGAGCACACCGGGGCCAACATCAAGGAAAGTAGGACGTGAAGGACTGCGCAGCTTCAATCGTGCGAACCGCCGCGTTTGGGCTGGCCGCGCTGGCCCTGCTCCTGGTCCCGTTGCAGATGGCGTGGAGCCAGGATCCACAGGACCGCGGCATCGGCGGCACCGGCGTGATTATGAGCGATCTGGATGGCGATCGTGGCATCGGCGGCACGGGTGTGATGGGCACTATTCGAGGGTTCGGCAGCATCATCGTGAACGGCTTGCACGTGACCTATGCACCGGATGTGCCCGTATGGATCGACGGGCAGCCCCGGACAGTCTCCGACCTCAAGATTGGCCATGTGGTGCGGGTTGTAGCTGCGAACCGCGATGGTGTTCTGATGACACGACAGATCAATGTAACCAGTGAGGTTGTCGGTACCATTGAGGCGACAGGAAAGAAGACGCTTAGAGTGCTTGGCCAAGCGGTCTCGACCGAGAAGCTTGATGGAGCGCAACAGTGGCGTCCAGGCGAGCATGTTGCGGTGTTTGGCCTGCGACGGCCGGACGGAACCATCGTTGCGAGTCTGATCGAGCGCAGGGCCGTAGGTCCCGAGAGGGTCGCCGGCAGAGTGAACAAGCTGCGGGACGGAAGCCTCAGGATCGGATCGTTGCGGCTCGTCGGGGCGGATCGAGCCATCGTCGGCACCCGGGCTGTTCTCGAGGGGGCGTACATCAGAGGCGCTCTGGAGGTCACCAGGGCCGCCCGAGAGCGCGATCTTCTGGGTCCGGTCCGGCAGGTGTCCATCGAGGCTTATGTTGAGCGGACAAAGTCTGGGCTGCGCCTCGGTTCAGGGCTTGAGGTGGCCGGACAAATCGCCGTGTCATTGCCGGCTGGCTCTTATGCCCCGGCTGTGGTGACGGCCTTCTCCGACCGAAGCGGGCGTCTGGGCATTGAGGGTGTCGCGATCCAGGGTCCGCCGGTTCGGGCAGGGGGAGCCCGTCAGCGTTCCGATTCCGGCAACTCAGCCAGCCCACCTGCGGGCGCGCAGAGCGGCAAGGCTTCGCCGAGTGGCCAGAACCTCGGCCCTGCTCAGTCCCCGCAAGACGGCTCGAACTCCGGGATGGCCCGCGGGCGGCGCAATGATGGCAATGATCCATCGGGCAATCCGGGCAACTCGCGTGGCGGTTCCGGCGCGGGCGGAAGTGGCAATGCTGGAGGGGCCGGTGGCGGACATGGTGGTGGCGGCAATGGAAACGGGGGCGGCAACGCGGGAGGAAATGGCGGCGGAAACGCCGGAGGTGGCAACGGAAACGGCGGCGGCAACGGCGGCGGTGGAGGAAGGCAGTAACGCCGCCAGGTCTGTTCGAGGACGGACTGACGGATCGCAGCGGCGGAGAGAATTTATCTCGTGACTGGCCGGTGCTTCCGAGATGGACATCGACTCATTCCTGACGTTCAGGAACCTGTACGTCCGGGCAATCCGCTTGCTCTGCGACCCGGTTTGAAGCCGTTGACAAAAGACGTTCGCTGGCACTTATTTTGGCCCATGGGGGCTGCGATCCCCTCATGAGGCGACATGCCCAAGCATCGCGTCCAGCTCACTCCAGCGAGGACGCGTCATGTCATCAACCAGAACTATTTCCATCGGCCAGCTTGTCCCTCGCATCCACCTGAGTTCCACTGGGACGGCTGCATCCAGGCGTTCGCGGCGACGTGAGCGGGGAGGCCTGCCGAATGCACTTCTGGACTAACGACGACGCCGCGAAAGTTGCCCGAGGACTGTATACCGCCCTCGATCAGGTGAAGACCGCGAAGGATTAGGAGGAGCTGACTCCATCGGCCGGATCCCTGGGAGGTCAGGAGCACATGACCAGCGTAGTCCACGGCACAGAGCGTCAGGACAGGGTCGATGGGCCCAGCGCCAGCGTGCGTTTTTCCCGGGACGTCCGGCGGGTTCTCGTGGCGCGGTCGCTGCGCGCCTTCGGTGACGGCTATGTGGCGATCCTGTTGCCCGTGCATCTCGCGCACCTCGGCTACGATGCCTTCGGCGTCGGCCTCATCTCGACCGCGTCATTGCTCGGCTCGGCTCTGCTGACGCTTGTCCTCGGGCTCCTCGCGTACCGGATCCCGCGACGCCCGGCCCTGCTCGCCGCAGCCCTTCTCATGTCGGCAACCGGGCTGGGTTTCGCCGGGGTCGACGGTTTCTGGCCGCTGCTCGTGATCGCCTTCGTCGGCACGCTCAATCCGTCCGGCGGCGACGTCAGCGTCTTCCTACCCCTCGAGCACACCGTCCTCTCGCATGTCGTCGCCGACGAGGATCGGACGGCGGCGTTCGCCCGGTACAGCTTCGTCGGCGCCTTCTTCGGTGCCCTCGGGGCGCTTTCCGTCGGCGTGATCGACTGGCTTGCACCGGTCGTGTCGCCATCGACCACGACGGCCGTTCTGTTCGGCCTCTACGGTGTGCTCGGGCTGCTCACGTTTCTCCTCTACCGGCATCTATCGCTCCGGGTGGAAGCAGGCACGGATGCCACGCCGGTTCCGCTCGGGCCGTCGCGCGGGATCGTCTACCGTCTGGCCGCCCTGTTCTCTGTTGACGCCTTCGGCGGCGGGCTGGTCATCAACGCCCTGCTCACGATCTGGCTCGGCGAGCGGTTCGGCATCGGCGTTGCCACCATCGGGGCGATCTTCTTCGTGACCAGTCTGTGCTCGGCGGCTTCGTACTTTGCGGCGGTGCCTCTGGCCAAGCGGTTCGGGCTGATCAACACCATGGTGTTCACACACATGCCGTCGAGCCTTTTCCTCATTCTGACCGCCTTCGCCCCGACCGTCTGGACTGCGTTCGGGCTGCTGATCCTGCGGAGCCTTCTCTCGCAGATGGATGTACCGACCCGGTCGTCCTACGTCATGGCAATAGTCACGCCGGATGAGAGGCCTGCCGCCGCGAGCGTCACCGCCGTGCCCCGCAGTCTCGCATCGGCCGTCGCGCCGCTGCTGTCCGGATGGCTCCTGACCGTCTCGATGTTCGGCTGGCCGCTTGTCCTCGCGGGAGCCCTGAAGGTGATCTATGACCTCATGCTGCTGCGGCAGTTCTCGGCGATCAAGCCGCCGGAGGAGCGCTGATGCGGGTTCGGCGAAGCGGCGTCGGTGCGTCCGTCGATGGGTGGAAGGGCAACCGAGAGGAGCTGCTCCTCGTCACCCTCGATGTGGCTGGCCAGGAGCGCTTCAAATTGTTTGGCAGATGCCATCGTCTCACTCCCAACCACTTGGACGCGAGGAGCGTCCAATCTCGAATCTCTCCCATAGGCCAGCATCGAGCAGCGTAGTGCCTTCGTATCTGGGTTAACTTTGGCAGCTTCAGAATTCGTTGAACATTAACAGAACATAAAGAATGCCTTTAGGTAGCCAAGGCTCTAAGCCCCTTTCCTACACAGCGGAATAGGGTATTGGTCCTACTACGTAATGGGTGCGGATTCCCGGGCGCGTCCGACCTGTCGGTGCGGTGTTCGCTGAGTCGGGTTGCTTCAGTACAGACGCGGAAATGTGGGCTGTAATGTAGGGTAACGCCATCTCTGGCGTAAATTGCCTTTATATTCCCGAGACTTAGCGAGGAAGAATGGCGGAGAGGGGGAGATTCGAACTCCCGATACGGTTGCCCGTATGCCGCATTTCGAGTGCGGTGCATTCAACCACTCTGCCACCTCTCCGGGTCGCGAAGGCCTTTGGGCCCTCTGGTTGAGGCGGGGTGGATATCATGCGTTTTTTGTCTTCACAAGCACTTAAATCGGGGGATTTGGTTGACAGGGACGTCTTCGTCCCGTAGGGAAAGGCATTCTTGAGCGTGGGGGTCTCTGCCCGCGCTTTTTCGTTGCGGCGGGCTTGCGCCTGCCGTGGTTTGAAGCCGGAACTGCCAAAAAGCCGGCCCTGCGGGTTCCCCCTGCGGAGAGCTGGGTTTGAACACAAGGATCGAAAGATGTTCGCAGTGATCAAGACCGGCGGCAAGCAGTATCGCGTTGCCGCCAATGACGTCATTACCGTCGCCAAGCTCGCAGGCGAGCCGGGCGCCGCCGTCACGTTCGACCAGGTTCTCATGGTCACGAACGACAACGGCACCCAGGTCGGCGCGCCCCTGATCGAGGGCGCCACTGTGGCGGGTGAGGTCGTCGAGCAGACCCGCGGCGAGAAGGTTATCGCCTTCAAGAAGCGCCGCCGCCAGAATTCGCGCCGCAAGCGCGGGCATCGCCAGGACTATACCGTGATCCGGATCACCGAGATCCTCGGTCAAGGCGAGAAGCCCAAGAAGGCTGCGGCAAAGAAGAAGACCACCAAGGCTGCGGCTGAAGAGGCTGTGCCGGCCACCGCTGAGTAAGCGCTCAGGCCAACTGACAGGAACACGGGAGTAACCCATGGCTCACAAAAAAGCAGGCGGCTCGTCTCGCAACGGTCGCGACTCCGACGGTCGTCGTCTGGGCGTCAAGAAGTTCGGCGATCAACAGGTCGTGTCGGGCAACATCATTATTCGTCAGCGCGGCACGAAGTGGCATGCCGGCGCGAATGTCGGCATGGGCAAGGATCATACCCTCTTTGCCACGGCCAATGGCCGAGTCCGATTCCTTACGAAACAAGGCCGAGCTTTTGTATCGGTCGTACCGGCCCAAGAGGCCGCAGAGTAAACGGCGAGAGCAAAACGAAGGAGCTCCCGCCGGCATCACACCGACCCGGCGGATCAGGCAGCTCCTGAAAATGGCCCCAAAAAGGCCGAGCTCAAGATCCGAGATCGACAGGGGAGGTGGGATGTCCACCTCCCCTTCGTCATTTCAGGGCCCGCGAACAGGCCCGACCGGATCGGAGCAGGACTATGTTTCCCGACCTCACCCGTGACGACGTTTTCCGCCTGGAAACCCGCCGCCTGTGGCTGCGCTGGCCCCGCCTTGCGGACGCCCAGGCCATCGTACGCCTCGCCGGTGAGAAAGCTGTCGCGGAGATGACGGCCTTCATTCCACATCCGTATCCACCGGAAGTCGGGGAGCGGTTCATCTTCCAAGCCCGGCAGTCCAATGCGGATGGCCGGAGCCTCCAGCTCGCCATCACGCCGAAGGGAAAGCCGAACAGCCTGATCGGAATTGTGGGCATCAGTCCAAGTCCAGAGGATGGGCATCCGCATCTCGGCTATTGGCTCGGCATCCCCTTCTGGGGACAGGGCTATGCCACCGAAGCGGCGCGGGCCCTGATCGATGCATTCTTCGCCTATGGCGACGGGGAGGCACTCACCTCCTCGGCAAGGGTCATCAATCCGGCCTCCCGCCGGGTCCTGGAGAAGTGCGGCTTTGCCTATCAGGGCTCGGGCCTCACGGAACTGCCAGCCCGCGGGGGATTCTATCCGGCCGACCAGTTCCGCCTCGACCGGCGGGCCTGGGAGAGCCTGAAGACCTGGGGACAGACGGGTCTCGTCAGAGAGCCGGCCGAGAGCGTGGCAGGGCCTGAGTTCTCCCTCGCATGCTGAGGCTTGTCAGGGACTCCCGGAGATTCGGGAGCCCCTGACGTATCGTCCGCGTTGCTCCCGCACTCCTTGTCCCGTAAAGGAAGCGGGTTATGAAATTTCTCGACCAAGCCAAAATTTACATTCGCTCCGGTGACGGGGGTGCCGGGTGCGTCTCGTTCCGCCGCGAAAAGTTCATCGAGTTCGGCGGACCCGACGGGGGCGACGGCGGACGCGGCGGTGACGTCTGGGCCGAATGCGTCGACGGCCTGAACACCCTCATCGATTATCGCTACCAGCAGCACTTCAAGGCCAAGAAGGGCGAGCACGGCATGGGTAAGAACCGTGCCGGCGGCAAGGGTGCCGATATTGTCCTCAAGGTTCCGGCCGGGACGGAAATCCTGGACGAGGACGGGGAGACGGTGATCGCCGACATGACGGAGGTCGGGCAGAAGATCCTTCTGGCCAAGGGCGGCAATGGCGGCTTCGGCAACGCCTATTTCACCACGTCGACCAATCGGGCTCCGCGCCGGGCGAATCCGGGCCTCGAGGGGGAGGAACGCTGGATCATCCTGCGCCTCAAGCTGATCGCCGACGCGGGCCTCGTGGGATTGCCCAATGCGGGGAAGTCGACCTTTCTCGCTACGGTTACTGCGGCAAAGCCGAAGATTGCCGACTATCCCTTCACTACGCTGCATCCGGGCCTGGGCGTCGTTCGCGCCTATAATCGTGAATTCGTGCTCGCCGATATTCCAGGCCTGATCGAAGGAGCGTCGGAGGGCATTGGCCTGGGAGACCGGTTCCTGAGCCATGTTGAGCGCTGCCGCGTGCTTCTCCATCTCGTCGATGGGACGAGCGAGCATGCTGGCAAGGCCTACAAGACGGTCCGACACGAGATCGAGGCCTATGGCCATGGACTGGCCGATAAGCCCGAGATCGTGGCTCTTTCCAAGACCGATGCTCTCGACGAGGGGACGCTGAAGGAGCAGTTGGCTCGCCTGAAACGGGCGGTCGGACGGACACCCCACGTGGTCTCCGCTGCCTCCGGTCAGGGCGTGCAGGAGGTGCTTCAGGCGCTCCTGCGGATCATCGACGATGCCCGGGCCGAGGAGAAGGTCGTCGAGGCCGGGGAGGAATGGCACCCGTGACTCCCGACCTGCGTCAGTTTCGCCGTGTCGTCCTGAAAGTCGGCTCAGCGCTCCTGGTCGATCGGGCGCGGGGACGCCTCAACCATGCCTGGCTCGCGGCCCTGGCCGAGGATATCGCCGATCTCCACGCCCTGGGGGCGGACGTTCTGGTCGTGTCGTCCGGCGCCATTGCCATGGGACGCACGGTGCTGGGGCTTCCTCCGGGGCCCCTGCGGCTCGAGGAGAGCCAGGCTGCGGCTGCCGTCGGGCAGATCGCCCTGGCACGGACCTGGGCCGAAATGCTCGCCCATCACGGCCTCACGGCCGGACAGATCCTGGTGACGCTTGCGGACACGGAGCAGCGCCGCCGCTATCTCAATGCCCGGGCGACGACCCTAAAACTGCTCGAAATGCGGGCCGTGCCTGTCGTCAATGAGAATGATACCGTGGCGACGAGCGAAATCCGTTACGGAGACAACGACCGCCTCGCGGCCCGCGTCGCCACGATGATCGGTGCCGATCTGCTGGTTCTGTTCTCCGACATCGATGGCCTCTACACCGCTCCCCCGGCATCCGACCCGGACGCTCAACATATCGCCCTCGTCGACCGCATCACGCCGGCCATCGAGGCTATGGCCGGTGGCGCGGCATCGGAGTTGTCCCGCGGCGGCATGCGGACCAAGATTGAAGCCGGCAAGATCGCCACGGCCGGCGGGACCCATATGATCATCGCCGACGGGCGAGCCAAGAACCCTCTGAAGCGGGTGGCCGAGGGCGGCCGCTGCACCTGGTTCCTGACGCCGTCCAACCCTGCGACTGCACGGAAGACGTGGATTGCGGGAGCGCTCGAGCCGCGCGGCACCCTTTATGTGGACGAAGGAGCGGTGCGGGCGCTCCAAAGCGGCGCCAGTCTGCTCCCCGTGGGCGTGCGGCGCATCGAAGGGGTCTTCGCCCGGGGCGACGCCGTGACCATCCGGGATGAGCAGCGAATTCTGGGGCGTGGCCTCGTCGCCTATGACGCGGAGGATGCCTCCCGCATCATCGGACGTCCGAGCCGCGAGATCGAAGCGATCCTCGGCTATCCAGGGCGTACCGAGATGGTCCACAGGGACGACATGGCGCTGCACGCCGAGTAGTCATGTCCGCATGAGCTCTGTGAGCTTTCGCGCATCCTTGGGCGCCGCACTCTTCACGTCGTTGTCGAAATAGACATAGACGTCGCGGCTCTCGAGGCGCCAGTGATCGAGCTTTTTTGCCCAAGTGCTCAAGATATCGGGACTATAATGTCCAGCATAGCGGCCCTCGGTTCCGTGGGCGCGGACATAGACGAAATCGGCCGTTGCGACCCACGGTGCAGGCGCCGCCTCATGGTCCGAGATGCAGAGTGCCGCATTGTGGTCGCGCAGCAGGTCGAGCACGGGATCCTCGTACCAGGTCGGGTGGCGGAACTCGAAGGCGCATCTGCGCCGTGCCGGGATATGCTTCAGACAGTGAACGAGCCTGACGAGGTTCTCAGGCTCGGCCCTGAAGGTTGGCGGCAACTGGAAGAGCACCGGCCCAAACGTGGGCCCAAGCCCTGCCATACGGCCGAAAACCAGATCGATGCTGTCCTCCACATCGTTCAGCCGCTTGAGATGGGTGATGAAGCGGGACACCTTCCAGGCGAAGAGAAAATCTTGCGGAACGCCGTCCCGCCAGGCCGCGACGGCCTTTTCCGTCGGCAGCCGGTAAAAGGAATTGTTGATTTCGGTGGTATTGAAATGTTCAACGTAAAAGGACAGGAAATCCTTCGGCTTCAGGTCGGGTGGGTAGAAGGGGCCGCTCCAGCTCCTGTAATGCCATCCGGATGTGCCGATGCGGTGTTCGGGCCAGCCGGCGCGATCGATCCTCCGGGACGACAGGGTAGGGCTGGGACCTCGGCTTGCCGAGCGAGCGACAGACTTGGTGTGGGATGCGGATCGTCCGCGAGGCTTTGACATGGATGACACTCTGACCGTGAGCGGGATCGGTCCCGCCGACCGACTCAACGCCGCCGATGCGGATTCGGTTGGAGTCCAGAACATCCCGGCTCTCATGAACGACCTCGGGCGCCGGGCGCGGCAAGCGGCGCGACGGCTTGCGACCGCAACCGCCCTGGAAAAGGAAACGGCCCTGAAATCCATGGCGGGCCGGATTCGGGCCCGCGCGGAGGTCATTCTCGCTGCCAATGCGCAGGATGTCGCGGACGCCCGCGCCAAGGGGCAGGCGCCGGCCTTCCTCGACCGCCTCGTCCTCGATGGGAAGCGGCTCGAGGACATCGCGTCGGCGGTCGAGAGCATCGCCGCCCTGCCTGACCCGGTCGGGAGGGTCCTGGCGTCGTTCGAGCGGCCGAACGGTCTTCTGATCGAGCGTGTCGCGACCCCCCTCGGCGTCATCGGCGTGATCTTCGAAAGCCGTCCGAATGTGACTGCCGATGCCGGGGCGCTCTGCCTCAAGGCCGGGAATGCCGCGATCCTGCGTACGGGATCGGACAGCTTCCGGACAGCGCTTGCGATCGCCGACGCCATGGGCGCGGGCCTCGAAGAGGCCGGGCTGCCCGCCGATGCCATTCGTCTCGTCCCGACCAGGGACCGCGCCGCGGTCGGTGCCATGCTGGCCGGCCTTGATGGCAATCTCGACGTCATCGTGCCACGCGGAGGCAAGAGCCTCGTCGCCCGGGTGCAAAGCGAGGCACGAGTCCCTGTCTTCGCCCATCTCGAGGGCATCTGCCATGTCTTCGTCCATGCCAAGGCGGATCTCGCCATGGCGAAGCAGATCGTGCTGAACGCCAAGATGCGCCGCACGGGCATTTGTGGTTCCGCCGAAACATTGCTCGTGGATAGGGCCTGCGCCGGGACCCACCTGAAGCCGCTCGTGACCATGCTTCTCGACGCTGGCTGCGCCGTTCGCGGCGATATGTCCGTCCAGGCCGTGGACAGGCGGGTGACTCCCGCCACCGAAGAGGATTGGCGCACGGAATACCTCGATGCGGTGATTTCCGTGCGTGTCGTCGACGGCCTCGAGGCGGCGATCGACCATATCGAGAGCTACGGTTCGCATCATACGGAGGCGATCGTCACGGATGATGCGGCCGCCGCGGAGCGCTTCCTGGCGGAGGTCGATTCTGCCATCGTGCTTCATAATGCCTCCACTCAATTCGCCGATGGCGGGGAATTCGGCTTCGGCGCCGAGATCGGCATTGCCACCGGCCGCATGCATGCGCGCGGCCCCGTGGGAGTCGAGCAACTGACCTCGTTCAAATACCGCATCCGGGGCTCAGGTCAGACACGTCCGTGATATTGCCGCCATCGAAGTTCCGCCTGAGGCCTTCCGGGCTTGCCCGCCTGCCCTATGCTGCGCCCGGCATGCGGATCGGCCTTTATGGCGGCTCCTTCAATCCGGCCCACGGCGGGCATCGGCTGGTGAGCCTGCTCGCCCTCAAGCGCTTGGGGCTCGACCGGATCTGGTGGATCGTCACGCCCGGCAATCCGCTGAAGGATCCTGGGGAACTCACCTCGACGGCCCAGCGCGCGTGCGAGGCCAGGAAAGTCGCAGCCCATCCTCGGATCGACGTCACGGTCTTCGAGGAAGCGATCGGGGCCCGCTACACGATCGACACCCTGGCCTATCTCAAGCGACGGCATCCGGGAGTCCACTTCGTCTGGATCATGGGGGCGGACAATCTGGCGGGCTTCCATCGCTGGCGGGGCTGGCGACGGATCGCCGCGCTGATGCCGATTGCCGTCATCGACCGGCCCTGCTGGACCTTGAGGGCGATGAATTCCCGGGCCGCCATCGCCCTGGCCAACGCACGGCTCCCTGAGAGCGCGGCTTCGGGGCTGGCGGGGCTTTCGCCCCCGGCCTGGGTCTTCCTGCACGGCCCGCGCTCATTCCTCTCCTCCACGGACCTACGCCGTTTGCGACGAACTTCTCTTGTTGGCGGGCGTTGAAATATAGTGCCGTTCGACCTTATCTTAGGGTCACGGCGCAATATGGGGCGCTGGTGGAAAGGGACTGAACCTGAACCGACTATCTTCGATTGAAGCGGAACGGAATCCGCTTCCCCCTCTCTCCGGAGCGGAGGCTCCGCACGATGAGGACATCCGGGCCGCCGCTCTGGCTAGCCTCGAGGATATGAAAGCCGAGAATACGGTCGAGATCGACCTTGCCGGCAAAACCTCGCTTGCAGACACCATGATCATCACATCGGGCCGCTCCCACCGTCACGTGGGTGCCATCGCCGATCGCCTGATCAAGGATCTCAAGGACAAGGGCTTCGGAAACGCCCGCGTCGAAGGCCTACCTGCCTGCGACTGGGTGCTGATCGACGCCGGCGACATCCTGGTGCACATTTTCCGTCCCGAGGTCCGTGGCTTCTATAACCTCGAGAAGATGTGGGGCGCCGACCGCCCGCAAGACCGGGCGAGCTGACGGGAAGCACGAGCGTTGCGATTGAGCTTGCTGGCCGTGGGCCGTCTCAAGAACGGTCCCGAACGGGAGCTGGTCGAACGCTACAGGCAGCGGATCGAGGCAATCGGCCGCAGCCTCGGCATGGCTGGGCTCGACATGGTCGAGCTGCCGGAGAGCCGAGCGCGCCGGGACGACGACCGCCGGGCCGAGGAGGCTGCCGCCCTCCTCGAGAAGGCCGGTTCTGCCCTCCTGATCGCCTTCGACGAGCGCGGCAAGAGTCCCTCGAGCGAGGCCTTTGCCGGTCGAATCCGGCAGTGGCGGGACGAGGGCAGCCAGGGAATCGCCTGCGTCATCGGCGGGCCCGACGGGCTCGATCCCCAGATTCTCAAGAAGGCAAAGGCCGTGATTTCATTCGGTGCTTTGACCATGCCGCACCAGATCGTACGGGCCCTCGTCGCCGAACAGCTCTATAGGGCGCTGACAATCATCGCCGGTCACCCTTATCATCGGGCCGGTCACGACGATTCCTGAGGGTGTGCCCATTCCGTCCTTTCTCTCCCGCGAGGCTTTGAGCCTTGGCGCATGCTTGGCGATTCTGAGCCTGGGGGCGGTGCAGGCCCAGCAGGTACAGGCGCCTGCCGCGACCGCACCAGCCGTGCCGCCGGAGACGGTCGAGCAGAAAGCCCAGCGGGAGAAGGACCTCAGGGTTCTCGAAGAGGCCATGGCGGCGAGTGCCGAGGCCCGGAGGAGGCTGGAGGCCGAGGTCACCGAGATCGGTGCCGACCGGGCAAAGCTCAATGCCGCCCTGATCGAGACTGCAGGCCGGGTCCGATCGACCGAAGACCGCATTCGGGACCTCGAACAGCGCCTGCAAACCCTGACCGCGAGCGAAACGGCGATCAGGCGGTCCCTGGAGGGCCGTCGCGGCGTCATTGTCGAGGTCTTTGCCGCCCTACAACGGATGGGCCGTCGGCCGCCCCCGGCTGTCCTGGTCCGTCCGGAGGACATGCTCGAGGCCGTCCGGGCATCGATTCTGCTGGGGGCGGTGCTCCCGGAACTGCGCGCGGAGGCCGAGACTCTGGCAACCGACCTTGCCGAACTGGTGCGGCTCAAGACCGCCATTGCCGCCGATCGCTCGACCCTTGGCGGGGAACTTACGGCTCTCAATGGCGAGCAGCAGCGCCTCACCGCCCTTATCGACGCCCGGCAGAAACGAATTGCCGAGGCAGAGCGGACCATGGGGGCCGAGAAGGAAAAGGCCGCCAATCTCGCCCGTCAGGCCGGCACTCTCAAAGAGTTGATCGACCGCATGGAGAAGGAGATTGCCGGCGCTCAGAAGGCCGCCGAGGAGGCGCGAAAGGCCGCGGAGGCCCAGGAGAAGGAGGCACGCGCCCGCTTCGCCCAGGCCGCTTTCCAGGATCCGGCGCGCCTTGCTCCGAAAATCCCGTTTGTCGAGGCGAAAGGCCTGCTTCCAAAGCCCGTCAGTGGCGAGATCGTCCAGGAATTCGGATCGTCCGATGGCTATGGCGGAACGACGCGCGGCATTTCGATCACCACCCGACCGAAGGCGTCCATCGTATCCCCGGCCGATGGCTGGGTTGCCTTTGCCGGCCCGTTCCGGTCTTATGGCCGACTCTTGATCATCAATGCCGGCGGGGGGTATTATTTGCTCCTGGCCGGAATGGACCAAATCAATGTCGACGTCGGGCAATTCGTGCTCGCCGGAGAACCGGTTGCCACGATGGGAGATACGTCTCTCATTTCTTTGGCCGGCGATGCCATAGAAAAGAACAATCCGATTCTCTATGTAGAGTTCAGGAAAGACGGCGGTTCGATCGATCCAGGTCCATGGTGGGCGAAATCGCAAGGCGAAAAGGTTCGCGGATAATGCGCAAGGTGTCCCTTTTAATTCTTGGCGCGGTCATTGGCGCCGGCGGCATGTCAGTGGTGTCGCAGACCAGTTTGCTGTCCTCGACGAGCGCGATTGCCGCCTCCGCGGACACGTATCGGCAGCTGAGTCTCTTCGGTGACGTCTTCGAGAAGATCCGGACCGACTATGTCGAGAAGCCGGACGAGTCGAAGCTGGTCGAGTCCGCCATCAATGGCATGCTGACCTCGCTCGATCCGCATTCGAGCTACATGGACGCGAAGAGCTTCCGCGACATGCAGGTCCAGACCCGTGGCGAGTTCGGCGGTCTCGGCATCGAGGTCACGATGGAGGATGGCCTGGTCAAGGTCGTTGCCCCCATCGACGATACTCCCGCCTCCCGGGCCGGCATTCTTGCCAACGACATCATCACCCAGATCAATGGCGAGCAGGTCCAAGGCCTCAACCTGAACCAGGCCGTGGACAAGATGCGCGGGCCGATCAACTCCTCGGTCACGCTCAAGATCCAGCGCAAGGAAGCCAAGGACCCGATCGAGGTGAAGCTCACCCGTGAGACCATCAAGGTCCGTCCCGTGCGGGCGCGTGCCGAGGGCGACATCGGCGTCCTGCGCATCACGCAGTTCAACGAGCAGACCTATGAGGGCCTGCGAAGCGGCATTGACAAGCTGACGAGCGAAATCGGGGCTGACAAAGTCGCCGGCTTCGTGATCGACCTGCGCAATAACCCCGGCGGTCTGCTCGATCAGGCCATCATGGTCTCCGATGCGTTCCTCGACCGCGGCGAGATCGTCTCGACCCGCAGCCGCAATCCGGAGGACACGCAGCGCTTCACCGCCAAGGGTGGCGACCTGACCAAAGGTAAGCCCCTCGTGGTTCTCGTGAACGGTGGCTCCGCCTCCGCCTCGGAGATCGTCGCCGGCGCACTTCAGGATCACAAGCGCGCGACTGTGCTCGGAACCCGCTCCTTCGGCAAGGGCTCCGTCCAGACCATCATCCCGCTTGGCGGCAATGGTGCCGTGCGTCTGACGACGGCGCGCTACTATACGCCGTCGGGACGCTCGATTCAGGCCAAGGGCATCGATCCGGACCAGGAAGTCCTGCAGGACGTGCCGGACGAGCTGAAGGGCAAGGACGAGACCAAGGGCGAAGCCGGCCTGCGCGGACATCTCGTCAACGGCGCCGATAAGGAAGAGCGCGGTGGTTCCTCCGCCTATGTTCCGCCGGACCCGGCAAAGGACAAGCAGCTCATCGCGGCCTACGATTTCCTTCACGGCGTGCGCAAGGGCGCGGCCAATACCACCAACGTACCGAACTGAAATTCAACCTCCTGAATTTCGTCAGTCCAGGCCCGGCGGCTCCGACCGCCGGGCCTTTTTGCATTTGGTTCGCGCAACGCGATGCGGAAAGGCTTGTGCATGGCGATACGCCACGGCACTCTTGTCACCTGCTTCGGAACCAAGAGCCTGCGTCGAGCGATCTTCAAAGGATGGCCGGGCGCATGAGGCATCGGCAGCGCGAACGGGAGGGACAGGTCGGATGAGAGGCGCCAAGGGACAGCAGGCCAGAAGCGATCTTCCCTACAGAGCCTGCGTCGGCGTCATGCTCCTGAACACGCAGAACCAGGTCTTCATCGGCCGTCGCCGGTCGGAAGGCGGCGGAGATCAGGTCTCCGACGGTTATGCCTGGCAGATGCCGCAGGGCGGCATCGATCCTGGCGAGGAGCCCTACCAGGCGGCTCTGCGCGAGCTTTACGAGGAGACGAGCGTCCGTTCAGTGAAGTTGCTGGCCGAGGCTCCGGACTGGTATTCCTATGATCTCCCCTCGATGGTCGCCGGCCGTGCCTGGCGCGGGCGCTATCGTGGTCAGACTCAAAAATGGTTCGCCTTCCGTTTCGAGGGTGACGAGAGCGAGATCAATATCCTCCGGCCCGGCGGGGGACACCACAGGCCGGAATTCGACGAATGGCGCTGGGAGGAGATGCGCCGGCTGCCCGAGCTGATCATCCCGTTCAAGAGACCGGTCTATGAAAGCGTCGTCGGTGTGTTCGGCCATCTGCAGGCGAGCGGCCCACAACCCTGAATGAACTCTTCTTCCGGGTTTCAATCCCAAGACGAGAGAACAAATTCAAGGGACCGCTTGTTGCCTCTCAGGCTTGAATGGTATCCCTGGCCCATTCCAAGCTTTGCTGTGAAGGGCTTGCATGATCCGGCTCGCCATCCTGCTCATGGGGTTCGAGACCATGAGGCGTCAGTGGCGCTCTCTCGCCATCCTGGGCTGCCTGTGGTTCGCGCTCGGCCTTGCCGTCATGGCGGACGCTGCGGACGGCGTCACTGTCGTCATCACCGAGACCTTCGGCTATCTCCTCGTCGCGGAAGGATTCGTCGCGCTGATCGTGACCGTAGGACTGGGCCGAAGGCGCGGGCGGTTCTTCCTGGCGCGTGCCCTCGTGATGATGGCGCTCGGCCTGCTCATCATCGATCTTCCGTGGCGCAACGACATTGCCAACAGTCTTCTCTTCGGTATCGCGTTTCTGCTCGACGGCGCGATCCGTCTGGTGGCGGCCTTCTTCGTGCGCTATCCGCGCTGGCGGGGCATCGCCGCTCTTGCCGTGGTCGAAATCGGTCTGGCGGGACTTGCCTTCTCGAGCTGGCCGATTTCCTACACCAAGACGGTGCCTTTCTGCATCGGCGTCGCCCTGTTCCTCTCCGGCTTCACCTTTGTCAGGCTGGCCCTCAGCCTGAGAGCGCTGCCGCCCGAGCCGGGGTCCTGGCCGCTCTTCGCCCGCTCCCGATGGCTTCCACCGCCTCATGGCCCCGTATCGTTCGGCGGGCACGGGAAGGGACTGCTTCTCGTGCGCGTCTGGACGCCTGTCGGCGCTGCCGGCTCGGTTCGGCATCGGCCGATGTTCGATCGCTATATCGCAGCCATCGATCGCAACGGCGTCGTCTCGACCGGGCATGCGGCGCTGGAATGCGGGACGGACGTCTATATCAGCCATTACCCCGGCGTGGAGATGGACCGCCGCCTGAACGAGTTCTCCCGGATCGTCCGCGCGGATGCGGCGAACGATGTGCCCGGCCTGTTCCAGCCTTCTTACGACCACGAGGTCTCCCACTGGGTCGAAGCCGATGCGCTGGTGAAATTCCGGCGCTTCAATGAGGCGAAGCTGCGCGCGCTCTGGGCGGCCTATCGCTCCGACGACACCTATAACCTGACCAACCGCAACTGCTCGGTCGCTGTCGCGGTGGCCCTCGAGACGGCTCTGGAAGGAGTCCTCAGCACCGAGAAGGTCTGGCGCCGCTTCCTGCGGCTCCTGGTCAATCCCGACCTCTGGCTCGCGGCGATCCTGCGGGAACGGGCGGAGGCCATGACCTGGACGCCGGGCCTGGTGCTCGATTATGCCCGTGCGCTGAGCCGCGTGGTGCATGCGGGATCTGTCGCAAACGCCTCTTCCTCTTACAGCCCGGAGCCAGGCCGCCTGTCCGATCCGAGTGGAAGCGTCGGACGTTTCTGAAGGGATGGAAGGTGTCCGGGCTCGCCTCGCGGCGAACTTTTCTCGACCCATCCTGCAAGCCTCGAGCCGGGCGAGATCATCTCCGGGGCAGGAGCTGTCCCCTGATCATGAGCAGCGCGGTTCGCAGAGCGATCCAGCCGATGACGAGGTTGGCGCCGGCGAAGAGCGGAAGGGCCAGGAAGCCGATCGGCCCCGTCTGACCCCGCTCGACAAAGCCAAGGGCCGCGAGCGGTAGGGCGGAAACGCCGAACGTATAGGCCCACGCCGCCGGCGAGAACGGCTGCTGTCGCAGCCAGGGCACGAGACGCAGCATGGTGAGCGCCTGGAGCAGGGCGTATCCGTACAGCATCTGGACAAATCGGTCCGGAGGGCCATCGGTAATGGCTAGGTATGCAACGGATCCGACGGCAGGGGTCGCAAGGTGAAGGCCCATCGTCGAGCGCCATGCAACGGGGAGCGCATGGGTCATCAGGCGGTGCAGCACGATCGATTCCAGAACGACGAGCGATAGCAACCCCGCCCCGAAGAAAAGCAATCCGGCTTCGGGATAGCCGAAGGACCCGCAGGCGATGGCGCTGACGAAGCATCCGCCGACCGTGGGCATGTATAGGGTCGGGGTGGTCGCGCCGATGTGGCGGCCGCCCTGCCACAATTCGCCGACAACCCAAGCACTGAAGATGACCTGGCTTGCAACGCCCGTCAGGAACATTGCCCGTGCGGCGGCAGGCAGGTAGGGAGCGACCGCGATGGCGGCGATGAGGGTCGCCACTGGAACCAGCGCGATGAAAAAGGCCTGGACCGGGTGCCGGAGCTCGGCAAGGGCCTCCCCGCGGGCGGTTGTCCATTTCAGGACGTACAGCACCAGCCAGACGAGCCAGACGAGCGCCGCGGCGAGGGACAGGGCCTCGCCAACCAGCGCGGACGCTCCCCAGGCTCGGGCGGCGACACGCCATCCGCTGCCGAGCCCACCAAGGCCGAGAACCATTCCGAAGTAGGTGGCCGGCACGACGGGCAAAGACAGGAGATGTGCCGATTGCCGCGCGATGGGTTGTGGCGTGGTCTCGTGGATGTCGGCCATGGCGACCTTGGGAAAGAGAAGGGGACTGCAGGCTCAGCCGGACGCGGCGGATCCGGATGAACCGGTTCCGCTCTCTGCCTGTCGCGGGTTCACGAAGCGACTCTCCTCTGCCTTGTAGAAGTACTGGCTCGCAACCAGCATGCCCTTGGTGGGACGGATCGGCGGAATGCAGGTCAGTAGCAGGAACGGCAGAGACGTGAGCACGTGTACCCAGAAGGAAGGCTCCCAGGTGATTTCGACCCATACGCCGAACGCCGCTGCTGGAATGCCCATGATGATCATGACGAAGAAGGCGGGCCCGTCAGCCGGGTTGGCGAAGGAGAAGTCGAGACCACAGGCTTCGCAACGGGGGGCGAGGGTCAGGAAGCCGTCGAATAGACGGCCCTTCCCACATCGGGGGCAGCGGCACATCAGGCCGTGCTTAAGAATGGCATCCTTCGCGGAGAGACTTGTGTTCATGTCGGATCCTTCCGATGGCGCCCCGGACTCCTGGGGACGACATGTGTATGGATTGATTTTCCATACAAATAGCGATAGACTAATCTCTCAAATGCAGCAGAAAATCCAAGAATTTCGGGATTTTTCCTGCCTCGGGCTCATTATGTATGTCACGACAGAGCCATACATTTGCAAGATATGAAGGTCAAGGAAGCGTGTTGTCCTGGTTGCCGCGGATTGAGAACGTAAGCGGGCCGAAATACCTGGCCATCGCCGGGGCTCTCTTGGCTGACATCGAGTCCGGTCGGCTCAAGCCGGGGCATCGCCTGCCGCCGCAGCGGCAGCTCGCGAAAGAGCTCGGGATTGATCTGACCACAGTGACCCGAGCCTTCAACGAGGCCCGCCAGATGGGGTTGATCGCGGCCAATACGGGCCGGGGAAGCTTCGTTCGCGGCAGGGCAACGGAGCGCGACAGTGCCGCGCTAGGCGGACCGCCGGTCATCGACCTGAGCATGAACATGCCCCCCCAGCCACCGGACGCGAAGCTGCGGGAGCGCATCCAGGAAGGGATCGCAGGGGTTCTCGCATCCCCCCAGGGCCTGATGCACCTGCACTATCAGGAGAGTGCTGGTGCCGGGCCGGACCGCGCGGCGGGTGCCCGTTGGCTTGAGCCGCGCCTGGGTCCGGTTTCAACAGACCGCGTGGTGGTGACCGGGGGAGCTCAGACGGCGCTCTATGCCGTCGTGCGGATTTTGGCCCTTCCAGGAGATACCATCTGCGTTCCTGATCTCACCTATCCGGGGCTGCGAGCGATCGCCGAGCAGCTCAAGGTACGGCTGGTCCCAATCCCCATGGACTGGGAGGGTCTTGATCCGGCCGCGCTCGAGGAGGTCTGCCGGCGGGAACGGCCGAAAGCGGTCTACTGCGTTCCGACCATTCACAATCCTACGACTGCGACCATGTCCGCCGAGCGGCGCGAAGCGATCGCCGACGTGGCGCGTCGCCACGGCATCGCGATCATCGAGGACGATGCCTATGGGGCGTTGCCGCTTCAGCCCCCTGTGCCGATCGCGGCACTGGCGCCGGAGATCACTTGGCACATTGCCACCCTATCGAAATGCGCAACGCCCGCCTTGCGGACGGCCTACGTGGTCACGCCGGGACTGAGCGACACCCTGCGGCTCGCAGCAGAGATCCGCGCCATGGTGCTGATGACGCCGCCTCTCATGGCGGCACTGGCCTCAAAATGGATTCTCGACGGCTCGCTGGACTCCATCACGGCGGCAATCCGCACGGAGAGCGCTGCCCGGCAGGCCATTGCATGTCGGGCTTTGCAGGGCCTGGAATTCCAGGCCCATCCGCAGGGACATCACCTGTGGCTGACCCTGCCGGAGCGATGGCGGCGGGTCGACCTCAATATCCATGCGCGACAGTTGGGACTTGCCTTGGTTCCAAGCGAGGCTTTTGCGGTCGGCGCAGCGCCGGACGCCATTCGGGTTTCCCTCGGTGCGGCACAGAACCGGGCCGTGCTGGAGCGGGGGCTCAGTCTGCTGGCGACGGTTCTGTCGCACGGCCCCAGCGCCCTTTCCTCGATCGTATGACCGTATTGAAGCGCAGCATCGTGGCGTCACTGGTCAGGGGCAGCAAGAGTGGGCGGGCCGGCAACAATCTCGCTTCCGGTCTTCCCGCTGCTCTGGCCTGGCCTCAATAGGCGATGGTCGATTCGAACGCACCATGGCCATCGCCCATGCCGCGGCGCTGAAGAAACGCGTTGATCTGTTCGGCCGGGCCAGGACCTTCGTGAAGGGGAGGAATCCTCGGGGCCCGATGGCACGCGAAGTGCTCACCCATCGCTGCTCCTCCGCCTCAGATTTGAGCTTTCGCCGCTTTTCTGAGCCGAGATCCAGACCGTGCGTTCGGCACCACGCTTGTCCTGTCGCTTGGCAGCAGCCTTGTCGAGGGCGCTGGCACGGTTCTTGCTTACCTCCCCATGCTGCACCTGAAGCAGGGCAGACAGGGGAGAAGAACCTATGTCGATATTCAACATGACGCGGAGAAACCTGATCGCGCTGACGGCAGCGGCTCTGGTCTCGAGCGCCACGGCGGAAGCCGCAAACGCAGAGGAAACGATCAAGGTAGGGGTTCTCCACTCGTTGTCGGGCACGATGGCAATCAGCGAGACGACGCTGAAGGACGTCATGCTGATGCTTGTCGAAGAGCAGAACAAAAAGGGCGGACTGCTCGGCAAGAAGCTCGAGGCAGTCGTCGTCGATCCAGCGTCCAACTGGCCGCTCTTTGCCGAGAAGGCCCGTGAGCTCATCAGCAAGGACAAGGTTTCCGCCGTTTTTGGTGCCTGGACCTCCGTTTCGCGCAAGTCCGTGCTGCCGGTCTTCAAGGAGCTCAACAACATACTGTTCTACCCGGTCCAGTATGAGGGAGAGGAAAGCGAGCGGAACGTGTTCTACACGGGCGCGGCCCCCAATCAGCAGGCAATCCCGGCTGTCGACTATCTCGCCAAGGAAGAGGGCGTGGAGCGCTGGGTTCTGGCTGGCACCGACTATGTCTATCCGCGCACGACGAACAAGATTCTCGAATCGTACTTGAAGTCCAAGGGCGTGAAGGCCGAGGACATCATGATCAGCTACACGCCCTTCGGGCATTCCGACTGGCAGACGATCGTCGCCGATATCAAGAAGTTCGGCTCCTCCGGCAAGAAGACTGCGGTCGTCTCCACCATCAACGGCGATGCCAACGTGCCGTTCTACAAGGAACTCGCAAACCAGGGCATCAAGGCGACGGACATTCCCGTCGTGGCCTTCTCGGTCGGAGAAGAGGAACTTGCAGGCATCGATACGAAGCCTCTCGTCGGACATCTTGCGGCCTGGAACTATTTCCAATCGGTTGAAACGCCCGAGAACAAGGCCTTCATCGAGAAATGGAAGGCTTTTACCAAGAACGAAAAGCGCGTCTCCAATGATCCGATGGAAGCCCACGTGATCGGCTTCAACATGTGGGTGAAGGCCGTCGAAAAGGCGGGGACGACGGATCCGGACAAGGTCATCGACGCTATCGTCGGCGTTCAGGTCCCGAACCTCACAGGCGGTGTCTCGGAGATGCTCCCGAACCACCACATCACCAAGCCGGTGCTGATCGGCGAGATCAAGGACAACGGCCAGTTCGATACCGTATGGCAGACCGATGGTCTCGTGCCGGGCGATGCCTGGTCGAAACACCTGGAAGGGTCGAAAGACCTGATTGCCGACTGGAAGACCCTCAAGTGCGGCAATTACAACACCGTCACGAAGAAGTGCGGTTCCTAGCCGTCTCAAGATGAGGGCGGCGGTCACAGCGCCCTCACATCCCCTCTCGTTCAAAGTTCGCTCCATGTCTTGCTCGCGCAACATCCTGTGGGTCTTCGTCCTGCTGCTTGGCATGGTCTCCGCTGCCTTGGCAGGGCCTTACGAAGAGGCGCTGCCTAAAATCACCCATGACAGCTATGCGGATACGGAGGCCGCAATCGGCGCCATTGCGGGCAGTGGAAGTCGCCTGTCGGCAGATGTGATCGAAGCCCTGCGCGACGGGCGGCTTCTGGTTGGGTCCGGCCAGGTCTTCATTCGCGTGACCTCCGGAGAGCTGATCAATGCAGCTACAGGCCAGGCATGGGGCAATGCGACCGGCGAGCTGAAGCCGGTCCGGATCAACAATCGCGTGCGCCGCGCTATCGAGGCAGCGCTCGGCAACCTGACATTGCTCAGCCCCGACGCTGGAAAGCGCCTGGAGGCTGCACGCGCCGTATTTCGCTCTCGGGACGTGGGAGCCCTGCCGACCCTGGAGGCAGCCATTGCGCAGGAGGATCAGATCCAGGTCAGGACTGCGCTGGAGAGCGCGCGTGCCGCCATCCTCTTGATCAAGTCGGATGCCCTGCCCATGCAGAGGCTCGCTGCCATCGAAACCCTGAAGGTTCGTGGTGATCAGGAGGCACTTGCCCTCCTGTCCAACCTTCCGTCCAACGCATCGCCTGACCTGAAAGCCGCCGCGGGAAAGGCATCCGATAGCATCAGGACGCGCCTTGCTTTCTGGGAGGCGCTCCAGAACGTCTGGTACGGCATCTCCCTTGGGTCCGTCCTGCTGCTGGCTGCCATCGGACTCGCCATCACCTTCGGAACGATGGGGGTCATCAACATGGCCCATGGCGAGATGGTGATGCTGGGGGCCTATACCACATTCATGGTGCAGGAACTCATCCGCTCCTATGCGCCCGGCCTGCTCGAGGCCTCGCTTCTGATCGCCCTGCCGCTTGCCTTTCTGGTCGCAGGCTCGATCGGGGTTCTCCTTGAGAGGACGATCATCCGCTTCCTGTATGGGCGTCCTCTGGAAACCCTGCTCGCAACGTGGGGAATCTCTCTGATCCTGCAGCAGGGGGTGCGCACAATCTTTGGCCCCACCAACCGCGAGGTCGGAACACCGGCCTGGATGAGTGGCGCGCTGGACCTCGGAGCGATGAGCCTGACGTGCAATCGCATCGCCATCGTGGTCTTCGCCTTCTCGGTCTTTGCAATCCTTCTACTCGTGCTGCGATACACGTCTCTCGGGCTCTACGTCCGGGCCGTGACCCAGAATCGCCGTATGGCGGGATCCATGGGCATCCGGACCAGCCGCATCGACGCGTTGGCATTCGGACTCGGATCGGGGGTGGCGGGCGTCGCCGGCGTAGCGCTCTCCCAAATCGACAATGTCGGCCCCAATCTTGGGCAAGGCTACATCATCGACAGCTTCATGGTGGTCGTGTTCGGCGGGGTCGGGAACCTGTGGGGCACACTGGTGGGCGCGATGACGCTCGGCATCGCCAACAAGCTGCTCGAACCTTATGCGGGGGCGGTCCTCGGTAAGATTGCTCTACTCATCGCAATCATCCTCTTCATCCAAAGGCGCCCGCGCGGGCTCTTTGCACTCAAAGGCAGGGCAATCGAGGCATGAGAACCGAATCCTTGTTCGACGGGCGCACCATCCTCGTTCTGTCGTTCCTGGCAGGCGCCGCCGTTCTGGTGACAGCCGCGAATGGACTGGCCACGCCCGGATCGGCGTTGCACCTCTCGGACCATTTGGTGCCGTTGTTCGGCAAGTATGTCTGCTTTGCCCTGCTGGCGCTCTCAGTCGATCTGGTCTGGGGCTTCTGTGGCATACTCTCCCTCGGGCACGGGGCCTTCTTCGCGCTGGGCGGCTACGCCATGGGAATGTACCTCATGCGGCAGATCGGGCCGCGAGGTGTCTATGCGGATCCGATCCTTCCCGATTTCATGGTGTTCCTGAACTGGAAGGAGCTGCCGTGGTTCTGGAACGGCTTCGACTGGTTCCCCTTTGCCGCGCTGATGGTGTTGCTGGTACCGGGAGCGCTTGCCTTCGTATTCGGCTGGTTTGCATTTCGCTCGCGCGTTACGGGCGTCTATTTTTCCATCATCAGCCAAGCCATGACCTTCGCGTTGATGTTGGCGTTCTTTCGCAATGATATGGGATTGGGCGGTAACAATGGGCTGACCGACTTCAAGGAAGTCGTCGGCTTCCCAATCCAGTCCGGCTCGACGCGGATCATCCTGTTCGTGCTCTCGATCCTGGCGCTCGCCGGCGGCTATCTGCTGTGCCGTTGGGTCACGTGGTCCACCTTCGGCAAGGTGCTCGTGGCCGTGCGCGATGCGGAAAGCCGAACGCGCTTTCTCGGGTACCGCGTCGAGCACTACAAGCTCGCGGTATTCACGCTTTCCGCCATGCTGGCGGGCGTCGCGGGCGCTCTTTACGTGCCGCAGATCGGCATCATTAACCCGGGCGAGTTCGCTCCTGCGAATTCCATCGAGGTCGTGATCTGGGTCGCGGTTGGCGGGCGCGGAACTCTGGCCGGGGCCATCCTCGGCGCGTTGCTGGTCAATGCCGGTAAGACCTGGTTCACCGCTGCTCTGCCGGAGTTCTGGCTGTTCGCCCTGGGCGGCCTGTTCGTCTTCGTCACGCTCTTCACGCCCCGCGGCATCCTCGGCGCAGCCGGGGACATGTGGGGACGCTCCATCCAACGGCTGCGGGCGGGCCGCTCGCCCGAACCCGTCACTCATGCGGCGGAGTAGCTCATGACAGCGCCAGTTACGCCGACACTGCTATACCTCGACAACGTCACCGTTTCATTCGACGGCTTCCGCGCGTTGAACGCTCTCTCGCTTGCCATCGATCACGCGGAGATGCGCGCCATCATCGGCCCTAACGGGGCAGGCAAGACGACCATGATGGACGTCATTACCGGCAAGACACGAGCCAGCGAGGGCACAGTCCTTTTCGAAGGCGCCCACGATCTGACGGCTCTTGATGAGACGGCCATCGCGGAGCTTGGCATTGGCCGAAAATTCCAGACTCCGACCGTGTTCGAGATGCATACGGTCGAAGACAACCTGCTTCTTGCGCTGAAGAACGAGCGCGGGCCTCTCGCAGCTTTGTTCTCGCGTCGCACAGTTCGAGAGCGGGAGAGAATTGACGCTCTCCTGGAACGCGTGCGCCTGACGGCTCAGCGCCACCGCAAGGCAGGGGAGCTGTCTCATGGGCAGAAGCAATGGCTCGAAATCGGGATGCTGCTGGCGCAGGAGCCAAAGCTCCTGCTGATCGACGAACCTGCCGCAGGCATGACCGACCAGGAGACCGCCGATACCGCCAAACTTCTTCGTGATATTGCCAGAAGCAGGGCTGTGATTGTGGTGGAGCACGACATGACCTTCGTGCGCGATCTCGACGTGAAGGTCACGTGCCTGCATGAGGGCTCTGTGCTGGCCGAGGGATCGATCGACGCCGTGAGCGCGAGCGAGCGTGTCATTGAAGTTTATTTGGGTCGATAAGGATGCTTGCAGTCGAGAACCTGTCTCTCCACTACGGCGCCGCTCAGGCTTTGCGCGGCGTTTCCGTCGCAGCCGCCATTGGTGAGATCACATGCGTCCTCGGGCGCAATGGCGTGGGCAAGACATCTCTGCTCCGCGCCATCGCGGGCCAACGGCCGATCTCGGGCGGCAGCATCGTGTTCGACGGACAGCACATCGCGCGCTTAAAGCCCTTTGAGCGCGCAGCGCGCGGCATCGCCTATGTGCCCCAAGGGCGCGAGATCTTTCCGCTCCTGACAGTGAAGGAGAACCTCGAGACCGGCTTCGCTCCCTTGAAGCGCGGCCTGCGGCACATTCCCGGGGAGGTGTTCGAGCTGTTTCCGGTCCTCGAATCCATGCTGGGGCGTCGTGGCGGGGATCTCTCCGGCGGCCAGCAACAGCAGCTGGCGATCGGCCGAGCGCTGGTGATGCGTCCCCGCCTCCTCGTGCTCGATGAGCCGACCGAAGGCATCCAGCCCTCGATCATCAAGGACATCGGCCGCGCCATTTCCCATCTGCGCAGGCATGGGAACATGGCGATCCTGCTGGTTGAGCAGTACTTCGACTTCGCTCGCGATCTGGCAGACCACTTCGTGGTCATGGAGCGCGGCGAGATTGTCCAGCATGGCGACCGCGCAGCGCTGGAGGGTGATGATGTTCGTCAGCGCCTTGCCATTTGACGGCGCTCCAGCCCTACGCCAAAGGGCCGTCGGCCGTATCTCTTTTGCTGCAGCCGCTTTCAGCGGACAGACCCGGCCGATGCGCATCGAGGAAAGCGGCTCCTTGCGAATTCGTCTCCCGAAGGGAGAGGGCGCAGGACTCGACGCGGCTCTCGTCAATACAGCAGGCGGCATCGCCTGCGGAGATCGATTCGCGGTGGGAATTGAGGCTCAGGCCGATGCCTCTGTGACAGTCGTGACGCCGGCCGCGGAGAAGGTCTATCGCTCGGATGGGCCGGTGTCCGAACTGACGGTGACGCTTGCCGCGGAGGCAAGGGCCCGAATCGATTGGCTCCCTCAGGAGACAATCCTGTTCGACGGGGCGAGGCTCAGTAGGAGCCTTGAGGCGACCATCGCCGAGGATGCGCGCCTCACCGTTCTCGAAGCGGTTGTGTTCGGGAGGGAGGCGATGGGGGAACGCGTCCTGGATGGTCTCTTCGTCGACCGATGGCGCATTCGTCGTGGATCGCGCCTCATCTACGCGGACACGCTGCGGCTTGGTGGGGCCATCGCCGACCTGCTGCAGAAGCCGAGTGTCGGCAACGGCGCGCGCGCCCTCGCAACCTTCATTCATGTCGCTCCCGATGTCGAGGCTCGCCTGGAATCCGTGCGTGCCCGGCTGCGTTGCGGAAATGGCTGCGATGCGGCGGCGAGCGCTTGGAACGGTCTCCTCGCCGTACGCTTCTGCGCCATCACTGTCGAGGCATTGCGTGCGGCCATCTGTCCGTTTCTTCTCACGTTTCGTGGCGAGCCCCTGCCTCGTGTCTGGCTCAGCTAGGGTTGAACAATGCAGCTCACACCTCGTGAAAAAGACAAACTCCTCATCGCCATGGCCGCCACCGTGGCCCGCCGTCGCCTCGAGCGCGGGTTGAAACTCAATCACCCGGAGGCCATTGCTCTCATCACTGACACGGTCGTGGAGGGTGCGCGCGACGGGCGATCCGTCTCCGAGCTGATGGAGGCAGGCGCGCATGTCATCACCGCCGATCAGGTGATGGATGGTGTGGCCGAGATGGTTCACGACGTCCAGGTGGAAGCTACGTTCCCCGATGGCACAAAGCTCGTGACCGTGCACCACCCGATCCGGGGCGCCACTTCCAAGGATGCGCCCGGCGAGATCATGACCCGGGATGGCGATATCGCCTTCAACGAAGGCGCGGAGCGATACGTTCTGACCGTGGCGAACACAGGCGACCGGCCTATCCAGGTCGGCAGCCACTACCACTTCTTCGAAGCCAACCCGGCTCTGTCTTTCGATCGCGAGAAGGCACGCGGCATGCGCCTCGACATCGCGCCGGGGACGGCGGTGCGCTTCGAGCCCGGATCCACGCGTGAGGTCGTTCTGGTGGCCCTGTCGGGCAAGCGCGAGGTCTACGGTTTCCGCCAATGCGTGATGGGGGCACTGTGATGACGGATGCACGACAGCCGGCCTCTCTCCCGCGCGCAGCCTATGTCGACATGTTCGGCCCCACGACGGGGGACAGGATCAGGCTCGCCGATACTTCGATCGTGATCGAGGTCGAAAAGGACTTCACGACCTATGGCGAGGAAGTAAAGTTCGGCGGCGGCAAGGTTATCCGCGACGGAATGGGGCAGGGACAGGCAAGCCGAGCCGCGGGTGCCGTGGATACAGTCATCACCAACGCGGTCATTCTCGATCATTGGGGCATCGTGAAGGGTGATATCGGCGTCAGGGGCGGAAGAATCACCAGGATCGGCAAGGCCGGAAATCCGGACGTGCAACCCAATGTCGACATCATCATCGGCCCAGGTACGGAGATCATCGCGGGCGAAGGCAAGATCGTCACGGCCGGTGGCTTCGATTCTCACATCCACTTCATCTGCCCGCAGCAGATTGAAGAGGCCCTGATGTCGGGCATCACGACAATGCTAGGCGGTGGCACAGGGCCTGCCACGGGCACCTTTGCCACCACCTGCACGCCCGGGCCGTGGCATATCGCCCGCATGATCGAAGCAGCAGACGCCTTTCCCATGAATCTCGCCTTCGCCGGCAAAGGCAACGCCTCACAACCCGGCGCGCTGGAGGAGATGATCGAGGCGGGCGCCTGCGCTCTCAAGCTCCACGAAGACTGGGGCACGACGCCTGCCGCCATCGATTGCTGCCTCTCGGTTGCCGATACCTATGACGTACAGGTGATGATCCATACCGACACGCTGAACGAATCGGGTTTCGTCGAGGACACGATTGCGGCCTTCAAGGGCCGAGCGATCCATGCCTTCCATACGGAAGGAGCCGGTGGTGGACATGCACCGGACATCATCAAGGTGGCAGGGTTGCCCAATGTGCTGCCATCCTCCACGAATCCGACGCGACCTTATACGGTGAACACCATTGACGAGCACCTCGACATGCTCATGGTCTGTCACCACCTTGATCCGTCTATCCCCGAGGATCTGGCCTTCGCCGAGAGTCGCATTCGCAAGGAGACCATCGCAGCGGAGGATATTCTACACGATATCGGCGCACTCTCGATGATGTCTTCCGACAGTCAGGCAATGGGCCGGGTCGGCGAGGTCATTATCCGCACCTGGCAGACTGCGCATAAGATGAAGGTGCAGCGTGGGCCACTGCCCGGCGAGACCGGCGACAACGACAACCTGCGTGTCCGGCGTTACGTGGCGAAGTACACGATCAACCCTGCCATCGCGCATGGGATATCCCGACATATTGGCTCTGTCGAGCCTGGAAAGCTCGCGGACCTCGTGGTTTGGACGCCTGCTTTCTTTGGCGTGAAGCCCGACCTTGTCATGAAGGGAGGAGCGATCGCGGCGGCGCGTATGGGCGACCCGAATGCCTCGATCCCGACACCGCAGCCCGTGCATTACCGCCCGATGTTTGCGGCCTATGGCCGGGCGTTGGCGACAACCTCGCTCACCTTCGTGTCCAAGGCCGCAGCCGACAACGGGCTAGCACGCAGACTTGGAGTCCAGAAGCAGCTCGTCGCCGTCGAGAACGTTCGTGGCGGCATCAGCAAGAAGGATATGGTGCTGAACGGCGCTACGCCCGTCATCGAGGTTGACCCTGAGACCTATGACGTGCGCGCCGACGGCGAGCTGCTGGTCTGCGAACCGGCCCAGGTCCTCCCCATGGCTCAACGTTACTTTCTGTTCTGAACATGATCCGCGCCACATCCATCATCCGCCGCGACGCAGTCGATGCCGACCGCATCGTCGACATCATCACCCTCGACCATGGTGACCGTTACCGTCGCCGGATCATGTTGAGCGCCGACGGCGGCACCGCCTTCCTGCTCGATCTCGACAGGGCCGAGGTGCTGGAGGACGGGGACGCCATTCGCCTCGATGGCGGTTGGCTCGTAGAGGTGAGGGCAGCCTCCGAAACGCTGATCGAAGTCTCCGCGCAGGATGCGCTCAATCTCCTGACCGTTGTCTGGCACATCGGGAACCGGCACATTCCCGCAGAGATCACGAAGAATGCGATCTATATCGCCTATGATCATGTGCTGCTGGGCATGCTGCAGGGGCTTGGAGCCAGGGTAGAGATCGTCGGGCGTCCGTTCCGTCCGGTGCGGGGCGCCTATCACCATCACGCGGTTGGCGAGCATTCTGACCGCCCTGGACACGGCCATGGATGACGCAATCCCGTTGCGGGCCGCAGAGCGGGGGCAGAATATCCTGCCGCTCTTCGCTTGGTTGTCTCCCTCCTATCCTGTCGGTTGCTATGCCTATTCCCATACCCTGGAATGGGCAGTCGACGCAGGGGACGTAACAAGCGCGGAAACGCTCATGGCTTGGTTGACTGATCAGATGTTGGTCGGGTTCGGCCGCAACGATGCGATCTCATTGAGCCAAGCCTACAAGGCGGTGGAGATTGGCGATGAGGCCGCTCTGGCAGCGATCAACGAATTGACCCTCGCGCTCTCCCCATCCACCGAATTGTATCTTGAGACGAGCCAGCAGGGGCGCAGCTTCCTCGATGCGACGCTTGCCGCGTGGCCCGCGCCAAATCTGCCCGCATGGGAAGGAGAGGTGGCCTTCCCGGTCGCCGTCGGCATGGCGGCTGCGGCGCACCGGCTTCCTCTGCCACTCACCTCGAGCGCCTATCTCTTCGGACTTGTGCAAACGCTCGTCTCGTCGGCGATCAGGCTGGCTCCCATCGGGCAGACGGCTGGTATCCGTGTCTGTGCTGCCCTGGCTGCGACCGTGCAGAAAGTCGCGTGTGAAGCCATCGGCTTATCCCTGGATGATCTCGGCAGCGCGACCTTCCGTGCCGACCTCGGCTCCTTCCAACATGAAAACCAATATACGAGGCTTTTCCGTTCATGATCACCCAGGCTGGACCTCTTCGTGTCGGCATCGGCGGGCCGGTCGGCTCAGGCAAAACCGCTCTGATGGAGGCACTCTGCAAGGTCTTCCGCGACCGCTATGACATCTGCGCCATCACCAACGACATCTACACGAAGGAGGACGCCCGCCTCCTCACCGTAGCCGGAGCCCTGCCGGTGGAGCGCATCATGGGAGTCGAGACCGGCGGATGCCCGCACACGGCCATTCGCGAGGATGCGTCGATCAACCTGGCGGCCATTGCCACCATGCGCAAACGCTTCCCGGCGCTCGACATCGTGCTGGTGGAGTCCGGCGGCGACAACCTGTCCGCCACCTTCTCGCCCGAACTTGCGGATCTGACGATCTACGTCATCGATGTCGCAGGGGGCGAGAAGATTCCACGCAAGGGTGGCCCAGGCATCACTCGCTCGGACCTCTTGGTGATCAACAAGATCGACCTCGCGCCCTTTGTGGGCGCCAGCCTCGCCATCATGGAAGAGGATACGAAGCGCATGCGAAGCCAGCGCCCATACGTCTTTAGTAATATCCGAGCTGGTTTGGGCGTGGATTCCATCGCGAAGTTTATTGAGCAGGCTGGTGGATTGACCACAGCCGCCTGAGGAGGAAATCCATGCGAATCAAATATTCCATCCTTGCCGCGGTATTGGCAACGGTCGCAACGCCGGCACTGGCGCACACCGGAATGCACCTGGGTTCCGGCTTCGCTGCCGGGTTCCTACATCCTTTCGGCGGGCCCGACCACGCGCTTGCCATGGTTGGCGTCGGTCTGCTCGCCACATTGCTTGGCGGGGGCGCCCTTGTCGTGGTGCCCGGTAGCTTTGTACTCATGATGGTGTTGGGCGGAGCCATCGGCATGGCGGGGATTTGCCGTTCCCGCTGCCGAAACTGCAATTGCTGCTTCGGTTGTTGCCGTGGGAGGCGTGGTGGCATTAGGCCGGACTTGGCCCATGAGCGCTGCTGCGATGCTTGTCGGCTTCTTTGCTCTCTTTCATGGCTATGCACACGGCGCCGAAATGCCGTCCGAGGCCACCGCCCTTCCATACGGTGTAGGCTTCGCTCTGGCGAGTGCGGCCTTGCATTCTCTCGGTATCGCTCTCAGCCGCATGGTATTGCGCCATAGGGTTGCCGCTCGCTCGCTCGGAGCCGCCCTTACCCTCGCGGGCCTCGTGCTGGCCTTTGCCTAGGGTGGGGTTCATCCCTTTGTTTC
Source organism: Microvirga sp. BF8 (assembly GCF_059888585.1). Classification (NCBI taxonomy): domain Bacteria; kingdom Pseudomonadati; phylum Pseudomonadota; class Alphaproteobacteria; order Hyphomicrobiales; family Methylobacteriaceae; genus Microvirga; species Microvirga sp. BF8. The sequence continues at coordinate 3,743,078 of NZ_CM187619.1, read as the reverse complement.
TCGGCCGTGATGTTGCCGACCGGCTCATCACCAGGATGCCTTTTGGGAGTGATTTGAGAACTTGGCGATGAACGGGTGATCTTGGGCGGATCGCTCGCGGGAAATGTTCCTGCAAGTTCTCGATCAAGCTCTCTGTCGAGAGCGTCTCGTTCCGTATCGCCCTTCGATGCTTTTGACATTGGCTGACTCCGCAAGGTTACGAAGTGAGTCTCTGGATTCAAAAGGCAAATGGTGCGCCGGGTTGCAATCTCAAGGACGCCGGGGCAAAGCCGGGAAGCGGACGCGAACATCATCGGTCGGACGGCTCATGAAATGCTCTTGGAGAGCACGGCCCGCCAGCGGCGGCGCGAGGGAGCCGCCGACGACAGAAGGTTCACTCGGTCCGGCGGAGACCGTCAGGGAGTAGCCGGTCGCTCGTTCGCAGAGATCTCCAGCCGGGGCCGCAGGGCCTCGAGATTGTAGCCTGCCTCCGAAGTGGTCTGCAGAATCTCGTTCGGCGAAAGGCGGTCGCTGGCGGCAAGCGCCCACAGGGTGGCTGAGCGTGTGCCGGTGCGACAGAAGGCGAGGGAAGGCTTCCGTCCCTCCGTGATCGCCGCCCTGAACGCCTCGACCTGTTCGCCTGACAGTTGTCCCGATACGACCGGTATGTGCCGGTAGTCCAATCCCAGACGCTCGGCAACGGCCGCGAGATCGTCGCTTCGGGGCTGGTCCGGGGCCTCGCCGTCGGGGCGGTTGTTGATGACGGTCTTGAAACCTGCTGCTGCGGCCTCCTCGAGATCCCGCTCCGTCAATTGATGAGCGACCGAAAGGTTGGGTGTTAGGCTGACGGCTTTCATGGGATGTCTCCACTTCAGAAGATGCGAAGGCTTTTGACCAGCATATCGATCACTCCGTCGAAGATCAGGCCGGTCAACGCCGTATTGAGCGCACCGGGATCCAGAGAAGGCAAGGTCGACTTCAGGCCTGCCTGGGCTGCGCGTAGGCGGCCCGGTTCCAGGGAGCCCTCACTAGGATACGCGCCATGCCGCAGAAGCCGGTGAGGCCCGCGACCAGCAGGCCGGCGCCTACGAAAGCCGGGACCACGAAGAACAAGGGCGAAGCTAGCAAGCCCAGCAGAGTGCCGAAGAGAGCCATGCCGCCAGCCCCGATCTGGACCTGGCGCTGCAGTTCGAGCGGCTGGCGGCGGTCAACCGCGACTGGCAGACCAGCTTTCTTCCAGGCATCGAGGCCGCCCTCGACGATGAAGGCCTCGCAGGAGCCGCCAACCTTGCTGGCGAGGCGGTGCGCATTGCTCCTGGTGCGGGCGCCACTCCTGCAGTGAAAAATCACTGGCTTCCCCTCCTGCAGGGCGAGAGTGGTCTGATCGAGCTTCGACAGGGACATCAGCTTGGCGCCGGGGATCCGTTCCCGGGCATGCTCGTCGGCCTCGCGGACATCGATGAGGACGGCGCCCTGGTCGACCAGGCGCTTGGCTTCAACAGGGGTGAGGGTAGGAAGCGTCATGATCGTCTCCAAATGTAGGGTCAGGTCTCGGGCAGGCCAGTAAATTAGATATTGCTTATTTAGATATTTCTTATATATTGTCAATACCCATCGAACCAAGCCACCAGGAGGTTCAAATCATGTCAGGCCAACCAATGATCCGGCCATTCTTCGATGAGCCCACCAATACAGTGAGCTATCTGGTCGCGGATCCGGCTACCAAGAAGGCAGCCATCATCGACCCTGTCTTCGACTACGATCACCATTCGGGGACGGTCGACACCCGGTCTGTCGAGGCGATGTTGAAAGCGGCTCGGGAGGGGGGCTACACCGTCGAGTGGGCGCTGGAGACACACGCCCACGCCGACCACCTCTCAGGTGCGCCCTACATCAAGGCCAGGACGGGAGCGAAGATCGGGATCGGCGAGCACATCAAGGACGTGCAAAAAATCTTCCGCCCGATTTTCAATGCCACCGACCTCAATCCGGACGGCAGCGACTTCGACCACCTGTTCAGGGACGGCGAGCGCTTCAGGATCGGTGAGCTCGACGTGGAGGTCCTGCACACCCCTGGGCACACCCCGGCCGACATATCCTACAGGGTCGAGGATGCGGTGTTCGTGGGGGACACCATATTCATGCCCGACTACGGAACTGCGCGTGCCGACTTCCCCGGTGGGGATGCGCACAGGCTCTATCGTTCCATCCAGCGACTGCTGGCCTTGCCGCCGGAGACGCGGCTGTTCATGTGCCACGACTACAAGGCTCCAGGGCGCGATACCTATGCCTGGGAGACCACGGTGGCAGACCAGCGTGCGAGGAACGTGCACGTGAAGGGCGGCGTAACGGAGGATGAGTTCGTGGCCATGCGCCAGGCGCGCGACGCCAAGCTGGCTGCGCCCCGACTCCTTCTGCCCTCGATCCAGACCAACATCCGCGCCGGCAAGTTTCCGCCCGCCGAAGCCAATGGCGTGCGGTACCTGATGATCCCGGTGAAGCTGAAGGGTGGCGCCGAAGAGGTCGTCTAACGGAAGCACACCGGCCAAAGGCAGGCCGGTGTCGCTTCGCCTGTCGAGATCGGCCCGGGAGTTGACGTCCGCGAGCGCCGGGTCATTTTGTCTCCTCCAACATAGCGGTATCGGAGACCGGACATCACAACCGATTTCCGACACAGTCACAGGCGGCGTGCCGTGGTGCGCGCACCAACGTCTCTTTCTTCTCAGGTCCTAGTGCAGCAGGGAGAGCGTCGTCGCTTCCATCGGCGCGATGATGAGGCGCCCGTCGCGGCTGTGCAGGATCTCGGCCTCGATTCCATAGGCGCGCCGGAGATTGTCCTCGGTGAATACCTCCTCCGGCGTGCCAGACGCCAGGAGGCGCCTGTCCGCGACGAGCAGAACGACATCGGCAATGCGGGCCGCAAGAGTCAGGTCGTGCAGGGCTGCCACCACGATGGCATCATTATTCCGGGCATGCGCCTTCACCCGCTCGAGCACGACGAGCTGGCGCCGCAGGTCGAGGGCGCTGGTCGGTTCGTCGAGCAGCAGCAGGCGCGGTTCGCACACCAAGCGCTGGGCCAGGAACACCATCTGCTGCTGTCCGCCTGAGAGGTGGTCGAGACGGCGCTCAGCCAGGGGAACGAGATCAAGAATCCTGAGCGCTCGAGCCGCCGCAGCGATATCCTCATCCGTCGGACACCAGCGCAGTCGATCAAGACGGCCCAAGAGAACGGTCTCGAACACCGTCAGGCTGGTTTCAGCACCGACCGATTGCGGAAGAAAGCTGATGGCGGCGCCGCTGCCGCGCCGGGGCGGCCGTCTGATCTGCCCCTCACACGGCAACAGGCCCGCAATGGCGCTCAACAGGGTCGATTTTCCCGCGCCATTCGGTCCGACGAGAACCGCGACGGACCCGGCCGCGATGGTGGCGTTGAAATCCATAATGATGGGGTGACCGCCGCGAGACAGGACGATATTGCTGAAGCACAGTTCGTCGATCATGCACGCCTCCCAGCGCCACGGCGCAGGATCAAGAGGAAGAGAAGGGGGACGCCCGTCACCGCCGTCACGATTCCGACAGGCAGGGCTGCGCCGGGCGAAATGATCTTGGCGACCAGCGAGGCGGACACGAGCAGGAGTGCGCCAGCCAGGGCGGACAGCGGTAGCGTCCCGCGCTGGTCCTCGCCCGCTACCGCGCGGGCCACGTGCGGCGCGATCAGACCGATGAACCCGATCGTGCCCACGAAGGCGACGGCACCGGCTGTCATGAGAGCGACGAGCACGAAGGTCCGCCGGCGCAGGGCGGGGACGTTGACGCCGAGACTGGCAGCCTGCGCCTCGCCCAGGCGCAGCGCCGTGAGGCGCCACGTGTCGACAAGCAGGAAGGGGATGCAGGCTGTGAGGATGACCAGGATGACGCCAACCGATGTCCAAGTGGCCTTGAGTAGGCTGCCGAAAAGCCAGAACACGATCTGCTGGAGCACCTCCGGCGCGGCCAGGAACTGAAGCAGCGATTGCAGCGACTGAAAGAGAAACAGGACGGCGATGCCGGCCAGGACGAGGATATCCGCGCTCGCCCCACGCAGACGCGCCACGAGATAAACGAGGGCACAGGCGAGGAGGGTCGCGGCGAACGCTGAGAGCGGTGTCAGGACCCACAGGGCGACGGGCAGGGCACCTCCGAACAGGATCGCAAGTGCCGCACCGAAGCCGGCGGCGGCGGAGAAGCCGAGGGTGAAAGGACTGGCCAACGGATTGGCCAGGATGGTCTGCATCTGGAGGCCTGCCATCCCGAGGGCAGCGCCAACGAGAATCGCCATGAGTGTCATCGGCAGCCGGAAGCTCCAGATGATCGTTGCAGCCATCCGGTCGACACCGTTCGGGCCGGCGAGCAGGCCATCGATGACCTCCTGCAGGGTGAGCTGCGACGGGCCAAGGGACAGGTCAGCCAGGGCGAGAAGCCCGAGCGTGATAGCCGCCAGGCGGACGCAGAGCCGGCGGCGCACTTCTCCGCGGCGATAAGCGACGCGGAGAGTGGCATAGGTTGCGATCGTGGTCATGGCTTCACCGATCCGAGACCGAGGACGAACACACCCTCCGGCCTGACGGGAAGATACTCGGCGTAGTACCGCTCCAGTTCCGCCTGCGGGTCTATGTCAACGAAGGCTTCTGGGTGCAGGACCTTGGCGATGTAGCGCAGGAAGACGGTGTCATAGAGGGTCCGGGCGCCGCCGTGATAGATCGCGTGAACTTGGCCGCTCCTTACGGCCGGCAAGTCAGCCCATCCCGGCCGTCCGGCATAAGCGCTGAGGCGCGTCCGGGTCAGCATGGGGTCGATGCCGAAGCCCATCAGGACGGCATTGGGCGATTTCATCCATTCCGATCCGGCGATCAGGACCACATCCGGCTTGGCCGACAGCACGTATTCCGGATTGAGCGGACCCCAGTTGCCGATCTGGCCCGTCGCGATATTGACCCCCCTGGCAGTGGCGATGACGCCCGCCCACATGCCCTTGCCATAGCTGTTTCCGTACTCTGCCGGGCCCTTCTGCCCGAGCTCGACATAAACCTTGCGCGTGGCGGGACCTGCCTTGGCGAGGCGCTCGACCACATCGTTCACGGCAGCCGCGTAGGCATCGGCGAGCCGCTTCGCGCGTTCCTCCGCGCCCATCACAGCGCCGATCAGCTTCGTCGAGGCGACATGGTTCTCGACCGTCTGAGCATTGTAGTCGATAACGACGATCGGGACGCCAGCTTGCTCCAGCTTGGCTGCAAGCGGGCCGAGCGCCTGGTATTGCCAGGCCGCCAGGATAGCAAGATCCGGACGAGCGGCCACGGCAGCTTCGACTGAGAAGGTCCCGGTCTCGACGTCCCCTACATCCGGCAGGGTCTCGAGGCGGGGCAGAGCATCAGCATAGGCCTTCCACTGGCCTGGCCGCCAATCGCGCCAGGGCAAGCGGGAGATCGCAACGACCCGGTCAAGGGCGCCCGGCCCAACGATGGCAAGAAAGTCCTCGTAGTTGAAGCCCAGAAGTACGCGCGCGGCGGGCTTCTGGAGGGTGACAGTGCGGCCTGCCAGATCCGTGACCCGGATCTCGGCCATGGCCCGTGCAGTAAGCAGCAGGAAGAGTGTGGCGGCGACGGCCGCAAAGCGGTAGGACATGGGCAACCCCATCCGAAGCGGCGCCGCACCTCAGCCGAGGCAGGATACGGCGCATGGGAAACAGGTAATTGAACGGATTTCAGCGGCGCTGATCGCATCCGTAATGCAAGCAACCGTCTCCTTCCGCCACAGCGGCGGGAGCCTGACGGTCAGGTATTCCGGATAGGGGGAGCACGTGGCCTGTGGCTGCCGGTCAGAGCGACTCTTGGAAGCTGTTGCGCGACACCCCAAGCGGAAACTGGTTTACCGGCGCAGGAGAGGACAGCGGTCAAGACGGAGGTATGAGGGAGAGTCGCGACCGGCGCGGCGCAGGCTAGGATGCAGCACTGGCCTCCGTCGTCATCCGCATTGCTGGATGCATCGTCTCCTTCCGCCGGGGACAGGCAATGGGCGTGAAGTGAAGGCTCCGCTTCTCCGACCGCCGCTGTCCGGATCGCCAGGACAAGGCTCCCAAGAAGGGCTTGCATGACGATACAGCAGGCCAGGAGTGCGGGGATTGCCCGGCGGGAGACCATGGTCTGCTGTGATGCCCGGCGCATAGGTTGCACCTAACAGTTGCCAATCACGTATTCGATGACGCAACCTATGGCACAGCGCTGCCTGATCCTCTTTGCAGAAAATCAATCTCCGTCGCACAAGGCAAGGTTTGTGTTGAGAATCATGAGAGTTTCGGGCGACTCATGCCGCTGCCCGTGAAACGTCGGCCCCTCGGGGCTCCACAGGCCGATATCGTAGACGAGACATTGCCTGACCATCGAAACGACGGCCTTTGAACGTCGTGTTCCACGCTCGCTCATTCACTCAGGCGGGCCATAGGCGGACGACAGGAAGATGGCCTGCGCCACATGGTGTTCGGCGCCTAATTTTCGAACCTCATTACGATGCAGCCGGGCCAGCTGAATGGACAAATCTCGGCGCCTGCCGTTGTGAACTGATGATCCCGCCGCACAAATGCCTGAGCGTTGCAACGTATGGGTTATCAATCAGGAATCGAGCCTCACCAAAGTAAACGGGAATTTCGGGAAGCAAATCGATCTCGACCAAGTTGAGATGGCTATCCTCCGAAGTGCAACACCAGCTTGGAATAATTGCGAAGCCGAGGCCAGCTTCTACGCATCGCTTTACACTTGAACTGCCAGACGTCGAAACGGCGACCTCGATCTCGCGCTCGTCGCGCCTCAAATAGTCAAGCGCCAGATTCCTTAAGAGCTGCCCCGGTTCATATGTTACAAAGGGCTTCCCGATGGCCCAATCCGGGACGCTCTGCGGGGAGGGTGGGGGACCCCAGACGCGCGGGTAAATGAGCGAGAGACGGTATGTTCCTATCAGGTGCTGCGGAACGCTTTGGTCGCCGAAGTAACGTTCGGTGATGCAGACGTCCAAGCTGCCATCCTTGATCATTTCCGACAGCACGGTATCGCGCTCATAGGCCATGATCTCTACAGTCGGATGCTTCTCGCGAAACTCGGCAAGCACCGGCGGCAGGAGATAATAGAAGATGGCCTGTGGAAGACCGACCCGCAGGATCGGGCGCTCCTTGTCGAGAATACGTCCGAGACGGGTCAGCATCGTATCCAGCTCGGGCTGCAGGAGCTTGTAGAGACTTCTGCCGCGAGCGGTCAGTGTAATGGTTTTCGCGCCCTGCTCGGAGACGACCAAGCGCTCTCCAAGAATCTGCTCGAGCCGACGAACGTGATTGGCAGCCGACTGATAGCTCATGTTCAGCTTGCGGGATGCGGCTGAGTAGGATCCGTCCCTCGCGACAATAAAAAATGTCTGGATGAGCGTCAGGTTGGCGTCACGCATCCTCTGAAGTTCCCAGCTTTCGGGTCATTTCGATGCGGCGAACCTTTGCACGAGCCGGGACACTTTGCCAGTTTCAAGAAAACAGGGAAGTGGCGGCCCATCATTTGTATCGACCGAACAATGGGGCCACGACGATGATCCGGGCCTCTGATTTCGCCCCGCCATGGTCTCAATGCCCAGCAATTCCTCAGTCCATATTGCCGTTATCGGCGCCGGTATCGTCGGTGCGGCCGCGGCATATTTTCTGAGTGCGGCGGGCGCTCGCGTAACATTGCTCGAAGCGGAATCCCCTGCGGCCGGAGCGACGGGCGCCTCCGATGGTGCAGTCTCGGTCGCCAGTAAGCGTCCCGGGCCGATGATGGATCTGGCACGGCAGGCGCGAGCCTTCTACCGAAGGCTCGCGGATGAGGGGACTCTCAATGGCCTGTTCCACCCCCGTCCAACATTCCTTCTGGCCCGCAATACTCTTGAATCCGAACTTCTTCTGCAACATGGTTCCGATCTTGCCCGCTCGGGTGAGCGGGTCATTGAGCGCGATCGGGCCGACCTGCTGCGCCTTGTTCCTGGTCTTGGGTCAAGCGTCGAGGCGGGCCTGGAGGTGCCGGACGATGGCCACGCCATCGGCTACCAGATTACGGCACGGCTTCTCGAGCGAGGCGGGATCAAGGTCCGTCGTCAGACTCCGGTGCGATCACTGGCCGTTCGGCATGGTCGCGCTGTCGGCGTCGTACTGGAGCGGGAAATGCTTGCCGCCGACGCCGTGATCGTCGCGGCCGGGATTGGCTCCGCGCGACTTCTGGGGCTTGGTGATGTCCTCGTCCCTCGCAAGGGCCAGATGATCGTGACGGACCGCGCCGTTGCCGCTGGCCCGGCCATCCCCGGTCACCTGATGGCTGCGACTTATCTTGCGGCGAAGCGTGGGGTTCAGCTCTGCAAGCCGCATATCGGCCTTGTCATCGATCCGCTTGTCACAGGACAGTTTCTTATCGGAGGAAGCCGCGAGGAGGATCGAGCCGATCGAGAAACGGAAGCCCCCATCATCGCGGCCATTCTGCGCGAGGCCCTCGATGTGTACCCGTTGCTCACACGCCAGCGGGTCATCCGTACCTTTGCGGGAATACGGACCGCATGCAGGGACGGGCTCCCGATCATCGGCCCGCATCCGAATATCGATGGGGTCGTCATCGCTGCCGGTTTCGAAGGCGACGGTATCTGTCTCGGACCCTTCATGGGTGCTGCCGCGGCGCAGTTCGCGCTGGGAAGAATGCCGCCGATCGATCTGTCGAAGCTGACGCCCTCACGCTTTGCTTTGACAGAGGTTGCAGGATGAGCGGCGTGATTTTCTGGCAGGAGCTGCCGATTCCGTTCGAGCAGGGCGAAACGCTCGCAGCGGCTTTGCGGCGGTCCGCAATCATCGACCTCGGACCCGCCAGAGCAGCGGTGCGCAGCAGGGTCTTTTGTGGAATCGGCGCATGCCAGGCGTGTCTCGTTTCGATCGAGGGCGGTGTCCCGGTCGAGGCCTGTCTGACATTGGCGGAGGAAGGCATGCGGGCAGGGCCGATACAAGGTAAATTGTTCGGGGGCCAGCATGAGTGATGCCCCTGTCCTTGTCGTCGGCGGCGGCCCAGCCGGCGTCAGCGCGGCTCTGGCGCTGGCTGAAATCGGCCAGCAGGTCCTTCTCGTCGAGCAGCGCGATAAGCTGGGCGGAGCCATTCATCGCCAACCAGCGACTTCTGGCGGCCCGAACCTTCCTCGGTTGGCTCGTCACGTCCGCAATTGGAACGGCCTCATGAAACGCCTTGAGGCCGCTGGCGACCGCATTGAGTTCCAGGGCTCGACGATTTTCTTAGGAATCGATGGCGCGGGTAACGTCCTCCTTGACGAGAGGCGTAAGAGGCGCGTCGTTTCTCTTCGCCCACGAGGAGCAATCATTGCCCTCGGTGCTGTCGAGCGCGTGCATCCGTTCCCCGGGTGGGAACTGCCTGGCGTAGTCACAGCGGGCGGTGCACAAGTCCTGCTCAAGGAAACCGGCAGCCCGCCGGATGGCGCAATCCTCGTCGCGGGAAGCGGGCCTCTGCCGTTCGCCCTCGCTGCCCAACTTGCATCGGCAGGAAATGCTCCGGTCGCAGTCCTCGAGCGTGGCCAGCCTTGGCATGAGTTACGCGCCTTGATGGCGGCGTCTTTATTTCCATCCCATCTATGGGAAGGAATGACCTACGGCATGCGCTTTGCGGCTAGTCGTATTCCTTATGTTACCAGCTCCGAAATCGTTTCCGTCCAGGAAAAGGACGGAGGACTTGCTGCCCGCGTGCGGCAACGGCACGGCGAGCGTGTCTATCATGTGCGGCATGTGATCGTTCACGATGGATTGCTGCCGAATAATGTCGGCGTGCCCACTGAAAGTGCGAGCGGCAACATGCCAGTTCTAGTCGCGGGCGACGCTCGGGAAGTTCTCGGCGCGGATGCGGCCATCGTCGATGGACGACGCGCGGCTGCCGAAATGGCCGAGCAACTCAATCTGGGCCGGAGGATTACCATTGCGAAGGAAGCACTCGATGGCGCCCGGCGCTTCCAGTCCGCGCTCGCCCAACTCTACCGCGCATCGCGATCGGTCCCGCCGGATGAAACGATCCTGTGCCGATGCGAAACACTCCGACTCAGTGACCTGAAAGCACTCTCTGCTGGCTCCTCATCGCGAGAAATTCGCCTCGTCGGCCGCTTCGGCATGGGGGCCTGCCAGGGGCGGTTCTGCAATGCGAGCGTTTCCGATCTCACCATCGGCGGCCTGACCTCGCCGTCCGCTCCTCCTCCTCTCCGGTGGCCCTTGCGGCCTGTTTCCGTAGCTGCCCTTGCGCGGCTGCACGACGTCTCATCCGATCCTTCGGAGCTATAGGAAAAATGACAACACATTTTGCCGAGTTCAACAGGGCAGCCAGAGTGCGACCTTCGATTGACGTGTTCAGTCCCTACTCCGGGGACAAGGTTGGGCAGGTTGCGGTCGCCGACGAGGTGCAGATCGCGGCAGCTTTACGGGCCGCAAGAACGGCGTGGCGTGAGTTTCGCTATTCCACTCCGGCTGAACGCAAGGCCCTGCTCATAAAGCTTGCAGATCACATTGCGGCGGAAGCCTCCGAATTGGCTGATGTGATTTGTGCGGAAGTAGGCAAGACAATTACCGAAGCCCGCAATGAAGTTCGTCGTGCACAGAATACGCTGCGTCTGTCAGCCGATGCGATTACTGTTCTGCACGGCGAAGTGCTCCCCTGCGCCATCGTGCCCGGCGCGCCTGACAGGCTCGCCTATGTCACATATCAGCCTGCCGGCGTCGTCGGGGCGATCACGCCATTCAATTATCCGCTCAATCTCCTGTGCCACAAGCTCGGCCCGGCTATTGCAGCAGGCAACGCCGTGGTTGCGAAGCCCTCGCCAAAAGCGCCACTTGCCGCAGCGCGACTTGCGGAGATCGCCCGGGATGCGGGATTCCCGGAAGGATTGTTCACGATTGTCCATGGTGGGGCGGAAGCCGCCGCAAGCCTCGCCAGCGGAGACATCGATATCCTCAGCTTCACCGGTGGTCCTGCGGCAGGACTGGCCCTGAAGAATGCGTCTGGTCTCGTGCGGTGCCTCATGGAGCTTGGGGGCAATGATCCGCTCATCGTGATGCCGGATGCCGATCTGGACCGCGCTGCCGACACCGCAGTCGGGCATCGGTTCGAGATCGCTGGACAAAGTTGCGCTGCAGTCAAGAAGCTCTATCTCCATGACGAGATTCGTGAGGCGATGCTGGAACGTCTCGTTTTACGGATCGCAAACGTCCGCACTGCCGATCCGGCTGATCCAACAACCGTAATGGGGCCCGTGATCGACGAGCCGGCTGCGGCCGAGGTCGAGCGGCGCATCAAGGCCGCGGTCGCGGATGGAGCGCGCGTGGTTGCGGGCGGCACCCGTAAAGGCACTCTCGTGGCGCCGACCCTTCTGGACAATGTTTCGGATCGTGCCGACCTGATCCGTTCTGAGACGTTCGGCCCAGTGCTGGCCGTGCGCCGCTTCACGTCTCCCGCAACCGTCATCGCCGAGGTGGATGACAGTCCCTATGGGCTCCAAGCCGGCGTCTTCACCAATGATCACGCGCTGGTTCGGCGCTTCGCCCGTGAGTTGCGCGTCGGCGGCGTCATGGTGAACGAGGGTCCTGACTTCCGGGCCGAGAACGTGCCGTTCGGCGGCATTAAATCCAGCGGGCTCGGACGCGAAGGCATCCACGTCACGCTGCGCGAAATGAGTGAATTGAAAGTTGTGATCGATTGAGCTTGACTCCCCAACCAAGAGGTTTCGATATGAGCAACTCCGCTCTATGCCAGCGCCTTTCAGGCGTGTTCACCGCTCTCGTCACGCCCATGCGGGATGGCCGGATCGATCTGTCTGCGCTTGAAAAGCATATTGACGAGCAGCTTGGGGCCGGCATCGCGGGCCTCGTCCCGGTTGGCACGACAGGAGAGGCCGCAACCCTGACGGATGATGAGACGGACGAGGTCATTCGCCTGACCGTCAACGCTGGACGTGGCCGCGCTTTCGTGATGGCCGGCGCGGGCTCCAACTCCACCAGCGTCGCTGTCGCCAAGGCCCAGCGTGCCGCTGCTTTAGGGGTCGATGGCCTTCTGATCGTCACGCCGTATTACAACAAGCCCTCGCAGGCGGGCCTGTTCGATCATTTTTCGGCCATCGCCAAAGCCGTAGATTTGCCGATCATGCTCTATAGTGTGCCTGGACGCACAGGGGTTGAGCTCGGAGCCGGAACCTGCTCCCGGCTCGCGAAAAACCATGGGAATATCGTCGGCATAAAGGAAGCTGGAGGTCGGGTCGAACGGGTTACAGAGCTTAGAATCGCCTGCGGCGATGATTTCGTGATTCATTCCGGCGATGATGCGCTGACCTTGCCATTCATGGCATCAGGTGCCGATGGTGTGACGAGCGTGGCCTCCAACCTACTGCCCGGAGATGTCGTCGCCCTTTATAAAGCTTGGGCTGCCGGCGACGTCCAGGCCGCCCGGCGGCTTCACCAGAAACTTTACGACGTGGTAGGGCACCTGTTCATCGAGAGTAACCCGGTTCCCGTGAAGGCGGCATTGGCGCGCCGTGGATCGATGCACGCCGATGTGCGCGCGCCTCTCGCCTCGCTCCAGCCGGAAAGTCTTCGCGCGCTCGAGCAGAGCCTGATGCGTTTCGAAAGAGCCAACCTATAAAAAAGCTCATAGGAGACGAGAGTTCTCTAGCATTGTTCAAATAGGTCACTCGCCTACGCTCAAACTGTCCAGATAGCTGGACGCAAGGCTAATCACAAACTAGCCAGGGGAACTGCGGAGTAAACAATGAAAACTGTGCTTGGAAAGATCGGTAGCGTGCTTGCCGTTGCGCTCGCGCTGACGAGTGCACCCGCGAAGGCCGAGGAAATGGTCGATGCGGTGCGGGCCAGAGGCGTTCTGCGTATCCCGGGAATCCTCAACGAGGACCCGTACTTCAACAAGGATCCCAGGACAGGGGAATGGCGCGGCTTCGCGATCGAGATGGCGCGTGACATTGCGAAGACGATAGGCGTCAAACTCGAAGTGGTCGAATCCACATGGCCGAACTCGATTCTCGACGTCCAGAGTGGAAAGGCCGACCTGGCCTTCGGCATTACGGCCACGCCGCAGCGGGCTCTGTCGGTCGCCTTCTCCCAACCGACCTACTTCAACAGCTTCGTCATCGTCTCACCGAAGCCCGAACTGTCGAAACTCAGCTGGGCAGAGCTCAACGATCCGAAATACACCTTTGCCGTCGATCTCGGCTCGTCGCAGGATCTGATCGCCCAGCAATACTTGCCCAAGGCCAAGATGCTACGTTTCAAGTCCCGGGACGAGGCCATTGTCGCTGTCGTCAGCGGCAAGGCAGACGGGCTGGTCAATACGATGCTCAACGGCCTCGTCATGTCGAAGAAGGCCGCCGCGATCGGCAAAGTCCTCGTCCCACAACCCGTTCTCTCCACGCCCTCCGTTGTCGCCCTGAGCTACGCCACCGATGACAAGTGGAAAGCCTTCATTTCGGCCTGGGCCGAGTACAACCGGCGCATCGGCAATAATCAGACCTGGATCGTCAAGAGCCTTGAGCCGTTCGGCATCACGCTTGACGATATGCCCGAAGGCTTCGGGTTTGGTGGCTGACCAAGGGCGGCCCTATAAGGGCCGTCCTTCTTAAAGGACAGTTGAATGTATTCCTGGAGCTTCTTTCCCGTCTTCCAGGCGAGCGACCTCTTTCTGTGGGGGTTGTGGATCACGGTCGCCTATACCGTCGGATCGATCGTCCTGGGCCTCATCCTCGGACTTGCCGTCTGCTTTGCCCGGCTGTCGGGTCATCGTGTTCTCGACTGGGCCGCGCAAGGGTTCCAGGAACTGTTCCGCTGCACACCTCTTCTGGTGCAGCTTCTCTGGTTTTATTACGCACTGCCGCTGCTGCTGGGGATCGATATCCAGAACTATGTCGCTGCCCTGGCGACTCTGTCACTCTATGCTGCCGCTTTCTACGCAGAGATCTTCCGCGGCGGCATCCTGTCCATTGATCGCGGGCAAAGCGAGGCAGGTGCGGCCATCGGCATGTCGAATGCGCAAATCATGCGCCGCATCATCCTGCCGCAGGCGATGCGACGGATGATGCCTGCTTTCATCAACCAATCCGTCACCCAATTCAAGAATACCTCGCTCATCTCGGTCATTTCGGTTGCCGACCTTGCGTATATGGCGTCCATCGTGAACGGCCAAACCTACCGCCCGTTGGAATCATTCACGGTCGTCGCAGTATTGTACTTCATCATCTTGTTCCCACTGACGCGTCTTGCCGACTACATCGAGCGCAGAATGCGCGTGAGCGACTAAACGGGGTTCGCCTATGTCCTCTTCTTCGTTGGTCGCGTCTGGGGAAACGATCCTCGAGGCACGCGGCATCACCAAGAGCTACGGGGCCTTGCAGGTCCTGAAAGGAATCGATCTCGCTCTCAAACCGGGCGAGGTGGTTTCGATCATAGGTCCGTCCGGCTCCGGCAAGTCGACCTTCATCCGCTGCTTGAACATGTTGGAACGGCCCAATAGCGGCGAGGTCCGTTTCAAGGGCCATCGTGTCGGAAGTCGGTTCGCAGACAACGGAAGTGAAATCGGCCAGGGCACCCTGAGGCGCCATGTCGGCATGGTATTCCAGCACTTCAATCTCTTTCCTCACAAGACCGTGCTTCAGAACGTGACCGAGGGCCCGACCGTGGTTCTTGGTAAGTCGGGAGAGGAAGCGGAAGGTGTCGCGATGGATTATCTCGGCAAGGTCGGCCTTGCGGATAAACGTGATGCCTGGCCCAATCAGTTGTCGGGCGGCCAGAAGCAGCGCGTCGCAATCGCTCGGGCGCTGGCAATGCAGCCTGATGCATTGCTGCTGGACGAAGTCACGAGCGCGCTCGATCCCGAATTGGTGGGCGAGGTACTCGGCGTAGTACGCGGCCTGGCCGATCAGGGCATGACCATGGCCATCGTCACACATGAGATCTCCTTTGCGGCGGAAGTGTCCGACCGCGTGATCTTCATGGAAGGAGGCGTGGTCGTTGCGGAGGGGACCCCGACGGAGATCTGTCGCGAGCCGACCCATGAACGCCTGAAGGCGTTTCTGGCGCGTTTCAACGCCTGAGGTTCTAACGACTATGACCTCAGGTAGCGATGTGAGTCCGTTTCGCGTTGTGATCATCGGCGGAGGCCGAATCGGTTCCGCCCTTGCGCTGATGTTGTGCCGGCTGCCGGACTTCAGAGTGACGCTTGTCGATCCGACAGAGCCTGCCCGCGAGCGGGCCCGTACTCTGAAACTGCCGCTTGTCGATCTGGACCCTTCGGACAAGGCAAAGCTGGACCGACTCTTGAGGGAGAACGATGCGGTCGTGGCTGCATTGCCGGCGGCTGCATGTCCACCGATTGCTGCAGCCGCCAAACGTGCTGCCATCCACTATCTTGATCTCAACGAGGATTCAGCGAGCGTTGCGGAGATTGCTGCGCTGGCGAGGGATGCACCGCGCAGCTTCGTGCCCCAATGCGGCATTTCACCTGGCCTCGTCTCGACCGTTACGCTCGACCTGATGTCAAAGGTCACGTCTCCCAACGATATCCAGATCCGCGTCGGTATCCTTCCCCGACATTCCACCAACCGGCTCGGCTATGGGCTCACCTGGGACGTCAATGCGCTCATAGCGGAATACACAAGCCCTTCGACGGCTCTGCTCGACGGACGGCCGGTAAAGCTGCCACCCTTGTCCGACCGGGAAATTCTGCGCATCGATGGATGCACATATGAGGCCTTCGTGTCGGGTAGCGTGCCGGCAAGCCTCTGCAGGCGCCTGGAAGGCCGCATCGAGACCGTTGTGTCGAAGACGATCCGCTATCCGGGACACTTGGAGCATATCAGTTTCCTGCTCGATGACCTTCGCCTCCGCCGCAGGCCCGACCTCCTGAGAAATCTGCTTCTGAATGCTCTGCCCGAAATCGACGACGATCAACTCCTGATCTTCGTATCGGCCAGGGGTGTGCACGATGGTCGAGGCACAGAGCTGAATTGGTTGCGACGGATCTTCCCGGACAGCAGGGAGGGCTGCTCCATCAGCGCGATCCGACGCACGGCCGCATCCCATGTGGCGGCCATTCTCGATCTGCTGCGCAAGGAGGAGCTGCCAAGGGAAGGCCTTGTCGCCCAGGAAGATATCCCGCTCGCGAACCTTCGCGACAATCGCTTCCTGAGTTGGTTCTTCGCCGACGATGCGACAGCTTCATGACCGACCGAGAGACACCTATCATGACTGACAACCAGCACTTTCCTCTTGCGGGCGTGGTGGCCGACCTTCGTATCGGAGTCCTTATGCTCGATACGCGCTTCTCCCGGCTTCCAGGTGACATCGGGAATGGAAAGACCTGGTCGTTTCCGGTCCAATTCCGGGTCGTCCGGGGGGCTGATCCGGCACGCGTCGTGCATGGTCAGGCGGAGGGACTTCTCCAGCCCTTCATCGACGCCGCCCTGGACATGGTTGCAACGGGTGTGCGCGGCATCACGACAAGCTGCGGCTTTCTCGCCTTGCTTCAGAGGGAGCTTGCATCTGCCCTGCCTGTCCCTGTGGCTACGAGCAGCCTCCTCCAGGCTCCGATCATCGAAGCCATGCTTCCGGCCGGAAAGCAGGTCGGCATCCTGACCTATGCGGCGGAGGCATTGACCGCCCGCCACCTGTCGGCAGTCGGCGTGAGACCTGACACACCGATCGAGGGCTTGCCGCCCGACAGCCTGTTCCGGAGAGTCTATGGCGGAGATCGATGTGTATCCGACGACTACATATTGGAGCAGGAAGTGGTCGCGGCGGCCCAGCGGCTTGTGGCACGCAATCCAACTGTCGGGGCCATCCTGTGCGAATGCACGAACCTGCCGCCCCATTCCGCGGCCATCGCCAAGGCGACGAGGCTGCCAGTTTACGATATCATCGGTTTCATTGATTGGTTTGCAAGAAGTCTTGCGCCGCCGACTTACCCCAGGCTGTAACGATGCTCGGATCCGTGCCAGGCGGGGATCTGCGCGCGTATATTGCCGCTGCGGGCCATGCGACGGCTTGGAAGCGGGCCACGTGACCCGTCAGGTCTCTCTCCATGCCGAGTGCGGCTTCGCTCCTACACCGCGTGTCCGACCAGGGAGCCGATGACGGCTGTAGCAGCCATCGCGAATGCGCCCCAGAACGTGACGCGAACCGTCGGCTTGAGAATGGACGCGCCGCCCGCCCGAGCGCCGAGAGCGCCCAGAACAGCCAGCCCCACAAGCGAGCCGCCGGAGACAGCGAATGCAATCTGGTTTGCCGGAACGGCAACGGCCATCATAAGGGGCAGAGCCGCGCCCACGGCGAAGGTCGCAGCCGATGTCAACGCCGCCTGGATCGGGCGGGCGACCACGTGTTCCGAGAGCCCGAGCTCATCTCGCGCATGGGCGGCGAATGCATCTTTGGCCATCATCTGCCCGGCGATCTGCCGCGCGAGGGCGGGCTCGACGCCACGCTCGACATAAATCCGCGTCAGTTCGTCCAGCTCAGCCTCGGGCTGCTCCGCGAGTTCCCGCCGCTCGCGGGCAAGGTCGGCATTCTCCGTATCAGCCTGGGAACTCACCGATACATACTCGCCCGCCGCCATCGACATGGCTCCGGCCACGAGCCCGGCGACCCCGGCGACGAATACCTCGCTGGCAGAGGTCGAGGCGGCAGCAACCCCGACGATCAGGCTCGCGGTCGAGATGATGCCGTCGTTCGCGCCCAGGACGGCCGCCCTCAGCCAGCCGATCCGTTGGATCAGATGGGTCTCGCGGTGAAGCGGATGCATGGGGTCCTCCTTGAAATACGCAAAGTCATGGGTGATCCGGCGTGGCTGATTTCCTTCCAACCGGCAAGAGCCGCGCCGAGTTGAGGATGAATGCAAGCTCCGAGCCGACATGGATGAGCGCTGCGAGGAGCGGATTGAGGAAGCCGAAGGCGGCAAGCGCGATGCCAAGGACGTCAATCCCAACAGTACCGACGAAATTCTGCCAGATGATGGAGCGCGTCCGGCGGGCGATCCGCAGGGTTTCCACAAGCTTGAACAGGTCATTGCCGATCAGCACAATGTCCGCGCTCTCCTTGGCGATGTCGGTCCCCGAGCCCATGGCGATACCAAGATTTGCGGCGGTAAGGGCAGGTGCGTCGTTGACGCCGTCCCACCATGGCGACGGCATGCCCTCCGGCCACGAGCTTGCGGACCTTCGCAAGCTTATCCTCGGGCAGCATCTCCGCCACGACATCGTCGATGCCGAGCTCGCGCGCCACGCTTCGGGCGACCGCCGCCGTGTCGCCGGTGAGGAGGAGGGTCCGTACGCCGAGACCATGCAGGGCCTCGATGGCGGCATGGGCCTCGGGACGGATCGTGTCCGCGACGACGATTTCGCCGAGATAGCGTCCGTCGGCTGCCACGACGATGTCGGAGCCGATCCTGCCGTCCGCCCGGCTCGGTGTGTCGATGCCCGCCTCCGTCAGGAGCTTCCTGTTGCCTACGCGGATGCTGAGCGTGTCGACGGTGGCCGTGATGCCCCGGCCAATGGTGTAGTGAAAATTGGCGGGCTCCGGAACCGCGATATTGTGCCGGACCGCCTCAGCCACGACGGCGCGGGCAAGGGGATGTTCCGAATGGAGTTCGGCCGCCGCGGCGAGCCGCAGAAGGACCAGTGGGTCGGTATCCTGGGCGGGAATGACCGCCTGGACGGCGGGCTCGCCGACGGTCAGGGTGCCGGTCTTGTCCAGCACCACTGTGTCCACACGCCCGAGCGTTTCGAGGTGGATGCCACCCTTGATGATGGCGCCGAGCCGCGCGGCGCGGCCGATGCCGCCGAGAATCGCCAACGGCGTCCCGGCGGCGATGCCACAGGCGCCGGCGACAATGATGACCGAGATCGTATCCCGCATGTCGCGAGTGAGAAGATAGGTGACGAGCGCTGCGGCGATGGCAAGGTAGACGAGGTATCCGGCGAGACGGTCGGCGAGCTTCTGCACCGGCGCGCGGGTCTGCTCGGCGGCCTCGACCGCCTCGATGATTCGTCCGTAGCTGGTGTCGCGGCCGACACGCTCGACCCTGACTTCCAAGGCGCCCATCTGGTTGATGGAGCCAGCATAGACGGCCGCACCATCCGATTTCTCGGCTGGCATGGACTCGCCCGTGATGCGCGACTGGTCGACGTAGGAGTGGCCGTTCGCGACCTTGCCGTCGACCGGCACCTTTTCCCCAGGGCTGACGAGCACCAGGTCGCCCGCCGCGACGGAATCGACCGGCACTGTCAGGATGCGGCCGTCGCGGCGAACCCGCGCCTCCCGAGGCACGAACTCGACGAGGTCGCGGATTGCCAGGCGGCCCCGTGCGACGGTCAGATGCTCAAGCTCTTCGGCGACCAGGACGAAGAGCGTGACCACGAGCGCGGTGAAGAACTCGGATATCGCTGCCGCGGCGACGATGGCGATGGTCATGGAGAGCTCCATGGTCATGCGTCGGGCGAGCAGGTTCTCGGCGGCCTCGCGGAAGATCGGCCAACCAGCGAAGCCCAGGGCGGCGATCCCGATGGCACTCACCGGGGCAAAGGGCTCGTAGACGCGAAACCAGAGTGCAGCCGCTCCCAGGGCCGCTACAGCAATACGCACCAGCGCCCACGGCTCGAAAGGGACATGGTTGTGGATCCTCGCTTCGGGAGGAAGCGCAGCCTCCGTGGACGATGCACGACAATCCTCGTTCGTGGCGGAAAGCGATGGCATCGAAGGCTCCTCGGATTGTGGGACAGGTAACTTTGGAGACATCCCCAAAGCATTGATTGGAATCAATCTAAACTGGGAACGGGGAGGAAGCGGCGCCGATGCAAACCGGTGCCGCTCACCCAAACTCCTCCTGAATCATGGCCGCGCTGGCCTTCGGCGCTCCGGCAAGTCCCTGCCGCGCCGTTCGTCACAAGGTCGACAGGACTTCGCCGTCGGATCGAACGAGCAGTGCCGCCAAGCCGATCCGTCGGGCGAGCTCCAGTCCGGCCTCTGCCCCGGAGACCATCAATGCGGTGGCCCAGGCGTCTGCGGCCATGCACCTGTCCGCCAGGACCGTAACCGCGGCAAGATCGTTCGCGAGCGGCAAGCCGGTCCGGGGGTCCATGGTATGCGAGACGGGGCGACCGTCGACCTGCGTCACGTGCCGATAGTTGCCGGAGGTCGCGACGGCCATGTCCTGCAGTTCGAGTACGCCATCGATCTCCCGCACTCCGAACCCCGGTTTTTCCCGGGCGACAATCCAAGGACGCCCGTCGGGCTTGGAACCGCGGGCACGCATCTCGCCGTCGATGCCAACGAGCCATGATCGGATGCCGAAAGCGCTCATGACCCGGGCCAGCTCGTCGACGCCGAAGCCTTTGGCGATGCCCGACAGATCGAGCGCCAGGGGGGCAAGCTTCCGGGCGCGGGACCCCAACCGATCGAGCTGGAGCGTCTTCGGCGGGTCGAACGACGCCCGAAGAGCGCCCGTCGCGATTCGCCTCGGATCCGGCGACCGTGATCCGCCGCCAAAGCCCCAGGCCTGGACCAGATCCCCAACGCCGATGTTGAACGTTCCGCCGGAGTCACGGCCGATCTCGAGAGCCGCGGCGAGCACCGCCGTGAGCTCGCGGGGAATCGCGATCCATGCACCGATCGGGGCTGCATTCAGGCGGTTGAGGTCTGAATCCGGCTTCCATGTCGACATTTGCCGGTCGACGCGGTCGACCGCCTCCTGGAGTGCCGCATTGAGCGCTACGATATCGAGGTCATCCGCTCCGTAGGATACGGCCGACCAGCGCGAGCCCATCGTTGGTCCGTTCAGGACGCGGCGGTCGAGGGCCTGGGGCCGTTGGAGAGCTTCAGTAGACATCTTCGACATATCTCCCGCTGGACTTGAGGGCTGCGAGATCGAGGCCGAGCGGGCGCACGATCGCGTCGAGGGTATGGGTCACGGCCTGCGCCATGTCGCGCCCGCCGCAGACCAGCACCTGTGCTCCATGCCGGATCAGCTCACGCAGACGCGGCGCATCGGCCGCGATGCGATCCTGGACATACGCGCCTCCGTCCGGCGTGCGGGAGAAAGCCGTGTTCAGCGTGGTCAGCCGCTTCTCCGCGAGGTGCATGGCGAGTTCGTGTTCGTAGAGGAAGTCCGAGGACGGACTCCGGCCGCCCCAGTAGAGATGCACCGGCCGGCCGGCGGCGTTCGCCCGAACGAAGCCGGCGAGCGGGCCGATGCCGGCCCCGGCGCCGATCAGGATGAGCGGCGTTCCGCCCACGACCGGGCGGAAGCTCGGGTTCTCGCGGATGAAGGCGTCAATGCGGCAGCCGGGCACAAGGCCATGCAGGAATGTCGAGCAGAGCCCGTCCTCCCGGAGCCGGACGCAGATCTCGAGCACGTCGTCGCGCGACGACGATGCGAGCGAGTAGAACCGAGGCGTTGCGCTCCCCGGCGGCACGATGCCGACGAGATCGCCAGGTTCGAATGACGGCAACCGGCCGGAGCTGCCCGCGCCTCCGACGACGGGCGCGCGGAACCGCAGGATGGCGATCGGCGCGCCGACCGCGGCGCCGTAATCCTCGCGCTCGAGGAGTTCGAGTTCCGTCGTCTTCGGATACGCGGCGATGTGTTCGAGCACGAGGTCGTGGCCGAGGACGACGCCAAGGTCGCGTCCCCACTGGGCGAACTCCTGGGCGGATTGCCGGTCGACCCGCTTCATCGGCAGGAGCCGCGGCCAGCCCTTCCGGTCGAGTGCGGCCGACACGTCCTGGGCATAACCGCAGAAATGCGGGAAGGTACGGTCGCCGAAGCCGAGCACCATGACCGGCGCGGCGGTGTCGAGGGCCGCGAGCCGGGCCAGGAAGTGCTTTGCCGACGCCGGCGCGGCGCCATCGCCGTAGGTCGAGGTCAGGATCAGCATTCGCTCAGCGCTCGTATGGACGGGCGCGAGCTCGTTCATGGCTGCGATATGGACACGGTGGCCGGCCGCCGTCAGGGCGGCATGCAACGTCGTCGCGAAGCCCCAGGTCGTGTTGCCCTCGCTGCCGACCAGAACCACCGTGTCGGCCGAGCGGGCCGGAACGTTGTTGGCGATGCGCGGCCGGCCGGCGCGACGGCGCCACCAGATCGCGGCCCCGGTGATGGCGAACGCCGGAACGGAGGCGGCAGAGAAGCCGAGCAGGAGCCCGAGCATCCATGCTCCACGGCCGGTGTGGAGCATGACGACGACATTCTGGATGCGCTCAAAGGCATCTGCCTGCCTGAAGGCGACCGTCTCGCCTGTTGCCGCGTCGATCCAGGCCTCGCCAGTGGCTGTCCGAAGGTTGTATGTGTCGGTGCGGTCATCCGGCGCGGGAAGGGTCAGTTCTCGCAGGTCCGCGACATCGACGGCGCGGAGCGCCGCAAGGGTCCCGACCGGCGCAGGAGTGCTGCCGCTCACGGTGATTGCGGGCTCGGGTGCGTCACTCTGCGGGATGAACCCGAAGGTGCCGGCCGACATCCACAGGCCGGTGAGCGATGAGAGCATCAGCCCGACGGCTGCGAGACGGCCGAGTTCACCATGCCAGCACTGGGCTGCCGTGCCGCGGATCGGCCCGAGCAACGCTCGCCAGCCGCCGAGGCGGCGCACGAGCAGCAGGAGACCCGAGACTGTGAGCACAAGCATTGCTGCCGCGCCGGCTCCGCCCGCTGCCCGGCCGGCATCACCCGCCAGAAACGAACGGTGCAGGTTGGTCATGATGCGGGTGAAGTCCGAGGGCCGGTACGCTCCGAGGCCGGCGCCCGTAGCAGGATCCACCAGCTCGACGCCATTGGCGGTGCCGTCGGAATAGGTGACGGTCACGGCGCCGGTTGGACGACGGACAATCCTGTCGACGCTCCCGTGGCGTGCGACGACGGCTTCAGCCAGCGCCGCGACGCTGGTGCCCCGTTCGATGGACGGCAGCGTTGCCCGGTCAAATGCCGGATCGATCGACAGCACCGTGCCGGTGCCGGCGATGACGGTGAGCACGAGCGCGAGCAAGAGGCCCGGCAAGGAATGAATGCGGCGAAGCATGGCGTTGCACCCGGGCCCCTTCAGAACGACACCAGGAAAGACTTGACGTAGCCCTTGCCGGCAGTGGGCTTGGCGGGAGAGCCGGTCGACAGCGGCGCCACGACCTCTGACGGGTTGTCCATCCCGTCCTCGACGGCGGTATCGACATGGACCTGATAGCCCGCATCGATCATGGCATCGGCGATGTCGGCCGTTATCCTGAGCGTCTTGCCCGAGCCGATGCTTGCGCCGGTGATGCCGTCGATCTCGGCGGCCGCGCCGCCCGACAGGCGCTGCCAGTCGGAAAGGTGGCGGTAGTACTTCGCCTTGCCTCCGGCCATCCACAGCGTGCCGCGGTACTTCCCGGAGGCATCGGTGACATAGAGGGCGACATAGGCTCCGTTGCCTCCGTAGTTCTTGAGCGTGGCCTCGAAGGTGACAGGACGGGCATCGGCGAGGGTCGGAACAACGAGCGCGGTCGCGGTCGCGAGCGTAGGTATGAGCACTTTCATCATTCTGCTCCTGGAAATTGCGGGATGAGCGAGGATCCGGCGGTTACTGAACCTGAACCTTGGGACGGCTGTTGCCGTTGAAGAGGCCGTTGCCGGGGACCGGCGTGCCAGGATTGGTCGAGCCGTTCTGCGGAATCATTCTGCGGCCACCATCCTCGTCGTCATCGTCGTCGTCGTGGTGGTGATGTCGCTCACGTTTGGCGAGGCGGTCCGCGTGGCGGCCGTGCTCGCGGGTTTCGCTTGCGAGGAGGATGGGCCGGACACCCTGGCCGACCGTCAGCTGAGCGACGCTCCGCCCATGCCGGTCGCTCGTCAGGAATCCGCTTTCGCCGGCCGCGGCCGCGATCGCGAGACCAGCTGTCGTAGCGGAGAGGAGCAGGGCTGCTCCCACTAGGAAATGCTTGTACATGGTGCTGTCTCCGGGTTGATTGTTTCCCGGAGACGACCGTCGCATCCAAGGCTGACAGCGACCTGAACCGTTTGTCGATTTGCTTTCAGCTTCCCGTCAGGTTTGTGGCGGTCGCAAGGCGGAATGCCAGGGTCAGAACTGTGCGGTCAGCATAGCTGCCCTCATGTTGAGCGCCCCGGAATGGCGTCCTGCTCGGCCGCGTCGATGCCTAAGCGAACCAGCGCGCGAAAGCCGTCGGTATCCCCGGGGATCGGCGAGGCCAGCTCAAGAGCCAAGCCCGCGCCGCGGCAGATGGCGGCGGCAATCGCAAGCCCGAGGCCGGACCCTTCCGCAGAAGTCTGGCCGCGCTCGAAGGGGCGTGTCAGCCGTGCCAGTTGCTCGGCCGGTACCACTTCGCCGTGGTTGCAGACCTCGAGCAATCCGTCGGTGAGCCTCACCGTGATCGGCTGATCGGGATCTCCGTGCTTGAGGGCGTTCTCGATCAGATTGCGTGCCAGGATCGCGAAGGCATCAGGGTCGACATCGGACGGAGGGCCGCCATCGAGCGGGATCGAAAGGTCGAGCCGGTCACGGCATACGATCTGGCGATCGATGTCTTCGATCACGTGGCCGAGCACGGGCCCGAGAGGTGCCGGATTCTGGGCGAGGAGCCCGCCGCCCTCTGCCTTGGCAAGCTGCATGAGCTTTTCCGAAAGGCGGGACAGGCGGCGCAGCGCCGCCTCGATGGAGCGGGCGCGATCACGCCGGGGGTCGTCAGGCAGTTCGGCCAGCAGGCGCTGCGTCTGTGCCAGCGCGGCAGCGATCGGAGTGCGCAACTCGTGTGCGCTGTTCGCGGTGAAGCTGCGTTCGGCCTCAAGCGTGCCGCGCAGCCGGCCCATCAGCGCGTTGACCGCGGCGGCCACCGGCGCGATTTCGTCGGGCAATCCTTCGGTGGCGACGGGGTTCAGATTCCCGCGTCCCCGGGACTCGATCGCGGTCCGGAACGTGACCACGGGTTTCAGCGACAACCGGACCGTCATCCACACGCCAAGCAGCGCAATCGGCACGAGGGCCGCCAGAGGCCAGATCAGCGCGCTCACGGCGCGCATGACCGCTGCGCGGCGGTGCGAAAGATCCTCCGCGGTCGTCACGACGATCGTGCCCTGGACCGCAGCCTCGGTGTAGGTGCGGAGACGATCGGTCGTGTGAAAACCCAGGGGCAGATCGCGCGGGATTTTCAAGGGATCGGCATCGCTGGACTGGAGAAGTTCTCTGCCTTGGTCGTCGCGGACCACATAGGTGATGTATTCCCGGTGCGGGCCGACCTGCGGCATGCGCTGCGTCGTGTCCTCGGTATCGCGCGCTAGCACCTCGGCATAGGCGAGGGGCAGGATGCGTTGAGCGACCTCTTGCAGCGCACTGTCGAAGACCTCGTCGACCTCGCGGCGCAGAACGAGGCCTGCCACCGTCGATGCAGCGAGCCACAAAACGGCTACACCGGCCGCCAGACCGACGCCGAGGCGGCGACGCAGGCTCGATCGCGCAAAGCCGGCCGGGAGCCTCATGTCCGGCTTCCCTGAGTGCCGAGACGGTAGCCCATGCCGCGCACGGTTTCGATGGCATCCGCGCCGAGCTTCTTGCGCAGCCGGGCGATGTAGACCTCGATCGTGTTGCTCTCAATCTGCGCGTCGAAGGAGTAGAGCCGCTCCTCGAGTTGTGCCTTCGACAGGAGCATGTTGGGCCGCTGGACGAAAGCCTCGAACAACGCCCATTCCCGCGCCGTCAGTTGCACTGCCTTGCCGCCCCGCCGGGCAGAACGCGCTGCGAGGTCGACCTCGATGTCGCCAACGGTCACGAGCGGGTTGGGATTGCCGGAATAGCGCCGGCCGACCGCGCCGATGCGGGCCGTGAGTTCGGACAGGTCGAAGGGCTTCACCAGATAGTCGTCTGCTCCGGCGTTGAGCCCGGCGATGCGATCGGAAATCTGGTCGCGGGCAGTCAGGATGATAACCGGTGTGACCTCTCCGGCCGCGCGACGCGCTTTCAGGAAGTCGAGTCCACGCCCATCGGGCAACATCAGGTCGAGCAGGATCAGATCGTAGACCGCGGCACGGATCGCCTCGCCGGCCTCGTCAAGGCGCTTCATCCAATCGACCGAGTGCCCGTCGGCCACGATCTGGTCGCGAACCGCCATGCCCAGGACGGGGTCGTCTTCGACCAGCAAGATGCGCATAGGAACCTCTTTTGAACCAGCGCCACGTTAGCGCGTCCGCCGGTGGAAAGGAGCCAGAGAAATCCGACTGGCGTTCAGGCTGATGTCAGGTCAGGGTGTTATCTTTTACATCCGCGTGCCGAAATCGGAGTGTCTGCAGTGAGAAGCTGGGTGGGTGTGGCGATCCTGTCGATTTGCATGAGCGCAGCGCCAGCCCTCGCTGGCGAGAGATGCAATGTGCCACTCGCCGACTGGCAGCCCCGCGAGGCCCTCGAAAAGAAGCTCGCGGCGGAAGGCTGGATCGTCCGGTCGATCCGCTCCGACGACGGCTGCTACAAGGTGAAGGCCACAAACATGCGCGGCGAGCGCCTCGCGGCGAAGTTCGATCCGGGAAGCCTGGAGCTCGTCCGGCGCAAGGGTGAGAATGACAGCGACCACGATTGATGACGGCGTAGCCCGTCTCCGACAGGACGGCTGCAGCCTTGCGGGCTGCGGCGGGGCCGAGGGCGATCCTATCGCAACGGGTCTTTCTCATGAGCCCAAGATGCCCCGGCGCGCCTGACAATTCGCTGACACGGATCAACAGCATCGCGGAAGCGGTCTTTCGCTAATGTCTCCTCATCGAGCCGGACATGCCGTTCGGTTCAGAATGACAGGAGATCGACATGCGTACGATCATCATGGCTTCCGCCCTTGTGATGACAGGTCTTGCCGGGCCTGCGATGGCCGGCGGATCGGACAACCGCTGCGCTGCCGGCCCGGACGGCCGGACCATCGCCGTGAGCGAAGTGAGCAGAGGTCTCGAGAGCCTCGGCTACCGGGTGGACCGGATCAAGGCCGGGCGCGGCTGCTACGAGGTCCAGGCGGTGAATGACAGCGGCTTTCCGATCAAGGCTGTCTATGCCCGGACGACCGGCGAGCTCCTCCAGGCGAAGCTCCGCTGAACAGGGCTGCGCATTTCCCGCAGAAGGCCGGCAGCTCGTTGATCCCGGCCAAAGAGCTTCCACCGGGGACGAACCATCGTTGAGCTATTCAGCATAGGACAGGAGAAGAGATGATGGCGATGAACAGATTTCTTGCCGGCACGATGGTCGTGCTGGGCCTCTCGGCGGGATTGTCCGGGGCGGTGTTCGCGGCCGCGCCGCACGGGCACGACGGTCACACCGCTCCCGCCGTGGAGCTGCGGCTCAACAACGGCCAGAAATGGCAGACGGACGAGGCCCTGCGAAGCGGGATGAGCCGGATCCGCGCGGCATTCGACGTCGCCCTGCCGCAGATCCACGAAGGGCGCTACTCTGCTGCGGACTACGCTGCGCTCGCCGGCACGGTCCAGGAGCAGGTCGATTACGTGGTGGCGAACTGCAAGCTGCCGGAGGAGGCCGACCTTCAGCTCCATGTGGCGCTGACGCAGGTGCTGGACGGTGTCAACGCCATGCAGGAGAGCACTGGCCAGGACAAGGGTGCCGTTGCCATCGTGCAGGCCCTGAACGCCTATGGCGAGCACTTCGACCACCCGGGGTGGAAACCGCTCGGGCATTGATGCCGGGCCGGAGCATGCGGCAGCGGTTGCGCCTGGAAGGCTGATTGGCCACCGAAGGGTTGGCGGTTGGCGATCAGGCCGACCGCCCCAGGTTGACTCTAATCAACGACATGAAGCGGCGGGGCTTAGAGAATGCCCGCCGCTTGGAAGCATGTATGTTGAGACAGCGGCTGCTACAGGCAGCTGGAGGAGCACCGATGGGGCATATCAAAACCGCATTCTGGGGCGGGCTGGCCCTGCTGGCTGGCTTGTGGCTGCTCGCGGACCCTCTTGCCTTGCGGCCTGCCAGCTTCTTCGCCCTGCGCGGATCGATGGTGCAGCTCAGCGGCGTTCTCGCCATGGGCTGCATGAGCCTGGCGATGATCCTTGCCCTGCGCCCACGCTGGCCGGAGCAGTGGCTCGGCGGCCTCGACAAGATGTACCGCCTGCACAAGTGGCTCGGCATCGGCGGGCTCGTCCTTGCTATTGCACATTGGCTCTGGGCGCAGGGGCCGAAATGGGCGGTCGGGTTCGGCTGGCTCGAGCGGCCGGCCCGAGGCGCGCGGCCAGCCGTCGACAACGCGCTGGAACAGCTCCTGCTGACGCAGCGCGGCCTCGCGGAGGGCGTTGGCGAATGGGCCTTCTACGCCACCGTATTGCTTATCGTCGTGGCGCTCGTCCGCTGGATTCCCTACCGGATCTTCTACAAGACCCACCGCTTGATTGCGATCGCCTACCTGGCCCTGGTCTTCCATACCGTCGTGCTGGTGCAGTTCAGCACTTGGACGACGCCACTCGGCGTGCTCATGGCCGTGCTGCTGGCCTGGGGGACCGTCGCGGCCGTGCTGGTTCTTCTCCGTCGCGTCGGGGCCGGTCGCAAGGTTACGGGTCGGATCGCCAGCCTCCACTACTATCCAGAACTCCGTGTCCTCGAGGGCGAGATCGATATCCCTGAAGGCTGGCCGGGGCACAAGGCGGGACAGTTCGCATTCCTGAGTGGAGCTCCCGCCGAGGGGCCGCACCCCTACACCATCGCTTCGGGCTGGAACCCGGCCGAGCACCGGCTCACGTTCATCGCCAAAGAGCTGGGCGATTTCACTCGCACCCTTCGCGACTCGCGGTATGTCGGCGAGCCTGTGGTGGTCGAGGGGCCATATGGCTGTCTCACATTCGAGGACGACGCTCCGCGCCAGATCTGGATCGGGGGCGGGATCGGCGTCACCCCATTCATCGCACGCATGAAACAGCTCGCCCAGGGGCCGCAGGGCGCGCCTCAGGACGTTCACCTGTTTCACACAACGGCCGATTATAGCGAGGAGGCCATCGCCAAGTTGCGCGCGGACGCGGAGGCGGCCAATGTCCGCCTGCATGTCCTCCACGATGCCCGTGATGGCCGATTGACGGGCGACCGCATCCGCGCCGCCGTCCCCGGCTGGCGCGAAGCCAGCATCTGGTTCTG
Source organism: Microvirga sp. BF8 (assembly GCF_059888585.1). NCBI lineage: Bacteria > Pseudomonadati > Pseudomonadota > Alphaproteobacteria > Hyphomicrobiales > Methylobacteriaceae > Microvirga > Microvirga sp. BF8. The sequence goes on along the minus strand of NZ_CM187619.1, from coordinate 3,713,900 downwards.
CGGCCCGGTCGGGTTCGGCGCGGCGCTCCGGGAGGATTTCGCCCGGCATGGCCTGAAGGTGGCCAAGCGCTTTCACCAGGAACTCTTCGCCATGCGATGAAGCAAGCCCTTCACGTGCCGGTGGCGGCGGCTGTCAACGCGCCACAGGCGCGGGGCCCCTGACGCGGAGGACCATCGAGGCGGCCCGCCGCCTGCGCCTGGTCCAGCACCGGGGCGTCGGCTACCACGATACCGTCGATGTGCGGGCCATCATCGAGCGCCGCATCAGGATTGCGGTCAGCACTGCCGGCACGATCGGGTGGCCGACCATGCGGTCATGTTGGCCCTGGCTGCGGCACGACGGCTGGCCTTCGCCGATCCGGAACTGCGGCGTAGGCATTGGCATGCGAACAGCCCGCGGCCGGTCTCGGTGGAACTGGCAGGCAAAGACATCGGCTACGTGGGAATGGGCCGCATCGGCCAGGCTTCAGCGGGTTTCGCACCAGGGGCCCCTATTCTGATCCCAGTGTCCGGCTCCCGTCGGAGCGCAGGGCCGAGCTGGGCCTTCAGTCCGCGGTCGGGTGGCGCTGAAGCTCCGACAGGCCCCTCCTGGGAGCTACCGCCGACCCTTGCGCCAGTCGGAAGGCGAAGCGAAGGTCCCGGCCCACATCCCGACGCCGGCCTGCCGGGCGGCCTGCTCGTCGGGGACATAGTCCAGCGCATACTGCCGGTAGGCAATGGCCCACCCCTGGCGGACCATCCATCGGTTCACGTCCGTCGCCCTGGCGCGGCAGATGGCGACGACGCGCCCATATCGGTCGGTGTCGGTTGGGCGGCAGGAAACGGTCGCCCTGCCGATCCAGTCGGACAGCGCGAAAGCGGCCCGCTGCCCGCAGCGGTAATCCCTGCCTGCCTGATCCCGGCAGGTCTGCCGGCTCTCTGGAGCATCGATTCCGTGCAGGCGAATCCGGGTTCCGACGATCTCGATGGTGTCGCCATCGATCACACTGGCTTGGCCTGCGATTTCCTCCGCACGGGCTGGGAAAGAGACGAAAAGAAATCCGAGAACACCGAGAATCAGGGAAAGCCGCAACTGCCGTCACCACACCTTACGTAAGGGAAGGTGGACAGATAGCAGGCTGGTGGCTCAGGTCCAGCGAAGGAGCACGGGTTTTCAGCCGATCAACCGCTCAGCGCCGCGAGTATTGGTTCAAACGGGCCGCCTACGAACGTCCCGCTCGCACGCACTATACTTTCAGTGGGTCGGAAAGCTGGCGCTTCGGCGAAAGCAACTAAGCTCCGAGTCTTCATGTCGGATCCGGAACCACCCGGATTCGGAACGCAGACCAGCCATCAGTCGCGATGCTGCTGGTAGCGTTCGAAACGGAAGCTGCAAGATCAGAATGGTGCCCCTGGCCGGGATCGAACCAGCACTCCTTGCGGAACTCGATTTTGAGTCGAGCGCGTCTACCAATTCCGCCACAGGGGCAACGCGGACAGCCGAGTAACACGGGCCGGGAAGGCCGGTCAATCGGCTGGCGGAAGGTCCCGCGGCATCGCGGGCCTCTCGCCACCGGGCGCGGCTTGTGCTCAAAGGGGCGGGCCTCAACACGGGCACGATTTCTTCTGCCGGCGGACCATCATGCTCAGACGCCTCTACGAATGGACCCTTTCCCTTTCGGCCAAGCCTTCGGCCCCCTATGCCCTGGCGGCGGTCTCGTTCGCGGAGAGCTCGTTCTTTCCCGTCCCGCCGGACATCATGCTGGTGCCCATGATGCTGGCGCGGCCGGACCGGGCCTGGTCCTATGCCCTGATCTGCACCGTCGCCTCCGTACTCGGCGGCATCCTCGGCTATTTCATCGGCCTGCTGCTGTATGATTCCGTCGGCGCCTGGCTGTTCCAGTTCTACGGGCTCGCGGATGGGGCGGAAGCATTCCGGCACGGCTACGCGCAATACGGCCACTGGGTCATCCTGCTCAAGGGCCTCACGCCCATCCCCTACAAGCTCGTCACCATCACCTCGGGCTTTGCCGGCTACAGCCTCGGCTGGTTCATCCTGCTGTCCGTCCTCACCCGCGGTGCGCGCTTCTTCGCGATCGCGCTTCTGATGAGTCGCTTCGGACCGGCGATCAAGTCCGTGATCGACCGCCATTTCAATCTCGTCGCCATCCTGGCCATTGTCGCCGTCGTCGGCGGATTCGTGGCATTCCGCTACCTGTTCTGAAGGAGATGTCGATGCGGCCCCGTTTTGCGATACGGCAGGCAGCCCTTGTGATCGCCCTTGCGGCAGCGGCGACCGTGGGCGGCGCGCTCGTATTCCAGCATGTGTGGGGCTACCAGCCCTGCAAGCTCTGCCTGGAGCAGCGCAACCCCTATTACCTCGGCATTCCGCTGGCCCTGGTCACGGCGCTCCTCCCCCCGCGCTGGGGGCGCATCGGCCTTTGGTGTCTCGCCCTGGTCTTCGTCGTCAGCGCCGGCATGGGTGCCTATCATTCCGGTGTGGAATGGGGCCTGTGGCTCGGCCCGAGCGATTGCGGCGGCGGTCCCGGCGCCAGTTCGGGCAATGTCGGTGACCTGCTCGGCCAGCTCTCCAATATCCGCGTCGTCAGCTGCACGGAGGCGGCCTGGCGTTTCCTGGGGCTGTCGCTGGCGGGTTGGAATGCGCTGATCTCGGTGGCGCTCGCGGCTTTCGCGGGCTTCGCGGCCTGGAAGGGCAGGACCTGAGAGCCCGCGCAGGATCAGGGTTCGAGTTCGCTGTCCCAGTAGAGATAATCGAGCCAGCTGTCGTGGAGATAGTTGGGCGGGAAGAGGCGGCCGTTGGAATGAAGGTCGTGCAGGGTCGGGGCGAAGGGGCTCTGACGCGGCCACATCTCGACGTCGCGTGGCATCCGGTCGCCTTTTCGCAGATTACAGGGGGCGCAGGCGGCGACCACGTTCTCCCAGGTCGTCTGGCCCCCTTTCGAGCGGGGAATGACGTGATCGAAGGTCAGGTCCTCGTGCGTGCCGCAATACTGGCAGGTGAAACGATCGCGGAGGAAGACGTTGAAGCGGGTGAAGGCGGGATTTCGGGAAGGCTTGACGTAGGTCTTGAGCGAGATCACCGAGGGAAGGCGGATTTCGAAACTCGGACTTCGGACGACCTTGTCATATTCGGAGACGATGTTCACCCGGTCGAGAAAGACAGCCTTGATGGCATCCTGCCAACACCAGATGGACAAGGGGTAGTAACTCAAGGGCCGGTAATCGGCGTTGAGCACCAAGGCCGGGCAGGCCTCAGGTCGTACAACAGGTTGGACGTGTATCGTCACATCACCTCCTCATGAAGAAGAAGCCGCATCCCGTTCCATTATGACTATAGAGGGTGTGACGCTGTTGTGAAGCATGCGGCGGGAGCGTCTGTGACGCACCCACAGGAAAGCTTGCACCGTTACGCAGATGGAGCCGACGGAACGATCCGGCAGGTTCCCGCCTCGCCGGCTCTTGCCTCATCGGCCCCGAAACGGAGCGAATGACCATGCTTCAGCAGGCCCTGACCTGGATCGAGCCGGCCATCGCCGCCTATGGCGCGCTGGCTCTCTTCGCCATTCTCTATGGAGAATCCTTCGGTCTGCCGCTGCCCGGCGAAAGCGCCCTCATCGCGGCCTCGCTCCTGGCCGCTCGAGGCGATCTTTCGATTTCAGGCGTATTCCTGGCCGCCTGGATGGGAGCGGTGCTCGGCGACAGCACCGGCTACCTCATCGGGCGATGGGGCGGCCGCTATGTCCTGAACCGGTTCGGCGGGCTCCTGAAGCTGACGCCCGACCGTCTGGCGCAGCTGGAAAAGACCGCGCGTGAGAAAGGCTTCATGGTGGTGCTCTCGGCGCGCTTCGTTGTCGTCCTGCGGCAGCTCAACGGCATCGTCGCCGGATCGGTCGGAATGCCCTGGCCGCATTTCGTCACGGCCAATGCCATCGGCGCGGCGCTGTGGGCAGGCTTGTGGAGCTTCGGTCCGTTCCTGTTTACGGACTGGTTCCGGCGTTTCCTCTAGGCAATGGCCCCTTGCCGGCCCGCTCGGACGTCAGGCGTGCGATCTCCGCCCGGATCGGTGCGAAGGGTCCATAAATATGCTGCTCGCGGCTGAAGCTGTCGGCGTAGGGGCCATAGGGGGTGTCCGCCGGCTTCTGGAGCAGGTCGGGATAGTCCCTGTCCGAATCGGCCTTGTGCGGGCGCGGCTGCGACACGACGAAGGCGGCCACATCCCAGGCGTCCTCGGGCGACAGGCGAGGATACAGATAGGTGGTCCCGTTCGGCATGTTCGCGTGGACGAACCCGGCGAGGGTTGAAAGCCGGTTCATGCCGGCGGCGTCGTTGAAGCTGTCCGGCCCCCAGAGCGGCGGCACCATATAGCCGAGATCGGTCGTCGGCAGGCTGCGGCGAAGCCCTCTCCCGTCGGTGCCGTGGCACATGGCGCAGGTCTGCTGGAAAATGGTCGCGCCGCGCCGCGGATCTCCCGGCCGGTCGAGCTCCGCGATTCGATCGCTGCCGTACCCGGTCAGTTCCTCGCCGGGCTTCACCCCGCGCGACAGGAAATCGACATAGGCCACCATGGCTCGCATGTCCGGAGCATCGAGGGGCAGGGGCCGTCCATTCATGCTCCGCGTCATGCAGGCATTGATCCGCTGCTCCAGCGAAATCGCATGCCCGGCCTCCGCATCGTATTGCGGAAAGAGATCCTTCAATCCCCAGAGCGGATTCCCGAATTTCTTGGTTCCGGCGTCGAGATGGCAATTGCGGCAGGCGAGATTGTTTCCCGCATAGCGCTTCGAGGGATCCGGAACCTCGGGGCCGAGATGGGCATAGGTCGCGGTGATCAGGTCACGCCCCCGCCGCACCAGCCTGCCGTGGTCGTCATCGGGAAGCGAGCCGATGTCGGGAACGTTCCAGAACGGATCGGGCACCGGTGCCGGCGTTTGCGCCTGGAGGGTGGACGCTCCGCAAAACAGGGTTGCGACGCATACCGCCACCCTCATGATCGACCTCGTTCCGCCCTGCATCTGACCGCCACGCCTGAGTTTCGGGCGCATGATGCCAGCGGTCGTCCCATCACGCCAGACGAAAGCTTGGCCGCACGGAAGGGAAAAGCGGAAAAGGAAGTGAATTCAGCGGGTCGGGACGGGCTTCTCGCCACGGTAATCGTAGAAGCCGCGCTTGGCCTTCCGCCCGAGCCAGCCGGCCTCCACATATTTCACGAGAAGGGGGCAGGGGCGGTATTTCGAATCGGCCAGGCCCTCATGGAGCACCTGCATGACGGACAGGCAGGTGTCGAGGCCGATGAAATCAGCGAGCTGGAGAGGCCCCATCGGATGGTTGGCGCCGAGCCGCATGGCGGTGTCGATGGCGTCGACGGAACCGACCCCTTCGTAGAGCGTGTAAATCGCCTCGTTGATCATCGGCAGAAGGATGCGATTGACGATGAAGGCCGGGAAATCCTCCGAAACCGTCACGGTCTTCCCGAGCTTGCCGATGAATTCCTTGGCCGATTCGTAGGTCGGGTCCTCGGTGGCGATGCCCCGGATCAGCTCGACGAGCTGCATGACGGGGACCGGGTTCATGAAATGAATGCCGATGAAGCGCTCGGGCCTGTCCGTCGCGGCGGCGAGGCGCGTGATCGAGATCGACGAGGTGTTCGTCGCGATCATGGTCTCGGGACGCAGGGAGGGGCACAGATTGGTGAAGATCTTGCGCTTGACTTCCTCGTTCTCCGTCGCGGCTTCGATCACGAGATCGCAGACCCTCAGGTCGTCATAGGTCCGGGCGGGAACGATGCGCGAAAGCGCCGCCTGGCGTTCGCTATCGGTAATGGCGTCCTTCGAGACCTGGCGCGCCATGTTGCCGTTGATCGTCGCGAGACCCGCATTGATCCGCTCCTCGGAGATGTCGTGGAGTCGGACTGCGAAACCCGCCAGCGAACATACATGGGCAATGCCATTGCCCATCTGACCAGCGCCGATCACGCCTACGGTTTTAATCTCGATACCCATTTGCCTGCTGCCCCGGACACCTGTCGTGCCTTCAAAAGGGACCGGGCGGGTTGCCGCCCGGCTCCATCTCATTCCTGAACTCAGTGACCGGCCTTGGTCAACTCTTCCTTGAGTTGCGGGAGGATTGTGAAGAGGTCGCCGACGAGGCCGTAATCGGCGACCTGGAAGATCGGCGCCTCCTCGTCCTTGTTGATCGCCACGATCACCTTGGAATCCTTCATCCCGGCCAGATGCTGGATCGCCCCGGAAATCCCCACCGCAATGTAGAGATCCGGCGCCACCACCTTGCCGGTCTGCCCGACCTGCCAGTCGTTCGGCGCATAGCCGGCATCCACCGCCGCCCGGCTCGCCCCCATCGCCGCCCCGAGCCGGTCGGCAATCGGCTCGATATAGGTCTTGAAGTTCTCCGCCGAGCCGAGCGAACGCCCGCCCGAGATGATGATCCTGGCCGAGGTCAGCTCCGGCCGGTCGCTTTGTGCGATCTCCTCGCCCTGGAACGACGACACTCCCGGATCCGCGGCGGCAGGGACCGTCTCGATGGCGGCCGCGCCGCCCTCACCGGCCGCCGCAAAGGCGGCGGTGCGCACGGTGAGCACCGTCTTGGCATCGGTCGCCTGCACCGTCTGGATGGCGTTGCCGGCGTAGATCGGCCGCTCGAAGGTGTCGGGCGCCACCACCCGGGTGATGTCGGAGACCTGCATCACATCCAGCAGCGCCGCGACGCGCGGCATCACGTTCTTGCCGGTGCTGGTCGCCGGCGCCACCAGCGCCGCATAGGGGCCGGCCAGCGCCACGATCAGCGCCGCCAGCGGCTCGGCCAGCCGGTGCTCGTAGGCCGCCGCATCGGCGAGCAGCACCTTCTCCACCCCCGCCAGCCTGGACGCCGCTTCGGCCGCGGCGCGGGCATTCGCGCCGGCGACCAGGACATGGACGGGACCGCCCAGCGCCGCGGCGGCGGTCAGCGCCTTGGCGGTGGCGTCCTTGAGCTGAGCGTTGTCGTGCTCGGCAATCAGCAACGTGGTCATGGTTCTGGTTCTCCCTTAGAGCACGCCGGCTTCGGTCTTGAGCTTGGCGACCAGTTCGGCCACCGACGCCACCTTGACCCCGGCCTTGCGGCCGCCGGGCTCGGCGGTCTTGAGCACCTTCAGGCGCGGGCTGACATCGATGCCGAGCGCCTCGGGCGAGGTCTCGTCGAGGGGCTTCTTCTTGGCCTTCATGATGTTGGGCAGGGAGGCATAGCGCGGCTCGTTGAGGCGCAGGTCCGTGGTCACGATCGCCGGCAGGGTGAGGTTGAGCGTCTGCAGGCCGCCATCGACCTCGCGGGTGACGGCAATCGCGCCCTCGCCGACCTTCACCTTGAAGGCAAACGTGCCCTGCGGCCAGCCCAGCAGCGCCGCCAGCATCTGGCCGGTCTGGTTGCAATCGTCGTCGATGGCCTGCTTGCCGAGGATGACGAGGTCGGGCTTCTCCTGGGCGATCACCGCCTTGAGCAGCTTGGCCACGGACAGCGGCTCGACGCTCGCCTCGGTCTTGACCAGGAGGCCGCGATCCGCCCCCATCGCCAGCGCCGTGCGGATGGTCTCGGCAGCCTGGGCCGGGCCGATCGAGACCGCGACGATCTCGCTCGCCTGGCCGGCTTCCTTCAGCCGGATCGCCTCCTCGACCGCGATCTCGTCGAACGGGTTCATCGCCATCTTGACGTTGGCAAGCTCCACCCCCGAGCCGTCACCCTTCACCCGGATCTTCACGTTGTAGTCCACAACCCGCTTCACACACACCAGAAGCTTCATTCGCCTGTCCTCATCGAAGGGTCAGATCCGGAGGCGGTCATGGGCCAGCTCTCCGGACGGGTAGGAAAGATGATCGGGACCGTAGCGGGCGCTATCCGATTGTCAACGCGGCGCTTTCATTTCCTGCGTCTCGATACGCGCCAGCAGCGGATCGTAGCGATGGCGCATGAGAGGGATGAGCAGGGCTCCTGCCACGAAGCCTCCGAGATGGGCGAACCAGCCGACGCCGTCGTCGGTGCCCAGGAAGGCGGAGGCGAATTGCAGCACGAACCAGAACCCGATCGCCCAATAAGCCGGCAGCCGCAGCGGAATGCCTTTCAGGAAAAGACCCCAGATCCGGACGCGCGGATAGAGAATGAGATAGGCCGCCACGACTCCCGAGACCCCGCCCGAGGCCCCGATGAGAGGCCTGTGGGAACCGGCGTCGATCAGGGCATGGACGAGGCTCGCGAAGCCGCCGCACAGGAGGAAGAATGCGAGAAATCGCCCGTGCCCCATGGCATCTTCGACGTTGTCTCCGAAGACCCAGAGGAAAATCATGTTCCCGAGAAGGTGGAACAGGGACGCGTGGAGAAGGATATTGGTGACCAGCGTCAGCGGCGCAGGCACGAAGGGATAGCCCTCCGGCAGGATCTCGGTGCCGAAGAGAACCGACGGGATCAGGCCGAAGCCGGCGATCATGGCATCGGGGCCGAGTGGTCCGTAGAAGGTGAAGAGATAGGCGGCAATGCAGGCCACGAGAAGGATTCGGGTTCCCGCCGGCGTCTTCATGTTCTTCAGAGGTACGCCGTCATGCAGCGGGAGAAACATGGTCCGCCCTCAGCGGTTCTGACCCGGAACCCAGAGAACGTCTATGGCGCCCTTGTCGTTTACGTAGCGGGACGCTACGAAAAGAAAATCGGACAGCCGGTTGAGATACTTCACGCTTTCCGCGGAGACGACCTCGTCCGGCCTGTCCATCAGTTCCACGACGCGGCGCTCGGCGCGCCGGCAGACCGTGCGCGCGAGATGCAGGGCGGCCGCCGCCGCCGACCCGCCTGGCAGAACGAAGGAGCGCAGCGTGGAAAGATGCTCGTTGAGTTGATCGATCTCGCCTTCGAGGCGGTCTACCTGCCCTTGGGTGATGCGGAGGGGCTCGTAGGGCAGAGGCTTTCCGGTCTCCACGGTGGCGAGATCTGAACCGAGATCGAACAGGTCGTTCTGGATGCGTCCCAGCATCGGGTCGATCTCATGCCCGGACGTATGAAGACGCGCCAGACCGATGCAGGCATTGGTCTCGTCCACTGTCCCATAGGCTTCGACCCGAAGGTCGTATTTCGGCCGACGGCCGCCGGCGGCGAGAGCGGTCGTGCCCTTATCCCCGGTACGGGTATAGATGCGGTTCAGGACGACCATGGCGCGCCCCAGGGTTCGGGGGTGAGAGTCAGAACGTATAGCCGACGCGGGCGCCGATATTGGTCAAGCCGCGGTTTTCGGAGCAGGCACCGGCATTCGACAGGTGCTCGATGGTCGCCATGACGCTCCAATTGGCAGAGAGGCGCACGCCGACCGAGCCCGATTCGCGGAATAGGGGCGAGCATCCAAGGGCCTGATGGTGGGTGGAGACGCCGAAGGGATCCTTCTCGCCATTGTGAATCGCGCCGCCGAACGACCCTTCGACGAACAGACTTGGAGTGATATCGACCGTCCAGGTCAGACCGGCATAGGCGAAGCTCGTGCGTCCGTCGAAATTCACGCTGCCGCCGATATGGGGGCGGGGAATGAAATAGCTGGTGAAGAGGTCGGACGCCGTAAACGGCTTTGCAAAGAGGATCTCGCCCGTCAGGTTCGCGGATCCATCACGCCCCTCGGGACCCCAAGGGTCCTGTGCGGAAAATCCGATTCGGAACTCCGATAGAAGACTGGGCTGGCTGCTGGCAGGGTAGGGTGCCGAGGCGGATCGCCTCGCATCAGCAGCAACAGCCTCTGACGCTCCGAGAGCAGAAACGACCAGAAGGCCAATGCCCAGAGCTATGCCGGTTCGCATCAAGAATTCCATCGTTCAATCAAGAGGGGCAGGCCGAAGCAGTCATGCCTAACGGTGTCTTATAAAGAACGATGGCGAGAAAGTGTCAATATGGAGCAAGCTAGGCCGCCCTCCACCAGATAATGCCCATGATGATGACGATGGCTACGAATTGCAGCAGGACGCGCAGACGCATGAGCTGTTGCGAGCGATTGGCGCTGCCGCCCCGCAACATGTTCACAAGGCCGAGCAGCAGGACGAACGCAACCGCGAGAACAGCCGCAAAAACGATGACGTTGGAGAGATCGCTCATTCTGATTCCATCGGGCAGGGCCTGAACGGTGTGGCCCGAACCCTGCACCAAGGCAAGGGCCTAGAGAGGCAACTCAGTTGCGTCGCAAAAGGCGATCGAAATAATCGAGCTCCTCCTGGGAGCGGCTGGGATCGCCGAGTTTTCGACGCAATTCCTCCAAGATTCGCGCCGCTCGCGCTGCTGCCGATTCATCGATGCCGGGAACGCGTACATTGCCATCGGAAAAGTCGCGGCTGCGCGTTGGCCGGCCGAGAGGATCGTTGTTGCGCTGGTTGGCCTGTCCACGCCCCTGTGGATCTCCAGGGCTCCCCTGCTCTCCGGCCTGCTCGTTGCCGTTACCCTGCTGCATCTGCTGGGCCATGCCCTGCATGCCGCGGCGCAGGCCCTCGAGGGCGCGGCCCTGGGCGTCGACCGCATCCCCGTTCTGGCCCTGCCCAAGGGAATTCTCCGCCTCGCGCATGGCCTGCTCGGCATCTCCGAGGCCCTGTTCGTTCTCCATGCCCATGCCCTGCATGCGCCTTTGCAATTCCTGCAACCGCTCGCGAAGGGCCTGCTGCCGCTGGCCGAGGGGATCCTGCTGATCGCTTCCGTCCTGTCCGTTCTCCGCTTCCTCGTCGCCTTGGTTCTGCTGTCCCTGCTGGCCCTGCTGACCTTGTTGGCCTCTCTGACCGCGCTGGCGCTGGCGCTGCCCTTGCCTCTGGCCCTGCTGGCCGCGTTCGCCCTGCTGCATGCGTCGGTTCTGCCCGTCGCGGAAAGTCTCGTCGCGCAGCCTCTGCTGCTCCCGTGCCATGTCCTCGAGGTCGCGCATGGCCTGGTTCATTTCGCGCCCGAGCGGATCCGTCATCCGGTTGTTGGGCCGCGCCATCTGGAGGTTGTCGAGAATGTTGCGCAACTCTTCCAGGAGACGCTGCGCTTCGGCCATGTCGCCGCGGCGCATGGCGTCCTCCATCTGGCGGAGCATGCGGTTGAGGTCGTCCTGGGTAATCGTCCGGTCGGCCTGGCGCTGGTTCTGATCCTGGCTCTGCGGGTTTTGCTGCATCCGCTCGGCAAATTCCCGCAGGAACCTGTCCATGGCCTGGCGCAGTTCCTCCGTCAGGCGCCGAATTTCCTCATCCGTTGCTCCCCTGTCCATGGCCTCCTTGAGGCGGTCCTGAGCCGCCCGCAACTCCCGTTCAGCATCGGACAGGTTGCCGTCCTCGATCTGGAGCGCCATGGTCCAGAGCCAGTCCGCAACGTCGAGGAGATCCTGGTCGCTGCGTGCCTGGCGGAGACGATCCGCGGCGAGGCGCAGCCCCATGAACACGCCCCATTGCGGCGTGAAGCTCTCGGGCGCGATCAGGAGTGCGTCGAGGGCCGTCTGGACCCGCTTGCGGTCGTCCGGCGCCAGCACCAGGTTTCGCCGTTGCTCCACCAGGGCCTTCGCCAGAGGGTTGCTGAAAGGCCGCTGCGGAAGGGTGAAGTCGATGGCTTCGCTCGAGCCTTCCTGGCCGGCTTCATCCTTGACGCGCAGTTTCAGCTTCACAGTTGCGCCCGCCCAGGGGTGGTTGGTCAGATCGACGGGCGAGCGGGTTTCGGGCGCGTTCTCCTCGTGGCCGGGAATCGCAAGGGTGATGGGGGGAGCCGGAACCAGGGACCTGTCCCTGGGGCCCTTGCTCTTCTCCACGAGGCCCTCGGCAGCGGCGATGCCGTAATCGTCCTTGGCCTTGTAGATCAGTGTGAAAACGCCGCGCGCATTGACTTCGGGCGGAGCCGAGAAGGCGACCTCCGGAGGACGGTCGGGAACGGCCTCGAGCGACAGCGTGACGCTGCGGGCAAAGCCGGTCCGGACGGTCAGATCCGCGGTGCTCTCCAACGTGAATCGCTCCTCGCGAAGGTCGCCGCGCTGCCCGCCCTTCGGCGGCAGCGGCGTGAGACCCTGCCCGGGGGTGACATCCGCAGTTCCTTCGCCGGCGATGCGGATCACAACTGTCGAGCGGGCGGGCGCCTTCAGGTGCTGATCCCTGGCGAGATCGATCATGAGCGGAGGAGCGCGGGTATAAAGCGGCGGATCGATCCATCCGTCGATGCGAAAGTCCGGCGCCGTGGCTCCCGGTGCATTGCGGTCAAAGGCGGCAGCCAGGCGCGAGCCGATCTCGGGTCCGGCGACAAAGGCGCTCGCGATCATCGAGAGGACGGCGGCGGCCCGCAGGGCGAAGCGATCGTGGCGAGGCATGTCGGGATCGGGCGCGGCCACCCGCATATGCGAGATTGCGTCCTCGGCACGCCGGCGATGCAGCGTCCACAAAGCGCGGGAGCCGGGATCCTCGACACCAAGGGCGAGGGTGTCGTCCAGGGTCCGGGCCGGGCCGTGCCGCAGGCCTGTATCCCGGTCGAGGCGGTCGAGGGCCGAACCCCGGCCTGGTAAAGGCAGGCGGATAAGCGGCCACAGGGAGATTAGGAAAGCCAACGCGAAGAACAGCAGACCTCCGCTGCGCCAGAAAGGCGGCGTCTCGAGCCAGAGGCCGAGCCACGACAGGCTCAGAAAAACGAGAACGATGGCCAGCGGGAGCCAGAGGCGGGGCCAAGCCCTCTCCGACCAGATCACCCAGCGGGCGCGCTCGACGAGGCGTCCAAACCGCCGGTTCATGTGATCCTGGGCGGGCAATGGGTTCGGGCCGCCGCTCATCCCATAGATCTCCCGTTACGCAGTGTCCGCGCCAAAGCCCCCTTCATCAAGCTAGCACGGCTTCGCGTCCTGACCAGCGGTCATATGGGCACAGAGTCGTGAGGCTCGCGATCATGGAAGATTGACCTATGGGATGTCGCGGAGTCCGTCGTTGGGTGTTCCTGTCATTCCGGGACGGCCTGCAAGGCCGGGCCCGGGGCTCCGCGATGTCCCGGAATGACAGCGTTGCGGGGCGACGGAAGGGCTCCTATTCCAGCCAGCCCGGCACGCGATCCATCCCGATCAGCTCTTCGTAGCTCGGCCGGGGCCGCACCACCGCGTGATCCGCGCCACGTACGAGCACCTCGGGAACGAGCAGGCGCGTGTTGTAGGTGTTCGATGTGACTGCGCCGTAGGCGCCCGCGGTCATCAGGGCCAGCAGGTCTCCCGCCTTCACGGCCGGCATATCCCGGGAGAGGGCAAGATAATCACCCGTCTCACAGACCGGGCCGACCACATCGACGACGACGTGGTCGGCGTCCGGGCCCGGCTCGGCCACGGGCCTGATCTCATGATGCGCATCGTAGAGCGTCGGGCGAATCAGGTCGTTCATGGCCGCATCGACGATTACGAAGGTCTTGCCGGCGCCTTCCTTCACATAGATCACCCGCGTCACCAGGACGCCCGCGTTGCCGGCGATCAGGCGCCCCATCTCGAAGACGAGCTTCAGACCGAGATCCTTCGTGTGGCGCTTGATGACCTGCGCATAGGCCCGCGGATCGGGCGGCGGCTCATTGTCGCTGCGATAGGGAACGCCGAGACCGCCGCCGAGATCGATGTGATGCAGCTTGTGGCCGTCGGCCATCAGATCGCGCGCGAGTTCCGCGAGGAGCGTGCTGGCATTGTCGAACGGTTCCAGATCCGTGATCTGGCTGCCGATGTGCATGTCGACGCCCCTGACGTCGATGCCTTTCAACTGTGCCGCGCGGGCATAGACCTCCCGGGCCCTGGCGATGGGGATGCCGAACTTGTTCTCGGATTTGCCGGTCGAGATCTTCTTGTGCGTCCTCGCATCGACGTCCGGATTGACGCGAATGGAGATGGGGGCGCGCATCCCCTTCGAGACCGCGACCTCGGACAAGGCCTCGAGCTCCGGCTCCGATTCGACGTTGAAGCACAGGATGTCGCTATCGAGCGCGAACGCCATTTCCTGGCGGGTCTTGCCGACGCCGGAAAAAACGATGCGGTGGCCCGGCACGCCGGCGGCAAGGGCGCGGCGTAGCTCGCCCTCCGAGACGATGTCCATTCCGGCGCCGAGGCGGCCCAACGTCCGCAGCACCGCCTGGTTGGAATTCGCCTTCATCGCATAGCAGACGAGGGCATCCGTATCGGCGAACGCCTCGGCCAATACATGGTAGTGCCGCTCCAGCGTTGCCGATGAATAACAATAGAACGGGGTCCCGACCTCGTCCGCCAGTTGGCGCAGGTCGATGTCCTCAGCGTGGAGGCTCCCCTGGCGGTAGCTGAAATGATGCATGAGGCGGCCCAGATGGTTTCAAGGAACATGACTCGACCCGGCCCGCCATCGAGCGGAAACCCGGATCGTCGAGGGACGGTGGAATCGCTGCCCGTCTCAGAGGATCGGATCGAGGATGAAGCGATCCTTCGGGATCGTGAATCCGCGATTGGTGTTCTTGGACTGCGTGCCGACCGGAGAAGGCAGGACGCCACCCGGGGCCGCCTGGCTCGTAGTCTGCTGCTGGGGCGCGGATGGGTCCGGCGGCGGCTCCAGCGCGCCACGACGGCCACAGGCCGAGAGGCCGAGGGCCAGAAGGCCGGCGATCAACGCAATCCGGGACAAGGTAAGGCTAGACGACATCAGATGCTCCGAAACGTGGCCGCACCATAACGGGAACCATGACCGGATGCGAGAGGGAGTTGGAATCCCGACGCCCATGAAATGCCGGGAGAGGTTTCCCGTTCACAGGGAAGTCCCGGAACGCCACAGGATCGTGATGGGAGGTCGGCACGCCCTCGATCATCAAGGGCTTGAGCGCGCATGAAAAAAGCGCCACATCGGGCGGTATGACGAAGTTGCCCGATACCCGCTCCATCCGTTTCCCGCCCTGGCTCGCCGGCTTGGCCCTGCTCGCACTCATCGGGGCGGGGACTGTCTGGTATCGCTCTGCCGGCGATTCCGGCGGCGGCGGAGCGACCGCCGAGTGCCAGGCGTCCCGCAGCGTCGCCGAGCGCCTGAGGCCCCTGGCGAAGGGCGAACTGGCGGCGGTTGGCGTGAGCAACGCACCGAAGCCGCCGCCGGAGATCGTCTTCAATGGCCCCGACGGTCAAACGAAGACCCTGAAGGATTTCCAGGGCAAGACGATCCTGGTCAATCTCTGGGCGACCTGGTGCGTGCCGTGTCGCGAGGAGATGCCAGCGCTCGACAAGCTCCAGGCCGAGCGCGGAGGCAGGGACTTCGAGGTCGTGGCCGTCAATGTGGATACGCGCAACGCCGAAAAGCCCAAGGCCTGGCTCCAGGAGAATGGCATCCACAACCTTGCCTACTATGCCGATCCGGCCGGCAAGGTCCTGCAGGTCCTTCAGAAATCCGGCCATGTCGTCGGGTTGCCGACGACCCTGATCGTCGACGGATCCGGTTGCGAGGTCGCCCTCCTTAAGGGCCCTGCCGAGTGGGCTTCCCCTCAGGCGCTGGCCTTCGTGAAGGCGGCGTCGGAGCCTCAGACCTTCCGCTGAAAACTGCCCTGTCCATCCGGGAGGCCGATCTCGCCCGAATAGGCGGGTTTCGATAGCCGCCATGGACGATCCATCGCTTTTCGGGCCTGTCCACGGACGAGCCGGCGCAAAGTCCCGTCCGCCAGGACCTCTTCGATCACGACGAAGCCGAGGGCCTGAAGCATCACGGCCGCGGTCTTGGTTGCGATGTCGTCTGCAGGGAGCGCGAGAGACCCTGCCGTGTAGATCCGCTCGAGCAAGCTTCTGGGATGGGCCTGGACGGGTGAGGTGCGTGGCTTGAACGCGACCACGTTTGTCGCTGTATCGATCATGGAAACCCCCATTGCGGTGCCGCTTGGTTTTGTTCTGGCGGCTGCTGCTCCCGTGAGGAGCATACTTACTGTGCCGAAAATGGGGGTGGATGCGATATGCGACAAAGGTGCAGATTGTCGCTGACAGGCAGCAAAAAGCGGGATGCAGCCATGCACCCCGCTTCTGCTTCGATCGGAAGAAAGCCCTCAGGCGCTCTGCTGGAGCGCGATGCCCTTGTCGGCGAAGAGTTGCTGAAGCTCTCCGGCCTGGAACATCTCCCGGGTGATGTCGCAGCCGCCGACGAACTCACCCTTCACGTAGAGCTGCGGAATGGTCGGCCAGTTGGAATAATCCTTGATGCCCTGGCGGATGGTCTCGTCCTCGAGGACGTTGACGCCCTTATAGGGGACGCCGAGATAGTTCAGGATCTGGACCACCTGGCCGGAGAACCCGCACATGGGAAATTGGGGCGTGCCTTTCATGAAGAGCACGACGTCGTTGGACTTCACTTCGGTGTCGATCACCTGGCGGGCGTCAGTCATGGAGGTCTCCTTGTTCCACGGCGGTCAAGGCGCCGGGATTCGTTTCAATTGTCGGGCGCCTGGGTTGTGAGCGCAAGAGCATGCAACGCGCCGCCCATGCGGCCTTGCAGCGCTGCATAGACCATCTGGTGCTGCTGGACCCGGGTTTTGCCCTTGAAGGCCTGGGACGTGACCGTGGCGGCATAGTGATCGCCATCGCCGGCAAGGTCCCTGATCTCCACCTGAGCGTCAGGGAGCGCTGCCTTGATCATGGTCTCAATCTCATGGGCATTCATCGCCATTGTGTCATGCTCCTCAGGCCTTGCCGGCCATGTAGCTGGGCAGCCAGGATTCGTGCGCGGTCCTCAATTCGTCCACCGATATGGCCTCCCCGCCGGGGAGAATCAACGAATCGCCGCCGGTGACGCCCAGCACCATGGCCGGAATGCCGAGCTCGGACGCTTCGTAGAGAATATCGGCCGCCTCGTCGGGGCTGACCGCGAGCACATAGCGGCCCTGATCTTCGCCGAAGAGGAAGGCCTGGAGCGGCAGGTCTTCCGGCGCACTGGCAACCATGGCTCCGATCCTGCCGGCCATGACCATTTCCGCCAAGGCGAGGGCGAGCCCGCCATCGGAGAGATCATGGACCGTGTCGACCTGACCCGAGCGGATGAGCTGGCGTACGAAGTCGCCATTGCGCTTTTCCACCTCGAGGTCGACCGGTGGCGGCGCACCTTCCTCCCGGCCGCAGACATCGCGCAGGTAGATCGATTGACCAAGCCAGCCCGCGGTGTGCCCGATCAGGATGAGAGCGTCCTCCTCGCGCTTGATGGCGATAGAGGCATTCACCGTCACGTCGTCGAGCAGCCCGACACCGCCGATCGCCGGGGTCGGCAGGATACCCTCGCCGTTCGTCTCGTTGTAGAGGGAGACGTTGCCGGACACGACGGGAAATTCGAGCGTCCGGCAGGCGTCGGCAATGCCCTTCAGGCAGCCGACGAACTGGCCCATGGCATCCGGCCGCTCGGGGCTGGCGAAGTTGAGGTTGTCGGTGATCGCCAGGGGCAGGCCCCCGACGGCGGTAATGTTGCGCCAGGCTTCCGCCACCGCCTGCTTGCCGCCCTCGAAGGGATCGGCCTCGCAATAGCGCGGCGTCACATCGGTGGTGAGTGCAAGGCCCTTCGGCCCGTCCTCGATGCGCACGATGGCGGCGTCGCCACCTGGCGTCTGCACCGTGTTGCCCAGGATCAGGTGGTCGTACTGCTCCCAGACCCAGCGCTTCGAGCATTGGTCGGGCGAGCCGACGAGCTTCAGGAGAGCCTCCGTCGTCGTCATCGGCGCCTTCACGCTGTCCGGTGCAATCACCGGCTGGCGGGGGCTCTCCACGTAGGGACGATCATAAACCGGGGCCTCATCGCCGAGCTCCTTGATCGGAAGATCGGCCTTCACCTCGCCCTGGTGCTTGATCACGAAGCGCAGGGTATCGGTGGTCTTGCCGATGATGGCGAAGTCCAGTCCCCATTTGTGGAATATCGCCTCGGCCTGCTTCTCCATTCCGGGCTTGAGGACCATGAGCATGCGCTCCTGGCTCTCGGAGAGCATCATCTCATAGGCCGTCATGCCCTCTTCGCGGCAGGGGACCTTGTCGAGATCGAGCTCGACGCCGAGATTGCCCTTCGCGCCCATCTCCACCGCGGAACTGGTGAGCCCCGCCGCACCCATGTCCTGGATCGCGATGACCGCTCCCGACTTCATGAGTTCGAGGCAGGCCTCCAGCAGCAGTTTTTCCGAGAAGGGATCGCCGACCTGGACCGTCGGGCGCTTCTCTTCCGAGGCATCGTCGAACTCGGCGGAAGCCATGGTCGCGCCGTGGATTCCGTCGCGTCCGGTCTTCGAACCGAGATAGACGATCGGGTTTCCGACACCGGTCGCCTTCGCATAGAAGATCTCGTCCGTCCGGGCGAGGCCCACCGCCATGGCGTTTACGAGAATGTTGCCGTTGTAGCGCCGGTCGAAGCCGACGCTGCCGCCGACCGTCGGCACGCCGAAGGAGTTGCCGTAGCCGCCGATACCGGCCACCACACCCGAGACGAGATGGGGTGTCTTGGGATGGTCCGGCTCGCCGAAGCGAAGGAAGTTCAAGGCTGCGATGGGCCGCGCACCCATGGTGAAGACATCGCGCAGGATTCCGCCCACGCCGGTCGCCGCGCCCTGATAGGGCTCTATGAAGGACGGGTGATTGTGGCTTTCCATCTTGAAGATGCACGCGAGCCCGTCGCCGATATCGATCACGCCGGCATTCTCGCCCGGTCCCTGGATCACCCAGGGCTCCTTCGTGGGGAGGCCGCGCAGATGGAGGCGGGAGGACTTGTAGGAGCAGTGCTCGTTCCACATGGCCGAGACGATGCCGAGCTCCGTAATCGTCGGCGTCCGGCCGATGAGCTTCACGAAGCGCTCGTATTCGTCGGGCTTGAGCCCGTGCTCCTTGACCAGCTCCGGAGTGATGGCGACGTCGTTGCGGATCATCGGGGTCTCGCTTCTTGACCGGTCCCGGCAGGGAAAGGAGTTATGCAGCTTTGGCGAAGGACGACACGAGACTCTCGAAGAGACCGCGCCCATCCGTCCCGCCGACCAGATCTTCGATCAGGTTTTCCGGATGGGGCATCATGCCGAGCACGTTGAGCTTGTCGGAATAGATGCCCGCGATGGAGTTCATGGAGCCATTGCGGTTGGCGTCCGGTGTGACGTGCCCGTTCGCATCGCAATAGCGGAAGGCGACGAGGCCCTCGCCTTCGAGGCGCTTCAGGGTCTCGCCATCGGCGGTGTAATTGCCCTCACCATGGGCGACGCAGACATCGATCGCCTGGCCCTTGGCGTAGGCCCGTGTGAAGGCGGTGTCGTTGCGCTCCACCCGCAGGAATTGGCGGTGGCAGATGAATTTCAGGTTGGCATTGCGCATCAGGATGCCCGGCAGGAGCCCTGACTCGCACAGGATCTGGAAGCCGTTGCAGATACCCAGCACAAGGCCTCCCCGCGCCGCATGGGCCTGGACTGCGTCCATGATGGCCGCGCGGCCTGCGATGGCACCGCAGCGGAGATAATCGCCATAAGAAAAGCCGCCCGGCAGGACGACGAGGTCCGTGCCGGCGGGCAGCTCCGTTTCGGCGTGCCAGACCTTAACCACCTGGGAGCCGGCGGATTTGAGCGCCCGCATCACGTCGCCTTCGCGATTGGATCCGGGAAAGACGAGAACAGCGGATTTCATGGCAGCCTCACGCGATCTCGACGCGGTAGTTTTCGATCACGGTGTTCGCCAGAAGCTTCTCGCAGGCGGCCTTGAGGGAAGCCTCGGCCTTCCCCTTGTCCGCCGTGTCGAGCTCGATCTCGAACACCTTGCCCTGGCGCACGCTGGCGATGCCGTCGACCCCGAGGGACTTCAGGGCGCCTTCGATGGCCTTGCCTTGAGGATCGAGAACGCCGTTCTTGAGGGTCACGGTGACGCGGGCTTTCATGGAATCCTCGGCTGTTTCATGAAGATAGCCAACGCCATAAAGCGAACGGGACCAAGAAACAACGGCTTCACTGCCGCAATTCACGCCTCGCGACATTCAGCACCGTGCCGAGAACCGACGCTTCGTCCTCGCCGATCACAAGCACGGCCTGGAGAATCCCCTCCGACCTTCGGCCAAGCGCGGCCCCGTAAGCCGGGTGCTTCCCGCCGTCCGCCGGGGCAATGCTGATTGCGAATCCACGCAGGGGGCCCTCCCGGAGCGGCCGGGCCGCCACGACGGCGCCGGCCGGCTTGGTCCTGCCGGGAGCCGCCTTTCGAGGCATCCGCAGGGCGCGTTCCAGAGCGGAAGGGTCGTTCAGGACCGCCTCGGCCTCCGCGGCATCCTTGCCGGTCAGTCTGACGACACCGACAACGAGGCCGGGGGCACATTCGGGTGGCGCACAGAAGGACAGGGCTACAGGCTCGGCGCGATCCTCGGCAAGCCATTTCCGCAAGGGCAGAGCCTCCCAGGGCGCGCCGGGTGGCACGCCCTCGACGGGACGGGGGATATACCCGCAGGAGCCAAGGCAGAGACCAAGAACGAGTGGAAGGATGAAGCGGAGCCGCATGGCCTGTTCTATGCACGAAACGGCGAGGCGGTCGAGACAGGCGCGGCTTCCTCCCACAAGGGCCGGGAAGAGCGTCGCGCCTCCAATGTTGTCATCCCGGGATGCGCCTTCGGCGCGGGGTCGGAACCCATAAACGGTGGTCTTCACGAGGAAGCGCGGCGGCCGCAGTCGATTTTGATCCTGCCGCGTCGTGATCATGTGTTCCAGGCTCTCGCTTTCGCTCGCCCAGGGGTGACAGAGAACAAAGAAAAACCCGGCGCTGGGCCGGGTTTGGTGCCGAGATAGCCTGACTTCACTGTACGAGGCGCGGGCCGCTCATGGTCGGGTTTTCGTTCTCGGACATGATGCCGAGACGGCGAGCGACCTCCGAATAGGCCTCGACGAGGCCGCCCATGTCACGGCGGAACCGATCCTTGTCCAGCTTGTCCTTGGACTTGATGTCCCAGAGACGGCACGAATCCGGGGAAATCTCGTCCGCGACGACGATGCGCATCATCTCGCCTTCCCAAAGGCGGCCGGTTTCCATCTTGAAGTCCACCAGACGAATGCCGACTCCCAGGAAGAGCCCGGAGAGGAAATCATTGACCCGAATGGCGAGCGCCATGATGTCGTCGATCTCCTGGGGCGTCGCCCAGCCGAAGGCCGTGATGTGCTCCTCCGACACCATCGGGTCGTTGAGCTTGTCGTTCTTGTAATAGAATTCGATGATCGAGCGAGGCAGCTGAGTGCCCTCTTCCAAGCCCAGGCGCTGGGCAAGGGAACCGGCGGCGACGTTTCGGACCACCACCTCGAGCGGGATGATCTCCACTTCGCGAATCAGCTGCTCGCGCATGTTCAGGCGGCGGATGAAATGGGTCGGCACCCCGATATCGTTCAGATTCTGGAAGATGTATTCCGAGATCCGGTTGTTGAGGACGCCCTTGCCGTCGATGACTTCATGCTTCTTGGCATTGAAGGCGGTGGCATCATCCTTGAAGTGCTGGATGAGCGTTCCGGGCTCCGGTCCTTCATACAGGACCTTCGCCTTGCCCTCATAGATGCGACGGCGGCGATTCATAGGCGTGTACCGTGGTTTGAGGAAATCCAAGGCCGTGGCTCCTTATATAGTATGTAGATCCGCGGCTGGCGCGGGTCCGATCGGGACCGTCCCCGGCTTGGGCGCAACCTATCCGATCCATCTGCCAAGCACAACGGAAGGAGTTCGGCTGATATGAGCCGCCTCCGATGATGCTTTTCGGATGGGATTACCCCTGGCGGCGGCGACTGTGCGCCTTTATATCGCAGGAAGCAAAAACCGGGAGAAGAGCCTTATGACCGCTTTCGACGAGCGCAAGAACGCATTCGAGAAGAAGTTTGCACACGACGAGGAGCTTCGATTCAAGGCGACCGCTCGCCGCAACAAGCTGTTTGGCCTCTGGGCCGCGGCCCAGCTCGGGAAGGCCGGGGCGGAGGCGGAGGAATATGCCAAGAGTGTCATCCTGGCCGATTTTCAGGAGGCGGGAGACGCGGATGTGATCCGAAAGGTCCGCGCCGATCTCGAGGCGGCGGGCAAGCTGGTCCAGGAAAGCGAGCTCAACGGCGTCCTGCAGTCGCAGATGGCGCGCGCCGTCGACGAAATCCAAGCCGGCCTTTAAACTTGAACCTCGGGTCCGGAAGGGGCCCGGGGCTTCCCATCTCTCCTTATCCGAAAAGAAATTCCCATGCCGATCCCACCGTCGCTGCCCGACCGGCTCAAGGCCGCAACTCCGGCCCTGGCCGCCTGGTGCGGATTGCCCGATCCGACCGTTTCGGGCGTTCTGGCACGAGAAGCCTTCGATACGGTCGTCATCGACATGCAGCACGGGGCGATCGATTTCGCGGCCACGGTGAGGGCGATCCCGCTGATCGCCGCCGCCGGCAAGCCGGCCATGGTCCGGATTCCCGTCGGGGAGTTTGCCACGGCCTCACGCCTGCTCGATGCAGGGGCTGCCGGCATCATCGCGCCGATGATCAACACCGTCGCCGACGCTCGGCGCTTTGCTGCGGTGATGAAGTTCCCACCGGTCGGCGAACGAAGCTGGGGTCCTCACGGCGCGTTGAGCCTTACAGGTCTGCCGCCGGGCGAGTATTTCAAGACCGGCAACGGTCTGTCCGTCGCGCTTGCCATGATCGAAACCCGAGAGGCCCTCGATATCATCGACGATATCCTGGCTGTGCCCGGCATCGATGGCATCTTTATCGGCCCGTCCGATCTCTCCATCGGCCTATCGAAGGGCCAGGAATTGAATCCGGCAAGCGCGGCGGTCGAGGCCGCCCTGGGTCATGCGCTCGCCTCGGCCAGGTCCGCCGGCAAGATTGCCGGAATCTACGCCGTTTCGGGCGAGCGGGCCTTCGACTTGGCGCGCAAAGGCTTTCAGCTCGTCTCCATCGCAAGCGACACGGCCCTGCTGCGGGCGGGAGCCCAGAACGCTTTGCAGGCTGCACGCGGCTGAGACCACGCCGAGGAATCCTGGGCGGACGATGCAAGGAGGTGCGCCTCCGCCGTGGAGGGAAGGGATCCGCCCATGAGCGCGCCCGTGTTTCGTTTCGCGCCGAGCCCGAACGGGCGGCTGCATCTCGGGCATGCCTGTTCGGCTCTCCTGAATGCGGATTTCGCCAAGCGTTTCGCGGGCCGCCTGCTGCTTCGCATCGAGGATATCGACCTCGCCCGCTGCCGTCCTGTCTTCGAGCAGGGGATCTATGACGATCTGGCTTGGCTCGGCCTGCGGTGGGAGGAGCCTGTCCGCCGGCAATCGGAGCATTTCGATCTTTACCGCGCCGCCGGGCTGGACCTGAAGGACAAGGGCATCCTCTATCCCTGCTTCTGCTCCCGCAAGGACATCGCCGAGGCGGTTGCCAGACAGGAGGGGGCCACCGGGAACCCTCGGCGTGATCCCGACGGGGCCCTCCTTTATCCGGGGACCTGCAAGACTCTCAATGCTGCAGAAGCCCATCGCCGGATCGAGGCCGGTGAGGCCCATGCCTGGCGAATCGACATGCCGAAGGCCGAAGCGCTCGCGGGCGGGTCGTTCGCCTATCGGCGCATCGACAGGACCGGATCCGGCGAGTGGGTCGAGGCACGGCCCGGGCGCTGGGGAGATGCGGTGATCGTTCGCAAGGATGTCCCGACGAGCTATCACCTGTCCGTGGTGGTCGACGATGCGCTTCAGGGGATCTCCCATGTGGTGCGCGGCAAGGACCTCGAGGCGGCGACCGACCTTCACGTCCTGATCCAGCGGCTTCTCGGCATGCCGACACCTCTCTACCATCATCACGACCTCATCCGGGACGGTGCCGGCGAGAAGCTGTCCAAAAGCCGGCAATCGGAGACGCTCGCGGAGTTGCGGGCGCGGGGCGTCACAGCCGCCGAGGTGAGGGAGCGGCTCGGATTCTAGAGCAATTTGGGCGAGGTGGACCCGGCTCACCGTCGACACTGCGGCCAGCGATGCTCAGGGCTTATTCCATGGTTGGAAACAGCTCCGGACCCTCAACCGACTCCCAGCACATAAAGCCAGAGAAGGGTCGACCCGAGCGCCAGTACCGTTGACAAGGTCACGGCGCTGGAGGCCAGGGCGACGCCTTCCCCGTAGCGTTCGGCGAAGAGGTAGGCGTTAATTCCGGATGGGCAGGAGGCGAAGAGGACCGCCACGCCGGCCCAAACGGGCGGAATCTCGAAAACGTAGGTCGCGAGAAGCAGCACGATCAAAGGGTGCAGCAGAAGCTTGAGGGCGGAAATCAGGGTCGGAAGCTTCCATCCCATGTCGAGCCCGTAGCGGCGCAGGGCGATGCCCATGGAGATCAGCGCGCAGGGGACGGCGGCGCTGCCGAGAAGTTCGACCACCTGCCAGAAGGGTCCGGGCAGATATGGCGCCAGTGGCCGGCAGGCGGAGCCGGCGAGGATCCCGACGACGATGGGATGGGTCAGAAGCCGGCGGACAATCACAAAGGGCGACGCCTGGCGACCCTCGGCCATGATGGTGGCCAGCGTCATGGTCACCGGAAGATGAACGGCGATCAATAGAAAGAGCGGTACGGCACCGGCGTCGCCATACGCCTTCAGGATCATGGGGACCCCAACGAACACGGTGTTCGCCTGGCCCGCCGAAAAGCCGGCAACCACCGCAGAGACCCCCTTGAGTGCGAAGAAGCGACGGCCGACCAGCATGGCCAGAGCCCAGACCACGGCGACGCCGGCAAAGTACGAAATCCAGTATCCCCAAGGCTGAACCGCCGGAATCTCGGCCCGGACCAGGGTCCGGAAGATCAGGCAGGGCAGGGAGAGGGAGAAGACGAACTCCGAGAGACCTTCCCCCATTCTCTCGGACACGAAATTCACCCGCCGCGCGGCGTAGCCGATGCCGATCAGGCCGAAGACCGGCAGGACGATCGCGAGGAGCTCGAGCATGAAACCTCAGCGCAGGTCGGCACGCTGGGCAACGCTGGCCGAGACGTTGGCGTGGGACATGAGGTCGTCCACCTGCTCGCGCTGCCTCTTGAACTCGGCAAGGGTGCGCCCTTCGAGTTCCCGGCTCTTGGGCAGGCGGATCTTCAGGGGATCGACGAAACTGCCGTTGATAAGCACTTCGTAGTGGAGATGGGGGCCAGTGGAAAGGCCGGTGCTGCCGAGATAGCCGATGACCTGTCCCTGTTGCACCTTCACCCCGGGCGCCACGCCTTTTCCGAAGCCGGACATATGGTTGTAAGTGGTCACGTAGCCATTCGTATGCTGGATCTCGACCCGGCGGCCATAGCCCGATTCCCAGCCGGCCTTGATGACCGTGCCATTGCCGGCTGCGATGATGGGGGTTCCGATCCGGTTCGCCCAGTCGATGCCCGTATGCGGCCGCGTATAGCCGAGGATCGGATGGTAGCGAGAGCCGAAGCCGGAGCGGAGAATGCCTTCCGCGATCGGCTTGCGAAGCAGGAACTTCTTCAAGGAGCGTCCGCTCTCGTCGAAGAAGTCGATGACCCCGTCGTCTCCCTGATAGCGATAAACCCGCCGCGCCTCGCCGCCGACGGACAGGGATGCGTAAAGGACTTCCGGCGCGCCGCCGTCCTCGTCAGTCCCGAAGAACACCTCGAAGGTATCCCCCGGGGAGACCCGGCGCTGGAAGTCGACATCGTAGCCGAAGATTCGCACCAGTTCGTCGACGGTCTTCCGCGGAAGGTCATTCTTCAGGGCCGTCTCGTAGAGGCTGTCATAGAGCCGGACGCCACGGCCGTCGTCCTCCTCCTCTTCGTCGTCCGCTGCGGATGCTGTCTGGGCGTTGGCGTCCTCATTCACGGGCGTCACCGAGACGAAGACGCCTCGGTCGTTGGTGGCCGCAATCGCGTCGATGCCGCGTTCGCCGAGCACGATGACGCGGACGATCTGTCGGGGATCGCCGAGGCGCGGGCCGGGCGCGATCAGAATACGCAGATGTTGGCCCTCCGCCAGGTTGGCGGTCTTGATGCGGGCCGAGAGAGCGGTTGTAATCCGAAGGATCTGATCGGGATCGGCGCCGTAGGCACGCAGGACCGTCTCCAGTGTTTCACCCTTCTTCAGGGCAACCTCCCGCTCCTCGACGAGAGGGCTCGTTCCGCGCAGGTCGACTTTGGGCAGGCTCGTCACGTTCTCGGGGACCACCCGCACCTCGATGGAGCTGAAGGGAGCGTCCACGATCCGTGCGTAGCCAAGGGCTTCGCCGAGCACGTCTGGCTGGCGGAGCGTCCGCGACAGCATCTGCTGGGCCGGGATGGGAAACGAGGCCCGTCGGCCGACTTCGGACGACACCCGCCGCTCCTCCTCGAGAAGCGCAAGCACATCATCGTCCGAGAGGGACGGGGCGCTCGCCTCGATGGGAAGGGCGGCAAGGTCGCGCCTGACTACCGATACGTCCGCATCGGCGATTTCCGGCGGCGGCTCGACGGTCTTGTCCTGGTTGTTGTCGTTGAAGAGCCGCATCG
>NZ_CM187619.1:3427500-3680000 GCF_059888585.1 Microvirga sp. BF8 | reverse complement strand
GCCGCGCCGAAACCTGCGCCATGAAAGGCGTCCCAGAACGACAGGGTCTTGAACCGTCCGGTCGCGGCCCGCGCAACCTTGATGGCAACCTCGACGGCATCGGATCCACCTGTGGTAAACAGGACCTTCGACAGACCGCCCGGGGCGATGGATGCAAGCTTTTCCGCCAGCTCAACCGCGGGATGGCAGGTGAACCGGCGAGGCGCGAAGGGAAGAGTGTCCATCTGCTCGACGATGGCTCGCTTCAGCCGGGGGTGCCCATAGCCAATGTGGTGAACGTTGTTGCCATGGAAATCCATGTATCTTCGACCGGCAAGATCCTCGAGATAGATTCCCTCTGCCCCGACCACGGCATTGAGGCACGGCGTCGATACGGACTGGTGAAGGAAACTCCGTGAATCACGATCAAGAAGGGCGCGGGTGGCGGGATCGATATGCTCCGCAGACCACGCTGCACGCAATGGCGTGGCGTTGGTATCGCTCTCGGATTCATGAGGGGTATCCCCTTCGAAAAAGGCTTCGTCGCCCATCTGCGCTCCCCTTCGTGGAGCTGGCAGCCTAGCACGTCGGAGCGGAAGGAAAAGGCTGGCCTGCCGCATTTTGTGGTAGTTTGTGGCTATGCACGCTGGCTTGGCACTCCTGCGCCTGCTACATCTCCGGATCGGAGGAACGACTTTGGCCCGAAAAGCCCTGTCAAAACCATTGGCGGCGCTCCGCCAGGGCGAGATCGTCAAGCGGATCTCGACAGACGGTTTCGTCGCCGTCAGCGAGCTCGCAGCGCAGTTCGGCGTTTCCCACGAAACCATCCGGCGCGATCTGAAGCAACTGGCTGTCCGGCAGCAGCTCGATATCGTGCACGGCGGCGCGGCGCGGCGGCCGGGCATAGAACCTGCCTATGAAGAACGCGTCATGAGGAACGCCTCCGGCAAGGCCGCGATCGCAAGATGTGCCGCAGCTCTCGTCGATGATGGAATGGTCCTGGTTCTCGATTCCGGCACGACGACACTTGCCCTTGCCGCGGCGCTCAGAGAGCACAAAAACCTCACGATCTGTACGGGTTCGTTGCCTGTCGCCCAGTTGATGGCGCGGATGCCTCACACCCGGGTTTATCTCCTCGGCGGTGAAGTCGAGCCCCGCGAGGAGGCGACGACGGGTGTCGATATGCTCGAGGCTATCGGCCGCTTTCGCGTCGATCTGGCTTTCATCGGTGTCGGTGGCGTTTCCCCAAAAGGGGAGGTGACGGACTATACCCGCATCGGCGCGGAGCAGCGCGCGCGCATGATTTCGGTTGCGAGCAAGGCGTATTTCCTCGTCGATCACGAGAAGTTCGGCCAGCTGACTGCGCTGCGTATCCCCGGGGACGAGCATATCGCCGGACTTGTCACGGACCGGCCTCCGCCAAAAACCATTGCCGATGCCTTGAATCGGCGCGGGATCAGGCTCGTCGTCGCTTGATGCGGCTTTATGTGGTTTTTTGTGTTGATTTGCCGTCCGGGGTGTCTAGTCTGAAGCGACATCTCACGGATCGCACCCATGACTTCGTTTCCCAACCATGCCCGCGTCGTCATCATCGGCGGCGGCATCGTCGGCACATCCGTTGCCTATCACTTATCCAAGCTGGGCTGGCATGATGTCGTGCTGCTGGAGCAGGGATCCTTGTCGTGCGGAACCACTTGGCACGCAGCAGGGCTCATCGGTCAGCTGCGCTCGCACAGCAACATCACCCGCCTGATTCAGTACTCGACGGAGCTCTATGCCGGGCTGGAGCAGGAAACCGGCCTTGCCACAGGCTGGAAGCAAACCGGCTCCCTCAGCGTTGCGCGCAGCAGCGAACGAATGACCCAGCTGCGTCGGACCGCGTCCTCGGCCCGCGCCCAGGGGGTGGATATCGAGGTTCTGTCGCCGAAGGAAGCCGGTGCGCTCTACCCATTGATGCGGACCGACGACCTTGCGGGCGCCGTCTGGCTTCCAGGCGACGGCAAAGCGAATCCCACGGATCTGACGCAGGCCCTGGCACGCGGCGCCCGCAGTGGCGGCGTTCAGATTTTGGAGAAAACCCGCGTCACGGCAATCGATGTCGTGAACGGGGCCGTCGCTGCGGTCAGGACGGATCGGGGGACGATTGAATGCGAGGTTCTGGCCATTTGCGCAGGGCAGTGGGCGCGGGATGTCGGAAAAATGTGCGGCGTGTCGATCCCGCTGCATTCCGCGGAGCATATGTACATCGTCACGGATTCGATCCCGGGTGTCTCGCCCGATTTGCCAGTCCTTCGCGATCCCGATGGCTACATCTATTTCAAGGAGGAGGTCGGCGGACTCGTCATGGGCGGCTTCGAACCGCACGCCAAACCGTGGGGCATGGACGGAATTCCGTATCCCTTCGAGTTCCAGCTGCTTCCGGATGATTGGAACCAGTTCGAAATTCTGATGGAGAACGCGCTTGTCCGTGTGCCGGCGCTCGAGGCGGCGCCGATCAAGACCTTTCTCAATGGGCCAGAGAGCTTCACCCCAGACAACAATTTCATCCTTGGCGAGGCACCTGAAGTCCGCGGCGTTTTCGTCGCCGCCGGATTCAACTCCATGGGGATCGCCTCCGGTGGCGGTGCGGGACGGGCACTGGCGGAATGGATCGCCGAGGGAGAGCCCAGCCTCGACCTCTGGCCTGTGGATATCCGCCGCTTCGCTGGCTTCCACAACAACAAGGCCTGGCTGAAGGAACGTGTCAGGGAGGTGCTGGGACTGCACTACGCCATGCCGTGGCCCAACAGGGAGCTGGAGAGCGCACGCCCCTTCCGCCGGTCGCCCCTTTATGACCGCCTCGCCGCATCGGGAGCCGTCTTCGGCTCAAAGATGGGTTGGGAGCGTGCCAACTTCTTTGCCGGACCAGGCGAAATGCGTGCCATTGATTACTCCTTCGGACGGCAGAACTGGTTCGAAAGGGTCCGCAAGGAGCATCAGGCCGCACGCGAGGCGGTGGCGCTGTTCGATATGACGTCGTTCGCCAAATTCATGATTCAGGGCCCCGATGCGGAAGAGGCCCTCCAGTATCTCTGTGCCAATGACGTGGCGGTTCCCGTGGGCCAGACCGTCTATACGCCACTTCTCAACACTCGCGGAGGGTTCGAGAGCGACGTCACCGTAGCCCGCCTTGCCCAGGACAGGTTCCTGCTGGTTACCGGCACGGCACAGGCGACCAGGGATGCACATTGGATGGCGCGGCACAGCCTGCCAAAGTCCTCGGTGACGGTCACCGACGTGACATCCGCCTTCGCCGTCCTTGGTCTGATGGGGCCGCATGCGCGCCTATTGCTGTCTCGGGTGACGGACGCCTCCCTCGATAACGCGACCTTTCCATTCGGGAGCTGCCGCGAGATCGGAATCGGCCATGCGACCGTTCTCGCCTCGCGGCGGTCCTATGTCGGGGAACTGGGGTGGGAGCTCTATATCCCATCGGAATTCGCCGTTCTGGTCTACGACATTCTTACCGATGCGGGTTCTGATCTCGGCCTGATGCCTGCGGGATACTATGCCATCGACTCGCTGCGCATCGAAAAGGGCTATCGCGCGTGGGGACGGGAATTGACGCCGGATGTCACGCCCTGGCAGGCTGGCCTCGGCTTCGCTGTCGCACTCGATAAAGCCCGGGACTTCCTTGGTAGAGAGGCTCTGGTCGGCGCTAGGCAGCAGCCTCTGACGAGGCGGCTGGTCTCCTTCCGTGCCGAGGAGCCGGACTCACCCATTGCCTGGGGCGGCGAGCTGATCCGCGCGGACGGCGTGGCTGTCGGTCAAGTCACGTCGGCGGCATACGGATATACGATCGGCAGCGTCGTCGGCCTTGGCTGGATCGATGGTGGCGAAGAGCCCATCGATCCGAATTGGATTGCGAAGCGCGGCTTCATCATGGATGTGGCTGGGGTGGAAGTGCCCATCCGCTGCGATCTCCGCCCATTTTACGATCCTGCGAGCATGCGGATGCGTGCATGAAGGTCAGGTCGGCGCAGGACAGGCAAGCTCTTCAGCGATATCGAGAAAGCGGAAGACGAGGGGGACGCGGCGGCGCTCCTCCAGGCAGACCACATATTCTTCGACAGAGAGATTGGCGTTTTCCACCTTCAGCGTATGAAGGTCGATCTGATTGCGAACCTCGCTCTCGAACACGACGCCGATCCCGAACCCTGCCAGGACGGCTTCCTGCACCGCCTCGCGGGTCTGCACCTCGATCACCGATCCAGGCCTGATACCCTTTTCCGATAGCGCTGCCTCGAAGACCTCCCGCGTGATGGACCCACGTTCGCGGATCACGAGCGCCCGGCCGTTGATCTCCTCCATCAGCACCTGCTGACGGTAGCTCCAGTCGTGAGCCCTCGGCACGAAGAGGACGAGTTGGTCCACACGCAGTGGCAGGCTGTGTACGCGCGGGTCCGAGATCCGTTTCGCCGTGACACCGACATCGGCCTTGTAGTCCAGGATCTGCTGCAGCACGTCGGCCGAGTTGCCGACAGTCAGCGAGAACGTGAGCCCGGGGTGGTCTCCTTTCAGCTGGACGAGGAGTGGCATGACGTGGTTCGCGCTGTCCGCTGCCACCCGCAAATGGCCATGGGCCAGGGTCCGCGCTCTGCCAAGCAGCGCTGCCGCTTCGTCTTTCGCCGCAAAGAGCCGGGTTGTGATGCTGAGCAGGTTCTGGCCCATGGGTGTCAAGGTGACCCCTCGGCGCCGGCGATCGAACAGATTGACGGAGTGCGCCGCCTCCAGCGCTCGGACCTGGGCGGAGAGAGTGGGCTGACTAACGCCACCCGCGATAGCCGCTCGCGTGAAGCTGCCTTCCTGTGCAACCTGGTGGAATGCCCACAACAGCGTCAGGTTCATCAAGGTCTCTTATATAGAAAGAATCTATATTATGCATTCATAACAAGTATTTGACCTATGGCAAGAGCCAAAGCACGCTTCAAAGATCGATCCAGGAGATGCCGCGATGTCGTCTTTCTCGCCCCGCCGGGCACAGTCCGAAACCGGAGATCCCCTCCTTCTCACCCCTGGGCCGCTGACCACGTCCAAAACCGTGAAGCAGGCGATGGTCCATGATTGGGGCTCGCGCGATGCGACCTTTCTCAAGATCAACAAGGACGTGCTGACGCGGCTGCCCGAAATCATCCAAGGCAAGGGGCGCTATGTAACGGTCCCGATGCAGGGTTCCGGCACCTTCGCCGTGGAAGCCATGCTGACGAGCCTTGTCCCGGCGGACGGCAAGGTGCTTGTGCTCATCAATGGCGCCTATGGTCACCGCGCCAAGAAAATCCTCGACATCGCCCGGCGGGCGACAGCGATTTACGAAACTCCCGAAGACACGCCTCCCGATCCGAAACACCTCGACGAGATGTTGCGAAACGATCCGGCCATTACGCACGTCTTTGCCGTTCACTGCGAGACCACGAGCGGTATTCGCAATCCTATCGAAGCAGTTGCCGCCGTCGTGGCGCGCCAAGGGCGGCGACTCCTGATCGACGCCATGAGCGCATTTGGAGCGTTGCCGCTGGATTCGAGGTCGGTCCCCTTCGACGCGGTCGCCGCTTCATCGAACAAGTGCATCGAGGGAGTACCGGGCCTCGGATTCGTTCTCGTAAAGCACGATGTCATCTCCGCCGCGAAGGGCAATGCGACATCGCTCGTCCTGGATCTCCATGATCAATGGCAGGGCTTCGAGAAGACGGGACAGTTCCGCTTCACGCCTCCCATTCATGTCATCGTGGCTTTCCATAAGGCCCTGGAGGAGTTTTGGGCTGAAGGGGGAGTTGAAGGGCGGGGCGGCCGCTATGCGGAAAACTGCAGGGTCCTTGTCGATGGAATGCATGAGCTCGGCTTCAGCACGTTGCTTCCAACGAGCCTGCAAGCGCCGATCATCGTGACGTTCCACATGCCCAAGGATCCCGCATTCGACTTTCAGCGCTTCTACGACGGCCTCAGCGAACGCGGCTTCCTGATCTATCCTGGCAAACTGACGGTCGCGGATTCTTTCCGCATCGGGTGCATTGGCCGGCTCTATCCCAAAGACATGCGCTCCGCTCTCGCGGCCGTGCGTGAAGTCTTGGCTGATCTGGGGGTTTCGACGCCCCTGCGCAGCGCAGCGTAAGGAGGCGTGCAGTGAACGCTCACAACCGAACCAACCAGGTCGTCGCTAACGGGCGCAGCTACCACATCCCGACGATTCCGACGGTCGCCGTCTGCATAGACGGCTCGGAGCCGGGCTATATCGAGGCCGCCATTGCCGCCGGATTGGCGCCGAACATCGATCGCATGATGAAGACAGGTGCCAATCTGCTCGCGAAGAGCGTGATTCCAAGCTTCACCAACCCGAACAACATCTCCATCATTACCGGGCGTCCGCCGGCTGTCCACGGTATCGCAGGCAACTACTTTTACGATACCGAGTCCCACGAAGAGGTCATGATGAACGATGTACGCTTCATGCGTGCCGATACCATCATGAAGGCGTTCCAGGACGCAGGCGCCAAAGTCGCGGTGGTGACCGCAAAGGACAAACTGCGGACCCTCCTCGGAAAAGGCCTCGCTCCGTCCACGGGGCGCGCAATCGCATTCTCCTCGGAAAAGGCCAACAAGGCGACGAAGGAGGAAAACGGAATCGGCGACGTGCTGAATTTCGTCGGCAAGCCTCTGCCCGAGGTTTATTCGGCCGATCTGTCGGAGTTTGTCTTCGCCGCCGGCGTGAAGCTCCTCAAAACGTTCCGCCCGGACGTCATGTATCTCTCGACCACCGACTACATTCAGCACAAAGCGGCGCCTGGTTCGGAAATCGCGAATTCTTTCTACGCGATGATCGACCGCTATGTCGGAGAATTGGACGCACTTGGCTGCGTCATCGCGCTGACAGCAGACCACGGGATGAACGACAAGTATCTTCCGAATGGCGAGCCGGATGTCATCTATTTGCAGGATTGGTGCGACCGAACGGCGATGATCGACGGCGCCAGAGTGATCCTGCCGATCACGGATCCCTATGTGGCCCATCATGGGGCGCTCGGGTCGTTCGCCACCCTCTACCTTCCCGATGCCGTGGACCGGGCCGGCGTCATCCGCAATCTGGCCGCGGTCGAAGGCATCGAGCTGGTTCTGAGCAAGGAGGATGCCTGCGAAAGGTTTGAATTGCCGCCGGACCGGATCGGTGACATCGTCGCGATATCGACGCGGCACAAGGTCCTTGGGACGAGCCGCGACCGGCACGATCTTTCCGGTCTTACCGAGCCCCTGCGCTCGCACGGTGGTCTTACGGAACAGGTCGTGCCGATGATCGTGAACCGGAAAGTCACGCTGCCCGAAGGCCGGACCTTGCGCAATTTCGATGTGTTCGATGTCGCCCTCAATCTGGTTTCCCAGCAAACCTGACGGGAAGTGGATTCCACTTCCGGGTCGGATGTTCATTTTGCGCGGCGCATCGTCCGTCGCGAAAGGCCGGGCCTACTTTTCACTGGCGTGCCCCTTGCGGGCCCGCACGATGCGCTAGGAGCGATAAGCAATGAATGCGCCCTCCGGAGTTCCTTTTCTGAAAGAAGCCATGCGCATCGCCGGAAAGGCGGTGACGAGCGACGAGGTTGTGGAAGTTCGCAATCCCTACAGCGGCGAACTCGTCGGCACCGTGCCTTCGGCCCGCCCGGAACATGTCCGTGACGCCTTCGCGAAGGCCCGGGCTTTCAAATCGAACCTGACTCGCTACGAGCGTCAGCAGATATTGATGCGCACGGCAGAGATCCTCCGTGACCGCAAGGAGGAATTCGCCCGTCTGATCACGGCGGAGTCGGGCCTGTGCTGGAAGGATGCCCTCTACGAATCCAGCCGGGCCTATGATGTCTGGTCCTTCGCCGCTCAACTGAGCATTCGCGACGACGGCGAAACATTCTCGTGCGACATCAGCCCGAACGGAAAGAAGCGCAAGATCTTCACCCAGCGTATGCCTCTCCTGGGAGTGATCTCGGCCATCACGCCGTTCAACCATCCCCTCAACATGGTGTCGCACAAGCTCGCCCCGGCGATCGCGACAAACAATCGGCTCGTACTGAAGCCCACGGAGCTGACGCCTCTCACGGCGCTCAAACTCGCGGATGTGCTCTATGAGGCCGGACTACCTCCCGAAATGCTCTCCGTCGTCACCGGCAACCCGGGCTCGATGGGGGATGCCATGATTACCGATCCGGATGCGGACCTCATTACCTTCACAGGCTCCGTTCGTGTCGGAAAGCATATTGCGGCGACGGCCGGATACAAGCGCACCGTCCTCGAGCTTGGCGGGAACGACCCGCTCATCGTCATGGAGGACGCGGATCTGGACAAGGCCGCCGAACTCGCGGTCCAGGGAGCGACCAAGAATTCCGGTCAGCGCTGTACGGCGGTCAAGCGGATCCTTGTGGTGCGGAGCGTCGCGGACGAGTTTTCCGCTCTCGTGCTTGAGAAGGCGAAGAAGCTCAAATGCGGCGATCCCATGGACCCGGATGTCGATGTCGGAACGGTCATTCATGAGGGAGCAGCGAAGACCTTCGAGCGGCGCGTCAATGAAGCCGTCGCCGCCGGCGCCCGGTTGCTTCACGGCAATAACCGCCAAGGTGCGCTCTACCCGCCGACAGTGGTCGATCATATTCCCCATGACGCGGAATTGGTCCGTGAGGAGACGTTTGGCCCGGTCATCCCGATCGTCCGGGTGCCAGACGATATCGACGAGGTTATCCGCATCTCGAATTCGACGGCCTATGGCCTGTCGTCGGGTGTCTGTACCAACCGGTTCGACTACATCACGCGCTTCATCAATGAACTCGATGTCGGGACCGTGAATGTTTGGGAGGTCCCAGGATATCGGATCGAGATGTCACCGTTCGGCGGGATCAAGGACTCGGGCAATGGCTACAAGGAAGGCGTTTGGGAGGCGATGAAAAGTTTCACGAACGTCCGCACATTCTCAATGCCCTGGGGATGAATCGATGGCGAGACAGGTGAGGAGATCCTGTCTGCTGTTCTGGGAGCATTCATGCCTCCGGATGTGCAAGGCCTGCAAAAGCCTCGCTCACGGCGGCATAGATCGCGCGTTTGAAGGGAACGACAAGGCCGACGGTCTCGCTCAACCGGGCCCAGCGCCATGTATCGAATTCCGGTTCCTCACCGTTTTGGCCGACGGTGACATCGATTTCGCTCTCGTCGCCCAAAAAACGCATCGCATACCAAATCTGACGCTGGCCGCTGAACGCCGAGAGCTTGTGCGCCGGCCCCTCATAGGGCGGAAAGTCGTAAGTCATCGCCGGATACATGCAGGCCAGGACGCGCACGTTCTGCACGCTCGTTTCCTCCCACAGTTCCCTAAGGGCAGCCACCTGCGTGTCCTCATGCGGATCGATCCCGCCCTGCGGCATCTGCCATTCGTGTCCCGGGGCGATCACCTCGGGTCCATCGTCCCGGAGACGGCGTGCGATCAGCACACGGCCATCACGATTGAACAGGGCTATTCCGACATTCTGCCGGTAGGGAAGGGCGGGCATGGACCAGTCGTGCCTATCGAGACTTGCAGTTGTGTAACGGCTCACGGTAAGCTTTATCATATCGCGCGATCTCGCTGTAGGATTCCCTGCGAAGGATTGATGGCAACCTGCTTTACTCTTTCAGGGACCGAGCAGCTTGGGATTCCTCCAGCCGAGGGATCCTACCCCTTTGACGAGTTTCTTTACGATGGATCCACTGGTATTCGCCGCAGTTCTCGCCGCCGCGGCGATGCATGCCG
Source organism: Microvirga sp. BF8 (assembly GCF_059888585.1). NCBI lineage: Bacteria > Pseudomonadati > Pseudomonadota > Alphaproteobacteria > Hyphomicrobiales > Methylobacteriaceae > Microvirga > Microvirga sp. BF8. The sequence goes on along the minus strand of NZ_CM187619.1, from coordinate 3,670,228 downwards.
GCTGGAACGCGTCGCTGAAACTGAGGCTGGATCCGCTCCTTGCCATGACGCGCATCACGACGATGGCGGGTGTGGCGGCAATGCCGGCGCTGGCATGGTTCGGCATGCCACCCGTGGAATCCTGGCCATGGCTCGCAGGCTCGATCGTGCTGCATCTCGGGTACTACGTGGCGCTGACCGAGGCCTACCGGCACGCAGACATGAGCCAGGTCTATCCGATCGCACGGGGCGGCGCACCGCTCATGACGACGATCGGTTCTCTTTTACTGCTCAGCGAACCGGTGACCGTGAGAGGCGGGCTCGGGATTGCACTGCTTGCCGGCGGCGTAGTCCTGATGTCTTTTGCGGGTCGCGAAAAGAGCCTGGAGCCGAGGGCCGTCGTTCTCGCGTTGATCACGGCGATGATCATCTGTGGCTACACCCTGGTGGATGGAGTCGGCGCCCGCGTGGCGGGCGACCCACATGCCTATGCGGCAGCGCTTTTCGTCATCGACGGTTTCCCGCTGCTGCTATACGTGCTTGGACGCCAGGGACTCCGGAAGGTCGGCATCATCTTTGCAAAACCTGTCTCTGCCTTCATCGGGGGCAGCATGTCGCTGGGTTCCTACTGGATCGCGATCTGGGCAATGACGGTCGCACCCATTGCCCTCGTTGCGGCACTGCGGGAATCGAGTGTCCTCTTCGCGGCCCTTATCGCCTTCATCGTCCTCAAGGAACCACTGCTGCCGCGCCGCGTGCTCGCCGCCGCAATCATCTGTATCGGTCTGGCGCTGATCCGCATTCAGTAAATCGGACCGCTGTTGATCCGACTGTCGCACGGCTGTCATTGCAGGCAGCCTACACGCGCTCGCATATCCCCCTGGGATACTCCGGATTGGCGCGATACCGGTCACAAGACCACAAAAATGGGCACAGGACCATCTTGTGTGAGTATTCAAGGGGGCGTTTACTACCCAGGCCTAAGCAATAAAGAGGGACAGGCAATGAAAAAGTGGATTGTAGCGAGTCTTGGCGCAGCTTTGACTCTCGGTTTGGCAACGGCAGCGTCCGCTCAGCAAAAGACTAAGCTGACGGTCTATACGGCTCTTGAGAACGATCAGCTTGGGCCATTCAAGCAGGCGATCGAGAAAGCCGTCCCGGACGTTGAGGTCTCATGGGTCCGCGACTCCACGGGCGTCATTACGGCGCGGTTCCTGGCAGAAAAGGACAATCCGCGAGCGGACATGGTGCTTGGTCTCGCCGCATCGAGCCTCCTCATGTTCGAGTCGGCGGGACTTCTCGAGGACTACAAGCCCAAGGGCGTGGATCAGTTGAAGGAAGTCTTCCGCGATCCCAAGGCGCCTTACACCTATACAGGCATGGACGCCTATCTCGGCGTGGTTTGCTACAATACTGCCGAGGGAGCGAAGATCGACACCAAGACGCCGTCGTCCTGGCAGGATCTTCTCAAACCGGCATTCAAGGGCAAGATCGTCATGCCGCACCCGGCTTCCTCCGGCACCGGCTATCTCATGGTCGCAGGTTGGCTCCAGGGGATGGGAGAAGAGGCCGGCTGGAAATTCATGGACGGTCTGCACGAGAACATCGCCGCCTATCTCCATTCCGGCTCGGCGCCCTGCGTGCAGGCAGCGAAGGGTGAGCGCGTTGTCGGCCTTGCGCTCGACATGCGGGGCGCTTCCGAAAAGACCAAAGGCGCGCCCCTCGACGTCGTCATTCCCAAGGAGGGCACCGGCTGGGAGATGGAGGCGACCGCCATCGTCAAGGGCACGAAGAACCTCGAGGCCGCAAAGAAGGTTGCAGACTGGGGCGCGACCAAGGGCGCGAGCGAGCTCTACTCCAAATCCTATGCCATTGTGGCCTATCCGGGTGTCGACAACACACCCCCCAACTACCCGGCCAATGCCGAGAAGGGCATGATCAAGAACGATTTGAGCTGGATGGCAGCAAATCGCGATCGCGTCCTGGCGGAGTGGTCGAAACGTTACGAGTCGAAGGCTGCCCCGAAGAACTGATCGCATTGTCGATCCGTGCCAGCTTGAAGAGGGGGAGTCAGGTTTGATGAACAGCATCAGCATTCCGCTGCCGCAAGGTGTCCCGCTTGACGAGCCGGCACGCCACGACGATGCCTACCTGCGCATCGTCAATCTCACGAAACGGTTCGGCGCTTTTACGGCGCTGGACCGGATCAACCTCGAGATCCGCAAAGGGGAGTTCGTGTGCTTCCTCGGTCCTTCGGGCTGCGGCAAGACAACGCTTTTGCGCGCCGTTGCGGGTCTCGACGTGCAGGACGAGGGAAAGATCTTTCTCGACGGGCGTGACGTTTCGCATGCCGAGCCGGCCCAGCGCGACTTCGGCATCGTATTCCAATCGTATGCGCTCTTTCCCAATCTGACCGTCGCACGTAACGTGGGCTACGGCCTCGTCAACCGCAAATGGCGACGCGCCGACGTGACGGCTCGCGTGAACGAGCTGCTTGCGCTCGTGAGCCTGCCTGACCAGGGAGAAAAATATCCACTTCAACTCTCCGGCGGCCAGCAGCAGCGCGTGGCTCTCGCGCGAGCACTGGCGACGTCGCCGGGACTTCTTCTGTTGGACGAGCCGCTCTCGGCACTCGACGCCAAGGTCCGGGTTCGGTTGCGCAGCGAAATCCGGGCGCTGCAGAAGCGTCTTGGGGTGACAACGATCATGGTCACGCACGATCAGGAGGAGGCCCTTGCCATGGCCGATCGGATCGTTGTGATGAACAGCGGACGGATCGAGCAGGTCGGGACGCCCGAGGTCATCTATCGGACACCAGAGACCGCTTTCGTATCCGATTTCGTGGGGCACATGACGTTTCTCGAAGCGCAGGTCGTGTCACCGGGCCTGGTGGATGTCGGAGGCCTGGTCTTTGCGGTTGCCGACCCGCGTGATTTCCAGCCCGGTGCGTCGGTGAAACTCGCCATGCGTCCCGAAGACGTGAAGACCCGCAACATCGACGCGGAGACACCGAACGCCTTCGAGGCACGCATTGAGAATCTGGCCTTTCTCGGTGCCTTCTGTCGTGCGACCCTGGTTCCCCTCGCTTCTCCGAAAACGCGCATCGCCGCGGATTTCTCTACCAATGCGATGCGTGACCTGGGCATGTCCGTAGGTCAGACGCGTCGTGTCGCTTTTCCTCCCGAAGCCTTCCGCCTGTTTCCTCTTGAGGCGCAGGAGATCCGGCGATGAGTACCGGACTTGCCCTGCCCACGACGGCTGCTCCATCGCGCCTGCATCTTAGCGAACGTCAGATCGCCGGGATCCTGGTAGGGGGGCTCAGCCTCGTCCTCGTCGTTATCATTGCGCTGCCGCTTTGGTCGCTCTTGTCGAAAAGCTTCGAGAGCGCCGACGGCTCGTTCGTGGGGTTCGCCAACTACCTCACTTATTTTACAACTCCGACACTGTTCGTATCGCTTCAGAACTCTCTGACTGTGGCGGGCGTGTCGACGGCGATTGTGATCCCGCTCGCCTTCACCTATGCCTATGCCCTGACACGGACGCGACTGCCGGCAAAAGGCCTGTTCTATGCGCTTGCCCTGCTGCCGATATTCGCCCCTTCGCTGCTCGCTGCAATTTCCCTTGTCTACATCTTCGGTAATCAGGGTTTCCTTGGCTTCCTGCTCATGGGGCATAGCGTCTACGGGCCCATTGGCATCGTCATGGGCGAGGTATTGTCCGTCTTTCCGCATGCACTGCTGATCCTGGTCACTGCGCTCTCTCTCGCAGACGGGCGCCTTTATGAAGCTGCTGCCGCGCTCGGCACATCGAAGACACGCGTGTTCTGGACCATAACCCTCCCCGGTGCGCGGTTCGGTGTCATCAACGCGAGCTTCGTGGTGTTTACCCTCGTCATCACCGACTTTGGTGTGCCGAAGGTCATTGGCGGGCAGTATGATGTGTTGGCGACGGATGCCTACAAGCAGGTCGTTGGCCAGCAGAACTTCTCCATGGGTGCCGTTGTCGGGATGATTCTGCTTGTGCCGGCCGTCGTTGCTTTCGCCGTTGAAAAGATGGCCAAGCGCCGCCAGGTCGCCCTTCTTTCCGCTCGTGCCGTTCCATTCGAACCGCCGTTGAACCGGAGGCTCGCGCTTGCTTGCCTTCTGTTCTGTCTTGTCATCGGGGGCACCATCGCCGGGACGTACGGCGTCGCTGTCTGGGCTTCCTTCATTCAATACTGGCCCTACAACCTCGCGCTCACGCTGGCCAACTACGACTTCTCCAATGTCGAGCCCAGTGGCTGGCAGCCCTATTTCAACTCGCTGTCCCTGGCAGCCCTTGTCTCTGTCATTGGTTCCGTCCTCGTATTCTCCGGAGCCTACCTGATCGAGAAGACCAATGCGTTTCGGCTGGCCCGTGTCCTCGCGCAATTCCTCGCCATGCTGCCCATGGCGGTTCCGGGGCTTGTGCTGGGACTCGGCTACGTCTTCTTCTTCAACGCCTCGTGGAACCCTCTGTCGTTCCTTTACGGGACGCTTGCCCTCCTCGTCATCAACACGCTGGCGCATTTCTATACGGTCTCCCATCTGACTGCTCTTACCGCTCTCAAGCAGATCGATGGCGAGTTCGAATCGGTCTCCGCATCCCTCAAGGTGCCGTTCTGGCGCACCTTCGCCGCCGTGACGGTGCCGATTTGTGCGCCGACGATCCTGGACGTCGCCGTCTATATGTTTGTCAACGCCCTGACGACGGTTTCGGCCGTCATCTTCCTCTACGGGACGGACAGCAAGCTCGCTTCGATCGCCATTGTTCACATGGACGAGGCAGGTGCCGGCGCCTCCGCCGCGGCCATGGCCACGGCTATCATGGCAACTGCGATCGGCGTCCGCCTCGCGCATCTCGCTCTGGCGCGCACCGTCTTTTATCGGCTGCAGCGGTGGCGGCGCAAGGAAGCGATCTGACCGGCCGAGCGCGGTTCGGCGAGGGATGTCTATGCGGGGACTGTATTTCGGGACGCTCGTTCCAATGGGAATTTCGCATGAAGATGTTGGCCGCAATCCCCGCGCGGCGTTGCAAGGTCACACGGGCGGCGGCGCCACTTTTCTGCTAGTGTACGAGAGTAACCAAAGCTGCAGTTGACGATTTGTCGCTGAAGTTCTGGGACTTTGTTCATGGGCAAGCGCCTCTGCCGCGGATTGAAGCCAAGGCTTTGAGCGGACGTGCACAGGCGCTGGGAGGCACATGGAGGTTCAGATGCGCATTGCATCGCACGTTGCCTTCACGGGTCTGGCATTTGTCTTCGGTGCATGGCCTGCCCTTTCTCAGTCGCCGGGGCTCGATGTGCTCAGAGGGCACTCAATCATCGTCGACTATCGTGAACTGGTGGAGAGTCGGCGACGCGGGACATTCCGTCAGAACTGGCGCGACCGGATCTATGTATCCGACAAGGGACGTATTTTTCACCGTTTCGATGTCTCCGGTGGTCGCAGGGACAGAGAGTATGAGGTCGTAGGCGATCCAACCGGAGGTGCAGCCGATGGTCGAACGAGATTCACCTGGGACGGACATTCCTTTGTTCGCCAATGGACGAGGAACAGGAACAACACATCCATCAGGCAGACAATCCATATTTTGCAGACGGGATCGGGCCTCGGCTGTCAGATGGAGGTCCAACGCAACGGTGGCCGCGGACGCGTGACCGTCGAGGATAGCACCTGTCGGATTGTGACGGGAAATGTGTTCTCTCGCCCCTGACACATCGGATAGGAGCGTAGGTTGCATGTTGTATTCGATGATCGGGAGTGGCCATAAAGCATTGTTTCGCAATCTGAAATTCAATCGCAGGCAGGCGATCATTCGCAGAACTGCTGACCGCCGAATTTAAAGCAGTTGCCCAGTTTCGTGCCGTTTGAGTTGCGAGCGCTCGTAGGACGGCTCCGGACTGGGACAGCAGCAGTCTTTTTCTTGATTGGACGCGCCTCGGAACCCTTAGACACGTTCGCACTGGAAGGTTTTGTCGGACGCTTGAGCGACGGCTGATTGCTGGGCGGCGATTGCTCAGGCCTTTTATTGTTTGAACCATCCGATGCACTTGGCGGGGCCTCTGTCGAAGCGGGGGTCGCCGAAGGTTGTGGTGGCTTAAAATAGAAATCTTCGTTTGGAAGGGATCCGTAGAGGAACGGCTCCTGCATTCTGGAGGTCGCTTTGAGGACATCGTCTCGAATGGCGCGAAAGACCTTATTTATCTCGACGCCGGGGGTAACGAGGTGCTTTACCAAAGAGAGGACAAATGGGCTGTTCTCACCATTCCCATCAAGTGCGAGCTGACCATGCTTGGCCGAGTAGGCGATCAGCGTCCCGCCTTCGGGTTCAACGTAGCCGAGACCTCTTCCAATCGAACGGGTTGCGGTGGTTCGGCGCATTTTTGGGATGAAGGGATTGTCGCGGCAGGCATCGAGAATGACAAGTCGCAGCTTCTTGGCACTCTCGATCGATGTGAGGATCCGATCGAGCGAGATCGCCTCGTCAGGGGCATCCCTGTCGGTTCGAAGTTGGGCATCGATGGGCACGAGGTAATTTGTCCCGTTAATTTCGATGCCATGGCCTGCATAGTATATAATAGCCCAATCTGCCGTTTCCGACTCGCGCTCGAATTGCCGCAGCGCGCCAATGAAGTCGCTCCGCGATAGATCATTTGCCAGTTGTACGGTCTGAAACCCGAGACTGCTGAAGGTACTTGCGACGAGACGCGCATCGCGCGCCGGATTTGTGAGCTGACTCACTGCGGCGTACTTATTGTTTCCAATGACGAGAGCGACACGAACCTCAGACGCTTCGACCGGCCATATAGCCGTCATGGATGCGAGCAGTAGTCCTGTTGCGACGCTGCACAACGCCATGATCGCGCATTTCCATTCAAGCATTGTGCCTCCGAAGCCGCTGATTCGCTCGCTCCCTTTCCAAGCCCGGGTTTGACGAGCGGCCAGCGGCGTGCCCGAACCGTCGAGTGGGGAAATCCCGACAGCCTTGTCATGCATGAATACTTGGATGAGTGCGGAACGAGAGAAGCTCCAAATCTGCTCCGACCTCCGGCAGAAACTTCGTATTGATCTCGCCTGTATTTCTGAGTTCGTAGGTCCCTCCGGGGACGCGTACCCGATGAGGCATTTGATTCCCTCCGAGGACATAGACGCCGCCACGCGTTGCGCTGACGAAAAAGCCCACATGTCCCTTTTCGCGCTCGCGCCTATGCCTGAAAACCACGATGTCTCCTTCTTGCGGCGATGTCGTAGGGGAGCCCCAGTTTCGAAACGACGCCGACGCTGCGCTTCGTGTCTCCTGCAGCAGGTCGCGCGCAGACTTGCCGCTATGGGCTCGATTGATACACCAGTTCACGAATGCGGCACACCAGGGTGTTTGGTCGCCGGCGGGTGTTCGCAGCGTCGTTGCATCGAAGAAATGCACTATGACGGGATTGGCTCGGACGGGCCACTCCGAACCGTAGAGATATGAATCCGGACCCAGATCGTTCCTCAGTTCTCCGAGCCGGAGCCGTTCAAAGTACCGCGCAACTTCGAACGGGCTCGTATCGGTTGGGCTTTTATCCATCACCTTCTGCCCGAACTGGACTTCGGACTTGTAGGGTGGGTCCGTTCCTCGGATCCGAGGTTGGGCTGCAAGAATTTCCTCAACTGTCGGAACCCGTTCGCCAGCAGGGAACTCGACTCCAGGAAGAATTTCGACATTGTCAGGAACAGCGTACGCGGTACGGCGGGAGGCGAGGAGGCAAGACCCGAATATTGAGAAAGTTGTGAAACCCACGAACTCTCGCCGTTTCATCTCGAAGCTCCGCGATCCAATCTGCCGGTGGCTGCGAGGGGCGGCCTCTCAGCCCCAAGCATCCCATTTATTGGCTAAGGATAATGTTTGTAAGTTGGTTCAAGAGTAAAATTCACGGGTTATGGAGTATAAGAGAGTACTATTAATTTCCTGGATCGCGCTGCGCCAGGACAGGGAAGCTCTTGGGAAGTACTAAAACTTGCTAATCGCTCGAGTCTGTGGAGTGCGTTCGGGATGGCGGTGGCCCTGCACCAACGGCACAATTGCCCGAGCCGCTCTTGCGCTGCGGCAGTAACGCCATTCATCGAATCGGGAGCCAGTTCTACCGGAAATTGCTGTGGCCAGTCCCGAATGCGTCCTGTGCCTTCGGCCGCCGGAGCTATCCCAAGGCAATTTCGCGAGCTTTCGTAGACGACCCTTGAAATTTGGATAGACTGATCATTTGAGGCCGCCCCGATGCGGCCCTTCTATTGATTGGGAGATCATAATGTCCATGACGATGACCCGCCGCCATTTGGCCAAGCTCGGCCTCGGCCTCGGCGCCGGTGCCCTCCTCGGCCGCAGTGCCTTTGCGCAGGCTCCTGCCTTCTTCCGTATCGGAACCGGCGGAACGGCGGGAACCTATTACCCTGTCGGCGGCCTTCTCGCCAATGCGATCTCCAATCCTCCGCAACTCGTTCTGACCGCCCAGGCTTCGAACGGTTCTGTCGCCAATATCAACTCGATTGCATCGGGTGCGCTCGAATCCGGGTTCAGTCAGGCTGACGTTGCATATTGGGCCTATACCGGAACCGGCCTGTTCGAAGGCAAGAGCAAGCTCGAGGATCTCCGGCTTCTCGCCAATCTTTATCCCGAAAGCATCCATCTCGTCGCCGCGAAGTCTGCCAACATCAAGTCAGTGGCGGACCTCAAGGGCAAGCGCGTCTCCCTCGACGAGCCGGGTTCGGGCACCCTCGTCGACGCTCGCATCATCCTTGAGGCCTGGGGTCTCAAGGAAAGCGATATCAAGGCCGACTTCCTGAAGCCGAACCAGGCCGCGGAGAAAATGCGCGACGGCGGCATGGACGCCTTCTTCTTCGTCGGAGGCTATCCCACCAGCGCCATCACCGAGCTCGCAGCAACCGGCGGCGGCATCGATATCGTGCCGCTCGCTGGCGCTGAGGCAGATGCGCTCATTAAGAAATACAGCTTCTTCTCGACCGATGAGATTCCGGCAAATACCTATAAGAATGTCGGCGCCGCAAAGACGCTCGCGGTCGGCGCGCAGTGGATCACCTCGGCGAAGGTTCCCGACGCCGTCGTCTATGAGGTGACAAAGAACCTCTGGAGCGACAAGACACGCGCGGCTCTCGACGCGGGCCATGCGAAGGGCAAGTTCATCCGTAAGGAAACAGCGCTTGCCGGTGCCGGCATTCCGGTTCATGCCGGTGCGGCGAAGTTCTATAAGGAGGCGGGCCTTCTGAAGGCCTAAGCTCTATTATTTCAGCAGAGCCTCTCACGACAGCCGTCGTGAGGGGCTGTTTCGTCTTGAGCGTATGAAGAGAACCTAGGACCATGGCCCATCCAGACGTCTCCGTGATTGTCGAAGACCGCAGCCTCGAAGAAAAGTTCGACCCGGAGATGCGGTTCCGGCCTCTTCTGCCCGGCACGGCCTGGATCGTTGCGAGCCTGCTTTTCGCGCTCTCGATGTTCCACTACTACACGGCAGGCTTCGGGCTTTTGCGCGAGACCACCCATCGCGGCATCCACATGGCCTTCGTGCTCGGCCTGATCTATCTCGTGTTCGCGGCGAGAAAGACGGACCAGGAAAAGCTCGCGCCATCGGAATGGTGGCGCCCCGGCGGCATCTCGCTGCTTGACTGGGCGCTTGCCGCTGCCGCTGCCGTGACCAGCCTTTACGTGCCCTGGATCTTCAATGAACTCGCCTTCCGCGTCGGCAACCCCTCGACGACCGATGTTGCGATGGGCACGGTCCTTATCGTCGTGCTGCTGGAGGCCGTGCGCCGGTCCGTTGGCTGGCCCCTGCCGGTCATTGCCATCCTCCTCATGCTCTATGCCTATTTTGGCCCTTCCATGCCGGGCATCCTCCAGCATCCAGGGGCGTCGTGGTCGAACATCGTCAATCACCTCTACCTGACGAGCCAGGGCATCTATGGCATCGCGCTCGGCGTCGTTGCCACTTATGTCTTCCATTACGTGCTGTTCGGCGTTCTGGCGACGCGGGTCGGGCTCGGCAAACTCTTCATCGATCTCGCCTCCTGTCTCGCTGGGCGATACGCCGGTGGCCCGGCCAAGGTTTCGATCTTCGGCTCGGCCCTGTTCGGGATGATCTCGGGATCGTCGATTGCGAATACCGTCACCGTCGGCTCGCTGACCATTCCTGCGATGATCCGCCTCGGTTATCCGCGCCACTTCGCGGCGGCTGTCGAATCGACCGCGTCGACAGGCGGGCAGATCACGCCGCCTATCATGGGTGCCGCGGCATTCCTGATGGTCGAGTTCCTCAACGTTTCCTACCAGACGGTAATTCTGGCCGCCATCGTGCCGGCTCTGATGCACTTCTTCGGCGTTTTCATGCAGGTCCACTTCGAGGCACGGCGTTCCGGTATGCGGGGCATGAGCGCGGAGGAACTCCCAAATCCCGTGCAGGTGCTGCGAGAGGGATGGCAATCGATCATGCCGCTTGCCGTCCTGCTGATCGTGCTGTTCTCCGGCTTCACGCCCTACCTCGCCGCTTTCTGGGGCATCACGGCGTGTGTCCTGATCGGGACGGTGCGCATTCCGCTCGTAACGCTTGGATTCCTCGCAGCTATCGCCGGTGCCATCGCAGGCGGGTTTCTCACCAGCCTTTCCTTCGTCATTCCCGTTTTTGCCGTGCTGCTGGGGTTGATGATCTGGACCTGGCTCCAGAGCGAGTTGGGCAAGGCTAGGATCATCGATCTCGTCGATGCCTTCGTCGTCGGCGCGAAATACGCCATCGGAGTCGGCGCGGCTGCGGCGACGGTCGGTATCATTGTCGGCGTCGTCACTCTCACGGGCGTCGGCTTCAAGATCTCGTTCATCGTCACCTCGTTCGCGGCACAGATCGCACAAGGGCTTGGTGAATTCCTGCCGGCGGCGATGTTCGATTTGAAGGGCATGACCCTGTTCTTCACGCTCCTGATGACCGCCTTCGTGTGCATCCTGCTCGGATGCGGCGTTCCCACGACGGCGAACTACATCATCATGGTCACGGTTGCTGCGCCTGCTCTGGGCCTCCTCGGCGTCGCTCCCATCGTGGCGCATTTCTTCGTTTTCTATTACGGCGTTCTCGCCGACATCACGCCACCGGTAGCACTGGCGGCCTATGCAGGCGCGAGCATGGCGGGAGCTGACCCGTTCAAGACGGGCAACACAGCCTTCCGGCTTGGGCTCGGCAAGGCACTCGTGCCGTTCGTTTTCGTCTATGGGCCGGCGATGTTGATCGTAACGCCGGAATTCACCTGGCCGAGTTTCTTCTTCGTCGTGGGCGGGTGCATGTTCGGGATCGTACTGCTCTCGGCGGCCTTCACCGGCTTCGCCCTCGCGCCGATGCGGGCGTGGGAGCGCTGGCTTGCCGGCCTTGCCGCGCTGCCGATTATTGCACCGGATATGACGATGACGCTGATCGGATTGGCGCTGGCTTGCCCTGTCATCATCACGCAGCTTGTCCGCGCCCGTTCCCAGCAACGGACGTTGCCCGCCTGACACAGGCACGGAGCAAACCGTTGGTGTCCCAATAAACCGTCTGGATGGAGCCATGACAACGAAGACTGAAACCCTGCGGACGTTTACGCGCCTCGCTCCTGTAATCCCGGTGGTGACGATCGACGATGCGCGCATGAGCATCGATCTCGCTCTGGCGCTGGTCGGGGCCGGACTTCCAGTCGTGGAAATCACCCTGCGCACGCCTGCGGCGATGGACGCCATTGCCGCCATTGCCAAGGCTGTGCCTGAGGCCGTCGTTGCGGCGGGGACAGTTCTCTCAGAGAGCCAGATCGGCGAGGTTATCGATGCCGGGGCTAAGTTCATCGTCACGCCAGGCACGACGCCAAGGCTGGCAGAGCGTTTGTGGGAGGCCCCAATCCCGGTGATGCCGGGCTGCGCGACGGTTTCGGAAGCCATGGCTCTGGCAGGGCTCGGCTTCGAGATCCTCAAGTTTTTCCCGGCGGAGGTATCAGGCGGGGCCGGGTGGCTCAAATCCGTGCAGGGGCCGTTGCCGAAACTATCCTTTTGTCCGACGGGTGGGATCAACCTGTCGAGCGCTCCGTCCTATCTATCCCTCGCGAACGTTCCATGCGTTGGCGGCACCTGGGTCGCGTCGGCCGATATTCTGCGGACAGGTGACTTCGACCGAATCGGGCAACTGGCCGCGGAAGCCGCCGCACTGCGCAGGCCAACCTGAACCATTCAGGGGGCGCTCCCGTTGAGTCCATGACTTTGGATGCGATGAAGGGAGGTCCTCATGGTCGATTACCGCAAGCTCTTGGATGCCGTTGTCGGCGCCCTGGCCAGGCCGGATCAGGGAACAGGACAGCCACCGTCCGGCGATGGAACACAGACACCTGACCATGCCCCAGACCAGGGCAGCGCCGCGGCATCGGTTGCACCGATGCTGGAAAAGGCCAAGGAGCTCGCTGCCCGGCATCCTGCCCTGACCCAGACCGCGTTGCTTGCGCTTGCCGGCCTGATGTTCGGCAAACGCAAGAAGGGTGGCATCTCGGGAGGTCTCGCCAGGTTGGGCGGTCTCGCGGTCATCGGAGGCTTGGCCTACAGAGCCTATCAAAGCCAGAAGGCGGGAAGCTCCGCCGTCACCGTGGGAGGTTCCTCCGGGGCGGCTCTCTCAGGTGCGGCCAAGGACCAGGCGCTGGTCGATCTGCCCGAGACGTCACGCTTTCATCCCATATCGCAGACCGAGGACGACGCGATGCGGTTCCTCCGCGCCATGGTGGCGGCTGCCGCCGCCGATGGGCAGATCGATCAGATCGAGCGGACCCGCATCGTCCGTGGCCTGACGGAAGCCGGGATCGACCCTGAGGCGACACGCTGGCTGGAGCGAGAAATGGAATCGCCTGTCACCGTGGAGGAACTTGCGGACGGGGTCGACGATCCCGAAATCGCCGCCCAGGTTTATGCGGCGGCGCTGCTCGCCATCGATCCGGATACACTTCAGGAGCACGAATTCCTGCGGCAGTTGGCGGAAGCTCTCGATCTCGATCAAAAGCTGCGTGGGCAAATCGAAGAAACGATCGGTGCTGTCCGGTGAACGGGCATGACTCCTGATCGTCAGACCCGATCGTCAAAGCGGCGATGCGCGTGTCAGGGGCCTGATGGTTTGATACAGCACGGTCGTCTGCCGCCCACCCTTCTCATCATAGCGCTTCCCGAGAACGAAGCCGAGTTCAGTGGAGTAGAGATCCGTATGCTCCGAGAGAACCCGGCCTTCCGCATTCAAGAATCGGTTGCGGATGATCGTCACGGTATAAGTGCAGGAGCCGAGCTCCAGCTTCTCCCGACCTGTCACGACGATTTCCTGGGAGACGAGGGCGCCAACTTTTCCCGGTTGAGCAGGCGCATAGGTTATAGGTTATTGCACGCCGGGCCTTGGCATCGAGCGGGAAGATCGACCGCAGATCGGAGAGGGGCACGTTGAAGCGCCTCCCGGCATCGTCGAAGCGGCTGATCTCGAACAGCCCGCGATAGTAGATGACGTCCTGCTTCTTCCCATCCGGATAAGTGTTCACCACATGCACGAAGTTTTCCGACGTCGGCCGGATCCCGGCCCTCGTGCCATGGCGCTCCAGAACGAAGCCAATCTTGGCCGTCAGAACCGTCGGACACTCGTCGGCAGTTGCAGGAACGGCAAGGCTCAGCCTGAAGACAGCGAGCAGGAGGCGTTGAAGCATGGCTGGATCCGAAGTCGCGGACGGGTCAAACTGCGACAGTGACAAAGTTGCAAGAAAAACTTCGCCTGCGAGGGCCTCCAGGTGCTGAAAGCAGGATCGAGCAGGGCCTAGCCAGTTGATTTCCGCCGCAGCAGCGGATCAAATCGACCGGCACAGAGTTCTTCGAGAAAAGGACCAGGACATGGCCGAAATGCCGAGACGCCGGACCCCCGATCAGCTTCGTTCCCGGTTGTGGTTCGACAATCCGGATAATCCCGGCATGACGGCGCTCTACTTGGAGCGGTATCTCAACTTCGGCCTGACACGGCAGGAATTGCAGAGCGGAAAGCCGATTATCGGTATCGCTCAGACGGGATCTGACCTCTCCCCCTGCAACCGGCATCACCTTGAACTCGCCAAGCGAGTGCGTGACGGAATCACCGAGGCGGGCGGGGTGGCGTTCGAGTTCCCCTGCCATCCGATCCAGGAAACGGGCAAGCGTCCTACCGCATGTCTGGACCGCAACCTGGCCTATCTCTCGCTCGTAGAGGTTTTGTTCGGATATCCGCTTGATGGTGTCGTGCTGCTCACCGGCTGCGACAAGACGACCCCCGCCTGCTTGATGGCCGCAGCGACCGTCAACATTCCCGCGATTTCCCTCAATGTCGGTCCGATGCTGAATGGCTGGTTCCATGGGGAGCGCACCGGCTCCGGCACCGTGATCTGGAAGGCGCGCGAACGCCACGCGGCGGGCGATATCGACTATCAGCAGTTCATGGATATCGTCGGATCATCCGCCCCATCGGATGGGCACTGCAACACCATGGGCACGGCTTCAACCATGAATGCCCTGGCGGAAGCCCTCGGCATGTCGCTGCCGGGCTCAGCTGCCATTCCCGCACCCTACCGCGAGCGCGGCCAGGTGTCCTACGAGACCGGCAAGCGCATTGTCGAGATGGTGTGGGAGGATCTGAAGCCATCCGACATCCTCACCCGCGAAGCCTTCGAGAACGCCATTGTCGCGAACGCTGCCATCGGCGGCTCAACCAATGCTCCCATCCATCTCAATGCGCTCGCGAAACATATCGGCGTTCCTCTCGACTGCGACGACTGGGAGCGTGTCGGCTTCGAGATTCCGCTGCTCGTCAATGTGCAGCCGGCAGGTGAATATCTGGGCGAAGAATATTTCCGGGCTGGCGGCCTTCCTGCCGTGATGGCGGAACTGATCGGTGCCAGCAAGATCCACACGGATGCCTTGACCTGCACGGGAGCCTCGATCGGCGAGAACTGTCGCGGCAAGTTCACTTGGGACCGCGACGTCATCCGCAGCTACGACAACCCTTTGAAGGAAAAAGCCGGGTTTCTCAATCTCAAGGGAAACCTGTTCGACTCGGCGATCATGAAGACGAGCGTGATCAGCGAGGAGTTCAGAACCCGGTATCTGAGCAACCCAGAGGACCCTGACGCCTTCGAGGGGCCGGTTGTCGTCTTCGACGGCCCGGAGGATTATCACCATCGCATCGACGACCCGTCGCTCCACATCGACGAGCACACGATTCTGATCATGCGAGGGGCGGGGCCGGTGGGCTATCCCGGCGCAGCCGAGGTCGTGAACATGCAGCCGCCGGGCGCACTGATCAAGAAGGGTGTCCTCTCTCTTCCCTGTCTTGGTGACGGGCGTCAATCAGGCACGTCCGGAACACCGTCCATTCTCAATGCATCTCCGGAAGCGGCCATCGGCGGCGGGCTCGCCCTCCTGCGAACGGGCGACCGGATCCGTGTCGACCTCAAGAACCGCAGCGCCAACATCCTGATCTCGGACGAGGAATTGCAGAGTCGACGCGCGGAACTAAGGGAACAGGGCGGCTACCCATATCCGGAAAGCCAGACACCCTGGCAGGAGATCCAGCGGGCAATGGTGGATCAGCTTTCGGAAGGGATGACCCTCAAGCCCGCCGTGAAGTTCCAGCGCGTCGCGCAGAAATACACGCCCCGCGATAACCATTAGAATGGGATCGAGGTCAGCGATCGGACTGGCCGGAAGGAGCTTCCGTTGCGGCAGATTGCGGTGACATCCATTCCGCTATAGGGCCGAGGATGGACAGAAACATCGCGGCAGACAGGGGATCAGGCGTGGGTTGCGAAAATCCACGCCTGATCCATTTCGTCGTTCGAAGACAAAATGAGAGCTGGCCATTCTTCCCAGAGGGTGCGTCGCTCTAAGAGTCGCTCTAAAGGAAAGAAGTGATGGCTTTGGCGGCGACGAGGCAATGAGCCTCAACATCGGAAGAGTAGTCCTTCCTCGGCGCGATTGACGGAAGTTCGCTTCGCTTGCCGGCCCTTCGCGCTTGGTCGATCCAGGACATCGCAGTTTCGCTCCGCCAGTTCAGGCGCAGGGCTGCTCGAAAGTCCTGAAGTGCAGCGTCATATTGGCCTAAATGATATAAAATCTGCCCACGCTTCAAATGGAGCTGAACGCGATAATAATGAGTCATGAGGATTAGAAGAGACGTCGCAAAAGAAGAACGAGTCGTAAAATTTCCAGTGTACTTCACTGATTGGAAGGTATCCGAGGTAATGACGCTGGAGAAGTTGTTGGTCATTTGGGTGTCCGGCGAATAGACTTTCGACTTGTTGGAAGCCTTCCTTCAAGGAAGCTTTGCAAAAGCCTTGTTTCCATGAGTGAAGAGTGAACCCGTCCTCCCCCTACGAAAATCGGAAACCCGCACGACTTGTCGGAATTGCGCAGAAATCGTAGCGTTTTACCAAGCTCTGCAGCTTGTCGGCGGTGTTGATGGTCCCAGGCGGAAATGATCGAGGCCTAAAGAACGGGAACCCTTCTCCGGAAGTCGGCATTCAAGGAGGCACTACTACCGTAAGTTTCAAAGCACCGAATATCGAAGAACCTGAACACCTGACGAGCGTTCTTGTGTCCAAAAGCGATATGCGCATGGCGTCAGGGCGCGATCGAGCGTTCGATGCTCAATTCCAGCTGCGCCATGTTGGCAGCCGGGCTATTTTTAATGCAGCGTTTGAGCGCGAAAACAGCAGTCGGCTCTCCTGTGAGAATGAACACAGCCGGCCTCCTTGCACCATTGCCCATCGAGGGCGAGGGAGGCTCGTCCGGGAACAATGCGAGTCCGCTGTCTCTCCCCAAGGTGCCGTTGTGTTTGCATCCACGTCACCGAAAAGAATTTATCATTTGTCTGATTGCGAATTCTCGACCCTCGCGTTGGAATGCCGGAAGATCTCGTCGTGCGGTGCCATCCTCCTGGAGCATGACAGGGTCGGCGATGGTGAATTCGAGACCGGTTTCGATCCTACTGATGACGCCGGGCAAGCTTGGTTGAGACTGTCACACCGAGCAAAGCCATGTTGAAATAGGCATGACGAAGCCCGCGGCACCATTTCCGGATGATGCCTCTTCCGTTGGGGAACCCGACGGGGCTCAATCCCTGCGGTTCCGGGCCGGCGGCATCCTCGATGTCATCTATAAGTCCTCGAGGCTCGACGAGATCGAAGATACCGTCGTAAATTTCATTGCAGCGCCCCATACGCTCGTGCCTGTCACGCGCGGCAATGTCATTGACGGCAGCTTCGGGTTCCATGGAATGGCGGACCTGGCGATCTTCGATGTCGGCTACAGGCGTGAGCTTTCCGTTCAATATCACGATCAGCCAGGCGACCGCATCGCTTTTGTAATGGCTCCACAGGGGACAGGTCAGCTTGAGCTGGGGCCCAGGCGCTTGCCGGTGTCGGATCGGCAGGGCGTCGTCTTCACAGCTGGCGAGGCCAAGGCTCTGCAGTACAGCGAGGAATGCTGCACGCGGGTTCTGGTGCTGGATCATCGAAAGGTCGCGTCATATTGCGCGAAGCTCCTGGG
This sequence comes from Microvirga sp. BF8, assembly GCF_059888585.1. Classification (NCBI taxonomy): domain Bacteria; kingdom Pseudomonadati; phylum Pseudomonadota; class Alphaproteobacteria; order Hyphomicrobiales; family Methylobacteriaceae; genus Microvirga; species Microvirga sp. BF8. The sequence continues at coordinate 3,652,645 of NZ_CM187619.1, read as the reverse complement.
GCGTGACGTTTCTGGCCAAGTGGCATTTGAAGGTGAATTCGATCTGGCCAGCGCGAATGGGCAGGCCTGGCTGAGACTGTTTCAATACGCCTCCGCCGAGATCAGCGCGCCCCAATCGCTGATCCGCAATGTTCCGGCTGTCCAGCAGCAACTCGAGCAGATGGTGATCACCGGTTTCCTGCTGAGCCACCGGCACAATTACACCGATGCGCTGCTGCGTCCGCAATCGGCGGCGGCGCCGTTCTATGTGAAGAGGGCGGAGGCCTTTATCGAGGCACATTGTACGGAGCCACTGTCATTGGCGGACATTGCCGCCCACGCGGGGGTCAGCGCGAGAAGCTTGCAGCACGGCTTCCAGAGCTTCCGCGGCATGACACCGATGGCCTTTTTGCGCTCGACGCGACTGCACCGAGTTCACCGGGCATTGCTGGTGGCGGATCCCTCGACCGTTACGGTAACGCAGATCGCGCTGGCCTGCGGTTTCACGCATTTGGGAGAATTCGGGACAGCCTACCGGCGGGTCTTCGGCGAGACACCGGGGCGAACACTGCAGCGGTCCGTCAGGCCATGAATGGTTGTCCGTCACTATGAAGGAACTGCCAGATCCGGAAGCCGATCCAGTACCGCAAAGCAGCCTCATCATCGACCGAACATGGCGGTCGACCAGGCTCGAAGAACTGGAGAATGCTCTCAACACTTTCGTGTCTCCCCAGCGCCTCACCCCGATTTCACGGGATAGGCCTGCCGGCGGCATGTTTGGGTATCGCGGACAGGCCGACCTCGGGATCTTCCGGGTTCAGGTCGAACGGGACGTGGAAATCAACCAGGTCCCCGAGGATGCCAATGATCGAATGGCCTTCGTCACGGGTCTAGCGGAGCCCAGCCAGCTCAGGATCAAAGGCAAGGCTTTTTCTATTTCACGGCAGCGCGCTGTCGTTTTCCCATCCGGTCCGCAGCGGATCATCACCCTTCCGAAGGGTACGGAGCACAACGTTCTCATCATGAGCCGCCACAAGATTGTGGAGTGCTGCACCAAGCTGCTCGGTTACGACATCCCGGGATTCATCGAATTCGACGTCGGCGTCGATCTCGACGTCCCTTCTGGGAGCAGCTGGCTCAGGCTGTTGGACTATGCGGAGGCGGAACTCTCGGAACCGGGGGCCATGATCAGGCAATCTCCGACAGCGTGGCGACAATTCGAGCAGTCGCTGCTGACAGGCTTCCTCCTCTCCCATCGCCATACGTATTCGGAAGCGCTGCTCGCACCTCAGGCTTCGGCTGATCCGGTGTATGTCAGGCGAGCGGAAGCCTTCATCGAGGCGCACTTTACCGAACCGCTGTCATTGGCCGACATTGCCGCCCATGCCGGGGTCAGCGCGAGGAGCCTGCAGAATGGCTTCCAGAGTTTCCGCGGCATGACGCCGATGGCCTTCTTGCGCACGACTCGGCTGCGCCATGCCCATCGCGCATTGACCATGGCGGACCCGGTGATGTCCTCCGTGACGGAGATCGCTCTCATGTGCGGCTTCACGCACCTGGGGGAATTCGGCAGCCTCTACAAGCGTACCTTTGGCATGACGCCGAGGCAGACACTGCTCAAGCGTGGATAGGATGCCTCACACGGGGCGAGCCTCATAGGGTGTCTCCGGGACGGGCGTGAGCGGCCCCTTGCCGGAAAACCATGAGACGAGATTGTCGACGACAAGCTGACCCATGGCCTTGCGGGTGTGAATGGACCCGGACGCGATGTGCGGCAGAAGAACGACATTGTCCATGTCGATCAGCTCCTGCGGCACGCGCGGCTCATCCTCGAAGACGTCGAGGCCGGCAGCGAGAATGGTTCCATCGCGCAGGGCCTCGATCAGAGCCTTCTCGTCCACGACGCTGCCGCGGGCGACATTGATGACGACGCCGTTCGAACCGAGTGCTTTCAGGATGTCGGCATTGATCAGGTGCCGTGTACCGGCGCCGCCCGGCGTGATCGCAATCAGGACGTCGACCGCCTCCGCCATTCCCCTCAGCGTCGGATAATAGGAGTAAGCGACGTTCTCCTGCCGGGTCCGGCCATGATAGGCGATCTCGACACCAAATCCCTCGAGACGCCGACCGATGGCTTTCCCGATGCGTCCGAGACCGACAATGCCGACCTTGCGGCTCCGAAGGCTTGGCGACAGTGGAAACGGCGCCTTCCGCCATTCGCCGGCGCGAAGATAACGGTCGGCCTGGGGAATCCGGCGGAGCGTTGCGATGAGCAGGCCGATGGTCAGATCGGCGACCTCGTCATTCAGGACGTCGGGCGTATTGGTGACGATGATCCCGCGCTCTGCTGCCGCGTGGACGTCGACATTGTCGTAGCCGACGCCGAAGCTGGCGATGATTTCCACATTGGGGAAATGCTTTAGAAAGGCGGCATCTGCACGCCCTGTCATCGTGCTCGTGGCCATGCCACGGATGCGAGGGCCGATCTCGCGAAGGTAAGCCTCCCGGTCCGGAGCCTCCCACATGCGGTGAAGGGTGAAGCTCTTCTCCAGCGCCTCGATGACACTCGGCAGCATTCGCCCGGTCATCAGAATGTCCGTTCCGGTCATGGCTTGTCCTGTTCGATGCTCTCAGTTGCGCCTGCAGCGGGGGGACAGACCCCCGCGCAGCGCTTCGTCAATCGCTGTGGCTTCGCGCCGAAGTACGGTCTTAACCGACGGCGGCAGATCGTTCCAGTGGCATCCCCGCAGGGCGGCCTCCAACGCATAGAGGGCAGTCAAGGTGACCTGACGGGGAAACATGAATTTGAGGCGCCTGTAAGCCTCGACCGACCCGGTCGCGCGCAGTGCGCCGACCGTGCTGATTCCAACCTCGGCCAGTCGGCCTTGTGTCACGTTACCCAGGCCGAAAAGGGTGCTGGTCGCAGCATCGTCCATCGGCAAGACTCCAGCGAAGACATTCGTCTCACGATAGAGCGGGTCGCATGCGAAGGCGAGGCCCGGATCGGGCCTCTCCACTCTGTCCGGGCATTTATCGCTCAGGCAGTGGCGGCCACGGGCTCGTCGAGGACTGCCTGCTCCTCGAGGTCGTCGTCGTTCTCGAAGCCGCTGGGATCGGCCCCCGTGATGCTCGCGAGATTCTTCGCCACACGGCGCAGGAGTTTCCTGAGGCGCTTTCGATCCTTGTTGTCGAAGCCGGCCAGAAGTTCGCCTTCGACTTCGTCCCACAGGGCGTCGATCGCGGCGGCCTTCTTCTTCCCTTCCCGCGTCAGCCTTACGCGCACGATCCGAGCGTCCCCCGGCTCCGTGTGGCGTTCGACCAACTTCAGGGAGGACAGGCGGGAGATGGTCTTGGACGCGGTCGGCGGACGGACACGCAGGATGAGCGCGAGGTCGCCCATGGTCATCGGGCCGGAATGGGCGAGCGCTTGAAGGACCTGCTCCTGCCCAGCGAAAAGGCCGAGCTCGGAGAGCTTATCTCCGGTGCGGCTGCGATGGAGGCGCGCGGCTTGAACCAGAGACCACCCGACGCTCTTCACGCCAGGATGCTTGATATCGGTTTCCATCCCATTCCCCGCCTTTGAAAGCTTCGGCGCCGCCACCATGAGCGCAACTCGTGACGGTTCGATGACAGTTTCATTGCATCAGGGCCAAGGCATCGAATCGTAGAAGAGATCAGGATTCCCCGACAAGAGCGCTTTCATGCCAGCGTCTGAGAAGGGCATGCGACAGTGCCGCCGCAAGGAGAAACAGTACGATGCCCGTCAGGGCCAGGAGGACCAGGGCTGCAAACAGGCGAGGAATGTTGAGCCTGTACTGGCTCTCGACGATCCGATAGGCGAGGCCGGAGCCCGCGCCTGCGGAACCTGCCGCCATTTCTGCGACGACCGCCCCGATAAGTGAGAGCCCCACGGCGATCCGCAGACCGCCGAGGAAAGCGGGAAGCGCCGCCGGGCGACGCAGATGCCAGAGGACCTTGATCCTCGACCGGAGCCGCGCTGCCGGGCTCGTCCCCGGTGCGGCTCCATAAAGAGCGAACAGTTCCAGAAGGCCACGGTCGACGGATTGGAGGCCGAGCATCGTGTTCGAGAGAATGGGGAAGAAGGCGACGATCCAGGCGCAGGCGAGAACAGCCGTGTCCTGGGGCATATAGATGAGGAGAAGTGGCGCGATCGCGATCACAGGGGTCACCTGCGTCGCCACCGCGAAAGGATAGAGGGAATACTCCACGACGCGGGACAGGCTGAAGATCACTGCCAGCGTCACGCCGCCGAGAACCGCGAGGACAAGGCCTAAAAACGTCGTCTTCAGCGTCACGACGAGGGAGGCTGAAAGAATCGGCCAGTCCGCGATGATGGTCCGGGCGATCAGGCTCGGGGCGGGAAGGATATAAGGGGGGACGGCGGCGAGCCGGACGGAGAGCTCCCAGGCCGAGACGGCGGCAAGGACGACGGCAAGCGGCAGCGTGATTTTAAGGAGGCCGCGCTGTTGCAAAAGTTCTTTCGCCATGGGTCAGGCCTCCCCGTCGGTGATGCCTGCCAGAACGCCGGAGACATCCCGGCAGAGTTCGGCATAGCGGCGGCTCGTGCGGAAACCGGCACCGCGTCCGCCCGGTGCATCGATTCCGATGTCGGCCACGACGGTGCCCGGGCGCTGCGACATCACGATGATCCGGTCTGAAAGGGCGACGCTTTCGAAGACCGAATGGGTCACGAAGACCACCGTCCAGCCGAGATCCCGCCGCAACCGCAACAGGTCGTCGTTGAGCCGGAAGCGGGTAATCTCGTCGAGGGCGCCGAAGGGCTCGTCCAACAGGAGAAGCCTCGGCTTGACGCTCAAGGCTCGGGCGATGGACACCCGCATCTTCATGCCGCCGGACAGCTCGCGGGGATAGGCTTTCGCGAAGTCCGTCAATCCGACAAGAGCCAGACTCTCCGCAATGCGGCCTTGCGCCTCGCGCCGCGAGAAGCCGCGCAACCGCAAGGGAAGCCAGACATTATCGGTGACGCTGGCCCAAGGCATCAAGGTCGGCTCCTGGAAAACGAAGCCGATCTCATGGCGATGGTCGGGAGCTGTCGAGCCTGGCCAGACGACGCTGCCCCTTGTCGGGCCGGTGAGCCCGGCGAGGAGCCGCAAGGCAGTCGATTTTCCGCATCCTGAAGGCCCGAGCAGGGTAACGAACTCCCCTGGCGCAACGCGGAGTGTGAAGCCCGACAAGGCCATTACGCCATTGGCGAAGGCCTTGGTCACGCCATTGAGGGCAACGAGGGGGGCGTCTGCCATGGGTGCGGCCGGGCCGGAGCAGCCGGCTCTCCTACTTCCTGAGGTTCACACCCACGCCCTTGTTCACGAACTGGAGCGTGTAGGCGCGACGATAGTCGAGACCAGCCTTGAAGAGGCCTGCCTTCACCATCTTGTCAAAGAAGTCCTTCATGCGCTCGTCGGTCATTGCGCCGATGCCGAGCGTTGCGGCATCGCCGGAATCGACGATGCCGTATTCCTTCATTTTCGCGACCGAATAGGCGAGCAACTCGTCTGTCATTTCGGGATTGTCGTGCTTGATGAGGGCGTTGGCCTTCGCATTGTCGCCATAGAGATAATGATACCAACCTAGGGTCGAGGCGTCGACGAAGCGCTGTACGAGGTCAGGATTCGTCTCGACCGTCTCGCGCCGCGTCTCGATCGTGGTCGAGTAGGTGCTGAAGCCGTGGTCGGCGAGGAGAAAAACGTTCGGCCTGAAGCCGGCGGCCTTCTCGATGGTCAGGGGCTCTGCGGTTACGTAGCCCTGCTGAACGGCACGGGGATTGGCAATGAAGGGGGCAGGGGTGAAGCCGTATGGCTTCACCTGCTCGTCCTTGAACCCGTATTCCGCCTTCATCCATTGGAAGAACGTAGCGATGCCGTCTTTCGACAGGAGAATGTCGTTCGAGGTCGCCAGGGATTCGAAGCTGTCGAGCCCCTGGCCGGGATGGCTGAGCAGGACCTGGGGCTCTTTCTGGAAATGGGCCGCGACCACGAGCGTCGGGATGTCCTTCTCCACCGCCGAGAACGCCTGGATCAGGCTGCCGCCCATATAGAAGTCGAGCTTGCCGACCGTCATCAACATCCGGTTGTTGGCGCGAGGGCCGCCGGGGACGATGGTCACCCTGAGGCCATATTTCTCATAAGTGCCGTCCGCCAGGGCCTGATAATAACCGCCGTGCTCGGCCTGCGCGAGCCAGTTGGTGCCGAAGGTCACATCCGTCGCAGGCTGCTGCGCCTGCGCTGGAGCCAGGCTCCAGCCCATCCAGACTCCCAGAGCCATGGCCATCCACGATCTCATCATTCCAAGCCACCTCGACACGTTATCTCGGCGCCTCTCTCTGCAGGCACGCGGGAAGCTTGGCAAGACGGGCGGCCCGCTCAGGCGGGCATCATTCCACGGCCCAGGGATAAGTCCAGGTTTCCGTCAATGTCTTGTTGCCGGCGCGGAGGAAGGCACGGAGATCCGCGGACTGGCCCGGTTCGAGCTTCACGTCGATGGCCACCCTGAAGCCCCTGGTATGCTCGTTCGGGACGACGAAGGTGTGGGTGATGGTGCCGGCCGAGGTGGTGGGGATCAGCTCCACCTGGCCGGGATCGGCCAGGTAATAGGCCAGATCGCCTCCCGCGAAATCGATGATGAAGCGACGATGGGTCGGGTCGCTCGGACTGTTGGATCCGCTGTTCCGGGCCGGGGACTGGAACGTGTTGATCGCCTTCGCGCCCGGATGCATGCTGTTCGAGCTGGTCAGGGCTCGCAACCGATAGGTGACCGTCACCTCCTGGCCCGCCTCGAATGGGCGACCCGGCTGCCAATAGGCCACGATGTTGTCGTGGGTCTCATCCGCAGTAGGAAGCTCGACCAGTTCGACCCGTCCCTCACCCCATTCCCCTACCGGCTCGACCCAATAGCTCGGCCGCTTGTGGTAGGACGTCTCGAGGTCCTGGTAATTCTCGAACACGCGATCTCGCTGCATGAGCCCGAAGCCCCGCGGATTCTTGTCGCTGAACGAGGAGATGGCCTTGCGGGTCGGGTTGCGGAGCGGCCGCCAGATCCACTCGCCCGCTCCCGACTGCATCAGCAGGCCATCGGAATCGTGCAGTTCCGGTCGGAAATCGTCCGTTCGCCGGCGCTCGTTCTCGCCTTCGAAGAACATGGAGGTGAGCGGCGCGAGCCCCACATTGGGGATGCTCCGGCGTGGGAACAGCGTTGCCGTCACGTCGAGGGCGGTCTCCCTCGAGGGATACAGGACGAACCGGTACGCGCCGGCGATCGAGGGGCTGTCCAGGAGGGCATAGATCGTCGCCTGGTCGCTGTCCGGCTTCGGCATCTCGATCCAGAATTCGCGGAAATGCGGAAACTCCTCCCCGTCGCCACCGTCCACGTTGATGGCCAGGCCTCGCGCCGAGGCGCCGTATTTCTGGTCGGCCCCAAGAAAGCGGAAATAGCTGGCTCCGAGGAAGGCGATGACCTCGTCAAAGACCTTGGGCGTATTGATCGGGTAGTGCAGGCGGAAGCCCGCGAAGCCCAAATTCACGGGCAGCGGCTTGTCGATCTTGTTATGTCCGTAATCAAACAATTCCTTCTGGTAAGGAACCGGCGTCGGCACGCCATCGCGCAGGACGTTCACCGTTACCGGACGCTGATACAGGAAGCCGAGATGGAAGAGCTGCATCCGGAAGGAACTGCCGCTCGTGGCCAGGAGCGCCTTGTCCGGACGGAATCGGATATCCCGATAGTCGTCGAAGCTGAGCCGGTTCAAGGGCTCCGGCAGCTGCGCCGGCATGGGCTCGTAGGGCTTCGCGGCCAGTTCCCTTGCCCGGCGGACGACATCCTCGAATCGGAAGGGATTGGGCGCGGGGATTCCGTTCTGCTGCGCCAGGGCGGGCAGGGCGACGCCGGCAAGGAGGCTCTGGAGGACGATTCGACGCGTTGGATTCATCATAAGCGATGCTGTTCTTCTTGGGCGGGAGACCGAGACGGGAAAATGGGGTCGCAGCCCGTCTCCGTCCATCGGTCCCGCTTAATAAAAGCTGAACAATGCACGGGCAGCGGCCCGGGAAGGGCCGATCCCGAAAAAATCCCTGGGAAAGGCTAAAAAGGTATTGTGATCCGGGGCCATTGCGCCTATCTCACTGCTTGCCCAATTTCGCACGTGCCTGTGGTCGCGTGCCGGTTGGTGGGCATCCGGACAAGAGGCCGGACAGCCGCCCGAGAACGACCTAGTTCTCGAAACCCCTAACCGGCAGCCGGAGGCGAAACCGGCGTACCCCGCTCTCAACGGGGGACGTGGCTTAAAGCAACGACGAACGGGCTTTTTTGGTCTCGTTGGCCCTCCACAGGTCAGCACCGAAGAGGCTTGTTTATCATTGCCAGGCGTGCGGACGGGAATTCCCCATCCAATCCAAGGCAGCATCGTCGGGTGAAGAGCCCATCGCGCCACTCGTGTCTCCATCGCACGAAGCGGGATGCCATCTTCCCTCGCTGACGCCGGACGCGCCGGGCTTCCTCCAGGAAATCCGCGACGTCTGAACTTCAATCCGGAGGCTTGAAGACCTCCATTGAACCTTTGGTGGGGAGAGCGCCATGACTCAGCGCATTCGTGAATTCCTGCGTAACCGACGTGAGGACGGCCCCTGCGTGGTCGTCGATCTCGACGTGGTGCGCGACAACTACTCGAAATTTGCCCGGGCGCTTCCTGATACGCGTGTCTTCTACGCGGTGAAGGCCAATCCCGCGCCGGAGGTTCTGAAGGCTCTTGCCGCTCTCGGCTCGTGCTTCGACACGGCGTCGGTCGTCGAGATCCAGCTCGCCCTCGATGCGGGTGCCACGCCCGAGCGGATTTCCTTCGGCAACACGATCAAGAAGGAGCGCGATATCGCGCGGGCTCTCGAGCTCGGCGTGCGCCTCTACGCGGTCGATTGCGAAGCCGAGGTGGAGAAGATCGTGCGTGCGGCCGCTCTGGTCGGCGTCGCTTCGTCCGACGTGAAGGTCTTCTGCCGCATCCTTTGCGATGGCGCAGGCGCCGAATGGCCCCTGTCGCGCAAGTTCGGCTGCGTGCCCGAGATGGCCGTGGACGTGCTCGAGCATGCCTATCGCAACGGCTTGGAGGCTTATGGCGTCTCCTTCCATGTCGGCTCGCAGCAGAGCAACACGGAAGCCTGGGATCAGGCGCTTGCGTCCGCATCCGCGATTTTCCGCGAGTGCGCGCGGCGGGGCATCCACCTGTCGATGGTCAATCTCGGCGGCGGGTTCCCGACGAAGTACCTGAAGTCGATCCCGCAGGTGGAAGCCTATGGCGAGTCGATCTTCCGGGCGCTCTCGAAGCACTTCGGCAACCGTATCCCCGAGACGATCATCGAACCGGGCCGCGGCATGGTCGGCAATGCCGGCATCATCGAGGCCGAGGTCGTTCTCGTGTCCAAGAAGAGCCAGGACGAGGACGAGGTGCGCTGGGTCTATCTCGACATCGGCAAGTTCGGCGGTCTCGCCGAGACGATGGACGAGTCGATCCGCTACCCGATCCGCAGCGAGCGCGACCATGATCGCAAGGTGCCGTGCGTTCTCGCCGGTCCGACCTGCGATTCGGCGGACGTTCTCTACGAGAAGGAGCCTTACCCGCTCCCCATCTCGCTGGAGATCGGCGACAAGGTGCTGATCGAGGGCACGGGCGCCTACACGACCACCTACTCGGCGGTCGCGTTCAACGGCTTCCCGCCCCTGAAGTCCTACGTGATCTGATGCACGTCCCGCCTGCCTCGAGGTACGAGGCAGGCACCAACCCCTGAAAAGTTGTCCCGGACGGCCTGCTCAGGCTCCAGAGGACGCATCGGGTCGCCGCCAACGCGGCATTCGCCCGTGCGCCGAGGGCTGCGAGCAGGTGCGAGGGCTGTCGCTCACCCCTTGCCTGGGAGGCCACGGCCATGATCACGATCAGAGAGGAAGACCACCGCGATGTCGAGGCGCGCGAGGCGCTTCTCGACGCCTGCTTCGGCCCCGCCCGCTTCCAGAAGACCTGCGAGCGCCTGCGCGAGGGCCGCCTGCCGGCCGACGGGCTCGCGCTCATCGTCGAACAGGCGGGCCGGATCGCAGGAACCGTGCGCCTGTGGCACGTCTGTGCAGGCCCGGACCGTCCGGCATTGATGCTGGGGCCGATCGCCATCGATCCGAGCCTGCAGGGCCTCGGCCTCGGAGGGAAGCTGATGCGCGAGGCGCTCCAGCGTGCGACAGCCCGCGGCCACAAGGCCGTGCTGCTCGTGGGCGATGCTCCCTATTACGAGCGCTTCGGCTTCACCTCGGCGAGGACCGGCTCTCTCTGGCTGCCTGGCCCCTACGAGCAGGATCGTTTCCTCGCGCTGGAACTGACGGCCGGTTCTCTCGAGGATGCGCGGGGGCTTGTCTCGGCCACGGGCCGCTTCGAGGACAAGCCGGATCTCGCTGCGCTCGTCGCGGCAGCCGCCCAAGGCGTCATGCCCGGGTTCAACCGCGCCGCATAAATTTCTCAGGAGTTGACGCGCGCCGCACCGGAAGGAATGGTGCGGCGCGCTTCCGTTTGCCACCGATCACCCCCCAACCCGTCGCGTTCGTGACGAAGGAGTAACATCGATGACCAACTGGCCCGTCCATGGCCGTATCACCGGCCCGATCGTGATGATCGGCTTCGGCTCGATCGGTAAAGGCATGCTGCCCCTGATCGAACGCCATTTCGAGTTCGACAAGAGCCGCTTCGTGGTCGTCGATCCGAACGATGCAGACCGCAAGATGCTGGACGATCGCGGAATCCGTTTCGTGCATCAGGGTTTGACGCCTGACAATTACCGCCATCTCCTCCAGCCGCTGCTGACGGAGGGCGGCGGCCAGGGCTTCTGCGTGAACCTGTCGGTCGACACGTCCTCGCGGGATATTCTGGAGCTGTGCCGGGAGATCGGCGCGCTCTACATCGATACGGTCGCGGAACCCTGGGCGGGCTTCTATTTCGACAAGAGCGCGGGCCCGGAGGCCCGGACCAACTATGCCCTGCGCGAGATCATTCTTGATGCACGGCGCAGGAATCCCGGCGGCACGACCGCCGTGTCCTGCTGCGGCGCCAATCCAGGCATGGTGTCCTGGTTCGTGAAGCAGGCTCTGCTCAATCTGGCGCAGGATCTCGGGCTCGAGCACGAGGAACCGAAATCGCGCGAGGACTGGGCGCGCCTGATGAGCCGGGCGGGAGTCAAGGGCATTCACATTGCCGAGCGCGACACGCAGCGTGCCAAGGCCGAGAAGCCCATGGGCGTGTTCGTGAACACCTGGTCCGTGGAAGGCTTCGTGTCGGAAGGCCTGCAGCCAGCCGAACTCGGCTGGGGCACCCATGAAAAGTGGATGCCGCAGAATGCCGGGACCCACAAGGAAGGGTCCCAGGCCGCGATCTATCTGCTGCAGCCAGGCGCCGATACCCGCGTGCGCTCCTGGACGCCGACCGCCCAGGCGCAATTCGGCTATCTGGTGACGCATAACGAGTCGATTTCGATCGCCGACTTTTTCACCGTCCGCGAGGGCGACAAGGTCACCTATCGCCCGACCTGCCATTATGCCTACCATCCCTGCAACGAGGCGGTGCTGTCATTGCATGAGATGTTCGGCAAGGCCGGAAAGGCGCAAGAGGAGCAGCATATTCTCACCGAGAGCGAGATCGTCGACGGCATCGATGAACTCGGTGTGCTTCTCTACGGCCATGCCAAGAACGCCTATTGGTACGGCTCGCAGCTCTCCATTGACGAGACGCGCATGCTGGCGCCCTACCAGAACGCCACGGGCCTCCAGGTCACCTCCGCCGTGCTTGCCGGCATGGTCTGGGCGCTGGAGAACCCGAATGCGGGCATCGTGGAGGCGGACGATCTCGATTTCCGCCGCTGCCTCGAAGTGCAGATGCCCTATCTCGGTCCTGTCGTCGGCGTCTATACGGACTGGACGCCGCTCGACGGCCGTCCGGGCTTCTTCCCGGAGGATATCGATACGTCCGACCCCTGGCAGTTCAGGAACGTGCTGGTCCGATAAGGCCCTGAGGCGTCATCCCCGGCACATGGGCCGGGGATGATAACGGAGAAGCTCTGATGCCGCATTTCGAGCCGTTCTATGCCGACAAGCTCCGCGGCGCGCTGGGCGTGGTGGACGCGGAAGCCGTGCTCGATCTGCGCGGCGCATCCCATGCGCAGGCCGTCGGCTCGCTCCAAGACATGCTGGAGCGCAGCCGGTTCGCGCAGGGAAAGACTGTTGCCATCCGCTTGTCCCCGCCGACTGAGGGCGGCGGGGAAACTTTGTTCCAGCCCGTCGGCAAGGCATTGCTGGAGGCCAAGAAGCGCGGCTGGATCGACCGGCTCCAGACTCTTCCGGCACAGGACGGCCTGGGCTTCTACGTCGTCCTTGCGGGGAAGCCCGAAAGTCCTCCCTGATCAGGCCCGCGCCGGCCGGTGCCGGGGACGCCGGAGACTTCGCACGAACCCCGCCAGAACCATGCATCCGCCCCAGCCGGCGACGAAGCCCAGGGCAGCGGCGAGGATGCCCTCCTCGGTGACCGGAACCGCAGGCTCGAAATCGCCATAGGCGGCCTCCATCACATCCGTGTCGCCGTCACGCATCATCAGGGCCACCCGCATGAAGGGGCCGGCCTCGACCATCGCCCGGCGATGGGCCTCGAGACGAGCCAGCCGCTCCGCATTGGCCTGCATGGCGGCACCCTGCCGACTGATCAGATCGTCGCTGTTGCTGCGCAGGCGGAGAATGGCGCTGTCCCGTGTCTCGCCGTTGCCGCTGGCATCCGCGTCGAAACGCTGAAGGATGCGGGTCAGGCTGTCGATGGAGCCGCCGAGACGTTGCCGGTACTGCTGGGAAAATTCGGGAAGCTGCGAGGCCAGGACCCCGCCGAGCAGGCCAAAGCCGAAGGCAACGATGCGCGCAATCCGAAACAAGCAGCCTCTCCCGATATTGAGCTCGTCAATCTCCAAGAGCGTCGACGATATCTTGTTCCGCCACCTGGTCCAGCGGCTTGGGGATCTTGCAGGCCCGGGTCTTCACGCCGGGCTCCATGATGAGGATCACGGTTTCGATGCCTGGGCAGGCGGGGTCGGTGCAGGCGATTTCGTTGACGGCAATGGCCGTGTCGGGGGCAAATCTGCCTGTTGCGCGAACCGCAGCCTTCACCCGGTCGATGGCGTCACGGTCCGGTTTCGGAATGCCGAACGCTCCTCGCAGGAACGTGCCGAAGCGGGGCATGGAAACCTCAAGGCAAGGTCAGGATGCCGGCCTTCCCATCCTCGCAGCCGAAGGCGAGGTGGCGGCCGGCCTTGTCCCAGGCGAGCGCGCTGATCCCGCTTTCCGGCATGCTCGCACGCACGAGCAATTCCGAGGCGTCGCTCAGGCGGATCAGCAGGATGCAGCCGTCCTCGTAGCCGACCGCGAGGACATAGGCGTTTGGATGGAAAGCGACGCGGCTGACCTTGGCCGGTCGTACGCCGCATTCCCGCGGCGCCTTGCCCATCGGGCCCTCCCTGGACTCGAAAGGCCAGATGATGGCGGCCTCCGCTCCGGACGTCGCGAGCCACTTGCCGTCATGGGACCAGGACAGGGAGCGGGTCTTCGACGGATAGCCGCTCATGCGCATGTGACCCTTGTCGGGCACGAGCCGCCAGCCGTGAAGGGCGTTTTCCTGCATGGAGGTAATGACGAAGCGGGCATCCGGAGACCAGGTCACGTCCAGATGCGAGCCCTTCCATTCGAGCTGCTCGGGCTTGGCGTCCACGTTCGGAAACCACAGCGTGGCGCCGTTGTAGTGGGCGATGGCGAGCCGGTAGCCCTTCGGCGCAAAAGCGAGGCCGCGCGCGGTCGAAGGAACCTCCAGTGCCTTCTCCCGGCCCTTGTCGTCGCGGGCAATGACGCGCTTGCCCACCCCAAAGGCAAAGGCGCCTCCGGCGCTGACGGCGAGGGAGTCGATCCAGGCACCCTTCGTCTCGGCGAGCGTCCGCGTGGAACCGTCGGCCCCCGTCACCGCGACGCGTCCGTCATCGCCACCGGTCAAAAGCCGCTCGCCATCACCGATGCCCACGAGAATCCCGGCATCGGGATGGGCCTCGACCCGATGGGTCTCGCCATCCTTGGCCAAAAGCACGCCGCCGTCGCCCAGGCCGAACGCGACCGTGCCCTTGAGCCAGGCAAGGGCCGTCACATGCGCCCCGGTCTCGACGGGGACGATGTTCTCGGTGAGTGAAGGAGCGGTTCCAGCGGTCATCGAAGCAATCCCTTTCGGGGAGCGATAGCATAGGTTGGCGGATGGAAGGCAAGAGCCTCCGCACTATCGTTCCGGGACGCACCGGAGGTGCGGGCCGGGAGCCAATGGACGTCAGCGCCTCAGGAATGGGACGCTGCGATAGCTGCCGCTCCTTTTCCTGCGATGTCTCGGTCATGGATTCCGGACCCGACTATCGGCAGCCCCGGAATGACAGGAGGTTCATTTCCTAGACCGCGCAGGCCAGGAACCCTTCCGTGATCGCCTTCTCGTTCAGGTCGCGGCCGATGAAAACGACCTTGGAATCACGTTTTTCACCCGGTTTCCAATCACCCTGGACGTCGCCGTCGAGAATCATGTGAACGCCCTGGAAAACGAAGCGCTTCGGCTCATTCGGGAAGGCGACGATACCCTTGCAGCGCAGGATGTTGGGGCCTTCCGCCTGGGTGAGATTGGAAATCCAGGGCATGAACTTCTCTGGATCGACCTCGCCGTCGACACGGACGGAGATCGACTGCATGTCCTCGTCATGGTGATGGTGGTGGCCCTCTTCGAGGAAATCGGGCTCGAGCTCGATGATCCGATCGAGATCGAAGGCCTTTCGGTCGAGGACTTCGGCAATCGGAATAGCGCAGTTCTGCGTGCGATGGAGCTTGGCATAGGGGTTGATAGCCCGGATGCGCGCCTCGACGGCGTCCAGCTCCTCGGGCGTCACGAGATCGGTCTTATTGAGGATGATGACATCCGCGAAGGCGATCTGATTCTTGGCTTCGGGAGCATCCTTGAGCCGGTCCGACAGCCACTTGGCATCGGCGACCGTCACCACGGCGTCGAGCCGTGCCGTGTCCGACACGTCCTGGTCCATGAAGAACGTCTGGGCCACGGGGGCGGGGTCGGCAAGGCCGGTGGTCTCGACGATGATGGCGTCGAACTTGCCCTTGCGCTTCATCAGGCCATCGAGAATGCGGATCAGATCGCCGCGCACCGTGCAGCAGATGCAGCCGTTGTTCATCTCGAATACTTCTTCATCGGCGCCGACAACGAGTTCGTTGTCGATGCCGATCTCGCCGAATTCGTTGACGATGACGGCGTATCTCTTGCCGTGCTGCTCGGTGAGGATGCGGTTCAGAAGCGTCGTCTTTCCGGCGCCGAGGTAGCCTGTGAGAACGGTAACGGGGATCTTGTCGGTCATCGGATATTCCAGAAGGGGATGAAACGGGCATCCCAGGCTCACGCCGGGGGTGCGGGAAAATCGCTCAGCTCGACAGAGCCGCGCTGAAGGCTCTTATATTGTGTCGCATCATATCAATGTAAGTGCCCGCCGGGCCGCCGGGCTCTGAGAGGGCGTCGGAAAAGACGCGGTCGCCGATCCGGGCGCCGGTCTCCTTGGCAATCCGCTCCATGAGGCGGGGATCCGACACGTTCTCCACGAACACGGCCTTGATCTTCTCGCGCCTGATCTGCTGGATGATCTTGGCCACGTCCTTCGCCGAGGCCTCGGCGTCGGTCGAGACGCCCTGGGGTGCGACGAACGTGATGCCATAGGCAGCCTCGAAGTAGCGGAACGCGTCATGGGACGTGATCAGCCGGCGGCGATCCTTCGGAATGCGGGACACGGTGTCCTTCACCTCCGCCTCGAGGCCGTCGAGCTTGGCGATATAGGTCGCTGCCTGGGCCTCGTAGGCCGCTTTCCCCGCTGGATCGGCGCCGATCAGGGCATCCCGTATGTTGACGGCGTAAATCCTGGTATTGGCAATGTTCTGCCAGGCATGGGGATCGGGACCGCCGTGATGATCATGGTCGTGCCCCTGGCCGTGCTCGCCGTCGCCCTCGAGCGTCTTCACCCCCTTGGCTGCCTCGATCGTGATGGCTTTTGTGCCTGACGATGTGATGAGCCGGTCGATCCAGCCCTCGAACCTGAGTCCGTTGACGAAAACGACCTTCGCGTCCGCGAGGCGACGTCCGTCGGCCGGGGTCGGCGAATAGACATGGGCATCGCCATTGGGCCCGACGAGGGTCGTGACCGCGACACGGTCTCCGCCGATCTGTCTCACGAGATCTCCCAGGATCGAGAAGGTCGCCACCACGCTGAGCCTGTCGGCGGCCTGGGCTCTGGCACCGAGGGGCATGGACGCCAGGATGAGCGTGCCGAATAGCAGCGAAAGGGTGCGTCGTCTCGTCAGCATGGCAACTCCTTCATGTTGGCTGGGTCGGATCGGCGGAACTGGCCCAGGCTGCCTTCTCAGGCTTCAAGGTGCCTGCCGGGCCAGGCGAGCCATAACAGGCCGCCCTCGCGGCCGACGGCGAGGGACAGAGCATAAAGGCCGCCTGCCGTCAGGATGATGGCCGGGCCGGCCGGCAATTCGGCATGGAACGACAGGAGAAGGCCGCCGATTCCGGACACGATCCCGATCGCGATGGAGATGAACATCATCATCGTGATATCGTTGCTCCAGAAGCGTGATGCTGCTGCCGGCAGCATCATCATGCCCACCGCGAGCAGCGTGCCGAGCGCGTGAAAGCCGCCCACGAGGTTCAGGACCACGAGCCCTACGAAGGCGAGATGTGTGGGCGTTCCCGAGCGACTCACCGAGCGCAGGAAGATCGGATCGACGCATTCGAGCACCAGGGGGCGGTAGAGGAGCGCCAGCGTCAGCACCGTGACCGTGGAGATGGAAGCGAGCAGCACTAGGGTCTGATCGTCGAGAGCGAGGACCGTGCCG
Organism: Microvirga sp. BF8; assembly: GCF_059888585.1. Taxonomy (NCBI): domain Bacteria; kingdom Pseudomonadati; phylum Pseudomonadota; class Alphaproteobacteria; order Hyphomicrobiales; family Methylobacteriaceae; genus Microvirga; species Microvirga sp. BF8. The sequence continues at coordinate 3,635,662 of NZ_CM187619.1, read as the reverse complement.
AACAGCACGTGCAGCAGGTCCACGTTCGACCCGCGCAAGGACACGATGGTGACGCCGAGCGCCAGCGACAGCAGGTAGAAAGCCGCGAGCGACGCGTCCTCCTTGAGCGCGGTCAGACGCGATACGAGGCCCGCCGCCACCGCGACAAGGACGCCGGCGGCCAGGCCGCCGATCGTCATGGCCGGAAGCGAAAGGCCGGCCATGAGATAGCCTATCGCGGCGCCGGGAAGGATGGCATGGGCCATGGCATCGCCGGTCAGGCTCATGCGCCGGAGCATGAGGAAGACGCCGACCGGGCCGCCACCGAGGGCGATGGCAATGACGCCCACGAGGGCGCGTTGCATGAACTCGAATTCCGAGAAGGGGTTGATAAGGAGATCGGCCATGCTGTCAGGCTTTCAATGGCGCGGACTTCAGGCCGCGCTGCGCCGGCACGGCGCGGCATGGGGATCGTAGGCCTCGACCATCCGGCGGGCGCTCAGCAGGTTCTCCGGGCTCAGGACGTCACGCGTCGCGCCCCAGGCGACCGGCTCGCGAGCGATCAGGAGGGTCTGCGGAAAGACCCGTCGCACCATGTCGAGATCGTGCAGCACGGCAATGACAGTCCGCTTCTCGTCGTGCCAGCGGCGGACGAGATCGAGGAGGTCGGCGGTGGTCTTCGCGTCGATGGCCGTGAAGGGCTCGTCGAGCAGGATCAGGGGCGCATCCTGGAGCAGCAGGCGGGCGAACAGGGCGCGCTGCATCTGGCCGCCGGACAGGGTCGAGATGGGCCGCCTCTCGAAGCCGGTCAGACCGACCGCTGCGAGAGCCGCCTCGATCCGTGTCCGATCCTGGCGACCGATCCCACCGAAAAGACCGGAGCGGGACCAGAGGCCCATCGCGACCAGATCGAAGACCGACAACGGAAAGGAGCGGTCGATCTCTGCGGCCTGAGGCAGATAGGCGATGGTGCCATGGTCGGGGGCACCGAGGCTGATCCGGCCGTCGAGGGGCGGCAGAGTCCCGACGATCCCCTTGAGCAGGGTCGATTTGCCGGCCCCGTTCGGCCCGACGAGGGCGATCAGGCTGCCGGCGGCGATCTCACCGTTCAGGTGATGAACGGCAGGATGCCGACCATAGCCGAGGGTGACTTCGTCGAAGCGGATGGACGTTCCCTGCATCGCCCCGTCACCCCATGACCAGAACAACGAGAAGCCAGAGACCCACGAGCATGATGCCCGCCCCGGCCATCCGCTGCCAGGCCGAAAGCCGCAGGAGCGAGAAAGTCGGCGCAGCCGCCACCGCGTGGTGCGGTCCATGGGCGTGGTCGTGATGCTTCATATGCCTCTAGTATCGGGAAAAAGTCTCACGTTCCAGAGGGAGTATAGTATTTTATACGCATTTTTTGGTTGCAGGATATAAGTCCTGCAACCTCAGAACGGCGGGTGATACTGGTAGAGCCAGGTCTCACTCAGAACCTCATCGCCCTGACGGAGATAACAGCGCATTTCCACAGGGTCGGTTCCCGTCACGGACAGATCGAACTGGGTGCGCCAATGGCCGGGCACATCGTTCGGCACCGCTTCGGTGAGGATGTTCGAGAACTCGCCCCTGGAAGCGGTGAGGACCGGACGCGGAATCACGCCGGCCGGAAGGCGGGTCAGCGGCTCGCCCTTGAACTCGATCATGAACTTGCGCACCCCCTTCGGGCGTGCCGTGCCGGCCTGGCCGCCATTGCCGAAGCGGGTCGCCACAACGCGGGCGAGAGGCGTCGGGAAAGGCTCGTCCGCGGTCCAGTACATCCGGTAGCGCAGATCGAAGGATTGCCCGGCGCGCGCGGGCTCCGCCGGAACCCACATGACGACGATATTGTCGTGGATCTCGTCATCGGTCGGGATCTCGACGAGCTGGATCGTTCCCTTGCCCCAGCTTCCCAGAGGCTCGATCCACAGAGAGGGCCTGCGATCGTAATAGACGCCATCGAGGTAGTGGTCGAAGTTGCGATCGCGCTGAAGGAGGCCGTACCCTTTCGGATTCTCCTCGGAGAAGGCCGAGGTGATGATGCGAGGCGGATTGTTGAGCGGGCGCCAGATGCGCTCTCCGGTTCCAGTCCACATGGCGAGGCCGTCGGAGTCATGAATTTCCGGGCGCCAGTCGATAGCGGTGGGCTTGGATTTCTCCGAATACCAGTACATCGAGGTCAGCGGTGAGATGCCGAGGCGGCTGACATCCTGGCGCATGAACACGGCGCATTCGATATCCATAATGACGGACTTCGTCCGCCGCATCACGAAGCGATAGGCGCCCGAAACGCTGGGGCCATCGAGAAGCGCATAGACCGTGACCGTGTCCGATCCTGGCTGGGGCGTATCGAAATAAACGTGGGTGAAGTCGGGGAATTCCTCGTTCTTGCCGAAGACGGCCACGTCCACCGCCAGGCCCCGGGCCGAAAGGCCATATTGATAGAGTTCGCCGATGGCACGGAAATAGGATGCCCCGAGGAAGGCGACCCAGTCGTTCTTGCGCCAATCGAGCGGACCGTTGCGCGACTCCTGGAACCGGAACCCCGCAAAGCCCGAATTGACCGGCAGCTTGTGAGCCGGCGAGTCCGCCGGCATGTCGAAATAGGCGTCGTCGTAGACGATCTCGCGCGCCTGGCCGTTTTCAACCACGTGCATCCGCACGGGCTTCTGGAAGTAGCGCCCCAGATGGAAGAACGTAACCGGGAATTCGCTCGGACCATTGGCCCAGAGGGCCAGGTCGGTCCTGAACTTGATCTTCCCGTGGGCATCGTAGTCGATCTGGTAGAGCACGTCGGCGGGGGGCTGGGCCGGCGCCATGTAGGGTCGCTGCGCCATGTCCTTCGCCCGGGCCTTCAGGGCATCGAAGGAAAAGGGCGCGGACGGTCCGAACTTCAATCCCTGCTGGGCCATGGCAGGACCTGCGAAGCCGGTGGCGGCAAGGCCCGCCGTTGCTCCGGCGTATTCCAGAAACTGACGACGATTGAACATGAAGGGCTGCACTTCGACTGTGGAGAGAAGACCCCTACCGACCAAGGTGGCAGGATTAAGTCACTCTTATCCTCTTGAGAAATCCGCGTCAGCCGCCAAACTGGCGCCACTCACAGGCGCTGTCAGACAAGCGCCGCAATTTAGGGAGTTACGTCATGCGGAAACCATTCACCCGTCGCCTCGTCGGAGCAGCGGCAGCGCTTGCTCTGGCCGGCGCCAGCCTGCCCGCGCAGGCGCAGGATTTCATCAACATCCTGACGGGAGGCACCTCCGGAGTCTATTATCCGCTCGGCGTCGCCTTATCGAAAGTCTTCACCGACAAAATGCCGGGCAGCCGTCCCTCGGTCCAGGCGACGAAGGCCTCGGTCGAGAACCTGAACCTGCTCCAGCAGGGCAAGGGCGAGGTCGCCTTCACCCTCGGCGACAGCCTCGCCATGGGCTGGGCGGGCGACGAGGAGGCCGGCTTCAAGGCGAAGCTCGGCAAGCTTCGCGGCATCACCGCGATCTATCCCAACTACATCCAGGTGGTGGCGTCCAAGGATTCCGGCATCAAGACTCTGGCGGACCTGAAGGGCAAGCGCCTGTCGGTCGGCGCGCCGAAATCCGGCACCGAGCTCAATGCCCGGGCGGTCCTCGCGGGTGCGGGCCTGACCTACAAGGACCTCGGCAAGGTCGAGTACCTGCCCTTTGGCGAATCCGTCGAGTTGATGAAGAACCGCCAGCTGGATGCAACCCTGCAATCGGCGGGCCTCGGCGTGTCGTCGATCCGCGATCTCGCGACCTCGGTCGATATCGTCGTGGTCGAGATCCCCGCGGCCATGGTGGACAAGGTCGGCTCCCCTTACGTCAAGGCCACGATCCCGGCCAATACCTATGAAGGCCAGACAGCTCCCGTGCAGACGGCAGCCGTCGTCAACTACCTCGTGACCCACGAGGGCGTCAGCGACGATACGGTCTACAAGATGACGAAGGCGATCTACGAGAGCCTGCCGGAGCTGGCCGCGGCCCACGCGGCCGCCAAAGAGATCAAGCTGGAGAACGCCCTTTCCGGCATGCCGGTCCCCGTCCATCCCGGCGCGCAGCGCTACTTCACCGAGAAGGGCGTGAAGAAACAGGGTTCCTAAATCCTTCGGCCTATTTGACATTGAAGCCGGGGTGGGTGAACTGCTCCGGCTTTTTCACGCGATCAGCCAACAAGAACCCAAGAGCCGAACAGGAAGGGACCCACCATGAGCCATGGCGTCAACGCATCCGAGATCGCCGAACTGGAGGCCCCCTCCGCACCGGCGAACCCGGAGCATGGCCTGCCTGAGAACTTCGGTGAGGGGTTGCTTGGGAGCCTGCTGTTCTGGATCGCGGTGTCCTTCTCCACCTTCCAGGTGGTGACTGCCTTCGGCATTCCCCTCGATCGCCCGTTTGCCGCCGGAGTTTCCGCCATCCACATCATTGGCGCTGCTTTCATCGCCTGGGCTGCATGGCTCGCTTATCGGCGTCTGGCGGGGCACGGCGTCGCCACTGGGATAATGGCCCTGCTGACCCTGGCTGTGACCTATGGGCTCATTCTCGAGTTTCCCGGAGGCCTGCCGAGCCAGGTGGTCCGGGCGCTCCATGTCGGCTTTCTGTGCCTCGTCGCGGGGGGAATGCTCGCCAACCACAAGGCCCATACCCAGGCTGCGCGCGTAGCAGGCTGGATCGTCGGCCTGGCCGGCTTCGCGGTCGGCCTCTATCAGTGGGGCTTCTACAACGATCTCGTGAGCCGTGCGGGGGAGCTGACCCAAGCCGATCTGATCGTCGGTATCGCCGCCATCGCGATCCTTTTCTATCTCGTCTGGCGCGTCATGGGGCCGGCCCTTCCCATCGTCGCAGGCATCTTCCTGGCCTATTGCCTGTTCGGAAACTATCTCCCCGCGCCTTTCGACCACCGGGGCTACACCCTCGAGCAGGTGATCGAACACATGTCGTTCGGAACGGAAGGGCTCTACGCGACGCCGACGCTGGTCTCGGCCACCTATATCTTCCTGTTCATCCTGTTCGGGTCCTTCCTCGAACGGGCCGGGATGATCCAACTTTTTACCGACGTCGCCATGGGCCTCTTCGGCGGCGCGAAAGGCGGGCCGGCCAAAGTCGCGGTCTTCTCCTCCGCGCTCATGGGCACGATCTCGGGGTCAGGCGTCGCCAACGTCGTGTCGACCGGCCAGTTCACCATCCCGCTCATGAAACGCTTCGGCTACAGATCCGAATTCGCCGGCGGAGTCGAGGCGACGGCCTCCATGGGCGGCCAAATCATGCCGCCGGTCATGGGCGCGGTTGCCTTCATCATGGCCGAAACCATCGACATGCCCTACGTGGAGATCGTCAAGGCCGCCATCATACCGGCCATTCTCTACTATGCCTCGGCCTTCCTGGCGGTGCATCTGGAAGCCGGGAAGTCCGGTCTCACGGGCCTGAAGCGCTCGGAGCTGCCGAGCGCCCTGCAGGCGCTGAAGGAGAAATGGCATCTTATCCTGCCGCTCGCAGTTCTCGTCTATCTGCTCTTCGCCGGCTACACGCCGCTCTTCGCGGGCTCTATCGGCCTTGCCCTTACCGTCGTCCTGATCCTGGCGGGCGCCCTTGCCCTCGGTCTCGTGAACGAAACCGTCCGGCTCGTCTTTTGGGTCGGGCTCGGCCTTCTGGCTGCGGCATTCCTGTGGGCCGGCGTGACGCTTGTCCTGCTGCTGGTTCTCGCCCTGGTCATCCTGAGCCTGTTCGTGCGTGGCGGTCCTGAGACACTGGCTGCCTGCCGCGACGCCCTCGCCGACGGCGCCCGCCAGGCGCTGCCCGTCGGCCTTGCCTGCGCCGTCGTCGGCATCGTCATCGGCACCATGACCCTGACGGGCATCGGGACGATCTTCGGAAACTGGGTGGTCTCCATCGGCAAGGACTCGCTCATCACTTCGCTGGTGCTGACGATGTTCGTCAGCCTCGTGCTTGGCATGGGCATCCCGACAATCCCGAACTACATCATCACCTCGTCGCTCGCCGCGCCGGCTCTTCTGACGCTCAATGTGCCGCTCGTCATCTCGCACATGTTCGTCTTCTATTTCGGCATCATGGCGGACCTGACACCGCCGGTGGCGCTTGCCGCCTTCGCTGCGGCTCCCATCGCAAAGGCCTCCGGTTTCAAGATCGGCTTCCAGGCATTGCGTATCGCGCTGCCGGGTTTCGTCATTCCCTATATGGCTGTCTACGACCCCACCCTGATGCTTCAGCCCGTCCCCGGCCTCGAAGGTGGCGCTTATTGGGCGAATGTCGCCTACATCGTCGTCAAGGCAGGGCTTGCGATCCTGCTGTGGGGCGCGGCCTCTGTGGGCTATCTCGCGGCGCGGATGCCATGGTGGGAGCGCGTGGCCGCGGCTGTGGCGGCGGTGTTCCTGGCCATTGCCCTTCCGGTGACCGATGAGGTGGGCTTCCTGCTGGCAGCCATGGTCCTCGGCTTCCACTTCTGGCGGTCGCGCCGCGCCGCCGGCGCCGTCACGAACCGATGATCTGCCTCGTTGCAGGCTCGAAGGTCGTGCCGCTCCTCGCCGGCGCGATCACCCTGGCCTGGACTCATTCCGTCGAGAAGATCCTCTGGGAAGAGGTTTGGCGTTCGGGTCCCGCCGGCCTCGAATTGGTGGAGGCGAGGGTCCGCGGGTCCGGCGCAGGCATGGACCCGCCATCGGAGGCGCGTTTCAGCGGCGGCGTATGGACATGGCAGCCGCATGTGCCGCCCCTGAACGAGGTCGTGCTGCGGCGCTCAGGCGCCACGGCGGATTGGCGGATCTGTGTCGAGGGCCAGTGTCGTCCCATGAGCGACTATGTGCCGCCGGACTCCGATCCGATCGTCATGAAGGCCTGCGATGCGCCTTAGGCGCGTCCGACGATCGGCTCCACGGCGATGCAGCGCTTCCAGAGGACCACCAGGATATAGAGCGCGAACAGGCTGAAGAGACCCATGAGGACGTAGCCGACCACATGGCCGAGCTCGAACAGTCCAGCAATGGCCCATCCGCCGGCGATCGCGACGCCGAACACTTCCGTCCCCACAAGGATCATGATGCTGAGGATCGTCACGAGATTGCGCGTGTTCATGCGTTTCGGCTGGGCCACGGTCGCGTCTTCCTTCATTTCAATAGGGCAGGCACTACCCTAAAAGCCCCCTCCGGTGCAAGTTGCACCGTCTCCGCCCGATAGGCCCATCCATCACGTCCATGTCCGAAACACCCACCTTTGCCACCGCCGCCGTCGCCGCTCCCCATCGCTCCGCCGCGGAGACCGGGCTGACGATCCTCGCCTCCGGAGGCAACGCGGTCGAGGCGGTGGTCGCCATGGCAGCGAGCGCCGCCGTCGTCTGCCCCCATGCCGCCGGCCTCGGCGGTGACGGTTTCTGGCTGGTACGCACCCCCGGCGGCAGGGTTCATGCGATCGACGCATCGGGTCCGGCCGGTGCGTTGGCCTCCCTCCGACGCTATCGGGACGGGGGCTTCGACGCTCTCCCGCTCCGCGGGGCCGACAGCCTCGTCACGGTGGCGGGCGCGGTGGCGGGATGGTCTCTCGCCCTCGATCTCGCGAAGTCCGTCGGCGGGCGGCTGCCCCTCGACCTGCTTCTCGGCGACGCCATCCGCCTGGCCCGGGAAGGTCATATGACGAGCGCCGCGGAAGCCGGGCGGTTCCCCGTCGAGGAGGCTCTCCGAACCGCGCCTGGATTTGCCGAGATCTTCCTGGCCGAGGAGGGCAAGGCCCCGGCTCCCGGCAGCATCAGGCGTATGCCTATGCTGGCCGATACCCTCGATCACTTGGCCCGTGCGGGTCTCCATGATCTCTATCGCGGGGATGTCGGACGCGAGATCTCGGCGGATCTCGAACGGCTCGGCAGCCCCGTTCAGCGGCGGGACCTGGAGACCTATCGCGCCCGTGCGGCCGAGCCCCTGGCAGCGAGGCTCCGTGCCGCGACCCTCTATGCGCCGCCCCTCCCGAGCCAGGGACTGGCGGCGCTGATCGTCGCAGGCATCCTCGATCGCATGGATGTCCGGCGCGCGGAGAGCGTCGAGCATCATCACGCCCTCATCGAGGCTGTGAAGCGTGCCTATGCGACCCGGGACGAGGTCGTGACCGACCCGCGCGAAGCGACCCAGGATCCGTCGGTCTTCCTGGAAGCAGGCTGGTGGGAGCGCGAGGCGAGCGTCATCAGTGCCCGGGCGGCACCGTTTTCGACTGCCGCTCCACCCCAGGGCAGCTCCGTATGGATCGGCTGCATCGACCGGGATGGACTCGCCGTCTCCTATGTCCAGTCCCTGGGCCATGCCTTCGGATCGGGCTGTGTCCTCCCCGCGACCGGAATTCTCTGGCATGCACGGGGAATGGGCTTTTCATTGGTTCCTTCCGGCTGGAACCCACTGGGACCGGGACGAAAGCCGTTCCACACCCTCGCGCCTGCTCTGGCTGCGTTCGAGGACGGGCGTGTCCTCGTTCATGGTGCCGGCGGCGACGAACCTCAGGCTTTGGCACAGGTCTTCGCACGCTATGCGGATGCGGCCATGTCCCCTGCCGATGCCGTGGGCATGCCACGCTGGGCGCTGGCGGCTGGGCAGGGCCAGGAGCCTGCCCTGCTTCGGTTGGAGGAGAGCTTCGATCCCGGCCTCGCGCGCGATTTGTCTCGTCTGGGGCATCGCATGGAGGAGGCAGGGCAGACTCCCGCGGAAGCGTTCGGCGAGGCAGGAATGCTGGTCAGGCACCTACGGAAGGGGCGCGTGGAAGCCGCCGGCGACCCGCGCTCGGACGGGACTGTCCTTGGGCTTTAGAGCATTTTCCGGCGAAGTGGGGACCGGTTCGCTCCCGGAATGCGGCAGGCGAAGACGTTGAGAAGCACTTCACGGGCCTGTCGGAGTGCAGGCGGCTCAGCTCGCCAGGCCTGACGTCCACAGGCCGAAGAGCAGGCTCCCGCCCAGGACGGCCACGAAGGCCGCAGCGAGAAGCTCAAGGAAAGCGATGGCTACCGCACCTGCGGCGCCGCGCCCTCCGGCGAGCGTGAGGGCGGCGGACTTGGCGAACACCGCCAGCGCCGCGATGGCCCCTGTCGTGAGGGCCGTTCCCAGAGCCATTGCAAGCGTCGCCGCGATTCCGGCCGCGAAGAGACCCTGAGACAGGGCGAAAACCAGCACCACCAGCGCGCCCGCGCAGGGACGCATGCCGGCGGCCAGCGCCACGCCCGCCATGTCGCGCCAGCGCGTCATGCGGCCAAGCTCCCCGGGTTCGGGCATATGCACATGGTCGCAGTTCATGTCTCGAGGAGCGGCCAGCGGGTCGCGGGCAAGGACAATGGTGCCGATCAGCGTGCCCGCCTTGCGCCAGGTGACGACGGCCCCGACGAGCGCCACCGCCGCGAAGCTCATCCATTCGACCCCGGTCGTGACACGGGTCATGGTTGCCGCGGTCGCCCGAAAGAGGAGGGCGACAAGACTCACGACCAGGATGGCAACCATAGCCTGAACGAGAGCCGCGGCGAGGCTGAGTCCGAAGCCTTTGGCCAGCGCCCGCTCATCGGCGACGAGATAGGCGGCGATCACGCCCTTGCCGTGGCCCGGTCCTGCAGCATGGAAGACGCCGTAGGCGAAGCCGATCAGGACGAGGGTCCAGATCGCCGCGCTGTCGTCCTTCAAGGCCGTGACGGCCTGTTGCAGGCTTCTGTAGAAGCTGCTCTGGACAGCCAGGATGTAGGCGCCGAGATCGCCTGTCGGAGCCGCTTCCCGCAGGCCCATGCCGAAGGGATTGCGCGCCGGCGGGGCGGCTCCGGGGGAGAGCAGCCAGGCAAGGAGCGCCAGGACGAGGGAGACGAGGGCGACCGCGCCAACGGCCAGGCCGAGACGCAGCCAGATCCCATCCTTCGACATAGCCGACGATCCGAACGCTCCGGCGGTCACGGACATGCGACGATCGCCTTGTTGGCGAATTGGCCACCGAACGCGGAGGCTGCCGTGAGGGTCTGGAAGAAGGCCTCCGACATGGGCTGAACCGGGGACGGCGTATCGGTATTCTTGGGCCGGGAGATGTTCGTCGCGCAACCGTGCGGGGCGCCGGCCAGCGTCACCGCGTCGCCGTCTGCCAGGCTGAAGGAGACGAAATAGGTGGGATCGTAGACTTCGAGGGAGATCGTCTTCGCCGTCACTGGGGCCCTCAGCGGCAGAAAGTAGGACATCGTCACCGCCTCATCCGCAAAAGCCATGCGGTAGTCGCGGGGCGCAGCAAAGTCTTGTTTCTTCCCGTTGCCCTTGAGCACGGTGAAATAGTCGAATTCTACCAGCGATTCAGTGTTTTCCTTGGCGAGATCCTGCAATTCCTCCGGCGTCAGCCTGCCGTCGCCATTCTTGTCGAGTCCCTGGGTCACGAAGGCGGAGTAGGCTTTGTCGAAGGTCCAGGCATGACGAATACCGGCAATCCGGCCATCGCCGTCATAGACGATCTCCGCCTTTGCCGTGACCCAGACATGGGGATGGGCGAAAGCCGGTGAAGCGAAAGCGGCCATGGCCGCCACGGCAAGGGTCTTTGGAACAAGGCCGGTCATGAACTCATCGTGAAGCGCGGGACCCGATGGGCGCCGCCAGGTCGGTTGTCTTCCATTCTGAGGCATGATGGTTAATGGAGGCGAAACGGGGGCGCGATTCATTGACGGGGCCCGGGGCATATGTCAGCATTGCTGACATAATTTCTGGAAGAATACGGCTGACATCCCGCAGCGTGGCAAGGCTCCAGGAGGGGAACGAACGATGGCCGAAGGGCATGCAGCACTCCGTCAGGTCTCGCTCGACGACAAATACGATCTGACGAAGGAGCGGATCTTCATCACCGGCACGCAGGCGGTGGTGCGCATGCTGCTCATGCAGCGCGAGCGCGACAGGCTCGCCGGATTGAGCACGGCGGGATTCGTCTCGGGCTATCGCGGTTCACCTCTCGGCGGCATGGATCAGAACCTGTGGCGGGCCCGGCGCTGGCTTGAACAGGCAAACATTCTTTTCCAGCCCGGCCTCAACGAGGAACTTGCCGCCACCGCCGTCTGGGGCTCGCAGCAGGCCGAGATCCGCGGCGAGGGAAAATATGATGGCGTTTTTGGCCTCTGGTACGGCAAGGGCCCGGGCGTCGACCGCTCCGGCGACGTGTTCCGCCACGCCAACATGGCCGGTTCATCCCGCCATGGCGGCGTACTCGCCCTCATGGGCGACGACCATACGGCGGAATCCTCGACGGTCGCCCATCAGTCGGAATTCCATTTCGTCGATGTGATGATGCCGATCCTGAATCCGGCCGGCGTTCAGGAAATTCTCGATTACGGCCTCTACGGCTATGCCATGAGCCGCTTCTGCGGCACCTGGGTCGCGTTCAAATGCGTCAAGGAGAACATCGAGTCGACCGCCTCCGTCGACGGCTCCCTCGACCGGGTGAAGATCGTCCATCCCGACGATTTCGCGATGCCTCCCGGTGGCCTCAACATCCGCACCCGGGACGGCGTGCTCGATCAGGAAGCCCGCCTTCAGGACTACAAGCGCGACGCCATGATGGCCTTCGTGCGTGCCAACAGCCTCAATCGCATCGTCCTCTCCGGCGGCCGCCAGCCGAAGGTCGGCGTCATTACGGTCGGCAAGTCCTATCTCGATGTGCGTCAGGCTCTGAACGAACTTGGTCTCGACGAGGTCAAGGCAAACGACATGGGCTTGCGCCTCTACAAGGTCGCCTGTCCGTGGCCGCTCTCCCAGCGTGAGCTTCTCGATTTCGCCCGCGGGCTCGACCTTGTCATCGTCGTCGAGGAGAAGCGATCCCTGATCGAGGTGCAGCTGCGCGAGGAACTCTACGGGACCGCCAACCAGCCTCTCTGCATCGGCAAGAAGGACGAGCGCGGCAACTGGCTCTTTCCGGTCAAGGGCGCGCTCGATCCCAATGACATCGCCATCGTCATCGGCGAGCGCCTCCTCGCCTATCACAACAACGACGATCTGCGCGGCCGTGTGCAGCGCCTGCGCGATGCACAGCAGATCCTGGCGACGACAGCGGATGTGGCAACACGTGTGCCGCATTTCTGCTCGGGCTGCCCACATAACACCTCGACAAAGGTGCCCGAGGGCATGCGCGCCTACGCGGGAATCGGCTGCCACTACATGGTGCAGTGGATGGATCGGGAAACCGACGGTTTCACGCAGATGGGCGGCGAGGGCGCGAACTGGATCGGCGAGGCGCCGTTCTCGAATCGCGGCCATGTGTTCCAGAATCTCGGCGACGGTACCTACAATCATTCCGGCATACTGGCTCTGCGCTGGGCTATCGATACCAAGACCAACATCACCTACAAGATCCTCTTCAATGACGCGGTGGCCATGACCGGCGGCCAGAAGCACGAGGGTGGTCTGACCGTCGACATGATCGCCCGGCAGGTGCGGGAGGAGGGCGTCGAGCGCATCGCCCTTGTCACCGACGAGCCGCACAAGTACCCCAAATCCGTGCGCTGGCCGGAGGGGATGACGATCCACCACCGCACGTCGCTCGAGGCCGTGCAGCGCGAACTCGCAGCTGTCCCCGGCGTCACGGTGATGATCTACGATCAGACCTGCGCCTCCGAAAAGCGCCGCCGCCGCAAGCGCGGCGAGTACCCGGATCCCGACAAGCGCGTCATCATCAATGAGCTGGTCTGCGAAGGATGCGGCGATTGCTCTGTGCAATCGAACTGCGTCTCGGTGCAGCCGCTGGAGACCGAGTTCGGCCGCAAGCGGCAGATCGACCAGTCGAATTGCAACAAGGACTTTTCCTGTGTCTCGGGTTTCTGCCCATCCTTCGTCACCGTGCATGGCGCGAAGGTGAGGAAGGCTGCACCCGAGACCGTCGCCACAGACGGCTTGGCGCTCGCGCCGCTGCCGGAGCCGGTCGTTCCCGCCATCGATCGGACCTTCAACATCATCGTGACCGGCGTCGGTGGGACCGGCGTCGTGACCATCGGCGCGATCCTCGGCATGGCTGCTCATCTCGAAGGCAAGGGCCTCGGCATGATCGACATGGCAGGCCTCGCACAGAAGGGTGGCGCCGTTTACAGCCATGTGCGTCTCGCCAATACGCAGGACGACATCCATGCCATCCGCGTGACCGCCGAGGCGGCACATCTCGTTCTCGGCTGCGACCTGGTCGTCACCGGCACCAAGAAGGTGCTGGCATCGGTCCGAAAGGGCCAGACGGCTCTCGTGGTGAACACCGCCGAGGTCATGCCAGGCGACTTTACGCGCAATGCGGATTTCTCGCTGCCGACGGAACGGCTGAAGCGCTCCGTCGCCTCGGCCGCCGGGGAGAGCAGCGTCGATTTCATCGACGCGACGGCGATCGCCACTGCTCTTCTCGGCAATGCGATCGCGGCGAACATGTTCATGCTGGGCTTTGCCTACCAGAAGGGCCGCGTGCCGCTCTCCGGCGCCGCCATCGAGAAGGCGATCGAGCTCAATGGTGAGGCGGTGAAGATGAATCTCTCGGCTTTCGCCTGGGGCCGCCGCGCGGCGGCAGCACCGGACACGCTGACATCCCTGGTGAGCGAAACGAAGGCGCCGACCGAATCCCGCGCGCTATCCGGGACGCTCGACGAGACCATCGATCGACGCGTGCGATTCCTGACGGATTACCAGAGTGCCCGTTATGGTCATCGCTATCGTAAGATCGTGGACCGCGTGCGCGCGGCGGAGGCCAAGGCGGTTCCGGGATCGAGTACTCTTGCCGAAGCGGTGGCCCGTTCGCTCTTCAAGCTGATGGCCTACAAGGATGAGTATGAAGTCGCGCGTCTCTACACGAGTGGCGGCTTCGAGAAGCAGGTGGCATCGACCTTCGAAGGCGACAATCTCCGCTTTGAGTTCCACCTTGCGCCTCCGCTCCTGGCGCGGAAGGACCCGGCCACGGGCCTGCCGCGTAAGATGAGCTTCGGCCCCTGGATGCTGACGGCTTTTCGGGTACTGGCTCACTTCAGGGTTCTGCGGGGCACCCCCCTCGACATGTTCGGCTACACGCATGAGCGCCGCACGGAGCGCAGGCTCGTTCGCGAGTACGAGGCCCTGCTTCAGGAGCTCCTGTCGAGGCTCAATCCAGCCAACCATGCCACGGCCGTCGGCCTTGCCTCCCTGCCGCAGAAGATCCGCGGCTTCGGGCATGTGAAGGAGCGCAATCTCAAGGCGGCGAAAGCGGAAGAGGCCGAGCTTCTCGTTCGTTTCCGCTCGGAAGAGCGGCCGCTGCCGCTGGCGGCGGAGTAGTCGCTTCGCAGAACGTCAGAGGTCGAGGATCCAGTTCTCGCCGACGAGATCGTGCCCGAAGCTATGGTGCGCTTCCGCGCTGACGAGCCGGAAGCCAGCCTTGGCATAGATCCCGCGCGCGGCATGAAGGATGTCGTTCGTCCAGAGGGTGATCTGCCGGTAGCCACGCTCTCGCGAGAAACGAATGGCCTCATCCACGAGACGCTTGCCGACGCCAAGCCCGCGCGCATGCGGTTCCACATAGAGGAGCCGCAGCTTCGCGACCTCGTCCGATTGCCGGACGATGAAGATGGAGCCGAGGATGTCGCCGTCGCATTCCGCGACCCAGCAACGCTCCTTTTCCGGGGCGAAGGTCTTGATGAAGCCGGCGACAATCTCCGCAACCAGGGCCTCGAACGTTTCGTCCCATCCATATTCCTGCGCATAGAGTATGCCATGCCGATGGGTGATCCAGCCCATATCGCCGGGGCGGTGAGCGCGCAGCGTGAAGGAGCGCCTCTTCGTGCGTCGGTCGAGCTGCGCCTCGATGAGGCGCATGGCTGCGACGAGGCGGCTCTGGTCGGCTTCGGAGACAGGCGCAAGAAGCGCGGCGATCTGTTCGCGCGACTGGCGGTCGAGGGGTGCAAAGGCCTCACGTCCCTCTTCGGTCAGAGTGAGGTGATGCTGCCGCGCATCGCTCTCGGAGCGCGCTCGCTTGACGAGGCCCTGGTCCTCGAACCGCTTCAGGATGCGGCTGAGATAGCCGGGATCGAGGTCGAGGTCCTGGCAGAGTTCCCCCGCCGTCGCGGCGGGCCGGTGAGCGAGTTCATACAGGATCCGGGCTTCCGTCAGGGAGAAGGGGCTGTCCAGCAGCCCTTCCCTCAGGACGCCGAGCTGTTTCGTATAGAAGCGTGTGAAACGGCGGACCGCAGCGACGCGGTCTTCGGCAGGGACGGAGTGCAGCATGACGATGCTCCCATTTAGGGAAGCTTGCGGCGGTTAGTTGACTAAGTCAACTAAATTCCCGGCGCCTTGGTCCAGCCGCCAGACGATGGGCGTCAGACCCTTGGCTACGAGCCAGGTATTGGCCTGGCTGAAAGGCTTCGTCCCCCTGAAATCCCTAAGGCGGTTCAGGGGCGAGGGGTGTCCCGCCTCGATCACGAGATGCTTCTTCCTGTCGACAAGGGCGGCGCACTTCCGAGCCTGGGCGCCCCAGAGCAGAAAGACGGCGGCGGGGCGCTGCTCCGAGACGGCTGACACCGCCTGGTCGACAAGAGCCGACCAGCCGAACTTCAGATGCGCCCCCGCCTTGCCGGCTTCCACCGTCAGGGAGGTGTTGAGAAGCAGCACGCCCTGTTCGGCCCACCGGGTCAGGTCGCCCTTCAGCGGCATCGGAACCCCGAGATCCGCTGCCATCTCGGCCAGAATCGTGCGCAGAGACGCCGGCAACCGGCGTCCGCCGGCGTAGGAGAATGCAAGCCCGTGGGCATCGCCCGGAGTCGGATAGGGATCCTGGCCGAGAATCACGACCTTGACGCTCTCCAGGGGCGTAAGAACCAGGCTATTGAAGATTTTTTCCGGAGGCGGCAGCACGTGGGCACCGTCGGCAACTGCAGCGTCGATCCGTGCGGCGATCCTGTCAGCATGCTTTTCCCCAAAGAACGGCAGCACGAGCCAAGAGGCCGCCCGGGGATCCGCGCGGAAAGCCGCAAGAGCATCGCTGATGGGACCTGTCATCGGTCGGGCATCCTCATTCCGCCGCAGCGGATTCGATCATGCGGCCCGCAATCTGCCGGTGCCTTGCAGTCAATGGAGGGATCGTGATGCCGTGGCGTAGCATCGCCCTGTGACGATTGTCGAGGATCACTGGAGAGATGCCCCCCAGGAACGCTGTCGTGCCGAGGCAGTTCATTAAGGTACAGAGGAGGGATGAGCCAGCTCCATCGGCAGCGCTCATCGGTACAGATTGTGAGGGGAGGCTTCGGTGACCGACCGTTCGGAACGTCCTCCGACACACACGATCAAGCCCATCGATCGGCCGCCGCCCTCCGACGATCCGACGGTGGAAATGCTCAGGGCCGATATCGACAGTGGCCGGACGGGGGACAAAAATCCCCTCTTCGATCCAGCCATGGCGCCGCTCGGCGCAGACGATGAAGCGGCCGGTACACCGGCCTCTCCGTTCCAGGTGGCACTGGCCCGCACGCAGGAGAGCGTCGCGCGCTGGTCGAAGGGTGCGCATGCCGCGGGCGCCGCCCACCACCAGCATGACGGCTTCCCGGGCCTTTATGTCGGCTTCATCGGGGTTGCCGCCGTGGTCCTCATGGCCGGAATCTGGCTTGTGCGGGCTGGATAGCCCGGCTCTCATCGAACCGTGATGCGGCCTTCGACCTTTGCCTCAACCGTGCCGAGCTTGCGCACATACGACATCACTTCGTTCGCCATCAGCTTTCCATCGGTCACGCCGATCAGCACTTTGCCATTGGCGAAGGAGGAATAGCCGTCGCCACCGGTGAGCATGAAGTTGTTGGTCGCCACCTTGTAGCGCTTGGCCGGATCGAGCGCCTCGCCATTGACCTCGACCTTGCTGACCCGCGACCCGACCGGGGCCTTCGGGTCGACTTCGAATTTCAGGCCGGAAACCTGTGGGAAGCGGCCGGCCCGATTTTCAATCTGGGAAACGCCGTTTTCCAAAGCAGCCATGATATCCGTGCCCGTGACCTCGACGAGGGAGGTGGAATTGCCGAAGGGCAGTTCGGAGAGGATATCGCGACGGGTCAGCTTGGCGCCTGCCGGATACTGCTTGTTGGCGCGGATGCCGCCGCCGTTGGTGATGGCGACATCGCCCTCCGTGGATGCCTTGATCGCGTCGGCGATCAGGTTGCCGATGGCGGCCTCCTGGGACCGGACGATGGCGGAGCGGCTGTCGAGTTCGTATTTCGAGGTGCCGATTTCGACATCGAGCTCCTTCGAGAGAGCGTCTTCGTAGCGCTTCACCACCGCAAGCACTTCCGGGTCCGGATCGATGGTCGCAGAATCGTGCACGCGGAAGCTCGGCGCCCAGGTCACCTTACGGTCCTTGCCCTCGCCCGAGACCTTGGCCATGAAATCGATGGCGGTGACGAAATTGCCTTCCTCGCTCGATTCGACCAGGACGGTCTTGCCGTCATAGCCGATCGCCAGGTCGTGATCGTGGCCGGAAAGGACCACATCGACGAGGCGTGAGCGGACCATGGCGTTGTCCATCTCGCGATCCGTATGGGTCACTACCACGAGAAAATCGGCTCCCTGCTTGCGCAGGTCGGCGGCCTGCTTCTTCAGCGTATCGAGTTCCGGCAGGAACCTCAGGTCGCCCGGGGACGACATGTGCGGCACGTCGGCAAGGATAAGGCCGATGACGCCGACCTTGACCGGGCCGAGATCGAAGATCGCCGCGTCCTTCATTCCCGGTATCGGCGAGCCGTCGGCCTGGCGCATATTGGCGGCGAAAAAGGGGAATTTTGCCTCGCTCATGCGCTTGAGATAGACATCCTTGCCGAAGTCGAATTCGTGGTTGCCCGGCACAAAGACGTCGGGCTTGATCATGTTGGTGATCTCGACGATGTGCGCCCCCTGGTCGAAACCGGACATCAGGGAGGGTGAGAAGGTGTCGCCCGCGTGGCAGAAAAGCATGGGCACGCCGCGCGCCCGCTCGGCCTTCACCACGGCCGCGAGCTTCGCGAACCCCCCGCGGCCTTTGTCGTCCGACATCTTGTAGATATCGTTCACGAGAAGCAGGCTGAAGGTGACGTTGGCCGAAGCGGCCTGGGCTTCGTCGCCGGCCCCCAGCATCGTGACGGAGAGTCCCGCTCCGAGGCCAAGACCCAGGGTTTGCCGGCGTGAGAGTTTCGTCATTGTGGTTTCCGCAACGTAACAGGTTGGTTGGCTCTTTGGCCCTTGTGCGACCTCAGAGTGATCAGTTTCGCGTCTTCCGGCAAGCTCAACTTTTGCACGCGGAAGAGGCCGTACAGGCCCATGGGCCTCCGCCTGGAGGGCGCTTTGAAATCCTTGGCCGGCTGCGTGTCCCCGATGGCGGCGCTTGCGGCTATCTGTACCGACATTTCCTCTCGAGGGCGGCTTGCAGAGACATCTCATGCCCCTATGTGAGCGTCGATGCGTTCGAGACCATGCCTTTGCCTTGGGTTCGCTTGCCCTATAGGATCCATGGTGTCCGGTTCCGTGAGCCGCGCCGTGTGCCTCCACCCATGACCACCTGTGCCCGCTCCAGCGAGTGATCAATCTTGCCGACTTCCACCCTCACTCGCTCCAGGGACCCGATGAGAAAGCCCTCTCAGGAGAGGCGCCGGCGCTCTCTCTTCCGTGGGCGGATGACCCTCGTCATGGGGCTGCTGGGGATTGCGTTTATTCTCCTGACCTTTGCCTTCGTCGCCTGGGAGCAGCGCAGTCACCTGATCCAGCGCGACCAGGTCGACATCCGGAACAACGCATTCTTTCTGGCTGACCATGCCGCCCGTCTCTTGGAGGTTACGGACGTTACTTTGCGGCAAACCGCGGCCCTGATCGCAGATGAGAACTGGTACACCGTCGAACGGTCGCACCACTTGTGGGATCAGGTGCGTGCCATCAAGGAGGCGCTGCCATATATCGACGATATCTGGCTGAACGATGCGGAGGGAAGGCTGCGCCTGACCTCCGCCAGCTTCCCGACGCCGGATTCCAATGTCGCCGACCGGGATGCCTTCCAGGCCCAGGTCGCGGCTGATCGGGGCCTTTTCGTCGGGGAGCCGATTGTCGGGCGGGTCACCAACGCCCCGACCTTCATGGTCAGCCGCCGGCTGCAATACCCGGATGGGTCCTTCCGTGGCGTCGTGTCCGTCACCGTTTCCCTGTCGTATTTCAACGATTACTGGGCCCGGCTGCGCCTGCCCCAGCGCAGCAGGGTCACCCTGATCAGGGCCGGCGACGGAAAGGTGGTTGTGCAGCATCCGTCTCCCGGTGACGGCTTGTCTTTCGATGCGATCGACAAACCGGCTTTCGACCGGGCTATCTCCGCCCATCCTGAAGCAGGCCTCTATACGTCCATGAATGATGGGAGGGAGTGGATCGGCGCCTATCACCGGGTCGGTCAGCTTCCCCTTTATGTCCGCGTCAGCGTTCGCTCCGATGCATATTGGAGCCCCTGGATCGACCAGATCCGAATCTACGGCTCCTTCGCACTCTTCGCCCTGATCGCGCTGCTGGCGCTCATGACGGTCGCAACCCATCAGTTCCGGGAGCAGGCGGCCAACGCGGCCTTGCTGGAAAACGAAGTGGCCCTGCGCACGAGTGAGCTGCGCAAGGAAACAGCAGCGCTCGAGGTGCTGAACCGGACGGGCAGCGCCCTTGCTGCCGAGCTCGATATCCGAAAGATCGCTCAATCCGTGATCGATGCCGGAGTTGAACTGACGGGCGCCCAGATCGGCGCCTTCTTCTACCATGTGGAAGAGCATGTCCGGTCCGCGGGCAAGAGCGATAGCGAGCTTTCCATCCCCTATGCGGTCTCGGGATCCCTGCGTGACGCCTTTGCCGACATCGCCATGGTCCGGCATGCCGCGGTATTCGAGCCGACGCTGGTGCAGGGGAAGATCGTCCGGCTGGACGATATCACCGCCGACTCGTCCTTCGGGCTGAATGCGCCTCATGGTCGTGTGCCCGATTGGCACCCGGTCCTGCGCAGCTACCTGGCGGTGCCTGTAGTGTCGCGAACCGGGGCCATTCACGGCGCGCTGCTGTTCGGGCACGAGAAGGAGGGCATCTTCACCGCCCGGTCCGAACGTCTTACGGTGGGCCTTGCCGGTCAGGCGGCGATCGCCCTCGAGAACAGCGACCTCTACAAGGCGGCGCAACACGAGATCGAGGAGCGCAGGCAGGCCCAGACACAGCAATCCCTGCTGATCCGGGAACTCCACCATCGGGTCAAGAACACGCTCGCCACCGTGCAGGCCGTGGTCGGGGCGACGGCGCGGTCGACATCGAGCATCGAGGATTTCTATGCAGCCTTCGTCGGCCGCATCATCTCCCTTGCCAATACCCATTCTCTCCTTACGGAGGCCGTGTGGCAGACGGCCTCGTTACGCGAAATCCTTGAGAAGGAGCTAAGCCCGTACAACGACGACACGGGTGAGCGGGTCGTTTTCGAGGGCCCTCCGGTGGAGCTTCCTTCCGAAGCCGCGGTACCGATCGGCATGGCGGTTCACGAGCTCACCACGAATGCTGCCAAATATGGCGCTCTCTCCGTAGCGGCTGGCCGCGTCGCCGTTCGCTGGAACTCCGCCGTCGAGCCCGACGGGCTGCGTCTGAAACTCACTTGGCACGAGCAGGGTGGGCCCTTCGTAGAGCCGCCCAAGAAACAGGGCTTCGGATCACGCCTGCTGCACCGCGTCCTCGCGACGCAGCTCAACGCTGCCGTGAAAATGGATTTCGAACCGACGGGATTGATGGTGTCGATCGACACGGTCCTGACTCCCGGAGGCTTCGTCAATCCTTCGGCGTGATCTCCTGCGCAACGCGCGCAGGGTTCCTGTGCGGGGCGCGGCCCGGTATCCCGTTGGCGGAGCGGACGGAAAATCCTATTTAGAGCCGTATCAAACAATGCGCCTGGATATCGGTGCGCCAAGGGACTCCGCGATGAACGAAACTGTCAAGCTTGCCGATCTCCGCCAAGGGGCCCTCCCGGTGGATCACCCGCCGATCAGGACGGGCCGGATCGGAGTGCTGCTTCTCAATCTCGGCACGCCGGAGGGCACCAGCTATTGGCCGATGCGCCGCTACCTGAAGGAATTCCTCTCGGATCGCCGGGTCATCGAGACGCCGCGCCTCCTCTGGTGGCCCATCCTCAACCTGATCATCCTGTCGACCCGTCCAGGCCGGAAAGGCCGGGACTACGCAACGATCTGGAACAATGAGCGCAACGAGGGGCCGCTCAAGACCATCACCCGTGCCCAGGCCGAGGATCTCGCCCAGCATCTGAAAGGGATCGCAGGCGACAAGATCACGGTGGACTGGGCGATGCGCTACGGCAAGCCGGAGGTTCGCGAACGCATCCAGGCGCTGCTCGACCAGGGCTGCGACCGCATTCTTCTCGTGCCGCTTTATCCGCAATATTCCGCCGCGACCTCCGCGACCGCCTGCGACCATGCCTTCCGGGCCCTGATGGACATGCGCTGGCAGCCGTCCGTCCGCGTATCCCCGCCCTATCATGACGATCCCGTCTATATCGATGCCGTCGTCACCTCGATGAAGCGGGAGCTGGCCAAGCTGCCGTTCGAGCCCGAGGTCATCCTCGTTTCCTTCCACGGCGTGCCGAAGGAGTACCTTCTCAAGGGCGATCCCTACCATTGCCATTGCGTCAAGACCTGGCGACTCATGCGGGAGGCCTTCGGCTGGCCAGCCGACACATTCCGCATGAGCTTTCAATCCAGGTTCGGCCCAGCGGAATGGCTGCAGCCCTACACGGACAAGACCGTTCAGGCGCTCGCCGAGAGCGGGGTCAAGCGTATGGCCATCGTGGCGCCGGGCTTCTCGGCCGACTGCCTGGAGACCCTCGAGGAACTCGACGTAGAGAACCGGGAGATCTTCATGCATCACGGCGGAGAGCAGTTTGCCTATCTGCCCTGCCTTAACGACAGCGAGGAGGGAATGCGGGTCATCCGGCATATCGCGGAGCGGGAACTCCAGGGCTGGATCTGAAGCTCGCTCGGGCCGCGGCTCCCGCTGCCTGCCCGTTGCTCGCAGCGCCGCATAACTCCTTGGAATTAGAATAGTCTTTCAAAAGTCTTCAAGAAAAAATTCATTCTTGCTTGGCATGAAGGACGGGCCTGATTCCTTCGCGTCAGAGCGACGCGAGCCTCCACGGCGATGTGGCAGGTCCCTGAATTGAAATGCACGCCCTTCGATCCCTCTCCATTCGTGCCAGACTGATCGGCGCGTTCTCCTTCCTCGTCCTGCTGCTTCTCGCCCTGGGCTTCCTCGGGCTCCGCGGCCTGCAACAGATCAATGAACAGACGAGCCGGATTGCCGATACCTGGCTCGTCTCGACGCAGCGGATCGGGGCGCTCAACGCCGACGTACGGGAATTCCAGACGGTGGTCCTGCGGCACATGCTCGCCGACAGCGAGGAGGCCCAGGAGATCGAGGGTGGCATTGCATGGCGCATCGGCAACATCGCCGAGGCCATGCAGGCTTACGAGAAGACCATCGTTCTGAGCGAGGACCGCACTCAATTCGCCGATTTCCAGAACCTGTGGGCCCAGTACGAGAAGGAAGCCAAGACGGTTCTCGACTTCTCCCGCAACGGCGAGGTTGCGAAGGCCCGGGAGCACAACGCGCTGAAAGCGGTTCCGGTCGCGGAGCAGATCAGCTACGTCCTGAGCCGTCTGACCAAGTGGAACCGCGACAGCGCCAACGCTGCGCGTCAGCAGGCATTCGAGGTCTATGCCAACACCCAGAAGCTGACGCTCGGTGTTCTCGCCGTCGGCACGATCCTGGCCATTGCGCTCGCGACGCTGTTGATCCGTTCCATCTCGCACGGCATCGCTTCCGTCACCCGGCCCATGGGTCTGCTGGCACAGGGCGACCTTTCGACCGCAATCCCGTTCCGTGGTGAAAAGACGGAGCTCGGCACGATTGCCGATGCGGTGCAGGTCTTCAAGGATGCCCTGATCGCGAAGCAGGAGGTCGACGAGGCCGCGGCGCTCGAGGCGGATGCGAAGATGCGCCGTGCTCAAAGGCTCGACGAGCTGACACGACGCTTCGAAACGAACGTTTCGGCTCTCACCCAGGCATTGTCCGGTGCCGCGGGCGATATGGAGGTCACGGCGCAGGGAATGACGGCGATCGCCGATCAGACGAACCGGCAATCGGTGAATGTCGCTTCTGCTGCAGCACAGACGTCGGCGAATGTGCAGACCGTTGCCGCAGCCACCGAGGAAATGTCGATCTCGATCCAGGAAATCGCGACGCAGGTCACCCAGTCATCGCAGATTGCCAGCCAGGCGGTCGAGGGGGCGAAGCGGACCAACGCCACGGTCCAGGCCCTGGCTGAAACGGCCGAGAAGATCGGCAATGTCATCGCGCTCATCAACAATATCGCGGGCCAGACGAACCTGCTCGCGCTCAATGCGACCATCGAGGCGGCCCGGGCCGGCGAGGCGGGACGCGGCTTTGCCGTCGTCGCAAGCGAAGTGAAGGATCTTGCAAGCCAGACGGCGAAGGCGACGGACGAAATCGGGGCGCAGATCGTCAGCGTGCAGCAGGCGACGCAGGACGTGGTCGGCGCTATCCAGGAGATCGCGGAGACCATCACCGAGATGTCGCAGATCTCGACCGGCATCGCCGCCGCCATCGAGGAACAGGGCGCTGCGACCCGCGAGATTTCGCGCAATGTGCAGGAGGCCGCCCGGGGCACCGAGCAGGTCACGGGCAGCATCGATGACGTGCAGGCCGGCGCAGGAGAGACCGGCGCCGCTGCTTCACAGGTCCTGGGCGCGGCCCAGGAGCTTGCCCGCCATTCCGAGAACCTCAGCCGCGAAGTGGCCGATTTCCTCTCCGACGTGAAGGCGGCCTAAAGGTTGCCGGGGACGCTCTAGGCGTCCCCGGCGCTTTCGGTTAGGCTGAGACTCTGCAACTTCGTTGCCTGGAGCCTGCCGGTGCTGAGTGGTTTCGATATCTTCGTGATCGTTCTCGTCCTCGTCGTCGTCGTGACGATCGCGATGGGGATCAGGACCGTCCCGCAGGGCTTCGCCTATACGGTGGAGCGGTTCGGGCGCTATGCCCGCACGCTCAGCCCGGGCCTCGGCCTGATCGTCCCCTATGTCGAGCAGATCGGGAAGAAGGTGAACGTCATGGAGCAGGTGCTCGACGTTCCGAGCCAGGAGGCCTTCACGCGCGACAATGCGGGCGTCACCATCGACGCCGTGGCCTTCTTCCAGATCCTCGATGCCGCCCGCGCCTCCTATGAGGTGTCCAACCTCAACCAGGCCCTCCTGATGCTCGCCATGACCAACATCCGCACGGTGGTCGGCTCGATGGACCTCGATCAGCTCCTGTCCCACCGTGACGAGATCAACGAGCGCCTGCTGCGCGTCGTGGACGCGGCGGCGTCCCCGTGGGGCGCCAAGGTCACCCGTGTCGAGATCAAGGACATCGTTCCTCCCGCGGATCTTGCTGGCGCCATGGCCCGGCAGATGAAGGCGGAGCGCGAGAAGCGGGCCGCCGTGCTCGAGGCGGAGGGCCTGCGGCAGGCCGAAATCCTGCGCGCCGAAGGTCAGAAACAATCCCAGATCCTGGCGGCGGAAGGCCGGAAGGAAGCCGCCTTCCGTGATGCCGAGGCCCGCGAGCGTCAGGCCGAGGCGGAGGCCAAGGCGACTTCCATGGTGAGCGAGGCGATCACCAGCGGCGATCTCGCTGCCGCGAACTTCCTTGTGGCCGAAAAATACATCGACGCCCTGCGCGCGCTGGCGACCGCCCCGAACCAAAAGGTCGTGATCGTTCCCATCGAGACCGCAGGCCTTGCCGGAACGCTGGGCGGCATCGCGGAACTCACGAGATCCGTGTTCGGCGAAGGCAATGGCGTGGCCAAGCCTGCGCGCAGCGTTCCCACCGTCATCGGGGAACGGAGCGTCCATGACCGCTAGCGCCCTTGCCGGCCTCGGAGCCTGGGCCTGGATCATCCTGGGGCTCATCCTCGCGGGGGTCGAACTCCTGGCGCCAGGCGTCTTCTTCATCTGGCTCGGGCTCGCGGCCTTTGCGACCGGCGTGCTCGATGCGCTTCTCGACCTATCCTGGCAGGCGTCGTCTTTGGTCTTTGCGCTGCTCTCCGTGGCGACGGTCTTCGCCGGCCGGGCCATCACCGGCCCGAAACTGCAGCCAGACACACAGGCCGATTTCCTCAATCGCAGGGGGCAGGCTCTGGTGGGGCGCGTCTTCGTTCTCGAGACACCGATCAAGGATGGAGAAGGCCGCATCCGGGTCGACGACAGTTCATGGCGCGTGACTGGCGCCGACCGTTTCGCCGGTGCCAAAGTCCGTGTCGTGCGGGTCGACGGATCGACCCTGGTGGTGGACGACCCCTAGGCCACGCCCGCGCGCAGCAGATCGAGGTAGTGCACGAGGCCTACGGGGCGCCTGTTCTCAACCACGATCAGGGCGGTGATCTTCGAGGTTTCCTGGATCTCCAGGGCCGAGGCGAGCAGATCATCGGGAGCGATGGTGCGCGGCGTCCTGGTCATGACGGCCGAGACGGGGAGAGCGCCAAGGTCGGGCTTCAGGTTGCGCCGCAGATCGCCGTCGGTGACGATTCCGGCCAGGGTCCCGTCCGGGTTCACCACGATGACCGACCCAAATCCCTTGCGGCCGATTTCCTCGATGGCTTCGTCCATGAGCGCTTCGACGCCGACAATGGGAAGGCGTTCATTCTTGTGCATCACGTCGCGGACGAGCTTGAGCCGGGCACCGAGCTTGCCGCCGGGATGGAAGACCCGGAAATGTTCCGCCGTGAACCCGCGCTTCTCCAGCAGCGCGACCGCCAGCGCGTCGCCGAGGGCGAGCTGCATGGTGGTGGAGGTGGTGGGCGCCAGCCCGTTGGGGCAGGCCTCCTTCGCCTTGGGCAGGGTCAGGCACAGATCGGCTGCGTGGCCGAGGGTAGAGGAGGCATTGGAGGTCAGCGCGATCAGCGGCACCCGGAAACGCTTGGCATAGCCGATGATATCGGCAAGCTCCGAGGTCTCGCCGGACCAGGACAGGGCCACGATCACGTCGTCGGGCTGCACCATGCCGAGATCGCCGTGGCTGGCCTCGGCCGGATGCACGAAATGCGCCGGTGTTCCCGTGGAGGCGAGGGTTGCGACGATCTTGCGGGCAATATGGCCTGATTTGCCGATGCCGGTGACGATGACCCGGCCTTGCGCCGCCGCGATCCTCTCGACCGTAGCCGTGAAGACCGGCCCCAGACCGTTATCGAGGGCGTCCATCAGGGCCGACAGGCCATCCCGTTCGGTACCAAGCGTTCGCAGCGCCGAGGAGACGGCCTGCTCGGGAGAGGCGGGGAGAAGAGTTGCTGATGCCATGGCCGCCCCTCTAGCATGGAGCGGCGGCGAGGCAAAATCTCGGGGGCGGCCTATTTTTGGCGCAGGAGGGCCTCGAGCTCCTTCCGGAAATCAGGCCCAAGATCGTCGCGCTCGAGGGCATAGGCCACATTCGCCATGAGGAAGCCGATCTTCGACCCGGTATCGTAGGTCTTGCCCTCGTACTTCATGCCGAAGAAGGACTGGTCCTTCATGAGGCGAATCATCGAATCGGTCAGCTGGATCTCGTTGCCCGCGCCGCTCTCCTGGTTCGAGAGCAGATCGAAGATCTCTGGCTGAAGGATATAGCGGCCGGAAATGATGTAGTTGGAGGGAGCGGTGCCCTTCGGAGGCTTTTCCACCATGCCGGTGATCTCGAAGGTCTGACCGAATTCCTTGCCCACCGAGACGATGCCGTATTGGTGGGTCTGGTCGTGGGGCACCTCCTCGACGGCGATGATGTTGCCGCCATGCTTGTCATATGCCCCGATCATCTGCGCCATGGAACCGCGGCTCAGCATGTCGGGCAGAATGACCGCGAAGGGCTCGTCGCCGACGATTTCACGGGCGCACCAGACGGCATGACCGAGCCCCAAAGGCTCCTGCTGGCGGGTGAAGCTCGTCTGGCCGGCATCGAACTGGTCCCTGGCCAGCGATTCCAGTTCCTTGGTCTTGTTGCGGGACTCCAGCGTCCGGTTCAGCTCGTAGGCGATGTCGAAATGGTCCTCGATGACGGCCTTGTTGCGGCCGGTCACGAAGATGAAATGCTCGATGCCGGCGGCGCGGGCGTCGTCCACCACGTGCTGCACGACGGGACGGTCCACCACGCAGAGCATTTCCTTCGGGACCGCCTTGGTGGCCGGCAGGAAACGGGTGCCGAGACCGGCAACGGGCAGGACTGCTTTACGGATTCGCTTCATGGAGTGAGCCATTGGCAAGTGACGACCTTAGGGAGGAACGGGAGTACGGAACTGTCAAGGTTCGACCATCCTACAACGCCCGAATGAAGGTCTTGTTGCACCGGGCATGCTCCTTTTGGCGGCACGGATCTGAATTACGGGTGAAGCGTCAGGGTTAACGTGTTGCAGGAGCACCTGTCCAGGGCGATGCCCGACGAGGGCTCCGGCCGAGCCGGCGCCGTTCTCGGGACGGGCGCCGGGCACGCGCAAAGCGGCATCGGCCCCCCTTTCAACCGGCTGTTAACCTTCATAAGGTCGCATAGCAGGACCGTGTTCTCGTCCTGACCGTGAGCGACCCTTATGCAGCAGCCGATCCGACTGGCGCGCCGTCTCCTTTGCGGTGCTCTCCTTCTGGGCCTTGTCCTGTCTTCAGGACCGGCGCAGGCGCAGACGGACTTTCAGTCCTTCGTCGACGGGCTCTGGCCCCAGGCCAAGGCAAGGGGCGTCTCCCGTGCCACGTTCAGCGAGGCCTTCCGTGGCGTCGAGCCCGATTCGAAGATCATCGCCCTGACCCGCAAGCAGTCGGAATTCGTCCGGCCGATCTGGGAGTACATCGAGGGATCCGTCTCGGCGCAGCGCCTGCAACGCGGCCGGCAGATGGCGACGGAATGGTCGCGCACCCTCGATCTGGTCGAGCGGACCTACGGCGTTCCCCGCTCCGTCGTGCTCGGTGTCTGGGGCATGGAGACGAATTTCGGCGGATTCACCGGTTCGATTTACGTGGTTCGGGCGCTTGCGACCCTTGCCTATACCCGCTACCGCGGCGACTTCTTCAGGCAAGAGCTTCTCACCGCGCTCGAGATCCTGGAGAACGATCATATCGACCGGGAGAAGATGCTGGGCTCGTGGGCCGGCGCCATGGGCCAGACCCAGTTCATGCCCTCGAGCTTCATGAAATATGCCGTGGACGGCAACCGCGATGGGACACGTGATATCTGGTCCTCCGTGCCGGATGCGCTGGCGTCCACCGCCAATTACCTGCGTCGCCAGGGATGGGAGCCGGGACTCCCATGGGGGTTCGAGGTGACGCTGCCGAAGGGATTCGATTTTCGCAATCTGCGGCAAGGCTTCGTCAGTTGGGCTGCTCTCGGCCTGCGCCGTACGGACGGCAAGCCGCTGCCGCGCTCCGGCGAGGCGAGCCTCTTCCTGCCCGGCGGCGCGGGCGGGCCAAGTTTTCTCGTCACGGACAACTACGATGTGATCAAGTCCTACAATTCCTCCGATGCCTACGCGATGGGCGTCGCCTATCTCGGTGATCGGATCGTCGGAGGAGCGCCGATCCAGGGCACCTGGCCAAAGCACAAGCCCCTGCTCGACAAGGATCAACGCGAGGAACTGCAACAGCACCTCTCCGGGCTCGGGTTCTATGAGGGTGATGCGGACGGGAAGTTCGGCTCGAAGACCAGAGAAGCGGTCAGGAACTTCCAGCTGAGGCGCGGATTGGTCCCGGACGGCTACGCCGATCTGGCCGTCCTGCGAGAATTGCGCGCGGCCCGCTGACGGGACCTCGGCGAGGCCCTATAAAAGGGCCGGGCCCGCTTCCCGAGGGAAACCGCCGATGCGTGTGATGTCTGTGCCTCGCCTGTTGCTGACGATGCTGCCGCTTTTCCTGGCCGGCAGCCTCGCGGCGTACGCGCAGCCGGGCTATCCGCCGCAATATGCTCCCTATGGCGCCGCGCCGCCTCCAGGCCGGAGGGACATGCGCGCCTATCCCCCGGGCTATTATCCCGGCAAGCTTGTCCAGCCTGCACAGCCGGGGTTCAGCCTGCGGCGGTTGTTCGGCGTGCCCGAGGAGCCGCCTGCTCCCGTCCGGAAGCCTGTCGCCCGACCGCGCCGGCCCGCGCCCCCGCCCGTGACCGTGACCCGACAGGAAAAGCCCAAGCTCGATGCGGCGACGCAGGTGGTTGTCTTCGGCGATGCGCTTGCCGGGTATGCGGGCCAGGGCATTGCCGACCTTTACGCGGATTCGGACGATGTCGCAGTCGTCCGCAAGACCAGGGAGGATGGCGGTCTCTTGCACTCGGACGCGGAGGAATGGCCGAAATACATCCGCGAGGTCCTCGACGGCGGCCAGAAGGCCAGTCTTGCCGTGATGATGATCGGCGCAAAGGATCGAGTGCCGGTCAAAGACCCGAGCGGCGAGCACGAGCCGCTGTCGCGCGCATGGCGTGAGGCCTATCGCCAGCGCATCGATGCCGTCATGGGCGTCTTCAGGGAGCGCGGCATTCCCGTGATCTGGATCGGTCTGCCTCCATGGAAGAGCGAGGCCGCATCCGAGGATCTGCTCGCTATGAACGAGATCTTCCGGGAGAGCGTCCAGCGTAACGGCGGGGCCTATGTGGATATCTGGCCGGGCTTCGTGGACGAGGACAATCGCTATACGGCGACCGGGCCCGATATTGACGGTCAGCCGGCCAAGCTCCGGACCAATGACGGAGTGCTCTTCACCAAAGCGGGCGCCCGCAAGCTGGCCCATTTCGCGGATGCGGAAATCAAGCGGATCATCTCCGCCGGCCAGGGCGGTGCCGCGAGCGCGGCCTTGCCGCATCCAGTCGAGGGCTCGCCGGACGCGGCCCAGCCTTCTTCGATCGAAGCGGCCCTTCCGGCCCTGCCGGAGGCGGCGAGCCCTGTTTCGCTACCGTCGAAACCCCTGATCGGGCCGGTTCTTCCCCTCAATCGGCCTGAGGTGACCCCGAGTGGCACCCTCATCTCCACCAAGCCGAAGCTCACCGGGGATCAGGCCTATCCCATTCAGCGCGCCCTGAGGAACGGCATCGCTCCCAGCACCAGACCGGGCCGCGCAGACGATTTCCGTTGGCCGCCCTTGTAGGATCGTTCGATGGGTTTTCGGAACCAGGCCGGGCGGCGGCCCCTCTTTCCATGACCGCCGGCGGGGCGCGTCGACAAAAAATCCGCCCGGATGGATCCGGGCGGACGAGCAAGTGAGCGATTCCAGGTCTGAGCGTCAGCGCGGCAGGTCGCTCGATCCCATCAGGTACTCGTCGATGGCGCGCGCCGCCTGCCGACCTTCCCGGATCGCCCAGACCACGAGGGACTGGCCGCGGCGCATGTCGCCCGCGACGAACGTCTTGTCGCTCGTTGTCTTGTAGTCCTGATCGCTGGCGATCACATTGCCACGCCGGTCGAGAGCAACGCCGGATTGTTCGAGAAGTCCTTCCTTCACGGATCCGGCAAAGCCGATGGCGAGGAACACGAGGTCCGCCTTGATCACGAACTCGGTCCCCGCGATCGGCTGGCGCTTCTCGTCGACACGGGCGCATTGCACCCCGATGACACGGCCCTTCTTGCCCTCGATGCCCAGCGTCGCCGCCTGAAACTCACGCTCCGCACCCTCGGCCTGGCTGGACGAGGTGCGCATCTTGGTCGGCCAATAGGGCCATACGGTCAGCTTGTCCTCGCGCTCGGGAGGCTTGGGCCGGATATCGAGCTGCGTCACCGAGAGAGCGCCCTGACGGAAGGCGGTGCCGACGCAGTCCGAGGCGGTATCGCCACCGCCGATCACGACCACATGCTTCCCGGCAGCCAGGATTGGCTCGTTCGAGACATCCTCGTTGCCGACCCGCTTGTTCGACTGGGTCAGGTAGGGCATCGCGAAATGGACGCCCACGAGATCCTGGCCCGGCAGATCGGGATTGCGCGGATCCTCGGCGCCTCCCGCAAAGAGCACGGCCTCGTATTCGTTGTGCAGCGAGGCGAAGCTCTTATCGACGCCGACATTGACGCCGCAATGAAAGACAACGCCCTCGGCCTCCATCTGCTTCACGCGGCGGTCGATATGATACTTTTCCATCTTAAAGTCGGGAATGCCGTAGCGAAGCAGTCCGCCCGGCTTTGCCTGACGCTCATAGACATGCACCTCGTGGCCGGCGCGGGCGAGCTGCTGCGCGGCCGCGAGACCTGCCGGGCCCGATCCGATGACCGCGACGCGCTTGCCGGTGGAGACCTCGATGGTTTCCGGCTTGATCCAGCCCATCTCCCAGGCCTTGTCGGCGATGGCCTGCTCGATGGTCTTGATGGTGACCGGTTGGTTTTCGAGGTTGAGGGTGCAGGCTTCCTCGCATGGGGCCGGACAGATCCGGCCCGTGAATTCGGGGAAGTTGTTGGTGGAATGCAGGTTGCGCGCCGCCTCTTCCCAGTCGTTCTGCCAGACGAGATCGTTCCAGTCCGGAATCTGGTTGTGCACGGGGCAGCCCGTCGGCCCGTGGCAGAAGGGAACGCCGCAATCCATGCAGCGCCCCGCCTGCTTCTTCAGGTCGTTGTCGTCGAGCGGCAGCGTGAACTCGCGGAAATGACGCACGCGCTCGCCGGCGAGCTGATACTTCTGCTCCTGACGGTCGTATTCGAGAAAGCCTGTGACCTTGCCCATTGGAATGCCCCTGAGTCCTTATTCCGCCGCCTGCAAGGTACGCAGCCGATCCATTTCCTGTAGCGCACGACGATATTCGACGGGCATCACCTTCACGAACTTCGTGCGGTAGGTGGCCCAGTTGTCGAGGATCTCCTTGGCGCGCGCCGAGCCCGTATAGGTGTGGTGATTGGAGATGAGCTGCATCAGCCGCTCCTCGTCCGATCCCGACATGTTGGCGAGGATGTCGATCCGTCCCTTGGTCTCCAGGTCGCCGCCATGATGCAGGACCCGGCGCATCAGGTCCTCCTCTTCCTCTACGGGCTCGAGATCGACCATGGAGAGGTTGCACCGCTTGCCGAACGTCCCATCCTCGTCGAGGACATAGGCGATGCCGCCCGACATGCCTGCCGCGAAATTGCGGCCGGTCTGGCCGAGAACGACGACGAGACCGCCGGTCATGTATTCGCAGCCGTGGTCGCCCGTCCCTTCCACCACCGCGATGGCGCCGGAATTGCGCACGGCGAAGCGTTCGCCCGCGACGCCGCGGAAGTAAGCCTCGCCTGCAATGGCCCCATACATCACCGTGTTGCCGACGATGATCGACCGCTCCGGCGCAGCCCTCGTCTCGGCGGACGGCCTGATGATGAGCTTGCCGCCGGACAAGCCCTTGCCGACATAGTCGTTGGCCTCGCCCTCGAGGGCGAGGGTTATTCCGGCCGCGAGCCACGCGCCGAAGCTCTGCCCCGCCGTGCCCTTGAGCTTCACGGTGATCGTATCGTCGGGCAGGCCCTCGTGGCCGTAGCGCTTGGCGACCGCGCCGGAGAGCATGGCGCCGACGGCGCGATCGGCGCTGCGGACCTTTTCCTCGATGACGATTGGCTCACCGTGATCCAGAGCCGGACCGGCTTTCGCCAGGAAGGTGCGGTCGAGAACGTCGGCGATCGGGTGGACCTGGCGCTCCGTATGGCGGATGGCGACGCCCGGCCCGGCCTCCGGCTTATGGAAGAGCCTGCTGAAGTCGAGACCGTTCGCCTTCCAGTGGTCGATGGCCCCGTTCTTGTCGAGCAGGTCCGACTGACCGATCATCTCGTCCAGGGAGCGGAAGCCCATCTCCGCCATCATTTCGCGCACTTCCCCGGCGACGAAGAAGAAGTAGTTGATGACGTGCTCGGGCAGGCCCTTGAAGCGCTTGCGAAGAACCGGGTCCTGCGTCGCGACTCCGACCGGGCATGTGTTGAGATGGCATTTGCGCATCATGATGCAGCCGGCCGCGATCAGGGGCGCCGTGGAGAAGCCGTATTCGTCGGCCCCGAGCAGGGCCGCGATCACGACATCGCGCCCGGTGCGCAGGCCGCCGTCTGCCTGGATCGCGACGCGGCCGCGCAGGCGGTTCAACACCAGGGTTTGCTGCGTTTCCGCAAGTCCGATCTCCCACGGTGAACCCGCATGCTTGAGGGAGGTGAGGGGAGAGGCTCCCGTCCCGCCCTCGAAGCCCGAGATGGTGATGTGGTCGGCCCGGGCCTTGGCGACGCCTGCGGCCACCGTGCCGACGCCGACCTCCGACACCAGCTTCACCGACACGTCCGCGGTCGGATTGACGTTCTTCAGGTCGAAGATGAGCTGCGCCAGGTCTTCGATGGAATAGATGTCGTGGTGTGGCGGCGGCGAGATGAGGCCGACGCCCGGCGTCGAGTGACGCACACGCGCGATCTTCGCGTCGACCTTGTGTCCCGGAAGCTGCCCGCCCTCGCCGGGCTTTGCGCCCTGGGCCACCTTGATCTGCATCATGTCGGCGTTGACGAGATACTCCGTCGTCACGCCGAAGCGGCCCGATGCCACCTGCTTAATCGCAGAACGCTTGGAGCGCCCGTCGGCCAGGGGCTTGAAGCGCTCGGGCTCCTCGCCGCCCTCGCCGGTGTTGGACTTGCCGCCGATCGTGTTCATGGCGAGCGCCAGCGTCTCATGCGCTTCCTTCGAGATCGAACCGAAGGACATGGCGCCTGTCGAAAAGCGCTTCACGATCTCCTGGGCGGACTCGACGTCCTCGAGTGGCACGGGAGTCCGCCCGGTCTCCTCGGCGTACTTGATGCGGAAGAGGCCGCGGATCGTCTTGAGGTGCTTGTCCTGTTCGTTCACCAGTCGAGCGAATTCGCGATAGCGATCCTGCGCGTTGAGGCGCACAGCATGCTGAAGCGTCGCGACCGTGTCCGGATTCCAGGCATGTTCCTCGCCGCGGATGCGGTAGGCGTATTCGCCGCCCACATCGAGCATGTTGCGATAAACCGGCGCCTCGCCGAACGCATCGCGATGACGCTGCACAGTCTCGGCTGCAACCTCGTCCATGCCGATACCCTCGATCATCGTCGCCGTACCGAAGAAATCGCGGTTCACGAAGTCGGACTTCAGGCCGACGGCGTCGAAGATCTGCGCGCCGCAATACGACTGGTAGGTGGAGATGCCCATCTTCGACATCACCTTCAGCAATCCCTTGTCGATGGCCTTGATATAGCGATGGACGATCTCGTCCTCGTCGACTTCCGGCGGCATCTCGCCCTTGATGGAGAGGAGCGTCTCGAATGCAAGATAGGGATTGATCGCCTCCGCGCCGTAGCCGGCAAGACACGCGAAGTGATGAATTTCGCGTGGCTCTCCCGACTCCACCACGAGACCGACCGAGGTGCGCAGCCCCTTGCGGATGAGGTAGTTGTGAACCGCCGCCGTCGCCAGCAGCGCCGGAATCGGAATGCGGTCCGGACCGACCATGCGGTCGGAGAGGATGATGATGTTGTAGCCGCCGTGAACGGCGGCCTCCGCACGGTCACAGAGCCGGTCGAGCGCGCCGTCGAGCGCCGCTGCGCCGAGCTCGGCGGGGTAGGTGATGTCGAGGGTCTTGGTGTCGAAGCGGTCCTCGAAATGGCCGATGCAGCGGATCTTCTCCAGATCCTCGTTGGTGAGGATCGGCTGGCGCACTTCCAGGCGCTTGCGGCGCGAGGTCCCTTCGAGGTCGAGGATGTTCGGGCGCGGCCCGATGAACGAGACGAGACTCATGACGAGCTCCTCGCGGATCGGATCGATCGGCGGGTTCGTCACCTGGGCGAAGTTCTGCTTGAAATAGGTATAGAGCAGCTTCGGCCGGCTGGAGAGCGCGGAGATCGGCGTATCCGATCCCATGGAGCCGACCGCTTCCTGTCCAGTGACGGCCATGGGCTGCATCAGCAGCTTCAGGTCTTCCTGCGTGTAGCCGAAGGCCTGCTGGCGGTCGAGCAGCGACACGTCCGTGCGCGACTCGCGCGCCTGGACGGGCTTCAGATCCTCGAGCACGATCTGCGCCCGCTTCAGCCAGTCCTTATAGGGATGCGCTTCGGAGAGCTGACGCTTGATCTCGTCATCGGAGACGATGCGGCCCTGCACCAGGTCGATCAGGAGCATCTTGCCGGGCTGCAGGCGCCACTTCTCGACGATCCGCTCCTCCGGAATCGGAAGCACGCCCATCTCGGAGGCCAGAACCACCAGGCCGTCATCGGTCACGAGATACCGCGCCGGCCGCAGACCATTGCGGTCGAGCGTCGCGCCGATCTGCTTGCCGTCGGTGAAGCACACGGCGGCGGGGCCATCCCATGGCTCCATGAGGGCGGCATGATACTCGTAGAAGGCGCGGCGGGACTCGTCCATGAGCGGATTTCCGGCCCAGGCCTCGGGAATCAGCATCATCATGGCGTGGGCCAGCGAATATCCGCCGCGCACCAGGAATTCGAGGGCGTTGTCAAAACAGGCCGTGTCCGACTGGCCTTCGTAGGAGATCGGCCAGAGCTTCGAGATGTCGTTGCCGAACAGCTCGGAATCGACCGAGGCCTGGCGCGCCGCCATCCAGTTCACATTGCCGCGCAGCGTGTTGATCTCGCCGTTATGGGCAACCATGCGATAGGGATGCGCGAGCTGCCAGGTCGGGAAGGTGTTGGTGGCGAAGCGCTGATGGACCAAGGCAATGGCGCTCTCGAAGCGCGGGTCCTGAAGGTCGAGATAGTAGTTCCCGAGCTGCGTCACCAGAACCATGCCCTTGTAGACGATGGTCCGCGACGAGAGCGAGACTGGGTAATAGCCCGTGGTGCGCGGGTCCTTCATGTCGTATACGGCGTTGGAGATCACCTTTCGCGCCAGGAACAGGCGGCGCTCGAAGGTCTCCTGGTCGTCCATCCCCTTGCCCTTGCCGACGAAGATCTGCCGGTGCAGAGGCTCGGATGTCTTGACGCTGTCGCCGAGGTCGCTGGAATCGACCGGCACGTCGCGCCAGCCGAGAACATGCAGACCCTCGTCCGTGATCGCCTTTGTGACGATCTCCTCGACGAGCTTCGCACCTTCCGGATCGCGCGGCATGAACAACTGGCCGACGCCGTACTCGCCGGCCCCCGGCAGCCAGATGCCGAGCTTGGCGCACTCCGCCATGAAGAACTTGTGCGGCACCTGCACCAGGATGCCGCAGCCGTCGCCGGTCTTCGGATCCGCGCCGACCGCGCCGCGATGGTCGAGGTTGAGAAGAATCTGCAGGCCCTGCTCGACGATGGCGTGCGAGGCGCGGTTCTTCATGTCGGCAATGAAACCGACGCCGCAGGAATCTTTCTCCTGGGCGGGATCGTAGAGACCCTGCCTGACAGGGAGTGCAGGATCCTGCACGACGCGGGCCGGATCCGTCGTGGCGGCCGCGCGGCTGGAGGCTTCGGTCGTCAGGCTCTTCATCGGCTCATCGGTCATTCCAGGTCCTCGCATCCACGCGAACAGGTCATAAAGGTCGTTCAGGGCGGCATTTGGGTCCGCCGGATGTGGAAGAAGATCCGGAGCCCGCCGCTTCTTGCGTTTCTTGGAGGGTCGGGTCCTGGCAGGGAGCCCGCTCCTCGCGGGCTGCCTTGGGCTCGAGTTCAGCCCAGAGTCGCCCGTTCCGCCCACGTTTTGCGGGCAGCTTTGTTGGTATCTCGTTTCGTTCGCGTCGAGCGAAGCATCAAGAAAACCTCAGGGACGAAAGGGCGCAGGCGCCCAGATGGGACAGCATCGCTGTCCTAATGCCGGCAAATTGCCAGAACTCCTGGCCCTGCACAAGAGGGTTTAGAAAAGTTTTAGACAAAAGTTTCAAGCCGGACCTCCGGAATGTAACAAAGGCGTGGTTTGGGGTTTTCGGAACGAAAGGCTTCGCCGATGGGTCAACGTCCTTGACATGATGGCTTCTGTCGGGAGGCTGCAGGGCATAAGGAGCTGATTCATGAATTTTGCGAGCGACAATATCGTGG
Source organism: Microvirga sp. BF8 (assembly GCF_059888585.1). Taxonomy (NCBI): domain Bacteria; kingdom Pseudomonadati; phylum Pseudomonadota; class Alphaproteobacteria; order Hyphomicrobiales; family Methylobacteriaceae; genus Microvirga; species Microvirga sp. BF8. The sequence continues at coordinate 3,598,703 of NZ_CM187619.1, read as the reverse complement.
GCGCCAGCGCGCCCGTGATGCAGGCTCTCATGCGGGCCAATGCCGGATCGATGGCAGCCTACGGCGCCGACGAGATCACCCTGCGCATCAAGGCCCGCTTCGCCGAAATCTTCGAACGCGACGTCTCCGTCTTCCTCGTGACGACGGGCACGGCTGCCAATGCGCTCGCATTGTCGGCCGCCGTGCCGCCCTGGGGGCTTTGCGTGTGTCACCAGGAGGCCCATGTCATCGACGACGAGTGCGGCGCACCGGAATTCTTCATGCACGGGGCCAAGCTCATCGGATTGCCGGGCGTCGCCGCCAAGCTCGATCCCCGAACGGTCCGCTCCTACCTCGAGAGCCTGCCGAAATCGATCAAGCAGATGCCGCCCAAGGCGCTCTCGATCTCCCAGGTGACGGAATGCGGCACGGTTTACGCGCTCGATGAGATCGCGGCCCTGAGCGCCGTCTGCCGCGACCGCGGCATGGCGCTCCACATGGACGGAGCCCGCTTCGTGAACGCGCTGGTCTCGCTCGGGTGTACACCCGCCGAAATGACCTGGAAGCAGGGCGTCGACATCCTGTCCTTCGGCGCCACCAAGAATGGCTGCCTGATGGCGGAGGTCATCGTGGTGTTCAAGCCGGAATTGGCGGAGGGGCTGGACTACAGATGCAAACGGGCGGGACAGGTCATCTCCAAGGGGCGTCTCATCGCCGCGCAGCTGGAGGGCTATTTCGAGGGGGACCATTGGCTGGGAAATGCACGGCACGCCAACCGGATGGCGGCGCATCTCGCGGACGGGCTGAAGCAACTCCCCGGTGTCCGCATTCCCTGGCCGGTCCAGGCGAACGAGGTTTTCCCCATCCTTCCACAGAAAGTCGCTGAGGCTCTGAAGGCAGCCGGAGCCGCGTTCGGAGGCTGGACGGAAGCGAGTCTGCCCCAAGGGGAAAAGATAAGCGCCGACGAGGCCTTGGTCCGGCTCGTGACGTCCTTCGCCACCCCGGAGGAGGACGTGCGGCGGTTCTTGGACATCGCCCGTGGGGCCGTGTCGCGCCAGGCGGCGGAATGACCTCGCCCTAACCCTGCCGCATTCTCTGACGAAACCTCCCCGCGAGACCTAACAACGGGGTACCTCCAGCCCCAGCGGGACTCACAGGATCAGGCCTGAAAAATCAAGAAACGAAAAATATTGCGCCCCGGTCTTCGCCGGGGCGCTTTTTTGTGCGGTCGGAGCCGTGACGGGGTTACGCGGCCTGCTGGGCCTCGATGGTCCGGGCCGCGGCCTGGGTGCCGATCGGAATGAGCTTGGGCTTCTTGGCTTCCGGAATCTGCCGGACAAGGTCCACATGGAGCAGTCCGTTCTCAAGAGCCGCGCCCAGTACCTGGACGCCGTCTGCGAGCTGGAAGCGCCGCTCGAAGGTGCGCGCCGCAATGCCCTGATAGAGAACGTCGGGCTTGCGCTCTTCCGAGACTTTCTTCTCTCCACGGATCGACAGGGTATTCTCCTTCACCTCGATGGCAAGGTCCTTGTCCGTGAAGCCCGCGACGGCAACGGAAATCCGGTAGGCGTTCTCGCCCGTGCGTTCGATGTTGTAGGGCGGATAGCTGGGAGCCGCATCGACGCCGACGAACTGGTCAAGCATCGAGAAAAGACGGTCGAAGCCGACCGTGTTGCGGTAGAGGGGGGCAAGATCATATTGGCGCATGGCATATTCTCCATCTGAGCAACATGCAGGGCGATCCACCTGAGAGGCTGGATCATGGGTTCGTGCCGCCAATCGTGGCCGGCACGATTCAGATGTGGGAATAGGCATTTTTACTGTCAAGAGGTGTGCGGAAAGTCAGTGGCCCGGAGCGAAAATGCCCTATAAAGAGGGCTGTCTCCGCTCACCGAGAACCTGTCCCCGTGCAGCTCGTCCCGACCCCGAACAATCCCGTGCCGGCCGAGCCGTCCCTCATCGGCGTGAAGACCAGGGACGGCCTGACCCTTCGCACCGCGTACTGGTTGCCGGAATCCGGGACGGCACGGGGAACCGTCTGCGTGCTCCAGGGCCGGGCGGAGTTCATCGAGAAGTATTTTGAAGTCATCGGCGAGCTGCTCCAGCGGGACTTCGCCGTCGTCGCGTTCGATTGGCGCGGGCAGGGGCTCTCGGAGCGTCAGGTGAGGAATGCCCGCAAGGGCCATGTGCGACGCTTCGCAGATTTCCGGCATGATCTCGAGGCGGTGAGAGACCAGGTGCTCGTGCCCTACATGCCGGAGCCGCATTTCGCCCTTGCCCATTCCATGGGCGGCGCCATTGCGCTGAGCGCCGCGCACGAGAGCTGGCTGCCCTTTCGCCGGCTCGTGACGACGACGCCGATGATCGCGCTCAGCATGATCCGGATGCCACGAATGGCGGCGGTCATGGTCCGCATCTTGCGGTGGCTGGGCTTCGGCAGGGCCTTCGTCCCGGGAGGCGGCGAGACCTCCATCTCGACCATGCCCTTCAAGGGGAACCGGCTGACAGGCGACCCTGGACGCTACGCCCGCAATGCCGAGGCTGCGAGCGCCATCGGAGCGGGCGCCATCGGCGCCCCGACCGTCGCCTGGCTCGATTCGGCCTTCCGCTTCATGAAGCGGTTCACAGATCCGGCCTATGCCCTGAAGATCCGCCTGCCGACCCTGATCCTCGCGGCGGGCGCCGATCCCGTCTGCGCGACGCCCGCCACGGAGCGTCTCGCCTCCCGCCTGAAGGCGGGGCATGCCATCGTCATTCCTGGGGCCAAACACGAGATCATGATGGAACGGGACGCGATCCGTGAGCAGTTCTGGGCCGCCTTTGACGCCTTTGTCCCGGGCAGCCCGGATCTGACGGCCGCGCTCGTTGCCGAGAGCGAGACGGTGGAAGAGCGCCTACCGGCTGAGGAGCTCGACGGCGGCCGCATGGATGCGGCGGTCGCCAGCCGCGACGATGCGGCCGCCCTGAGCGGCTGATCCGCCGTCCCAGGACGTGACGATTCCGCCGGCCCCCTCGATGATCGGGATCAGGGCGACGATGTCGTAGGGTTTCAGGCCGGATTCGACCACGAGATCGATATGACCGGCCGCCAGCATGCAATAGGCGTAGCAATCGCAGCCGTAGCGGGCGAGGCGCGTCACGCTTTCGACACGGTCATAGGCCCGCAACTCCTCGCCCGCGAACAGTTTCGGGCTGGTGGTGGACATGACGGCGTCCTTGAGCGAGGCGCAGCGCCGGGTCGTCAGCCTGCGCTCGCCTCCAGGGCCGCCATAGGTCGAGCGGCCGCCGTCACCGAAGAAGCGTTCGCCCGTGAAGGGCTGGTGCATCATCCCGAAGGCCGGTTTCCCGTTCCGGGTCAGGCCGATCAGGGTGCCCCAGGTCGGCAGGCCGGCGATGAAGGCGCGGGTGCCGTCGATGGGGTCGAGGACCCAGACATATTCCGCGTCCTCCCGTTCCGAGCCGAACTCCTCCCCGACGATGCCGTGGGTCGGGAAGGTGCGCTTGATCAGCTGGCGCATGGTGGCTTCGCTCGCCCGGTCAGCCTCGGTCACCGGATCGAAGGCGCCACCTCGCGACTTGTCCTCGGCGGCAATCGCGCTGCGGAAGAAGGGGAGGATCGCCTGGCCCGATACGGTGGCGAGCTCATTGACGAACTGCGTGAAGTCGATGAGCCTCATGATGCTCGACATCCTCTGCCCCTGATCCACTGTCTTCGGCGCCAACGGGCTTGGCTGGCGGTTCCTGTTCCGCTTTTATCAAGCGTTCGTCCTGCGGCAAGAGACGGCTGCGTTCCATCGAGCACAAAAGCATGAATTCCGAACCTTTGGCCGTATCGGGCCGCCGGCCGGCGCCGGCTGCACTCCTCATCGCCGCCCTCGTCTCGATCTATGCGATCAGCCAGTTCCTGCGCAATTCCGTCGGGGTCATCGCCGGAAACCTGTCCGCAGAACTCGGCCTTTCGGCCACGGAACTCGGTCTTCTCTCCAGCGTGTTCTTTCTCGTCTTCGCCGCGGCTCAGATCCCGGTCGGGATCGCGATCGACCGCTACGGCCCCAAGCGGGTCATGCTGGCAACGTCGGTGGTCGCGGTCGCCGGGACGGCGCTCTTTGCCGTCGCTCCCTCCGCCTCGGTGCTGATTGCGGCAAGAGGCCTGATGGGGCTCGGCTGCTCCACCTTCTTCATGGCACCGCTGGTGATCTATGCCCGGCGCTTCCCGCCGGAGCGCTTTGCCAGGCTGACGAGCCTGCAGATGGGTTTCGCGAATCTCGGCACTCTGTCCGCCACGGCTCCGCTTGCAGCCTCAGCTGCCCTGCTGGGCTGGCGTGAAACATTCCTGGCAGTGGCCGTGTTGACCGCCGCCATCGCCCTCATGCTCGTACGAGCCGTGCCCCGGGACAATCCTGTCGGGGCCGAGCGGGAAACCTGGCCCGATGCCTTGCGGGGTGTTCTCGCGGCGCTGAGGGTTCGCTCCTTCCGGTCCGTCTTCTTCATGCACCTGACGACCTATTCCTGTTTCGCCACCATCATCGGCCTCTGGGGCGGGCCATGGCTGGCGGATGTGCATGGCGCCGATACGACCCAGAAGGGCACAATCCTTCTCGCTGGAGCGGCCGCGCAGATGGCCGGACTGTTCCTTTGGGGCGCTGCGGACCGCTTGTGGCGAAGCTACAGGAGGCCGGTTCTGGCCGGCGGTACGGCAACCGTGCTGCTGCTGGCGGTCGCGGCAACGCTTCCCCTGGACCTCCGGCGGACCATGGTATGGTTCGTCCTCTTCGGCCTCTCGGTGGCCGTAACGCCGATCCTGACGGCGCATGGCAGGTCCCTGTTCCCGCAATCCCTGACTGGACGCGGCATCACCCTGATGAATGTGGGCACGATCGGCGGTGCCTTCCTGTCCCAGAGCGTGACCGGGGTGCTCATGGACATGGTCGGGCGCGAGCAGGGCGGGGGATATCCGCCTGACGGATACCGACTGGTTTTTGGTGCTCTGGCGGCCTGGATGCTGCTCAGCCTTGCCATTTATGCCAGGGCTATCGATCCACATCCAGCCAGTCATGTCGGTAGAGCATAGCTTCCTGCAATTTTGCGCTTGAAAATTGTGCGGCGCACTTTATATTGTGCAGTGCGATATGGCGATGGCGTCGCCGTATCGTAGCCCTTCTTGGGCGTTTCCTCCCTAAACTTCGGGCCGCTCGCAAGGGCGGCCTTTTTTCTTGCGCGAGTGATTGGGCTCGCACGCTCGCACACCTGCTGGCAGGCCTGCTAACCGTCGAGGTTCGTCGATCCGAGGCGGATCCCTTCGACTTGGCCATTGGCGGGCAGGCGAGCCCGGACGGCTATTGAAAGATCTGATGCCAGATCACGCCCATCAACCCAGCCCCTGCCAGATAGAGCGGAAACCATCGGGGGCAGTGCGAAGGAGCGCTTTGCCTGTCGTCCAGGAGATCCAAGTCGTCTTTATCATATCGGCTCAACATCCAAGTGCCGATATTTCCGATGTATTTCATCCGCATGACACGGGGCGCAGGTGTGGCAAAAGGCGCCGCTTCCGCAATGCGGCCGGGAGAAGCCGGATCCTGACGACGAAATGTCCGACGGCCAGAGGGTGAGACAAAAAAGGGCAGCAATGCTGCCCTTTTAATCTTGCCGACGGTTCATGTGGAAACTACATATTGCAGTGCGGCATGGCGATGGCGTCGCCCTGCCGCAGCCCTTCTTGGGCGTTTCCTCCCTAAACTCCGGGCCGCTCGCAAGGGCGGCCTTTTTTTCTGCCTGGACCCCGCCTCCCGGCTCATTCCGCCGCGATCCGCCGGGGGCTCTCTTCGCCCGCGAGATCCCGGATGACCTGGGAAAAGGCGAAGGCGAGGTCCTCCGCCAGGGTATCGAAGCCACGCTTCTTCTCCAGGTTCCGCTCATCCATATAGATGGAGCGGTTGATTTCGACCTGAAGGGCATGTCGATCGAGGGCAGGCTCGCCATAATGTTCGGTGATGAAGCCTCCGGCATAGGGCTTGTTGCGGACAACGGTGTAGCCGCGGCCCCGCAGGGCGGTTTCCACGAGGTCGATCAGCACAGGCGCACAGCTGGTCCCGTAGCGGTCGCCCAGAACGATATCGGCCTTGGCGCCTTCCTCCCGGCTGACACTGGTAGAGGGCATGGAATGGCAGTCGATCAGGAAGGACTGGCCGAAAGTCTGGGCCGTGCGACGGATGAGCTGCCGCAGCATGCGGTGATAGGGCTTGTAGAGCCATTCGATCCGTTGAAGAGCGTCGTCGACCGGCAGGCGACCGGCATAGATCTCCTGCCCGTCGGCAACAATCCGGGGAATGGTGCCGAGCCCGCCTGCCACGCGCATCGAGCGGGTATTGGCGAAAGGCGGCAGGCGACCGTCGAACATGCGCGAATCGAGTTCGTAGGGCTCCCGGTTCAGATCCAGATAGGCCCGCGGGAAGCGGGCTGTCATCAGGGGAGCGCCAAGAGCGACTGCCGCAGCGAACAACTCGTCGACGAAGGCATCCTCCGACCGGCGCAGGGCCAAGGCGTCCAGACGCGACGAGGCCAGGAAAGTCGCGGGGTAGACGGCTCCGGCATGAGGCACGTTGAAGACGAAGGGAGCCGTCTGGCCAGCTGGCTCGATGACGACAAAGGGAGGCTCGAACTCGTCGGTGATGATGGGCCGCATCCGGTTTGTGACAGGTCTTGAGTTGATGACAGGGAAAGGGCTGGGGTTAGTGTAAGGCAGCGCCATATTCTGTCCATGGCAATATCGTGGGCATACTGCGTCGTTCTTTCACGGCTTATTTACCCCGAGCAGGCATCAAGACGGGAGATGTTCGTGACGATTCGAGGTTGGCGGCGATGAAGATCATTCTTGCCGAAGACGATAACGACATGCGCCGCTTCCTGGTGAAGGCGCTGGAGAACGCGGGCTACGACGTGGCCTCGTTCGACAACGGCCTCTCGGCCTATAACCGGCTGCGCGAGGAACCCTTCGAGCTTCTCCTGACCGACATCGTCATGCCGGAAATGGATGGCATCGAGCTGGCGCGCCGGGCGACCGAGCTCGATCCGGACATCAAGGTGATGTTCATCACCGGTTTCGCGGCGGTTGCGCTCAACCCGGATTCCCAGGCTCCGCGGGAAGCCAAGGTGCTGTCGAAGCCCTTCCATCTGCGCGATCTGGTGAACGAGGTCGATAAAATGATGGCGGCCTGAAAAAGGTCGTGATCATGGCTTGCGTCCCCGCCCGCTAGCCGGTATATCGCGCTCCACACCTGAAGCGGGACCCAAAACTTCGCCGTTTCACGGGCGCGTAGCTCAGCGGGAGAGCACTACGTTGACATCGTAGGGGTCGCTGGTTCGATCCCAGCCGCGCCCACCATTTTCTTTTTGTCGGCCTTCCCGAGAGGCTGCTGCAGGAGATCGGACATGAAGATCCGTAACTCGTTGAAGTCGCTCCGCGGCCGTCACCGCGACAACCAGCTGGTTCGTCGCAAGGGTCGCATCTACATCATCAACAAGACCCAGAAGCGCTACAAGGCTCGCCAGGGCTGAGCTTGGCGCTGCGGCTTCGCCGCACGCTTTTATGAATTGACGGCGCATGCCGGGATCCTAGAATCCCGGCATGCGCTTTTTCGCGTTGCTTTCGACCGCATTGCTGGGCCTGTCCGCGCCGGTTCTGGCGCAGGATGATCTGCGCGCCCCATCTCCCCGCCCGCCCCACAGCCGCCCGGCCCCCCGGGCGGTGACGCTGGACAGCCTGTTCGAGCGTCTGGCCAAGGCCGGCAGTGAACGGGAGGCGGATGGCGTCGCATCCCTCATCGAGCGGCGCCTGTCCCGATCCGGCTCCGATACGGCCGACCTTCTCCTGACCCGCGTCGCAAAGGCCCTCGACGAGAAGGACTACCCCCTGTGCATCGAGATGCTCGACCGGATCCTGGCCCTTGAACCGCAATGGGCCGAGGCCTGGTACCGGCGTGCGCTCGTGTTCTACATGCTCGACGATCCCGTGGGCGCGCTGGCGGACCTGCATCAGGCGGTGAAGCTCGAGCCGCGCCATTTCGGGGCCTGGACTGCGCTCGGCCACCTGTTCATGGCTTCCGACGAGAAGGCGCAGGCCCTCGCGGCCTACCGCCGGGTGTTGCAGATCAACCCCCAGACGCCCTCCATCCAGACCATCGTGTCCCGCCTCAGCCTAGATATCGACGGCCAGGACCTTTAGATCCTGATCCGCATAGGGGCTGTTGTCCGGCAGGATCGCAGGACGCTTCGCCTCGGATCCCCGGCCACCGGGGCGAGGGAAGGGGCCCGCCGCCGGCGGCCGCGAAGAACGGTGCCGTGGAGGGAATCAGGCCTTGGCCGCGTGCTCGGCGTTGATGAAGGCGATCCGGACCATGTTGGTCGCTCCCGGCGTCCCGAAGGGAACGCCGGCTACGATGATGATGCGGTCGTTGACCTCCGAAAATCCCTCGCGCAGGGCGAATTTGCACGCGCGGAACGCCATGTCGTCGATATCGCTCGCATCCTTGGTGCGGATCGGATGCGTCCCCCAGACGAGGGCGAGGCGACGGGCGGTGTGGATGTTGGGCGTCAACGCGAGCACCGTGGAGTTCGGCCGTTCGCGGGCGAGGCGGAAAGCCGTGGCGCCGGATGACGTCCAAGCGGCGATCGTCTTGAGATGCAGGGTGTCGGCAATCTGGTGCGCACCGGCCGCGATGGCATCGGACCCGGTCGCTTCCGGCTCGGTCGACTGGGTCTTGACGATCGACCAGTAGCTCTGATCCTGCTCCACCTCCTCGGCGATGCGGTTCATGGTGGTCACCGCTTCAATGGGATATTGCCCGGAGGCGCTCTCGGCGGACAGCATCACCGCGTCGGCGCCGTCATAGACTGCAGTCGCAACGTCCGAGACCTCCGCGCGGGTTGGTACCGGAGCGGTAATCATCGATTCCAGCATCTGGGTCGCGACCACGACGGGCTTGCCGAGCCTGCGGGCTGCGCGAACAATCCGCTTCTGGATGCCCGGCACCTTCTCGAGGGGCATCTCGACGCCGAGATCGCCGCGCGCCACCATCACCGCGTCGGAAATCTCCATGATCTCATCGAGACGGGCGATGGCCTGGGGCTTTTCGAGCTTCGACATGACGAGGGCGCGGCCGCGCGCCACCTTCTTCACCTCCGCGACGTCCTCGGGCCGCTGCACGAAGGACAGGGCGATCCAGTCCACCCCCGCGTCGAGGGCGGCTTCGAGATCCGAGCGATCCTTGTCGGTCATGGCGGCGACGGGAATCACCGTGTCCGGCAGGCTCACGCCCTTGCGGTTGGAGATCTTGCCTGCGACCTCGACCACCGTGACGGCGGAGCCCGGCTTCACGCTCTTCACGCGCAGGCGAAGCTTGCCATCGTCGATCAGGACCGTGTGGCCCGGTTCGAGCGAAGACAGGATTTCCGGATGGGGCAGATGTACGCGCTCCGCATTGCCGGGAGCCTTGTTGTTGTCGAGGGTGAAGGTCTGGCCCTTCACCAGCATCGCGCTGTCGTTCTCGAAGGCGTCGACGCGCAGCTTCGGGCCCTGGAGGTCGGCGAGAATGGCGATGGGCCGCTTGAACTTCGCCTCGACGCTGCGGATCATCTCGACCCGCTCCTTCAGTTTCTCGCGGGGGAGATGGCTCATGTTCAGGCGGAACACGTCCGCGCCGGCCTGGAACAGGTTAGCCACCATCTCCGGGTTCTCCGAGGCCGGCCCCAAGGTGGCAAGGATCTTCGTGCGCCGTACGCGTCTCATGTCATTGCCCCCCCGGGCGATTTGTTTCGGTCAGCTGGATGGTCCAGCTCTTCTGTTCACCTGTATCGACTTCGAAGAAGCCGTTGCGATCGAAGCCTCGGGCGAGGCAATCTTCCGTTCCACGGATCGTGAATTCCCGCTCCCGCGTACACATGAAGGAGCGCCCGCTCCAGTCGCCGCCGCGGTCGTAGTCGATGGCGTAGACGTAGTAGAACCGGCTTGCGAGCTGGCCCTTGAGCAGGGTCTCGCAGCCGCGGGAATTCAGGTTCCACCAGCCCTCCGTCACCCAGCCCTGACCGTCGCGGTAGCCGATCGCCACGCCCACGCGGCTCGACGTCATGTTGCACATGCGCAGGTCGGCGCGGGCAGGGCTTGCGGCGAAAAGGCTTCCGCCGAGGAGAAGGAGCGCGAGCCCAAGGCTTCGCCGCCCGCTGTGGGCCGATAGGACCGATCCGGCAATCATGAGTGTGTGTTCAAGTGGGTTTGGATAACGAAGACGCACAATGCTTCGGGAAGTATGTCGAATCCTTGTCGGCCAGAAGAGGCGCCGCATCAAGTCCCATGGTGAAAATCATCCGATGGCGGTCGCTGAAAAAGTCCCGCTCCCATGGATGCTCGCACAATCCTCTCTTTATGGAGGGGCCGACGCGCGGCATCCTCAAGCCTTCCGCGGCCTTGGCCGTGCCACCCAGATTCCGGCGAGAATCGCGGCACCGCCCAGCGCCTGAACCGCACTGAGGGCCTCGCCCAGGAGAAGCCAGCCGAACAGGGCGGCGACAACTGCTTCCAGGAAGATGACGAGCGAGGAAAAAACCGGGGGCAGCCGCCCGAGCGCAACGGCCAGAAGGCCCTGACCGCCCGCGTGGCTGATGAAGGCCATGGCGATGAGGGCGGCAAGTCCCTGGCCTGTCTGCGGCAGGACGCGGCCATCGAGGACGAGGGCGATGACGAGGAGGGCCGCAGAGGTGATCAATCCGCTCTCGAAGGTGACCCGCGCGGCGCCGGCCATGGTCCGCGCCCGCCCGACGAAGATGAAATAGAGGCCGAAGAAGAAGGCGGTGGCAAGACCGAAGAGATCGCCACGGATCCGCGCCGGATCGACCTGAAGGCTCTGGCCGATCAAAGCGACGCCGCCGAGCAGACACATGCCGAGGCCGGCGATCGTGCCCTTCGAGACCCTCTGCTTCAGAACCAGCCAGGTGACCATGACCACGAAGAATGGTGCTGTGGTGGCGAAGAAGGTGGCATTGGCGATGGTCGTGTTGATGATCGACAGGTGCCAGAAGAAGAGATCCCCCGTGAAGGCCAGGCCGGCCCAGATCGTCGCCTTCGGGAAGGAGACCCGCGGCGCGCCATTGGGCGCTCGCGCCTCCTCGATCCGCATCCAGGCATAGAGAAGCGGCAGCGCAAGGCAGACGCGCCAGAAGGCGCTGGCGAAAGGTCCCACATCGGCGGAGGCATAGCGCACGAAGATCGGCGAAATGCCCATCGCCACCGCTCCGAGACAGAGGGCCGTGAAGGCCGATGCGAAGCCCGTATCCAGGCGCGCCTGGCTGGGGGTGGAGGACGTCGGAGTAGAGGGCATGGGCCTTTATCGGGATGGTGCCGCGCCGCCAAATCACAGCGCAGAAGGTCGCATTGTCAGTCTTCCTAGCGTATCGTGCGGAAAAGTGGACCCGGTTTTCCGCAAGCGACGATGCGCCGCTTGTCGTCCGATGCTCCAGGCGGGATAAGGCTCCCCTTCAGTCCATAAACCTCTGCTGACCCTTTCCTGTCATGTCCGCTTCTCCTGCGCTTCTGCGCGACGACCTCGCTCTCGAGACCTGGCCTGTCGAGACCATCGAGGGATCTGCCGCATCCGGCGTCCTTCTCCTGTGCGATCACGCCTCCAACACCGTGCCTCCGGATCTCGGCGATCTCGGGCTGCCGCACACGGAGTTCCAGCGCCATATCGCCTACGATATCGGAGCGGCCGGCGTGACGCGCTCCCTGGCCCGGCGCCTCGGTGCGCCGGCGGTGCTCACCCGCTTTTCCCGCCTGATCATCGACCCCAACCGGGGTCGGGACGATCCCACTCTCGTCATGCGCCTTTCCGACGGTGCCGTGGTTCCCGGCAATGCCAGGATCTCCGAAGCGGAGACGCAGGACCGCATCCGGCGCTTCTACGACCCTTACGATGCGGCGATCACGGCGGCGATCGGGCGCGCGATGGCGGAGGGGCACCCGCCTGTGATCGTCACGGTCCACAGCTTCACGCCCATCTGGCGCGGCTGGCCCCGGCCGTGGCATGTGGGAATCCTGTGGGACGCTGATGCGCGCTTCGCCGTGCCGTTGATCGAGGCCCTGCGGGCGGAGGAAGGACTCGTCGTCGGGGACAATGAGCCCTACGATGGCGCGCTTCTCGGCGACACGGTGGACCGGCACGCTACGCGGCGCGGCCTCGCCAGCGCGCTGATCGAGATCCGGCAGGATCTGATCGCCGCGGAGGAGGGGCAGGAGGAATGGGCGGAGCGATTCGCCCGGCTTCTCGATCCCCTGGTTGCCGATGCGAAACGCAGGCTTCCGGCGCCGCAGCCGACCCGCACCCGCGACCGCCTGCGCCGGCACTAAGCCGTATTTTGGGGAGGACGCCATGAACGAGATCGATTCCGAGACGAGGACCAGGCTCGAGGCCGCTGCCTTCCGCAGGCTCCTGGAGCATTTGCGGGAGCGGACCGATGTCCAGAATATCGACCTCATGAACCTGGCGGGCTTCTGCCGGAACTGTCTGTCGAACTGGCTGAAGGAGGCGGCCGACATGAGCGGCGTACCCCTCTCCAAGGACGACAGCCGGACCTACGTCTACGGCATGCCCTATGAGGAGTGGAAGGCGCAGCATCAGCGGGAGGCCACGGGGGCGCAGCTCAAGGCCTTTGAAGAATCCAAGCCGAGCCATTAAAACGGCTTCAACCAAATGACCTTATCCTTTCACCCGACCTCTCTCGGCGCCAGCGCCCTCAATCAAAGGCAACATTTATGGATGACGCAGCTTTTCAAACCGAATCCGTCGCAGCCGATCAACTGAAAGCTTTCATCGAGCGCATTGAGCGCCTGGAAGAGGAAAAGGCCGGGATCGCCGGAGATATCAAGGACGTCTACGCCGAGGCCAAGGGCAACGGCTTCGACACCAAGGTCCTGCGCAAGATCATTGCCCTCCGCAAGCGCGACTACGCCGAGCGGCAGGAGGAGGAGGCCATCCTCGAACTCTACATGCAGGCCCTGGGCATGGTCGGCTGAGCCGGGCCGGTCGGATTGGACAGAAGGCGGGGTTTAACCCCGCCTTTTCTTTTGGCTCCGGCAGGAGGGCTCAACAGCGGCTGGCCATGCCGGAGGGGTTGGTACTGCCAGTGGGCTGGCCGCGCTGCCCCGGATAGCAGGGGTTCCGGCCGCTGACATCGGCATCGAGGGCGTTCTTGGGGCCCGGCGTGATGGTGCCGGGCGGCTTGCCCGGAGGATTGACCGCCGAGCCGGTATTGCCGGTGGTGCCGGTCGCCTTGGGATCGGATGTTTCCTGAACCGGGAACTGGCGGGTTCCCGCATTGCCGGTATCCACACTCGGCGCCGGAGTGGACATGCCGGGGGCATGGCCGGGCTGGCTGCCGCCCGTCTGGGCGGAAGCGCCGCTTATCCCCGCTAGGACTGTGCCTGCAAGAATCAGGGCAGACCACGATTTGACAGACATCTGCTTCCTCCAGCCTGCATGAGACTACGCTTCGTCATGAAGGGGATACTCGGCCGGAGAGCGAATGTTTCAGCGTGACAGGAGATTTGGCGGTCCGGATGGCTCGGGCAAACGGCCCGGGCCTCAACGCACCAGGGGCAGGGGCTTGACCGCCGGGCCGGTGAAGCGGTTGGTGGCCAGTTCACCCAGCGGCTTCGACGAGAAGCCCATCCGGAGGCTGGGGCCAGCTGTCAGGAGCGCGCGGGCGCCGGCAGCGTGCCCCTTGTCCTTGGCGGGATCCTTGGCGGGGGCCACCTTGGCAGCGGCAGGGGCGGAAACCTTCGGCCGGTCGACCTTGATGGCCTCACGGGCGGCCGGCGCCGGGACCGCGATTTCGACCGGAGCGGCCGAGGCGACGATCAGAGCAGGCGCCTCGGGGCGCGGTGGGGGAAGCGGGACCCCTGACGGCTGGCTCGATGCGAGGAGACCGGCCATCTGGGTGGCTCCGCGCAACTCCGGAATGCCGGGAATCGGATTCGTCTGGGCGAGGGCGCTTGGCCGGGCTGGCGGGATCGGCGCATAGGCGAGGGCACCGGTCACGACGATGTCATCCGGCCGCCGGGGCGGCATCGGGGCGAAGGCGATCTCGCGGCCCGATCCGGCATTTGCGTCCTGTCCCGACGGGCCCTGCTGCCAGGCCAGAGTCGGGCCGGTCGGGGTCGCAACCGTGCTCGGAAGCCCGGCGATGCGGGTCGGCGGCAGCGGCGGTGGCGGCGCGATGTCCTCGCGCAGAGCCGGAGCGGCGGCTGCGATGGCCGCAGGAGACGGAGCGGGCATCGGCTCAGGCTCGGGTCTCGGCTGCACGACCGGGACCGCACGGGCGGCCACGACCTGCTGGCGCGGCTGCTCCGAGGCACGGAGGGCCGCAAAGACCGAGGCGTTCGAATCGCTCGCGTAATAATCCTGCGGCAGTGCGGGCGCCGCCGAGCGCGAGGCGAGAAGATTGCGGCCTGGCCGGGAGGCGGCGCGGATCTCTTCCACGTCCTCGTCCTCGTCGCTGCTGCCGAAGAGGGTCGCCCACAGGCTCTTGCGGCGGGTCGGCACCACCTCGCCGGCATCCGCCACGGCACTGTAGCCCGCGACTGTTCCGCCATTTGCGAGAACTTCGGCGCGCGCCAGTTCATAGCCCGGCAGCGGAGAGCCGTCCGCCGGAATGTGCACGGTCTTGCCGTCGGGGAAGAGGCGCACGAGCTGATCGCGCGTCATCCGCGGCCAGGCGCGCACGCTGCCAACATCGAGATGCACGAAAGGCGTATAGGCATTCGGATAATAGCCGACGCCGCCGCGCTGCAGGCGCATGCCGATGGCGCGCAGCCGCTCCGCCGAAATATCGGGCAGGTAGAAGTCCAGTGCCTTGCCCTGCATGTGCTGGCTGTTCTTCGCCACCACGCTGGAGCGGCGGCGCAACATGGCGTTGGTCTGGGGCGAGCGATAGGCGGAGTTCACATGGACGGGCGCGCTTGATCCCACCTCGCGGTAGACCTCCCACACGGTGTCGAAGAGGCGCGGGTCCATCCGCGTCTTCTCTTCCCTGCGCCAGTCGCGCAGGAACCAGTTGAGCTGCTCGAGAGCCTGCGGGTCGTATTGTCCGTTGCGCCGGAACGTGACCGTGAGGCTCTCCTTGGTGTTGTTGTGGTAAAATGTCAAAGTACGCGTGTCGCCGTTGGCGATTGCATCCTGCGTGCCTCGCGTTCCCGCGAACAGGACGGCGACAAGGGTCGCAAGACCGATACCGGCGCGGCGCACGATGGTTGACGCGGCCGCACGGCGATCCGAACGCAATACTCTCACTGTGATACTCGTCGTTACACGCCGCAGCAGGTGGGGGCGGCATCCCCGATCATGAAGGGATCTTTGCCGAAGACGGTTACTTCGACGTTAAATGCACAGTGAAAAGATCGCCGCCCAGGGCAGGAATGCTAGGACAGCAGGCCCAGGGCCTCACGGACCTTGCGGTCGAAGCCGTAGAGATCGCTGAAGGTCTTCACCACGCCCTTTTCGTCCACGGAGAGCGTGAAATAGGTGAGATGGACCGGCAGCGGGCGGCTGAGATTCAGATAGCGCTCGCCCTTGCCGATCAGGCTCTTCAGCCTTTCCTCCGACCATTTTTCGCCGAGCACTTCTTCCGCGAGCTGGAAGGGTTGATCGACGCGAACGCAGCCATGGCTGAAGGCGCGCTTGCCGGCCGCGAACAGCTTGCGATTCGGCGTATCGTGCAGATAGACCGAGTGCTGGTTCGGGAACATGAACTTGATGAACCCCAGTGCGTTGCGCTCACCGGGCGGCTGCCGCACTGTGATTCGGTTGCCCTTGCGAATGATCCGATAGCCCTTGCGCTCCGCGTAGGAAGGATCGTTGGCAAGCGCCGGCAGAAACTCCTTCTTCAGGATCGAGGGCGGGAGCGTCCATGACGGGTTGACCACCAGGTACTTCATCTTCTCGGAGAAGATCGGTGTCTGCGTCTGCTCCTTGCCGACGATGACCCGCGTCTGATGGATGACGGAGCTGCCATCGACCAGGCGGAGGCTGTATTCGGGCACGTTCACCATGATGTGGCGTTCGCCGAGGTCGCTCGGCAGCCACCGCCAGCGCTCCATGTTGGCGATCAGCTCGCTCTCCATGCGGGCGACCGACGGCCCCGAGAGCGCCGCGAGTGTTTCCGGACCGAGCACTCCGTCGTCGGCCAGGCCTTTCTCCTTCTGGAACGCGGCCACGGCCGAGGCGACACGGGCGTCATAGACATTGGGGTCGGCCGGCTCCTTGCCGAGGTTGAACCGCGCCCTGATCAGGGGAACCCGATCGTCCTGCATGCCGACGCGCAGGGTGGGGCCCTTCGGCACCTTCACGCCCGGCTGCGACGGATGGCTGGCGCGCAGCTTCGCGAGCTGGGCCTTGAGAGCGCGATAACCGGGATGGGGCGGATTATATGCCTCCAGCGCGACGTTCGCGTCGGCTGCGTTGGCGACCCGCGCGAGCACGTCGCCGGCCTCGGGCAGGTCGAGCTTGGGCGTGATCAGCGGCGAGATCCGCGACGGGTCGATGCGCCCGCCGCGTGCATCGCGGGCGTAGCGGATGACGGCGGCAGCGAGCTTGAGATCGGCCTCGGCCCATTGCGCGGGCGATGCCTCCTTGGACAGGCGCAAATCCGGCACGGGGTAGTCGGTGGAATCGAGCCCGTCCTCATCGGCGGCCTTCAGGCGTGCCACGACCGCCTGGGCAGCCGGCGTGAAGGCGCCGTCTCGGGCGAAGGCCAGGGGATAGTCGGCTTCCGCATAGAATGCGGCCAGGGATTCCCTGTCACCCTGCTTCAACCGAAGGTCGCGCAGGAGCGTATCGGACGACAGGCGCGCCTCCAGCGCGACGCGCAGCCAGTCCATGGGAGCGGAAGCCAGGGCGGAAGCGGCGTCGGGCAGGGGGATCTCGGGCAAGGGCCCGACCGCCTCCGACGCGTCGATCGTCACAGGCGCGGTGGGCGGCGGCCCGGGAAGGGCAACATCCAGGGCCGGGGACGCGGCTGCGGATATGGCGACATCGGCGAAGGACGGCTCGGCAGGTTCGACGGCGAGGGGCGGCGCCGGCTGCGCATGGCCCGCTTTACTCTCTGCTGCCAGGGCGGACAGGGACAAAAGTGACACCGAGCCAATCAGGCCGAGCCACAATGTCGTCTTGCGCAGGCTAAGCATCCCGTTGCTCCTCGTCGTCGGTCGGGACGACGGCGAATCGTCCCATCAAGTCATCATGCATGGCGTGACGGTACGCACCCGCCAAGCTCTTAACGTTTGAAAGGCTCATGCGGCTTCATCGCTGAGGCCAAGTTCCTTCAATTTCCTGTAAAGTGTGGAGCGGCCGATACCGAGCCGGCGCGAAATTGCCGACATCTGCCCGCGGTAGTGGGACAAGGCGAAGCGGATCACTTCCGCTTCAAGTTCCGCGAGCGTGCGCATTTCTCCACAGGCCCCCATCAGCGGAAGTGTGCCGGGATCGCGCATTTCCGGGAGCAGGCGATCGTAGATCGGAGCGGGCGACGATTCCGGCAGGGGCGGGATGTGGACGTGCTCCCGTCGCGCACGCGCTGCAATCTGCGGGAATTCCGCCGGTGTCAGGACGGAGCCTTCCGCGAGCACGACGGCGCGAAACACCGCATTCTCCAATTGCCGCAGATTGCCGGGCCATTCATATTCCGCCAGGAGCGCAAGAGCATCCGGCATCAGGTCGACGAGCCGCTTGCCTTCCTCCTTCGCGAAACGGCGCAGGAAGACCCGGGCCCACTCGCCGATGGTGTCCGGCTCCGCCCGGAGGGGTCGAAGAACGATGGGCTGGATCTGAAGGCGGTAATAGAGATCCTCCCGGAACCGGCTCCGACGAACCGCGTCGCCGAGCGTGAAATCGGCCGTGGCAACGATTCTCACGTCGAGGCGCGATGTGCGGCGCATGCCGTCCTGTTGCAGGAGGATGTCGAGCAGGCGGGCCTGCACGGACGTGGAAAGGTGCTGAACATCCTCAATGCACAGGGTGCCGCCATGGGCATCCCGGAAAGCATTCCGAAAGGCTGCATCCTGGCCATCCTCTCCGGGGAGAAGGTCCTCGCCGCGCAGGCTCACGAAGGGGCGGCCCTTCCTGTCGCCGACCGCATGGATGGCGCGGGCCAGCGCCATCGCGCCGCTCCCGGGCTCCGCCTCGATCAGAAGCGGCATCGCCGAGCGTGCCGCGCGATCGGCGAGGCGGACCGTGCGCAGCCGGTCCGGGTGCGCCACGTGATTGGCCGAACCCCGGCGCAGGGCCTGGATGTCGTCCGCGAAGATCTGGGGCAAAGGCATGAAAAGATATCAAGTATGGCGAATGGAACGCCGGGATGCTGCGCGACAAGGGTAAACCGGTCCTTAACGGGAACGGTCCCGCACGGGTTATCCTCAGGCGGTCCTGGGTTGATCCTGGGGAGCAGACGGCCAATATGGAGGCTACCGGCCCACGAAATCCTTTCTGAAATGGCAGATCCCTTGAAAAGTCAGAACCGTTCGCCCTCGCATTCCATCTCCTCGACCGGCGCCAAGCAGGCCGAACTCGGTGCCCTGCCCGAATGGAACCTCGCGGATCTCTATCCGGCGATCGACAGCGCGGAATTCCGGAATGATCTCGCGAAGGCGGAGGCGGAATGCCGGGAATTGGCGGAAGCCTATCGCGGCAAGCTCGAGTCCCTGGCCCGCGGGGAGGATGCGACGACGACCCTCGGGGAGGCGGTCAAACGCTACGAGGCGGTCGAGGATCTTCTCGGGCGGCTGATGTCCTATGCCGGCCTCGTCTATTCCGGCGACACGACCGATCCGGTGCGTGCGAAGTTCTATGGCGATACCCAGGAGCGGTTGACGGCGGCCTCGAGCGATCTCCTGTTTTTCGGGCTCGAGCTCAATCGGATCGACGACGAGGTGATGGACAAGGCCACGGCCGATGGGCCGCTCGCTCATTACCGGCCCTGGATCGAGGATCTGCGGAAGGACAAGCCCTACCAGCTCGACGACAAGACCGAAAAGCTGTTTCACGAGAAGTCCGTGACCGGACGAGCCGCCTGGAACCGACTCTTCGACGAGACCATCGCCTCGCTGCGTTTCCAGGTCCGCGGCGAGGAGCTTCCCATCGAGCCGACCCTGAACAAGCTGCAGGATCCGGACGAGACTGTCCGCAAGGATGCGTCCGACGCCCTCGCGACGACCCTCAAGGCAAATCTGCGGACATTCACGCTGATCACCAACACGCTCGCCAAGGACAAGGAAATCTCGGATCGCTGGCGCGGCTTCGAGGACGTGGCGGATTCCCGGCACCTGGCCAACCGGGTCGAGCGCGAGGTGGTCGAGGCCCTGGTCTCGGCCGTGCACGAGGCCTATCCCAGGCTGTCGCACCGCTATTACGCTCTGAAGGCCAAGTGGTTCGGCAAGGAGAAGCTCGATCACTGGGACCGCAATGCGCCCCTGCCGAAGGTCGAGCAGCGGACGATCCGCTGGGACGAGGCCCGGGAGACCGTGCTGTCCGCCTATTCGGACTTCTCTCCGCGGATGGCCGACATTGCCCGGCGTTTCTTCGACGAGAGCTGGATCGACGCGCCGACACGGCCCGGCAAGGCGCCCGGCGCCTTTGCTCATCCCACCGTGCCGTCGGCGCACCCCTACGTGCTGCTGAACTACCAGGGCAAGCCGCGCGACGTGATGACCCTCGCCCATGAGCTGGGGCACGGCGTGCATCAGGTCCTCGCCGCCCCCAACGGGGCCCTCATGGCGCCGACGCCCCTGACGCTGGCCGAGACGGCATCCGTCTTCGGCGAGATGCTGACCTTCCGCAAGCTTCTCGACCAGATCACCGATCCGGCGCAGCGCAAGGCGATGCTGGCGGCCAAAGTGGAAGACATGATCAACACCGTTGTGCGCCAGATCGCGTTCTATTCCTTCGAGCGCAAGGTCCATCTGGAGCGCCGCAACGGCGAATTGACGGCAGAGAAGCTCTGCGAATTGTGGATGTCGGTGCAGGACGAAAGCCTGGGCCCGGCCATCCGCCTCGGCGCGGGCTACGAGTCCTTCTGGACCTACATCCCGCATTTCATCCATTCTCCATTCTACGTGTACGCCTATGCCTTCGGCGACTGCCTGGTGAATTCGCTCTACGGCATCTACGAGCGCTCCAACGAGGGCTTCGTGGAGCGCTACTTCGCCCTTCTGTCGGCGGGTGGCACCAAGCACTATTCCGAGCTGCTCGCGCCCTTCGGCCTCGATGCCCGCGACCCGTCCTTCTGGCAGATCGGCCTGTCGATGATCGAGCGTCTGATCGGCGAGCTCGAGGCGATGGAAGGAACGGCCTGAACCCATGTCCGGCAGCGACCCCGAAGCCAACCGCTTCTCCGCCCGCGCCGCACGCTATGCGAGGGTCGGCGCCAATATGGGCGGCGTCGCCGCGCGGATGGCGGGGGCGCGCCTCTTCGGAGGGGATGCCTCGAACGCGGCAGCGCTCGCCCAGGCGCTCGGGGGTCTCAAGGGACCGATCATGAAGGTGGCCCAGCTGCTCGCCACCATTCCCGACCTCATCCCGCCCGAATACGCCGCGGAGCTGCAGAAACTCCAGAGCGAGGCGCCGCCCATGGGGGCCGCCTTCGTGAAACGCCGCATGCAGGCTGAACTCGGGCCGAACTGGCAGAGCCGCTTCGGAAGCTTCGACCTCAACCCGGCGGCGGCGGCTTCCCTCGGTCAGGTGCACCGCGCCACCACGAAGGATGGCGCGCGGCTCGCCTGCAAGCTGCAATATCCAGACATGCAATCCGCCGTGGAGGCGGATCTCGCGCAGCTCGAATTCGTGTTCTCCCTCCATCGTCGCATGGACCCCGCCATCGACACGCGCGAGATCGCCAAGGAGATCGGCGAGCGGGTGCGGGAGGAGCTCGATTACGAGCGGGAGGCACGCCATGCGGCACTCTATGCCAGGACGCTGTCCGATGTCTCCGAGGTGAGGGTGCCGAAGGTCCATCCGGAGCTGTCGACGCGGCGTCTGCTCGCCCTCGAATGGCTCGATGGCGACAGGATCCTGAACTACGCGCAGGCGGATGTGGCGGTGCGCAATCGGCTTGCCGTCGCCATGTTCAAGGCCTGGTGGCATCCCTTCAGCCATGCGGCCGTGATCCATGGCGACCCGCATCTCGGCAACTACACGGTCTTCTCCGACGGCAGCGAGCCTGCCGGGATCAACCTGCTCGACTACGGTTGCGTCCGGATCTTCCATCCGAAATTCGTCGGCGGCGTGGTCGATCTCTATCGCGGGCTCCAGAACAATGACCGGGACCGGATCGTCCATGCCTACGAGACCTGGGGCTTCAAGAACCTGTCTGCGGAGCTCATCGATATCCTGAATATCTGGGCGCGGTTCATCTATGGGCCGCTCCTCGACGACCGGGTCCGCACGGTCGCCGATGGCGTCAAGCCGGGGGATTACGGGCGCCGCCAGGCCTTCGAGGTGCACAAGGCGCTGAAGGAGAGGGGGCCGGTGACGGTCCCGCGGGAATTCGTCTTCATGGACCGCGCCGCGGTCGGGCTCGGTGCCGTCTTCCTGCACCTGCGCGCGGAATTGAACTACCACAGGCTCTTCGAGGCCGAGATCGAGCGCTTTTCGCTCGATCTTCTGGCCGAGCGCCAGAACGGCGCCCTCACGGCCTCGGGACTTCCCCTGTCGGCGTAATGAAGTTGCGTCCTGGGCCTTGTCGCCGTAGATGGAGGGTTACGGCGCGTCAGGGGAAGCCATGAAGTTCGTTTTCGTCCACCAGAATTTTCCCGGCCAGTTCGGCCGGATTGCCAGGGCTCTCGTGCAGGACGGGCATGAGGTCATTGCCCTGGGCATGGTGAAGGAGTGTTCGATTCCGGGGATCCGCTACGTGCCTTACGACGCGGTGCCGGGTCCCGACGACGCTCCCTACCAGAACCGGTATTCGGCTGCCGTTCCGCGGCTTCGCCGCGCCTATGGCGTCGCCCACAAGGCACGGCAGATGGCCGAGCAGGGGTTTCACCCTGATGTTGTCGTGGTGAATACGGGCTGGGGGGAAAACCTCTTCCTCAAGGATGTGTGGCCTTCCGCGAAGCATGTGGCGTATTTCGAGTATTACTACGCCGCAAAAGGACAGGATCTCGATTTCGACCCGGAATTCCCGGTCACGAACCCGGAGGTCGTGTGGCGGCTGAGGGCCAAGAACGCGATGCAGCTCGGGGCGCTCGACGCCGCCGATCTCGCCGTCGCGCCGACCCATTACCAGCGCAGCACCTTTCCCGCCTATCTGCGCGATCGCATCGCCGTCATCCACGATGGAATCGACGCCCAGGGCCTGAGGCCCAATCCCGGCCTGAGCCTGCGCCTCGGCCAGAACGGTCCGCGCCTGAGCCGGGAGATCCCGGTCATCACCTATGTCAGCCGGAATATCGAGCCGATGCGCGGGTCCCACGTGATGTTCAGGAGCCTGCCCGACATGCTCCAGATCGACCCGCGCCTCCAGGTCGTCGTCGTCGGCGGCAAGGGCACCAGCTATTCCGGCCAGGCGCCCGGAGGAAAGAGCTGGTTCGATTACTTCCGGGATCGGATCGAGGGAACGGTCGACTGGTCGCGCGTCCATTTCGTCGGAAACCTGCCCTACGACCAGTTCGTCAAGGTGCTCCAGGTCTCCTCCGCCCATATCTACATGACCTATCCTTTCGTCCTGTCCTGGTCTTCGATCGAGGCCATGGCCCTCGAATGCCGGATGGTCGCCTCCGACACGGAGCCGGTCCGGGAGATCATCGAGGACGGGGTCAACGGCAGGCTGTTCGATTTCTTCGATTCGAGGGCCCTCGTGGAACAGGTGCGCGAAACCCTCAAGGACAAAGCCCGGTCCGCGGAGATGGCGCGGGAGGGGCGCCGGATCGCCTTGGAACGTTATGACTTCCAAAGCGTCTGCCTGCCGGAATGGCGGGCGTTCCTCGGAGCCTGAACCGGTTCCGTCCGATAATTTTGGCGACTTGGCCGTTCCGAGCGTTGCGGCGCCTCACCGCATGGGGTAAACGCAGCCAAAAGAACTGTTGCGAAACAAAGGCATCGATCATGGCCGATACAAAACACGCACCCTTTGGGGGTTACAGCCCGGATATGGACGCGGCCGCCCACGAGGCGGCCTATAGCGGCTTCGTCCGGTTCGTCGAGATCGCGACCGTCGTGGTCATCTGTCACGTGCTGGCGCTCGCCGTCGGCGGTATCCACCATGCCTGGCTGACGGCGATTTTCGGCGTCATCCTCTCCCTCGCCGCCGGAGCCGTCGGCGCGGTCTCGCCAGCCATCGGCGTACGTGCGCCCGCAGTGGTCGCCATCCTCTTGCTTCTGGCACTCTTTTTCTATTGAAATAGGCGGAGGGGACAAAAGTCCCCTTCGGACAATAAAGGGCGGCCGGTCAGGTGCCCGAGGCGGGGGATCGCATGCGGATCGCTGTTCTTTCAGAATCCGATAAGGTGGAGACGCGCGTCGCTGCCACTCCCGAGACGATCAAGAAATACAAGGCGCTCGGCGCGGATGTCGTGGTGCAGGCAGGAGCGGGCCAGCGCGCCGGCTTTCCCGATGCGGAATTCGAGGCTGCCGGCGCCGCCATCGCCAGGAACGCCAAGGACGCGGTGAAGGATGCCGATATCGTCCTGAAGGTCCGCCGCCCCGAAGCTGCGGAACTCGTCGGCCTCAAACCCGGCGCACTCCTCATCGCCATCATGGATCCCTATGGCCAGGATGCCGCGCTCAAGGCGCTGGCCGACGCGCATGTCGCCGCCTTCGCCATGGAATTGATGCCGCGCATCACCCGGGCGCAGGTGATGGACGTTCTGTCCTCCCAGGCCAATCTCGCCGGATACCGCGCCGTCATCGACGCGACCTCCGAATATGGCCGCGCCATGCCGATGATGATGACTGCGGCCGGTACCGTTCCCGCCGCGCGGGTCTTCGTCATGGGCGCCGGCGTCGCCGGATTGCAGGCCATCGCGACAGCGCGCCGTCTCGGCGCGGTGGTGACGGCGACCGACGTCCGTCCCGCCGCCAAGGAGCAGGTGGAGAGCCTCGGGGCCAAGTTCATCGCGGTCGAGGACGAGGAGTTCAAGCAGGCCGAGACGGCGGGCGGCTACGCGAAGGAAATGTCGGCGGAATACAAGGCGAAGCAGGCGGCCCTGGTCGCCTCGCACATCGCCAAGCAGGACATCGTCATCACGACGGCCCTCATCCCCGGGCGTCCGGCCCCGAAGCTCGTCAGCCGCGATATGGTCGAGGCCATGAAGCCCGGGTCCGTCATCGTCGATCTGGCGGTGGAGCGGGGCGGCAACGTGGAACTGGCGGAGCCCGGCAAGGTCGTCAACCACAACGGGGTGAAGATCGTCGGCCATCTCAATGTGCCCGGGCGCCTCGCGGCGACCGCGTCGAGCCTCTATGCGCGCAACCTCTACGCCTTCGTCGAGACGCTGGTCGACAAGGACACGAAGGCGCTGGCCGTCAAATGGGACGACGAACTCGTGAAGGCGACGTGCCTGACCCGCGACGGCGCGATCGTCCACACGGCTTTCCAGCCGACAGCGTAAGAGGGCAACGCCATGGCAGTACTGACACCCGAACAGGCCGTCGAACAGTCCCGGGCGGCGGCAGAGGCTGCCCAGCGCGCGGCCGAAACGGCACAATCCATCGCCGATCAGGTCGCCGCCGCTGCGAGCGTCGTGACCCATGGCGCGGTCGATCCGACGGTGTTCCGTCTCGCGATCTTCGTGCTGGCCATCTTCGTCGGCTACTACGTGGTCTGGTCGGTGACGCCGGCGCTGCACACACCGCTGATGTCGGTGACCAACGCCATTTCCTCGGTCATCGTGGTCGGCGCGGTCCTTGCGGTCGGCGTCAACGTCGCCCCGGCCCTCGGGGATGGACCGGTCTGGGCGCGGGCGCTGGGCTTCATCGCCCTGATCCTCGCCTCCATCAATATCTTCGGCGGCTTCCTGGTGACCCAGCGCATGCTCGCCATGTACCGCAAGAAGGGTTGAGGCGATGTCGGCAAATCTGGCCTCGATCCTGTATCTGGTTTCCGGCGTTCTCTTCATCCTGGCCCTGCGCGGCCTCTCCCATCCCACCACGTCCCGTCAGGGCAACCTATACGGCATGGTGGGCATGGGGATCGCGATCGTCACAACGCTTCTCGTCTCCCCGCCGACCGGATTTGGCGGCTGGCTTCTGGTGATCGCGGGCCTCGCCATCGGCGGCGGCATCGGCGCGGTCGTCGCCAAGCGCGTGCCGATGACGGCCATGCCCCAGCTCGTGGCGGCCTTCCACTCCCTCGTCGGCATGGCCGCGGTTCTGGTGGCGGCGGGCGCGCTCTATGCGCCGCAGGCCTTCGGCATCGGCTCCGTCGGGACCATCCATGGCGGCTCGCTGTTCGAGATGGCGCTCGGGGTCGCGATCGGCGCCATCACCTTCACGGGCTCGGTCATCGCCTTCCTGAAGCTCGATGGGCGCATGTCCGGCAAGCCGATTCTTCTGCCGCAGCGCCATTTGCTCAATATCGCGCTCGGCGTGCTGCTCCTCGTCCTGCTCGTGACCTTCATCCGCACCGAGAGCCATACCGTGTTCTGGCTCATCGTGCTGGTGTCGTTCGTGCTTGGCGTGACGCTCATCATCCCCATTGGCGGCGCCGACATGCCGGTCGTGGTGTCGATGCTCAACTCCTATTCCGGGTGGGCGGCCGCGGGCATCGGCTTCACCCTCGGCAACCTCGCGCTCATCATCACTGGCGCGCTGGTCGGCTCCTCGGGTGCGATCCTGTCCTACATCATGTGCAAGGGCATGAACCGCTCGTTCTTCTCCGTCATTCTCGGCGGCTTCGGCGGCGAGACGGCCGGGGCAGCAGCGGGCGGCGCGGTCGAGGCCCGGCCGGTGAAGCAGGGTTCGGCCGCCGACGCCGCATTCATCATGAAGAATGCCGAAAAGGTCATCATCGTGCCGGGCTACGGCATGGCGGTGGCGCAGGCGCAGCATGCCCTGCGCGAAATGGCGGACGAGCTGAAAGCCGAGGGCGTCGAGGTCAAATACGCCATCCATCCGGTTGCGGGCCGCATGCCCGGCCACATGAACGTTCTGCTCGCCGAAGCGAACGTGCCTTATGACGAGGTCTTCGAGCTCGAGGACATCAATGGCGAGTTCGCCCAGGCCGATGTCGCCTTCGTGATCGGCGCCAACGACGTGACCAATCCGGCGGCCAAGACCGATCCGAAATCGCCGATCTACGGCATGCCGGTTCTGGACGTGGAAAAGGCCAAGACGGTGCTGTTCATCAAGCGCAGCATGGGCTCGGGCTATGCCGGCGTCGAGAACGAGCTGTTCTTCCGCGACAACACCATGATGCTCTTCGGAGATGCGAAGAAGATGGTGGACGAGATCCTGAAGAATCTCGACTGAGTTTTCGTCGCAACGATTTCCCAGCGATCCGAAGGCCGGTGTGAGCCGGCCTTCGGCTTATGGAGCCTGTGGCATGAGCGTGATCCTGCGCACGGCGGGTCCGGCGGACCGGACCGTCGTCATCGAGCTGATTCACCGGCTCAACGTCTTCGAGGCCGACCTGACCGGCGACCGCCGGCGGGATTATGGCGGCGCCAGTGCCTATTACGACGAACTGCTCCAGCGCCTCTCCGGTCGCCAGGGCCGGATCGTTCTGGCCGAGGCGGACGGCATCGCCATCGCGGCCATGGGCTTCTCCATCGATCAGGACGCCGCCTATGTCAGTGACGATGTGCGCCGGCACGGCACCGTGACCGATCTCATCGTGCACGAGGAATGGCGTAGCCGAGGCATCGGACAGTTGCTGCTCAAGGAGGCCGAGCGCCTGACCCGCGAGGCCGGCCTGAAGCGGCTCATGATCGGCGCCCTGGTTGCCAACGAGCGGGCCGAGCACACCTACCGGAGGTTCGGCTTCGAGCCTTATGTTTCCTATATGGTCAAGACAATCTGACGGGATTCAGATTTCCCGGGCGGCGAATGTGAGGCCCGGCCAGCGGGTGGACCAGTCCTTGCCGGCAAGCCGCCGCCTGTAGAGCTCCACCTTGTCGCGGAAGGCCGGCGTCGGCCTGACCGTGAGAGTGAGCAGATCCGAGACTCCGTACGGAGCGATGACTTCCACATCGCCCTTCACCAGACGGGCAGCGACCGCCGTGGCGGTTTCCGGCCAGTGGGCGATGGCGTCCGACGTGTCGCGATAGGGCGCATCGCCGTTGCGGGCGTGCATGCGCGCCTGGTTCTTCACCTGCCAGTTCGGGCCAGGTCGGAGGCATTTGAGCTCTTCCCGCAGGGTCTCGTCCCGGCCGGCATCGGCATTCGACGGATCGAAGAACACCACGTCCACGTCCTCGAGGGAGTCGGGATCGAAGCACCGGCCATGAAGCGCGTCCCACACGGCGTTGCGGACGAAACCGGCACCGATCCATGCATCCGGCAGATCGAGCGATGCCGCGACGGCAAGAAGCCCACGCATGGCGGCGTGGGCTTCGATCAGATCGGCAATGTCGGCGAGGCTGCGCATGGGGCCGGCCGGGCCCTGAGCCTTACAGGCGCGAGGTGCCCTGGCGTGCGACCGCGTTCGAGTTGTCGATGGACAGGGCGCGCTGGAAGCTTTCGGCGGCCTGGCTCTTGTTGCCCTGGCGCTCGAAGGCCACTCCGCGCCATGCCCAGGAATCGGCATCGCGGGCATTCACGTTGAGCGCGGCGTTGAAATCCTCGATGGCCTTGTCGTACTGGCCGGTCGCCACGAGGCTTTGCCCGCGGGCGGCATAGGGCGCACCCACGAAGGGATTGCGGTCGATCGTGGCATCGAAGTCCAGGATCGCCTGCTGGTGCATGCCCTGGCGCTGGTAGAGCAGGCCACGGGCGTGCAGGGCCTCGGCCGATTCAGGCACCAGGCGGATCGCCGCATTCAGGTCGTTGAGGGCTTCCTGGTACTGGTTCTGGGCCCGCAACAGGTTGCCGCGACCGATATAGGCCGGGCCGTAATTCGGGTCGGCCTGGATGGCGCGGGTGAAATCGGCCAGCGCCTGGTCGTTCCGTCCGGTCTGGCGCAGGGCGAGGGCCCGATTGGTATAGGCCGGGGCGTAGTTCGGATCGAGCTGGACCGCCTTGGTGAAATCCGCCGTGGCGTCGCTGTAGCGGCCGACCCGGGCATAGGCGGCGCCGCGGGTGTTGTAGGCACCCGGGTCGGTGGGATTGCGCTCAATCACATCGGAGAGGGAGGCGATGTTCACCTTGCTGGTGCCCTGGGTGTCCTCCTCGACGACGGCGATGCGGCGGGTCACGCCGCCGCCGGTGGTCTCGCAGCCTGCAAGGCCAAGGGCGACAAGGGTCAGGGTCAGGGGCGCGAAGCGGCGAATCGATGAGGCGAGCACCTTCGTCTCCAGCTCAATGAATGGGGATAGGCTCACCCTAAGGGGTAAACCTTAACAGCCATGAAATAAAGCAGCATGGACGGGGAGGGAGGGCTGAAACGCAATCGGCGCCCGGTCTTCTCAGACAGGCGCCGAATCACAATCGAAAGGCTGGATTTTCGAAGCTCGTGGAAGAGCTTAGCGGGCCGGACGGCCGGGAGCGACGGTGCGCGGCTTCGAAGGCAGGAGGCCTTCGCGCTGCATGCGCTTGCGGATCAGCTTGCGGGCGCGGCGAACGGCCTCGGCCTTCTCGCGGGCCTTCTTCTCAGACGGCTTCTCATAGTGGCCGCGGAGCTTCATCTCGCGGAAGATGCCCTCACGCTGCATCTTCTTCTTGAGAGCGCGGAGCGCCTGATCGACGTTGTTATCCCGGACAAGAACCTGCACGCGAATTCCTCGTAATGATCCGTTTCGATTGCTGCAAAAACAAATGAGGCGCGTCCTGCGCACCTCTATCTGACCGGCGTGACTACCAGAAGATGCCTGGATTGTCTAGGCTTTCCTGCCAAGAAAAGCGCCGGCCCCACAAGGCGAACCGGGGTCAACGCTCCAGCTCGAAGGAAGTTCACTTCTCTTCCGGGTAGACCCGGGTGACATGGCCCATCTTGCGTCCGGGCCGGGCCTCGGACTTGCCGTAGAGGTGCAGGTGCGCCCCGGGCTCGGCGAGGATGCGCTCCCAGCCATTCGCGTCATCGCCGATGAGGTTCTGCATCTCGACCCGGCCCAGCCGGGCGGTCGTGCCGAGCGGCCAGCCGCAGATGGCCCGGACATGCTGCTCGAACTGCGAGGTCGTCGCGCCGCCCAGGGTCCAGTGGCCGGAATTGTGGACGCGCGGGGCAATCTCATTGACGACGAGACGCTCCCCTTCGGCACCGTTCAGGAGGAACATCTCCACGGCCAGGACGCCCACATAATCGAGCGCATCGGCGATGGAACGGGCGATGGCGAAGGCGGCCTTCTCCGTCGCAACCGAGACGCCCGCAGGGACCCGGGTCGTGGCGAGGATATGGCTGCGGTGCTCGTTGGCGCACAGGTCATAGGCCGCAAATCCGCCCTTTTCCGTGCGCGCGGCCACCACCGAAACCTCGCGCTCGAAGGGGACGAAGCCCTCGAGGATCGCCGGCGCCCGCCCGATTCCCGCGAAGGCCGCACGCGGATCGCTATCGGGACGGAGCATGACCTGGCCCTTGCCGTCATAGCCGAAACGGCGGGTCTTGAGCACGGCGGGGCGGCCGATCCGCTCCAGCGCCGCGGCGAGATCGTCCTCACCCGATACGGCGGCGAAGGGGGCGGTCGCGATGCCGAGATCCGCAAGGAATGTCTTTTCGGTCAGGCGGTCCTGGGACACGGACAGGGCCCGCGCATTCGGAGCGAGGAGCGCATGGGCGCTCAGGATCGCCGCCGTTTCTCCCGGCACGTTCTCGAACTCGTAGGTCACCACATCGACGGCCTTGGCGAAACGCACGAGCGCCGCCTCGTCCTCGTAGGCCGCCACCGTGTGTTCAGCCGCGACGTCGAAGGCGGGACTGTTCCGCTCTGGCGCAAAGATATGAGTGCGCAGCCCGAGTTCCGCTGCGGCCATGGCCATCATCCGGCCAAGCTGGCCGCCGCCGAGGATGCCGAGGGTGCTGCCGGGACGGATCATGGCGTCAACCTTCGTTCGCGGGCTTCTCGGCGACGCTCTCGCTCTGGCGCGTCCGCCACGCATCGAGACGCCCGGCGAGGGCCTTGTCGTGCAGGGCGAGGACGGCGGCGGCGAGAAGCGCGGCGTTCACCGCTCCGGCGCGACCGATGGCCAAGGTTCCGACCGGGATGCCG
Source organism: Microvirga sp. BF8 (assembly GCF_059888585.1). NCBI lineage: Bacteria > Pseudomonadati > Pseudomonadota > Alphaproteobacteria > Hyphomicrobiales > Methylobacteriaceae > Microvirga > Microvirga sp. BF8. Next base: position 3,568,393 of record NZ_CM187619.1, on the reverse strand, counting down.
GCGGGCATCTGCACGATGGAGAGCAGGCTGTCCTGGCCCGAGAGGGATTTCGATTCCACAGGCACCCCGAAAACCGGAAGCGGGGTCATGGCGGCGGTCATGCCGGGAAGGTGCGCCGCTCCGCCCGCGCCGGCGATCACCACCTGGAAGCCTGCCGCCTTCGCGCCCTTGGCGAAGGAGACCAGCCGATCGGGCGTCCGGTGCGCGGAGACGATGCGCGCATCGTAGGGGATTTCGAGGATATCGAGGGTGTCTGCGGCATGCCGCATGGTGGCCCAGTCGGACTGACTGCCCATGATGATGGCAACGGGGATTCCCGCCATGTTCCGGCTCCGGCTCTGGCCTACGCGTCAGGCGGGCATAACGAAGGCTTCATGGCCAAGCAAGGCCGATGCATGGGAGAGCCCTGTTTTCGAGTGCATTTCCAAGCTGGGCCGCTGCCGTCCCGCCGGAAAATGCAGCGGCATCAGGCGATGATGTCGGGAGTGATCTGGTCCTCGATCTGGATAATGCGGTCCTTGAGGACGAGCTTGCGCTTCTTCAAGCGCTGGACCTGCAACTGGTCGCCGGCGATCATCTTCTCGAGCGCGTCGATCGCCGTGTCCAGATCTCGGTGCTCCTGCTTCAGCCGCGAGAGTTCCGCTTCGAGTTCAGCCAGATCGTGCATCGAAAAGCCCAGATGGCAGAGCCGCCCGGAACCGGGCGCGAGAAGGGGAAATTATGCTCCGCGGCATCCTCAAGGGCAAGCATAAAGCCGATTCTTTGCCCGCATATCCGTTCCCGCAACGCAGCACGGTTTGCCTTCGACTCGCCACTTTCTGTGTGTCACACTCCTGTCGTCAGATGTCGAACAGGAGGTCATTGATATGCCGCTGCAGAATCATCTTGTGGAGCTCGAGCGTAAGCATCAGGCACTCGAGCGCGAAATTCAGGATGCTCTCAACCACCCCTCCATGGATGACACGAAGATGGCGGAGCTGAAGCGCAAGAAGCTTCAGCTCAAGGATCAGATCACCCGCCTCAAAGGCGTTCACGCGGTGATGCACTGAACACACCGCTTCAGTCGGATTTCCCAGAAAAGCTGCCGCTGTTCCCCGTGAAGAGCGGCAGTTTTCACGAGTCTGGCAAGAACTACAGAAACGCCCGCATGCCGTCGATGACGAGCTTGGCGCCGACCAGGACCAGCAGGCAATAGACGAGGGTGTAGAACCGGGCTCCCGAGACCCTGCGCACAAGCAGCACGCCCGCCCAGGTGGAGGCGACCGCAAGCGGAAACAGCACCCCGGCCGTGGCGAGATTCTCGGATGTGAACTGGCCGAGTGCGATATAGGGCGGCACCTTGATCCAGTTGTTGAGGGCGAAGAACACAGCCCCGGTCCCGACGAAGACGTCGCGCGGCAGACGCTGAGGCATCACGTAGATCTGGAAGGGTGGGCCGCCCGCGTGGGCGATCATGCTGGTGAAGCCCGTCACATAGCCCCAGAAAACGCCGCGGGGCACGTCGGCCTTGGCGGGCTCCGGTGGAGACGCCCGGCGATCCAGGATCAGCCGGCGAACGGCGAAGGCGATGGAGATGATGCCCACGACCAGGGTGACGGCATCGTCCGAGACACGCGCCGCCAAAAGATAGCCCGAGAGAATGCCGACGATGCCGCTGGGAAGCAGGATGGCGATGTTGCGCCGGTCCCAGCTGTGCCGGAAGGCCCAGACGGTCACCACATCCTGGACGAGCAGGATCGGCAGCATGATCGCTGCCGACTGAACGGGGGAGACGACAAGCGCCATCAATGGCAGCGACAGGAGGCCGAGACCCGAGAACCCGCCCTTGGAGAGGCCCATCAGGACCACCGAGGGGATCGCTGCGGCGTAGAACAGGGGATCGGTAATCATGACGCACTCGCCGAAAGTCGCCGCTGACCACGGCCTGCCCGCCTGCTACCACGGCAGAACCGTGAAGTCTCATGCGGTGAGCACATTGGGGTAGGGCCATGACATCAACCCGGATGACGTCGGAGCAAGAGGCAGGTGGCACGAGCCGCTACCGCGAGGTGTACGAACGCTGGCGGTCGGATCCCGAGTGGTTCTGGGGAGAAGCGGCGCGGGAGATCGACTGGTTCAAGCCCGCCGACCGGATCTTCGATCCATCCGAGGGGGTCTACGGGCGCTGGTTTGTCGGGGCCGAAGGCAACGTGTGCTACAATGCCGTCGACCGCCATGTAGAGCGTGGCCGGGCCGGCCAGGCGGCCCTGATCTACGACAGCCCTGTCACCGGTACGATCCGCACCTACACCTATCACGAGATCAGGGACGAGGTCGCGACCCTTGCGGCGGTCCTGCAGGACATGGGCGTCGCCAAGGGAGACCGGGTCGTCCTCTACATGCCGATGATTCCGGAGGCGGTGTTCGCCATGCTGGCCTGCGCCCGCATCGGCGCCGTCCATTCCGTCGTCTTCGGGGGCTTCGCGGCGCGGGAACTCGCGACGCGGCTCGAGGATGCGACGCCCAGGCTCGTGCTCTCGGCGTCCTGCGGCATCGAAGTCTCCCGGGTCGTTCCCTACAAGCCGCTTCTCGACGAAGCGATCGCGCTGAGCAGCCACAAGCCGGAGGCGTGCCTCATCCTCCAGCGACCCCAGGCCGAGGCATCGCTGGTCGAGGGCCGGGACCGCGACTGGGCCGTGGCGGTGACGGAGGCCCGCAGGGCCGGGCGGCAGGCACCCTGTGTCCCGGTCGCCGCCACCGATCCGCTCTACATCCTCTATACCTCCGGTACGACGGGGCGGCCGAAGGGCGTGGTGCGCGATACGGGCGGCTACATGGTCGCCCTGAAATGGTCGATGAAAAATCTCTACGGCATCGATCCCGGGGAGGTCTATTTCTGCGCCTCCGACGTGGGCTGGGTCGTCGGCCATTCCTACATCGTCTATGGGCCGCTGCTGCACGGCTGCACCTCGATCCTCTACGAGGGCAAGCCCGTCGGCACCCCCGACGCCGGTGCCTTCTGGCGCGTGGCATCCGAGCACAAGGCGGTCGCCTTGTTCACTGCGCCGACGGCCTTCCGGGCGATCAAGAAGGAGGATCCCGACGCCAGGCTTCTGAAGGATTACGACCTGTCGGGCTTCCGCGCCCTGTTCCTCGCGGGGGAGAGGGCGGACCCGGACACGGTGCAATGGGCGGAGCGCATCCTCGGCGTCCCCGTCGTGGACCATTGGTGGCAGACGGAGACGGGCTGGGCGATCGCGGGAAACCCGCTCGGCCTCGGCGCGCTGCCGATCAAGTACGGCTCTCCCACCGTGCCGATGCCCGGCTACGACGTGCAGGTCCTCGACGAGGGCGGCAGGCAGGTGCCTCCCGACACCATGGGCTCCATCGCCGTCAAGCTACCGCTCCCGCCCGGCTGCCTTCCGACCCTCTGGCACGCGGACGAACGCTTCCGGGAAGGCTACCTCGCGACCTATCCCGGCTACTACAACACCTCGGATGCGGGATTCATCGACGCGGACGGTTACGTCTACATCATGGGGCGCACGGACGACATCATCAACGTCGCTGGCCACCGCCTGTCCACGGGCGGCATGGAGGAGGTGCTGGCCTCCCATCCGGCGGTCGCGGAATGCGCGGTGATCGGCGTGCGCGATTCCCTGAAAGGGGAGGTGCCCTGCGGCTTCGTGGTGCTGAAATCGGGCGTCGGCCAGTCTCCGGCGACGGTCGAGACCGAACTGGTGGGGCTGGTGCGCCAGAAGATCGGCCCCGTTGCCGCCTTCAAGCTCGCCATCACGGTCGGACGCCTGCCGAAGACCCGCTCCGGCAAGATCCTGCGCGGCACGATGAAGAAGATCGCCGACGGCGAGACCTGGACCATGCCCGCCACCATCGACGACCCGGCGATCCTCGACGAGATCGGCGAGGCGCTCAAGGGTAGAGGGTTGGGATGATCTCTCGTCGCCGTCATCCGGGGCGCCGCAGGCGAGCCTAAAACCCATCGACGCCAGCGACGCAGGATGAAGGGCTTGGGAGGCCGCTGCGCCCAGTTCGTCAAGCTCGGCGGCTATGGGTTCCAGGCCCAGCTCTTCGAGCTGTCCCGGAATGACAGCGCAATTCCTAAGCGCCCGGCCTGACACAAAAAAGGCCCGGAGCGGTCCGGGCCTTTCGAAATCCTACTCTTCGTCGTCCTCGTCGGGACGCTTGAGCTGCTTGAGCTTGGCGAAGACCGAGTTGACGTCGATCTCCTCCTCCTTCGCGGGCTTCGGCCGGCTCATATCGGCGAAAGGCTCCTCACGCTCGGGCTCGGCCGTGGAGATTTCCGCCGGCATGAGCGTGCCGCCGCTTTCCGGGGCCACCACCGCATGCGGCCGATCCTTCGCCGCGCGCTGGACCTCGAAATCGAGGTCGATCTGCGAGCAGAGGCCGAGCGTCACGGGGTCCATCGGGCTGAGGCTGGCCGAGTTCCAGTGGGTGCGGTCGCGGACCTGCTGAATCGTGGTCTTGGTGGTGCCCACGAGCCGCATGATCTGCGCATCTTTCAGCTCGGGATGGTTGCGCACCAGCCAGAGGATGGCGTTCGGACGGTCGTGGCGACGGGAGACGGGCGTATAGCGGGGCCCCTTCTTGATCCGCTTCTGCTCCGGCAGCTTCACCCGGGACTCGGCCATCCTGAGGCGATAGTTCGTGTCGCTCTGCGCCTTCTCGATCTCTTCCCGGGTCAGCTGGCCTGAGGTGATCGGGTCCATGCCCTTGATTCCGGCGGCGACTTCGCCGTCGGCAATGCCCTTCACCTCAAGGGGGTGGAGCTTGCAGAAATCAGCGATCTGCTCGAACGACAGAGATGTGTTCTCGACGAGCCACACGGCTGTCGCCTTCGGCATCAGCGGTCCCTGGGACATGGGCTTTCACTCCTCCAGGCCGGGCGCCCGTTCATCGGCGCCGCACGGCAAAACTCTCCTGCGCTCCGTCCCGGCCGGGCCGGAGCATCTCGTCTCACATTGTGAGGGAAACGAGGTGATTATAGGGAGCGCACCCCCATGATGCAATTCTTAAAGGATGAGAACGATCTTCCCGATATGCGCGCCGCTGTCCATGCGGGCATGGGCCTTGGCCACGTCCTCAAGGGAAAAGGTCGAGTCGATCACCGGTCTGGCGCGGCCCTGGCCGAGGATGGGCAAGACCTTCTCTTCCAGGGCCCGGGCGATGGCGGCCTTCTCGGCGACGGAGCGCGAACGCAGGGTCGAACCGGTATGGGTCAGGCGCTTGAGCATCAGAAGGCGGAAATCGGCCTCAACCCGGCTGCCCTTCAGAAAGGCGATCTGGACGATGCGGCCGTCCCGGGCGGCCGCCTCGTAGTTGCGGGAGATATAGTCGCCCCCGACCATATCGAGGATGACGTCGGCCCCGCGGCCGTCCGTGGCCCCCTTCACCGCGGCGACGAAGTCCGTGTCGCGATAATTGATGGCCCGGTCGGCCCCCAGCCGGAGGCAGGCCTCGCATTTGTCGGGAGACCCGGCCGTCACGATCACATGGGCCCCCAGGGCCTTTCCCAGCTGGATGGCCGTGGTGCCGATACCGGACGAGCCGCCATGGACCAGGAGGGTCTCGCCGGGCTGGAGGCCGCCCCGCTCGAACACGTTGGTCCACACCGTGAAATAGGTTTCCGGGACCGCGCCCGCCTCTTCCAGGGACAGGCCGGCGGGCACGGCGAGGGCATTGCTCTCGTGGACCGTGGCGTACTCCGCATAGCCCCCGCCCGGAACGAGGGCCATGACCTTCGCGCCGACCGGAAAGCGGAAGGCATTCGGCCCGGAAGCCGCCACCTCGCCGGCGATTTCCAATCCCAGGATGTCGGGCGCGCCGGGAGGGGGCGGATACCCGCCCTGGCGCTGCAGGACGTCCGGGCGGTTCACGCCGGCCGCCTTCACACGCACGAGGATCTCGCCCTCTCCGGGCCGGGACACGGGGCGCTCGACGAGCCTCAGAACCTCGGGGCCGCCTTGGCCCTGCGCAACGACAGCGCGCATCGTGTCAGAAATTGCCGCCATTCCGTCCTCCTTCGGCCAAAGGTTGATGGATATAGGGCAAGATTGGCAAGCTGCGCATCGCGCTCTACCTTTGGAAGCGCGAGGAAGGAGGATGTCATGGCTTTCGATCCCTTCGATGAGGAAACGCGGGTGCGCCCGATGGGTCACGAGTTCGGCCAGGACCTCTCGATGCTTTCCATCGATGAACTCGACGAGCGAATCGCCATGCTGGAGCGGGAGATCGATCGCCTGAAGGAAGCCAAGCGCGGCAAGGAGAGTTCGATGGCCGCTGCCAGTGCCTTCTTCAAGCTCGGCTCCGCGTGAGCGGCCGCTAACCAAGCCTTAAGGTTTTCAAAAGATGATCGCCACATCCAGCTCTCTCTGGATGCCGAGTGGCTCCTGTCCACTCTGTTTGACGCCTCCCTGTAATGACTCGAGCCGCCCCTGGCGGCTCTATTTTTGGGTGCTCCCCCTGCGCTTAACCTTAAGAAACGGTTAGCGAGGCATCGAACCAAGAGCCGTTCTATAGTGTTCTCCTGACAGGAAGTGCGCCCGGCCGGCTGACGGCCGGGAACCAGGGTCTATGGGAGAGTGCCAGTGAGCGAACCCGATGTGATCAAGCTTGGAGCCGGGACCGTCCCGTTCGGGCATAGCTTCGTGCATTCGGATGCGTTCAAGGCCCTCTTCCACGAAGGCATGGAACTCGTGGAGGACACGGCGGGATATCTCGACGGCCAGGGACGCATCGATTCCAAGCTTCTGCCCCGGGACGGGATCATCGCCTATGCGACGGAGAGCATGCGCCTGACGACGCGGCTGATGCAGATCGCCTCATGGCTGCTGTTGCAGCGGGCGGTGTCGGAGGGAGAAATCACTCCCGACCAGGCCCAGCTGGAGAAGAACCGCGTTCATCTGACCCAGCAGGACACCATTACCGGGATCGATGAATACGAGGCCCTGCCGGCCCGCCTCAAGGAGCTCATTGGCCTCGCGACCCGCTTCCACGCGCGGATCCTTCACCTCGAGCGTCTGATGTCCGAACCGGATACGACCCCGGCCGTGCCGCGCCCGAACCAGGTGGTGGCCCAGCAGCGGATGCTGGAGCAGGTCTTCGGGGGCCACTAGCGTCTCCGCCGTCATCTCGGCTGTGAGGCGAGCCCGGAACCCGAAGCCGCCAGACGCAGGGCAGAACCAGGCCTCATGGGTGCATCCCGGACCCCGGATCATCGCCCGGGCCCGGCCCGCGGGGCCCTCTCGGAAGGACAGTTGCGTTCTCCCAAAATTTCCCCTTCCCCCGCGGCCCTTCGGCCCCTACATAGGGAAGGCGGGGCTGCGGGGCGCGTCAGGAGTTCATTTCCCCGGGGCCTTATCGATCCTGAAGGGAGCTGTCCCTGACCCGGTCCGTGGACCGGGACATACGGCGCCCACCTACTTTGTAGGTTCCCGGGATCGCTTCTCCGACGGCTTTTGTGGCTCCGCACCTCATGGATTCTCTCTCCCTCCCCGAGCGCAAGGAACGGCTCCGCCGCGAGGCCTTTGCCCGTCGTGACGCCCTCGACGACGTTTTCCGCCATGGGGCTGCGCAGCGCATCGCAGACCGAGCCATCGCCTTCGACGATCTGAAACGGGCCAATCCCGTCGGCGCGTACTGGCCGATCCGGAGCGAGGTCGATTCGCGGCCGCTCATGGAGGCGCTCGTAGCCCGCGGCCAGGATGTGGCGCTTTCGCAGGTCCTTCATCCCCATCTGAGCTTTCGCCTCTGGCGGCCCGGTGACGTTCTCGTGACGGGCGGCTTCGGTGTCCGGGAGCCCGGCCCCGATGCGCCGGAGGTTTTTCCGACTGCCCTTTTGGTGCCGCTCCTCGCCTTTGACCGGCGTGGCGGACGCATCGGCTACGGCAAAGGCCATTTCGATCGGGCCATCGCGGCTCTCGAGGACAAGCATCCCATCTTGACCATCGGGATCGCCTATGCGGTTCAGGAGATCGAGCAGGTCCCGGCCGAGCCCCACGACCGGCTGCTTGATGTCGTCGTCACCGAAACCGAGCTCATCCGGACGAAACCCGTCCGCAAAACCCTCTGAAGGACTTTCCATGCGTCTTCTGTTTCTCGGCGATGTGGTCGGGCGGGCCGGCCGCAACGTGGTGATCGATCGTCTGCCGTCCTTGAGGGACCGCTGGCAGCTCGATTTCGTCGCCATCAACGGGGAGAACTCGGCAGGCGGTTTCGGCATCACCGAGGCGATCTGCGACGAGCTGCTCCAGGCGGGCGCGGACGCGGTCACCCTCGGCAATCATACCTGGGACCAGCGGGAGACCCTGGTCTTCATCGAACGCCAGCCGAGGCTCCTGCGGCCGGTGAACTATCCACCGGGCACGCCGGGGCGCGGGGCCAACCTCATCGAGACGGCCACCGGTCATCGGGTCCTCGTCGTCAACGTCATGGGCCGGCTCTACATGGACGCCCTCGACGATCCCTTCGCCGCCGTGGACAGGGAGCTCGAGGCCTGCCCGCTCGCCCAGGTCGCCGACGCGGTGATCGTCGATGTCCATGCGGAAGCCACCAGCGAGAAGGAGGCGATGGGACATTATCTCGATGGTCGCGCCAGCCTGGTCGTCGGCACGCACACCCATGTGCCCACCGCCGATCATCGGATCCTCGCCGGCGGCACGGCCTATATGTCCGACGCGGGCATGTGCGGCGATTACGATTCCGTCCTCGGCATGCAGAAGGAGGAATCGATCCGCCGCTTCCTCCAGAAGACGCCCGGTCCGCGCATGGAGCCTGGGCTCGGGGAGGGGACCCTGTCGGGTATCGCCGTCGAGACCGACGACCGTACGGGACGCGCCCTTCGCGTTGCGGCCTTGCGGCTCGGGCCGCATCTCGAGGAATCCTGGCCACGCTTCTGGGACTAGCGGGCACCCTCAAGGGCCCGCCCTTGGCTCGGGCCGAAACATGCCCATCTGTCTCCAGACGGAGAGAACAGTGGACGCCGAAAATCAACACAGATTGCATTCCGCCCGTGAGAACGGCACTTTGCCCGAAGCGGCGGAGCACAAGAGCGTCTCCGCCGTTCTGCGCGCGGTGATCAACAAGGCCAAAGGCGAGAGCATCACCATCGGCGAGATCATCGAGGCCTTCGGCGAGCGTGCCTTCGGTTTCGTGCTGATCCTGTTCAGCCTGCCGAACTGCGTCCCGGCCCCGCCCGGAATCGCCGGCATCGTCGGAACGCCGGTCCTGATCTTCGGCTTTCAGATGATGCTGGGACACCGGCATCCCTGGCTGCCCGGCTTCGTCAAGCGCCGGTCCGTCTCGGTGTCCAAGTTCAAGCGCCTGATCGACGTGGCCGAGCCCAAGCTCCAATGGCTGGAGAGCTACTGCAAGCCCCGGGTGCTGCCGCTCTTCAGCCTGGTCGGCGACCGGATGGTGGGCCTCTTCGCCTTCCTGGTGGCCCTGTCTGTGCTGATTCCGTTCCCGGGCACCAATTTCCCGCCCTCGATCGCCCTCGTGATCGTGTCCATCGCGGTGATCGAGGAGGACGGCTATCTGCTGATTCTGGGCTATCTCATCGGTCTGGCAGGGCTGGCCTACACCGTGACCGTGCTCGGCGCCTCCTACCACCTGATCCGGGCTGGGCTGGCGAGCTGGTTCGGGATTTAGAACAAAGAGTGGCCGGGGGCTTTGCCTCGGGCGCTACACCGTTTTATAAGCCCGCTATCGTCAACATCCGCGGCCTGACGGGCCCTTGAAGCCAAGACGCTCTCGGTCGCGATCGCGGAGACCCCATGGCCGGACATTCACAGTTCAAGAACATCATGCACCGCAAGGGGCGCGCGGACGCGGTGCGCTCGAAGCTCTTCTCCAAGCTCGCGCGCGAAATCACCGTCGCGGCCAAGATGGGCATGCCCGACCCCAACATGAACCCGCGCCTGCGCGCCGCCATCCTGGCCGCCCGGGCCGAGAACATGCCCAAGGACAATATCCAGCGCGCCATCAACAAGGCGGCGGGCAACGAGGGCGAGAATTACGAGGAGATCCGCTACGAGGGCTACGGCCCCGGCGGCGCGGCCCTCATCGTCGAGGCCATGACCGACAACCGCAACCGCACCGCCTCCGATATCCGCTCCTACTTCACCAAGAGCGGTGGAAATCTGGCGGAAACGGGCGCCGTCTCGTTCATGTTCGACCGGGTCGGGCTGGTGGAATTCGGGCCCGAGGCTGCCAGCGCCGATGCCATGCTGGAAGCCGCCATCGAGGCCGGCGCGGAAGACGTGGTGTCCTCCGATCACGGGCACGAGGTCTATTGCGAGCAGACATCCCTCAACGAGGTGACCAAGGCGCTGGAGGAGAAGTTCGGCGAGCCGAAGGCCTCCAAGCTCGTCTGGAAGCCCCAGACCCCCGTGGCGGTCGACGACGAGGCGGGCGAGAAGCTCATGCGCCTCATGGAAACCCTCGAAGAGCACGATGACGTGCAGAACGTCTACGGCAATTTCGAACTGTCCGAGACGTTGATGCAGAAGATGGCGGAGTAGCATCTTCTTGACCGAACGTATCCGTATCCTCGGCCTCGATCCCGGCCTGCGCAACACAGGCTGGGGCTTGATCGCCGTGGAGGGCACGAAGCTTTCGTACATCGCCTGCGGGGTCGTGACCTCGGACGGGGACCTGTCCCTGGCCCTGCGCCTCAAGCAGCTCCACGACCGGCTGACCGAGGTTGTCACGACCTGGACGCCGGACGAGGTCGCGGTGGAAGAGACCTTCGTCAACAAGGACGCCCAGGCCACCCTCAAGCTCGGACAGGCCCGCGCGATGTCGCTTCTGGTTCCGGCGCTCCACGGCCTGCCCGTTGCCGAATACGGAGCCAATCAGGTCAAGAAGACCGTTGTCGGCGTTGGCCATGCGGAGAAGGCGCAGGTGCTCGCCATGGTGAAGGTCCTGCTGCCGAAGGCGGACCCGAAAAAGGCCGATGCGGCGGACGCCCTCGCCATCGCCATCGCCCACGCCCATCACCGCAAGGCCCGCGCTTTGGCGGCGAGCTTCTAAATGGTACAGAGATACCCCTGCCGTCCCCGCGAAGGCGGGGATCCATCAACAGTCATTGCAGGACCAGGAACCGTCGGCGGTTATGGATCCCGGGCCTGGCTTCGCCACCCTGGGATGACGGGGGAGGGAAGAAGAACGTGATCGGCAAACTGAAAGGCGTCATCGACTCCTACGGCGAGGATTTCGTCATCCTCGACGTTCATGGGGTCGGCTACGTGGTCCACTGCTCTTCCCGCACGCTCCAGAACCTGCCGCCCCAGGGCGAGGCGGCGGTGCTGTCCATCGAGACCCTCGTCCGCGAGGACATGATCCGCCTGTTCGGCTTCCGCTCGGATGCGGAGCGCGAGTGGTTCCGGCTTCTCCAGACCGTACAGGGCGTCGGCGCCAAGGTGGCGCTCGGCATTCTCTCCGTGCTCGACCCGGGCAGTCTCGCCACGGCCATCGCCACGAGCGACAAGGGGTCCGTGGCCCGTGGCCCCGGCGTCGGGCCGAAGCTTGCCGCGCGCATCGTGGCGGAGCTCAAGGACAAGGCACCCGCCTTCTCCACCATCGATCCGGCCCTGATCCGCCTGACCGGCGCGGTCGAGGACAGGTCGGCCCCGGTCCCGGTCTCGGATGCGGTCTCGGCCCTGGTCAATCTCGGCTATCCCCAGGCGCAGGCCTCCGCTGCGGTTGCCGCCGCACTCAAGCAGGTGGGAGAGGAAGCCGAGGCGAAGACGCTCATCCGCCTCGGCCTCAGGGAACTGGCGCGGTAAGCGCCTCGGATTGGCGTCCGCCCGTCAGGATTGGTAAGACAGCCGGGGCATTGGCCTGTAACCTTTCGTCGTTCCTGTTTTGATCTTGTTGGAAATGGCGTATGGGAAGGGACTGCCCCATGAACAAGCCGCCGGAAGGTAAGTCTCCTTGACCGATTCACGTCTGCTGACCCCCGAGAAACGCGAAGACGATCCGGATGCCTCGCTCCGGCCGCTGTCACTCGGCGACTTCACGGGCCAGGCGGCCGCGCGGGCGAACCTGCAGGTCTTCATCAACGCCGCGAAGTCCCGGGGTGATGCCCTCGACCACGTGCTCTTCGTCGGCCCGCCCGGGCTGGGCAAGACGACGCTGGCGCAGATCGTGGCGCGGGAACTCGGGGTCAATTTCCGCTCCACCTCCGGCCCGGTCATCGCCAAGGCAGGGGACCTGGCGGCGCAGCTCACGAACCTGGAAGAGCGGGACGTGCTCTTCATCGACGAGATTCACCGCCTCAACCCGGCGGTGGAGGAAATCCTTTATCCGGCCATGGAGGATTACCAGCTCGACCTGATCATCGGCGAGGGACCGGCTGCCCGCTCGGTGAAGATCGAGCTCCCGAAATTCACCCTCGTCGGGGCGACGACCCGCGCCGGTCTCCTGACGACGCCGCTGCGCGACCGCTTCGGCATCCCGATCCGGCTCGAATTCTACACGGTCGAGGAACTGGAGCTGATCGTCCGCCGCGGCGCCCGGGTGCTCGGCCTCGGCATGAGCGACGACGGCGCCAACGAGATCGCCCGTCGCTCCCGCGGCACGCCGCGCATCGCCGGCCGCCTGCTCCGGCGCGTGCGTGATTTCGCCATCGTCGAAGGCGCCCCCGCCGTCACCCGCGACCTCGCCGACAAGGCCCTGCGCCTTCTCGACGTCGACCCCATCGGCCTCGACCAGATGGACCGCAAGTACCTGACCACCATCGCCCTGTCCTTCGGGGGCGGACCCGTCGGCATCGAGACCATTGCCGCGGCGTTGTCCGAGCCCAGGGACGCCATCGAGGAGATCATCGAGCCCTATCTGATCCAGAAGGGCTTCGTGCAGCGCACTCCCCGTGGCCGTATCCTCACACCCCACGCCTTCCGCCATCTCGGCATGTCGGAGCCTGCGCGCGAAACCGCCGCGCAATTCGGGCTGTTCAACGGGGCTGACGATGAGTGAGAGGCGGGACGTCACCGCCCCCTCGAGGGGGCAGGGCGACGCCCCGCTCCGCCTGTCGGGCCATCTCGACGGTGACACCCATGTGCTGCCGATCCGGGTCTATTACGAGGACACGGATTTTTCCGCCCGGGTCTATCACGCCAGTTATCTCCGCTTCATGGAGCGGGGCCGCACGGAGCTTCTGCGGGCGGCGGAGGTGGCGCAGTCGGACCTCCATGCGGAGATGGGCGGCCTCGCCTTCGTGGTCCGGAAGATGGTCATCGATTTTCTCGGCGCGGCCCTGATGGACGACGTGCTCACGGTCATGACCCGTCCCAAGGAGATGCGCGGCGCGTCCATGACCCTCGCCCAGGAAGTCCGGCGCGGGGACGATATCCTCGTCACCGCCGAGGTGACCGTCGCCGCGGTGAGAGGCGGCCGGGCGGTCCGGATCCCGGACCATCTGCGGGTCGCCCTCGGGGAAAAGGCCTAAGGCGTAGCGTCGCAGCCCGCTCGGGGAGGACAGGGGGCGGATCCCTCCCGCCGCGCCCTTAAACCAAGCCTTAACCTTGATCTGTGCTTAACATGTAACGGGTCGGGAAGATCGGCGTCCCATCGATGCGCGCCCTTATTTTCGACAGATTCGGGCGCGAACGAACAATGATACGCACAAGATTTTCCTACGAACGCGGCGAGCCCGGTTCCGGGCTGCTCGAGGAGCGGGGACGCGACATATGAATCCGGCGGATGTGGCCCAGGCCGTTCCTGTGGCCCACGACATGTCTCTTTTCGGCCTGTTCTGGCAGGCCCATTTCATCGTCAAGCTCGTGATGCTGGGCCTTCTGGGCGCCTCCGTCTGGTGCTGGGCCATCATCATCGACAAGACCCTGCTCTACGCCCGCACCAAGCGGGCCATGAACCGTTTCGAGGAGGTGTTCTGGTCGGGCCAGTCCCTGGAGGAACTGTTCCGTTCTCTCCAGAGCCGCCCGGCGACGGGCCTCGCCGCGGTGTTCGTCGCCGCCATGCGTGAGTGGAAGCGCTCCTTCGAGGGGTCCGGGCGCTCCTTCCAGAGCCTGTCCCAGCGCATCGACAAGGTGCTCGACGTGACCATCCAGCGCGAGGTCGAGCGGCTCGATTCCAAGCTCACGGTCCTCGCCTCCATCGGCTCCGCCGGCCCCTATATCGGCCTGTTCGGCACGGTGGTGGGCATCATGAACTCCTTCACCTCCATCGCCGCCTCGAAGAGCACGAGCCTCGCGGTCGTCGCGCCGGGCATTGCGGAAGCGCTGTTCGCCACGGCTATCGGCCTCTTCGCGGCCATCCCGGCGGTGCTGGCCTACAACAAGCTCCAGAGCGAGGTCAGCAAGCTGCAATCGCGGCTCGAGGGCTTCGCCGACGAGTTCTCCGCCATTCTCTCGCGTCAGATCGACGAGCGCATCGCGCTCGCGGCTTAAGGGGGGGCTGGCAATGGCATCGACAGCAGGCATGGCCAAGGGAGGCGGGTCCCGCCGCCGGCGGCGCGCCCATCGCGGCGGCGCCATGAACGAGATCAACATGACGCCGTTCATCGACGTCATGCTGGTGCTGCTCATCATCTTCATGGTGGCGGCGCCGATGATGACGGCCGGCGTACCCCTCGATCTTCCCCAGACCAAGGCGGCGCCCCTCAACATGGACGCCAAGCCCGTCACCCTGTCGATCAAGGCCACGGGCCAAGTCTTCATGGGCGATGCGGAACTCTCCGACGAGGCCATCGTCGGCAAGCTCGCCGAGGTCGCGAAGACCGGCTTCGACGAGCGCATCTTCGTGCGTGGCGACAAGAAGGTCGATTACGGCCGCGTCGCCCAGGTCATGTCCATCGTTACCGGAGCCGGATACAAGCGCGTCGCGCTTGTCACGGAGCCGGATCAGCGCTGAGCGGGAAGAGGGCAGGGGCAGACCGTGGCGTTGAAGCTGAAATTCAACTCCTCCGAACCGGGCCTCTGGGTCTCCGGCGTCATCCATGTGGCGCTCCTGGCCGCGGCCCTGGTCGGCCTCTCCGCCGTGCGTGAATTTCCCGAGGCGCAGGAAGGCATCCCGGTCGAGGTCATCACCGACAACCAGTTCTCGCAGATCACCAAGGGCGAGACGACGGCCAAGGCCGTGCTGCCGCAGCCCAAGCCCCGCGCCGAGCGCGTCGCCGACAAGGCCGAACTGCGTGACCCCGGTGAGGACAAGCGCGATGCGCCGGCTCCGCCCAAGCGTCCTGAAGAGATGAAGGTGGCGGACAAGGAAGAGCCGGTGGCGGCACAGCCCCCACCGCCGCCGCCGCCCCCGAAACCTGCCCAAGCCGAGGCCGACGCGAAGGCCAAGGCCGCCGAGGAAGAGAAGAAGATCGCCGAGGCGAAGGCCGAGGCGGAAGCCATCGAGCGCGCCAAGGCCGCCGAGAAGGCGAAGGTCGAGGCGGAAGCGAAAGCCAAGGCGGAAGCCGAGGCGAAGGCTCAGGCCGAGGCCAAGAAGCTCGCCGAAGCCAAGGCCAAGGCGGAAGCGGAGGCCAAGGCGAAAGCGGAGGCCGAGGCCAAGAAGGTCGCGGAGGCGAAGGCGAAAGCCGAGGCGGAAGCCAAGGCCCGCAAGGAAGCGCAGGTCGCCAAGAAGCTCGACATGGGCGATCTCAAGCAGTTCCTGGAGAACAAGGAACGGCACCAGTCCACCGGCGCGACAGGAGCGGAGGTCCAGAAGACCGCCTCCCTCGGTACCGCGACGGGATCGGCCGCCAAGCTCAATCCGAGCCAGAAGGATGCCCTGATGGGCTGGTTCAAGGAGAGAATCCAGAGCTGCTACAATGCACCGATCAGTGCATCCAGCGGCGATGTCTCTCCGCCGGTTCTCGACATTCGCCTCAACCAGGACGGATCCCTGGCCGGCGATCCCACCGTGATGCGCAGCGGCGCCAATTCCACGGACCGCGCGGTTGCCGATGCTGCGTTGCGCGCTGTCCGTCGCTGCGCCCCTTATCGTGTTCCCGCCCAATTCGCCCCGTACTACTCGGACTGGAAGAACCTGAACGTCCAGTTCGATCTCACCTGATCTGAAGCTCCCACCGCTTGAGACATGCCCTCATGATCACCCGTCTGCTCTCCCGTCTTCTTGTCGCGCTGGCTGTTGCCGTGCCGATGTTCGCTCTCGCCCCCGCGGCCTTCGCGCAGCTGAGCTTCCGCGTCGGGCCCGGCGGTCAGTTCCAGCCCATGCCCATCGCCGTCGCCGATTTCGCAGGCGAGGGCGATCTCGGCCAGCGGGTCTCAGGCATCATCTCGAGCAACCTGCAGCGCTCCGGCTATTTCGCGCCCCTCGACAGGTCGCGCTTTCCTGAGCGTCCGGCCTTCGATGTGGCGCCGCGCTTCGAGGCCTGGAAGCTCGCAGGCGCTCAGGCGCTCGTGACGGGGCGCGTGACGCGCGATCCCTCGGGCCGCCTCAAGGCGGAGTTCCGGCTCTGGGACGTGGATACGGGCCAGCAGCTCACCGGCCAGCAATACGTGACGGATCCCAATTTCTGGCGCCGCGTCGGCCACATCATCTCCGATGCGGTCTATACGAAACTCACCGGCTTCGGCGGCTTCTTCGACACGCGCATCGTGTTCGTGGACGAGTCCGGGCCGAAGGAGAACCGCCGCAAGCGGCTCGCCATCATGGACCAGGACGGCGCCAACGTGCGCTTCCTGACCCAAGGAGACAACCTTGTCGTCACGCCGCGCTATTCGCCCGCCTCGCAGGACATCACCTACATGTCGCAGGTGGACGGCCAGCAGCCGCGCGTGCAGGTGATCAACCTCGAAACCGGCTCCCGTCAGGTGGTCGGCAATTTCCCCGACATGACCTCCAGCCCGCGCTTCTCCCCCGACGGGCAGCGCATCGTCATGAGCCTGCAGCAGGGCGGCAATGCCAACATCTTCATGATGGATCTCAATTCCCGCGCCACGACGCGGCTGACGTCGACCGCCGCCATCGATACCTCGCCATCCTATTCGCCCGATGGAACGCAGATCGTGTTCGAGAGCGACCGGGGCGGGCAGCAACAGATCTATGCCATGGGCGCGGACGGCTCGAACCAGCGCCGCATCTCCTTCGGCGACGGCTCGTATTCCCAGCCTGCCTGGTCCCCCCGCGGCGATTACATCGCCTTCACCAAGCGCCGGGCCGGGGGCTTCGCCATCGGCATCATGAAGCCGGACGGGTCGGGCGAGCGCATCCTGACGGAAGGCTTCCACAACGAGAGCCCGACCTGGGCGCCGAACGGCCAGTACATCCTGTTCTTCCGCGATCCGGGCGGTCAGGCCGGCGGCAAGCTCTACATGGTCGACATCACCGGCCGGGTCGAGCAGCCGGTGCCGACGCCGTCCTTTGCCTCGGACCCGACCTGGTCGCCGCTTCTCAGCGAGAACCGCGCGCAGAACTGAAATCGAGGGGCGCCGACTGCGCCCCTTCTTCGTTGAAGGAGACGTGCCGGTTTCAGCCGTGCAGGAGGGACCGCGCGGTCGGTTGCAGACGGGACACCTCGTTCGGCCGCCAGATGCGGCGCTCCATCTCCGGGACAACGTCCCGTGTCCACCATTCCGAGCCGGCGAGTTCCTGGATGTGCCGGTCATAGGCCCGTTGATCCGGAAAGCCGGAGAACCAGACGAACGCGGTTTCCCCCTCGCGGACCGGAAGGCGAGGAAAGGTGTTGGGACTGCGTTCCGTGACCAGGGTGGCGAGCACACGGGCGGATGCCGCCGTGAGGCCGGGTCTCATGGTCTCTTCGAAGAAGGCTGAAAAATCATCCTCCGTCCTCGGTGCGAGATGGCAGGTCGTGGCCACGATCAGACCTTTGCCCTGGCCGCGCGCTTCGATCCCCTTCCGGGGCTCATCCGGATACACGAAGCCGTTGGAGGAAGAGGCGGGGCGCAGCAGAAGGACGTTGTCCGAGTTCACCATCGTGCCGTTCGCCTCGTCCCGATGGGCTGCCCAGACCGGCCCGCCATAGAAGGCACCGAGCGCCTCAGCGCGGGACGGCATGTCCGCGAAGCCGCGCAGCCAGACGAAGGCATCGGGATCATCCAGGTCCCGGAACTGGCCGATGACCTTCATGCCCACAGCTTCCTGCGGTTCGACGAATGTGCCGTCGAACAGGGCGATCAGTCGTTCCCGCCGTCCCGGGACAAGTCGATATCGCCGGAACTCGACGACAGTGTCTCTCCGGTCCCTCAGGTTTGACCCTTGTCCGGTCTTGATCGCTTCGATGTCCATGTCCCTCGCTCTCCTGCAAACAGGACGTCTGTCCTGTTTGCAATACAGGATGCTTGTCCTGTTTTGTCAATCTGCTAGTTTCGGAGGCCTGGGAGGAACCATGGCGAAGCAGGCGGTCCGCTCACGCGGGCGGGCGAATGATCCAGAAGGTTTGAGACAGAAGCTGCTGGATACGGCGTACGCAGCCTTCACGGGCCGCGGCTATCACGCCACGTCCATGCATGACCTGAAGCGGGAAGCCGGCGCCTCGGGCGGTGCCCTGTCCCATCACTATCCGACCAAGAAGGATCTTGGGCTCGCCGTGCTGCGAAGCCGGGTTGCCGACGCCGTCGAGGAGACATGGATCACGCCGGTGAGCGTAGCGCCCAGCGCGGCGGAAGGCATTCAGGACGTCTTTGCCGCCATCGCTTCCGAGCTCGATGCCCGCGGCGCCGTTTCCGGCTGCCCGCTGAACAACCTTGCCCTCGAGCTGTCACGGCAGGATTCGGATTTCCGCTTGGTTATCGATGGGATTTTCGGGCGCTGGCGCAATGCCATCGCCGACAAGATCCGGAGCGATCAGGCGGCCGGCCGCTTCCTGGACCTCGATCCGGAGGCGGTCGCGACCTTCGTCGTGGCTGCCTATTCGGGCGCCATGGCCATGGCCAAGGCCAGTCAGAGCGCAGAGCCGCTCAAGACCTGCGCAGGCCTTCTGGCCCGGACGATGCAAGGCCGGGATGCAATGGCGTAGCGATCAGACGGCCAAGCTTGCCCGCGAGGCGGTCAGGCTCCGCGGGGCATCGCGGTGGTGGTCACCGCATCGTCCTTGTGGCTCCTGAGCTTGAAGGCGAGCACGAGGAGCGTGATGCCGAACACCAGGGCATAGGCTCCGAGCCACCAGGTCAGGACCACGGCGCCGAGCATCGGTGCGACCAGCAGGGCGATGCCGAACAGCAACGAGACGATGCCGCTGAAGATCAGCCAGCCCCGTCCGAATTCCGGATTGAGCTTGAAGGCGGCGACGATCTCGAGCACACCGGTGATCAGCGACCACACGGCCATCAGGGTAACGAAGAAGACAACGGTGAGCCCAGGCCAGGCGAAGGCGATGATACCCACCAGAATATCGACGATCCCCTCCAGGACCAGCAGGCCCCAGCGTTGATGCTGTGAGGCTGCGCGCACGGCGGCGACGATGCTGAAGATGCCGTCCACGAGCATGTAGGCGGCGAAGAACAGCACCAGGGACAGGATGGTTGCGCCCGGCACGAACAGGGCGATCAGGCCGAAGATGATGGCGAAGACGCCGCGCAGGGCGACGGCCCACCAGTTCTGGGCCAGGAGCGCGCTCATCGCTTCGGCGCGGTTGAAGGATCCGAATGGAGTGGAAGTGCCGCTCGCCATGGTAACCTCCTCTGGGCTTCAGGCATTCCATGGTGCCTGACCTTGCGTTAGGCATCAAATCAATACTCAGGCCAGGCGGCCGGATTTATTCCTTTTCGGATGGGGATTGTTCGGAGGAGGTCTCCTGAGCCGTTGCCATCTGGCGTCGGCGCTCCAGTTTGCGCCGCCGGATCCGGACCTGCCACTTCAGGCGGAGGGAACGGATCATCAGCGCCAGGCCCAGCCAGAACAGGGCGATGACCATGGGCGCGACGACCAGGGTCGGGACCAGGGCGATCACGACGGCCAATGCCAGCAGCGCGGCGCCGATCAGGGCGATGCTGCTCGCCTCCGTGGTGGTGAGGGAGCGCCCGTTTACGGATTTTCCGATGGTGCTTCCGATGGCCAGTGCGCCGGCGGTCAGGCGTCTCACGCCGCCTCTTCTGAGGCGCCGCAGCCGGTGCGAGCGCAGATTCTGGGACTGCTTGCGGCGCGTCAGAAGGCCGGGGACGATCTCGGTCGCGTTGGCAAGATCCTTCAGATACATCTCCTCCATGTCAGCGGCGAAGGCACGGTCCTCCACCACCACGTCGAGCTCCCAGTTGGTCGCCCAGCTCGCCAAATTGAGATTGGTCGAGCCGACCCGCGACCAGCGCCCGTCCGCCACGGCAGTCTTGGCGTGGAGCATCGGACCGTTCCATTCGAAGATGCGGATTCCGGCCTCGATGAGCGAACGGTATCCGGCCCGCACGATCGGCTGCAGGACAGTCACATCGCTGGTGCCCGGCACGAGCAGGCGCACGTCAACACCGTCCCTGGACGCCTCCGCGAGGGCCTGGACATAGGCGGTGGTGGGGACGAAATACGCATCCGTAAGCCAGAGATTGCGCTGCGCCGTCGCCGCGATGAACTGGTCGACCCGATAGGCCCGGAAGGTTCCCGGCCGGCCGCAGATGACCCGCGCCGCGACCGATCCGGCCGGCGGAATGACGCTCAGGCCCTCCCGCTCGCTTCGCTCGAGCGGTGGGCCGGCATGGGCCCAGCTTTCGGCGAAAGCGGCGTCGAGGTCGGCAACCACGGGTCCTTCCAGTGCCAGGCCGGTGTCGCGCCAGGGCTCCGTCCCGTCGGAACTCTCCCAGGCGTTCGAGACGCACAGGCCGGCCACGAAGCCCTTGTATCCATCGACCGTAATGACCTTGCGATGGTTGCGCCGGATCCACAACGGATCCGCCAGCCGCGGCGGGTTGAACACCCGCACCTCCACGCCGGCCCGCCTCAGGCGGTTCCAGAAGCCCGGCAGGGCGCGCCAGGACGACCCGAGCCAATCGTAGAGAACGCGGACCTTCACTCCCGCCTGAGCCCGCTCGATCAGGGCATTGGCGAAGGTCCGGCCGACTTCGTCGTCGGCGATGATGAAGTTCTCAAAATGGATGACCCGGCGGGCGTTGCGGATCGCTTCGAGCCAGGCCGGATAGTTCTCTCCCGCGTCCCGCAGCAGAGCCACGGCATTGCCCTGGCGCAGGTCGCTGTCGGCGATGCGGGCGAAGGCACGTTCCAGCCGTGGGTCCATCGGAGCAGGCGGCAGGATCGGCTCGTGTGGTTTCAACGGCATTACGGGCAATGTCATAATCTCATAACGCGCAAGCTGGCCATTCGGCTTCGCTGTCGGTCGGGGGACATCGAAGGGGCTCGTCTTCGGACCGGAGCGTCACCTCTTTGCCGCATTTACTCCTAATTAACGCTAAGCCCAGGTTCCTCAACCTGGGTCCGATTCACCTTAACCCACCTTCGCGCCGGCGAAATGCCGGAACCCTCCCTTAACCATCGCCCGATATAGATCACACAACGTTCGGCAGACGTATGTGTAAGGAGTATTGCCAATGATGACGTTGCGCGCCGTCAAGTTCGCCGCTGCCATCGTCCTCGCCCTCGGGGCGGCGGCGTGTTCGTCCAACAAAGATGGGATGGCCGATGGGGCCGGCGGCTTCGGCGCCGGCGGGGCCGCGACTCCGGGCAGTGCCCAGGACTTCGTCGTCAATGTCGGCGACCGGGTGTTCTTCGAGACCGACCAGACCGATCTGACCCCGACTGCCACTGCCACCCTGGACAAGCAGGCCCAGTGGCTCAACCGCTATCCGAACTACACCTTCATCATCGAGGGGCATGCGGACGAGCGCGGAACCCGCGAGTACAACTTCTCCCTCAGCGCCCGGCGCGCCCAGAATGTCCGCGACTACCTCGTGTCCCGCGGCATCAACGCCTCGCGCCTGCGCACCGTGTCCTACGGCAAGGAGCGCCCGGTCGCGGTCTGCAACGACATCTCCTGCTGGTCGCAGAACCGCCGCGCGGTGACCGTGCTGAACACGGGCGCTGGATCGTAACCTTCGCTGGAAACCCGCCCCTTCCGACCGGGAGGGGCTGAATTGCGCCGCCACAATCTCGCCGTGGCGGCGCTTTTGTGTTATCGGCACCTTTATTGCGATCCTCATGGTATCCAGAATGCTGCGCCGCCTGATCGTCTTTTTCGCCTTTGTAACGGCCTTGGCCGGGCCTGCCGTCGCGCAGGACGCCGCCGACGCCATCGTGCGTCTCAACCGGCTCGAGAGCCAATTCCGCCAGATGTCCGGACAGATGGAGCAACTCCAGCACGAGAACCAAGTGTTGAAGGAGCAGCTCCGCAGGTTCCAGGAGGATGTCGAATTCCGCTTCCAGGAAGGCCGCGGCGGCAAGGCGCCTCCGGCAGCCGCTCCGGCACGCCCGACGCAGACTCCAGCGCAGCCCCAGCGGCGCAGCGACGTCTTCGACCCGTCCGAGATCCCGAGCGCTCCCGGCGCCCCCCGTCCCTTGGGCACGACGGCTCCGTCGGCGCCGCTGGTCGCCGATGCAGGGCAGCCACTGGCGCTGCCCGGGAGCCAGGCGGCAGGAGGGCCGCCCTCTGGGATCGGCGAGTTGATTCAGGAGGACGACATGGCCATGGATGCCGCGCCCCTCGATCTCAATCCTGCCCGTACGGCCGCGATTCCGTCGACGCCGCCCGCGACGCGCGGACCAAGCGTCGCGGCCACGAGCGTCGGCGATCCGCGCTCCGACTTCGAGACGGCCTATAGCTATTTTACGCAGCGGCAATACGAAGAGGCGGAGATGGGCTTCCGCCGCTTCCTGCAATCGAACCCCCGCGATCGCCTGGTGCCGGAAGCGTCCTACTGGCTCGGCGAAACCTATCTCCAGCGCAATCGCTACCGGGAGGCGGCCGAGCAGTTCCTGAACGTCTCCACCGATCATCCCAACGCCACCCGGGCGCCCGATGCGCTCCTGAAGCTCGGCGTCGCCCTCAACGGGCTGGGAGCCAGGGACCGGGCCTGCGCCGTTTTTGCCGAGCTCGATCGCAAATACCCCCAGGCCTCCGCCGCCGTGCGCCAGGGCTCCGAGCGCGAGCAGCGCCGCTCCAAGTGCAGCTGACGGCGGAGCCGCCTGTCGCCGCCTGTGCCCGTTTTTTCCACCCCTGACGATAGTCTCCCGCAAGAGTGGGTGGAAAGTCTCTTTGCGCCCCTGATCCCCTCTCGCGGGGTTCTCGCCGCCGTGTCCGGCGGGCCGGATTCCATGGCCCTCATGCATCTGCTCGCCCTGTGGCGCAGGGCCGCGCCGCGCCCGCCCGTGTTCATCGCCACCGTCGATCATGGCCTGCGGCCCGAGGCGGCCCAGGAGGCCGCTTTCGTTGCCCGGCAGGCGGCGGCTCTTGGTTTCCCGCACCGGACGCTCGTGTGGGCCGGGCCCAAACCTGCGACCGGCATCCAGGAAGCCGCCCGCGAGGCGCGATACGATCTTCTGGTGCGCTGCGCCCGGGAGGAGGGCGCAACCGCTCTCATCACCGCCCACACCTTGGACGATCAGGCCGAAACCGTTCTGATGCGCCTGTCGCGTGGGTCAGGGCTGGCCGGCCTCGGGGGCATGCGGTCCGAGCGCGAGCGCGACGGAATCCGCCATGTCCGCCCGCTGCTCGGTTGTCCGAAGCGGACCTTGCTCGGCCTCTGCGCGCGGGAAAAATGGGCATTCGTGGAGGATCCCTCCAACGAGAACGCACGTTTCGCCCGGGTGCGCTGGCGCCGCCTGATGCCCGCGCTGGCCACGGAAGGCCTCACGGCGGAGCGGCTGGCGGGGCTGGCCCGAAGAGCCCGGCGCGCAGAGGAAGCTCTCGATGCCAAGGCGGGCGACGCTTGGGCGCAGGCGTGTCCTGTGGTGGACGATGACGGCGCGAGCCTCGATGCCGCTGTTCTCGCCCGGGAGCCCTTCGAGATTGCCCTCCGCGTTCTGATGACAGCGCTTCGGGAGGCCGGGATCGCTCTCGAAACGAGCCGGCTCCAGCGTCTCGAAGCCTGCACGGAGCGGCTCCGGGCGGCGATCGACAGGGAGAGAGGGCTTCGGCTGACGGTGGCCGGGGCGCTGATCCGCCTCGATCGGGGGCGGGTCTTCGTCACTCAGGAGCGGCTCCGCAAGCGGGGTCGCCGGCCGGGCCCGCTCAATAAAGGCCGCCGATGATGCCGCACGGGCGCCGCATTCCCTTGGCAAGGGGGAACGGTACGCCTACATTGAGTTTAGCCGCGCGGGGCCTACTCCGCGCATATCTCCCTCTGGGGCAGAACTGATCCGATGAATTCAAATTTCCGCAATTTCGCTTTGTGGGTCGTCATCTTTCTTCTGGTGCTCGCGCTCGTGACGCTGTTCCAGAGCCCGGGCCATCGTGGCGGCAGCGGCGATATTGCCTATAGCCAGCTCCTCAGCGATGCCGATTCCGGCCGCATCTCGAACGTGATCATCTCCGGTCCGGAGATCAGCGGCACCTACACGGATGGCCGCACCTTCACGACCTATGCGCCGAACGATCCGAGCCTGGTGTCCAAGCTTCAGCAGAAGGGCGTGCAGATCACCGCACGTCCGCAATCCGACAGCACGCCCTGGTTCATCGCCGTTCTCATGAACATCCTGCCGATCGCCCTGTTCATCGGCGCCTGGGTATTCCTGTCGCGCCAGATGCAGAACGGCGCGGGCAGGGCCATGGGTTTCGGCAAGTCCAAGGCCAAGCTTCTCACGGAGGCCCACGGCCGCGTGACGTTCGACGACGTCGCCGGTGTCGACGAAGCCAAGGAGGATCTGCAGGAAATCGTGGAATTCCTCCGCGACCCGCAGAAGTTCCAGCGCCTCGGCGGACGCATTCCGCGCGGCGTGTTGCTTGTCGGCCCTCCCGGCACGGGTAAGACCCTGACCGCCCGCGCGGTGGCAGGCGAGGCCAATGTGCCGTTCTTCACCATCTCGGGCTCGGACTTCGTCGAAATGTTCGTGGGCGTCGGCGCGAGCCGCGTGCGTGACATGTTCGACCAGGCCAAGAAGAACGCTCCCTGCATCATCTTCATCGACGAGATCGACGCGGTCGGCCGCCATCGCGGCGCCGGCCTCGGCGGCGGCAACGATGAGCGCGAGCAGACCCTCAACCAGCTGCTGGTGGAGATGGACGGCTTCGAGGCCAACGAAGGCATCATCATCATCGCGGCGACGAACCGCCCCGACGTGCTCGACCCGGCGCTGCTGCGTCCCGGCCGCTTCGACCGTCAGATCGTGGTTCCGAACCCGGACGTCACCGGCCGCGAGAAGATCCTGCGCGTGCATGTCCGCAAGGTCCCCCTCGCTCCGGACGTGGACCTGAAGGTCATCGCCCGCGGCACGCCCGGCTTCTCGGGCGCCGACCTGATGAACCTGGTCAACGAGGCGGCTCTGCTGGCGGCGCGCCGCGGCAAGCGCATCGTCACGATGCACGAGTTCGAGGACGCCAAGGACAAGGTCATGATGGGCGCGGAGCGTCGCACCCTCGTGATGACCGACGACGAGAAGCGCCTGACCGCCTATCACGAGGCCGGCCACGCCATCGTCGCCCTCAACGTTCCCGCGACCGATCCGGTGCACAAGGCCACGATCATCCCCCGTGGCCGGGCGCTGGGCATGGTCATGCAGCTGCCTGAGCGCGACAAGCTCTCCATGACCTTCGAGCAGATGACCTCCCGTCTCGCGATCATGATGGGTGGCCGCATCGCCGAGGAGATGATTTTCGGCAAGGAGAAGGTCACGTCGGGCGCCCAGTCCGACATCGAGCAGGCGACCCGCCTTGCCAAGATGATGGTGACCAAGTGGGGCTTCTCGCCCGAGCTCGGCACTGTCGCCTACGGCGAGAACCAGGACGAGGTGTTCCTGGGCATGCAGATGGGCCGGCAGCAGAGCGTGTCGGAAGCGACCGCGCAGAAGATCGACTCCGAAGTGCGCCGCCTCGTCGAGGCGGGTCTCGAGGATGCCCGCCGCATTCTCACGGAGAAGCAGCACGATCTCGAGGCGCTCGCCAAGGGCCTGCTCGAGTACGAGACCCTGTCGGGCGATGAGATCCACAATCTCCTCGATGGCCAGCCGCCGATCCGCGATACAGGCGATACGATGTCCTCGAGCCGCGGCTCCGCGGTTCCGACCGCAGGTCGCGGGCGTCCGAAGGAGAGCGGTGGAGGGATGGAGCCCCAGCCGCAGGCATGACCTTTCGGAAGCACCCCTAAAGAACGAAGCGCCCGCCTCGAGCGGGCGTTTTTTTGTGAATTCATTAAGTTTAAGAATGAAACGGGATTGCCTCTCTTCTGCATTGTAACAATTGCTCATCACTTGTGATGGCCGTTTGGGCGCTAAAGCCTTGACCCGATTCAGGGAGGTTGCTTTGAGAAGACCGAGGCGCGGATTGGCGCTACAGAAGGCGGAGAAGCAGCACGTGCGCAAATACTTTGGAACCGACGGCATCCGCGGCCGCGCCAATGGTGTCATCACACCGGACCTCGCCCTCAAGGTGGGGCAGGCGGCCGGGCTGATGTTCCAGCGCGGCGAATACCGCCACCGGGTCATCATCGGCAAGGACACCCGCCTGTCCGGCTACATGATCGAGAACGCCCTGGTGGCCGGCTTCACCTCCGTGGGTATGGATGTCCTGCTTCTGGGACCGATGCCGACCCCTGCCGTCGCCATGCTGACCCGGTCCATGCGCTGCGATCTCGGCGTCATGATCTCCGCTTCGCACAATCCCTACGAGGACAACGGCATCAAGCTCTTCGGTCCCGACGGGTTCAAGCTCAACGACGAGGTCGAGCGCGAGATCGAAAGCCTGATCGATTCCGACCTGTCTTTCCGCCTCGCGGGCTCAGCCCTGCTCGGCCGCGCCAAACGTATCGAGAGCGCGGATGCGCGCTATATCGAGTTCGCCAAGCGTACCCTGCCGCGCCAGCTGGATCTCGAAGGCATGCGCGTCGTGATCGATTGCGCCAACGGCGCCGGCTACAAGGTCGCTCCCGAGGCCCTGTGGGAGCTGGGCGCCGAGGTCATGTCGATCGGCGTTGAGCCCAATGGCTTCAACATCAACCACGAGGTGGGTTCCACCGCCCCCGATGCCCTCATTCACAAGGTGCGCGAACTGCGCGCCGATGTCGGCATCGCCCTCGATGGAGACGCAGACCGCGTCCTGATCGTCGACGAGAAGGGCCACAAGGTTGATGGCGACCAGCTCATGGCCGTGGTCGCCCGCTCCTGGAAGGAGGACGGTCGTCTCTCCCAGGGCGGCATCGTTGCCACGATCATGTCCAATCTCGGTCTCGAGCGCTATCTCGGCGGTCTTGGGCTCAACCTCGTTCGCACGGCGGTCGGCGACCGTTACGTGCTCGAGCACATGCGCGCCCACGGCTTCAATCTCGGCGGCGAGCAATCCGGCCACATCATCATGTCGGACTACACCACCACCGGCGACGGCCTCATCGCGGCGCTTCAGCTGCTTGCTGTGGTGAAGCGGCTCGATCGCCCGGTTTCGGAGGTATGTCACTGCTTCGAGCCCCTGCCACAGGTGCTCAAGAATGTGCGTTACAAGTCCGGCCAGCCCCTGCAGGCCGATTCCGTCGTCAAGGCGATCGAGGCCGGACGCGAGCGTCTCGGGGCGAAAGGACGACTGGTGATCCGCCCCTCCGGGACGGAACCTGTCATCCGCGTCATGGCCGAGGGCGACGACAGCGATCTCGTCAACAGGGTCGTGGACGAGGTGGCGGATGCCGTCACCCGCGTGGCATCGCAAACTCTCGCCGAAGCCCCCGTCAAGGGCGCTGCCTGAAGGCTGCCCCCTGTCATACCCGGACGCAACCATTGCTCTTCCGGGCCGCGCAGCGGCGCCCGGAAGCCATAAGTTCTGTCAGCTCAGGATGGAATGCAGCGGCCGCGGCAATTGTCTGTCTTGAAACGTCAGCATGGGTGGTCGCACACCATCCGTTAAGGTTAAGCGGCGCTTAACCTCTCCGCTTTAGCGTTACAGCCCTCGGCTTGGTCACGCCCGCGCGGCCGGTGCTGAACGATTCATTGCGGAGATCCCGATTGCGTCAGACGTTTCTCGCCCTGGCAAGCCTGGCCCTGAGCCTCGCCGGATCGATGGCCCGTGCCGCCGACCTTCCGCCAGCGCCTGTCCTGGACCATTCCGACGATCCCGTCAGCGCCGG
This sequence comes from Microvirga sp. BF8, assembly GCF_059888585.1. NCBI lineage: Bacteria > Pseudomonadati > Pseudomonadota > Alphaproteobacteria > Hyphomicrobiales > Methylobacteriaceae > Microvirga > Microvirga sp. BF8. The sequence goes on along the minus strand of NZ_CM187619.1, from coordinate 3,540,245 downwards.
CTGGTACCTGCGCGGCGATATCGGCATCGACGAGCCGGTGCTGCGCCACGGGCGCGATCTGGGAACGGCGGCGACGCCGCCTCTCTCCAAGGCCCGGTTCGACCGGGATACGGGCATCAGCGCGGGCATCGGCTACCAATGGGCGCCCTGGCTGCGCACGGACCTGACCATCGACCACCGTTTTGGGGGGCATTATGAAGGCCGCCGCTTCGGCGCGTCGAGCCTCGCCTTCGACCGGGCGGAGTTCCAGGCTACGACCGTTCTCCTCAACGCCTATTTCGACCTGCCCCTGTGGAGCGGCGTGACGCCCTATCTGGGGGCAGGCGTCGGCGTCAGCCTGAACCGGTTCGAGGATGCCCAGCGCCTCTTTCCGGCCGACGCGGTTCCACTCGCGTCGCACGCCAAGACAGGTCTCGCATGGGCGCTCACGGGCGGCATCGCATTCGACCTGACGGATCGCCTCAAGCTCGATCTCGCCTATCGCTACAGCCATCTCGGCTGGGCCCGGACCGGCTTCGCGGACAGCGGCGAGCCGCCGATCCGCGCCCGGAGCGTTGGCGCACACGAGCTTCGCATCGGTGCGCGCTACATGTTCGAGTGATTGCACGCCCTGGCCATCCGGGGAGGCCCAGCCCTCTTCACTCCGCCGGATGCGGGGGCGGCCGATGGTCCTTCGGTCCGAGATCTTCCCCATGCGGGCGCATGCCCGTCTGCTCGCGCAGCTTCTCGATCAGGTCGCTCACATAGGTCGCGGGCTTGGTGTAGCCGCCGATGAGCAGGTAGAGGGAGGGTACGACCAGGACTGTGAGCAGCGTGGACAGTGTCACGCCACCGACGATGACGGAACCGATGGCGTTGCGCGATTCCGCGCCGGCCCCCGTCGACAGGGCGAGCGGAACGCCGGCGCCGATCATGGCGATCGAGGTCATCAGGATCGGGCGCAGGCGGAGCACGGAGGCCTCGATCACCGCATCGCGCACGGAATAGCCGCGCTCGCGCAGCTGGTTCGAGAACTCGACGATCAGGATGCCGTTCTTCGTCATCAGACCGATCAGCAGGATCATGCCGATCTGGCTGTAGATATTGAGCGACTGGCCCGTGAGCACGAGGGCGGCAAGACCGCCCGTCACGGCCAGCGGCACGGTCAGCATGATGATCACCGGGTTGATCCAGCTCTCGAACTGCGCCGCCAGGACCAGGAAGACCACGAGCAGCGCCATGCTGAACGTCACGTAGATGGCGTTGGACGAATCCCGGAAATCCTTCGACACGCCGGTATAGCCGATGCGGGCCTCCGCCGGCAGGTTGGCGTGTACGATCTGCTCGAGGGTCTCGAGGCCCTCGCCGATGGAGACCCCCGGCCGCAGCGCCGACTGGATCGTGATCGACCGCAGGCGGTCGAAACGGTTGAGAGTCTGCGGCGCGGCTGACTCGGACAGCGCCACGAAGGAGGAGAGGGGGACGAGGTCGCCATTCGCCGCACGAATGAACGTATTGGTCAGGTCGTTCGGGGTGGCGCGGTCTTCCGGGCGACCGCGGATGATCACTGGATACTCCTCGCCCCTGCTGACGAAGGTCGAAATCTCGGTCTCGCCGAACACCAGTTCGAGCGTCCTCCCGATATCCTCCACCGACACGCCGAGATCGGCGGCGCGGGCCCGGTCGATCTGCACACGGATGTCGGGCTGCGATTCCTTGTAGTCGGAATCCATGTTGAAGAAGAGGCCGGTCTCCTGGGCCTTCTGAATCACGATATCGCGCCATCCGCGCAAGGTGTTGTAGTCCGGTCCGCCGAGCACGAACTGGATCGGCTGCGCGGTGCCGCGCTGGCCGAGCGAGCCCGGATTGACGGGGAAGGCGCGAGCGCCGGGGAAGTTGGAGACCTTGGTGGCAAGCTCCTGCGTCAGGGTCTGTTGCTTGAACGAGCGCTGGTCCCAGGGTGCCAGCCGGACGATGATGATGCCCTCGTTCACGGGCGACGGGCGCGCATAGCCGGGCGCCACCTGACTGGTGATGGAGGCGATGATGCCCTTCTCCTGATAGGGCAGCAGCTCGCGTTCCACCTCCTTCACCCGGTCGCGGGTATAGTCGAGACTTGCGCCCTCCGGCGCATTGATGCGGATGATGATTGCGCCGCGGTCTTCGGTCGGTGCGAATTCCTTGGGCACCATCTGAAAAAGGCCGTAGGCGGAAAAGGACACGGCAATGCCCATCGCCAGGATGACGAGCGGGGCTCTCAGCGCCCGGGACAGCAGGCGCCGGTAGACGTTGTTCATGCCGGTGAAGAAAGGCTCCGTCATGAGCTGGATGCGACCATGGGCCGGCACCATCAGCTTGGAGCAGAGCATCGGCGTCAGGGTCCTCGCCACGACACCGGAGAAGAAGATCGACGCGGCGAGCGTGATCGCGAATTCGCGGAAGAGCTTGCCCGTATTGCCTGTCATGAAGGCGAGAGGCACGAACACGGCCATCAGCGTCGCCGTGGTGGCGATCACCGCGAAGCCGATTTCACGGGCGCCGTCGAACGAGGCGAGCAGCGGCGGCTGACCCTCCTCGATACGGCGGTGGACGTTCTCGATCTCGACGATGGCGTCGTCCACCACGATGCCGATGGCAAGCACGATGGCGAGCAGCGTCAGCACATTCACCGACGCGTTGAAAAAGCTCATGACCATGAAGGCCGCAATGATGGAGACGGGAATCGCCACCATGGCCACGATGGTGGAGCGCCAGTCGCGCAGGAACAGCAGGATCACCAGGATGACGAGCACCAGACCCTCGACCAGAGTATGGAGCACGCCGTTGATGGAGGCGCTGATGAAGCGGCTCTCGTCATAGGAAACTGCGGCGGTGGTTTCGGGGGGGAGGGAGCTCTTCAGCTCCTCCAGTTCGGCGCGCACGCTGTCGGCGACCGAAAGGGTGTTGGCGGTCGACTGGCGCACGATTCCGAGCCCCATCGCCGTGCGGCCGCTTTCATAGAATTCGAAGCGCGTATCCTCTGCGCCGACCTCGACGCGCGCGACCTCGCCGAGCCGCACGAGATAACCGTTCTTGTTCGAGACGATGACCTGCTCGAACTCCTCGGGAGTCGCAAGGCGGGAATCCGTCTTCACCGTGAATTCGCGCTGTGCGGATTCGATGCGTCCTCCCGGCAGTTCGACGTTCTGGCGCTTGATCGCGGTTTCGATGTCCTGCGCCGTAAGTCCCCGGGCAGCAAGGGCGGAGCGGTCGATCCAGATGCGCATCGCATAGCGCCGCTCGCCGGCGATATAGACGTTGGCGACGCCGGGAACGGTGGAGAGCCGGTCCACGTAGACCCGTTTCAGGAAATCGCTGAGCTCGAGCGCGTCAAAGGTCGAAGACGTGACGCTGATCCACATGATCGCGGACGCATCGTCGTCGACCTTGCGGATGACCGGCTGTTCGGCGCCATCGGGCAGGCGTCCGACCACGCGGAACACAGCGTCGCGCACATCGGAAGTGGCGGCTTCGGGATCGCGCGCCACGTCGAATTCGATGGACACAGAGGAGCGGTCGTTGCGGCTCTGCGAACGGATCTGGCTGATGCCCTCGATGCCGGCAACAGCCCCTTCGATCACTTCGGTCACACGGCTCTCGATGACCTCGTTCGAGGCGCCGCGATAGATCGTCGAGACCGAAACGATGGGTTTGTCGACACTCGGGTATTCACGCACCGGCAGGTTCATGAGCGAGGCAAGCCCGCCGACGATCAGCAGCATGCTGACCACGATGGCGAAGACGGGGCGGCGGATGAAGAGGTCGGAAACCTGCATGTCGCGTCAGCTCTTGAGCCTGTTGGCAAAAAGCACTCCCGCCGAAGCGGGAGCGAGAGATCAGGGGCGCTCGGCTGCGACGGCGCTGCCGATGGCCTGCGGAAGGTTCAGCGAGCTGCGGGAGGGCTGCTCCCGGGTCGCGGCGGGCGGCTGCTCGACCGGCTTGCCGGAACCGAGAGGGCGGGCAATGACCTCGGCGCCGGGACGCACCCTCTGTACGCCCAGCACGACGATGGTCTCGCCGGCGCTCAGCCCTTCCACCACTTCGGCCTTGCCGCCCTGGCGCTGGCCAAGCCTGATGACGCGGCGCTCCACCTTGCCGTCCTTCACTGGATAGACGATCTGGCGCAGGCCCTCGCTGACGATGGCCTCTTCGGGCACGACGACGGCATCGTCCTTGACCGTTACCTCGAGGGCCACGGAGAGGAACATGCCGGGCTTGAGGGCCTCGTCCGGATTGTCGAATTCGGCCGTCAGCCGGACTGTACGGGTGGTCTGGTCGACACGGGTATCGATGGTCGAGACCGTGCCCTTGAAGACCCGGCCCTTGTAGGCTGCCGAGGTGGCGTTCACTGTCTGACCGGGCTTGAGGCGGCCGAGGAGGTTCTCCGGCACGGCAAAGTCGAGTCGCACACGGGACAGGTCATCGAGGGAGGTGACGCGGGTGCCAGGCGAGATATAGGCCCCCAGCGAGACCGCGCGGGTTCCGACACGGCCCGCGAACGGCGCGCGGATCGTCAGGTCCTCGAGGCGGGCTTCGGCCGCCTTGCGCTGCGCCTGGGCGGAGGCGAGGGCCCCTTCCAGGGACTTCACCTGCGCGGTCAGGTCCTCGACCTGGGCGCCGGTGCCGGCGCCCGTCCGGTTCAGCGCCTGCGCGCGCTCGAGTTTAATCACGACCTCGTTGCGCAGCGCGACGGCGCGGTTGGCCTCGGCGACCGCCTGCTCTATCTCCGCCTTGCGCTCGGCGGCGTCGAGCTGGATGAGGGTGTCGCCGGCCTTGACCTTCTGGCCTTCCTCGAAGCCGATGTCGCTGATCACGCCTGCAATTTTCGCGGTCACCGTGATGGATTCGTAAGCACGCACGGTGCCGACGGACTCGCGGGTCTCGACGATCCTGCCCGTCTTCACGGTATCGACCTCGACCGTAGGCGGTCCCGAGAGACCGCCTCGTCCTCCGCCTCCCGAACGCGCCGTCGGTGCCCCCGCTTTCGCGAAATAGGAGCCGATCACGGGGGTTCTGGCGAGGTGGCCGCCTTGATAGGCATACCAGCCGCCATACCCCGCTGCCCCCAGCACGGCAATGACGGCGAGCTGACGTGACACACGCATGCTCGCTCCTTGAACGTTTTTATGTAGGAGTTCCTAGCACAATATATGCCAGTTTGAGCCAGCATACCGCAGGCCACACGAGATTTTGTATTACGATTTCGTAATCTGGCATGCTCCTCGAAAGGCCATCTTCGCCCCTCCCGCTTCGGGCCAGCGACGAAGCAAGCTTGACAATGTTCATGTTATGTTCTAGAGTTCAAGCGTATTTTGGAGTGCTGGACATTGTTTGATGCCTTTCTCACCTCTGCAAAGTCGGGAGCTGCCGGCGGCTCGCTCTGCCCTTGCGAGCGTTCAACCCGAATGTCCGATGCTGCGCGTCCGACGCGCTTTATCACGGTTCAATCCCGCCCAGCCTCGCATTGCGGCAGCCCGTCCGGATGGCGGTCGATGGCCGGATGGAGCAGCGAGGGAGGCTGCGGGCTTGAATCAGGTATCAGGGCCTTCTCGCGACGTCGCGCTTGCTGGAGGGCTCACCAAGGAAGATCTCAATATGAGCGTGCGGAACTTTGCGTCGACGAACTGCAAGGGGCGCATCAGGTCCGTCCTGCCGCACCAATTTCTTCACTCGAGTGTTCCCGATGGGATGCACGCGGCAAGGAGGTCGAAACGGACACCACCCTCTTGGCTGAGCTGATCGAAGGTCATTGGGGCGACGGTTGAGGTCAGGCAAGGTCCTGCGAAGGGCGTCGAGCGGCCGCCAGTCGATCAGGAACGGCGACAGGATACATCAGAAATGAATGCGGGACCTAAACACCTCCTCTGTGGCTATCCCATGTGCGACTGGGTCAAGACGACGGCTAAGGCATTGCCGATTGATGCAGTCGGCATGTGGCGGATCGTGCCTGGAGGACGCCACGGCTTCGGCCTCGCAGGGAAGCACTGACCGACGATGTCCGGCGCTGCATGGCCGGGCTGCACTCACCCGGGGCCGTGCCGGCGATCGGGGCGAAAGTCGCCGATTTGTCTTGACCGGAATATCACACTCCGTCATACCCGTCGGCGGGACACCTCTCCCCAACGAGGGGCGCCCATCTGTAAGGATGGAATGACATGACAGACCTGCCCAATGCGCGCCCGCGCGCGCCTTTCTTTTCGTCCGGCCCCTGCGCGAAGCGCCCCGGATGGTCTCTCCAAAATCTCAAGACCGACAGCCTCGGCCGCTCGCATCGGGCCAAGCTCGGCAAGGCGCGCCTGAAGCGCGCCATCGATCTCACCCGCGAGGTGCTGGAGGTCCCGGCGGATTACCGCATCGGCATCGTCCCGGCGTCCGATACCGGCGCGGTCGAGATGGCCCTGTGGTCGATACTCGGTGCTCGTCCGGTCGACATGCTGGCCTGGGAGAGCTTCGGCGAGGGCTGGGTCACGGACGTGGTCAAGCAGCTGAAGCTTGCGGATGCGCGCGTCATCACCGCGCCCTACGGCGAGCTTCCCGATCTCTCCGGGGTCGACACCAAGACACGCGACGTGGTCTTCACCTGGAACGGCACCACCTCCGGAGTGCGCGTTCCGAATGCGGACTGGATCGCGGCGGATCGCGAAGGCCTGACCATCTGCGACGCCACATCGGCGGCCTTCGCGCAGAAGCTCGATTTCGCCAAGCTCGATGTCGTCACCTTCTCCTGGCAGAAGGTGCTCGGCGGCGAGGCAGCCCACGGCATGCTCATCCTCTCGCCCCGCGCGGTCGAGCGGCTCGAGACCTACAAGCCCGCTTGGCCGCTGCCGAAGATCTTCCGCATGACCAAGGGCGGCAAGCTCATCGAGGGTATCTTCGAGGGTGAGACCATCAACACCCCGTCCATGCTCTGCGTGGAGGACTATATCGACGCGCTGGAATGGGCGCAAAGCGTCGGCGGCCTTAACGGGCTCCTCGCCAAGGCCGATGCCAATGCGAAAGTCATCCTCGACTGGGTTGCGAAGACCCCGTGGATCGCCAACCTCGCCAAGGTCCCGGCGACGGCGTCCAACACCAGCGTCTGCCTCGTGATCTCCGACCCGGACGTCGTCGCGAAAGGACCTGAGGCCGTGGCCCAGGTCGCCAAGGGCATTGCCGCCATCCTCGACAAGGAGGGCGTCGCCTTCGATATCGGCGCCTATCGCGATGCGCCTCCCGGTCTTCGCATCTGGTGCGGCGCGACGGTGGAAGCCTCCGACCTCCAGGCCCTGACGCCATGGCTCGACTGGGCTTTCGCGCAGGAAAAGGCGAAGCTCGCGAAAGCGGCGTGATCTCAATGCGTCATCCCGGATGCAGCAAGGCTGCAATCCGGGAGCGCCCGAACCAGCTCAACTCGTTTCAACGATTCCGGCAGGCGCTGCGCTTGGCCAGGACGACGTGATCGGTGCAATCCCATGCTCAAACCCCGCGTACTCATTTCCGACGCCCTTTCGCCCGCTGCCGTGCAGATCTTCAAGGATCGCGGCATCGACGTGGACTTCCAGCCGGATCTCGGCAAGGACAAGGACAAGCTCGCCGCCGTGATCGGCGAGTATGACGGCCTTGCGATCCGCTCCGCCACCAAGGTCACGGCCAAGATCCTCGAACAGGCGAAGAACCTGAAGGTAATCGGCCGCGCCGGCATCGGCGTCGACAATGTCGAGATCCCCGCCGCCACGGCGAAGGGCATCATCGTAATGAACACGCCCTTCGGCAATTCGATCACCACTGCCGAGCACGCCATCGCCATGATGTTCGCGCTTGCGCGCCAGATCCCGCAGGCCGATGCGTCGACTCAGGCCGGTAAGTGGGAGAAGAACCGCTTCATGGGCGTCGAGCTGACCGGCAAGGTGCTCGGCATCATTGGATGCGGCAACATCGGCTCCATCGTCGCCGAGCGCGGCATCGGCCTGCGCATGCGCGTGATCGCCTACGATCCTTTCCTGTCGCCGGAGCGTGCCGTCGAACTCGGCGTCGAGAAGGTGGAGCTCGACGAGCTCCTGCGCCGTGCCGACATCATCACGCTTCATGTGCCGATGACGGAGAAGACGAAGAACATCCTCTCGGCAGAGAACATCGCCAAGACGAAGAAGGGTGTCCGTATCATCAACTGCGCCCGCGGCGGCCTTGTCGACGAGACGGCCCTGCGCGCGGCGCTCGATTCCGGCCATGTGGCGGGCGCGGCCTTCGACGTGTTCACGGAGGAGCCGGCGACCGCCAATCCGCTCTTCGGCCATCCGAATGTGGTCTGCACGCCGCATCTGGGCGCAGCGACCACCGAGGCGCAGGAGAACGTTGCGCTCCAGGTGGCCGAGCAGATGTCAGACTACCTGCTCCAGGGCGCGATCCAGAACGCGGTGAACTTCCCCTCGATCACGGCGGAGGAAGCGCCGCGCCTGAAGCCGTTCGTGGCGTTGGCGGAGAAGCTCGGTTCGTTCCTCGGCCAGCTGACCGAAGCGCCGATCAAGGGCATCCGCATCGAGTATGAAGGCGACGTGGCGGAAATGAACACCCGCGCGCTCACCTCGGCTGCCGTCACCGGCGTGCTGCGTCCCTTCCTCCAGGATATCAACATGGTCTCGGCCCCCGTGGTCGCCCGCGAACGCGGCATCACGGTGGAGGAGGTCAAGCGCGAGACCGTGGCACGCGATTACGAGAGCTTCATCCGCATCGTGGTCGTCGCCGAGGATACCTCGCGCCATGCCGGCGGCACCGTGTTCCAGGACGGCAAGCCGCGCGTCACCGAGATTCGCGACATTGCGGTCGATGCCGAGTTCGCGCCGCACATGATCTATGTGCGCAACGACGACAAGCCAGGCTTCATCGGTCGCTTCGGCACCCTGCTCGGCGAATCCGGCGTCAATGTCGCGACCTTCGCCCTCGGCCGCGACAAGCCCGGCGGCGACGCCATCTGCTTCGTCTCGGTCGATCAGCCCGTGAGTGACGAACTCCTGCGCAAGATCGAGGAGATTCCGCAGGTGAAGCGCGCTCGCTCCGTGCGGTTCTGAACAACGTACCGTCATTCCGCGCTCGCGCCTTCGGCGTGAGCCCGGAATCCATGGCCACCGGACTTGATGGGAAGGCGCAGCGGCTGCCGCAATTGTCTCTGCCGAACCGTCGTGTTTATGGGTTCCGGGCCCAGCGCGGCGCGCTGTCCCGGAATGACGCGTGAGGGTATCACCTCCTGTCATTCCGGGGCCGCAAAAGCCGAGCCCGGAACCGATCATCTCCATCAGTTCAGGATAAGAGCAGCGACTGCCGCAATCGTCGGTTTTGAACCGTGAGCGGCCACGGATTTCCCGCTTCGCGTGGTCCTTCGGGTTGGGCCTGACCCAAAGAGGGCCGTCCCGGAATGACAATGCTCGTGCTTAAGCCCGTCGCTCCGCCAGCCAGATGCCGCCGAGCACCAGGACCAGGCCGAGGGCGTGATAATAGGCAAACGGCTCGCCGAGCAGGATGACGGCGAGCAGCGCGCCGAAGACCGGCACTAGGTTCACGAACAGGCCCGCCCGCGCGGGCCCGATCAGCTCGACACCGCGCATGAAGAAGATCTGGGCGACGAGCGAGGGCATCAGGCCGACATAGACCAGCACCAGCCACCCCTTGAAGGTCGGCCACTGCACTGTACCATGGGCGATCTCGAGGGCGAGGAGGGGCAGGGAGCTCAGAAGGGCCACGATGGCGAGAGCAGTGAAGAATACCAGTCCCGAAATCGCCGGGCGCCGCCGCAGGCCGAGGGTGTATCCCGCGTAGAAGACGCAGGCGATCAGCGTCCACACGTCGCCGATATTGAGGCCGAGCGTCCGCAGGATCTGAAGGTCCGCCTTGACCGAGACGATGACTACGCCCGCCATGGTCACGATCATGCCGAGGATCTGCAGGGCCCGGATCCTCGCGCCGAAGACGACCACCGTGCCGAGAAGCACGAGAACCGGGATCGCGCCCTGGAAGATCGTTAGATTGACGGCGGTAGTGTAATGGGCGGCGCCATAGAACAGGGCGTTGAAGGCCGTGAATCCAAACGTGCCCATGACTACGATGAAGAGCCAGCTTCGCCGGAGCATGGACCATTCGGCGACGAGCTTCGAACCAAGCAGGGGCACCAGGACGCAGACCACTACCACCCAGCGCAGGCAGGTCAGGGCCATGGGCGAAATCTCACCGACCGCCAGCCGTCCGGCGATGGCGTTGCCGCCCCAGAATAGGGCGGTGGCGGCGAGCAGGAGATAGGCCTGTCCGAAGGTTCCCCGCCAGAGGGAATGCAGGATTTTCATGGCACCAGGACCTCGAGCGCTTGCCGCCGCACGCCGTTCGGGTAAACCGGCGCCAAAGGGAGGCTTGAACAGGTCATGGCCTTAAGATTTCTGGTCGTCGAGGGCAATACGCAGGGTGCAAGGCAGGCCCATCGGGAAACCTTTGGACTCATGCCCTCGGAATCCTATGCTGCCGTTCTGCAGGAGATCGAGCCGGGTGCCATCTGCGACCTGGCCTTTCCTGCCGACGAGGGCGCCAATCTTCCCGACCCCGCTGGTCTCGAATCCTATGACGGCATCGTGCTGACGGGCTCCCATCTCAGCATTTACGACCGCACCCCTGACATTCTGCGCCAGATCGATCTCATGCGGTCGATCTACGCCTCCGGCACGCCGAGCTTCGGGTCCTGCTGGGGGCTCCAGGTCGCGGCTGTTGCGGCGGAGGGCGACGTCCGGCGCAATCCCTCCGGCCGTGAGGTCGGCTTCGCACGGCGGCTGATGCGGACCGGGGCCGGAGGCGCGCATCCTCTGCTCGAGGGGAGACCGGCGGCATATGATGCGCCCGCGATCCACCTCGACATGGTCACGACACCGCCGAGCGGCTGCACGATCCTGGCCTCCAATGCGGTCTCCGTCGTTCAGGCCGCCGAGATCACGGTGAACGACGGCACCTTCTGGGGTGTGCAGTACCACCCCGAGTTCAGCCTCGGAGAACTGGCCGTTATCCTGGGGCGACGCACCCGGATTCTGATCGACGAAGGCTTCTGCCGGACGGAGGCGGATGTGCTCGCCTACGTGACGGACCTCGAGGACCTGCACGCGGACCCCAAGCGATTCGATCTCGCATGGCGGCATGGCCTCGATGCCGAAATCCTCGATCCCGAGCGGCGCACCCGGGAAATCCGCAATTTCATCGAGCACCGGATCAAGCCGGGGAAGAGCGCCCGCGGGCGGGCCTGAGAGCGGCCGGCAGACCTTGCCGCAGGGTGAGGATGAATGAGGCGGCGTATTCCATCTTGACCTCGCGCGCCCGATCCACCATGAGAGTTTGCAAGGTTTTTCCACCCCAAACCCTGGCCTTGCGCCAGGGTTTTTTCATGTGAGGCTTTAAGCGATGGCGAACGTGGTTGTCGTGGGCGCCCAGTGGGGCGACGAGGGCAAGGGCAAGATCGTCGATTGGCTGTCCGAACAGGCCGACGTCGTCGTGCGGTTCCAGGGCGGTCACAATGCCGGCCATACCCTCGTGATCGGCGACAAGGTCTACAAGCTTTCGCTCCTGCCTTCCGGCGTCGTGCGTCCCAACAAGCTCTCCGTCATCGGCAACGGCGTCGTGCTCGACCCGCATGCCCTCGCCGCCGAGGTGGAACGCTTGGCGGAGCAAGGAGTCGCGATCACCCGAGAGAACCTTCGCATCGCGGAGAACGCCACGCTGATCCTCTCCATCCACCGCGAGCTCGACGCCCTGCGCGAGAGCGGCAGTGCGGGCACCAAGATCGGGACGACCAAGCGCGGCATCGGTCCGGCCTACGAGGACAAGGCCGGCCGTCGGGCCATCCGCCTCATGGACCTTGCTGATCTCGGCTCCCTGCCGGAGAAGATCGACCGCCTGCTCGCCCATCATAACGCGCTGCGCCGCGGTTTCGGCCTTCCCGAATTCGAGGCCAAGGCGATCTATGACGAGCTCTCCTCGGTCGCCGCCAAGGTTCTTCCCTACATGGATGCCGTCTGGCGCCTTCTCGACGAGGAGCGCCGGGCCGGCAAGCGCATTCTGTTCGAAGGCGCCCAGGGGGCGCTGCTCGATGTGGACCATGGAACGTATCCCTTCGTCACCTCGTCGAATACCGTGGCGGGGCAGGCCGCCACCGGCTCGGGTCTCGGACCGGGTGCGGTCGGCTACGTCCTTGGCATCGCCAAGGCCTATACGACCCGCGTCGGCGAGGGGCCGTTCCCGACCGAGCTTTTCGACGCGACCGGAGAGCTGATCGGCCAGAAGGGCAAGGAATTCGGCGTCGTCACGGGCCGCAAGCGCCGCTGTGGATGGTTCGACGCGACCCTGGTGCGTCAGACCGTGCAGACCTCGGGCATCGACGGCATCGCGCTCACCAAGCTCGACATTCTCGACGGTTTCGACACGATCAAGATCGGCGTCGGCTATCGTCTCGATGGCGAGACCATCGACTATTTCCCTGCGAGCCAGGGCGCGCAGGCGCGGGTCGAGCCGGTCTACGAGGAAATGGAAGGCTGGAGCGGATCGACCGCTGGAGCACGATCCTGGGCGGATCTGCCGGCGCAGGCGATCAAGTATGTTCGCCGCGTCGAGGAATTGATCGGAGCGCCGGTGGCTGTGCTGTCCACCTCGCCGGAGCGCGACGACACAATCCTCATGAAGAACCCCTTTGAGGGTTGACGGCGGGCGCGCTCCGGGCCATTCCGAAGGGCAAATGGCAGATTATTACCCACTGATTGCCCGAGCCGTCGAAGGCTTATCCGACCAGACGCCCGAAATGCGGCGCGCCGTTTACGAGCGCGCGCGCTCCGCCCTCGTGACCCAGCTGCGTTCCCTCGATCCGCCCCTGTCGGAGGCGGATATCCAGAAGGAAAGCCGCTCCCTCGATGACGCTATCGTCCGCGTGGAAGCCGACTTTTCCTCCAAGGACTTCGATTTCGGGCTCAAGGCTCCGGCTACGACGATCCCCGACGAGGCCCCGCGTCGGCCCGAGCCCCAGCCCGTCGTGCCGCTGTCGGCTCCCGCGGCTTTTCCGCAGGAAGACGCATCCGAGGAATTGGACGCTGGGCCGGACACCGCCGCGCGGCCGCGGGTTGAAAGCCGCCCTCATCCCGCCATGCAGAGCAACAAGCGGGGGCGAACGATCGTTCTCGGCGCCGGCCTCGCCCTGGTCATCGCCGCGATCGCGGGGGCTGCCTTCCTGTGGCGGGACAAGCCTGAAGACCTGACGCCCCAGGTGCCGGTCGCGGAGGGAACGTCGCCGCCGGCCCCAGCGGAGGCGGGCAAAAACAACGATCGCGTCGGCGCTCCGTCTGCGCCCGCTCCCGCGCCCTCGCAGGCTCGCCAGGAGATCGGCGTCGCGCAGCGTGCCGTCCTCTATGAGGAAGACCCTACCACTCCCCAGACTCCCAAGGCGCAGACGGGCCGCGTCGTCTGGCGCCTGGAGGATATCAATCCCGGCCAGGGGCAGCCGCTGCAGCGGGCTGTCACGGCCAATATCGACATCCCGGATGCCGGCCTGACCATGAAGATGGTGCTGCGCCGCAATCTCGATGCGACGCTCCCCGCGTCCCATACGGTCGAGATCTCCTTCACCACCCGCGCCGGAGACAGCGGGCGCGTGATCAGGGACGTGGGCTTGCTGCAGTTCAAGGACGAGGAAGCCGCCCGCGGAACCCCGGTTGCCGGCCTGCCGGTGCCGGTGCGCGAAAATCTCTTCCTGATCGGCCTGTCGAACCTGTCCGGCGATGTGGAGCGCAATACGGAGCTGTTCGTCCGCCGCAACTGGATCGACCTGCCGGTCCGCATGGCGTCGGGACAGCGGGCCATTCTCAGCTTCGAGAAGGGCTCTTCCGGCGCACAGATCATCAACAGCGCCTTCAGCCAATGGCAATAAAAAAGCCGCGGTGACCGCGGCTTTCCCTCAGGCGGGGGGCGTCAATGCGCCTCTTCCGCCGTCTCGATCTTGGCCAGGTTCTTCTTGACCGCCTCCTGAACCTTCTCGAAGGCGCGCACCTCGATCTGCCGGACGCGCTCGCGGGAGACACCGAATTCGGTCGAAAGCTCTTCGAGCGTGATCGGATCGTCGGAGAGGCGCCTTGCCTCGAAAATGCGGCGCTCGCGCGGGTTCAGGACGGACAGGGCACTGCGCAGGGCCGAAAGGCGGTTCTGCCCTTCTTCCTCCTGCACGAGCATCTGCTCCTGGCTTTCTCCGCTGTCCACGAGCCAGTCCTGCCATTCGCCTTCGCCTTCCTCCCGCAGGGGCGCGTTGAGCGAGGCGTCGCCGCCGAGGCGGCGGTTCATCTCCACCACGTCCTGCTCATTCACGCCGAGCTGGGTGGCGATCTGCTTCACCTGGTCGGGGCGCAGGTCGCCTTCGTCGAGAGCCGAAATGCGGCCCTTGGCCTTGCGCAGGTTGAAGAACAGCTTCTTCTGGTTCGCTGTGGTTCCCATCTTCACGAGGGACCAGGAACGCAGGATGTATTCTTGAATCGCGGCTTTGATCCACCACATGGCATATGTGGCGAGGCGAAAGCCTTTCTCGGGCTCGAACCGCTTGACGGCCTGCATCAGGCCGACATTCCCTTCCGACACGACCTCGCTGATCGGCAGGCCGTAGCCGCGATAGCCCATGGCGATCTTCGCCACGAGACGCAGGTGGGATGTGACGAGCTTGTGAGCGGCTTCGCGATCGCCATGCTCCCGCCAGCTTTTGGCAAGCATGTATTCCTCATGCGGCTCGAGCATGGGGAACCGACGAATTTCGTCGAGATAGCGCGAAAGGCCCCCTTCATTGGCAAGCACTGGAAGCGCTGCAGCCATATCGATCTCCTCTCTTGGCCCCCTCTTGAGATGAGGCAAGCCTGAGGCGGCCCCCATCGGTGGCCGGCCGCCACATTCTATATAAACGGTCGAACCTTGTCAGAACAGAGGCGTCAGGCTTCAGGACGGAACAACGCGCGGAATCCGCAAGGGTGCCGGCTTGGCAGATTTTTGCGACGCATTGCCGCTCGTCCGTCATCCACGCAGGGCTGTGAGAAGCGCCTCCATGTCGGCCGGAAGCGGGCTCTCGAAGCGAAGGAACTCGCCGGTTCGGGGATGCTCGAAGCCGAGGACGGCCGCGTGGAGGGCCTGCCGTCCCAGGGCATGCAGGACGGCCTGCTGCGGCGCCGACAGGCGGTTGGCCTTGGTCTTGAAGCCCGAACCATAGAGGGAATCGCCCAGGAGCGGATGGCCGAGATGGGCCATGTGCACCCGGATCTGGTGGGTTCGCCCCGTCTCGAGGATGCAGCGCACGAGGCTTGCCACCGGAGCGGAGGCGGGCAGGGGCTCGAGCAACTCGAAATGTGTGATGGCGGAGCGCCCGCGCTCGTCGGAGACGACGGCAATTTTCTCGCGATTGTGAACACTGCGCGCCAGCGCCGCCTCCACCGTTCCGTGCTGCCGGGACGGAACGCCCCAGACGATGGCGAGGTAGGCGCGTTCCAGCAGGCCCGTACGGCCGTGATCGGCGAACTGCGCAGCGAGACCCTGATGGGCCCTGTCGTTCTTGGCGACGACGAGGAGGCCCGACGTATCCTTGTCGAGACGGTGAACGATGCCCGGCCGCTTGACGCCGCCGATGCCGGAGAGGCTGTCGCCGCAATGGGCGATGAGCGCGTTGACCAGTGTCCCCGATTCATGGCCCGCCGCCGGGTGGACCACCAGTCCGGCCGGCTTGTCGATGACGATCAGATCGTCGTCCTCGTAGACGATGGCCAGCGCCATCGTCTCGCCCTGGGGCTCGGGCGCGACCGGCGCCGGAACCAGGAGGCTGATCCGGGCTCCGCCGGCAACCTTGCGACTCGGGTCGAGGGCCGGCACGCCATCGATGTCCACCTGTCCATCGCGGATGAGCGCCTGCAGACGACTCCGCGACAACTCGCCGGCAAGCCGCGCCAGCACCCGGTCGAGCCGCTCTGCGGGGGCTTCGGCCTCCAGGATCCATTCTTTCTGCGTTTCGCCGCTCACTGCATCCTCATCGACGTGGCCTTTTCGCATTTTTCCAGCAAAAGGACTTGAAGGGTTTCCCTGAGGTCGTTATACGAGCGGCCTTCACCTTGCTAGCTCCCTTCGTCTAGCGGTCTAGGACGTCGCCCTCTCACGGCGAAAACAGGGGTTCGAGTCCCCTAGGGAGCGCCAAAGGTTTCAGCAAGCCAGCGCGTTTATGACTTACAGGTCCTGGCTCCGGGCCCGACTCGAAGTCGGCATTCAGGATGCGGCTTGGGTCGATGGCACCACGGCGGTCAAAGTCGAGCCGGTTGCTTCCCGATAACCCGGCATGTCGCCACGAAGCTGCTTTGTCGCCGCCTCCGACATGTCCTGCGAGTGACACTCGGCTCATGGATCGAACGGAGCGTCCGCCTCTCCGGTTTCGTACAGACGACGCCGCTCCACCGTCGGGGCGAGGCCCACAATCGTCATAATGATCTGGAAACGTAGGCATTGGGGCCTAACGCGCCGCTGCCGATCCGGCGGTCGTCGCAGCATGTCGATGCCTGGGAGCCCTCCATGGATCGCCGAACTTTCCTCCGAATGCTCGTGGCCGTTGGCGCAACGACGCCGCTCCGGTGGAACCCTGCACGAGCAGCAGATCCTGTTACAGCAGCGAAAAACGTGGTGCTGGTACATGGGCTGTTCGCTGACGGCTCGTGCTGGGCGGAGGTGATTCCGCGCTTACAGGCGGCAGGACTCGACGTCACATCCGTCCAAAACCCTCTGACGACGCTCGACGAGGCTGTTGGGGCGACTCAGCGCGTGCTCGCACGACAGGTGGGACCAACCGTATTGGTGGGACATTCCTTCGCCGGCATGATCGTCACAGAAGCAGGTGTCGATCCAAAGATTTCGGCGCTCGTCTACGTCGCTGCGCGGGCGCCAGATGCTGGCGAGGACTACGCAGCCCTGGCGATGCAGTATCCGACGCCTCCCGCGACGGCAGGCATCGTGTATGACGGCGATGAGGGTCGGCTCAACGAGGCGGCGTTCCTGCACGACTTCGCGGGGGACCTGCCCGAGCAGCGGGCGAAGGTGCTCTACGCCGTGCAGGAGCCGTTTCACAAGGCCTTGGTGACTGGCCGGACGAAGCAGGCGGCATGGCGATCGAAACCGAGCTTTTATGCCGTCTCGACCGAGGACCGGACGATCAATCCGGACCTGCAGCGCTTCATGGCGAAGCGGATGGGCGCGGAGACGATCGAAGTGAAGGCAAGCCATCTCTCGCTCATCTCGCAGCCCGACATCATCGCTTCGTTGATCCTGAAGGCGGCAGGCCGCCAGTGACATCCGCGACGTCTTCGAGCCCTTGTGTGCAGAAGCTGCCTCAAAGACCTTAGCCATGCGCCCGACGAATGGTCCGGCGCTTGAGGTGACCCTCGGCCTTCGCATGTCATGGGCCTCGCATTGCGCGGCTGCATGAGGGCAGCAGCCTTCGGTCCGTCGATGGGACATGGCCGACATCGGCACGTGCTGAGACGCGGATCACCCTGCGCTCGGCGGGTGTTCGGCCGCACATTCACGTCCATCCGCCAACACTACGTTGGTTCTCGACCATCGCCAGCGATGGGAGAGGTCCTATGGCCCATTCCGTTTCTCTTGTATCCTCCGAAGGTCGTGCTCCGTCGCTCACGACGGCGCTCGTGAGATTTGTCGTTGCATTTCCGCTGATGACGGCGGCAATGGTCTGCTTGAGCGTCCTGGCCGGATAGCGTTGCTCCGTCGGGACGAAGCGCCGCAGAGGTGCTCGATGTGTGGAAACGTCACCTCACTGCTTGCCTGCCACAGGCTGCACCACGGGCTGGCGACCTCATGCCATGCGGGGTTCCATCGCCTCTGGTCCTCGAGGCCGAGAGGCCCGGCAGGGGACCATGGTGAAACTCCCTCAGCACGCTCGCCGCGGCCCCATGCCGGGATGGCGCCTGATTCCCTCGGAAACACCGGAATAGCTGAGCTTCTACGATCGGACATGACGCGCATGGCCCCCCCGGCCGTGCGCCAGGCAAGAGCAAGCCGTTGCCGCATGCAGCCGTGACAGCACAGGGCGGCGTCCATCGTTTGGGCAGGCCGCTCATCCGTTCCTCGAATTCGGGAAGCTTGCTCATGACGACCCAACGCACCCGGCACGTCCACCTTTCTCCAAGAAAAACCCTCCTTTCTGCGGCTGCCGTCGTCGCGACGCTTGCGGGCGGCACTGCGCTCGCCTGCCCCCTCGGCAGCCACGACAGCCCGAGAGTGCGGCTGCTCCATGCCCTGCAAAAAGGACAGCATGGCCCAGGTCACAGGGCGACAATGGCGCAACTGCAGTCCCAGATCGATACCCAGGCCAGGCCGGCGCGAACGGAACTTGGAACCTATGCCCGCGACCTGCCGCGCGGAGCGGCGGCGCCGAGATCCAAGACGAGGCCCATTCTCCGAAACGATCTGGGCGCTCTTTCATGGCCCATCGCTGACACCGACAATCCCGAGGCTCGCGCCTATTTCGACCAGGGCTACCGCCTCGGCTGGGGCTTCAATCACGCGGAGGCCGCCCGCGCCTTCCGGGCCAGCCAGGAAATCGACCCGAACTGCACCATGTGTCTGTGGGGCGAAGCCTGGGTTCTCGGCCCGCACATCAACTATCCCATGGAGCCGGATGCGAACGCGCGGGCTTTGGCGGTGCTCGATCAGGCGCGGCGATTGACGCAGGGCGCGGGCGAGATGCAGGCGGCGCTGGTCGAGGCTCTGTCGCAACGGCATTCGCAGGATCCGAACGCCGACCGCAAGGCGTTGGACCAAGCCTACGCGGATGCCATGGAAGCCGTGCAGGCCCGCTTCCCTCAAGATCCCCATGTGGCGCTGCTGACGGCGGATGCGCTCATGAATCTCAGCCCTTGGGACTACTGGGCGGATGGCGGAAAGACGCCGAAAGGCCAGACGGAGCGCATGGTCGCTCTCATCGAGGCCGTTCTCGGAACGCGGCCGCTCGGGCCGTTGCAGGCCAAGCCCGATCATCCGGGCGCCATCCATCTCTACATCCATGCAGTCGAGGCCTCTGATCATCCGGAACGGGCAGCCCCCCATGCCGCCCGGCTCGAAGCCTTGATGCCCGGTGCAGGGCATCTTGTGCATATGCCGAGCCATATCTGGTACCGGTTGGGCCGCTGGCGTGACAGCCTCGACGCAAATGTGCGTGCAGTGGCAGCAGACGAGTCGATGCTGGGGCAGGGTGGCGCAAGCCTTCTGTACTCGGAGGGATACTATGCCCACAACGTCCATTTCGTCATGGTCTCGGCTCTCATGGGAGGCGATGGCGGCACGGCGGTGGACGGCGCCCAGAAACTTGCCGGCATCGTGTCCGACCGCACCAAGCGCGATGTTCCGTGGACCCAGCCCATCGCAGCGGCACCCTTCAATGCCCATGCACTCTTTGCGGCGCCGGACGAAGTGCTGGCGCTCAAGGCGCCCGAAGGCGATTTCCCATTCGTGCAGGCCGCATGGCATTACGCTCGCGGCGTGGCGCTGGCCCGTCTCGGGCGAGCCGACGATGCAAGGGCGGAAGTGGCCGCCATCGATCGCCTGGGCCAGACGCCGGACATCGCGGCCCTGTCCGATGCCGGTGTGCCGGGAGCCGACATCCTCACGATCTCGACGCGCGTGATCGAGGCGCGCATTGCGCAACATGCAGGCGACCATGCCATGGCTGCCGCGCTGTTCAGCGAGGCAGCTGAGATCCAGGACCGTCTGCCCTACATGGAGCCGCCCTTCTGGTACTATCCGGTGCACCAGTCGCTCGGCGCGGCGCTGATCGCCCAGGGAAAGCCGAAGGAGGCGGAGGCGGCCTTCCGCGCCGCTCTGCAGCGATCGCCCAACAGCGGATGGGCGGCTGCCGGGTTGCTCCGTGCTGCCGAGGCTCAGGGCGATGCCACGGCTGCCGACGAGGCGCGTAGGCTCCTGCAGAAGAACTGGTACGGAAAGGACATGCCGACCCTCGAGCAACTTTGAGGGGCGCGGGGAGCCCACCGGGCGGAGCGGGTCTCGAGCCCGTTCCACGAGCGATTCCGTCGTGGCCTCACTGCGACGGTTTCGCGTCCGAAGATCTGCCGTGTGGAACCTAGACCCCATCTCCCGGTTCACCCGAGCGCCCTTACTCGAGACGCCGCCTGAAAGGAATGTTCGCGCGCATTCTCCGTGGCGTCGCTTGACGGAGATCCATATGCGGAAGGTCCTCATAATTGCAGCCGGACTGGCTCTCCTTGGAACGCCCGCGCTGAGCCAAACCTCGTCTCGAGATCGCGACGATGACTCACGCGGACGTTGGAGTGATGGTTACGACAGGTGGGATCGGTACGGAGATCATATGAGCAGACGTGCCATGCATGATGATCGTGACGATGACGGCCCGGGTCGCAATGCGCGATTCTTTGTGCGCAGTGGCGATACGCAGCTTCGCGTCGTGTGCGGCGATCGGGAATCGACGCAAGCCTGCGTGGATTCCGCCCTGCGGATGTTCGACCGGGTGCAATCGCAGCCCCGCGCTCCGGGATCATCGTCATCTTCAGCGCCTTCCGCGCCGACGTCCCAGTGACCCGCACACGCTGAAGGACAAGGAGCGAGCATCGGACAGGCTCCGAAAGAAGAATCCTCTTTTGGGGCCTGTACTGTCAGTCTTCGCAGACGCGGTAACGCCGGACGACGACATCGCCGAATCGGTTTCGTTCACGCCGATGCTCATAGTAGCAGTCGCGTTCGCGCCAGCGGGGACCGCGCTCCCAATCCCGCCCTCTGTCCCAGCCACGATCTCCATCCTGCCAGTCGCGCCCGTCCCAATCCCTGTCCATGCGGGGTTGTGCGGAAACGCTTCCGGCCAGCGTTCCGGTGAAAAGACATCCCGCCAAGACAAGGGACAAGCGTTTGACCTTGTTCATAGGCTCTCTCCGATGTGGCGTTGAAGACCGACGCCAACGCATGCCGGACGGTCTCCGTTCCTGCCCGGCGCTAAGAAGACCGGCGACGGGATCGACTGAGGCAGTGAAGGTCGCGGGGCATGCGTGAGACTGTCCTGCAGCGGCAGTGCGTCAGGCGCGAGGTGGCATGGCGCGGCCGCTGCGTTGCAGATCCATGCTGCAACCCGACGAAGGGAAGGATGGGCAACTGAACGGATCAGTCGCCTTCCTTGTTATGCGGAGAGGGAACTTCTGCCCGTCATGCCTCGACGGGAGGCGCAAGGCCGAGATCGTTGAGCTTGGCCAGGACATCGGCGAGCGAACGTTTCAGCTTCAGGCTGATGACGGAAACGGGCATGCCTTCCTTGGCGAGGGATACGAGCGTGCAGGAATCTTCGAGTGTCCAACTGCGTTCGTTTGCGTTCATGTCGTCTCCTCCGATCCTGTGGAATGGAGAAGGTTAGGCTGAACTGTGGCAAGAGGATGAACGCCGCCTGGAGCGGAACTTGCTCAGGCGTTCAGACCTTGTCCAGGGCCTGGGCGAGGTCCGCGAGAAGGTCGTCGCGATGCTCGAGTCCGACGGACAGGCGCACCAACCCCTCCGTGATGCCCATCTCCGCCCTGAGTTCGGGGGTGAAACGCTGATGCGTGGTCGTCGCCGGATGGGTGACGAGGCTCTTCGCATCGCCGAGATTGTTGGAAATGCGGATCAGCTTGAGCGCATTCATGAAGCGGAACGCGCCCGCCTTGCCGCCCGTCACGTCGAGGGCGATCATTGTCGAGCCGCCGCTCATCTGGCGTTTGATCAGCTCGGCCTGGGGATGGTCGGGACGGCCGGGATAGGTCAGGCGCCGGACCTTGCCGTGATCGTGAAGGGCATCGGCGAGAAAGCCCGCAACCTGCGTCTGGCGCTCGACCCGCAGCGGCAGTGTCTCCAAGCCCTTCAACAGAACCCAGGCATTGAACGGCGAGATCGACGGGCCGGTCATGCGCAGGAACTGCAGGACCTTCGTCTCGATGAACTCGGCCGAGCCGAGGATGACCCCGCCCAGGCATCGGCCCTGCCCGTCGATGTGCTTGGTGGCGGAGTAGACGACGCAATCGGCGCCCAGTGCCAGCGGCTTCTGAAACAGGGGCGTGGCAAAGACATTGTCGACGGTCAGCGTCGCGCCGGCCTCGTGGGCGATGGCGGCGACGCCGGCGATATCGATGATCTCCAGGCTGGGATTGGAGGGTGTCTCCAGCAGGAAGGCTTTGGTTTCCGGCCGCACGGCCCTGCGCCAGGCATCGAGGTCGGGCCCGTCGACAAGGGTGCAGCCGACGCCGAAGCGGGGCAGGAGGTCTTCGACGATCCAGCGGCAGGACCCGAAGAGGGCGCGGGCCGCCACCACGTGGTCGCCGGCCGCGACCTGGCCCATCACCGCCGCCGTGACCGCCGCCATGCCGGTTGCCGTCGCCTGGGCCGCTTCTGCGCCTTCCAGAGCGGCCATCCGCTCCTCGAACACGGTCGTGGTCGGATTGGAGTAGCGCGTATAGCTGTAGCCCTGCTCCTCATTGCGGAAGCGCCGCTCGGCGGTCTCGGCGTCCTCATAGATGAAGCCCTGGGTCAGGAAGAGGGCCTCCGAGGTCTCTCCATAGGGCGTTCGATGCTGGCCCTCGTGGACGAGGCGGGTCTCAAGGTGACAGGCGGAGGGATCTGGATCGGTCATCGCTCAAAGTTCAGGATTGTTCTCTAAAAAGAACAATCGTCTCTCGAAACGAATTTGTCCAGTGTCATCTCCGTCGCGGGAACCTGGATTTGGAGTGGTCTCTCCTTCTCACGACCCTGTTGCGAGACCAAGCCGCTCGCCCCGATAGATCCCTGAACGCACCCGCTCCCACCATTCGCGATTGGAGAGATACCATTCCACTGTCTTGCGGAGCCCGCTTTCAAAGGTTTCCACCGGGCGCCAGCCGAGATCGCGCTCGATTTTCGCAGCGTCGATGGCATAGCGCAGGTCGTGGCCGGGCCGGTCGCTCACGAAGCTGATCAGCGCCTCGCGCGGGCCGATGGATTTGCTCGGCGACAGTTCATCGACCAGGGCGCAGATCCCGCGCACCACATCGATGTTGCGGCGCTCGTTGTGGCCGCCAATGGCATAGGTCGAGCCGGGCGCGGCTCTCTCGGCGGCCAGGATCAGGGCTCGGGCGTGGTCGTCCACGAACAGCCAGTCGCGGATGTTCTCGCCTTTGCCGTATACCGGCAGGGGCTTGCCCTCGAGGGCATTGAGGATGATCAGCGGGATCAGCTTCTCGGGGAAATGATAGGGCCCGTAATTGTTGGAGCAGTTGGTCACCAGAGTCGGCAGGCCATAGGTATGGTGCCAGGCCCGCACGAGATGGTCGGATGCCGCCTTCGAGGCGGAGTAGGGCGACGTCGGCTGATAAGGATAGTCCTCGTGAAAGAAGCCGTCCTCGCCCAGCGAACCGAAGACCTCGTCGGTCGAGATGTGGTGGAAGCGAAAGCCCGCCTGCCGCGCGCCGGGCAGCCCGCGCCAGTAGTCGAGGGCCGCCTGGAGCAGGGCATAGGTCCCGACGATGTTGGTCTGGATGAAGTCGCCCGGACCGTCGATGGAGCGGTCCACATGGCTCTCGGCGGCGAGATGCATGATCACATCGGGCTGGAAGGCTTCGATGATGGTGCGCAGCCGCTCCGCGTCGGCGATATCGGCCTTCTCGAACCGGTAGCGCGGGTTGTTGGCGACGGGCTTCAGGGAATCCAGGTTGCCCGCATAGGTCAGCTTGTCGACCACGAGCACGTCGTGCGGCGTCTCCCGGATGAGGGTGCGGACGACTGCGGAGCCGATGAAGCCCGCCCCCCCTGTCACTAAAAAGCGCTTCATGGTGTCCCTTCGATGGATGTCGCATTCATGGTCGATGACAGAAACCGTGTACCACGGGCCCTCAGTTGTTGCCGATGGCAACGCCCTCGCGTCGGCTGTCCGCGCCTCCGACCAGGCCTGCCGGCGTCGAGACGATGGCATGGATGCCCGAATTCTGGTCGATGAGCTTGACCTCGTGACCTTTGGCCTCGAGGCCGGCTTTCCAGCCTTCCGCTTCGGTTCCCGCTTCGAGCTCCGTCGGACCGTTGCGGCTGCCCACATTGGGGAGGTCGGCGGCGACCTGGGGATCGAGCTGCCAGTCCAGCAGCGCGACAAGGGCCTTCGCGACGTAATTGATGATCAGGCTTCCGCCGGGAGACCCGACTACGGCATAGAGCTTGTCGTCCTTGTCGAACACCATGGTCGGCGCCATGGAACTGCGGGGGCGCTTTCCCGCCTCGACCCGGTTTGCGACAGGCTTGCCGTCCTCGACCGTGGCGAAGGAGAAGTCGGTCAGTTCGTTGTTGAGCAGGAAGCCGCTCTTCGTCATCAGGCGTGAACCGAAACCGTCCTCGATGGTCGTTGTCATGGACACGGCGTTGCCATCCCGGTCGACGATCGACATGTGGCTTGTGCCGAATTCGATGCCCTCGGATGGCCCCCAGAGAAAGGTTTTCCGGAAGGGAGGTTCACCCGGCTTGGCCTTGCCCATGGATTTGTTCTCGTCGATCAGGGCCGCGCGGCTCCTGAGGTAGCCCGGGTCGACGAGACCCTTCACCGGCACTGTCACAAAGGCGGGATCGGCGACGTAGAGAGCCCGGTCCGCAAAGGCGAGGCGGCCCGCCTCGGCAATCCAGTGCACCGCCTCGGGACCGGGCTTCAGGGACGCCATATCCCGGGTCTCGAGGATTCCCAGGATCTGCTGGACGGCGATTGCGCCGGAGCTTGGCGGTCCCATGCCGCAGATCTTGTAGGCCCGGTACCGGCCGCAGACCGCCTCCCGCTCGACGACCTTGTAGGCCTTCAGATCGTCAAGGGTCATATCGCCCGGATTGGTTGGGTGAGCCGTCACGGTCGCCACGATGTCCTCGGCGACTTCACCCGTGTAGAGCGCATCCGCACCCTTGTCGGCAACGAGGCGGAGAGTCTTGGCAAAGGCCGGGTTCTTGAGAACCGTTCCGACCGCCTTCGGCTTGCCGTCGGCATCATAGAAATAGGCGCGGGCCACCGGGTCGTTCTGAAGGTACTTTTCCTGGGAGAGAAGGCCGTTCAGGCGTGGGGAAATGGAAAATCCATCCTCCGCCAGCCGGATCGCAGGGTCGATCACCTGCTGCCATGGCAGCTTGCCCCAGCGCCCGTGGGCGGTCTCCAGCAGCCGCAGGGTCCCGGGAACCCCGACCGAGCGTCCACCGACCACCGCATCGTAGAATTTCATCGGCTTGCCGTCAGGACCGAGGAAGCGCTCGGGCTTCGCCGCCGCAGGCGCGGTCTCGCGCCCATCGAGGGTGGTTACCGTCTTCCCGTCCCAGAAGACCATGAAGGCACCGCCGCCAATCCCCGAACTCTGCGGTTCGACGAGATTGAGCACAAGCTGGACGGCGATCGCTGCGTCGACGGCGCTGCCGCCTGCGGCCAGGATCTCCCGCCCCGCCTGCGCGGCCAGCGGATTCGCCGCAGCCACCATGTCCTTGGTCGCCGTCGCGATCGACTTTGCGGCTCGCCCGGTCGGAGCCTCGGGGGACGGAGCCAGGGGCTGGGCGAAGGAGGGCGTCATCATCGGCCCCAGCGCCATGAGACCGAGCGCTGCGAGGCTGTGCCATCTGGATGCGTGTGCCGTCATCTGTAGTACTCCCTCTGACGCCCTTCGTCCCCGGCAGGGACCGAGCTAGACTGCAAGCCTAACAAATGACGACCTATCGCCGCCACTCCCAATCGCCACTCCTGCCGCCCCTGCCCGGGCGCAACAAAGACACATTCCCGCCCAGGTGTCCCAGCATGGTTCTCATACGTAAGTATGACGATTCGAGCCGAAGAAACGCTGAGGAGGATCGGCATGTACGCTTACAACCTGTTTCGGAATACCGGACCCGACGGACTGTCCTGCGCCGTGCCTGAGGAGCGCTCCGTGCCGCGCTTCCTGATCGCGCCGCAATGGGAATTCGCGGGAAAGGTCGAGCCTCGTCGCCAGAGACCCCTTGGCTTCGATGACAAGGCCGCGGCGACAGGTGTCCGTTTCAACGGATTCTACCTTTTCGCGAGCTTTCAGAAGGGTGCGCGAGGCGCGCAGAGGCCGTCCTGAGCGGCAAGGATGCGGCAATGGCGCGGCGCGTCGAAACTTCCCGTAAACACATGGCGGCATACGATAAGGACTCTTGATCTCTTCGGAGCGCTGGAGTCTTCTAGCGGGTATCCCGCGCCTTCGCGCCTTCATCGCGGCCGCTTTTCATTGTGAACTCCTCCCTTTCCCTCATCTGGACGATAACGGCTGCGACCACATTGCTGCAGACCGGAAACGGACTGCTCCAGGCTTTGATGCCACTGCGGATGCAGGCGGCGGGCCTGTCCGTTTCCTCCATCGGAATCGTGGCGGCTGCCTATGGCCTCGGCTTTTCGTCGGGCTGCTTTCTCGCGCCCGCCTTCATTCGCCATGTCGGCTATATCCGCGCCTTCGCGAGTCTCGCCGCAATCGCCACCGTCGTCATCCTGGCCATGACGCAGGCCAACACCACGCTCGCCTGGGTCATGCTCAGGGGTTTGACCGGCGTGACCTTTGCCTGCGTGTTTACGGCGACGGACGGCTGGATCAGCGCCCGCGCGACCTCAAGCCACCGTGGACGCATCCTGTCGATCTACATGATCTGCACGAAGATTGCCCTGATGCTGTCGCCGCTGGGAATCGCCCTCGGCGATATTCGCTCCGATGGGCTTTTCATGGTGGTGAGCGCGTTGATGTCGCTGTCGCTTATTCCCATTGCGGCGACGACCACCCAGGAACCGCCGGCACCGAGCAGCGTCCGCATTCGGGTCAAGAGTCTGTTCTCCGCAGCCCCGTCCGCTGTGGTCGGCTCGTTCATCGTAGGATTGGTCAATGGACCCGTCATCGCCATTACGCCCGTCTTCGGCACCAGTATCGGCTTGAACCAGGGCAAGGCGGCTGCCCTGCTTTTCGCATTGCAGGCCGGGAGCCTTCTGCTGCAATGGCCCCTGGGTTGGCTGTCGGACCGCTTCGACCGCCGCTATGTGATCGCCGGCCTGGCAGCCGGTACCAGCGTCGTCTCGGTGGTCATCCTGCTTGCAAGCATGAACGGAGCCGGGAGCTTGATCCTCTGGGCGTTTGCGGCTTGGGGCGGCTTCGCGCTGTGCATCTATTCCGTCTGCGTCGCCCATGCCTGCGACATCATCGAACCCGAGCACATCGTCTCCACCATCGGAACGCTTCTGTTTTCCTGGGCCGTAGGCGTGACGATCGGTCCGCTCTTCGGAGCGATGGCGATGGCCTCTCTCGGCCCAGGGGGATTGTTCATCTATTCCGCCGCCGTTTGCCTGGTCCTGACGGTTTTCGTCATCGTGCGCATCCGCCAGCAGAAGCGCGAGCCCGCCATGGGAGGCTTCGTCGACGTGACTCCGACGAGTTCCCCGACCGCCGTCATGGCGCCGCGCGGCGATACGGCCGAGACCGCAGAACAGCCGGTCTCCGACGAGGCGCCGACATCTCCATAGCGACGGCGCCTCTCCCGATCCGGAATCGAACCGGATCAGAGATCGAATTCGGAACTCGCGACCGTCGTCGACACGTCTTCATATCGGTTGAGACGCTTGTCGATCATCTCGTCGATCTTGTCGTAGACCTCCGCGACCGATAGCTGCCGCGTCTTGCGTCCCGACTTCACGAAGAACAGGGAGCGATTGGCCTTGGCAGCGGCTGGGAAGACACGCGTGGCGCTCTGTTTCGGCTTGTCGTCAAGCAGTGTGATGAACTTGCTGGCACTGTCTACGCCGAAGAAGTGCGACAGATAGAATTCCGACCGCGTGATCGTGCGTCCGAGCTTGCTCTCGATCTTGGCGCGGTCGCGCTTGAGCATCTCCGCTGCCATCAACGCCGACACATAGGGGTTGCGGCGAAGGCCCAGGATATGCTCGCGCATGGCTTCTGTCGGCACGGTCAGCTGGCCGTCCACCATCTGGATCGCCTGAGCCTCCGCATTGAAGCCATATCTGGCCCCGAAGGCGCGGACGACCTCCAGCCACGTATTCGTCACGAACTGGAACAGCCCTTCGGCCGAGGAGGTCGACGCCTTGTTCGCCGGCAGGAAGCTCGATTCCTTGTCAGCCAGGGCCATCATGTAAACCGGATCGACTCCGGTTTCTTCGGAAGCGCGGAGGATCGTATCGACGATCCAGCGCGGGACGCGCATGGTGTCGAACGTGACATGATCCAGGGCACTGACCGCATTCTGCTCCATGTCGTTCCGGATTGTCGCCTCCGGGGCCGGGGACAAAGGCATGGAGGAAATGATCCGCGCCCTCGCGTCGCGCGTATCGGCGGGCTCTGCCGGAACGATGGATGCCAGTGGATCTGCATCCTGAGAGGGAGTCGCTCGGGACGCGGTTACGCCTGACAGATCGGCCCGTGTGGTGTCGAGGGGCGCGATGCGAATGGCGCCAGTGTTCTCCACATCGCCAAGATTGATCGAAGCAACAGGTGGAAGCGTCACCTTTGGCTCCGGGGCCGAGAGCGTGTCCTTCCCGGCAGCGGCAGCCGGCGCGATGGCAGCCGAAGCGGTCGCAACGGTCAGGCAGGCCCCGAGGCCAAGGCTCGAGGTAAGGCGAAGAAGAGAGCGAAGCAGCGGGGGCCTGTCCCCCTTTTGTGCTGTGCCGCGTGGGGTGAGCCAGTGGACCGGCCCATCGGAATCGCAAAAGCCGAGTGGCTGGCAAGCGTCATGAGACGCTGTCAGGTCGACAGTCATGCAGGAAGCCCCCAAAGAAATACCGCGTCGCCGTAAGGCGGGTTTGCGGTTGTTTATGATTGGAACGCGCTCTTCGTGACCTCCTGATATGTCAAGAATAGGTCAGCTTGACCTTGCCGGTTCCAATATATTTCCCCCTGCGACCGGAGGTCGCCCTTTGAATGGAGAGGGAATCCGTAATTCTTTAGTTATCGTTACTTTTTCTAAAGGTAAGCGGCATTTTGCTTCGCAATACCAGTGGGGGCAGAAATCCGCTGTAAGCGCTTGTGCATCCGGCGTCTGGTTCCTGCGAGGCTGCTCAGCCCGCGAAGGACTTTCTAGCCAGCGAAGTGAAACCCCTGGTTCGGCCCGCAGCCTGTGTCGGCCTGGTCCTCGACCCGGCGTCTTGCGCCCCGGTTGCGGCAGCGGGCCGCCAATGGCCCGCCCGCTGCCGGTCAAAACGTGGGGCGCGGCTTACCAGGTTGCCCGGAGCCCGGCATAGAAGGAGCGTCCGGCCGTGCCGTAATTATAGATGTCCTGATAGCGGGCATCGGTCAGATTCTCGATGCGCGCATACATGCTGAACGTCTCAGTGATCTTGTAATCGGCATAGACGTCGAGGCGTGCATAGGGAGCGAGTTCGTCCTGCTCGCCCGTCGTGGAGAACCGCCTGCCGACGAAGACGACGGACGGCTCTATGGAAAGCCCGGCCATCGGTGTCACGACAAGGCCGATCCGCCCCTCATCCTGCGGCCGCCGTGCCAGCCGCAAATGGGTCGCGAGGTCGAAGGCATCCGTGTGGGTATAGACCGCCTTGGCACGCAGAAGCGACGGCACGATATCGATATCCGCGGATAGTTCCACGCCCGACGTGCGCGCCCGTGCCACGTTCAGATAGCATCCGAATGGATTGCTCGGCGGACAACTGCCCGGATCGAACACGAAATCGATGAGGTCCCGGAAGCGATTGGCGAAGAATGTAGCCGAAAGGGTCAGGCGGTCATCGAGAAGGCGCTGATCAAGGCCGATATCTGCGCCGATCGAATGCTCGGGGCGGAGATCGGCGCTTCCATAGGTCGGGTCATACAGCTGGAAGAGACTGGGTGCCTTCGCACCGGTGCCAAGGCTGGCGCGCAGCGTTGCGCCGGAGTTCGGAATTTCGTAGGCAGCCGTCGCACGCCAGGTTCCGAAACGGTTGCCGTCGTCGGAGGCATCGAGCCGCCCGCCGAAAGACAGGTGCAGGTTCTCGAACAGACTGATCTGATGGAGTGCATAGAGCGAGCGCGTGTCGCGTGATGCATCGTTCGTCTCGTGCGGGGCGCTCGCGAAAGGCAGCACATCGCGTGCTGTCGCGACGAAGCGTTCCCGCTCCAGCTTGGCACCGAATGTGAGCAGTCCGAAGGTTCCAAGCTTCAGGTCTCCCTGATACTCCGCGGAGGCGCGGTCGCCCTCGAAGCCCGAGTTGGACCAACTCGTGATCGGAGGTGACCCGAAATAGCTCACGTCGCGATAGTGGCGGTTCGTCCGATTGCCCGATACGAGGAAGGAATTGCGAAGAATGCCGTCGAACGTGTTGAACGTGAGGCGTGTGTGGCCTTCGAACAGACGCTGCTGTGATTGCGAGGCCGTGTCGGGCGCGGCGCCGAAGCCGGCATCATATTGTGCGCCATTGTAGCTCGTGTAACCGCCGAACTCCAGTTGCGCATCCGGTGACAGATCGATGCCGACACGTGCCGAGGCGCCGAGGCGTTCGGCCGAATCCGCCTCGAGCGGCCATGCGCGCAGGCG
Source organism: Microvirga sp. BF8 (assembly GCF_059888585.1). Lineage (NCBI taxonomy): Bacteria > Pseudomonadati > Pseudomonadota > Alphaproteobacteria > Hyphomicrobiales > Methylobacteriaceae > Microvirga > Microvirga sp. BF8. Next base: position 3,509,657 of record NZ_CM187619.1, on the reverse strand, counting down.
CTCGATGCGACCGATGCGATAGCCGTAGCGCGAGAATCCCGCCGTATCGAAGCCCGTGGCGGAAAAGGCATAGTTGACCGCGCCGGACGAACCGGAGATCGCGGCGCGTCCGGCCTTCGTCCCGTATGAGCCGCCTTCGGCGCTGATCATCGCCCGCGGCGCCTTGCCCTTGCGAGTGATAACGTTGATGACACCGCCCATGGCGTCCGATCCGTAAAGGGCTGATTGCGGCCCGCGCAGGACTTCGATGCGCTCGATATCGACCGATTCGAGATTGGCGAAATCGAATTCGCCCGCGCCGGACGAGGGATCGTTGACCCGGATACCATCGATCAGGACGAGGGTGTGTCGCGCCTCCGCGCCGCGGATCCGGACAGACGTGGTTCCACCCGGGCCGCCCGTTTCCGTGACCGTGACACCTGGCACGCGGCGCAGCACATTGGCGATGCTCTTGGGCGATTCCTTGGCGATTTCCTCGCCGGAAATGACCGAGATGGAACTGCCCGCGCGGCTGATCGCCTGGGGCGATCGTGTCGCGGTGATAACGATGTCAGGGACGAGAATCGGCTGGGTAACGGTTTGGGCATGGGCCGCGCTGGAGGCGAGGGCACAAACGGAAACGGACGCCGCCAGAAGGCAGCGCGAAGACATCAGCATGGAGACCTCCTGCCCACCCCACCGGCGGGCATCTGGGTTGACGTTCAGACGCAGGCCGGTCTCCTGGCTTGCGGGTCGTCGCGAGCGGTCCGCCTTCCCAAATCATCTCGAGCTTGTAGAGCCCGCAGATTCAGTGGCATGTAGGACCGCCGCTCGCCGCTTACAGTTGCGGGGGCAGCCACGGCATTGGAAAATCCGCACCGTGTTCCCGTTTCACCTCGATCACTCGAGGACCAACGTCTCCATCCCTCTTAGTCGGTTGCCTCTCATGCCGCAACTCTGCCTCAGGCGGATTTCCCGATGGATTTTTTTCATCAGCCTCGCCATGGGCGCTGGGGGCAACGGCGCTGCGGCACAGACGCCGCAACGGGTGGTATCGCTAAATCTTTGCACCGATCAGCTCCTCCTCGCCCTCGCGGACCGGAACCAGATCGCATCGGTGAGTCCGTTGGCCCGCGATCCTTCGATTTCCTTCCTGTGGCGCGAAGCTTCCTCCCTGCCGGCGAACGAAGGCAGGGGAGAGGCCGTCCTGTTCAGTGGTGCCGATCTTGTTCTCGCCGGCTCCTTCGACCAGCAGAGCCGCACCGCTCTGCTGCGTCGGCAGGGGCTGGAGGTGCTGGCCCTCGACCCGTGGCACGACCTGGAGGGCGGGCGAGAGCAGATCAGGGTGGTTGCGCGCCGTCTCGGCCATCCCGAGCGGGGCGATGCGCTGATTGCGGATATCGATGCGGCGCTTGCCCGTGCCGGTGCACTTGTCCGGGGCGGGCGCAGCATCCTCACCTATTACCGACGTGGATGGGTGCCGGCCTCGGATTCCCTGGTCGGAGAATTGCTGCGACACATGGGTTTCGCGCTTCAGCAGGAGGCGCTGGGCCTTGGCCGTGGCGGCGTCGCGCGGCTGGAGACCATTGTCGAGACACCGCCCGACTACCTGCTGATGGACGACGATGCGGGCAAGAGCGTGGACAATGGTTCGGCGCTTCTGGGCCATCCAGCGCTCGCACAGGCCGTGCCGCCGGCACGGCGCCTCGCCGTTCCTGGTCGGCTGACCATCTGCGGCGGTCCCTCGACCCCCGCGCTCATTGATGCCCTCGCTTCGGAGATCCGCGAAAAGGTCCGCTGATCAGACGCCATCCCGCGCGATGGCGAGGATGCGATCGGCATCGAGATGGACCTCGAGATGGGCGGCCAGGTCGTCGAGGGTGCGCTCCACCTCCGCCTCGTAGCTCACCGTCCCGTCCGCAGCGAATGGGTGAATACCTTTCAGAAGGGCCTTTCTGAAGGCATCGGCCGCGAAGAGTCCGTGCAGATAGGTGCCGACGACAAGGCCGTCTTTCGAGACCGCCCCGTCCGGCGCGCCGGCGATGGAGAAGGGCGCAGAGAGGGTATCCGGGCCCGTCGTCCGTCCGAGATGGATCTCGTAGGCCGGGACATCGAAACCGCTCGGCTCATGGCGAGCGAGGACAGGGCGGACGGTCTTCTCTGACGTCAGGACCGTCTCGACGTCGAGACACCCGAGCCCGGCAACGGAGCCCGCCGGGCCCTCGAGGCCCTCCGGGTCGCTGATCACGCGCCCCAGCATCTGGTATCCGCCGCACAGTCCAATCACCTTCCGACGCTGTCGCAGATGGGATGCAAGGTCGATATCCCACCCTTGCGCGCGAAAGAAGGCCAGGTCCGCGACGGTCGCCTTGGAACCGGGAATGATGATGAGATCGGCGTCGGCCGGGAGCGGCGTGCCGGGAGCAACCATCGTCAGACTGACGGAGGGCTCGAGCTTCAAAGGATCGAGATCGTCGAAGTTCGCAATCCGCGGCAGGATGGGGACGGCAATCTTGAGAACCGCATCGGACGTTGCCCTGCAGACGATGTCGAGCGCGTCCTCCGCCGGCAGTTTATGCGCGTCGTCGAACCATGGCACGACACCGAGCGACGGCCATCGGGTCATCGCGGCAATGGTGGACAGGCCTTCGTCGAAGAGGTGCGTATCGCCGCGGAACTTGTTGATGAGAAAACCGCGGACAAGGCTGCGATCCTCACGATCCAGAACCGCGTGCGTCCCAACGAGGCTTGCGATGACGCCGCCCCGATCGATATCTCCGGCCAGCAGGACAGGCACCCGGGCGGCAGCGGCAAAGCCCATATTCGCAATGTCGCCCGTGCGCAGATTGGTTTCCGCCGGGCTTCCCGCTCCCTCGACGACGATGAGGTCCGCGTCGCGGCCCAGCCGATCGAAGCTGTCGAGGACGATCGGCAGAAGACGATCGCGTTGACGGAAGGCGTGAGCGTCGAGATGGCCGTAGCGCTTTCCCTGGACGATGACCTGTGAGCGCTTGTCCGTTTCCGGCTTCAGGAGAACCGGATTCATGTGAACGCTCGCCGGAGCCTTGGCCGCGCGCGCTTGCAACGCCTGCGCACGTCCGATCTCCCCGCCATCCACTGCCGCTGCGTTGTTCGACATGTTCTGCGGCTTGAACGGCCTCACCCGAAGGCCGCGCTGCGCGAAGAGCCGGCACAGGCCGGCGACCAGGAGGGATTTGCCGACATTCGATCCGGTGCCCTGGATCATGACGGAAGGCGGCTGTGTGCTCATCCGAGGCACAGGTCGAGCTCCGGAACCGGTTTCAGGAGAAGCGGACAGCCGGCAGCGACGAAGATCACCGCATCGCAGATCTCCGCCATGCGCCGATTGAGCCGTCCCTGCTCGTCGCGAAAATCGCGGCCGAGCGGTGTTGCCGGCACGATCCCGCATCCCACCTCATTCGACACCAGGATGACCGGGCCGCAGGTGGCCCGAATGGCGGAGGCAAGGCGTTCCGTTTCCGAAACTCCGTCGCGTCCCTCGAGCAGGACGTTGGACAGCCAGAGGGTCAGGCAGTCGACGAGCACGACCCGGTCCGGAGCAGCCCATCTGGCGATGGCGTCTGCGAGTTCGAGTGGTGCTTCGCAGGTCTGCCAGTCGTCGCTGCGCTCGTCCCGGTGGCGGTGGATGCGTTCCCGCATCTCGTCGTCGAAGGCCTGGGCGGTCGCAATGAAGACGCGGGTCGCGTCTGCCTTTTCAGCAAGGGCGAGAGCCGTATGGCTCTTGCCCGAGCGGGCGCCACCCAGAACCAGGATCCGGCGATGGAGCGTCATGTGTGTAAATCCGGGGACAGGGGAACCGACTCAACCAGCCAGACGATCGAGGGGAAGGGTCATATGCACACAGAGGCCTTCGTGTCGCCATTCCCGGTCAAGGGTGCCTCCAAGCTGGCCGGCAATGCTTCTCTGGGTCAGCTGGGTGCCGAAACCCTCGAAGGTGGGGGGTGCTTCGATAGGTGGGCCATTGGTCTCGGTCCAGTCCAGGTCCACCTTGTCCGGTCCGACGGTCCAGCAGATGAGGAGTCGTCCTTCGGGACTCGAGAGGCAGCCGTGCTTGGCCGCATTGGTCGCCAGCTCGTGGAGGACAAGGGCAAGTCCGGTTGTCGTCTGAGCGCCGACCCGGACGTCCGGTCCCTCCACGACAATGTCCTTGTGGGTGTCCTTGTAGGGGGCCAGCACGGCTCCGATCAACTGACCGAGGGGAATTTCGGCTCCGCTGAATTGCTCGGCGGTCGAAGGAGGCTGCACCAGCTCATGCGCCCGGGAAAGAGCGCTGAGACGGCCGCGCAGGCTGGCGGCCATGTCCTTGGTATCCTTGGCCGACCGCGCTGTCAGAGACACCATGCCATTCGCGATGGCGAAAAGATTCTTCACCCGATGATTCAACTCCCGGGTCAGGAGTTGCTGCGCTTCTTCCAGAGCATGCTGGCGAGTATTGTCGTTGATGACCCCCGACACGCGGACTGCTTTCCGATGTCCTCCCTCCTCGGCGAAGAAGGCCTTGCCGCGGGCGCGGATCCAGCGGATGCCGCCGCCCGGTGGCATGATCCGGTATTCGAGTTCGTATGAACCGTCTGCCGTCGGATCCGCCGCCTCCGCGATGCGTTTTTCCACGGTCGCGCGATCATCCGGGTGGACGATCGCGAAGAGATCGTCCAAAGGCATCCCCTTGCCGCGCTCCGGCGGGAGCTGCAGCAGCGCACATGTGGTCGCGTCGAAAACCGCAATCCTGGTGGTCGGGTCGAGACTCCAAGTGCCGAGATTGGCGGATTCCAGGGCGAGGCGGTGCTGCTCCTCCAGCAGAGCGAGGGCGCTTTCGGCTTTCTTCTGGGCGTCGATGTTGGTGCAGGTGCCGAACCACCGGGTAATCTTGCCGTCGGAATCCCGATGGGCAAGGCCGCGGCTGAGCATCCAGCAATATGTTCCGTCAGCCTTCCTGAGGCGGTATTCCGCCTCGTAGAGCTTCCCAGAGGCAAGGGCTTGGCGCCACCTCTCGTCCACATGGGACCGGTCGGCTGGATGGACGGCGCTCTTCCATCCTTCCCCACGACATTGCTCGGCGGTTGTTCCTGTCAGGTTGTACCAGCGCTGGTTGAAGTAGTCATGGTATCCTTCCGGGCCGGTAAACCAGACGAGCTGAGGCAAACGTTCCGCCAAAAGCATGAGCTGATCGTCGCTGTCCTTCGATGCCACCCAGATCCCCTAGCATTTGTGCCATTCCGGCGCGGTACCCTAGTGTGGCCATTGTTGTAGGCCTTTTTGAGCCTGACAACTCGAATCATGCTTTACCTGTGACTTCTGTGACACAAAGAGCGGCGGCGCAGTCCGGATAGGTTTAAGCATTCCGCGCCTCTGGCGGTTCAAGCCGGAAGCCCTTAGATGCAGGGCTGCCTTCGAACGCCCGAGATACTGACCCTAAGGCAAGTTCTGCACTTTCATGAATGACATGAGACCCATTCCGGCTCCCCCTCCGGAGATCGCATCTGCCGAGGCCCTCCACCCGAAGGAAAGGCGATCCCGCCGCTTCGCGTGGATCGGGATGGCCGGAAGCCTGCTGTTGTTCGGAGCGTCGCTCGTCGTCCTCTGGCACATCGTATCGGGGATCGATGTCAACGAGCTGAAATCCGCCTTCACGGCGGCAAGCCTTCGTCAGATCGGCCTCGCCATCCTGTTCACGACCCTCAGCTACAGCCTTCTCACGTGCTACGATGCAATCGCCCTGCGGCAGCTCAAGCTGCAGATTCCCTACAGAACGACGGCCCTGGCCTCATTCACGAGCTATGCCGTCAGCTTTACCCTGGGCTTTCCCCTGCTGACGGCAGGAACGGTTCGGTATTGGATCTATTCCTCGCGGGGGATCAGTGCCGGGCGGGTGGCAAGCCTGACGGTGATCGCAGGTGTCACCTTCTGGCTCGGCATGGCGCTGGTCCTGGCCTCGAGCATGATCCGCCAAGCCGATGAGGTCGCCAGCCTCGTCTACACCAATATCTGGATCAATCAGCTCGTCGGGCTCGTCGCCGCGATCCTTGTCGTGGCCTATCTCGTCTGGGTCTCCCTCAAGAGGCGGGCAGTCAGGATCCAGGGCTGGCGCCTCGATTTGCCAGGGTTCCGCCTCACCACGGCTCAGATGCTGATCGGAGCCGTGGATGTCTGCGCCGGTGCCGCGGTCCTCTTCATACTCTTGCCGGGCGGACACAACATCGGCTTCGAGACCTTCGTGGCCATCTACATCTTCGCCGTCATGCTGGGCGTCGCAAGCCACGCCCCCGGCGGGCTGGGCGTTTTCGAGGCCACGATCCTGCTGGCGCTGTCGAGCTATCCCCGCGAGCCCGTGCTCGGTGCCCTTCTCCTTTATCGCCTGTGCTACTACCTCGTGCCGTTCGTGATCGCGCTGGCTCTCCTTGGCGCCTACGAGATCCGCAATCGCATCCGCTCGATGCGCGACAAGTTCACGCCCGACGAGGATGAGGCTCCTGTTCCGGAAGCGTAAGCCGCCTCCGGATGACTTTCCCGGACTTTTCCCTTAAGGAGCAGGCGCCGGTCCATCGAGTTGATCATGAGCGAAACCGTCACGACCAGGGAGGCCGCCTCCCGGGGCCCGGGGCCCGAGCGCAGGGCTGCCTTGATCGGGGCACTGATCGTCGGTCTCGCGATGCTGGTTGTTGCGGCGGCCCGGGGGCATGGAGACCTGTGGCTTCTCGCCATCGCCGCCGTCGCGGTGATCGTCGCCACCCTGGCCGGGGGGCAGTCCCGGACGCAGCGCAGCCGCGAGCGCCTCCAGGCGAAAGAGGCTCGACGCTCGAGCGTCGCGGAGGCCGTTCTCGCCCATATTCCCGATCCCGTCATTCTGGTCGATCAGAGATCTCTGGTGGTCGAGGCCAACGAGGCCGCGCGGGCTCTTTTCCCGGGCCTGAAGATCAACCACCCTCTCTCCTTCGCCCTGCGGAGCCCCGACGTGCTGGACGGCATTGATGAGGTTCTGAACCAAGGCGGGCCCCTCAGGGTCGAGTATTCGGAGCGGGTGCCGACCGAGCGGACTTTCGAGGTGCATGTCGGACTGCTTCTCGGCAACCCGTCGGATCTCGGCGATCGTTCCGGTGTCGTGCTCTTCTTCCGCGACCTCACGTCCACCCGCCGTCTCGAGGCCATGCGCGCTGACTTCGTCGCCAATGCCAGTCACGAGCTGCGGACGCCACTCGCGTCCCTGCTCGGCTTCGTGGAAACCCTGCAGGGGCCCGCCCGGGATGATCCGGTGGCGCGCGAGCGCTTTCTCGAGATCATGCGCGAGCAGGCACAGCGCATGAAACGCCTGATCGACGATCTCCTTTCCCTTTCGCGAATCGAGATGCGTGTTCACGTGCCGCCGACCGAGCCCGTGGATCTCAAGTCACTCACGGCACATATGATTGAGACGCTCTCTCCCCTCGCGAAGGATCGTGGCGCGGTCATCCACGCACATCTGCCGGAGCAGGGCCTGGCGGTCTACGGAGACCGGGACGAAATCCTGCGGGTGCTCGAGAACCTGATTTCGAACGCCGTGAAATACGGTGAGAAGGGCGGCAAGGTCGATGTCGAACTCACCCGGATGGTGTCGCCCGACGGAAAGGTGCAGGCCGTTTTGAGCGTCCAGGATTATGGACCCGGCATCGCCCCTGAGCACCTGCCGCGCCTGACAGAGCGGTTCTATCGCGTGGATGTGGCAGAGAGCCGTGAAAAAGGCGGCACCGGGCTAGGGCTCGCGATCGTCAAGCATATCGTCAACCGGCATCGGGGACGCCTGGATATTGCAAGCGAGCTCGGGCATGGCGCCCGCTTCACGGTAACCCTGCCGGCCTGCGAATAGCGCATCCCGCGGAACCGGAAGTCCGCGTCAGCGAAAATGGGCCCGGCGTTCCGTGACAAGCGATGCGCCACTCTAGGAATGGGTAGCCGATCGATCCCCGTTTCGGGGTCGGTCCGACGTCCTCGCCAAGCCGGAGACGGTTCCACGAACTCACGTCGCTTGCCGCCCGGCCGGATTGCCGTCGCCGGCTCGACGCTCGATCATTTCGCGGATTCGCTTGGCCAGGTTGTCGATGGCAAACGGCTTGGTGATCATTTCCATGCCAGGGTCGAGGAAGCCGGAAGCCAGGGCGGCATTTTCCGCGTAGCCTGTGATGAACAGGATCTGGAGGTCGGGTCGCCGCGCCCGCGCCGCGTCCGCGAGCTGACGCCCGTTCAAGCCGGGAAGGCCGACATCGGTCACAAGGAGATCGAGGTGCCGGTCGGTCTCCAGCAATCGCAGTCCCGCCGGACCGTCATGGGCCTCCAGAGCTTCATATCCCAGCCCGCTGAGGACATCGACCACGAGGCTGCGCACGATTGGATCATCCTCCACGACGAGGACGACTTCCCCGGCACCGGTGCGTAATTCAACCTCGCCCTGGATCGGCAAAGCCTCTTCCGGAACCTTGCCGTCATGACGCGGCAGGTAGATCACGACGCTCGTTCCTTTCCCCACTTCCGATACGATCCTGACATGACCCTCGGACTGCTTGGCAAAGCCATAGATCATCGACAGGCCGAGCCCCGTTCCCTGGCCTAGCGGCTTCGTCGTGAAAAAAGGGTCGAAAGCCCGCGCCATGACCTCAGGCGGCATGCCCACACCAGTGTCCGCGACGCGAAGCGTCACATAGGATCCTGGGGAAATCTCATGCTGCACGGCCGATCCCGCGCCGGCAATCTCCTTGTTCGCCGTCTCGATGGTGAGCGTACCGCCGTCCGGCATGGCATCGCGGGCATTGATAACCAGATTGAGAAGGGCGTTCTCAAGCTGATTGGGGTCGCAGCGCGTCAGCCACAGCCCCGGTGCCGTCGCCAGGTCGAGGCGGATGGTTTCACCGGTGCTGCGACGAAGCAGATCTTCCATTGAACCGACGAGGCGGTTGACATCGACGAGCCGTGGATCGAGCGGCTGGCGACGGGCGAAGGCCAGCAGGCGGTGGGTCAGGGATGCGGCCTTGTTGGCCGAAGCGGTTGCCGCGCGGATATAGCGTGCAGCATTTTCAAGACGGCCCTGATCGATACGGATCTGGAGCATATCGAGCGAGCCGATGATGCCTGTCAGAAGATTGTTGAAATCGTGTGCGATGCCGCCAGTGAGCTGTCCGATGGCCTCCATCTTCTGGCTTTGCCGAAGCTGCTCCTCCAGTTCCTTCCGGGCGGTGATGTCGCGTCCCGCCGCATAAAAGATGTCGCCTTCCGCAATGCTGGTCCAGTTGTACCAGCGATAGGTCCCATCCCATGCGCGAATGCGCAGGTCCGTTTCCACGACGCTGCTGTGCTTGAGACGGTCGAATTCCTCCTTCGCCCGTCCGACATCGTCGGGATGGACGAGATCGAGGCATGAGCGCCCGACGAGTTCCTGAGGCGAGTAGCCCAAAGCCTCGGTCCAGGCAGGGTTCACGCTCTGATAGAGGCCGTCGAAGCCACAGATGCAGAAGAGGTCCCGCGAGACACGCCAGATCGAGTTGAGCTCCCTCGTCCGCTGCTCGACCTGGGCCTCGAGCGCATCCGCGGCGAGACGCGCTTCGGTAATGTCGACATTGCATCCCACATAACCCAGAAACTGACCCATGCTGTCGCGTCGAGGAACGCTCTCGCAGCGCAGCCAGCGCAGCTGCCCGTGCCTGTCCCAGACCCGCACTTCTGTCTGGAAAGGCGAGCGAGCCGCCTGGGCCCTCATGAAACGGTCCCGAAACGGAGCGGCATCCGCCTCGTAGACGACCTTTCGCCATTCGCCCTGGCGAATGTTCTCGAGGGTCAGGCCAAGTTCCTTTTGATATCGCTTGTTGACGAAGATCAGCTCGCCTGCCGCGTCCGTCGCCCAGATCAGCGCAGGGGCGCTGTCGGCCATCAGGCGGAACCGGGCCTCGCTTTCGCGCAGCGCCTCCTCCGCGCGCTTCGTGTCGGTGACATCTACGACGGCTCCAGGGAAGCGCAGCGGTGTGCCATCTTCGTCGTAAAGGCACTCGCCCTGGGCAATGACCCATCGCAATGACCCATCGCGCAGAATAAGACGATATTCCTGAGAATACTTCTCGCCCGTTGCAATGGCATGCCGGGTCGCTTGCGCCACGCGCTCCACGTCGTCTGGGTGGATATGGCTCTGGAAGTGGGTTCGGGCGGCGCCCCGGGTTGCGAGGTCCGGGTCGACGGAGAACATCTCGGCGAACTTGGCATCCGCATAGAGGGTATCGGAGGGAAGGTGCCAGTCCCAGGTCCCGACCATGCCGGCGGCATCCAGGGCGTATCGCAGGCGCTCTTGGCTGATGCGGAGGGCTTCCTCGGCCTCCTTGCGATCCGTAACGTCCTGGACGGCGCCGACGAAGCGTAGCGGATGCCCGGCATCGTCGTAGATCAGCTTGGCTTTGCGGCCGATCCACCGCAATTCTCCCGTGTCGGGCCGGACGATACGGTATTCCACGGCCAGATTGACGTCTCCTCGCGCCCGTGCCGCGAGGTTGGACATGACATGCTTGTCCTCCGGGACAACGAGGCGCTCGATCGTGGCAGAGGGGAGCATATCGGCCAGGGGGACACCGTAGATCCGGCAGAATTCCGGCGTCACGGTCATCAGATCCGTCGCGATATCGATGTCGAACATGCCGATGCCGCCTGCCGCCTGCGCAAGACGGAGCTGCTCGTCCCGCCGTTCGAGGTCACGCAGCGCCTGGATCCGCTTGGTCGTCTCCACGACGACGGCGAGCACACCCGCAGGGCGATCGCTTTCGTCAAGGATGGGACTGTAGTTCAGGTCCATCCAGACATCTTCGGGGGCGCCGTTGCGGTACAGGACCAGATGCTGATCCTGAAAGGACAGGGTCTCGCCCTGGAGCCCGGCCTCCATCACCCTGCGGTTGAAGTCAGCCACCTCGGGCCATCCCTCGAGGACCGGGGCGCCGAGCGCCTGCGGATGACGGCCCGCTGCAAAGACGGAATAGGCATCATTGTAAAGCATGATGCCGTCGGGGCCCCAGAGCATCACCATGGGGACCGGCGATCGCAAGATGAGGTCCAGAGCGGTCCTGAGGCTCTGGGGCCAGAACGGAATGGGGCCGAGGCTCGTCTGTGACCAGTCGAAAGCCCGGATCAAGGCGCCTGTTTCGCCTCCCCCGGCAGGAAAGGTTTGCAGTGCCGAGCCCTCCGTTTCACCCCAAGCCGAATTGAAGCGACGCACCATCTCAGATCCGAGCCGCTTCAGCCACAATGCCTGTATTTAGGACGGATCCTGAACCTTCAACTCCCCTGAACCGCCTGTGCCTCGGGGTCAGCGTGCATCCAAGGGGAGTCCGGGGCGTTGTCACGGTAGTGTCATCCAACTGTCTTAGACGCGTAACGAGGGTGCCATAGCTGTCCGGCGCGGCCCCGATTTGCTCGATGCAAACAGCCGCGCCTGTAAGAACATGGAGATGTCTCGTGAAGTTCCTGTCCTTCGCCTTTGCGGCCGGCCTTGCCGCTGCTAGCCTCGCGACGCCGGCGGCCGCCGCCGATATCACCGGCGCGGGCGCGACGTTCCCGTTCCCCGTCTATGCCAAATGGGCCGAGGCCTACAAGAAAGAGACTGGAAACGGACTCAACTATCAATCCATCGGCTCTGGCGGCGGCATCAAGCAGATCCAGGCCAAGACCGTCGATTTCGGCGCAACCGATGCCCCGATGAAGGGCGCAGATCTCGAAAAGCTCGGTCTTCTGCAGTTCCCGACCGTGATGGGCGGGGTCGTTCCAGTGGTCAATATCGCTGGCGTCAATGCGGGCCAGCTGAAGCTGACGGGCGAGGTCCTCGCCGACGTCTTCCAGGGCAAGATCACCAAGTGGAACGACGCCAGGATCGCGAAGCTGAACGAGGGCGTCAAGTTGCCCGACGCGGTGATCACGCCTGTCTATCGGTCGGACTCCTCCGGCACCACCAACGTCTTCACCACCTACCTGTCGCAGGTCTCCGCGGCCTGGAAGGCCGATCTCGGGGCCAACACGACCGTGAGCTGGCCCGTTGGCCAGGGCGGCAAGGGGAACGAGGGTATTGCCGCGACGGTCAAACAGGTTCCGAACTCGATCGGCTACGTGGAATACGCCTACGCAAAGCAGAACAACATTCCCTACGCGCTCCTGCAGAACCAGGCCGGAAAGTATCCGGCACCGGAGGACAAGGCGTTCCAGGCTGCTGCTGCGAATGCGGACTGGACGGCGGCTCCGGGCTTCGGCATTTCGCTGACCAACCAGCCCGGCGACGAGGCTTGGCCGATCACCGCTCCGACGTTCATCCTGGTCTATAAGGCCCCGGAGAAGCCCGAGCAGACCGCGGAAGTGCTCAAGTTCTTCAACTGGGCCTTCACAAAGGGCGACAAGCTCGCGAGCGACCTCGACTACGTGCCGCTTCCGGACAATGTGGTCAAGCTGGTCGAGACCGCCTGGGCGAAGGAAATAAAGGACAAGGCCGGCCAGTCTCTCTTCAAGCAGTAACCGGCTGACACTCTCTTGAAAACGGAGTACGGCGGATGGTTGCCTTGTCTGAACGGATTTCCCTTACGACCATGCAGACGATCCGCCGTGCCCCGAAGTCGAATTTCGACGCTCTGTTCCGCTGGGCCAGCCTCGCATCGGCCCTGCTCGTCCTGATCGTTCTGATCGGAATTCTCGGTTCCATGGTGTATGGCGGCTGGCCCGCCTTCCGGCAGTTCGGTTTCGGTTTCGTGACGTCGAGCGCCTGGAATGTAGGCAAGGAAGACTTCGGAGCCTGGGTGGCGATCGCCGGAACGCTGACCTCGGCGCTCATTGCCCTGGTGATCGGTGTGCCGATTTCGATCGGCATCGCAGTTTTCCTGACCCAGCTCTGCCCGCCCTGGCTCAAGCGGCCGGTCTCGACCACGGTGGAACTTCTCGCTGCGGTTCCGAGCATCATTTACGGAATGTGGGGGCTTTTCGTCTTCGCTCCGTTTTTCGCCAAATACGTCCAGGTTCCCGTCTCGTCGCTCGTCGAGGGCATGCCCATTCTCGGGACGGTGCTGTATGCGCGGGTTCCCTCCGGGGTCGGCCTTCTGACAGCCGGGATCATCCTGGCGATCATGATCATCCCGTTCATCGCGTCGATCACCCGCGATATTCTCGACCAGATCCCGACGATCCTGCGCGAAAGCGCTTACGGGATCGGCTGCACGACCTGGGAAGTGGTCCGTCATGTGCTGTTGCCGCAGGCCGGCGTCAGCATCATCGGCGCGGTCATGCTCGGTCTCGGGCGCGCCCTGGGCGAGACCATGGCGGTCACTTTCGTGATTGGAAACGCCAACCGGCTTTCACTTTCCATCTTCGACCCCAGCTCGACCATCGCGTCGCGGATCGCCAATGAATTCAACGAGGCGGCTGATCTGCATCTCAACGCCCTCCTGGCCCTCGGCTGCATCCTTTTCCTCGTAACATTCACCGTCCTCGTTCTTGCGCGTCTTCTGATCGCGCGGGTGCGGACGCAGTAAAGGGCGCGACGATGAGCGAGGTCTCAAGAGCGACGACCATGGCAACCGCTCCCGCGGGGCGCCGCGTCAGGCGGAGCCGACACATTGCAGACCGGACCCTCAAGATTGTGTGCGCCGCCTTCACGGCCCTCGGCGCCTTCGTTCTCGGCTGGATCCTGCTGATGCTCATCTATGAGGGGGGCAGCGCCCTGTCGGTCGATGTGTTCACCCAGGTGACACCAGGGCCGGGAACCGAGGGTGGAGGCATCGCCAATGCCATCGTGGGCAGCTTCATTCTCACCTTGCTCGGAATCGCGGTGGCCACCCCGATCGGCGTGCTGGCGGGGACTTATCTTGCTGAATACGGCAAGGGTTCGGCCCTCGCGGAGGTGATCCGCTTCGTGAACGATATTTTGCTTGCCGCACCGAGCATCCTCATCGGCCTCTTCGTTTACACGCTTATGGTGCCGCCGCTCGGAGGGTATTCCGGGTGGGCCGGAGGCGTGGCGCTCGCCATCATCGCTATTCCCGTGATCGTGCGCACCACCGAGGACATGCTGCGCCTCGTACCCGGTTCTCTTCGCGAGGCCGGGGCTGCACTGGGGGCGCCGATGTCGACCGTGATCGTCCACATCAGCTGGCGGGCCGCGAAGGCGGGCATGGTGACCGGCATCCTGCTGGCCACCGCGCGCATCGCGGGTGAGACGGCGCCCCTTCTCTTTACAGCCCTCAACAACAATTTCTGGTTCAAGCCGAACCTGATGGGCGGCGTCTCCAACCTGCCCGTCATGATCTACCAGTTCGCTCTCGCCCCCTATGAGAACTGGCGCTCTCTGGCATGGGCCGGAGCCCTCATCATCACGCTCTCCATTCTGGCGCTATCGGTGACGGCGCGCCTGCTGTTGAAGAAGGATCATGTCCGATGACTTCGATCGCCGTTTCCGCAGGCAGCGCCGTCGGTCATGCCGCCGCTCCCGACATCCGCGTCCCCGTCCGCATATCGGTCAGAAATCTCGACTTCTTCTATGGGGACACCCGCAGTCTCAAGGGCGTGTCCCTCGACTTCTACGACCGTCAGGTCACGGCCCTGATCGGCCCCTCCGGCTGCGGCAAGTCGACCCTGCTTCGGACGTTTAACCGCATCTACAGCCTCTATCCCGATCAGCGCGCTCAGGGAGAGATCATCCTCGATGGGAAGAATGTGCTGTCGCCGTCCATTGACGTGAACGAGCTGCGCGCTCGCGTAGGCATGGTGTTCCAGAAGCCGACGCCATTCCCCATGTCGATCTACGACAACATCGCCTTCGGCATCCGCCTCTACGAGAAGCTTTCGAGGTCCGAGCTCGACAACCGTGTCGAGCAGGCTCTCCGCAAGGCCGCTCTCTGGGACGAGGTCAAGGATAAGCTGCGTCAATCGGGGATGGGCCTTTCCGGAGGGCAGCAGCAGCGTCTCTGCATCGCGCGCACCGTTGCGCAGCAGCCCGAGGTCATCCTGCTGGACGAGCCGACCTCCGCGCTCGATCCGATCTCCACGGGCAAGATCGAGGAGCTCATCGAGCAGCTCCGAGAAGAGTTCACCATCGTGATCGTCACGCACAACATGCAGCAGGCGGCGCGCATCTCCCAATACACCGCCTTCATGTATCTCGGCGAACTCATAGAGTTCGGGCCGACGAGCAAGATGTTCATGACCCCCAACAAGAAACAGACCCAGGATTATATCACGGGCCGCTTCGGCTGATCGAAGCGCTGCAAGGAGATCCTTCCATGCCGGAGCATATCGTCAGCTCCTACGACAATGACCTGCAGAGCCTTCGGCGCCGGATTTCGGAGATGGGCGGCATTGCAGAAAAGATGCTTGTCGATGCCATTGCCGCGTTGGTGCGAAGCGACCTCCCGCTCGCACAGACGGTCATCTCGTCCGACAGCCGCCTCGATCTTCTCCAGCGCGAAGTGGAGGAGAACGCGATTCTCACCATCGCCCGCCGACAGCCTCTCGCGGTCGATCTGCGCGAGACTATCTCCGCCATCCGCGTCTCGGGTGATGTTGAACGCATCGGCGACCTTGCAAAGAATATCGCCAAAAGGGCCCTCGCCATCGGAGGGCCGTTCAGGGCTCACAAGATTGTCGTGGGCGTGCAGCACATGACAGATCTCGTCCTCGGCCAGCTCAAGGACGTGCTCGATGCCTATGCGCAGCAGGACACGGCGAAGGCGCTTGATGTCTGGCAGCGAGACGGAGCGATCGACGCGCTTTACACGTCACTCTTTCGAGAACTCCTCACCTATATGATGGAAGATCCACGCAATATCTCGTTTTGTACCCACCTCCTGTTCTGCGCCAAGAACATCGAGCGCATTGGAGATCATACGACCAACATCGCCGAGACGGTTCATTACCTGGTGACCGGCGAGACCCTCGCGATCGACCGCCCCAAGAATGACCGCTCGATCGACGTGACCCCGGCGGGAGCTTGAGACATGGGACCGCGCGTTCTGAT
Source organism: Microvirga sp. BF8 (assembly GCF_059888585.1). Classification (NCBI taxonomy): domain Bacteria; kingdom Pseudomonadati; phylum Pseudomonadota; class Alphaproteobacteria; order Hyphomicrobiales; family Methylobacteriaceae; genus Microvirga; species Microvirga sp. BF8. The sequence continues at coordinate 3,493,651 of NZ_CM187619.1, read as the reverse complement.
CGTCGAGGATGAGGAGCCGCTGACCCTTCTTCTTCGCTACAACCTCGAGGCGGAGGGCTACGACGTGGATTGCGTCGGGCGGGGTGACGAGGCGGAAATCCGCCTGCGCGAGCAGGTGCCGGATCTCGTGCTTCTCGACTGGATGCTCCCCGGATTGTCAGGGATCGAGCTCTGCCGGCGCATCCGCATCAAGCCGGAAACCGAGCGGATGCCCATCATCATGCTCACGGCGCGTGGCGAGGAAGGCGATCGGATCCGCGGCCTCGCGACCGGCGCCGATGACTATATCGTCAAGCCCTTCTCGGTTCCGGAACTCCTTGCACGCGTCCGTGCGCTCCTGCGCCGTACGAAGCCGACGCATATTGCAACGCTTCTCACTGCGGGAGACATGGAGCTCGACCGTGAGACCCATCGCGTGCGGCGCAGTGGCAAGGAACTTCATCTCGGACCCACGGAATTTCGGCTCCTTGAATTCCTGATGACGCGCCCCGGACGGGTTTTCACCCGCGAGCATCTGCTCAACGCTGTCTGGGGACATGATGTCTATATCGACGAACGGACCGTCGATGTGCATGTGGGCCGGTTGCGCAAGGCTCTCAATCTTCCGCACAGGCCCGATCCGATCCGGACTGTCCGCGGCACCGGCTACTCCTTCGATGAAACCTTCGCCCGGGACGAATAGGCCCGGGCTCCAACAAAAAAGGCAGGCGCGAGGCCTGCCTTGACAGTTGCGTCGGTCGCGACGTTCACGCCCGCGCCAGCTTGCGCTCGCGCTTGCGGTCTGCCACCGGCTGATAGGCAACCCGGGCATGGTGCGCGCAATAGGGCAGGCCGGTCACCGAGCGCGCGCCGCAGAAGCGGAACTCCGGCTTCGTCGGATCGCCCATGGGCCACCGGCACATGGATTCACGCAGATCCATGATGGTTACGCGTTCCGACATCGGGATCGCCACGTCGTCCTCAGCCATTGTCTCAGGTTCCTCCACCGCTACCGGCGGACGGGGAATGGGCGCCAAGACCACATTGTTCCGGTTTTGCGGCGCAAAGGCGGCGGGCGGGCTGGGCGCGCGGGCTGCCTTGCGGGGGCGCTGCGAGGCGGAAGGGGTTGCCTTGTCCTTGGCCCGACCGGAGAGGCCGAGGCGATGCACCTTCCCGATCACCGCGTTGCGGGTCACGTTGCCAAGCTCGGTCGCGATCTGGCTCGCGCTCAAGCCATCGGCCCAGAGCTTCTTCAGGAGCTCGACCCTCTCATCGGTCCAGGTTGCGCCCGCATCTATCATTTTTATATGGCCTCCATCGGGGCGGCTCTCGTCAGGGTCGAATCCCTCATGCTTCGCGGACAGAATAGAAGGTCCGGCCGCGTTGTGAGGGTCTCTCCTGAAGGTGAAAGCCGTCGCTCGAATGCGTAATCGACGGCTTCGAAGTTACTAGATCGGTGGACTCTGGCGCAAGAGTCCCCGGACAGACCCTGTCGTTTTCCCCAGGGAACTCATTTTCAGCTGGCGGGGCCGCGTGATGAATGAGTTCATTTCTCTTGAATTGACAGGGTCTCCGGTCTCATTAGAATCCTGACGGTGCCGTCCCTGCTGGGGCGGCGCTTTCTTTTTCCGGCCCAGGTGCGACCATATGGTGCGGTCTCTGGGCCTTCCGAGCGGAGAACGATCCCGTGACGTCGCCATTGTTGCCGACCTATGCACGCGCCGATATATCCTTCGAAAGAGGGGAAGGACCCTGGCTTTTCGGCCGAGACGGCGAGCGATATCTCGATTTCGGCGCCGGCATCGCGGTGAATGCCCTGGGCCATGCCCATCCTCATCTGGTCAAGGCCCTCACCGACCAGGCAGCCAAGCTTTGGCACACATCAAACCTTTTCCAGATCCCCGAGGGCGAGCGCCTTGCCCGCCGGCTGGTCGAGAACACCTTCGCCGACGTGGTTTTCTTTTCCAATTCCGGGGCCGAGGCCAATGAGGCGGCCATCAAGATGGCCAGGAAATATCATTCCGCCAAGGGTCATCCGGAGCGGTTCCGCATCATCACCTTCGAGGGCGCTTTCCACGGCCGCACCCTCGCCACCATCGCCGCTGGCGGGCAGGCCAAGTATCTCGAAGGCTTCGGGCCAAAGGTGGAAGGGTTCGATCAGGTACCCTTCGGCGACCTCGATGCCCTGAAGGCCACGATCGGTCCTGAAACGGCCGCCCTGCTGATCGAGCCTATCCAGGGAGAGGGCGGTATCCGTCTGGTCCCCAATGCCTTCCTGCGCGCCCTCAGGGACCTGGCCGATGAGCACGGCCTGCTGCTGATCTTCGACGAGATTCAGACTGGCGTCGGGCGCACGGGCAAGCTTTTCGCCTATGAATGGACCGGGGTGACGCCTGATATCATGGCGGTTGCCAAGGGCATCGGTGGCGGCTTTCCGATGGGAGCCTGCCTCGCCACCGCCGAGGCCGCCCAGGGCATGACGCTCGGGACCCATGGAACCACCTTCGGCGGCAATCCTCTGGCCATGGCCGTTGGGAATGCCGTGCTCGACGTTATTCTCGAGCCCGGTTTCCTGGAGCGTGTCGAACGGATGGGTCTGCTCATGAAGCAGCGCCTTGCCGAGTTGATGGACCGTCATCCCGGCGTGATCGCCGAAGTGCGTGGGCAGGGCCTGATGATGGGCCTGCGGACCCATGTGCCCAACACGGAGTTCATCGCCGCGGCCCGCGGGCAAAAGATCATCCTGATCGGCGCCGGTGACAACGTCACCCGCCTGCTGCCACCCCTGATCATCACGGAAGGGGACATCGCCGAAGCCATGAACCGCCTCGACTCCGCCTGCGCGGCCATCGAAGCCGAGCTGAAGACCGTTGCACGGCAGGGAGCCACCGTATGAAGACCCGTCACTTTCTCGATCTCAGCGACATGTCCGGCGCCGAGATCCGTCACGTCCTTGCCATCGGCTCAGCCATCAAGGCCAAGCGCCGCCGGGGAGAGCGGGCCGAGGAACGGCCCCTCGAGGGCAAGGTCCTGGCCATGGTGTTCGACAAGCCCTCCACCCGTACCCGAGTCTCCTTCGACGTGGGCATGCGCGAGCTTGGCGGCGAAACCCTGATGCTGACCGGGAAGGAGATGCAGCTCGGCCGCGGCGAGACCATAGCCGACACGGCCCGCGTCCTGTCACGCTACGTGGACGCCATCATGATCCGCACCCTTGACCACGCCATGGTGACGGAACTGGCGCAGAACGCTTCGATCCCGGTCATCAACGGCCTCACGAAGATGACCCACCCCTGCCAGATCATGGCGGATGTCATGACCTTCGAGGAGCATCGCGGCCCGATCGAAGGCCGGACGATCACCTGGTCGGGGGATTCCAACAACGTGCTCGCTTCCTGGGTGCATGCGGCGGCACGTCTCGATTTCAAGCTGCGCATCGCCTCTCCACCGGAACTTGCGCCCCGTCCTGAGCTTTTGACATGGGCCAGGAAGGAAGGAGCGGAGATCGTGGTGACAACCGATGCTTTCGAAGCCGCCGAAGGAGCGGATGCGATTGTCACGGATTGCTGGGTGTCCATGGGCGACGAAGATGAGTTCCGGCGCCAGAACCTCCTGAAGCCTTATCAGGTCAACCGGAAGCTCATGAGCGTGGCCAGCCGGGACGCCATCTTCATGCACTGCCTGCCCGCCCATCGCGGGGAGGAGGTAACCGACGAGGTCATGGACGGACAGCAATCCGTGGTTTTCGACGAGGCTGAAAACCGACTCCATGCGCAGAAGGGCATTCTGGCCTGGTGCCTGGGAGCAGCCGGCGAATGACGGCGGCCCCCTTCGAAGGCGCCGACGACGTCGTTTTGCCGTTCGCGGTCGAACCTCTCGACGTGCGCGGGCGTGTGGTGCGCCTCGGGCATTCCATCGATACGATCATCACGCGTCATGGATATCCGGACGTGGTCGCGCGCGTCCTTGGCGAGGCGGCGGCCTTGACGGTGATGCTCGGGTCCGCCCTGAAGTTCGAGGGGCGCTTCCAGCTCCAGACCAAGACGGATGGCCCGATCGAGATGATCGTGGTGGATTTCGACGCGCCCGACCGCCTGCGCGCGACAGCGCGCTTCGACCAGGAGAAGCTCGATGCCCTGGGCCCCTCCGGGGCGCGGACCGGCGACCTCCTCGGCTCCGGCCTTCTCGCCATGACGATCGACAGGGGCTCCGACCGCAACCGCTATCAGGGCGTCGTGGCTCTGGAAGGGCAGGGGTTCGAGGAGGCGGCGCACCAGTATTTCCGACAGTCGGAGCAGATCCCGACCCGTGTCCGACTGGCCGTTGCGGAGCAGTTCGAAAACGGGCGGCATACCTACCGGGCCGGCGGAGTGATGATCCAGTTCCTCCCCAGTTCGCCCGAGAGGATGCGTCAGGTCGATCTTTCCCCTGGCGATATCCCGGAGGGACATCCCGCGAACGACTTGGTCGATCCAGGCGAGGATGACGCCTGGGTGGAGGCGAAGGCTCTCGTGGAGACGGTCGAGGATCATGAACTCGTCGACCCCGCCGTCTCGAGCGAGCGGCTGCTCTACCGCCTTTTCCACGAGCGCGGCGTGCGCGTCTTCGAGGGGCAGGGCCTGCATGAGGAATGTCGCTGCTCCGAAGGCCGGATCATGTCGATGATGCGGCGCTTCTCGCCAGAGGATCGCCGCGACATGGTCGGCGATAACGGCCGCATCGGCATTACCTGCGAGTTCTGCTCGCGCTTCTACGATCTCGATCCTGCCGATGTGGAGGCCGAGATCGCCAAGGCGGAGAGCTAGGGCTCGCCGGACAGCGGGATCGGCTTGCAGCCGCGCGGAATTGCAAGCCGATCGCGCCCGTTCAGCTCTCGGCGCAGATGGTCGCAAGGCGACGCATGAACGCCTCGCCAGCCTCCAACTGCTCGAGGGTGATGTATTCGTCGGGCTGATGGGCCTGATCGATCGACCCGGGCCCGCAGACGACGGTCGGAATCCCCGCGGCCTGGAAATGTCCCGCTTCGGTGCCAAAGGGAACAGTCTGCGTCCGGTTCCTGCCCACCAGACGCAACGCGAGAGTCTCCGCGGCGGAGCCGGGATCGGGTGCCAGGCCGGGAACGGCCACCTCGAGCTGGGTGTCGATGCGCCCGAATTCGCCGAAGCGGTTCATGCGCTTCAGAACGACATCCTTGGCGAAGCGGTCGAGGCGCTGCGGAATTTCCTGCGGATCGAGGCTCGGCAGGCCGCGGAATTCCCATTGGAAGCTGCATTCCTTGGCCAGGATGTTACGGGCGGTGCCTCCGGTCACCACTCCGACATGCACCGTCGTGTAAGGGGGGTCGAAACGCCCGCCCGGATCGCCACGCTCCATCATCTCGTCGGCGATCCGGTTGAGTTCGCTGATCAACTCGGCCGCGGCCATGACGGCACTCGCGCCTAGATAGGGCTTCGAGGAATGGGCCTCGAAACCGTGGACCTTGGTGATGAACGTCACGACGCTTTTGTGGGCGTCGACCACCTCCATGAGCGTCGGCTCGCCGATGAGGGCGGCCTTTGGCAGCGGCAGTTCATGGCCCATGCGACGGATCGTGTCGACGACTCCGAGGCACGTCGTCTCCTCGTCGTAGGACAGCATGATGTTGATCGGGGTTTTCAGGTCGGCGGCCTGGAAATCCGGGATGAGTGCAAGAGCAAGGGCATCGAAAGCCTTCATGTCGACTGCGCCGCGGCCATAGGCGCGGCCGTTCTCGACACGCAGAACAAACGGATCCGATGTCCAGGCCTGGCCCGTGACGGGCACAACGTCCGTATGGCCAGAGAGGACGACGCCGCCCCGGTCCTGCGGCCCGACAGTTGCATAGATCGCCGCCTTGTCGCCGCTCGCATTCGGCACCCGGATGTAGGGGACATCCCAACTTTTCAGGTAGCTCTCGACGAAGGCGATCAGCGGCAGGTTCGATTTTGAACTCTCTGTGTCGAACGAGACAAGTTTCGCGAGCATTTCGAGCGGCGTCAGCCGCTGGCCTTGGGGGAGCATAGTGATCCTTAATGAACGACGCGTTTCGTGTGAGGACTGTCGAGGGAGAAGGCTGGGATTTCCGCATTAAACGTTTCGCCGCTGCTGGTTTCCATGACATAGGAACCCTGCATGGTGCCGCTCGGCGTCGTCAGGGGGCAGCCGCTCGTGTAGCTGTAGCTTTCGCCTGGCCCGAGGACAGGCTGCTCGCCGACGACGCCGGCGCCGCGAACTTCCTGCGTTTGGCCGTGGCCGTCGATGATCTTCCAGTACCGGGCGCGGAGTTGTACGCGCTCGAGGCCCGTATTGATGATCTCCACCGTGTAGGCGAAGAAATAGCGGTTGTCGGACGGCGACGATTCCTCGGGCATGTAGCGGGGCGTCACGGTGACGCTGATGCCGCGTGTTACAGCCTTGTACATCGATCTCCCTCGAAATACGCGCCGGTGCCGAGTGGAAGGCGGCGCTTGGGACGTGGTAAGTCCGCCCACGGCCCTCGTCAATCGACGGGAGCGGGAGGGAACGGTCATGCTCGACGGATGGATGCGCCGGATCGTTGGTCCGCCCTTGGACCGGGCGGGTGCCAGGCTGGCCGCCAGGAATATTTCGGCGGATGCGTTGACTGGCCTTTCGCTCGTGCTCGGCCTCGCGGCCGCGCTGGCGATCGGGTTAAGGGCGGATGGAGCCGCTTTCGTTCTCTTCGCCCTCAACCGTCTCTTCGACGGCCTCGACGGCGCGGTGGCCCGGGCGACCAGACAGACCGATCGCGGCGGATTCATCGATATCGTGTTCGATTTCGCCGTTTATGGAGCCATTCCGCTCGCCTTCGCCCTGCGCGAGCCCGATATCTTTGCCATTCCGGCAGCCGTCCTGCTGCTCTCGTTCTATGTGAATGGGGCAAGCTTCCTGGCCTTTGCCGCGATTGCGGCCAAGCGGGGCCTCGAGGACAAGCTCCGCGGGATCAAGTCCATCTATTTCACGACCGGGCTGATGGAAGGAACGGAAACCATTCTGTTCTTTCTGTTCATGATTCTGAAGCCGACATGGTTTCCTCTTCTCGCATATGCCTTTGCCGGCCTCACTTTCATGAGTGCCTTGGCGCGGGTGGTCCTGGCGTGGCGCGTCTTCGAGGACGAGGAGGTGCCTTGAGAATTCCACCGCATCCCTTAGAGATAGAGCCGCGTTTCAGCAGGGGAGTGGGCCGGGGCCCGTCGGAAAGATATGGTTGCGTTGCGTGACGGGATACAGTCGGCCGATGCCATCAGGCGCCTCGCGAGCGAAGGGGGCATCCGGACCGACGCTCCGTTTGCCCCGGATCAGGTGCAGCCGGCGAGCCTCGACCTGAGGCTCGGGCGCCGTGCCTACCGGGTGCGAGCGAGCTTCCTCCCGGGCAAGAACCACACGGTTCGCGACCGCCTGACACAGTTGAGCTTCCACGAGATCGACCTCGGCCCGGGAGCCATTCTGGAGACCGGCAGCGTCTATATCGCGGAACTGCAGGAGGCGCTCGCTCTCCCGCCGGACGTTTCGGCTGCGGCCAACCCGAAGAGCTCGACGGGTCGCATCGACGTTTTCACGCGGGTGATCACCGACCGGAGCCAGGAATTCGATACGATCGGCGCCGGTTACCAAGGCCCGCTTTATGCGGAGATCTCGCCCCGGACCTTCCCTGTCCTGGTACGGACGGGGACGCGGCTGTCGCAGTTGCGTCTCCGCAAAGGCGAGGTGCGCCTCAGCGATGCCGAGCTTCATGCGCTCCATGCGCGGGAAAGGATCGTGACTTCAACCGAGCCCTCGATCCAGGATGGCGTCGCGGTCAGCGTCGATCTTGCCGGTTTCGGGCCGGACAGGCTCATCGGGTATCGGGCCAAGCGCCATACCGGGCTCGTTGACGTGGACAAGCCCGGCTCGTGCCGGATCGCGGACTTCTGGGAGCCGTTGTATGCGGAGGCCAGCCGCACCCTGATCCTCGATCCGGGCCAGTTTTATATTCTCGCCTCGAAGGAGGCCGTGCACGTGCCGCCCGACTATGCGGCCGAGATGGTGCCCTTCGATCCCCTCGTCGGCGAGTTCCGGGTCCATTACGCAGGTTTCTTCGATCCCGGCTTCGGGCATGCAGGTGCGGGCGGAGAGGGAGCGCGGGCCGTGCTCGAGGTTCGCTCCCGCGACGTCCCCTTCATTCTGGAGGACGGACAGATCGTCGGCCGCCTCGTTTACGAGCGCATGGCCGAGCGGCCGAAGATTCTTTACGGCTCGGGTGCAGGATCCAACTACCAGGCCCAGGGCCTCAAGCTCTCCAAGCACTTTCGCTGAGACGCAGCGGCTGTCTCAACGACCAGGGCGGGGCGGCCGTGCCAGCCATGTCACGGAGAGGAAGGCGCCGAACCAGGATCCCAAAGCGGCGAAGACCACATAGACCACGTGCTCCATGTAACTGATGACGGCGAAGGCGGAGAGCAGATACCAGATCCCGCTCCAGTTCGCCGCCCGGATGCGGTGCCGGGCCACGACTGCCGCATTGAAGAACACGTAAGCCGCATCGGTCGTCGCAGTGGCGACCATGACGCCGAGGGCGATCAGAGGATCAAGATCAAGGCTTATTCAGGAACTCCCGCCGGCGGCCTGCTCCGCGAGGAACGGACCGGTGGGATATGCCTCTGCCCAGCGAGAAGTCGATGGACAGAAGCCGCGCCTCTTTGCTAAGTTCGCCCCGTCGCGAGGAGCCGAAACGGTTCGTGGTGCGGCCAACGCGGGTGTAGTTCAGAGGTAGAACGTCAGCTTCCCAAGCTGAATGTCGTGGGTTCGATTCCCATCGCCCGCTCCAATTCTGCAAGACGACAGCCCCCTTGAGACAAAACGACAGGTTTTGAGACTCATTCGTGGGCAAGTTCGGGGCGCGAATCACCGTACTGAAGGTTTCGCCAATAGCGATTGTGGCGTCCGTGATGCCACGCACGGCCATGAACGGATCGGAACCTCGAAGCGCGAGCGGCGGCGGAAGCGGTCTTCGCGAAATCTGGGAGTGAGGTCCGGGACTCATGCCCCCTGACGGACATCAGGCCTGAACACGATTCCCAGCGGATCGCCGGCCTCGTCGCCGGTTGTCGTGACGACGACGGCCCCAGGTTTCATCCTCCCGGGTGTGTCCTTGGGATGGAACAGCGCAAGTGTCTCTCCGGTCGTCGCATCCCGACCCACAAACGCGAGCTTAGTGCTGAATACCTCTTGATCCAGGGAGCCGAGGGTAGGGGTCTCGACATCGACCAGTCCCGCCTCGATCGAAGCCCGAATCCATCTGACGAGATCACCGGCAGTGAGGAGGGCAGTTGCCCCGGAAAGGCGGATGATTCCAAAGCCCCGCCTGCCCCCACCCATGGCCTGGATGGCCTCGGCGACGGTGCTTGAGGGGCTCAGCACGGGCACAGGCTTGTGAGCCATACCGAGGATAAGCTGTCCTCCGGGTCGGCGCTGGGATTTCGGCGGCTCCTGCCATACGCGAGGGAACGTCGAATGATCCCGAACCCATTTGGCAGTGACCAAGCAACGCCGCCGGATCAGGCCGATCATCTCCGAATGCCGGTCCTCGAGATTGCTCCAATTTAGGATCGGCTCATGGTGGGCAATGCGGTTCCTGAGGTGGCTGACCTCGATGGCGATCGCCCGTAGGGTCTTCCGGCTTTCATGTGGTGCGAGGTTTCGAAACACCGTTCGGACGGACCGTTGCCATTCGACCTCGTAACGACCGTCGAGCATCGCAACCCAGAACTCGAAGGACAGCTTCGCGATGATGTCATCCGTCGTCAACGTGCCACCGTTTGCCCGAGCAGGCTCGCGCAGCAGCCTTTCCTTGGCCTTGTCGATTGAAGCCAGAGCCTCAGGATTCCCCCGCGCGAGGGCTCCGAGGAACGGCCTGTCGAATGCCCAATCCTCTACGCCAGCCACCAGTCTCAGGTGTTCGCTGACGGCGTTTCGCAAGGTAACCTCGGCCACATGGATGGGGAACTGGAGTGCCTTGGAGAGTCGGGCGTTCCACAGGTAGAAGTCCATGGCCCATGCATGATCGAACGATGCCCGTTTGAGGTATGTCCCGAGGCGTTGGGTCGTGAGAGTGCCGGATAGCTGTCGAAACGTTGCCTCATCATAGGCAAAAGGGACTTGACTCTCGGCCATCGTCACTCCAACTTAACACCCAGCAGGCCCCTGCCGCCTCTGTCCGACCTAAATCGGTTATGCGCTCGTGGTGAGCTTTAGAACCCCAGGCCAGGCCATTCGCCTTCCTGGGGTTTGCCCTTTTAGGGCCTTGGGCATCACCGCACAATTGGCCTCTTGGCCAACCCGATCCGCTAGATATTGGGCCAAATGTGAAGCATTGTGGCCGCTGCCACGGGATCGCGCTTGGGAAAACTGGCTTGGCACCAAAGAGCTCTGGGCTACCTAATGCTCGGTCAAAGGGGCCAGCGTCCCGTCGAGAGACAGAGACGTGGCCCCAGCGATCCCAGCAGCCGCGTGCTCTTGGCCGCAGCTAAGCAGTGGGGCATCAAGCCTGAGGTGTCCAGCCTACCCATTCAGGAGGCCGGCTCCGGCTCAGGATCGTAATAGTCGGAGTCGTCGACCGCGCCACCGGTGTCGAGTTCCGGTTCCCTGTAGGCGATGCGCCCGGCCACCAGCTCGAACGTCATCACCGTCGTGAACAGGATCTTGTTGCCGTGGAACGCACGGTCTTCGTCCTGCTCCCCGTTTAGGGAGCCAGACAGAGTGACCATGAGACCCTCGTCGTTCGCTTCGAAGCCGTATTCATCGATGTAGAGCTCATCGAAATAGGCGTTTGTCGTAGCGATCTCCCCCGACAGGGCATCCTCGATTATCAGCGGATCGTCCTGGACGTAGCCATTGACATCGTCTCGCAGATCCCGGGACCTCCAGATCCTGCCAGTGAAGTGACCTTGCGAGACAAGGCAGTCACAGATCTCGGACGCGAGCTGGTCCACAGTAGGCAGATCAGCGGGCAAGTTCTTGATCTCTTGAACCCGTTGATCCATCCGGGCCAGATCCGGGATCAGGAACGCGGCTTCTCGAAGATCCGTCAGCGGAAATTTCGTTTCCGTTTGAAGCGCGGCAAGCGTTCCGTACCCGAAAAAGGCGGCCACGAGCTCATGCGCGTGGGTGGACTTCAGTTTGTTCCCGGTCAGGGAGCGGTAGTGTGAGCGCAGGTGATCTGCGCAATCCTTATGGAGAGACATGGCATATCCATTCAATCCTGGCGTCTTGGGGGTGGTCGCAAGCGCTTTATGATCACCCTGCGCCGGCTGAGATGGTTGCCGTTCAGGTGTCGATTCGAAATCGAGTTCACCGCCTTTTGGGTCGCTTGCAGCCCTGGCTATCGGTTCCAGATGAAGAGATAGCGCTTGCAGCGTCATCTGACAAGCATCAAGGGGCCGGCACATAAATGCGGGATCGGAATTCAATCGCAACACCGGTCCGTGGGGTCGTTAGTCGGCATCGCGCGCAAACGTTGCCTTCGAGGGTGAACATCCACCATGGCACTAGCGGGCCAACCGCAGGGCCTCGAACAGCCTGCCGCAGAGCAGGAGTAAGCGATGGAAGACAATTTCGACCCAGGCGACGGACCTCCCGCTGGTAGGGGCAGGCTAGTGACGCAGTGAGCGACCCTAGGTACCGGAACGACTGCTGCGCAGGTTGAGGGCACGAATCACATCGGCGCCGAGGACGTGGGTGGTCTTCGTTTCCCCCCGGGAGTTCGACAAGTCGACGCCGACCTCGGCGGCAATGGGGCGAAGAACGTCCTTGACGACCACTGGTTGGACGACGCCGTCTTGCAGGATGCGGATGACGCCATTCTCGTAGCGGACGATCTCGATGTCCGAATACCTTGCCCGGGCCGTCACCCGAAGTTCCTCGGCGGGACGTTTCTCCCGCCGCCTGCCTTGCGCAACAGGGTAGACGTATTTTCCATCGCCTGGGCGCATTCTGTCCTTTGCCGTCTCGGCGGACTCGTCAAGCAATTCTTCGACCGATATGCCGTTCTCGTCGTCGACATTGACCCGAAGGATCATCACCCGATCGACGAGGTCGAATGTCGCTGCATTGAAGGATACCTGGTTTGAGCTCGTGATCGTCTTGACCGAAATCCGCTCGTTCGATGCCGACACGACATCATATCCCCGCTGGTTGGTCTCGAGGGCCATCTGTCCACGGGTGATCATCGCGGCATAGAGTTCCCCGATCCGGCCCGTGAGATGGTTCAGTTCGGCCGGAGCCACACCCCACGTCAGTTCCTTCTCGAACCAGGCCAGGGCCTCGGCAAGCGATTGGATGATCTGGACCTGGGTCAATGTCGGCTTGGGTCCGCCGGACTCGAATGTCATCAATGATCTTCCTGTGTCTGACATGGTCATCACCTGGCTTCACCACCTTCGAAAGTCCACTGAAGATCCGGCAAGTGACCCAAGACGGACTGAACGTCTGCGATGGTAGGTTTTGGGATCGAACCGAAAGTCAGCTCTGGCAGGGAACACCAGACATACCTGACGGACAGCAAATTTCCCAGGTTGACCCCGAGCGGATATTCCGAGCCTGCGCTGAAGGACATATCGAGGACATCGGCATCCTGTGCCGCCGACAGCGGGGACATGTCAGGTTCGCACGTCCCAAGGATCGGGCTTGTGTTTCCGCATCCGCCATCTGGTAAGCCTACGCCGGTGCGCCGTGCGACCAAGCAATGCTATCGTCGCGGACGAGCCCCATCAGTTCGGCCAGGCGGGTCCTCGCCCGGTTGACCGGCTCTTGATCGTCCCGACCTTGGTCCCAAGGGATTCGACCCTTTCCTTGGCCCTCCCCAACGATGAGCAGCAGGGCCTCGCGCTGCTCGCGGGGCAGCTTGGCAAGCGCCTTATGCAGATCCTGGACCGTGAGCCTCCTGGTCTGGGATGGTGATCATCGTTGCCGCATGAGTTCCATCCGTGTCCTCCACCTCGCGCTGCTTCGTACGGCGGCCGGAGAAGAACAGGTTGCGCAGGGTGGTGAAGCGCCAAGCCTGGAGATTCGTGCCAGCCTCGAACTCCTCTTGCTTGTTGATCGCCTTCAGAACAGTCTTTTGCACGAGATCCTCAGCTTGATGCATATCATGGGTGAGGGAGATCGCGTGGGCCCGCAGCGACTTCAGGCTGCCGATGAGATTGGCTACGAAGGCGTGATCCACCGCCTCCGTGTGGGCCCGGATGACCTGAGCCACGCGAGTGAGAAGCTGGGCCAAGCTCCGGGGCATCTTTCCTGCGTCGGGATCGCCGTAGAGAGCGCAGCTCGCGCCCGAGATGGGTCTGGATGGCGTCGGTGAGGGAAGGGAACTCGGCGGGATGGGAGCGTCCGTTAGGGGGGCACTGGGTCATCGTCCATTGGCTGCACCAGGCTGGGGTGTTTTCAACCGTGGAAGAAGGACGCGGGAGCGGAGCTCGCTGGTGCAGAATTCAAGGATCGCTCATGACAAGGGCCATCTGAAGCCAGACGCGTGGCCGTGCAGTTGCTCCCATTCGACATGTTATCCGGCTGGGACCGAGTCAAGCGGCGCTGACCGCGATAGATCCGTTCAAGCCCTGGGTCGCCTCTGTCCTGGCCACCTCCAGGCACAAGGCCATCGCCTCCCGCAGGCTTGTAGCAACGAGATCCGCCCGGACCGCCTCCCGCAGGGCCACAGCAGCCGCGGCGTCCATTCCCTCGACCCAGCACCCCAGCAGGATTTGCGCCTGCGGCATCTTGCGGCGAAGGCGACGCACCGCGTAGCGCATGTGTGCCGGGCTACCAGCATCGAGATAGGACAGGCACACCATGGCGATACCGGCATCGTCGATCCTCGCAACGGCCTGGATCGACAGCGAGGCTGCGCTTTCCACCCGAGCGTGAAGCCCATGCTTCGTCAGGAGCTGCGCCAGGATCAGGGCGGTCGCCTCGTCGACCGCGCTCTGGCCGGCAATGCACAGGATCGGTGTCTCACCCCGGAAGCGCGGATTGAGCTCCTCCGGCGCCAGAGTCGGAAGGTCGGTCCTGCCGCCCTCGTCCTCGCTGGCCTCAACGGCGGCGACCGCCTCCGGATCGTCGGTGCGGCCGGATTTCGGCTTCTGGTCGGGATGGTCGGAGAGATCGTCCACCAATTCCTCGACCGTTGCCCTCATCCGCTCCAAGCGGGGCTCGTCGAGAACGCCACGCTGTGCGTCGGCGCGGGCGAGCCGCAGGCCCGCCAACGCCACTTCGTCGTAGTACACGGAGAGCGAGCGCTCCTTCAGGAACTCCTCCGCGACGTCGGCTGCCTCCGCCGGATCACCGGCCAGCATGCGTTGGTAGAAGATCTCCGGCGGCGAGAGGGCCGGGCGGTCGCCGAGCATGACGTCGAGGAACTCGAGCCGCTCCACGTGCCGGCCGAGCACGACCAAGCACACCGTCAGCGGCGTTGCCAGCACCAGCCCGATCGGTCCCCAGAGCCAGGTCCAGAACGTCGCCGCGACAACGACCGCCACGGGAGACAGACCCGTGCTATGGCCGTAGACGAGGGGCTCGACCACGTGGCCGGCGAGCGGCTCCATAACGATGAACAGGGCTGCGGTCATCAGCAGCATCGACCAGCCAGGATCAACGGCCGCCGCCAGGGCCAGTGGGAAGGCGGCGGAGATGAACGCGCCGATGTAGGGGACAAAGCGCAGGATCGCCGCGAGGATGCCCCACAGCACGGGGCTCGGCACGCCAATGACGTACAGGCCGCTGCCGATCACCACGCCAAAGGCGGCATTCAGGGCCAGTTGCGTCAGGAACAGCTTGCTCAGACGACTGGCGGCATCGTCGAGGGCGGCGGTGGTCTTCTGGAGGTCGTGCGAACCGGCCAGGCGGATCAGACGGTTCCTCAGGTCCTCCCGTTGCAGCAGGATGAAGATCACGAAGATGATCACGATCCCGGTGGTCGCGGCGGGGTGGATGAGCGGGGTGATGAAGGCGCCGAGGGTTTGCAGGGCGCCCGGATCGGGCTGGCGCACTTCCACCGGGATGGGCTTCGTCTCGGTGGCAGGCACGGTGCTGGGCGTCAGCGGATTGGCCGGCAAGGATGTCCCGGCCTGCGGCCTGTCGAGTTCCTTGCCCAGGTCCTGCAACACATCCGCGGCCCGCTCGAGGGCGCTGCTGCCGGCAGCGGAGCCGCGCAGGGACTGCACCTTCTCGCGCATGGTGGCCTGGTAGCGCGGCAGGTCCCCGGCGAGCTGGGTGACCTGCGTCGCCATGACGGTGGCAAGCGCCGTGATACCCGCAAAGGCAACCAGGACGACGCCGACAACCGCCAGCGCCCGTGGCACGTCAGCCTTCTGCAACAGCCTGATGAGCGGAGCCAGCACAAAGCTCAAGAGTATGGCGAGCGCGACCGGAACGAAGACCTCGCGCCCGACATACAGAGCCGCGATGACGAGAGCGATCATGCCGACGACGCCGAGGCCTGCGGACGGCGCGACGGGGGGAAGGAGGTCCCGCTCAGCGAGCGTGGGCTTCAGGTCTGACATTGTTGTGAGTTCCCGGGCCGCCGTCAGCTCGGTTGCAGCGGCCCGGCCCAGTGCGACAACGCCTATACAGCCGTTTCGCTCCGTTGCCCGGCTTAGCGCTGTCCGGCACGCCAAAGGAAACTGCCCGTTGCTCAGGAACTGTGGGGTCCTAAAGGCGTTGCCATGTTGCGATGCAGCAAATTCCTTCGCTGTTGCGAGATTGTCTTCCTAGTATCTGCGTCGTCGCTCTCCAAAGGCTAACCAATCCCAAACTCCGCTCGCTTCGGGGAGCCATTGCTTCGCTCTTCCGGCACCGTTCGTAACAAGCGGATCGGGCAACAGATTCCACTCAGTATTGCGTCTGGCTCCAATCTTTCATGAGGACGACATGACGACCATCAGACAACTGCTTCAGACCAGCCCGGCCAAGGCCAACGAACTTTTCGCCAAGCTCATGGATACCTCGGACGGCGCGGTTAAGACGCGCGAGAGGCTGTTCGCGGAACTCAAGGCGGAATTGGAGCTGCTCGCCAGGCTCGAAGAAGAGCACCTGTTCCCGGTGCTCAGGAAACACAAGGCCACCAAGGGCCTTGTGTCCGAAGCGCTCGCCGACAACAAGCAAACCCGAATTCTGCTCGATGAGATTGAGGCCACCCCCAAAGACAGCGAGGAGTTCGCTACTAAGGTTGCCGAGTTGCGCAAGATCCATCAGCAGAGTGTACGTGACGGGAAGAACGAGCTGCTGCCGGCCACCCTGGAGGCACTGAGCGACGAGGAAGCCCAGGCTATCGTCGATCGCATTGAGGCCGAGAAGACCGAGATCGAGGAAGCCCGGTTGGCGGAGGCTGAACAGCGCCGGATCGAGGCAAGGCTCGAGCGTGAGCAGGAAGCAAGGCGTCTTGCTGACCAGGAGGATGAGGCCGAGCGCGAGCAGGAGGCCCGCGCGACCGTCCGGCAGACCGCAGACGCCGTCGCACGGACAGGCGAGGCCGCCGCTGAGAGTGCCGCGCAGATGATCCGGACGACGGCAGAGGCCGCGCAGCGGGTCGCGACCGCGCCCATGAGCACCGGCTCGGTCCTCTGGGATTCGATGTTCAACCTCTGGACGGCTCCGCTGGGCCGTGCCGTGGCGCGACCCACCGCTGGGCAACTGTCGACGCAGGCGGAGGAGGTCATCCCGCTGGCCGAAGAGACCCTCGTCGTGGGCAAGCACACGGTGACCAGCGGCACGACTACAGTGCGCCGCATTGTCGTAGAAACGCCGGTTCAGCAGCAGGTATCGCTTTATGATGAGAAAGTCATCGTGGAAAGGCGCAGACCGGTCACCGATGCCGTGACCGGAGAGAGCCTGACCGAGCTCACGATCGAGATGATCGAGACGTCCGAGAGGCCTGTGGTTGGGAAGAGCGTGAAGGTGCGGGAAGAGGTCGTCGTGCGCCGAGAGCGTACTCGACGGATCGAGACTGTGCGGGACACCGTTCGGCGGGACGAGATCGAGGTCACGCACTCCGACGAGAACCATCGTTCCGGCAAGACACGGCCGGCAATCGCCTCCAGCCGCAAGTAAGATCACGAAAGCAACGCCTTACCTTGCACACGGGTCGTTGCCCTCGACCACGACCCGTGTGCCCGTAACCGGAACAGGAATGCCGATGTCAGGGACTTCACCAAATCATCAGATCACGTTCCGTGACAGCCACCTTGCTTCCCATAGAGAATCCGGTTTCCGCGGTGGCGCGCTGCTTTCTCCTGAGGAGAACGGACCAGTGCTCCCTGGCTTGAAAACGAGGCGTTCACCCTGCATGACGCCTACTGGTGCCACGAAACGGCCTTGTCAGTCGCTTGGGGTTCGCGGCCTCAAGGGCGCGGACAAGGGCATGAACCGGATCATGGGCGGCCACTCCGAACCAGCCCTGTTGATCGCCGTTGTCATGGAGATCCACGTCGGCCAAAGGGCTGACCTCCGACAGGAGACTTCAAATGAAGGTCACGGTGAACATCGATTGCACACCAGAAGAAGCACGCGCCTTCTTCGGTTTGCCGGATGTGCAGCCCATGCAGGAGCACTTGATGAGAGAGATGCAGGAGCGCCTGTCGGTGAACCTGAAAGCGATGGACCCAGAGACGATGATCAAGACCTGGTTGCCGACCGCCGTCGAAGGCTTCGAACAATGGCAGGACATGGTTGCATCCCAGATGAGCTCGACAAGGACTAAATAGATACCAGTGTGGCGGTCACTGTCGTTCCAGGGATCTGAGCGGGATCAAGGATCACCGAGAAGGTCTCATGTGTCTGCCTTCCCCACCTCGCCGACCCTCCCAAGGAGGTCGACCGTGACAGGCCGCAGATGACACGACAAAAATGATAAGGAATGCTCACCAAATTGCCTGATCTATTACAGAGGAGTGATTTTCAGCGGGGTGCATCCATCTCTGGGAAAGCAGCCTGATCAGCTTTATTGCGCGCGAGAAGGGCTTGCAAGACCGCCAATATGGCTTCATCCGCCGCAGCCGCCGCCAACTCGAAGGCAGCTTCTGCGTAGGTCTCTGCCTCATCAGCCTGAGCATTGAGCAGATAAGCCTTGTCACGTTCATTCTGTAAAATGTGAAGAGCATGCAATCCGGACTTCTTTTCCGCAACCCACGTCTTTGCCTTGGCATTGGCCGCCTCAACGGTAGCGCGATGGTCGTAGATGCGTTGCTCGACACGGTCGAGTTGGCTCTCAAGAGCATCCTGTGAGTGATTGAAGCTTGCGGCGCCGTTTGACTTTAAGGATTCAAGCCGGCGGTCCAGGCCGTGGAGCTTGATGCGAAGCTCATCGCAAAGACGGCTTATTCTCTCGCTCATGCGATGCTCCTTTCGGGCTCAATGGTGCTGGGGCAGCAAGCCCCTGGCCTAGCTCTCTCTTGCCGACCATTCACGGCTATACTGACTCACAATCCCCGTGCTGAAGACTTTTGCTCCCGCACCAACAGCGTGGGCTTCCGCCGCTGCGGCGTTGATGGCGGCAAAGCGGGAGTCGTATTCGCCATGGTGCTTGCCATTCACGCGAATGCGCCAAGCCCCATGGTGCTTGACGACATAAAATTCGGTCGACATCAACGGATCTCCACACCTGTGAGCCTGGAGTGAGGCTAGGCCCCGCTCCAGGTTCGAGAAACTGATCAGAACTGCTTGCCTGCCATCCAGCGCGCGACGTCAGCCTTGGCCGTCTCATAGGGCAGGCCGTAGCGCACTTTTACCATCGCAACGAGTTGCTCCTCGTTCTTGATCTGCGACAGGTCCAAGGTCGTCAGGCAACTCCACTGGCGTTTCGCATCATCGCGGTAGCCTGTCTTGCGAGTTACTGTTTCGTTGCTTTCGCCGCCTCTAAAGCCAAACATCATAGCCTCCATGAATTGGGGCTGGTCTCGTCATACAGCGACCAGCTCAAAGCTGCTTATCCAGGGCCCAGAACTCGACCTCTCTGGTCGCCTGCTCGCGGGAGAGACTGTAGCTCTCTTCGACTTTCTCGATGAGTTCCGATGGGGTCCGGATCCCCGACACCTCTAGCGCCGTCAATCGACCCCACATGGCTTGCATCATCGACAGGGCGTGAAGCGTCAGTCCGGGGCCGTCGTGCGTTCGATAGTGCTGAAGATCGAACATGAAGCGGCTGTTCGGGCACATGGGGAACTTCCCCCTCTCATATAAGAACCTTGGCCACCGCGAAGTAGGCACAAAGTTTATCTCAAATTAATATGGTGGGTGCGCGCTGCAATTGCAGGTGATCTAGAAAATAAATACCAAGTAAATATAATTCTTATATCTACGATTTAGACAATATATCATGCTGAGAAATAATAAATGAAGTCGACATAAGGATTATTTACTCAAAATATTCGACATGGTTCAGTCAAGGGGCAGAACAATGTTAGGCCAGCGGTCGTCTCGGTTCTGCTCATCGCCGAGTGCCTCCTCCTCTTCGAAGCGGGCACCCGAGAATGAACGGTCAAGCATTCCCAGACACTGCGGCAAAGGAGGACAAGATGTTCGATAAATCTCGCCTCCCCTGGATCAATGATCCACTGAACCTGACGCTCGTCATCGTTGTAATCGCGGCCTCGATTGCCGTTTTCAGAGCTTCCGCGTGGGCTGCATGCACATCGGGCAGGTCCTGCCCTTCCTCGTCCTGTTTGAAGCCGTTCTGGTCATGGAAGTGAAAGAAGAAACGGGGCATGGACGCTTCAGCGCTTGCGGACAATAACTGTCAACGCCGGGGGGGCTCCCTCCCTGTTCCATAAGGGCTTACTCCTCAGGCTGCCTATGTTTCCGGGGCGCCGATCACCTGAGCCATCCTGTAAGGCCTCGCAATGATGATCCCTCCAGTGACAGGCTGCATTTGCACCGCATAGCCCGTCGCATACAGGACAGACAGATCGGGAAAGCATTCGCTGTAGGCGCGGGTCGACACCCAGCCATTGCCTCCCTGCATGACGCTCACCAGCGACACGACGACCGTGTGCGGAAAGTGGGCCTAGCGGATAGGACCGCCGGGTTCAAAGAGCACCTCACCCTGCTCCAGTTCGACGAGGTCGAGATAAGGCTTAAGGGCCGAAAAGTGCTCTGCTTCCAGGCCGGCCGGGAGCCAGTTCGTGCGATAATCAGCATCGAGAGCCTTCGGCATGGCTGGGCCCCGTTTACGCGGATGAGTGGGGATCGCCTCAGCGTATGTGGTTTCCACAACCGGCCGACCCAAAAGTGCCGCTGTAAGCCGTTGAGGGGTATGGCACGCAGCGGCTTGTGAGCCCGATGCCAGTCGCGAGATGCTGCGCTCGTTCCACCAACACCCAAGTACGGCTGCGGCTCCCTGCTTAGAGACGGGCCCAAAGCCCGGATGACAAGAGAGCCCGCCGCGGCAAATGTCTCATTCGGTCAACCTGTCGGATGACGCCAGCACCATGATGGTCATTCTAACGTGCCGAAGTCTCGGATCCCTCGAGGAAGTGTCCCAGGACCTTCAGCGGGCGCACCCGATCACAGACGATCTTCAGGATCGCCAGCATCGGAACGGCCAAGATCGCGCCGGGCACGCCCCACATCCAGAACCAGAACACCAGCGACAAGATCACCAGCACGGGGTTTAACGTGAAGCGCCGCGCCAGCAGCATGGGTGTCAGAGTTTCGCCCTCGACGAGGTGAATGCCGAGATAGAGGGCCGGCGGCAGCAGGGCCCACCATAAGCTGTCGAAGCTCAGCATTCCGGCGAGAAGAAAGATGCCGATCCCAAACAGCGGCCCCAAGATCGGAATATAGTTGAGCAGGAAGGCTGTGGCCCCCCACAAGAGAGGATCTCCCAGCCCGCAAAGATACATCACGGTCGCGGTTGCGACTCCCACCGCCGCATTCATGGCCGTGATCGTCACGAGATAGGCGGATATGTCTTCCTCGATCTGCTGGGAGATGTCGACAGCTTGCCGCTTGTCGCTGAACTTCGGCAGGATTTCGACGATGCGTCGAAGGAAGAGATCGCCCGATACCAATAGAAAGTAGAGCACCAGAATGGTCGTAAACAGGCCATCGAGGATGGACCGCGTTCCGGCGAACAATGCATTTGTCAGGCCAAGATCGCGGCGAACCGCAATGGTGGCCCCCTTTGATCCGGAAGCGTTGGCGGCCTGCTCGGTCTGCTCGATAACTTGTTGCAACGCTTGGATCGGCCCCTTGAGAACCACCAGGTGGGCTTCGAGGCGCGGTATGCCCTGCGGCAACCGTTCCGCCCAAGTCGCGGCGGGGATTGACAAGGCCGTTACAGCACCCACGATCGTTCCGGTCACCAGCAGGATGGCTACGAGCGCTCCAACGGCCCGGGGGAAATGCATACGCTCCAGGAGACGCACAGCGGGCTGCAAAAGCAGCTTCAACACGAAGGCGAGCACGACAGGGAGGATGATCGCGCTTGCCACGTAGAGCGCCGCCAGGAAGGCCAACGCGAAAAGTCCACCGAGATAGAACGTCTGCGGATTGGATGGCAGCGGCATCTCTGCCTCGTCGGAGGTCTCCATCGGCACGGCATGCGGCTCCGGCGGCTGATCATCCTGGACGGGTGCCAACGGGGGGCGCTGCGGTGGCGTTGAGACGGGAACCATGGCCGTTCTCCCTTCCGGAGCGTGAGCATGTCCCTGTGTCCACAGTGGACCATACCCGGTTTCGTCGACCCTTGCTAGAAAAGCTATTCCCAAGGTGCGAGCCCGACGACGTTCAGCGCGCACCCGCCCGCCGAGCAATGCTCCGGCTCGATCGAATGTGCCGTCGATCGGAATAGGATCGATCCGTGCGTGCGATCAGTCGGCGTGAACGTGCTGAAGTTGGAAGGCTTCACTTTGATCGAGGCATCGTCAGCCGACTTTGCGGCAGCGGTCTTTCCCGCCAGAACCGCCTGTCATCGCCAGTCTGCATGGCTCTGAAATCGATCTCTAGCCTGGGCCGTCCGATCCGGAGCCGCTCTTCGCGGAAGCAGCATTGGCGCTGACGCTTTTACTGATGTCGCTAGCGCTTCCTTCACCCTTCAGCTCACGCTCGGCTTGACGCCAAAACTCCGCCGCGTAACCTTCTGGGCAACCGCGTTTCTTCCAAAGCTCGAAGGCGCGCTGTCTTACTTGGTCCTCGGTGAAATTGGTGCTCGGCTCCATTTGCGTTTCCTTCATTCGTTTTCTTCCTGGAAGTAAACAAGCCAAGCCGTGCTGCGAGTCCTCAGCTATTGATATTTGCATGACCTCAGCTACTCACCAGCGGATGCATTGGTGCTCGCGGCTGCTGATGAGGGTTCAATCGGCGAGGCCGTTCACCACAGAGCCGGCTGATCTCCGCCTCCAGTGGGCGGCTCTTCGTGAGCTGCTGTCAACTCCCGAGGATCGACCCTGACCGCCTGCACCGAGGCGTGGTTCCCTTGACGAAGTGGCAGGTAAATGGTGGTCGCAACTCGCCGGTAGGCCAGGAACGACAGTCCCTCGATCAGTTCCTCGTCAATGTCGATCGTGTATGCGCCGGCGGGCTGTAAGCCATCAACAGCCATCAGTGAGAACGGGTGATCGAAACTAATGGTTTTTCGTGTCGTACGCATGAGTTGCTCCTAAGCCGCGATCTTCTCGGTGCAATCTTTGGCAACCTGGCTCGCGCCTTCCGTGGTGCCTGGCATCGTCGGCCCCCGTTCTTCAAGACCATATCGCCTCTGCTCCAGGACAAGGCGCCTTGATTGCAGCAATGCGCTCGGCAAGCTGGGGATCGCGCTTTGACTGATCGACGCAGATCAGGGACAAAGCCGTGACCACAGCGGTTTTTCACTGATCAGAGGCTATCGTGCGGACGGTTCCGTTAGTCACCCAACCGCCCCAGGAGAACCCGACGGTGCAAGAGCGGCAGCGCACAGGCGGCGCCGTGGAGTCCAGGCCTCAGCCACTCTGGGGTCTGCATAGGGTTTTCTTGGGGCGAATTAATCAGAAGTCTACGCATTCTCACAAATCAGCATAACACAAACAAGTAGCTTATTTGGTTTTTATTTCGCCTTGTGGCCCTGTTTATTCAGGCGACAGAGTTCCATATCTTACTAATTACTAAGGATCTACGTGCATGTCCGTATACCGCAGACACTCGCCGCCACACGGGCATTGCAGCTTCGGTTGAGCTTGGCCGAGGGCGTTCATTGAGGCAACTCTGCATCGAGGAGGTCGCCATGAGATTCCTGATCCAGTTCAAACGGTTTCGACGCGGTGTTCCCGAGGTCATCGGAACTCTGCCTATTACTGCTGCCGATGGTGCCGCCGCTTTGGCATTCGCCCGGAGCCCCGCCGGGATGAGACGCTGGCCAGTGCGGACCGATGCTCTGCGTGTGATGGACGATGGTGGCCGCACGCTGCTCGATTGGACAGTGCCGATAGAGATTGCGCAGCCGGTGACCTATTCACCCAGACCTGTTCCGGCTAAGGCTGCCGGTAAAGAACCGCGCCCAGCGCCTCTCATGCTGGCCGAGCACCCGGAGGAGAGCCCATCAACGCCCGCCCGGGGTCTGCACCGTTTTGCTGTGGGACAGGCCGTCTCTTACGCGGAGGACGGCCGGCCCGAGGTCTGGAAAGGCGGCTATGAGATCGTCAGGCTCGATGATCCGCGCGACGAACCGCAATACGCGATCAGAAGCGCAGATCAGTCCTACGACCGGATCGTGCGTGAGCACGAACTCCGCGAGGACCTGGGCGCCCGCGCTCGTGGCCGTTAAGGCTCCTCTCCGGTTTCCGTCTGGTTCGGGCAGGAGCCTGCCCAAGCTGCCGTGGAGGCATGACGTAGCCGAGCCGTGGCTTCACGAAGGAAAGTGAGCGAGACATGATACAGGACATCCTCAGTTTGACGAAATCCATCATCCGCAAGTTTTGGGGTGCGTTGGCGCCTGCCCCAGCTCCCGCCGTGCAACCACGACCGCAGCTCAACGGAAGGCGAGGCTACGGAGACGACAGCATCAAACTGCCCGACTGAGGTCTGAGAGCACAGCGTTCGCTGTCGACATCAGGCGCTCCCATTGTCTGAACGGCGGACCTTTCCCTGACCTTGGCTTCAACTTCAGCGTTCCTGGTCTGGAGATGCGGTTTTCCGGAACAGGGGGGAGATCGCTGGTGTTACTCTCAGGGCAGCCTTGGAGGTTGATATGAAGGACCAAGACATGGTGCTCTCTATCATCGTCAACGCCATCCAATTTGCCCTCCAGCACGCGCAGAAGGCTCCCAATCAGCCCGGAGCTGTCATATCGACCGAGGAGAGGGTGGATCTCGCAAGAGCAATCTTAACCGCGCTTTCTGAACAAGGTTTCCAGGTGACCCGAGCACCATCGGAGCCTCGCTAATCGACCACCAGACGAAGAGAGTTCGGCAAAGGACATTCCTTTAGAAGGCGATATTCCAATGACCACGAAAACTCCCCCAAGCCCTCCTAAGCGCAAGCCCAACAATGGCATCTCACAATGGGACAACGAGGGAGGCGCTCCTTCGTCTGGCGATCGGTCACGAAAGCAGGGTGGCGGGACCGAAAAGCCCGATAAGCCTGCCAAGAAGGCCTCGTGAACTCGCAGGAGATCCGACAAGGAATTCAGACCTTCTGGGCCAGCATCGTGAACTCAACGTCGCTGGTGGTCTTCTCACGGGAGAGACTGCACCTCGCCTCGGCTCTCCCGATGAATTCTGACGTGGTTCGAGACGCAGATGGCTCTGCCGCCGTCAGCCGCAGTCAGGTTGCTTCCGCCATCTGAACCGAGTGAGGCGCGAGACCGGGGCATCATGATCCTGATAGCGCAAGTGGGATCCTCCCGCCTCCGGCTGTGTTTGCCGGTCCTGAGGATGAGCGGTGTCTCCGGACGCGATGTTACGGCGATCGGGTCAGACATGTGATTGGCCGACGTGATCCGCCATGTTGGCTCCGCGAGATCCGAGCGGCTTGGATGGGCCTTCCGTGCTGTCTTTGGCAGTCTGGTGTTCCATCTCGGCGTTGAGGGCGGCGCCGAGCAGGACAATTACCACCGACAGCCAGATCCAGATCATGAAGCCTACGCCAGCGCCAAGCGAGCCATAGGTTTTGTTGTAGCTGTCGAAGTTGGCGACGTACCAGGAGAACAGCATCGACGCCGCTAGCCAGAGCACGGCCGCCATAGCGCTGCCCCAGGTCACCCAACGCCATTTGGCATCTTGGCGGCTTGGGCCGTAGCGGTAGATGACGGCCAGCCAGGCAAAGACGACAACGAACAGGGCAGGCCAACGCAGAATGCTCAAGAGCCGGCCGGCCGGGGTCGCGAAGCCCATGAAGGTGAAAACGACAGGCGCCACGACCACCGCGCCGATGGCCAGGATAACAACGCCAACCATACCGAGCGTGAGCAGGAACGTCGTGGCGTAGAAGCGCAGCAAGCTGCGCTTCTCCTTCTCGCCATAAACTACATTGAGCGCATCGAAAAGGGCCGCAACGCCCGAGTTCGCGCTCCAGAGCGCCACCAGAAAACCCACCACGAAGGCAAGGCTGAGCGTGTCGCTGTCCTGGGCGATGATCAGGCCGATCTGCTCGCCAATGAGTTCCAGCACGCCGCCGGGCAGAATGCCGGCGAGAAGCGACAGGTGACCCCTGATTGCGCTGGTATCGGCAAAGAGCCCGTAGAGCGACACGATTGTGGCGACGGCCGGGAACACCGCCAGCAGTGCAAAGAATGCGACCCCACCTGACGTGGACAGGATCCGGTTCTCCGGGACCGACCGCACCATGCGCCAGAGGATGTCCTTCCAGCCCCGCGCCGGGATCTCCCCGGGGGTGTTGGCATCGCGTCCCCGGCCAAGCTCACGGGCGCGGGCCCGATCGTCCGACGGCTCGCAGCGGGCCGCCTTCTCGCCGACGCTGGAACGCCAATCCTCTGCCTGTTCATTCATCGGAGCCATCGCTTCCTGATCCGGTTTCGGCAGAATATCAGGTTCGGAAGCACCTCGCTGCTCCAACACGACGCCTCTTGGCCCCGCGGCCCGCCGCGAACACGGTGCCAACCAGCAGAGGCAGCAGGACTGCCCTGAGAGCGCCAACAGGGGCACCGATGGCGTCGCCGCTGAAACTATCGGTGAAGGAGAACAGGGCAGCGGCAGGAACCCCCGGGTTGAAAGGGAGCACTCTTCTGCTGAGATTGACCATGCTTGTACATTCTTTCTTTGAGGAATCTGAGTTCCTCGGGCGGATTCAAAGTCGACAGATGTTGTAGGACAAAGCTCCATGAGCGGTGATAGGCGATCACGAAGGGATTGTGGCGTCGGCATCGGTCAGATGAGATTCGAGACCCTGCACGGTGTAAACATGACAGCAGGACGGATCAGGAACTCGCGCGGGCTCCTTCTCCGCAGCGCGGTCTAAGGCAGAACGATGACGCAGGACCAGACCTTCGCCTTCGCCATACTGGCCGGAATGATGGCTCTGTTCGTTTGGGGGCGGCTGCGCTACGACCTTGTCGCTGTTCTGGCGCTCCTGGCTGCGGTGTTCACCGGCGTTGTCCCCCATAAGGCGGCTTTCTCCGGCTTTGGTGACGATATTGTCATCATTGTCGCGAGTGCGCTCGTCGTCAGCGCCGCCGTCGCACGCTCTGGCGTGATGGAGGCGGCCCTCCATCGGGTCTCGCCTTACATCACCTCGGTGCAGAGCCAGATTGTCGTTCTTGTGGCAGCGGTCACGATCCTGTCCGCCTTTGTCAAAAACATCGGCGCGCTCGCGATGATGATCCCGGTGGCATTCCAAATGGCGCGTCGCTCCAATGCCTCCCCCTCGTGCTTTCTCATGCCAATGGCCTTCGGGTCTCTGCTCGGCGGTCTGATCACCCTTGTCGGCACGTCACCCAACATCATCGTCTCTCGCGTGCGTGAGGACCTGACGGGGCAGCCTTTCGGCATGTTCGATTTCGCCCCCGTCGGTCTCGGCCTTGCGGCGGCCGGCGTGGCGTTCCTCGCCTTCGGCTACCGGCTTCTGCCCGGCGGTCGCAAAGCCGCGGGGACCATGGACGAGGCAATCAACCTCACCGACTACATGACGGAAGCGCGCGTTGCGGCGAATTCGCCGATGATCGGGAAGACGGTCAGCGACTTGGCAAACGCATGTGACAACGAGGTCCTGGTCACTGGGATCGTTCGGAACAAAACCGAGCACATGGCACCCCTGCCGGATGCTGTCCTTCGCAAGGGCGATATTGTTCTCCTTGAGGGCGATCCGGAAGCGCTTGAGCGGGCGGTCGCCCGCGCTCACCTGGAGCTCGAAGGGGACGACCGGCCCACGCGAGGCAAGGGGGCAGGCGAAGAGATCGGAGGAATCGAGGCCGTCGTTGGGCCGAGCTCGGCGCTGATCGGTCAGACGGCTAAACGCATGGCGTTGCACGAGCGCTTCAATATCAATCTCCTGGCCGTCAGTCGCAGCGGCGAGCGATTCACCGAGCGCCTGCGCGACATCACCTTGCAGACCGGCGACGTTCTCGTGCTGAAGGGCGATCTCACCCGGCTTCCGGACAAGCTGAAGGAACTCGGCTGTCTGCCGCTGGCCGAGCGCGAAATCCGCCTGGGCAATGTCCGGCAGGGTCTCGTCCCGGTGGTGGTCCTGGCGAGCGCCATGGGGCTCACGGCCTTTGGCGTGCTGCCCGTCGCCACCGCCTTCTTCACCGCCGCCGCCCTGACGGTCCTGCTCGGGGCACTCTCGCTCCGGGAGGCTTACGAAGCGATCGATTGGCCCATTCTGGTGATGCTCGGGGCGCTGATCCCGGTCAGCGACGGGATCCGTACGACCGGTGGTGCCGATCTCGTGGCCGGATGGCTCTCGCTGCTTGCCAGCACCTTGCCATCCTATGGAGCGCTCGCGCTGATCATGATGGCGGCCATGGCCGTGACGCCGTTCCTGAA
The DNA here is from genome assembly GCF_059888585.1 of Microvirga sp. BF8. Classification (NCBI taxonomy): domain Bacteria; kingdom Pseudomonadati; phylum Pseudomonadota; class Alphaproteobacteria; order Hyphomicrobiales; family Methylobacteriaceae; genus Microvirga; species Microvirga sp. BF8. The sequence continues at coordinate 3,465,698 of NZ_CM187619.1, read as the reverse complement.
CAATGCGGCCACGGTGCTGGTGATGGCTCCCATCGCGGTGACTTTTGCCGGACAACTTGGCTATAAACCTGACGCCTTTCTCATGGCGATTGCGGTCGGTGCAGCCTGCGACTTCCTCACGCCCATAGGACACCAGTGCAACACACTCGTGATGGGGCCGGGCGGCTATCGCTTCGGCGACTACTGGAAACTGGGGTTGCCGCTCTCCGCCATTGTCATCCTAATCGGGGTGCCGCTCATCCTGTTCGTGTGGCCGCTGACCTAGCCAGCAGGATCGCTGCGCTCAGACGTGAGCGGAAACCGCACTTGAATCCGCGTCCTCCGATTCCCCTCAATCGCCAGGGTGCCGTTAAGACTACGAGCCATACCTTCGATCAGGCGCATGCCCAATGACCCTGTGCGCCGTGTGGCAGGAAGACCCACGCCGTTGTCCTCAATGAAGAGGAGTACATCCTCTCCCTGGCGGTGCAGCCCAACCCGAATGGTGCCGCGCCGCTTGTCGGGGAAGGCGTGCTTGAGCGCGTTGGTGATTGCCTCCCCCGCGATCAACGCCACGTTGATGGCGCGATCAACATCCAACGTGATCTCATCGGCGTCGCTCGTGAGGTCTATGCGCTGATCCCGCGGGCTCCGGAGATGGCCGAAGTTCCGGCATAGCTCCGTCAGGTAGCCTGCCATATCAACTGCCTGCACGTCGTTGCTGTCCTGCCGGTAGAGAAGCTCGTGAATACGGGCGAGATGATCCAGGCGCTGGATGGCATTCTCCAACGCCTCTGAGACCGCGAGATTGTCCTGTCGCCCGATCTGAAGGCGCAGCATTGAGATTGCCATGGCGATGCTGTTCTTGGCCCGATGGTTGACCTCATGCAGCAACACGCTCCTTTGGCTCAGAAGCTGATCCTTCTCGCGGATGCTTTCTGTCAAAATCGCTTCCAGAGTCCGCCTGCGGTCGACTTCATTCTGGAGCGTTTGGGTCCGCTCCTTGACCCTTGTCTCCAGAACCGCGTTCAGGCGCTGGGTGCGACGCTCGGCTTTGACGCGGCGGGTGATGTCCCAAAACGACGCGAAGTGCTGGATAACGCGGCCTTGCTCATCATGGACGGGGCTGACGAACTGTGCCGCCCAGACCTCGCGGCCATCTTTGGCGCGAAGCGCCACCTCAAGGGTGAGAGGTTCGTCGGCTTGCATGGCAGCCCGGATGAGCCTCTCGGCCTCAGGGCCGGTGTCAGGACCAGTCAGAAAGAAATAGTTCCGGCCCAGAACCTCCTCACGGGTATAGCCGAAAAGGTCGATGAAGGATTGGTTCACATAGACAATGGGATTCCCGTCAATGCCGGGATCAGTCACCACCATCGGCATGCGGGTGGCCTCGACCGCTGCCACGAATGGGCCGCCGCGATGCTGAACAGTATTGATTTCCGCTTCGGCTCTTCCCTGGTCGGTGTCGGCGGATTTTGGGTCGGATTCCAATTCTCGGTGCTCCGGCTGACGGCGCATATTGCGCCGTTGGTTGACTCTTCGTCGGCTCACTAGCCTCCCACGCGGCTCTGGTCTCACGTGTGAAATGGCTCGGGCGTGAATGGCGAGCGCTCCACCAGCAGAATCTTGGCCGCCACGCCGACTGACCGGAGACCTTCGAGAACTCTCTGCATCTGCTCGGATGCGTGCGCCTTGCGAGCATCCTCCACAGTTTGGAACTCGAGCAGGGTGATCGTGTCGGGGCTGGCTCCGTCAGCAGTGCGATAGGCCATGAAGGACACCGCACCCGGGATTTGCAGAAGCTCGGCAATCCAGTCCCGGACCCGCTGGTTATAATCGTTCCAGCGATGCGAGTCGGTCGGGCGGTCATACTGAAACATGACAAAGGCCATGGGATATCTCCCCGAGAGCTCGGGCTATCACAGCACACTGGAGCAATCCGTCATAGCGCTCTGAGGGATGCCCCTCTGTTCAGCCGCGTGGTCTCGCAAGGATCAGCCCGAGCGGCGATGGCTCGTGAGTTCATTGGCATTGATCACGCGCGCCAAGAGGTCTTGCAGGGTCTCCCGCTCCCGCTCCGACAGGGCAGCCATCACCCGATCCCGCGCAGCAAGGATCGCCGGGTATAACCGTGCATAGAGTTCGTGTCCTTCTGGCGAGAGGCTGAGGAGACGCGTGTCGCGTCCGTGTTTCCCCGATGTTCGGGCGACGAACCCGAGAAGCTCCAGGTGCCGGACCATCCGCTGGGCACTGGCGAGGTCGATACCGATCCGCTCGGCCAGTCGCCGCTCGTCGATGTTAGGCGCATCGTGGAGGGAGGCCAGCACCGCAGGCTCGACCAGTGTCAGGCCCTCGGGCTTGGTCACACCCACCAGCGCGTGGTTCAGAATGGTGTGGAAGCGTCGCCCCAGGTTGAACTCACTGCGGCGGTGAACCGGTGGCAGCGCCCGAGATAGCGGATGATCCGTGGGATGGGCCAAATACGCCCGGATGGGCGCATCCAGGTTTTTCACCAGTTGTGTCCCAAGGTCGTCGAAGGCCAGCGGCAGCACCTTGGACACGTAGTCATACGCCGTTCCTGAGAGGCAGACCAATCCCGGCTGTGCCAGCTTCTCCATGCGGGCTGCAATGTTCACCCCATCACCAAACATGTCGCCGTTGCGGATCATGACCTCTCTAACGTGAATGCCGATCCGGAAGGTCAGCCGGCGTTTCTCAGGGGTTTCCTCATTAGCCGCAGCGATCCTCTCCTGAATGCCAATCGCACATTGGACCGCATCAACGACGCTCGGGAACTCAGCGAGAATACTGTCGCCTGCCGTGTTGGCCGTGCGGCCGCCGTACTGGGTGATGTGCCGATCCATGACCTCGCGGCGAGAGTTGAGCAGAGCCAGAGTTCCGGCCTCATCGGCATTCATCAGGCGCACGTAACCTGCCACGTCAGCGTAGAAGATCGCGGCGAGGCGGCGGTGCATGACTGATGAGCGCTTGTTCATTGTCGGGCACTGCCCTTCCTAGGCCTGTCAAGACCCGTGTCGCGTCGGCAGAGCCTCTCGTCTACAGGACAATCGGCCAGTGCAGGGTCTCGTTCCTAACCGACCGGCGACACCAGCGAAATTGCACGGACCCGCGTTCGCGATCAGGGTTCTCTCACCCATGGGAGCGGAGCGCCAGCGTGAAGACGGCGAGAATGCCAGCGATCAGAAGGAGCGAAATCAGCGCCTGGGAAAGCATCACATGAATCCCAAGATCACGGCTCCGCAGAACAGGAAGGCCAGAGCCGCAACGAGGATCGTTTCGTTTTCGTAAGAAATGTAGGATCTGATTCTCTGAATCATGATGCACTCCTAACTTTGGTGAAGTATACACGCTTATCTGACCTAAGTATATGATTGCCTCAAACTGGGAGTTATTCGATGATCTCGAAGAGAAAGGCAATACTTGGGCGTAATTCAAGAGATTGGAATTTGAAAATGGGATCACGATGCTTCTCTGATATTCTTGGAGCTCGCGTGGATTATGTGCCCGGCGGGGTCCGATTGATGCGCCTGGCAAGTAGGCAGCCGCCGTCCGATCTTTGGAAGAGTGGCACGGGTCGCAGGGTGCAATAGAAGGTTTTCTTGATCACCTTGGATACGCCACGGGCGCGAACGGCAAGCCTCCTCCAGTCCCCATGTCTAGGGTAGACTGCAATCTCTGATCAGAATGACAGCGGAGGGCGCGTATGGACGAGGTGACTCAACTCGCTCGGCAGTTGCTGGACAGCGGCGTGACGAAATTGTCCGAACGCGAGCAGCGGGTAATTCTCCACATTGCCAAGCATTCGCACATCGCTCGAGATGTGAACAGTGTTCTCGCAGAACAGCAGACACTGGGTGAGCGCTTGGCGGATCGGGTCGCTCGGTTTGGCGGTTCCTGGACCTTCATCACGATCTTCACGGGGATGCTTATCGCCTGGGTTGTCGTGAACAGCCTTGCCTTAGCCAGCTTCGGCGGGGGCTTTGATCCGTACCCTTACATTTTCCTGAACTTGATCCTGTCGATGGTCGCCGCGCTTCAAGCCCCTGTGATCCTGATGTCTCAGAACCGCCAGGCCACCAGGGACAGGTTGGCCGCGAGCCTGGATTATGAGGTCAACCTGAAGGCCGAGGTTGAGATCATGGCCCTGCACGACAAGCTTGACCGCATTCGCGGCGAGCATCTCGAAGGCTTGCTTCACGATCAGACGCAGCGGATTGAGGAACTGGACAAGCTGGTGCGGGCAGCCCTCGCGAAACTGCTCTCAAGCTGACCTGCACCGAATTTGGTCTTTAGCGTCCCGGATTGCCTATGAGCAATGGGGCTGCCACAGGCCTGTGCCGCCGTGCTCTACCGAGACAAGCCCAACGGCATGTACCAGCTCGCGTAAGCCATTTTCGGCTGAGTTGCTGCACCGATCTCGTCACGGCCCTGGCGAAGGTCTGGTGATGGCACGGGCCGGTCGTTTGTCTAGTGGCTGCTTAAGCCTCAAGTCCGGACGTTGTGCTGTGAGGCATGATGGGCTCTAAGGCGGCTCGTTGCCGGGCCGCCTCTGGCGTTTAGATCTCAACCTGCTCTGCAATTAAGAGAGCATCGTCTACATCGATGCCGAGATACCGAACGGTGCTCTCGATCTTGGTGTGCCCCAGGAGGAGTTGGACAGCCCGGAGATTGCCGGTCCTTCGGTAGATCATCGATGCTTTGGTACGCCGAAGTGAGTGTGTGCCATAGGCAAGGGGATCAAGGCCGATCGCGCGAAGCCAGGATGCCAGCAGGCGAGCGTACTGGCGCGTCGTCATGGGTCTTTTTCGATTGATCCGGCTTGGGAACAGCGGCTCGCCCTTGTGTAGATCCTTGTTTTCTAGCCACCGCGCCACAGCCTCGCGGGTCTGCTCGGTGATCTCGAACTGAACGGGCCGGCCAGTCTTCTTCTGCATGACAGTGGCTCGGGACCGCACCCGTCCATTGAGGGCCACATCGTCGACTTGGAGCGCGACCAGGTCACAGGCGCGCAGCTTGCTGTCGAGAGCCAAGTTGAACAGGGCCAAATCCCGGATGCGATGCGCCACTTGGAGCCTGACCCGAATGGACCAGATCTCTTTGGCCTTGAGAGGCGGTTTGGGGCCGATCAGCTTACCCCAGTTCCATGGAGTGGTGGTTCGGCAGGGATGGTCAGCGGTCATGTCTTGCATTGCAGTGCTCCTGAAGCGAAGCCCCGCAATGAACCTTGGGCTTCTCTGCCGATAGCAACAGCCGGCCGAGCATTCGTTCTAAGGTTTTCGTCAGCTTACCAGTGTAAGCGGGACGCTCTTTACTTTGTGCCGATCTCCTTCTCTTGACCCACTGCGGACCACCCTGTGCGCATGCATCAAGCAACATGGCACCCGTCCCTGGCTGCACCGCATGGAAGCCTAGGTGTTGACAGTATCCTCTCATGCTTTGGGCGGTGCGCCCGGCCGGGCAGCCACCGCTTCGCGTTGCATCGAGGCAGAAATCTACTCAGGCGACCGCCCGACCTCCCTGCTTCCAGGCGTCACTGCCTTTGGAGGGACGACGTCAGGTGCGAACGGCGCCGCGGCGCCTAGATCCGGGCCGGCCAGCGCCTTCCTCATCGCGAACCGCAGGACGACACCGAGCGATGCGGCCAGAGGAATGGCAATGAGCAAGCCCACGAAGCCAAACAAATAGCCGAAGGCGAACAGCGCAAACATCAACCAAACCGGGTTGAGCTTGACGCGGCTGCCGATGATCCGCGGCGACAGGACATAATCGGCGATCGTTTCGCCGAGCAGGAAGATACCGGCCACGACAGCCAGGGGCGTCCAGTCAGGCCAGAACTGGGCGATCGCGACGCATGCCGCAACGACGAAGCCGACGCCGAGCCCCAGATAGGGGACAAAGCTGATCAGGCCGGCCGTGAGGCCAATCAGGATGGCATGGTTGAGCCCGATCAGCCGCAGGGCCCCTGCGTAGAACTCTGCCAGGATCAGGCAGATCACGATCTGCCCGCGCACGAACCCGGCCACCGTGTCATGGATCTCCCGCCCAACGGCCCGGACGTCCTCGCGCTGCCCCGCAGGCAACCAGCCGTCGATCGTCGCGATCATCCGGTCCCAGTCCACCAGCAGGTAGATGCTGACGATTGGAACCACGACCATAAGCGAGAGGAGGGAGAGCAAGGCCTTCCCGCCCGACCAGGCCGAGCGGAGGAGGTCATCGAGCCAGGCACTGCCCATCGCAGCCACCGTGTGGGTGACCGATTCCTCGATCCGGAGTTCCTGGCCCATGACCTTGTGCAGCCAGGGCCGGCTCGTGTCCGCGGCAAGAGACTGGACCCGCGTGACATAGCGAGGGAACTCATCGATGAAGAACCGCAACTCGCCAATGAAGGCGGGGAGCATCACCAGCACTAGGCCGACGAAGACGACGGCCAGCAGCAGGATGAGGGTCAGGGCAGTCAATCCGCGATTGATCCCGACCCGCTCCAGCCTGTCGACGACCGGGACGAGCAGGTAGGCAAGCGCCATCCCGATCGCGAACGGCAGCAGGATCTCATGCAACAGCACCAGCATCACGAGCGCGATGATGGTAATCGCGATCCAGAACACGGTGGGGCGGGCAATCGTCATTACGTCCCTCCCGGGCGGAGTTCGTTGCGTCCTCCATCAGGGCGCGACTGGACCGATGACCTTCCGGTCTCGCCTCAAGTCGACATCATGGCGGCGATCGGTCCGCGGCACCGCGCCGCCCATCGAGGGCTCGGCCAAATCAGTAGCACGGAGGGTAAGGGTAATAGCCGCACTGGCCGTATCCGTAATAATAGGGGGACGCCGTAGCCGCTCCCAACGCGGCTCCGGCGGCAAGGCCGGCCCCCGCCCCATACCAAGCGCCACGATAGACGGGGGCATGCCAGTAGTTGCCGCGCACGACGTTGACATCGCCGACCCGTGCATAGCCGAAGCGGTCGCCGCCCAGACGATCCGCACCACCGAAGCGATCAAAGTCCCCACCGCGGAACCCGCCGAGACCACCAGCGAACCCGCCATGGAATCCACCAAAGCCGCCGCCGAAGCCGCCAAAGTGGTCGATGAACAGTGCCGCGGGACCGCTCGCTCCGGCCAGGTTGCCTTCCAGCACCACAACGTCGAAGGTAAGGTTGGAGCCCTCGAGCTTCGGCGCCTTCAGCGTCACCACGGCGTCGCTGACCTTCGAGCCGTCGCCGCCCAGGACGGACACGGTGGCGTTGGGAGGATCCTTGGCAAAGTTGTCCTTGCCCTCGTCCCATTGCATGATGAACTGCTCGGTGACCACGTGACCCGCAGCCCGCACGGGCCGGTCGGCGAACACGATCGAGTTCGGCGACACGCCGGTCAAGGTCAGCTTGCCGCCTTCCAGCTTCGCGCCCGCCGCGTTGAGAACCGCAAGCGACGGAACTGGCCCTGTCGGTGTGGTCCGGCCGATGGCCTTCCTGATCGGCACTTGCGGGTTGGCCGTCACGTCCTGGGCCAGCGCGATGCCTGGCACGAGCAACAGAGCGCCGACGAGGATAAGGTTGGAGGCAAGGCGTTTCGCGGGCATGGTTCATTTCCCTGATTGGAACCCACACCGAACGCGAAGCCGATCCGACGGGGCTCTTGCGGCATCCAGGCTTCGGGCAGGGACGCCAGGTACGCTTGGGCACGCTATACGAACGAACTGGTCTTGCTTGACCGGAGGCACCGCCCGCTTGACCAGCCAGGCCATGGCCGTAAGCCGGCGCCGTCGATCCCGCATCAATCGAGCTTCTCGACCCGGGCGGCCATGTCCGGCGTGAGACGTATCCGGTAGGAGGCGTTGCCGCACCTCAGGTTCCACACGGTCTCGTCCGGTTTCGAAAGCTGGGCGTCCCGCTGCGCCGTCACGGGTTCATCGCAGCGATGACCCTGCAACCGCAGTTGCGCTGCGAGGGTTTCCGGCGGCGTCGCCTGTGCCCAAGCCACGTGACCGCCGCAGACGAGGAATGCGACGGCGGATGCCCCGACGAGAAGTCCATGCCACGCCATGAAATGACCTCATTGGTTGCCTGCGCCCTGTGGGCGGGATCCTATTCGAACGGGAATGATCCTCCCGGCACCGGCCCAGCCCATCGCTGCCGCTACTGCCCGGCCGGGAAGATGGTCTTCCAGTCCCGCTTCATGTCGACCACGGTCCAGCGATCCGACGTCGCGGCCTCGAGCGCCTTGTCGAGGTGGCCGACCTTGGACTGGCGGTCGTAGGCGTACTCGCGCTCCGCATCGGTGTGATGCACCACGACACCCAGGCGGCGTCCGCCCGCCTCGGTGGTCCATTGCAGCATCTGGAGGTCGCCGTCCGAGTTTCCGAAGGCGGCGATCGGCCGGAGGCCGATGTGCTGGTTGATCCCGACCGGCTTGCCGGGGCCGTCGTCGACGAAGTTCACCTGGGGCAGGCGGAACAGCGTCGGCTTGCCGTCGCGCATCTCGAACTTGGTGACGATGCTCGAGCCCACGACTTGATCGGGCGGAATGCCGTAGGTCTTGTCGGCAAAGGCCCGCATGAACTCGATGCCGCCGCCCGAGACGATGAAGGTCTTGAAGCCGTTGGCCCGCAGGTAGGCCAGGACCTCCAGCATGGGCTGGTACACGAGTTCGTCGTAGCGGCGGTCGAAGCGGGGGTGCTTCGCGGTCGCGAGCCAGGTCTTCACCAACCCGATGAACTGCTCCGGCGTCATGCCCGCATGCGTCGCGGCGATGATCTCGACCGCTCCTTTCTCGCCGGCGGTGGCCACGGCCGCCATGTCTCCTTCGAGCACCGCCTTGAAGGGCTGCGTGTCCTTCCATTCGGGATGCTGCGGCGCCAGCGCCTTGACCCGGTCAAGGGCGAACGCGAACTGGACATAGATCGGCTGCTCGATCCACAGCGTGCCGTCATTGTCGAACGTTGCGATCCGCTCCGGCTCCGGAACGAAGTCCGGGGAACCGGAGCGGGTCACGTCGGTGACGAAGGCGACGATCGCCTGCTTCGACGGGCCGTCATTCCATGAGGGCAGCGGGTCGGTCTGGGCCGCTGCCGTGGAAACCCATGCCACGACCAGGGCCATGACACCAAGTTGCGATAGGCGAAAGCGCATGTCTGCCTCCCGTTCAATGATCCGATGCATCCGCGATGTCAGAAGTCGTCGGAGCCGTCCTTGCAGCGGTAACCGATGAAGCATTGCGGATTGTTCGAGCTCGGCACCCAGGCCGGCTCGGGAAACTGGTCGACGAGGCATTCCGAGCCGTTCTTGACGAAGCGGGCGTAGGTCTGCGGGCCGGTGTCGAGGACGACGGCGCCGTCCCGCAGCACAAGCTGGCGGTTCGCCCCACAGGTTCGCTGTGACGTCGGCGGTCCGACCTGGGCGATGGCTGCCGTTGCAGACAAGGCGAGAGCAAGGAACGTCAGTACGCTTCTCATCACCGTTTCCTCCTCCAGGCCCAAAAGGGCCGTTCATCGGATCTAGTTGCTCGACGGCGGATTCCTGAGCTTCTCCATCGCCTGCTCGACCGAGAAGGAGCCGGGCCTCTGGCGTGGCGGGAACTGCTGGAAGCTCGCCAGGTGCTGCGCGACGAGCGCCTGCGCCGGGACGAGCACGAAGGCATGTTCGACGAACCACCGCACGTAGTCGCCAGCCTCATGCTGGGCCCGCTCGAACGGGTCGGAGCGCAGGTTGAACAGCATCGGCAGACGCAGTTCGATCATCGGCTGCGCCCACACGTCGAAGCCATGCGCCTTCTGCTCCAGGAAGACCGCCTTCCACTGGTCGTAGCGCAGGCCCGCAAGGTTGCCGTCGTCGGTCCAGTAGAAGAACTCGCGTCGCTTGTTCGGTCCCTTGCGGCTCAGCAGGTCGCGTTGGTCGTAGCCGTCCAGGTGAACCTTGAAGGTCTTGCCCGCGGCTTCATAACCTTGCAGGAGCTTGTTGCTGATGTCCGGCTCGCCGGCCGCTGCCACCAGCGTCGTCGCCCAGTCCTCGGCGGAGACGGTGTCGTTGATCTCGGTCCGCGCCGGAACCTGGCCCGGCCATCGGATCATCGCCGGAACGCGGTAGCCGCCTTCCCAGTTGGTGTTCTTCTCGCCACGGAATGGGGTCGTGCCGCCATCCGGCCACGAGAAGGTCTCGGCGCCGTTGTCGGTGGTGTAGATCACGACCGTGTTGTCGGCGATGCCGAGATCGTCGAGCTTCTTCAGAAGCTGGCCGACCTGTCCGTCATGTTCCACCATGCCGTCCGGATAGATCCCGAGTCCGGTCTTGCCCTGCGACTCGGGCTTGAGCCGGGTCCAGATGTGCATGCGGCTTGGATTGAACCACAGGAAGAACGGCTTTTGATCGCGATTGGCGCGGTCGACGAAGTCGAGCGAGGCGTTGAGGAACTCCTCGTCGATGGTTTCCATGCGCTTCTTGGTGAGCGGACCGGTGTCGTCGCATTTCTGCTTGCCCCAGGGGCCGAACCGAGGATCGTCGCCAGGCGTGTCGGTGGCCGTGGCGACGCATTTCAAAACACCGCGTGGGCCGAACTGCGCCCGGAAGGCAGGGTTCTTCGGATAGTCCGGATGCTCGGGCTCATCCTCGGCATTGAGATGGTAGAGGTTGCCGAAGAACTCGTCGAAGCCGTGCACCGTCGGCAGGAACTCGTTGCGGTCGCCGAGATGGTTCTTGCCGAACTGGCCCGTCGCATAGCCGAGCGGTTTGAGCAGGTCGGCAATCGTCGGATCCTTCTCCGACAGCCCTTCCTTCGCTCCGGGCAGCCCCACCTTCAGGAGCCCTGTCCGCAACGGGCTCTGCCCGGTGATGAACGCGGCACGGCCGGCGGTGCAGGATTGCTGGCCGTAATAATCGGTGAAGATCGCGCCCTCGTTGGCGATGCGGTCGATGTTGGGCGTGCGGTAGCCCATCATGCCGCGGTTGTAGGCGCTGATGTTCCAGAAGCCGATGTCATCGGCCATGATCACGACGATGTTGGGTTTCTGCGGCTGCGCCGCCGCTGGCGCACTGAATGCCATCGCGGAGGCGATCAGGGTGGACAGTCCGAACCCGAGCTTCGAATGGGTTTTCATGTTTCAAGTCCTCGCACTTTCGATGGCTTACCAGATCCTGCGCCGGCGCAAGGACCGTTACTCGTTGCCGCAGGGCGAGTACGGGTAGTAGCCGCACACATTCGGGATGACGGCCGAATTCTCGGCCGCATAGGCCGCACTGTAATTGGAGACCCCCGACCGCCCATACCAGGCGCCATGATAGGCAGGGGCGTGCCAGTAGCGGCCAAAATCGTCGATGAACAGGGCCGCCGGCCCGCTCGCTCCGGCGAGATTGCCTTCCAGAACCGCCACGTCGAAGGTAAGGTTGGCGCCCTCGAGCTTCGGCGCCTTCAGGGTGACGACGGCGTCGCTCACCTTCGAGCCGTCGCCGCCCAGGACGGACACGGTGGCGTTGGGGGGATCCTTGGCAAAGCTGTCCTTGCCCTCGTCCCATTGCATGATGAACTGCTGCGTGGCCACGTGCCCCGCTGCCCGCACGGGCCGGTCGGCGAACACGATCGAGTTCGGCGACACGCCGGTCAAGGTCAGCTTATTGCCCTCGAGCTTCGCCCCGGCCGCGTTGAGTACGGCGAGCGAGGGGACCGGGCCGGTGGGTGTGACCCGACCGATGGCCTTCCTGATCGGCACTTGCGGGTTGGCCGGCGCATCCTGCGCGAGCACCGCACCTCCTGTCGCGCAGAGGCCTCCGATCATCAGGATAAGACAGGCGAATGGCTTGCTGAACATGGCGAGAACTCCCTCTCGTCTAGTCGGCTTTCGTCGGCTTCCCCGCACCAAACCGTCGTCGATGCGAGGATGTGACAACACGGTGAACGCCGAGCCCCTGTGTCCCCGGCACCTCCCATCGGAGCCGCGTGAGTGGCTCACGCACCGTTCGCTGCTACTTCACGGTCACCTTGTAGCTGAGCACGGACGTGCCGGGCTTCTCGTCAATGCTCTGCCCTTTCGCCGTGATCGCGAAGGCATCGGGGCCGCGGTAGCCCTGAGCGGGCGTGTAGGTCCATGTGTCCTTGTCGACCATACTCAGGGTGCCATGCTGCGGCCGTTGGCTGATCTCGGAACTGGCGAGGGTGCCTTGCGGGCTGATGTCGGACATGCACCCCTGTCCGGCCTGGACGTCGAAGGCGCCCTCCATATTGGCTCCCATGATGGCCCGATTGCCCGCGATGACGCACATGCTCTGGGCCAGAGCTGGGCTGGCCGATAGAAGCGCCAACGGGAGCACGACGAGCGACAATGACTTCTTCATGACGACCTCCTCTCCATTCCTCTGCATGTAATTGAGGTAAGCCCCTACACAGGGTTTTCTTGTTGGCTTGCGATCGGCGGGCATCTGGTCTGAGTGATGCCCGCCGATCTCGGGCGGTCTATTGCGTGTTCTCGCTTCAGCTCGGGTCACTGTCCCGGGGTCGCTGGCGGCTTCTTGAGCTGCTCCATCACCTGCTCGAGGTTGTAGCTCGCGGGATCCTGCATCGGCGGGAACTTCCGGTAGGTTTCGAGTTCCCTCAGCCAGAGCGCTTGGCCGATCGGCAGGAGGTTCCAGTCGTAGACGTAGGCCGTGGCTGGTCCTGCGAGGGCGCCGGCCATGCCGAAGAGCGACTTCGCCTGCTGCCCGATCGACGTCTCGAAGGGATCGCGCTTGATGTTGACCACCTGGCTCCAGTGGTAGGGAAGGACACCGGCAAGGAACCCGGTCGGCGCATCGGACACCATCGCGAAGTAAATCTTCCAGTTCTTGTAGCGCACCGCGGACGGGTCCTTGCCCGAGTAATAGAAGAAGGTGTCGCGGGCGGACTTGTCCGATTGGCCTTCCAGGTAGGCGCGCTGATTGACGCCATCGAGCGTCGTCCTGACGATACCGGGATACTCGCCTCTCTCGATCCGGGCCTTGAGTTCGTTGCCCTTGGCGCCGCCAGCGATGTCGACGAGCGTGGGCAACCAGTCGAGGGATGCGAAGATGTCGTTCTTGACCGTTCCGGGCTGGATGTGCCCTGGCCACCTCACGACCAGCGGGGCGCGCATGCCGCCCTCCCAGGTTGACAGCTTGCCGCCCTTGAAGGGTGTCGTGCCACCGTCGGGGAAGGTGATCGTCTCGGCACCGTTGTCGGTGGTGAACACGACGATCGTGTTGTCGAGTTCACCCATCTCCTCGAGCTTCTTCAGCACGTAGCCGATGTTGTCGTCCATCTGCTTCATGCCGGCTTCATTGACGCCCCAGTCCTTGCCGCCGGGCTCGCCCACCATCGCCATGTACTTGTCCGGCAGAACGGTCGTGACGTGCATGCGCGCGGGGTTGTACCAGACGAAGAACGGCTTCTTGGTCTTCTCGGGATCGTTGCGGTCGAGGAAGTCGATGACCTTGGCGGAGATCTCCTCATCCACGCCCTTCGAGCGCTCGAGCGTCAGCGGCCCCTCATCCTTGCAGGATTGGTTCGCCGCGGTGCCGTCGGACGACCTGCACCACATCACTGGCCGCGGCGGCGTCAGGCACGGGGTGGTCGCGGGATCGACCGCCGCCGGATCAAGGGGAAGACCGGGGATCGGCGTGCTGCGGCAGACCGGTGCGACCGTCTGCTCGGTCGGCGTCTTGTTGATGTCGGGGAAGCTCACGCCCTGCATGGCGTCGAGGTGATAGAGGTAGCCCCAGAACTCCTGGAACCCATGCGCAGTCGGCAACGAGTCGGTGTGGTCGCCGAGGTGGTTCTTGCCGAACTCACCGGTGTTGTAGCCGAGGTCGTACAGGAACTTGGCGATAGCCGGAGTGCCGGGCCGCAGATAGGACGGGCTGCCGGGCAGTTGCGGCGGGATCATGCCGGTCCGAAGCGGATGCATGCCGGTGAAGAAGGCGTTGCGACCTGCCGTGCAGCTCTGCTCGGCGTAGTAGGTCATGAACTTCGCACCCTCACGGCCAATGCGGTCGATGTTCGGCGTTTCACCGACCATGAGGCCCTGGTGGTAGATGCTGGGCTGCATCCAGCCGATGTCATCGCCCATGATGAACAGGATGTTGGGCTTCTGCGTCGGTGCCTGCGCGACGGCCGGAGCCGCCATTGCTGCCGAGATCAGGGCCGTGGCCCCGATCAGGGCAGCCTTGGCTCGCATGCGCGGGACGCGGAAGCGTCCACCGGGGGCCTGTGAGGATGCACGATCACTGTTCATGGGATCTTCCTCTCTCGGATGATGCAGCGGAAACCGACATGGCTCGTCGAGGTGTCGACCGGCTGCGGGTGACGCGCTGCGGGACGGTAGCGGCGACAGTAGTTGGGCGCGCACAGGTGCGAGCCGCCCTTCAGCACCCGGCGCGGAATTTGGATCCCGGGCTCGCAGGGAGCGTAGCTCTCGTCCTCCTGGCCGCCACGCGGGTTCTCGGGAATGCAGCAGGCCTTGGGAGCGTCGGCCGGATGCCTCGGCGCGTAGAAGTCGCTCGTCCATTCCCAGACATTGCCGATCATGTCGTAGAGGCCATAGCCGTTGGGCGGGAAGGCCGTGACAGGCGACGTCCGCTCGTAGCCATCCTCGCGCGTGTTCTGGAACGGGAAGGCACCCTGCCAGGTGTTGGCCATCTGGCATCCGCCCGGTGTGAATTCATCGCCCCAGGCGAACTCGGCGCCATTGATCCCGCCGCGCGCCGCGAATTCCCATTCGGCCTCAGTCGGCAGATCCTTGCCGGCCCAGCGGGCGTAGGCCGCCGCATCGGCATAGGCGACGTGCACGACCGGATGCTCGTCCAGCCCCTTGATCGACGAGCCCGGCCCATAGGGCCGCCGCCAGTTCACCCTGGGCTTGAACGCCCACCATTGGCTGAAGTGATGGAGATCGACCGGATGGTCAGGCGGGCTGAAGACGAGCGAGCCCGCGAACAGCATGTGCGGCAGGGCGTCGGGATAGTCCTTCGGGTCTGGTGCGATTTCCGCGACCGTGACGTAGCCGGTCGCGCGGACGAAGTCGCGGAACTGGCGGTTGGTGACCGGCATCCTGTCGATCCAGAAGCCGTCGACGGTAACACGGTGGACCGGCGCCTCCTCGGGATAGTGCCGGTCCGACCCCATCCGGAACGTGCCGCCGGGGATCCGGATCATGCCGCTGTCGTCCGGCAGAATGGTGATGGTCTCGTCCGTCCGCTCGACCAGGTCCGCATCGGTCATGGCATCGGTCCTCGAAAGGGTGTGCGCGGCCAGCGTGTCGAGCCGGCGGGAAGGCCCAAGGCTTTCCGGAAGGTACGCATCGCGGACGGGTTGTCGGAGCTTGGCTGATCACACGAGCCACCTGCTTGTCCGCATCGAACAACCGCAGGGACCGTTGCTCCCGTCCCTTATTGCGGCAGTGTCGTCCCGTTCGCTGCCGAGGGTCCATTGGGGAATATCCTGAAATCGATGGAGGCAGACCCTGATTCAGGCCCTCGGTTCGCATCGCTGGAGTCGCCCAGGCTCCGGATCGACCCCGGTCGACAGCGAAGGGCCTCAGGGTTTAACATAGGTTATCGGACCGAGGGCCTGTCGCGACCCTGATCCCGTTGCGTTCCCTTTGCAGCCGGAAACCGTCGTCATGGGCAATGGCACCGTCCCGCTGGTAGCGCGCTCGCTCTCGGGCCTGCCGGCCCGTCTGCGGCACCGGATCGCCCTGACCTTCATGGCCATCACCGTTGCGGCCTGCGTCGTCGCCGCGGCCCTGTTGCTCTCGCGCGCTGCCGAGGAGCGGCACGCGATCGAGAATCGCGCCCTGGAGGCGGCCAAGGCCCTGTCCTTCGGCTTCGACCAGGAGGTCGCCGCGGTCAATTACCTGCTGAAGGGACTGTCCAGATCCCCGGCGCTCCTCTCGGGCGACATCAAGGCCTTCTACGGCCAGCTCAAGGAAACGCCCGTTCCGGAAGGCTCCTGGCTGGTGCTCAACGACCTCGAGCGCCAGGTGGCCAACACCTTGCGCCCGTACGGGTCGCCGCTGCCGCGGCACGTGGACTTCCCGAACCACCAGGAGCAACTGGCCCGGATCCGCGATCGGAGGTGGTCCGTGTCCGGCCGGATGCTGGCTCCCCTGAAGGGCAGCATCATCGTGGCCCTCAGCCTCCGGCTCGACGGTCCGGACGGCGGGATGAGGGGCCACATCACCATCATCCTGGCGGAGGCGCGGCTCAGCGCGATCCTAGATGACCAGGTGGTGCCGAATAGCTGGGCGAAGGGACTCTACGACCGCAAGCTCCTGCCGATCGTCGCCGACCGGGACGGTCGCAAGGGGTCCGACCTGCCCGCCCCGGCGGCCTTGGCCGTCCGGCTCGCCGACGCCGGATCGGACAGCACGATCACGGGGACGGTCGAGGCCGTCGATGACCGTGGGGTCCCGGTCCTTGCCGCCTTCCGCCGTTCGGGTGCGACGAACTGGACGAGCGTGGTGGCGGTGCCGCTGGCCGATCTCGATGCACCCGTCACCGCCGCGCTGTGGCGCATGGCCGGACCGGCGGCTCTCCTCCTGCTCGCCGCGGGGTTTGCCGCCTGGTTCACGGCCCGCCAGGTCGAACAGCCGCTCCGGGTCTTGTCCGATCAGGTCACCGGCGCGAAGAGGCAGGTCAGCGAGTTGTCCGGGCAACTGCTCGCCCTCCAGGAAGAGGAGCGGCAACGCATTGCCCGCGAGCTGCACGACTCGACGGCGCAGCACCTCGTGGCGGCGAACCTGGGGCTGTCGGGTCTCGAGGCGGAGGTCCGGGGGAGCCAGGCGGGCCGCAAGTCCCTGGCCGAGGTCGCGGGCCTGCTGACCGAGGCGCTGCGTGAATTGCGCATCTTCACCTACCTGTTGCACCCGCCGAACCTGGCGCAGGATGGTCTCCAGGCCACGCTGCGGGACTTTGCCGAAGGCTTCGCGGGGCGGACGGGACTCGTCGCCCGGATCCGGATTCCGGAGGAGGTCGACGACCTGCCGCCGGAGCTCCAGCGAGCGATCCTGCGCGTGGTGCAGGAGGCCCTCACCAACGTTCACCGCCATGCCGATGCCTCGCACGTGTCGGTCGTCGCCCGGATCATGTCCGGACGGCTGGTCGTCCGCATCCGTGACAACGGGCATGGCATGGTAGATCCGGCCCGGCCGGATGGGACGGTCCGGCTCGGCGTCGGCGTCGCGGGGATGCGGGCCCGCCTCGAGCAGTTCGGCGGCAGCCTGAGGATCCGGACCGGCCGCAGCGGCACCTGCGTCGTCGCGATGGTTCCGATCCCCGGGACTGGCCTGGCGCCGCCACGGGCCGGACGCCTGCGGATGCCATGGCGGGCAGGCCGGGCCAAGGCGGACGACGAGGTCTCCTCCTGAACTTTCAGGGTCTGCCTCCCGCAGATTCAGGGTTTCGCGCAGGTGGGGCGGGCGGCGCGGAGGTGTATCCTGCCTCGGGACCCGGGCACACCGGTCAAGGGCCGGCCATCGGGTCGACGAAGGAAGTCCCGCGATGACGCGCATCCTGATCGCCGACGATCACGACGTGGTCCGCTCCGGTGTCCGGACCATCCTGGAGGGCCACGAAGGCTGGGAGGTGGTCGGCGAGGCCAGGGACGGCAAGCAGGCCATCGACCAGGCCCTGGCCACTCGGCCCGATGTCGTGGTCCTCGACTATGCCCTGCCGCTGGTGAACGGGGTCGAGGCCACCCGTCAGATCCGGGGGCGCGTGCCCGGCATCGAAGTCCTGATCTACACCATGCACGACACCAACAGCCTGATCCACGACGTCCTCGAGGCCGGTGCCCGCGGCTTCCTGCTCAAGTCGGATGCCCAGGCGCTTCTGGTCTCGGCGGTGGAGGCCCTGGCGGCCCACAAGCCGTTCTTCACGGGCAAGGTCTCCGAGGCCCTGCTCGAAACCTACCTGTCGAAAGGGACTGCGGACGCGTCGGCCCTGACGGCTCGCGAGAAGGCCGTCATCCAGCTCATCGCCGAGGGCAAGACCAACAAGCAGATCGCGGACATCCTCAGCATCAGCACCAAGACCGTCGAGACCCATCGGGCCCTGGCCCTGCGCAAGCTCAATCTCGACACGACCGCGGCGCTGATCCGCTACGCGATCCGGAACGGACTGGTGGAGGCGTGAACATGCAGCAATCGTCGCAATCGTCGTGCCGCGTCATGGGCGCGCTCGCGATCGGTCTGTCTCTCATGTCCCAGCCGCTGATCGTCGCCACGGCCCAGGCACAGCAACCGAAGCCGAACATCCTCTTCCTTCTCGCTGACAATGTCGGATACGGCGACATCGGGATTTACGGCGGTGGAGAGTTGCGCGGCGCTCCGACCCCGCGCATCGATCGGCTCGCCGCTGAGGGCTTGCGGCTCACGCAGTTCCTGGTCGAGCCGGGCTGCACCCCGTCGCGCACCGCTTTCAT
The DNA here is from genome assembly GCF_059888585.1 of Microvirga sp. BF8. Lineage (NCBI taxonomy): Bacteria > Pseudomonadati > Pseudomonadota > Alphaproteobacteria > Hyphomicrobiales > Methylobacteriaceae > Microvirga > Microvirga sp. BF8. The sequence continues at coordinate 3,447,285 of NZ_CM187619.1, read as the reverse complement.
GACCGGGCGCTACTCCATCCGTTCCGGGCTCTCGCTGGTCGCGGTCGAGGGCACGGCCATCTCGCTCCCGGCTCAGGAAGTCACCATGGCCGAGATGCTGCGCGACGCTGGCTATGCCACGGCGATCTTCGGCAAATGGCATCTGGGGAGCGAGCCCCACAGCCAGCCGCAGAACCAGGGTTTCGACGAGTTCTACGGCATTCCGCCGGCGGCGACCTGGGACGCCTTCCTGAAGGTTTCCCAGGGCCACCGGACCAGGTCGATCGACATCCCGCCGGACGAGGGGCCGCAGATCGTCGAGGCCAGGACGGGCGAGCCGTTGCGGGCGGTCAAGCCCTACACCGCCGAGGTGCGGCGGGAGATCGACTGGGAACTGGCGGACCGGGGGACCGAGTTCATGCGGCGGCAGAAAGCGGCCGGCAGGCCGTTCTTCCTCTACCTGCCGATCTCCCGGACGCACTTCCCGAACCTCCCGTCAAAGCGCTTCGAGGCCCAATCACGCATCGGCCAGTTCGGCGACTCCCTGATGGAGGGCGATGCGATCGTGGGCACGATGCTCGACGCGCTCGGGGAGTTGGGCCTCGAGAACGATACGATCGTCGTGTTTGCGTCGGACAACGGCCCCCAGGGCGCGGTCGTGCGCGAGTTCGGCGGGGACATGCCCGACATGGGCTCGCCGGGACCGTACCGTGGCGAGCTCGGCGACGTGAGCGAAGGCTCGATCCGCACGGCCGCGATCATCCGGTGGCCCGGGCGTATTACTCCGCGCACGTCCCAGGCAATGGTTTCCATCATGGATTTCTTCCCGACGTTCGCACGCCTGGCAGGCGGTAAGGTGCCGGACGACCGCCCGGTCGACGGCATCGACCAGACCCAGTTGCTGCTTGGCACGAGCGCGACGGGAGGACGCGAGCATCTGCTGACCTTCGTCGGCCCCGATCTCCTGGCCGTGCGGTGGAAGCAGTTCCGGGCATATTTTGCCGACGTCACGCCAGGCCGCAGCGGTTGGGGCGGCACGAACATCCTGGCAGGGACCGGCGGAAGCGCGGCGCCGATGAACGGATACCCCAAGGTCTTCAACATCGAGGCAGATCCGCGAGAGGAGTACAATATCGGTGCGATGTACGAGTGGGTGATCGGGCCGGTGCTGAAAGCCGAGGGGAATACAAGGGGAGTCTCGCGAGGCATCCGAACCCGCCGGCGGCGAACATGACGCGGTTTTGACGGTGAGACCGAGATCACACGCACGACAAGCCAACATGTATGCCTTCAGCCCATTCAGCACCAAGAGGTCATGAATGGGTACGACCGCAGTCACCGCTCCCGATTCCTTCTCGCTCGAACGACCATGAAGACGGTCAGGAGCCTACCATCCAGCAATAGGGCTGCGTCATGCATAACGGAAGGGCCGCTTATGGCACGAGGCGGAAGTGCGCTAATGTTCTGGAATGGCCTGATGAGCGGACATTCATAATGTCTTCTGTCGTTGCACTTGACCTAGAGGCAATCCACGCTCCGTGGCCTTTGATAACCTGCCCGTGTCGGCGGATCGGCGCTCTCTCTCAGATGTACTTCCGGTAATCCGAACTTACGACTTGGCCCTCGCGAACGTACTTCAGGACTTCTCCCACCTTTCTCGCAGCCCGGATCGGAATCGGGAGCCGCTGGTTCATCTGGGTCGAGTTCCAGTTGATCTTGGTCAGCGCGAAGACCTCCTCGGCAATCTTCGAAACCGGGTTGTCGGAACTTGGATGCGGACACAGCAGCAGCGGCCTGGGATCGTAAAGCCCCGGATAGGTGCCGTAGTAGGGCATGCTGCCGTTCGTGTAGAGCAGCCCGTTCCTGCCGAGCTCGATGAACGTGCCGCGCATGACCGGGTAGTTGCCGTCCCGCAGGATCTTCATGGAGTAGGACTCCTGCACCCAGACCAGGTCGCGCAGTTCCGTCCCGGCCTCGTCGAGGGCCTCCAGGATGCCGTCCGCCTCCTCCTCCCGGAACCGCGACGTCTTGAGGACGATAACGCGGGCCGGGAGGTTCTTGTGATGGTTCTTATACGCCGCCAGCACATTGGCGATCAGGTCCCGCGCATCCTCGCGGGTCATGTAGGGATGCCTGCCGCGGGATTCGGTATGGGCCCGGTTGCCCTTCAGGATGAATCCTCGTCCGCGCTCGTCGAACATCTGAGCCGAGCTGGTGAAGAGCTGCTGCCCTCCGGCCTCGCGGTAGAAGCTGACACCGACGTAGCAGGCCGTGAATTCACCCTCCTGCTGCATCTTGCGCCACGGAACCCGTCCGCTGCCCTTGTAGTAGAGAGTGGAGAACAGGTTCCAGCTCCTTCCTGCCGCGTCCTGGATCTTGCGCGAACTACTTTCCTTGACCTTTCGCGGGATCACGACCTTGTCGTCGATCACGTCCTCCCAGATGATCTGGATCGGGAAACTGAGACCCATGCACCTGGCCTTGAGCATGCCCCTAAAATCAGGGGCATCGGAGCCGCCGCTGTCTTCCTTCTCCGTGGTGCCGCGGGAGTCGACCTTCGCATTCCACACGCGCTCGATCAGCGCGACCGGAAGGGCGACGATTGCGACGTTCGGCCTGTTGCTGCCCTCCTCGAGTGCCTGCAACTGCGCGACGATCTCCTCGACCGCCAGATCGAGGGACTTCTCATGGTTCGGCTCGCGCGTGATCCGGTCGATCCTGCCCTGGGACAGCACTGCGGTCGCACCCTCGGGGATCTCGAACTTGCAGCGGAACGGATTCTGGTTGCCGAGTCCCGGGAAGGCAGGGTGCAGGTTGGGGAGGCGATCCGACATCCCGGCAAACCCGCCTGCGGATGACTCGAGGAACCGTTGCGTCCCCTCGATTGTCTTGGCGCTGCCGACGACCCCAATCCTGATCACTTCTCCGACGAAGGGTTGGAGCGGGCCGGCCTCGACGAGTCCGAGGCGCGGATCCGGATGATGGAACTTGTCGCCGAACTCCAGTTGCGGCTCGTCGAAGATCCTGCTCTCGAACTTCATCAGAGATCCAGCCTTTCCTGGTCTGCGTCTGCCTCATCCACCTTTCTCTTCTGCGACCCCCAGACGTCCTCGGGAACGCGCCTGTCGAGGGCAACCTGCGGGGGCTCTCCGAACCTGAGATGCGGTTCCATCGCGCTAACTTGCGCGAAGAGATCGTCGGCCGGCTCCGCCCAGGTCAGGAAGCGGTGCCACATGATCACCTGACCGCGCAGCGAGGCGCTATTGTCGAGCCGCTTCTTGCCGGATAGCAGTGCGTCCGGGAAGGAATGGGGAATGAAGCCGTTGGTGGTGAAGTGGTACGAGGGACTGACGACCAGGAACCACTGGTCCTGAAGTAGCTCGAAGCGCGGCACGAAGGCATGGTGGCGGACGAACCCGACCCGCGCCGGGTCCTTCTTGTCGCGCGAGACGTTGACGACCTCGGCCTCGGTCTTCTTCTTCGAGGATTCGTAAGCGAAGCGCCGCGGCTGGTTGGCCTCGTGCGCCATGAAGTAGAGCAGTCCATGCTTCTTCTGCCAGCCGAGGTCCTTCCGGAACTGGTGGCGCAGCGCGTTTTTCAGGAGGAAGGCGAAGTTGTTCTGCTCGTCAATGTCCTCATGGAATGCGAGATAGGCGGTCTCGATCGCCTCGACCTGATCGACGTCGACGATCTCGCGGCAGGGCGAGGTCCTGGGATCGTGGAACGACCAGAACGTGCCGCCGCGGATCGTCCAATCGAAGCGCGCGGGCTCATCGCCATCGAGCAGGATCGCACCTGCCTGTCGACTGGAGTGCGGGGTTGACGCGACGTACATCTCCGGCGGCAGGATGACGGGAAGGATGTTGACCAGCGCGTCCTCGCCTTCCCCGAGAGGAGGGACGTAATGGCCGAAGCCGTTCTTCGGGACCGTGAGAGCGGCAAGGCGGTCAACGGCATTGCGGTCGAGGACGTCACGTTCCTTGACGAAGCGAAGGCGACGCTCGCCGTCATTGAACCCACTCGGCACGGCCTGCCAGTACAGGGACGCGTCGGATCGTCGGTAGAGGACGATGATAACGGGCAGGTTCGATGGCCGCCAGTACTCCAGGTCCTTGCTTCTGAGCGAGTAGCTGAAGCCGACCTCATCCTCGGAGGGGTACGTCCCCGAATCCGTCGCCTTGACCTGCACAGCGATCATGCGCGCCAAGGGCCGCCCTGAATCCATAACCTCGGCGATACCGTCGATGCCGGCCTCGAGCCGGGATCGCGTGTCGAACTGGAAGCCCATGTCGAGAAACCGGAGTTTCACGGCTGTCTCGCCCATCTCCCCGGTGATCTGGTTGCTGGTAATGGTTTTGGACATAGACCGTGCGCTGGGAGATTGAGAAAATTGTTGACCGGATTCGATTGTTGCGCGGGTTGCACGGCGTGTGAAGCCACGTCATCCCGGAATCGTCAGCCACATGAACAACCGAAATTTTCCTATTGACAAGCCGAGCAGGTTTCCTATTTGTTCATGTCTATGTCCCAGACTCCCGCATTCGTCGCCGATACCGGACTGCGCCCTCCGCGCACCGTGCGGCCGTGCGGCATCCGAATAGCCTCGATACGCTGATTTCCTGAGCCCGCCCTATCGGTTCACGCGACGGCATCCGCCGTCCGCAATGGGACAAGCGTACCCATGCCAGTCTCCCAACCTTTCGCCATCCGCGTCGACGATGGCCTCAATGTCCTGGCCGGCATCCGCGAGGAGGCATCGGCACTCTCCTTCAGCCCCCGCGGCACGGCCCGATGCGAGGGTCGGCCGATGTTCCGGCATCGCGCGGCACGTGATTTCGCATGCCTGCTCGACGTCGATCAAACCGTGATCACGTGGTCGTGCCTGCCGATGGTTCTGCATCACGCGCAAGGTCCGCACGTGCCGGATTTCGCGGTCACCCGAATGTCGGGCACAACTCTGATCGACGTGCTTCCGCTGAATCGCGAAGCGCCTCTGCCGCCCTTGCTCGCGGAAGTGGCCCTCGCATCAGGCCATCGATACGAAGTCCTCGCCGAAAGTGACTTTCCGGAAGGCTTCCGGCTCGACAATGCCCGCGATCTCCTACGCTACGCCAACCACCATGTCTCGCTCGGGGATCGCGTGCGTCTCCTGACGTTGCTTGAGGAACAAGGTCCGATGCCGCTCGCCGTGTGCATGCAGGTCATACGCGACGGACGTGATCCGATAGGGACAATTGCCGCCATGGCCCTGCGCCGCTTCGTCGAGATGGATCTCGACGACCACCGCATCGGCCCGGAGACCCGCGTCTCCCGCTGCCACGACTGAACCGATCGCATCCACCAACACCGCAAGTCGCCGGCCGCCGCTCCTCGGTGCCGCACGCGACGGAGCATGCTTATGACATTTATCATCAGGAACGATGGCCCGGCGCCCGAGCTGGAGGCCGAGATCCATCGGCTGCGCGGCCTCGTGCAAGACCTCGACGACATCCGGCGGGGACGTCATCCCGACAAGGCCCGCCTGGCCTCGTGCCCGACGATTCACGACTGGCAGGGAATCACGCGCCCCGATCCATGCCTGACGGGGATCATGTTCAACCACCCGACCATTGCCGACGGCAGGCAGGGTGTCACCACGGGCCTGTGGGTGCTCGCTCCGACCCTCGGCTACGCGCGCACGATCACCCGCTTCTACGCCCTCGGCCGGAAGGACCGCTCGTTCGTGGTCCCAGCCGGCAGTCCGCGCACGTAAAGGAGAGGACCGATGACCCGTGCGCGGAACCTCCCCGACAGGCGCAAGGAGACAGCACCCCGTCCGGTCGACGTCGGCAAGACGCTGGCATGCAGCCTCCTCGTCCGCACCCTGCGAAATGCCGGCCTGCATCATGTGCTGCGCGGACAGCCCGGCATCGTCGGCATCGCGGTTACCGACGACGACGATCGCGAGGTGTTCGTCGCGGCCGCGAAAGTCCTCCTGCGCAGGACGGCCCGGGACGGCTTCGATCCCCGTCTCGCCATGCTCGACCCGGAGTACGAAGTGATCACGTTCGAGGGCGGCAGGAGGAAGCGGTCGAAGGCGGATGTCGCCTACCTGAGGGAGAGGCTGGCCTCACGCTCGCGGCTTCTCGCCATCGCCCCGGCCCAGGCCGACTTCCCGCAGCTCTTCCGCGCCGCCGCCGACGCAATTCTCACGCCCGCCCCGGTTCACCCACGTGCACTCAAGGGCTCGCTCGAGGCCGTCCTCGGACATCCGCCGCCTGCCGACCTCATGGAGGCGGCAGGCGGTGTCCCGCTCGCCATGATCGGCGCCATCGTCAGGCGTGATCGCAGCCTGCGACAGGCGGTCCGCCTGCTGACGGCGGCCCGGACGGGCGGGGCCACGTCTCGCTCCGTGCATGACGCCCGAGATGCTCCCACGCTCGACGACCTGCATGGGCTCGGCGAGGCAGCGGAGTGGGGACGGTCGCTGGCACTGGACATGGCGGACTATAGGTCCGGCCGGGTCCAGTGGCGCGACATGGACAAGAGCATCCTCGTCAGCGGTCCGCCCGGGACGGGCAAGACCATCTTCGCGCGGGCGCTGGCCGCCACGTGCATGGTTCCGGTCCACCTGCACTCGCTCGCGCGCTGGCAGGCCAAGGGCCATCTCGACGACCTGCTCAAGGCGATGCGCCGCGCCTTCGAGGAGGCGAAGGCCGACGCGCCCTGCATCCTGTTCGTCGACGAGCTCGACTCGTTCGGCGACCGGGAGCGGCTCGGCGGGCACAACGAGCAATACAGCCGCGAGGTGATCAACGGCTTCCTCGAGTGCCTCGACGGCGCGGAGGGGCGCGAGGGCGTGGTCGTCGTCGGCGCCACCAACCTGCCGGAGAAGATCGATGCCGCGATCAGGCGTCCCGGCCGCCTCGACAGGCACGTCGTCATTCCCTTGCCCGACCTGGAGGCACGCAAGGGCATCCTGCGGCACCATCTCGGCGGCGCGCTTCCCGGCACCGACCTGACGGAGGCGGCGGAGCGGCTCGAGGGCGCGACGGGTGCGGTGATCGAGCAGGTGGTGCGCGACGCCCGGCGCATGGCGCGGCGCGAGCGGCGGGATCTCGGGATGCACGACCTCACCGCCGCCCTGCCGCGGAGGCGACGTCTCTCCGAGGCCGATTTCCGGCGCGTCTGCATCCACGAGGCGGGCCACGCGGTCGTCGGCTGCCTGCTGGCGGACGAGACCGGACAGACCCTCACGGAGGTCTGTGTGTACCGCGAGGTCTCGCCGAGGTCGACCGCCGGCCACACGGCCTACTGTCGCTCCGGCGCGATGCGCACGCGTGCAGGCTACCTTGCCGAGATCACCGTGCTTCTGGCGGGGCTCGCCGCAGAGGAGATCGTGCTCGGCGCCTGGGGCGACGGAGGCGGCGGGTCCGATGGGAGCGACCTCCAGCAGGCAACGGTGATCGCGACCGCCATGGAAGTGTCGTTGGGGCTGGGCGATGGGCTCGTGTACCTGTCGCCGAGGGATGACTCCGGGCTAGTGACGCGGCTCCGTGCGGATCCCGCGCTCAGGGCTGGGGTGGAGCGGACCTTGAGCGAATGCCTGGGACGCGCACGCGCGATGCTGGGCGCGCGCAGGAACGCCCTGGGGAGGCTTTCCGATCATTTGGGACTGCATGCGCGAGCCTCCCCGGCGGACATGTCCGCCGTCCTCGCCGAGCCCGGCGCCGGTCCGGTCGCCATACTTGGTCCATAGGACTCGCAAGGAATGGCTGGCCGCGCACGGCGACTTCGCGCGAATCCTGCCGACTGCGAGAAAGTCCCGGACGCGGGAACCAAAACGTGCATCCTGGTTGGGTCGATTCGCGCAAGCCCGGATCGAATGGACTGAAACCTTCGGAGTCTGACCAGCGACCCTTTCCAGAGGGATTGAATCCGCGAGCGCCTGCCCGCGGACCAGGGAGGATTTTGCCATGCGCCTGACAAGCCCCGCCATCCCGATCCGCGCGTCCCGCGTCGGAATGGACGGTTCCCGGCCCGCCTCGCCAAGGACTCGTGCCGCCTGCCCGGACGCGTCCGGGAGCCTGCGTCGGGTGCCTCGCCCGACGTTGCGTTCACGACCGTAGCCGTCGCCCTGGGCAGGCCGACCCGGCGCACCCACAGCCGGAGCGGCGCCCGCAAGCGACATCGGATTCCACCAACCTGCACGACACCGTCGGCGGGAACGAAAGAGCCATGCCATGAGGAGACCGACCTCCAGACCGTCCCGCATCGAGCCTGCGAACTTCGGGCTCGATCGCCACCGCCACGTGCCTGTGGACGAACCTAAGCCAAAGCGGCGCGGTCCCTCGCGGACGAAGATGACGACGGGGCTCGCCGCAAGGGGCTTCGTGTTCGCGCACGATCCCACCCAGGAGGCCGGGATGATCCACGTGCTGACGAACCCGGGCACCGCCCTTGTCGCGGACCGCCCGCACGAGATCACCTTCCATGCCTTCGAGGCGGACGGATCGGTGATCACCTTCCGACACGTGCCCGACTTCGCCGTGCTCCGTAAGGACGGCACCGTCCAGGTCCTCGATTTCGTCAGGCGCTCCGTCCTCGCGTCACCCACCTGGAAGAGGCGCGCCGAACTGCTGAAGGAGGTCTATCTCGAGGATCACGGGATCCTCTACGGCGCCGTCGACGAGGTGACGCTCAGGGTCGAGCCGCTCTACTCCAACCTCGTCGTGCTGTACGCGCACTCGAAGGAGACACGGGACCGGGAGGCGCTCATCGCGGTCCGCGGCGCCCTCATGCAACTGGGGCTGCCGACGACCATCGGCCAAATCCGCCGCTCGGTCCGTCTCCCCACCGGGTTCGAGGGCACCGTATGGGAGAGTCAGTACGATCGGGTTCTCCCGACCATCTCCGCCATGGCCGTGAGCGGTGAGATCCGCCTCGACCACCGAGACGGGCTGTCGGACGCCACGTGGCTGCCCCCGGCAGGGGAGGGGTAAGCATGAACGTCCACAATCCTGCCTGGCTCGCCCTGTTCGGATCCTCACGCCCCGTACAGGAAGTCGATATCGCGGTCGGTGACGTCTATGTCCGCGGCAAGCCCTGGATCCCGACGGAGAAGATCATCTGCACCGTCGAGTCGATCCTTCCCGGCGATGCCGCCCACCCCAGGATCATCGTCTTCGCCGAGATGGCGACGAACGGCCGGAAGTTCTACGAGACCGACGCGTCGCTGGAGATCCTCGAAGCCAACAACGGCATCCGGCCGCTCTCGTGCGACCCGATGACCGCTGCGGGCCGCGGCAGGTTATCGGGCCTGACGCTGGAACTCGGGGAGGGCTGGACCTGGGAGGAGACGAAGGCTTGGTACGCCCGCAAGTGCTACTTCGATCCCCGGTTCAAGCGATCGAGGACGGCCATCGAGCGCATCATGACGACGATCGAGGGTGCGCCGACGGGGGTTGAGATCCCTTGCTGGTCGACCGTGCTACGCGAGATCGACAAGAACCTCCAGAACGCGTGGTACGACCCGGTCGAGACAGCCATGCGGAAATCGACGGCTCTCGCCCAACCGAGCATCTTCGGCGATGCGGTCGAGAAGCTGATGCAGCGCTGCCTGTTCAAGGCCCTCAAGCTGCCCAAGGGACGGGCCACCCATGCGCTCGGCTTCCTGATGAGGGTGTGCAGGAGGCTCTATGGACTCGATCCGGACCAGTTGCCGGACCTCCGGACGGTGCAGCGGAGGATGAAGGCCATCCCGGATTACGTTAAGGATTACGTCCGATATGACGCCGAGATCGCAACCCGGCGCCACGGCTCGATCATCCGGCGTCTGCTTCCGGAATGTCCGCTGCACACCGTGGAGGTCGACGACCTTCAGATGGACTGCGAGGTCTGCGACGACGTCAAGCTGATCCCGCTGGGCCGCCCTTGGCTGATCATGATCCGTGACCGGAAGACGGGCGTGATCCTCGGCTTCGCCCTCGCGGTTGGCGCCCCCTCGTTCGAGAGCTTCGTCGAGGCCCTGCGACATGCCTGGCAGCCGAAGGACATGGAGGCCTATCCCGGCCTCGACTGGCGCTTCCACGGGAAGTTCCTCTTCCTCGTCGTCGACCGCGCCGCGCACTTCGTCGGACACAGCATGGAACTGGCCGCCAAGCACCTTGGCTTCGACATCGTCGAACTCGCCCCGGCATCGCCCCAGCTCAAGGGCGGGCTCGAGGCGGCAAACCGCTACGTCAACGAAGAGGTCGGACACATGGTGCCGGGCACCGTCATGGGGAACGTGAAAGAACGGAAGCTCCACGAGGAGACACGGAAACCGCCGATGCTGAAGCTCTCGGAACTCCGTTACCTGATCGTGCACTTCATCTGCACGAACCTGAATGTCCTGCCCAAGAAGGGCATCGGCCTGACCCGCAACTCGGTCGGCGTGCCCAGTGCCATCTGGGACCGCGAGATCGGCAAGATTCCCCGCCGCCCGATGATGAACCCGCTGATCTTCGACAGGCTGACCGGGGACCGCAAACAACTCACGATCCAACGGCAGGGGGTGACCTTCGACTACATCACCTACTGGTCGCCCGACCTGACCCAAATCACGCTCCACGAGCGGCACACCAAGGGCGCGCAATACGATTGCCTGAGGAACGCGAACGACCTCAGCGCCATCTGGGTGCATGCGGACTTCCTCGAGGAGCCCTTGAAGGTGCCGGTCTGTCCGGCCGACGCGGGTTATGCCACAGGGTTGACCAAGGATGTCCATGAACTCCTGAAGCGTCAGGCCAAGGTCGAGGCGGACGAGGCCAGGGCGAAGGCGCTGTTGGCCGAGCACTACAGCGCGGCTGCGCAGCTCTCGTCGGAGATCGACGACCTCCGCAAGCTCCACGACATCGAGGGCATCATCACCCGCATCAAGATGAGCGAGCAGCAAAAGCGCATCGCGAGCACCATCACGCGCGGCACCCACAGCCCGACGGCGAGCGCCGATGTCCTCGACATGGTCAACCTGCCGTCCGTACCCGAGACGGAAGCACTGCCGCCCAATGCGTCGCCGATCCACAGGCCGCCGGATCCGGAGCGGGCGGGCAAGGTCCGCCAGTACAGGCGGGAGGACGGGCGCATGGTCGAGATCGACCGCGGGGTGCCGGGAGAGCCTCCCGCCCCCGGGCCGTCCGTCCCGACGCAGGAGGACGTCGATGCGGAACTCGAGCGCATCGCCGCGATGAAGAGGGCAAGGGGGTGGTCGGAATGATCGGGCTTCGCGCACCGCGCACCTTCCACACGACCAGGTTCACGGAAGAGACCCGGAGGACCGTCGACCGGATCCCGATGGCCGAACGGCTCGGGATGGTCGAGACGATGCACGTCGATCACCCGGCGTTCCGGGAAGGCTACCGCTTCGTCGAGAGGCTGCATTACCCGGTCGGCGAGGGGATCGTAGGAAAAGGCCAGATGAAGATGCTGGTCGGGGACTTCCGCTCCGGAAAGACTAGGATCGTCGAGCGGTACGCCGCCGACGTGAACGGCCGCAGGTCCGACCGGAAGACGACCCCCGTCGTTCACGTCGAGTGCACGTCGAACTGGTCGGCCAAGCACGTCATGATCGCGTCGATCGAGCAATTGACCGGTGTCGTCCAAAGCGACAGGCCGAACATCCGGCTTCTTACCCGGCTCGCGATGGAGATGGCTGACCGTTTCGGCGTCGAGCTTTGGGTCATCGATGACATCGGCTGGGTCATCAACCGGAACGTGAAGTATGCAGCCGACCTGATGACGAACCTTCGGTCAGTCCGCGACGCAGGAATCTGCAACATTCTGCTGGTCGGGTCTGCCGCGACGCACAGGCTGATCGAGACAGGCCATCCCTACATCGGGCGCCTTGCGAACCACGTCGTCGTCGGCATGGACTGGCATCGCGGCGGCCGCGACGACTACACCATGTACCTCGACGACCTGGATGAGCTGCTGCCATTCAAGCGGAAGTCTGGGCTCGCCGTCTGGGCCGCCCACTTCTACGACCTGTCGAACGGTTCGCCCGCCTTCACCGGGTTGCACGTGCGGGACGCAGCCGAGCGTGCCCTCGGTGAGAACGCCGAGTGCATCCGGCATGAGCACCTCCGCGCCATGGGGGTCCATTTCCGGCGGCCCGGCGACACCTTCACGCATTTCGTCGACCGCCTCGAGGATCACATGGTGGGCCGGCGTGAGGTGCCGAAATGAACGACCTCGGTCCCCTCCGCGGCGGGTTCTGGCCGGACGGCGAGGAGTTCTCGACGACGGTCGCCTTCCGCTATGCGCCGGAGCCGCTCGAGTTCGAGACGGCGCATGGCTGGCTGCGCCGCGCCCTGCGGGCGAACGGCCAGCCGAGCGTCCCGCCCTTCTGCATCCAGTTCGGCCTGAACGATCGCTACCTTTCCCCGATGACGTGCCTGCGGATTGCCGCCAATTCGGAGGTCGAACGCCTGGACGACCTAGAGGCCAACACGGCGCGCAGGATCGGGAACCGGACGGAGGTGCGCGGCGAGGAGGTGACGAGGTTTACGTGGTCGATCAGGCACCGCCGCTACTGCCCGGCCTGCCTGCACGAGAGCGTTCATCACCGGGTGTTCTGGGACTTCAAGTTCTACATGACGTGCCCGTACCACGGTGTCCCGATCCTCGGGGATCCGGCGACAGGCAGGGTCACCTGGGCCCCGACCGATCTCGCCTTCGATCACGACGGCCGCTACCTGCCCATCGAGTCCCCGCGGCTGGAGCAACCGCTGGAGGGCCTGGAACTCCACCTCGTCCGCCGGCTCTCCGGTGCCCCGCCCCGTCCGGCACCCCTGCTCGACCCCCACCGCCTGGACGACGTCATGTGGACCGTGCGGACGCTCGGCGCGATGCTGCTGGGCGAGCCGCAACACAAGCCGAAGGTCCTGCGCGAGGTGCTGGTGGCCCGTCAGGCCAAGGGATACGCTGCCCTGGCATCCGCGCGGTCCGATCTCCATCAGTCCCTCGGCGAACATGCCGATCGGCAGGCGGCAGCCCTTCCGCCACGTGCGGAGCGGTCGGTCGGAGGTCTCTTCGGATGGTTCGCCGACCTGCTCCGGGTCCGGCCCGATCCACTTGCCGCCATCATCCTCGGGACGATGGTCGACATCGTGGACGGGCATGGCCGCCGCTCGGCGCGCGGCAGGAGCAAGCCACCCACCCAGGTTCCCGATGGCAAGCTGACGCTCACCGAGTTCGCGGCGCGTCTCGGCATCGGCACCAGGGCGGTGCGTCGGATCCCGGGCCTCGACGACGTGGCGCCGGGCCCGAGGGGAGGGGCCTCGCGCCTGTACTTCACGCTCGAGGAGGTCGAGCCCGCGAGGGCGGCCATCGACACCGCGATGGATTCCCGCGAGACCGCTTTTGCCCTCGGCCTGCGGGTCACTGACCTTGCAAAGCTGGAGCAGGCATCGCTCCTGCGGTGCGTGCCGAAACGCGACCGGGTTTCCCGCTCGAAGGCCTACCACAGGCCGGATGTCGCCGCGCTGCTCTCGCGCCTCGCCGGATTTGCCAAGCCGACCGTCCCGTCGATCGGGTTCGAGCGCAAGGCGACCACGATGCGATGCAGGAGCGGGGTCCTGGCGTGCCTCGTGATGTCGGGGGAGGTCATTCCGGCCGGAAGGGGAGGGAGGGGCCGTGGCTTCCGTGCCCTGAGGTTCGATGCGGCCGAGGCCGGGGTGAGGCCGCAGGATCCCGGCGTTTCCGTCTCAGAGGCATCGAGAAGGCTCGGGGTGTCGCTCGCGACCGTGCGGATGCTGGTCAGGGAAGGACACTTACTCACTGTCGGCCAGGAACTGTGGCGCGGCGGAGTCTGTCCCCAGTCCTTGGACGAGGTATGCGCCAGGTATGTCGCGACCGATCGCCTGGCCCACAGCTTTAGGTGCCATCCGAGGTCGGTTGCGCGCCACCTCACCGACGCCGGCGTGAAAGTCCTGAAGGTCGGGCGGGATGCCGTGGGCTTGGCGTCGCGGGCTGAGGTGAATGCCCTGTTCCCGGACGACGGCCGCGCTGACGATCTCGGGACGATGCCGGAGGCGGAGCGCTGGCTGGCAGGACTCCCGCGGGTTCGGCGCTGGCGCACCCCCCGGATCGCGACTGCGGACGGCGGCTTTTGGTACACCGCGATCACCAAGCGCGTCACCGCCCTGCTGAGGCTCGGGGAGACCATCGACCTGACGGTCGACTGCTCCGCCAAGCTGAGCCAGCGCCGCTACCGCATCGCCGGTCTCGTCGAACCCGTGCTGGCGGAACGCCTACCCGGTCTCGTCATGGTGAGGGACGGCGAGGGGCACTGCGTGCTCCGCTCGACGTGCCCGCCGGAGGCTGTAGGCGAGCAGGACCATGCCGCCAGGGATCGCTGGCTCGTGGCGGCGCTGAGTGCGCTTGCGGACGTCTTCACGCTGGTCGGAACCGAGGCGAGGCTGCGGGATATGTCCTGAAGGAGCGGGTCCGAATGCTCCAACCGACCCGGGTCAGCAACGCCGGTCTGCGCTCCCAAAGCGCTTAGCCCTCCGGCTCCACACTGACGGAGCGGCACCGGGCTGCGGCAGCGAGACGGTCCTGCGACAGGACTGGGCTGTCGGAATGAAAGTCCATTTGATCTGCTTCCTGATCCAAGGGTGATCGATATTGAGGAAGCTCCCAGCGCCGTGGGCTTCCTCGACCTCCTTCAGGATGTCGTGGCTGCGGACGGCAACGCCAAGGAGTTCAACGCGGGATTTCTCAGCAATGCAACCCGGAGGAATTCTCCTCGGTGATGCCCCAGATTTCCTTCTCGATGAAACCGGGCGGAATGACATCCGTCGCTGCCGTTGCATCGGGCGGCTGGAAGCCTTCTTCCACTGCGGACGAGATCAGTATACCGATCGCCTCCTTGCATTCATTGGTTGTCCTGAGACTCCCGCGGCTCCAGTAGCCGTCGCCATCAGGCGAAACCAAGCCACACAGGGCAGCCCCTTCCTGATGCAGGCGGCCTGAAAACGACAGCATCAGCATCCAGCCGCTTTTCCAGTGTACGGCAGGGCCAAACTGATCATCCGGAATGAATTGCGGATTGTCATTGTCAGGCAAAGTGGTGTCTCCCTGTCCAGCCGTAGGGGAACCGCCGGGAACGCAAGACACCAGGATTCAGGGCAGATGTATAAGCTTAGGAAGGGCAGCTACGGACATGGGACGAGCCTCCCGGAAGCTGATGTCGAGACACTCAAGAAGGCGTTCGGGCGATTTGCGCGACCGGAATTCCGCCCGTATGGGGAGGATCTCACCCGCAGATTGAGCATGGAGGGGCATTGGATCGGGTGTGGCTGCACGAAGGTTGGCGAACGACGGCCTCTCCTTTTTCCCCTGGCAAGAGGTGGAATTCAAAGAGAGGATCGTGGGCACGGGACCGAGCATGCGGAAACATGTGAGTTCATGCGGGATGCGGAATCCCAACGTACCTTGGTTCAGTCCTATGGACGGATTCCCCGGTCGCCGGAGGGGAGACTGGCGTTTGGGCTTGCTCCGCCCTTCGAGGCTAGACGCCGCCAGGAACCCCGGCAAACTCGTTACGTGACCACCAACAGGAGCCGTCCGGGACTTGCAAGGATGCTGTGCGAGCTCCTGGCCGACGCCGGCTTGGATTATATCGGCTTGAATGAAAACCCGCGGCGGGAGCTCGGCCCGCAACTTGAAGCGATCAGGTCTGCCGCGGGCCATATCGATATCGCGCCTGGCGTGCCACTCAACCGATGGCTGGCCCTATCGCTACAGGAACTTGCAGACCTGAAGACACGAGTCGCCGCTGAGGGTCAGGATTGGATCGGGTGCAGGCCACACGGAATCTTCATTTCGACATTCAAGGAGATCGGGCAGGGAACGCTTCTCCCGACACGACGGGACATCCCCGCAATCGACGTAACCGGCACACTCGCGATCTTCGGAGAGGCACGTAATGCCCGTCGCCCATATTACCTTGTAATCGGGTTGGTGGCAAAGGAAGCCCAGGCGTCCCCCGATGCGGCAATCGTCAGGGCCTATGCTCATCCCTGTGTCGACTGGGACCACCTGACACTGGTCGACAGCAGTCTTGAACGCGAAACCCTGGCTCAGATTCTTAGTTGCGGGAGATGGCTGTCAAGGAAGCTTGGCGTTCAAGTCAGCGTCCAAAAGCCTCTCTTCGACGTAGGACCGGGTACGGCCGACGAGGCAAGAGAAATCTGCCTTCCTGACTTTGTCCTGACCGCACATGGGACTGACGTCCGTCACTCCACCGTCATCATCGAGACGATGGGATATCAGGACGAAGCATATCGACACCGAAAGGCACGAATGCGTGCATTGTTCGAGAACGTGAACCGTACGATTGACGGACCACCGACCCCTGTCATCGAGCACGACAGGTTCCGCACCAATCATGCCAAAGATGCAGACGACCGCCTTTGGTCCGACATCCGGTGGACAATCACCAGCGCGAAGCCAGGGTAACGGTAGTGCCTTCAGTGGCACAACGTTTAGCCATGCCGCCAGCTTGTCGGCAGCCGTAGAATCGTGATCCAGGTAGAGACGCTCCCATCCGCGGCTGCCCCACAATCCTGGAATCCTGTCGCTTAAGTCCAGTCAATCGCAAGGCAATGTCGTTCCGGTCCAAAGCCGGTGTCGCCGGAGCGAAATTCACCAGAGGATTCAAATGGGCGGGGTCTCAAGGGGGCTGTCGCCCTCCAAATATTGCCGCACGTACCCCTTCGTCAGGAGGAAGCTCTCCACCTCCTTGAAATCAACGCAGTATATCAAGGTCAGTACTTAGGCTGCGACTTCTTCCAACTCGACCGTCTTGATCGCCTCGGCCGCGTGGCCTTGGATCCGGCGGATTTCCCGGATCAGGATCAGGGCCTCCTGCTCGGCCTCTTCAAGCGTGTCGCCGATCACGAGCAACCCTTCGATGTCAGGCGACGTGATGACGTGATAGCGTCCGTCAGGCGTAAAGCCATGCTCGAGATGGATGGACATGCTGCTCATGATCATGGCCCCACTATATGGCAAGTCACTCAGCCCGGCAACAAGCATGGCCGTTCGCGTTGACCGCTGTCGGCCGGGTAACGCCAAATGCCCTGATCCGTTCCCTTTGTATGCAACCCAATACCGTTCGATGGAACCGTGCCGTCCAGGATCGTCGGCTACTCGGCTGCCTTGACCTCGTGGCTCATGGCCATGGCGGCCAGCCGCTTGGCTTCCTTCTCCGCCGCCTCCCTGCGTTCGCTGTAGCGGTCGGTGAGGTAGTCCGAGCGGTCGCGCGTCAGGAGGGTGAACTTCACCAACTCCTCCATCACGTCGACCACGCGGTCGTAGTAGGAGGACGGCTTCATCCGTCCGGCCTCAGTCGACGTGCCCACCGGAGGCAGCGGACGAACTGGACCACGCCGCAAGGGATACGTGGCTCGTGGCGGCGCTGGACGCGCTTGCGGACATCTTCACGCTGGTCGGCACCGAGGACAGGCTTCGGAATTCACCCTGAGGAAAGGGGAACCCGATCCCATCGTCGACTTGGGTTGGATGCCATTGGCAATCCCCAGCAGGTGCTCCCGGGGCTGGCCACCATGCGCCTGCGGGGCCAGGTCATTACAGGTGTTTCGGCGCATGGTCGTGGGGCGGTTGATTTAGGGGACGTCCTCCAGTGCCACGCATGAGATCTCCGACTCGATGTAGCCGTCGGGGATTGCATCGGCCGCCGCTCTGGCATCCGGCGGGCAAAAGCCGTCCTCGACCGCGGAGGAGATCAGCAGGCCGATTATCTCCTTGCATTCCCATGTGGTCCTTGCGTCACCACTGCTCCAGTATCCGTCGCCATCAGGGGAGACGAGACCGCACGAGGCGGCCACCTCCTCGGGAATGCGTCCTAAAAAGGACAGAAGCAGCCTCCAACCGCTTCTCCATTGGATGACAGGTCCGAACTGCCCATCGGGATTGAATTGCGGATTGTCATTGCAAGGCAAGGTGCTGTCCCCCTATCAGCCATAGGGAATATCCCGCAAATGCAAGACACCAGGAAACAGGACAGATGCTCAAGGTCAAGAAGGGGAGCTTCGGGCACGGGAAACGCCTCGCTGAGGCGGATGTCGACACGCTTAGGAAGGCATTCGGGCGGTTTGCACGGCCTGAAGCTCGGCCTGATGGCGAGAATCTCACCCGCACGTTGAGATTGCAGGATTATTGGATCGCCTGCGACTGCACGAAGGTCGGTGGACGGCCGCCTCTTCTGTTCCCTTTGGCAAAAGGAGGAATTCGGAGGGAGGATCGCGGGTACGGCACCGAGCATGCGGAAACCTGCGTATTCGAGCGGGATGCGGAATCCCAGCACTCCATGGTTCGGTCCTATGGACGGTCTCCCCGATCGGCGGATGGGAAGCTGACGTTCAGGCTCGTACCGCCCTTCGAGGCGAGGCGTCGCCAGGAACCAAGACAGACGCGTCACGTGACCACAAACAGGAGCCGTCCGGGATTGGCTCGGGTGCTGTGTGAGTTGCTGTCCCTCGCGGGCTTGGATCGGATCGGGATGGGCGACGGACCGCGCTGGCAGCTCGATCCCCAACTCGATGCGATCAGGGCCGCCGCCGCGCACGTGGATATCGCTCCTGGAACTCCGCTCGATGAATGGCTTGCCTTGTCGCTCCATGAATTCGCAGAACTGAAGACAAAGGTCGCCGGAGAGCAGCACGATTGGGGTGGGGCAGGCCGCACGGAATCTTTATCTCAACCTTCAGCGGAATCGAGGGTGGAAGGCTTTTGCCGACGCGGCAGGACATCCCTCCGATAGACGTGACCGGCACCCTTTCGACTTTTGGTGAGGGGGAGATCGCGCGACGGCCGCCCTACTTGGTGATCGGCGTGGTCGCGCGGGAGACGCCTGCTTCGCAAGATGCCACAATCGTTCGAGCATATGCCCATCCCTGTGTCGCATGGAACCGCCTCACCCTGGTGGACAGCGACCTCGAACGCGCATCCTTGAAACAGATCCTTCGCTGTCGGAATTGGCTGGCCGAGAAATTCGGCATCACCGTCGACATCTCGAAGCCGCTCTTTGATCTTGGACCGCTCGGTGACGGCGAGGCCAGAGAGTTATGTCTGCCTGACTTCGTCCTGACCGCGGAAGGGCCTGACGTTCTCCATTCTACCGTTGTCGTCGAGACAATGGGTTATCAGGACGAGACATACCGACAGCGGAAGGCTCGACTGCGTGCGTTGTTCGAAAACGTGAACCGTACGGCCGGTGGACCACCGTCCCCTGTCATCGAGCACGACAGGTTCCGCACCAATAATGCCAAAGAAGCAGACGACCGCCTCTGGTCCGACATCCGGTGGATGATCACCAGCGCCAAGCCGGGGTGATGGTAGTGCCTTCAGTAGCACAACGTTTGGCCATGTCGTCAGCTTGTCGGCAGCCGTAGAATCGTGATCCAGATAGGGACGCTCCCATGCGCGGCTTTCCCACAATCCCGGAGTCCTGTCGCTTGAGCACGGCCCATATCGGGTTGATGTCGTTCTGATCCAAGGCCATTGTCGCCGAGACCGAAATTCACTAAACAATTCAGACAGGCGGAGTCTCAAAGGGGCTGTCGCCCTCCAAATTCCCTAGGTCACGATCGGGGCCGAGCAGGACGCGGCCTCCGCCATTCGGGCTCTTGCAACGTTAAGCATGATCCCCATATTTCTCTGGCGAGACGAGCCGGTTAGCCTCTCATTTTCTCGTTCCCTCCATCTTCTTCGAAGCCCAAGCGCCAAGCGGAGCCACCCCAGAGGTTGCGCCCAAGGAAT